>NZ_JYIV01000001.1 GCF_000956405.1 Microbacterium oxydans
GGGTCTGCTGCACGGATAGGTGACACCTGATCTGTGGTGCCGTGAGGTGCTGCTGAGAGGATGTCATCATGCCCAAGCCCTATCCGCGTGAGTTTCGTGACGACGTTGTGCGCGTCGCTGTGAATCGCGAACCCGGGGTCCCGTTGCGTCAGATCGCGGCGGATTTCGGGATCAGTGAGACCTGTCTGCAGAACTGGGTACGTCAGGCAGCCGTGGAGTCCGGTGCGAAGCCGGGCGTGACGCGGGCCGAGGCCGATGAGGCCCGGGAGTTGCGTAGGCGGGTCCGTCTGCTGGAACAGGAGAACGAGGTGCTGCGCCGCGCGGCGGCGTATTTCGCGCAGGCGCATCTGCCGGGAAAATGACGTACCCGTTCGTGACAGAGCTCGCCGCTGACGGGATCCCCGTGACGGTGACGTGCCGGGTGTTGAAGCTCTCCCGCCAGCGCTATTACCGGTGAGTGATGAACCCCATCACGGACAGTGAGATCGTGGAGGGGTATCGCGCGAACGCGCTGTTCGACGCGCACCAGGATGACCCGGAGTTCGGGCACCGGCTCCTCGCCGACGAGGCCCGCGACGCGGGCGAGGCGATGGCGGACCGCACCGCGTGGCGGATCACGTCGGACAACGGCTGGTGGAGCGTGTTCGGGAAGAAGCGCGGCAAGAACGGCCGCAAGCCCGGTCCCGCCGTTCATGACGACCTCTGCGTCGTGACGGACGAGCACGGCCGGGTGCGGCACGAGTTCACCGCCGATGGCCCAAACCAGCTCTGGCTGACCGACATCACCGAGCACAAGACCGCCGAGGGCAAGCTCTATCTCTGCGCGATCAAGGATGTGTTCGGGAACAAGATCGTCGGCTACTCGATCAGCAATCGGATGAAGTCGAGCCTCGCCATCCGCGCGCTCGAGAACGCCGTCGCGATGCGTGGTGACGTCGCGGGCTGCGTGGTCCATTCGGACCGCGGGTCGCAGTTCCGCAGCCGGAGGTTCCTGCGCGCTCTGGCCCGGCACCGCCTGGTCGGATCAATGGGCAGAGTCGCGTCCTGCGGCGACAACGCGGCGATGGAGAGCTTCTTCAGCCTGCTGCAGAAGAACGTCCTGAACCGCCGCTCCTGGACCACCCGGGAGCAGCTGCGCATCGCGATCGTGACCTGGATCGAACGGACCTACCACCGACGCCGGCGACAGGCAGCGTTGGGCCGGTTGACACCGGTCGAGTTCGAGACCATCATGACCAAGAACCTGGCCCTCGCGGCCTAACCGAAACTGTCACCTATCCGTGCAGCAGACCC
>NZ_JYIV01000002.1 GCF_000956405.1 Microbacterium oxydans
GCCGAGTTCGGTGCGGACCTCGTCGCGGAGGCGGCCGAGGTTGTCGGGCTCGGGTGCTGCGCCGAGGAGTGTCTTGGTGTACTCGTGCTGCGGGTTCAGGATGACCTCGTCCGCGGGGCCACGCTCGACGACATCACCCTTGTAGAGCACCATGATCTCATCGGAGAAGTGCCGCGCCGTGGCCAGGTCGTGCGTGATGTACAACACCCCCAGGTTCTCCTCGCGTTGCAGGTCCGCGAGCAGGTTCAACACCCCCAACCGGATCGACACGTCCAACATCGACACGGGTTCGTCCGCGACGATGAACCGCGCCCCCGGCGCCAACGCCCGAGCGATCGCGACGCGCTGCCGCTGCCCACCCGACAACTCATGCGGGCGACGATCCGCAAACGACTCTCCCGGGCTCAGCCGCACACGCTCCAACAACTCCACCGCCCGCTCCCGCACCTGCGCGCGAGACAGCTCCGGGTGGTGCAGGCGGATCGGACGCTCCAGATGATGCACGATCGTGTGGAACGGGTTCAACGACGCGAACGGGTCCTGGAACACCATCTGCACATCCGCGCGATACCCCTCCAGAGCCCGACCCCGAGTCCCGGACGGTTTACCGTCGAGGAGGATCTCCCCACTGCTGGGGGTCTCCAACTTCATCAGCATCCGCGCGATCGTCGACTTCCCCGACCCCGACTCCCCCACCAAAGCGACCGTCTTCCCCGCCTCGATCGTGAACGACACATCCTTCACCGCATGCAACACACTCGTGCGGAACCCCGACCGCAGATGGAAGTCCTTCACCAGACTCCGCGCCTCCAAGGTCGCGGCAGGCACACCACTCGTGTTCGTCATCGGACGCCCTCCTGGCTCACACCGGTACGCACGAAATCGCCACGCTCACCCTTCAACGACGGGAAACTCGACAACAACCGACGCGTGTACTCATGCTGCGGGTCCCGGTAGATCTCCTCCGCCGTGCCCTCCTCCACGATCTGCCCCTGCAACATGATCGCGATCCGATCACTGATCTCGATCAACATCGGCAGATCATGCGTGATGAAGATCACCGCGAACCCCAACTTCTCCCGCAACCGCATGATCTCCCGGATGATGCCCCGCTGCACCACCACATCCAGAGCCGTCGTCGGCTCATCCATGATCATCACCTGCGGATCAAGAGCCAACGCCATCGCGATCATCATCCGCTGCCGCATACCCCCCGACAACTCATGCGGGAAACTCGACAACCGCGACGGATCCACCCCCACCAACGTGAGCAACTCCTCCGCCCGCGCCGTCTTCGCCTTCCTGCTCATACCAGGACGATGCGTGTCGAAAATATCGAAGATCTGCGCCCGCACACTGATCACCGGGTT
>NZ_JYIV01000003.1 GCF_000956405.1 Microbacterium oxydans
TAAAAGGAGTCCGGCGGTGTCCTACTCTCCCACAGGGTCCCCCCTGCAGTACCATCGGCGCTGTGAGGCTTAGCTTCCGGGTTCGGAATGTAACCGGGCGTTTCCCTCACGCTATGGCCGCCGAAACACTATTGATGTTTCAATCAAACACATAACAAAGTCATTGTTGTTATGCGGCTCTCGACCGTACATCGAGAACCACTCAGTGGACGCGTAGCACCAACAAACGGTGTGTTATCAAGTCATCGGCTTATTAGTACCAGTCAGCTGCATGCATTACTGCACTTCCACATCTGGCCTATCAACCCAGTAGTCTGGCTGGGAGCCTCTCACCCGAAGGTATGGAAATCTCATCTTGAGGCCGGCTTCCCGCTTAGATGCTTTCAGCGGTTATCCATCCCGAACGTAGCTAATCAGCGGTGCTCCTGGCGGAACAACTGACACACCAGAGGTTCGTCCAACCCGGTCCTCTCGTACTAGGGTCAGATCCTCTCAAATTTCCTACGCGCGCAGCGGATAGGGACCGAACTGTCTCACGACGTTCTAAACCCAGCTCGCGTACCGCTTTAATGGGCGAACAGCCCAACCCTTGGGACCTACTCCAGCCCCAGGATGCGACGAGCCGACATCGAGGTGCCAAACCATGCCGTCGATATGGACTCTTGGGCAAGATCAGCCTGTTATCCCCGAGGTACCTTTTATCCGTTGAGCGACAGCGCTTCCACAAGCCACTGCCGGATCACTAGTCCCGACTTTCGTCCCTGCTCGACCTGTCAGTCTCACAGTCAAGCTCCCTTGTGCACTTACACTCGACACCTGATTGCCAACCAGGTTGAGGGAACCTTTGGGCGCCTCCGTTACTTTTTGGGAGGCAACCGCCCCAGTTAAACTACCCACCAGGCACTGTCCCTGAACCGGATTACGGTTCGAAGTTAGATATCCAGAGTGACCAGAGTGGTATTTCAACAATGACTCCACACGAACTAGCGTCCATGCTTCAAAGTCTCCCACCTATCCTACACAAGCCACACCGAACACCAATACCAAGCTGTAGTAAAGGTCACGGGGTCTTTCCGTCCTGCTGCGCGTAACGAGCATCTTTACTCGTAATGCAATTTCGCCGAGTTCGCGGTTGAGACAGTTGGGAAGTCGTTACGCCATTCGTGCAGGTCGGAACTTACCCGACAAGGAATTTCGCTACCTTAGGATGGTTATAGTTACCACCGCCGTTTACTGGGGCTTAAATTCTCAGCTTCGCCTTGCGGCTAACCGGTCCTCTTAACCTTCCAGCACCGGGCAGGCGTCAGTCCGTATACATCGTCTTGCGACTTGGCACGGACCTGTGTTTTTAGTAAACAGTCGCTACCCACTAGTCTCTGCGGCCACCACACCCTTTTCGGAGTAAATCCGTATAAGTGGATGGCCCCCCTTCTCCCGAAGTTACGGGGGCATTTTGCCGAGTTCCTTAACCACGATTCTCTCGATCTCCTTGGTATTCTCTACCTGACCACCTGAGTCGGTTTGGGGTACGGGCGGCTAGAACCTCGCGTCGATGCTTTTCTTGGCAGCATAGGATCACCCACTTTTTATCCGCATCGTGTCTCAGCCTCAATGAATCGCGGATTTGCCTACGACTCGGCCTACGCACTTGCACCAGGACAACCATCGCCTGGCTTGGGCTACCTTCCTGCGTCACACCTGTTAATACGCTAACCGCACCAGAATGGGGTCGTGCGCTAGGCCCAGAGCGTCACCCCGAAGGGATCAGTCACTGGGATTCAGACACTTAGCACTACTGGATTAGCTTGGGCGGTTCTTCGCCGGTACGGGAATATCAACCCGTTGTCCATCGACTACGCCTGTCGGCCTCGCCTTAGGTCCCGACTTACCCAGGGAAGATTAGCTTGACCCTGGAACCCTTGGTCTTTCGGAGGACGTGTTTCTCACACGTCATTCGCTACTCATGCCTGCATTCTCACTCGTGTAGCCTCCACGGCTGGTTTACACCGCCGCTTCGCTGGCCACACGACGCTCTCCTACCCATCAACACGGCTGGACCACGAAGGCCTACCAATAATGTCAATGCCACAACTTCGGTGGCGTGCTTGAGCCCCGTTACATTGTCGGCGCGGAATCACTTGACCAGTGAGCTATTACGCACTCTTTCAAGGGTGGCTGCTTCTAAGCCAACCTCCTGGTTGTCACAGCAACTCCACATCCTTTCCCACTTAGCACGCGCTTTGGGACCTTAGTTGGTGGTCTGGGTTGTTTCCCTCTCGACTATGAAGCTTATCCCCCACAGTCTCACTGCTGCGCTCTCACTTACCGGCATTCGGAGTTTGGCTGACGTCAGTAACCTTGTAGGGCCCATCGGCCATCCAGTAGCTCTACCTCCGGCAAGAAACACGCAACGCTGCACCTAAATGCATTTCGGAGAGAACCAGCTATCACGAAGTTTGATTGGCCTTTCACCCCTATCCACAGCTCATCCCCTCAGTTTTCAACCTAAGTGGGTTCGGTCCTCCACACGCTCTTACACGTGCTTCAACCTGGCCATGGATAGATCACTTCGCTTCGGGTCTAGGACATGCGACTGAATCGCCCTATTCAGACTCGCTTTCGCTACGGCTACCCCACACGGGTTAACCTCGCCACATATCGCTAACTCGCAGGCTCATTCTTCAAAAGGCACGCTGTCACCCCTACTAAGGAGGCTCCAACGGTTTGTAAGCAAACGGTTTCAGGTACTATTTCACTCCCCTCCCGGGGTACTTTTCACCTTTCCCTCACGGTACTTGTCCGCTATCGGTCATCTGGGAGTATTTAGGCTTATCAGGTGGTCCTGACAGATTCACACGGGATTTCACGGGCCCCGTGCTACTTGGGATACTCTTCGCGCCAAGAGAAGCATTTCGACTACGGGGTTGGCACCCTCTATGACCGGCCTTTCAAGACCGTTCGTCTATACCTTCTTGTAACGCCGCCACCTCGGCAGAGATGACTGAAAAGTCCCACAACCCCCAACGTGCAACGCCTGCCGGCTATCACACACGCTAGGTTTAGCCTGATCCGGTTTCGCTCGCCACTACTAACGGAATCGCGGTTGCTTTCTCTTCCTGTGGGTACTGAGATGTTTCACTTCCCCACGTTCCCTCTACCCGCCCTATATATTCAGGCGGGAGTCACTAGGTCGGCACGCCGCCCAGCGGGGTTTCCCCATTCGGACACCCTCGGATCAAAACTTGCTTATCAGTTCCCCGAGGCTTATCGCAGATTGCTACGTCCTTCTTCGGCTCCAGATGCCAAGGCATCCACCGTTTGCTCTTAAAGACTTGAAATCACATGAGTTTGAATCAAAAACCCGACCAGTCCGAAGACTGAATCAGAAATTGACTAATGATCTTTAAGATCATCTTGTGCAACAACCCGAAGGCTGTTGCAAGATGCTCGCGTCCACTGTGTAGTTCTCAAAGTACGGGCGGTACCCCTCACCACTTCCCAACCGGGAAACAGCGAAAGGCCCAGAGTAACCGACTGTGCACTCGACCCGAAGGCCAGTGCGCATCCGGTCCCTCAGGACCCAACAGCGTGCAGGTGCGACATCCGTCACCCTCCCCGTTCCAACCACCGAAGCGGCGTACTGGAGAAGAACAACATCCTTCGCACCATGTCAAATGTTCCACCCATGAGCTCCCAGCGAGAAACGAACGTTCTCGATCTGGGTTCTGGACTCCGAAGAGTCAGATGCTCCTTAGAAAGGAGGTGATCCAGCCGCACCTTCCGGTACGGCTACCTTGTTACGACTTAGTCCTAATTACCGATCCCACCTTCGACGGCTCCCTCCACAAGGGTTAGGCCACCGGCTTCAGGTGTTACCGACTTTCATGACTTGACGGGCGGTGTGTACAAGACCCGGGAACGTATTCACCGCAGCGTTGCTGATCTGCGATTACTAGCGACTCCGACTTCATGAGGTCGAGTTGCAGACCTCAATCCGAACTGGGACCGGCTTTTTGGGATTCGCTCCACCTCGCGGTATTGCAGCCCTTTGTACCGGCCATTGTAGCATGCGTGAAGCCCAAGACATAAGGGGCATGATGATTTGACGTCATCCCCACCTTCCTCCGAGTTGACCCCGGCAGTATCCCATGAGTTCCCACCATTACGTGCTGGCAACATAGAACGAGGGTTGCGCTCGTTGCGGGACTTAACCCAACATCTCACGACACGAGCTGACGACAACCATGCACCACCTGTTTACGAGTGTCCAAAGAGTTGACCATTTCTGGCCCGTTCTCGTATATGTCAAGCCTTGGTAAGGTTCTTCGCGTTGCATCGAATTAATCCGCATGCTCCGCCGCTTGTGCGGGTCCCCGTCAATTCCTTTGAGTTTTAGCCTTGCGGCCGTACTCCCCAGGCGGGGAACTTAATGCGTTAGCTGCGTCACGGAATCCGTGGAATGGACCCCACAACTAGTTCCCAACGTTTACGGGGTGGACTACCAGGGTATCTAAGCCTGTTTGCTCCCCACCCTTTCGCTCCTCAGCGTCAGTTACGGCCCAGAGATCTGCCTTCGCCATCGGTGTTCCTCCTGATATCTGCGCATTCCACCGCTACACCAGGAATTCCAATCTCCCCTACCGCACTCTAGTCTGCCCGTACCCACTGCAGGCCGGAGGTTGAGCCTCCGGATTTCACAGCAGACGCGACAAACCGCCTACGAGCTCTTTACGCCCAATAATTCCGGATAACGCTTGCGCCCTACGTATTACCGCGGCTGCTGGCACGTAGTTAGCCGGCGCTTTTTCTGCAGGTACCGTCACTTTCGCTTCTTCCCTGCTAAAAGAGGTTTACAACCCGAAGGCCGTCGTCCCTCACGCGGCGTTGCTGCATCAGGCTTGCGCCCATTGTGCAATATTCCCCACTGCTGCCTCCCGTAGGAGTCTGGGCCGTGTCTCAGTCCCAGTGTGGCCGGTCACCCTCTCAGGCCGGCTACCCGTCGACGCCTTGGTGAGCCATTACCTCACCAACAAGCTGATAGGCCGCGAGCCCATCCCCAACCGAAATTCTTTCCAGACGCAGACCATGCGGTCACGTCACATATCCAGTATTAGACGCCGTTTCCAGCGCTTATCCCAGAGTCAGGGGCAGGTTGCTCACGTGTTACTCACCCGTTCGCCACTGATCCCACAGAGCAAGCTCCGTGTTCACCGTTCGACTTGCATGTGTTAAGCACGCCGCCAGCGTTCATCCTGAGCCAGGATCAAACTCTCCGTAAAAAAGAAATGCATACGAACCGGGGAAAAACCGGAACGCAGCGAGTTTGATGCTGACCAAAGAGA
>NZ_JYIV01000004.1 GCF_000956405.1 Microbacterium oxydans
GGGTGGGGGCGGGGGGGGTCGCGTGGCGGCGGTCAGGCGGTCAGGCGATCAGAGCCAGTGCGCGGCGATGCGAGATGCGGTGACCGACCCAGAATCCGATCGCGATCAGCCCTGCGAGGGCGATGCCCAGGCCCCACGGCGTCACGGACGGCGCAGCTCCCGCCGTAGCGGTCGCGAGCGTGCCCGATCCGTCCGCGATCAGGCCGTTGCCCGCGGCGAGGTCGGCTGCCCCGGCCTCGAGCCTGTCCCCGCCGGCCGCGAGTTCGCCGGAGCCGTCTGCGACGGTGGCGGCACCCGCCGAGAGCTTCTCGATCCCCGCATTGAGGTCGCCCGCACCGGTCTGCAATGCGCCGACACCGGTGGCGAGCGTCGAGGCACCGTCGTTCAGGCGGGTCGCCCCGGCACTGAGGTTCGCCGTTCCCGAGTACAGGGAGGATGCGCCGGTGGAGAGCGTCTGCAGGCCCGAGGCGAGCCGCGCGGCACCGGCGGAGAGCTGCGAGGTGCCGGAGTGCAGAGCCTGCGCGCCGGCGACGAGAGCCGGCGCACCCTGGGGAGCGACCAGCGCCGTGGTGCCGGGCCACTGGCGGGACGCGTCACCGTGGATGAGAGCGTTGACGCCACCTGTCACCTGCGCAGAGCCGGCGGCTGCCGCGACGAGCCCCTGCGCGAGCTCGGATCCCTTGGCTGCGACGGGAGCCATCGCGTCGACTTCCCGGTCGACTCCGGCGGCCAGAGTGGCGAGAGCCTCCAGCTGCGGGTTCTGCGGGTCGGCGGCGGACATCCCCGCAAGGGCGTCGGCGAGCTGCTGCGAGTGGCCGGGCGCTGCGGCCGCGACACCCTGGAGGAGCGTCTGTGCACCGGGCTGCGCGAGAGCCACCACGTCGGCGTTGACCTTGGTGCCGAGGGTCTGGCTGAGCTTCGTCGCGCCGTCGAGCACGCCGTTCGCGTACGCGTGCGCGCCGTTGACGCCCGCGGCGAGGGTCGAGACCCCGGCCGACAGCGACTGCGCACCGGCGTCCGCCTGCGCCATCTTGGTCGCGAGCTCCTGTGCACCGGAGAGTGCCGTCTGCGCGCCCCCGCTGACCTTGCCCGCACCGACCACGGCAGTGGAAGCGCCGACGGCGAGGGTGTTCGCCCCCTCGGCCAGGGTCGTCGCGCCGGTGGCTGCGGTCGTGGCACCGTCGCTCAGCTTCTGCGACCCCTCCTGCGCACTGGCGGCTCCCGCCGAGAGGTCCTGCGTGCCCGCGGCGAGCCGGGATGCCCCCGTGGAGAGGTCCGCAGCGCCGGCGGCAAGCTCGGCAGAGCCGTCCTTGGCCGACGTGGTGCCGTCGGCGAGGTCGGAGGCTCCCGCGGCGATCGTGCTCGTCGTCACGAAGAACAGGATCACCATGGCGGCCAGCAGCAGGCTGAGCACGATGACGGCGATGCGCATGCCGATGCCGTGCGAATGGGGTGTGGTACTCGTCATTGAGGACTCCCGGGGGTCAGTGGCGTCGTTGCCACCGGCGACTGTATGGGCGCACCGATATGCAGGATCCGGATTTGCCGATCGAAACCAAGTCTCAGTGCCGCTGGAACTCAGTTTCTTGTGTGGAATGCACAAACGGGGGGCGCCGCCGACCGTGCCCTCCGTGAAAACGAGCCGTAACCTCTCCGACTCACGCGCCGCCTAGCCTCGTGCGCATGGCGAAGAACAAAGCACCGGCGTGGCAGTGGTCGGAGGACGGACTCAACTTCCGCACCCGCAAATGGGTGCGGCCCGAGGACCTGAACGCGAACGGCTCCCTGTTCGGCGGGAGTCTGCTGAAGTGGATCGACGAGGAAGCCGCGATCTACGCGATCGTGCAGCTGGGCAACTACCGCGCCGTCACCAAGCACATCTCGGAGATCAACTTCGAGGCCTCGGCCGTGCAGGGCGACCTGATCGAGATCGGCCTGCAGGCGACGCACTTCGGCACCACGTCGCTGACCATGCGCGCGGTGGCGAGGAACATGATCACCCGCAAGCGCATCCTCACGATCGACAAGATCGTCTTCGTGAGCCTCGACGACGACGGAGTGCCCACCCCGCACGGCTACGACGAGATCACCTACGACCGCGACCGGATGCCGACGGAGCGCCTCGCGACCGGGACGATCCGCCTCCCTTCGCCCTGAGTCACCTCACCGATGCGGCGGCCGCGCTGACCGTTCACGGGCGCTGAGCCACCCCCTCAGGCGCGCACCGCCCCCCCGGTGTGCGTCGCGCGAGGAGGTGACCCGGTCGGAGAGCGGCACTTCGGAATCGAAGGCCGGGACGGCCGTGAAGGCCTGGGCGAGATCGGCGATCAGGTCGTCGACGTCCTCCAGCCCGATCGACAGCCGCAGCACGTCGGCTGCCGGACGTGCCTCCGGGGGCACCGGACGATGAGTGAGTGCCGCCGGATGCTGGATCAGCGAGTCCACGCCGCCGAGCGACACCGCGTGCGTGAACAACACGGTCGCCGTCGTGACGGCGGAGGCCGCGGCGAACCCGCCACGCATGCGCATCGCGATCATCGCGCCGGTGCCGCGCATCTGCCGCTCGAGGATGCCGCGCGGGTCGCCGTCGAGTCCCGGATAGAAGACCTCCGCGACCTCTGGCCGGTCGCTCAACCACTGCACGATCCGACGCGCGCTCTCCTGCTGGTGCCGCACCCGCACCGGAAGCGTGGTGAGTCCGCGGTGCAGCAGATAGGCCCCGAGCGGATGAAGCAGCCCTCCGGTCACTGCCCGCACACGGCGCAACGCCTCCGCCGTCTCCTCGCTGCAGGCGACGACGCCGGCGATCACGTCGCCATGTCCGCCGAGGTACTTCGTGGCGCTGTGCAGCGACATCGCCGCCCCCAGATCGATGGGGTTCTGCAGCACGGGAGTCGCGAACGTGTTGTCGACCACGACAGGGACCGCCCCCGCCTGCCGGACCACGTCGGCGATGTCGGCGATGTCGAGAGTGGGGTTCGCCGGCGTCTCCACCACGACGAGACCCGTGTCGGGGCGCACAGCGGCCGCGACCTCGTCGGGGTGGCAGTAGGTGGTCTCGACGCCGAGCAGTCCCGAGCCGAGGAGATGGTCGGTGCCGCCATAGAGCGGACGCACCGCGACGACGTGCCGCGTGCCGGTCGCACCCGTATGGGCGAGGATCACCGCCGTCATCGCGGCCATGCCCGAGGCGAAGGCCACGGCGGCCTCGGCATGCTCGAGCTCAGCCAGCGCCTCTTCGAACCGGGCCACGGTCGGGTTCCACAGCCGCGCATAGACCATGCTGCCGTCCGCCGGGGGACGCCCGCCGGTCGCCATGGCCTCGTACGAGTCGCCACCGCGCTCGATGTCGGGCAGCGGGTTCGTGGTCGACAGATCGATCGGCAGCGCGTGGACCCCGAGACCCTCGAGATCGGAGCGCCCGCTGTGGACGGCGATGGTGTCAGGATGCAGCGGTGCAGTCATGCCTCCACGTTGCCGGAATCACGATGAAAGTGCAGGGATTCGACAGAGGACGTCGGATCAGGGAGCAGAAACGCTATTCTGTGCAATACCGCGCAGGCGAGGAGGCCTCCCCTTGGCGAAAGCCCAACTCGACGAGATCGATCTCGAGCTGCTCGCGGTGCTGACCCGCGACGCCGAGACCACCAACAAGGCGCTCGCGCATCGGCTCGGTCTCGCCGAGTCCACATGCGCGCATCGGGTGCGAGCGCTGCGTGAGCGCGGGGTGATCCGCGACACCCGCATCCGCGTCGATGGCGCAGCCCTCGGCTTCCCCCTGCAGGCGATCATCAAGGTGCGCCTCGCGAACCACACCGGAGCCAAGGTCACCGCCCTGTTCGACGCGCTCGCGGGCATCCCCCGCGTCCTGCAGGTGTTCCACGTCGCCGGGGTCGACGACTTCCTCGTGCATGTCGCGGTGCAGGACGCGACGGCACTTCGCGACATCGTGCTCGAGCACATCACCGTCCACCCGGTCGTGCGGGGGACCGAGACCCAGCTCGTCTTCGAGCTCCGCGACGGACCGGGAGTCCTCTCCACCTGACGGTTCTCCTGGGCCTGACCGTTCTCCTGGCGCCGACCCATGCGCCAGGATGGAGTGCACGCCAGCAAGGAGCAAGGGAGCACCATGAGCCGCAGCGCCACCGCCGCCACGCACACCATCCGGGAGATGCGGGACTTCCTCTTCACGAACGCGACCGACTATGCCGCGGCGAGAGAGGGATTCGCCTGGCCCGAGGTCGACGAGTTCAACTTCGCCCTCGAGTGGTTCGACGTCATCGCGGGCGAGAAGCCCGATCGCCCCGCCGTGCAGATCGTGGAGGCCGACCTCAGTCTTCGCTCCTGGACCTACGGCGAGCTCTCGACCCGCTCCGACCAGGTGGCCGCCTGGCTCACCCGCATCGGCATCCGTCGCGGCGACCACGTGATCGTCATGCTGAACAACACGATCGAGCTGTGGGAGGTGATGCTGGCGATCACGAAGCTCGGTGCCGTCTCGATCCCGACCTCGACGCTCCTGTCCGCGGTTGACCTCGCCTATCGTGTCGACCACGGGCGCGCGCGGGCTGTCGTCACGCTCGGAGCGCTCGCCGACCGTCTCGCCGACATCGACCAGGGCATCCTGCGCATCGGCGTGGGCACCGACCTGCCATCGGACTGGGCCTCCTTCGACGACTCCACCACAGCCCCCGCGAGTTTCGAGCCCGACGGCCCCACCCCGTCGTCCGACACCGCGCTGCTGTACTTCACCTCCGGCACCACCAACCGGCCGAAGCTCGTGCAGCACACGCACGCCTCGTACCCGATCGGACACCTGTCGACCATGTGGTGGCTCGGCGTGCGCCCCGACGACGTGCACCTGAACATCTCGTCGCCCGGCTGGGCCAAGCATGCGTGGTCGAGCTTCTACTCGCCGTTCCTCGCCGGGGCGACCGTCTTCGTCTACAACTACGCGCGCTTCGACGCGAACACGCTCATGCAGGTCATGGACACCCATCACGTGTCGACCTTCTGCGCGCCGCCGACGGTGTGGCGCATGCTGATCCAGGCCGATCTCGCCCGCCTGACGCACCCGCCCCGTGAGCTCGTGGGCGCGGGAGAACCCCTGAACCCCGAAGTCATCGACAGAGTGCGCGACGCCTGGGGCGGAACGATCCGCGACGGCTTCGGACAGACCGAGATGACCGCCTGCATCGGGAACTCCCCCGGTCAGACCGTCAAGGTCGGCTCCATGGGTCGGCCGTTGCCCGGCTACCCGGTCGTGCTGCTGGACCCCGTCACCGGGAAGGTCGTCGACGGAGAGGGCGAGATCGCACTCGACCTGGCGCACCCACCGCTCGGACTCATGGCCGGGTACTACGACGACCCGGAGAAGACCGCGGAATCACGGGCAGGCGGCTATCACCACACCGGCGACATCGCGGTGCGCGACGACGAGGGCTACCTCACCTATGTGGGTCGCTCCGACGACGTGTTCAAGGCCTCGGACTACAAGATCTCGCCCTTCGAGCTCGAGTCGGTGCTGCTCGAGCATGAGCTCGTGGTCGAGGCGGCCGTGATCCCGAGCCCCGACCCGACGCGCCTGGCCGTGCCGAAGGCCTACGTCTGCCTGACACCGGACTCCACGAACGCAGAGACCGAGGCGGCGCGTGCGATCTTCGCGTACGCGCACGAGCGGCTCTCCTCGCATCTGTGGGTGCGGATCATCGAGTTCGTGCCGGAACTGCCGAAGACGATCTCGGGGAAGATCCGCCGCGTGGAGCTGAGGGCGCGAGAAGCAGAGCGCGTGCAGGCCGGAGACGAGACCGGGCAGCACCGCGACCGCGACTACCGCTGAGCGCTCAGCGCACGATCGCGACCGAAGCGGTCGCAGGCCCGGTCTTGGTGAGTACCGGCTTCGGTGTGGGAGCAGTCGGCGCCTTCGAGACGGGAACCGCCGTCGGCAGCGCCTCCTCGACCGTGCGGTCGCTGCGTCCCACAGCGGCCGCATTGACGATCGCACGCACGACGGCACCGATGATGAGCATCGCCACAAGCGATCCACCCGCCAGGATGAGCGGCGTCCAGTCGCGCGCGAACGACGCCGCGCAGCTCATCAGCGCTCCCACGATCCACAATCCCACCGCGCCCCCGGCGAGCCCACCGGCTCCTCGGACGATCGCGACCGCCGCGACGATCGCGAAGATGGCGGCGAGCGCCGCACCCACGTAACCGATCGGCACCATCACCGCAGCCAGATCGCTGGCCACTCTCAATGTCGTCATGACGACCCCCCGTCAGTGGTTACTCCACTCATTCGACATTAGAAGTGTCTCCCGGGAAGGGCATCCGTCTCAAGTGCGATCCGCATCATCCTGAAGAGGGATATCCGTGCGGTGCGGACAAAGCGACGACGCGACCGATCGACGACCCCGTCAGCGACGACGCGGCCAGCGCAGGCGGCGCGCGCGGACGACGCGGACCGGCTGGGTGACCACGGCATCCACGACCATCGATCCGTCGGTCGGGCCGACGATCGCGATGGCTGAGGTCTCCGTGGCCTCCGCGGGGTCGATGGGCAGCCGGCCGAGGGCGTGATGTGCGCGGACGTACGCGGGGACGAGGAGGACGATCGCGCCGAGCCACGCGAGCGGGTTGCTCAGAGCGACTCCGTCGAATCCGATCCACGCGCCCAGCACGATCGCGGCTCCCACGCGCATCACGAGCTCGATCACGCCGGTGACCGTGGGGACGAGCGTGTGGCCCAGGCCCTGCAGGGCTCCACGCAGCACGAACAGCATGCCCAGCGCCCAGTACCCGCAGCCGTTGATGATGAGCATCCGATGCGCATCATCCACGACGTCGTCCGACCCCGCGCCGATGAACAGACGCACCATCGGCGCACCGAAGGCGATGAGCAGTCCGCCGAGGACCAATCCGGCGACGACGGCCATCCAGGTCGCCTCGACCACGCCGCGACGGATGCGATCGGGACGACGACCTCCGTGGTTCTGCGCGGCGTACATCGAGACCGCGAGCCCGAGCGACGACAGCAGAGCCACCGCGAGACTGTCGACGCGGGAGCCGGTCGTGTAGGCCGCGACCGCATCCGCACCGAGGGTGTTCAACGCGACCTGCACGGTCAGCGTGCCGATGGCGATGATCGATGCCTGGAACCCCATGGGCAGGCCGAGGCGCAGGTGCTCTGCGATGTCTGCGCGGGTGATGCGCCAGTCGGCACGGCGCAGGTGGAGCATGGGCAACCGTCGGCGCACGAACTCGAGGCACAGGGCGACCGAGACCGCCTGGGCGACCACGGTCGCGAGCGCGGCTCCGCCCACGCCCCACTCCAGCGGCCCGACCATCAGCACGACGAGCCCGACGTTCAGGGCGCACGACACGGTGAGGAACACCAGCGGGGTCTTGGAGTCTCCGATCGCGCGGATGATCGCGGAGAGGTAGTTGAAGAACATCGTCGCGCTCGCGCCGAGGAAGCTGATCTGGGTGAAGATCGTGGCCTCGGCCATCAGCTCCGGCGGCGTCTGCAGCAGCGCGAGGATCGGACCGGCGAGGAGGGGCGCTCCGATCGTCAGGATCACGCTCGTGATGGCGCTCAGCAGAACCCCGGTGGCCACCGAACGACGCACGGCCGCGTCGTCCCTCGCTCCGAAGGCCTGGGCGATCGGGATCGCGAAGCCGCTCGTCAGGCCCCAGGCGAATCCGAGCAGGAGGAACAGCAGGCTGCCGGTCGCGCCCACCGCCGCGAGAGAGGTGACGCCGAGGTGCCGACCGACGACGATGGCGTCGGCGAACTGGTACAGCTGCTGCACCACGTTGCCGAGCAGGAGCGGGATGGAGAAGGCAAGGATGACGCGCCACGGACGGCCCGTGGTGAGGGAGGTGGCCATGAAGGAGCGGCTCGCAGAACTGAGGGGTTGATCGGGGGGGGGTGCGACAAGACTATCGAATCGATTCGGCGCGACGGAATACCGGATCTCGATTCCGAGCATCGCGGGGTCGACGGGTACCGTCGGATCGACACCGTCGACGACGACCGGAGGAAGAAAGTGACCAAGCAGTACACGGGGGGAACCGGACGCGAGCGCGAAGTCGCCGCGGACGGAGAGGAACAGCACCTGCGGCGCGCGTTGAGCAACCGCCACATCCAACTGCTCGCGATCGGCGGCGCCATCGGCACCGGACTGTTCATGGGCAGCGGCAAGACCATCTCGGTCGCGGGCCCGTCGGTGATCTTCGTCTACATGATCATCGGGTTCATGCTCTTCTTCGTCATGCGGGCGATGGGCGAGCTGCTGCTGTCGAACCTGAAGTACAAGTCGTTCAGCGACTTCGCGAGCGACCTCCTCGGCCCCTGGGCGGGCTTCTTCACCGGCTGGACCTACTGGTTCTGCTGGGTGGTCACCGGCGTCGCCGACGTGATCGCGATCGCCGGCTACACCGACGCGCTGATCCCGGGCATCCCGCTGTGGATCCCCGGCGTCCTCGTGGTCGTCATCCTGCTCGCTCTGAACCTGCCGACCGTCGCCGCGTTCGGCGAGATGGAGTTCTGGTTCGCGCTGATCAAGATCGTCGCGATCGTCGCGCTGATCGTGACGGGACTCGTGATGATCTTCACCGGCTTCCAGCACGACGCCGGCACTGCGAGCTTCTCGAACCTGTGGGACAAGGGCGGCATGTTCCCGCACGGCTTCATGGGCTTCGTCGCCGGTTTCCAGATCGCCGTGTTCGCGTTCGTCGGCATCGAGCTCGTCGGCACCGCCGCGGCCGAGACCAAGGACCCGAAGCGCAACCTGCCGAAGGCGATCAACGCGATCCCGATCCGCGTGCTGCTGTTCTACGTGGGCGCGCTCATCGTGCTGATGGCGGTCACCCCGTGGACGGAGTACGTGGCCGGCGAGAGCCCCTTCATCGCGATGTTCGCCCTCGCGGGTCTGGGCATCGCCGCGACGGTCGTGAACCTCGTGGTGCTGACCTCGGCCATGTCGAGCGCCAACTCCGGCATCTACTCGACCTCGCGCATGGTGTTCGGGCTCGCACAGGACGGCGACGCCCCGCGCATGTTCGCCCGCCTCTCCCGCCGCCGCGTGCCGCAGAACGCGCTCTTCCTGTCGTGCATCCTGCTGCTCTCCGGCGTGGTGCTGCTGTACGCGGGCAAGGACATCGGCACCGCGTTCGACATGGTCACCACGGTCTCGGCACTGTGCTTCATGTTCGTGTGGACCATCTTCCTGTGCAGCTACCTCGCGTACCGGCGCACCCGCAAGGACAAGGTCGCCGCGTCGACGTTCCGGCTGCCCGGCGGCGTGTTCATGGTCTACGTCGTCCTGGCCTTCTTCGTGTTCATCCTGTGGGCGCTGACGACCCAGCCCGACACGCTGACCGCACTGCTCGTGACGCCGATCTGGTTCCTGGTGCTGATCGTGGCGTGGCTGTTCGTGCGCCGCTCGCCGAATCATCTGGCGCGGCACGCGGCGCACATCGCCCACCTGCGCGACGACTCGGTGGAGGCGGACTGACGGTTCCCCGTTTCGAATCGCGCAAATGGTCGCATCCCCGTCGGAGATGCGACCATTTGCGCGATTCGAAGGTTGTCAGACGGCGGGCTTCGGAGCGAACAGTCGCTTCCGGAGCGCGAGGAACAGCAGGATCATGGCGGCGCTGAGGAGGATGTGGCCGAGGCCCGCGATGCCGGCGATCATGCCGCTCGACTCCTGGCCGAGCACCGTGAGGCTGCCGTGCCAGATCATCATGGCCGTCGTGAGCACGAGGCCCGCGTTGTACAGCCAGAAGAACCACCCGAACAGGCGGCTCTCGGAGAGCGCGAAGGCCTTCTCGAGGAGGAGGACGATCAGCAGGACGACGAAGCCGAGCACGAGCAGATGTGTGTGCACGAGGCCGAGCTGCGTCGATTCACCCTCGGGGAAGTCGTTGATCTTGGTGAACTCTCGGTAGAAGAGTCCGGAGGCGACGCCCACGAGCATGTAGGCGAATGCGGCGGAGAAGAGCCTGCGCATCGGGAATCCTTTCGGTCTGATCCCAGCCTCGCCGGGATGACCGTTCCGGGGATCCATCGAACGGTTGAGAACAGGCCTGTCGCGGGCCGGGTGACTCAGAACGGGCCGGGCGACTCAGAGCAGACCGGTCTCGTGCGCGATGGCGATGGCGCGTGCGCGGCTGTCCGCACCGAGCTTCTCGAACACGTGCACGAGGTGGGTCTTCACGGTGGCCTCCGTGACGAACAGGGTCTTCGCGATCTCGCGGTTGGATGCGCCCGTGTCGAGCAGCCGCAGCACCTCCAGCTCGCGGTCGGTCAGGCGCACCCGCGGCGCACGCATGACCCGCACGACGCGCTCGCTGAGCTCGGGGGTGAGCACGAGCGCTCCCGACGCCGCCTGACGGATCGCGCGCGCGATGTCGTCCGGCGCCACATCCTTGAGGAGGTAGCCGGCTGCGCCCGCCTCGATCGCTCCCAGGATCTCGGCATCGCGGTCGAACGTCGTCAGGATCAGCACGGCGGGCGCCGGTTCCTGCGCGCGGAGGGCGGCGGTCGTCTGCACGCCGTCCATCCCGTCGCCGAGCCGCAGGTCGCACAGGACCACGTCCGGATGCAGGTGTCGTGCGAGAGCCACGGCCTCCTCCCCTGACGCCGCCTCACCGACCACCTCGACGTCGTCACGATGGTCGAACAGCGAGCGCACGCCGGCCCGGACGATCGGGTGGTCGTCGACGAGCAGCACACGCACCGCGTTCATGCCTCCACCCCGCTCCGTCGCCCCTGAGCGGTGCCGCCGAGAGGGATGTGCGCCGAGAGCGCCGTGCCGTCGCCCGGTGCGCTCTCCACGTCGAGTCCGCCGCCGAGTTCCCGCAGGCGCGCACGCATCGAGCGCAATCCGTAGCCGCCGCCTGCGCCCTGCGCCTCCCGCTGTCGGTCCCACTGCCGTGCATCGAAGCCGATCCCGTCATCGACGATGTCGAGCCGCACCGCATCACCCGCGTCCGCGAGGGTGACGACGACCCTGGTGGCGGCCGCATGGGAGCGGACGTTCGCGAGGGCGGACTGCGCCGTACGGAGCAGGGCGACCTCGGCGTCGATGCCGAGCGAGGGCAGGTCGTCGTCGGCGTGCAGAGTCGCCTCGATGCCGGTCTCCTCGGCGAGGCGCTCGAGCATCCGGGCCAGGGCATCGCCGAGCGCGGTCGACTCGAGCTCGGCGGGCATCAGAGCGTTCACGATGCGCCGCGCATCGGCCATCCCCTCCGCGGCGAGCGCGCCGACCTGCTCGAGAGCACGGGTGCGCTGCGCCGGGTCGTCCGCCTCCAGAGCGGCCCGCGTGAGCATCCCGATGGACGACAGACTCTGCGCCACGGTGTCGTGGATGTCACGCGACACCCTGGTGCGCTCCTCGCTCGCCCCCGATTCGCGCTGGGTACGGGCCAGCTCGTCCTGCAGAGCGGCCATCTCCTCCTGGGTCGCCACGAGCGAGGCGATCAGTCGGCGTCGCTCCCGTCCGTCGCGGACGAGTTCGAGGTATCCGCGGGAGATCCCCAGCGCGAAGACCCCGCCGACGAGGGGACCGATCACGTTCGCATAGGTCGTCGTGCCGGTGTGCAGCAGCGGGGCGGTGACCACCACGGCGAGGATCACCGCGCTGAGCAGGAGCGCCCAGCGCAGGCGCATCACGTATCCGGCGAGCAGCCACAGGGAGAACGCGAGCCAGACGAACTCGGGCGACACCACGACCGCACCGAGCCAGATGAGCGTGAGTCCGAGCAGCCACCACGTCGCCAGACGGCGGTCCGCGGTGCGCTCCGCGAGCAGCAGCCCGCCTCCGTACCATCCGAGGAACACGAGCGAGAGGGCGAGCACCCAGGGCAGCGGCACGCCGTCCACCGCCGCGCGCCACGCCCCGACCACCAGCAGCACGACCGTGATCGCGGCTTGGCCGATCCGGATCGATCCCACCAGGCTCGCCCACGTGCGCGGAGCGCGGAAGCCGGCCGCGCGCTCCGTCCGCGACGACTCCGTAGGCGACGATTCAGCTCGCATCTCGGGTGCTGGCGACGGCGGCATGCTCGTATTCTCCCCCGTCCGGCCGTTCTCCGCCTCGATCCGCGCGGGATCGTCTCCGCCCTGCATTTCCCGGCCACCACATCCGCTCGCCGACGATCGCGAAGATCGCCGGAACCACCAGCGTGCGCACCACGAAGGTGTCGACCAGCACTCCGATGCCGACGATGAGCCCGATCTGCCCGAGCGTGACCAGGGGCAGCAATCCGAGCGCGGCGAACACCGCGGCGAGCACGACACCCGCGCTGGTGATGACGCCGCCCGTCGCCGTGAGTGCGCGCACCATCCCCTGACGGGTGCCGACGGTCCGCGCCTCCACGCGCGTCCGATGGACGAGGAAGATCGTGTAGTCGATCCCCAGCGCCACGAGGAACAGGAACGAGAGCAGCGGCACCTGCAGGTCCAGCGCCTCCCATCCGAAGAGGACGCGGCTCAACCAGGTGCCCGCACCGATCGCGGCGACCGCGCTGAGGATGTTCACCGCGAGCAGCAGTACGGGCGCCACCAGGGAGCGCAGGAGCACGATGAGCACGAGCAGACTGACCGCGAGCACGAGCGGGACGATCAGGAGCAGGTCGCGCTGGTTGCCCTCGCGCGCGTCGAGGTCGGCCGCCACCGGGCCGCCGACCACGGCGTCACCAGGCACGGCATGCGCGGCCTCTCGCACTGCCCCGACCAGGTCGAGGCTCTCGGGCGTTCCCGGCGCCGGATGTCCCACGACGAGCAGCCGGACGAGCGCGCCGTCGGTGCTCTCTCCTGTCGTCGACACCCGGAGCACCCCGGGCACATCGCCGATCGCCGCGGTCAGCGCATCGGTGTCCGCCACATCGCCGATCACGATCATCGGCTGGGCCTCTCCCGCGGGGAAGTGCTCGCCGAGCGCTGTGAGACCCGCCGCCGACTCGGAAGCGACACGGAACTTCTCGACTTGCGTGAGCCCGACTGAGGCCCCCGCGAGACCACCTGCGAAGACGCCGAGCAACGCGAGCGCCCCGACCAGCGGCACCCACGGGCGCCGGGAGACACGCTGCGCCACCGCACCCCACACACGACCCGTCACGGCGGCATCGCCCACCCGCGGCGCGAACGGCCAGAAGAGGCGCCGCCCGCACACGGCGAGCGCGGGCGGCAGCACCAGCAGCACGGCGGCGAGCGCGATCAGGAGCCCCACGGCGGACGCGATACCGAGCCCGCGTGTGCCGGGGATCACCGCGAGGACCAGAGTCGACAGGGCGAGGACCACGGTCACGTTCGAGGCGACGATCGCCGGTGCGGTGGCCCGCCATGCGCTCACGAGGGCCCGGCGGTGATCGGTCTCGCGCGCGAGATCCTCGCGATAGCGCGAGATCAGCAGGAGGGCGTAGTTCGTGCCGGCGCCGAAGACGAGGACACTCACGATGCCGGAGTCGAACTGCAGTCCGAGGCCCGCGCCGATCGTCGCCGTCGCCTTGTTCGCCAGCTGATCGGCGAGCGCGACAACCACCAGCGGGACCATCCACAGCACAGGCGAGCGGTACGTGACGATGAGCAGCAGCGCGACGATCCCGAGGGTCACCATCAACAGCGTGAAGTCGGCCCCGCCGAACGCCGAGGCGACGTCCACACCGAACGCGGGTCCGCCGGTGACCTGCACACTCACTCCGTCGATCGGATGCTGCGTCACGGCGTCGCGCAGATCGCGCACGGCGTCAGCGGCGGCGTCGTCGTCTTCCAGGGTCAGCGTCGCCTGGATCGCCGCGGCCTCTCCGTCGTCGCTGACGATCGGTCCATGCGGCTCGCGCCCGGACTCGGCTCGGACGTCCGCCGCGAGGTCGGCCAGGGCGTCGAGATCGGCATCGCCGAGCTGTGCACCGTCGTCTCTGGTCGCGACCAGGAGCACCGTGCGCTCGTCGGCATCGGGGAAGCCCGCGGCGAGCACAGCCGCCCGCGCGGATTCGGAGTCCGGCGGAGCCACATCGTTCCCCGCGGGGAGTGATGCCCGACCCAGGGCACCGAGTAGAGCGGTGAACGCGACGACCGCGACGAGCAGGGAGATCCACCCGCCGCGCCGCGAGGTGAGCCACAGGGGAAGGGAACGGAGGGTACGGAGCATGCATCAAGTCCAGCCGCCGCCTCCGTCGCGGGGATCGGGCAGGGGGCTGACACTCCTCTCCACCGTTCGATGGATCCGCCCGCACCTGAAAGGGGGTTCCGGTCAGCGGGGTTCCGATCAGCGGGGTTCCGATCAGCGGGGTTCTAATCAGCGGGGTTCCGTCAGGGACTCCCTCACGATCCTGTCCGCGCGTAAACGTAGGGTCCAGCGCCGCCGATCCGTCTGCGACCACGGCGAAAGGACCATGGCGGATCTCACGACCCGCGCGACCCGCCTCGGGGTGAGCGGCGACCGCTACAACCCGCAGCAGATGGCCTTCGTCGACCGTTGAGCGCATCGGTATCGTGAGGCGGGTGACCTCCGCCCGCACCTATCCCGCGACCATCGCGGACGCGGTCGATCACGAGAGCATCGTCCGCAAGTCGCGCTTCATCACCCGCATCGAGCCCGTCTCCTCGGTCGAGCAGGCGGAGGTCGTGATCGCCGGGATCCGCAAGCGGGCGTGGGACGCCAACCACAACTGCACAGCGATGGTCACCGGGCTGCTCGGCGATCAGGCACGGTCGTCCGACGACGGAGAGCCGTCCGGCACCGCGGGAATCCCGATGCTGGAGGTGCTGCGACGACGCGAGCTGACCGATGTGGTCGCGGTGGTCACCCGCTACTTCGGGGGCGTCAAACTCGGCGCCGGAGGGCTCGTGCGCGCGTACTCGTCTGCCGTGTCCGAGACGCTCGACCGGGCGTCGCTCGTGCGGCGGATGGCGCTCCGCCAGGTCACGCTCGAGGTTCCGCACGCGGACGCTGGTCGATACGACAACCTGCTCCGCGACTGGGCTGCGCATCACGGGGCGACACTCGGTGATCCGACGTATGCAGCCATGGCCACGCTCGAGCTCTGGGCTCCCGAGGCAGAACTCCCCCGGCTCACCGATGACATCGCCGCTGCCTCCGCCGGATCGGTCGTCCCCGTCGTCGGCGCCGAGCGCATCGTCGACGTTCCGGACTGACCCCGCTTCGAATCGCGCGAATGGTTCCATCCGCGCCCCGGATGGAACCAGTTGCGCGATTCGAAGGCAGTGGGCGTACCCACAAGAACGGCCGGATATCCTGGATGCCGGTCGCGGAGGGAGAGCGATGTTCGACAGTCCGCTCTCGGCTTCGGCCTACGAGATCCTCGAAGTCGACCCCGCCGTCGACGACGTCGAGCTGCGCCGCGCCTACCGTCTCCGCCTGCGTCAGACGCACCCCGACACCGGGGGCGACGCGGCGGTGTTCATCCAGGTACAGCGCGCGTGGGAACTGGTCGGCACCGTCGAGAGCCGTGCCGCCTACGACCGCCGCACCGGAGTGGCCGGTTCATCCACCACCGGCTCAGGGGGCACAGGCGGATCGGGGAGCACCGACTCGACGCCGGGCTGGAGCGGATGGCGTCCGCCCGCGGCCCGCACCGACACCCGCCCGCGCGCCCGCTCCTACGGTCACCCCGGCGGCTGGCGTCGTGAGCGCTACCTCGCACTGATCCGCGAGTGGGCGGGACGTGGCGTCGAGGTCCCCGATCCCTACGACCCCGCGCTCGTGCGCTCCGCCCCGCGCGATCTGCGCCGACTCCTCGCCGACGCGCTCGCGGAAGAGGCCACCGCCCGCACCGTGTCGGACCTCGGCATGGGGTACACGGTGTGGCACGACGTCGCGGTGGGAGCCGATGCCGACGACAAGCTCGACCACGTGGTGCTGGGCCCCTCAGGACTGTACGGCGTGATGTCGGAGGACTTCGGCGGAGTGGTCGGCTTCCGCCGCGGAGAGATCACCGGCCCGAGCGTCGGCACCCGCGCGCCCGTCACCGCGGCCCTCGGCCGGATGCGTGCTGTCGCCAAGGCAGCGCGCGTCAAATTCGGCGGGGCGATCATCGTGCTGCCGGACGACGACCTCGCCCAGGCCGTCACCCCGCTCGGCACGAGCCGCGGAGTGCCGGTCGTCGTGGTCCGGCGCAGCGCGCTGGCGATGGTCCTGCGCCAAGGCGTCCCCCAGGCGCGCGCGATCGGCGGCAACGAGCTGTTCGACGTGCGCACCCGGCTGCAGCAGACCATCCGCTTCGTCTGACGTCTCGTCGGAGCAGGCCGGAGCAGGCCGGGGTGGGCCTTGTC
>NZ_JYIV01000005.1 GCF_000956405.1 Microbacterium oxydans
GTGGTGCGGTCGGGTGGATGGACGGGGTCGGTCAGGGAAGGACGAGGGAGTCGGCGGAGTGGATGCCGGCGCGACGGAGGATCTGCGGGATGCAGCGTTCGACGAAGGCCTCGTAGTCGGATTCCTCGTTGTAGAGGTGTGCGGACAGCCGGAAGTAGCCGACGCCGCGGAAGCTCGTGAACGCCGTCTCGACACCGACCTCGTCGAGCAGGTCCATCCGGAGCGCGTCGGCTTCCTCTCTCGTCGCGCCCAGGCCGAGCGGGAGGCGCACGAGGCGCATCGACGGTACGGGGGAGGGGAGCGGAGTGAGGGGGTCCTCGTCGCTGTACGGACGCAGGGCCTCGGCGATCAGCTCGGCTCCGGCGTCGGCGATCTCCGCCATCGCCGTGCGAGCCGCGGCCCATCCGAACTCGTTCTCGATGAAGTCGATCGCGGTCGGGGTGGCCAGGTAGGTCGTGGCGTCGATCGTGCCCTGGGTGTCGAAGCGGGAGGGGTACGGCTCGCGCGCGGCCCAGGAGTCGATCAGCGGCCAGAGCTCGTCGCGGTCGGGCGCCGTCGTGACCAGCAGGGCAGAGCCGCGCGGTGCGCAGGGCCACTTGTGCATGTTGCCGAACCACCAGTCCCCGCCGGCGACAGCGGCCGCGTCGGGGACCAGACCGGGGGCGTGAGCGCCGTCGACGAGCGTGCGCACGCCGTGTTCGGCTGCCATGTCCGCGATGCGACGGGTGGGCAGGAGGCGAGCGGTCGGCGAGGTGATCTGGTCGACGACGAGCAGTCGGGTGCGCGGGGTGAGCTCGTCGGCGAAGAGCTGCACGATCTCATCGTCATCGGCCAGCAGAGGCAGGGCTACCGTGCGGACGGAGGCGCCGAAGCGTCGGGCGAGGCGCTCCGCGCCCATGGTGATGGCGCCGTAGCCCTGGTCGGTCACGAGGATCTCGTCGCCGTCGTCGAGCTGCAGGGCGTTGAAGACGACGGTGGCCGCGGCGGAGGCGTTGGGGACGAACACGCTGTCCTCTGCGCGCGCTCCGACGAACGGGGCCGTCCTCTCGCGGGCCTCCTGTACGCGCTCCGCGATGCGCGGGAACCACTCGACAGGGCTGAGGTCGGCGCGGCGGCGCAGGGCGTCCTGGTGGGCGACGACCACCGACGGGACCGCCCCGAAAGACCCGTGGTTCAGGTGGACCACGGACGGGTCGAGGGGCCAGGCGTCGCTCGCTCGCATGCCGGAGGTCAGCGTGAGCGGTGCGGGGAACAGCGGTGCGGGCATCGGTCCTCATCGGTGAGTTCGGGCGAGTTGTTGCACAACTTTGCCACAGGGCTGCCAATTCCGCTACAAAACTCTGGTTGTGAAACATACTTGTCATACGAGTTTGTCGAAGCGAGAGCTTCCGACAGACTTCACGAAGAGCGGCGGACTGTCTGGAGGACGACGATGAGCGCACTCGACACAGCGCTGCACGGGTTGCGGGCCCTGATCGCGGACGGTGCGCTGCGGCCGGGCGACCGCCTTCCCAGCGAGGGGGAGCTCTGCGAGACCCTCGGTGTCTCGCGCGGATCCCTGCGCGAGGCGATCCGCACCCTCGCCGCCCTCGGGGTGCTCGAGACACGGCACGGATCGGGCAGTTACGTCAGCGAGCTGCGCGCCGCCGACCTCATCGGGAGCCTGTCTCTCACCGTCGGGCTGCTGCCGATGGCAGGAGTGCTCGAACTCACCGAGCTGCGTCGTGTGCTCGAACCGCACGCCGCCGCGCTCGCCGCCGCGCGCATCGACGACGAGACGGTGGAGTCGCTCGACCGCGTGCTCGACGAGATCGAGGCGACCACCGACTTCGAGGCGCAGTCACGGCTCGACCACGAGTTCCACATGGCGATCTCCGGGGTTGCAGGAAACGAGGCGCTCACCAGCCTGATCGACGTGCTCCGCTCGCGCTCCCGGGCGTATCGCATCTCCGACCCCGAGGATGCGGCCGAGCTCAAGATACATTCCGATGCCGGGCACCGTGCGATCCTGCGCGGCCTGGCCGCGGCGGATCCGGTTGCTGCGAGTGCTGCGGCCTCCGCGCACGTGGCGTACACGGAGTACTGGGTGCGGAAGTACTCCGGGCTCTGACGGGCTCCCTGACACCCACCGTCGAAACCCATCGTTGTCGCCCAGACCCACGCTCAGCGGCAGCTTTCACCGTGGGTCTCGGCGGTGACCGTGGGTCTCGGGGCCGGCGGGGAGGGGCGGGGAGACCTCAGCCGAGGGTGATGTCGACCTGGATCTCGGCGGCGATGCGCTCGAGGTCGGTGCGCAGGGCATCGAGGTCGACGTCGGCCGGGACCTTCGCGGTGACCGACGCCTCGAACAGGCGCCCGCCCGCCATCGCAGCATCGCGCGTCTCGGTGGCGAGCTCCTCGATGCTCAGGGCGTGGGCGTTCAGCACCCCGGAGACCTCGCGTACGATGCCGGGGCGGTCGTTGCCGAGCACCTGGATCTCCAGCACCCGATCATCGGCGGCAGCTGCGTCCGGGCTCCCGGTGAGCACGGCGAGGGTGAGTAGCCCCTGCCCCTGCAGACCGCGCAGGGCGCTCGTCAACTCGGCCTCCTTGTCGTCGGCGACCGAGACCTCGATCACTCCGGCGAACGTGCCGGCGAGCTCGGCCAGCGAGCTGTTCTCCCAGTTGCCGCCGTGCGCGTCGACGACATCGGCGACGGCGGCCACGAGGCCAGGACGGTCTGCACCCGCGACGGTGAGGATCAGAGTAGTCATGCGGCCAGCGTAGCCCGCAGCCTTCACTCGTCCCAGACGCCGGACTCCAGGAACCGCTCCAGAAGGGCGCGGTGCGGGGCGAGGTCCCACCCTTGAGCCGCGACCCACTCGTCGGAGTAGTAGGTGTTGGCGTAGCGGACTCCGCTGTCGCAGATCAGGGTCACGACGCTGCCGGTCTGGCCCGCGGCTCGCATCCGCGCGATGAGCTGGAACGCGCCGTAGAGGTTCGTGCCCGTCGACCCGCCCGCCCAGTGCAGGGTGCGTTCGCGCAGCAGGCGGATGGCGGCGATGGACCCTGCATCGGGGACCTGGATCATCTCGTCGATCACGGTGGGCACGAACGACGCCTCGACGCGCGGACGGCCGATCCCCTCGATGCGGCTCGGGCGACCGGTCGGCGGGTCCACCGTGCCGGCCCAGCCGTCATAGAAGGCCGAGCCCTCGGGGTCGACGACCGCGACCTTGGTGTCGTGCATCCGGTACTTCACGTAGCGGCCGAACGTGGCGCTGGTTCCTCCCGTTCCCGCACCCGTGACGATCCAGGTGGGGATGGGATGCCGCTCCTGCGAGAGCTGGCTGAACACGCTCTCGGCGATGTTGTTGTTGCCGCGCCAGTCGGTCGCGCGCTCCGCGAATGTGAACTGGTCGAGGTAGTGGCCGGTGCAGTCCGATGCGAGGCGCTGCGCCTCGGGCGACATGTCCTCCGCGCGGTCGACGAAGTGGCAGGTGCCGCCGTAGAACTCGATGAGGTCGATCTTCTCCTGCACCGTCGAACGCGGCACGACCGTGATGAAGGTCAGGCCCAGCATCCGGGCGAAGTACGCCTCGGAGACCGCGGTCGAACCACTCGACGATTCCACGAGCGTGGTGTCTTCGCGGATGCGTCCGTTCACCAGCCCGTAGAGGATGAGCGACCGCGCGAGGCGGTGCTTGAGGGATCCCGTCGGGTGCACCGACTCGTCCTTGAGGTACAGGTCGATGCCCCATTCGGGCGGCAGCGGGAACAGGTGCAGGTGCGTGTCGGCGCTGCGGTTGGCGTCGGCTTCCAGCAGGGCGATCGCGGTGCTGGTCCAGTCGCTCATGCCCTCGAGACTACCGGGCCGTCAGCCGACCGTTCCGGCGGGAGAGGCGCCGCCATCGCCGTCGACATGCAGCAGCGAGGCCTGCGACTGCTCCTGCCGCAGCTGGAACTCGAAGCGCGACCGGTCGCCGCGGTGATACGCGATGAAGTACTCGATCGGCGCGCCGTCGGCACTGCGGCTGATGCTGCGCAGACGCAGCAGGGCCGAGCCGGCGCTGACACCCAGATGCTGCGCCTGCTCGTGCGTGGCCACGGTCGCCTCCGCGGAGCGCACGCCGTGCGTCGCGACGATGTCGTTGTCGGCGAGCAGCCGGTACAGCGACGCCTCGGTCAGGTCGGCCCCGAGCGTCACGGATCCCACGGCGTCGGGCATCCAGGTCGTCGAGAGCGACCACGGCTCGCCGTCGACGTAGCGCAGACGCTCCAGGACGACGACGGGGGAGCCGACGGGCACCTCCAAAGCGAGCGCGACCTCCTCGTCGGCGGTCGTCCGCTCGTGCCGCAGCACATCGCTGTGCACGTGCCCACCGCGGCGCTCGACGTCGTCGTACAGGCCGACGAGGGTGTGCACCAGGCTCTCGCTCGTGCGGGGCCGGGAGACGAAGGTGCCCTTGCCCTTCACGCGCTCGACCAGGCCCTCGTGTTCGAGCTGGGCGAGCGCTTGACGCACCACGGTGCGCGAGATGCCGTAGCGCTCGCACAGACGGTGTTCGCCGGGGAGCGGATCGCCGGGCTGCAGGCCGTCACGGGCGATGCCGTCGATGATCAGCTGGCGCAGCTGGTCGTACATCGGCGCGGCGGAATGGCGATCGATCGCGTCGTCGACGATGGCCATCAGTACGCCACCCCCGCGTGCAGGATCACGTTCGCGTACGGGGTGAACTCGCCGGAGCGCACGAAGGCACGCGCGCCCTGGCTGAGCTTCTTGAAGTCGACGTGCGGGATGAGCTCGATCTCGAAGTCCTCCCCGGAGAACCGCTCCCGCAGGGCCTGGAGCACCTCGGGGCTCTGCTCCGCCACTTCGGCCGAGACGGTAACGCCCTCGACCACCAGCTCGGCGAGCACGGTGTCGAGCACGTCGAGGAAGGCCGGAGCTCCCGGGCGATACGCCAGGTCGATGCGCTCGGAGCCGGGAGGGATGGGCAGGCCGGCGTCGGTGACGACGATCAGGTCGGTGTGCCCTGTCTCGCTGATCACCCGCGAGAGCGCGGGGTTGATCGTGGTGTCGGTCTTGCGCATGTGTCTCCTCGGTTCTCCGGATGCTGAGATCGCTGATTTCAGCTCGCGACGGATGCGGCGGTGCGCTCGGCCAGGAACGCCTCGACCTCCGCGCGGTGGGGAAGGCTCGGCGATGCCCCCTGTTTCGTGACCGTGAGCGCGCCGGCTGCCGTGGCCAGACGCACGGCGTCCTCCAGGCTGCTCCCGTTGGCGAGCGCTGCACCGAGATAGCCCGCGTAGGCGTCTCCCGCTGCGGTCGTGTCGACCGCGTCGACCGGGAACGGCGGGATCACGGCGGCGCCGTCCGCCGTCACGACGCACGACCCCTGACCCGCGAGTGTGATGACAGCGGCGCCGACCCCTTGATCGAGGAACCATCGGCCCGCGCGCTCGGCGGATTCCGCATCCATCACCTCGATGCCGCTGATCAGCGTCGCCTCGGTCTCGTTGGGGGTGACGATGTCGATGCTCCGCCAGATCTCGGCATCGAGCTCGGCGGCAGGGGCGGGATCCAGGATGACCGTCATGCCGTGTTCGCGCCCCCGTGCGGTGATGTGCGCGGTGAGTGCGGAGGGCGTCTCAAGCTGCGTGAGCAGCACCGAGGTCGTGGGGGCGAGAGCCGCGAGCGCCTCGTCGATCTGCGCGGCACTCAGGGCGGCGTTGGCCAGCGGCACCATCACGATGTCGTTCTGCGCTGAGGAGTCGACGCGGATGTGCGCCACACCGGTCGGGCCGGGGACCGTGCGGAGGTGTGCCAGGTCGACCCCGGCGGACGTCAGCCCGTCGACGACGAGATCGTGGAAGAGGTCGTCTCCGACGCAGCCGACGAAGCTCGTCCGCGCCCCGGAGCGTCCGGCGGCGACGGCCTGGTTTGCGCCCTTGCCACCCAGCATGAGGGTGAACTCGTCGCCGAGGATCGTCTCGCCCCTGGCGGGGAGGCGGCCGGAGAAGGTGGTGACGTCGGCCGTGACGCTTCCGACGATCACGACGCCGGTGCGATCGTGGGGGTGTGCGGGGGTCATCTCGCTCCTGATCTTCTTCGACGGCAGGCACAGCCGACGCTTTGACAGACCGCGGTGGCCGTCATTACATTAGCCGAATCCGCACCTGTAACGACAGATTGTCCGCGAGGAGACCCCGATGAACCCGATCGCGCCACGCCTGTACGTCGACAGCGCCGACGTCGACCGAGTCTCCCGCCTGCTCGCCGCCGGCGTGGTGCACGGCGTCACCACGAACCCGACCATCCTCGAGCGCGGCGGTCGCACCGCAGCCGACATCCCCGAGCTCTACGCCCGCTGGGCGGCGGAGGGCGCGCGCGAGATCTTCTTCCAGACGTGGGGAGGCGACACGGACTCGTTCCTGCGCAATGCCGAGGGCATCCGCGCGCTGGGTGACCGCGTAGCCGTGAAGGTCCCCGCGACCGCTGCCGGATTCGCCGCGGCATCGGCCCTGGTGCGCGACGGCGCGACCGTGCTCGTCACCGCGGTGTACTCGGTCGCACAGGCCCTCGCGTGCGCGTCGATCGGGGCGCAGTACATCGCTCCCTACCTCGGCCGGATGCGCGATGCCGGCCTCGACGGCGATCACACGATCGCCCGGATGCAGGAGGTGTGCGCGGGCAGCGGCTCGAACGTGCTCGCCGCCTCGCTGCGGTCGGCAGACGACATCACCGGGCTGCGTCTGGCCGGAGTGCCGTACTTCACCGCCGCGCCCGACGTGCTCGACCAGGTGCTCTTCCACGAGGTGAGCGACAGCTCGGCGACGGAGTTCGACGCCGCGATGGTGCGCCTCGGCGCCTGAGCGACGCTCCGGAGCGGATCAGTTCGCCGCGGCCTGACGCAGCCAGCGCTCGACGCCGGCGATGTGCGCCGTGGCGAGCGAGGTCGCGAGGGCGGAGTCGTGCTGCGCGATCGCGTCGGCGATGGCCCGGTGCTCCGACAGGGTGCGCTCGACCGCGCCTCCCTCGGTGAGGCCGCGCCAGACGCGCGCGCGCACGGTCTGACTGCTCAGGTGCTCGATCAGGCTTGCGAGGTATGCGTTGCCGGACATCGCGACGATCTCGCGGTGGAAGCGGATGTCGTGGTCGACGAGGGCCTCGATCGTCACGGCCGCATCGACCGAGTCGACTTCGCCCCGCAGCTCGGAGATCTGCTCCTCCGTGCCGAGCGTGGCCGCCAGACCCGTCGCCTGCGACTCCAGCATCCGCCGCACCGCGAAGATCTCGAGCATCGAATCGTCGTCGTGCATGTCGACGACGAACGAGATCGCCTCCAGCAGCAGATGCGGTTCGAGGCTCGTCACATAGGTGCCGTCGCCGCGTCGCACGTCGAGCACTCGGATGACCTCGAGTGCCTTGACCGCCTCTCGCATCGAGTTCCGCGAGAGACCCAGTCGCTCGGACAGCTCCTTCTCCGGGGGAAGCCGATCGCCGGGGGAGAGTTCGCCCGCCACGATCATCGCCTTGATCTTCTCGATCGCCTCGTCGGTGACTGCCATGGCGTCATCCTAGCGATTGATCGGATGTCTCCGGCAGGATGGGAGCCATGCGTGTTCTCGATTCACATCTGCACCTCTGGGATCCGGAGGCCCTGACCTACACGTGGCTCGACGGGCCGCTCTCAGGACGTTTCGCCGGGGCGGAGCTGGAGCGTGCCCGTGTGGCGCGTGCGGAGACCGAGCGGTCGATCTTCGTACAGGCGGAGACCGTCGAAGACGACTTCTTCGACGAGGTGCGCTGGGTCGCGGAACTCGCCCCGGCCGCGGGTGTCGTCGGGATCGTGGCGGGCATCCGCATGGATCGGGGCACCGACACGGTCGTGCATCTGGACGGCCTCGCCGCCGAACCTCTCGTCGTGGGAGTGCGTCATCTCCTGCAAGGCGGCCCGGACGGACTGGCCGTCTCGGCGGACTTCGTGACCGGCGCGCGAGAGCTGGCTGCGCGCGAGCTGACCTTCGACGCTTGCGTCCGCGCCGAACAGCTGCCAGAGGTCGCGCGCCTCGCCGCTGCCGTCCCCGAGCTGCGGATCGTGCTCGACCACCTCGGCAAGCCGGCTGTGGGCACGGGCGCCGCGCCGCTGGCGCCGTCGGTGGAATGGGTGCGCGACCTGACCGAGGTGGCGCGCCACCCGAACACGTTCTGCAAACTCTCCGGCCTGCAGGCGGAGGCGGGCGGAGACTGGACCGCGGAGCAGATCGTGCCGTTCCTCGACGTGGCCGCCGATGCCTTCGGCGTCGAGCGTCTGATGTGGGGGAGCGACTGGCCGGTGTCGGCGATCGGCCCGGCCGAGTCAGACGGTGTGCACGCCCCCGAGGGCGAGGAGGCGGCGTACCAGCCCACCGCGCGCTCGCGCGGGGCTGAGGTCGTCATGGCATGGGCTGAGTCGCGCGGTCACGATCTGGACGCCCTGTTCTGGCGTAACGCCGAGCAGTTCTACGGGGTCGACACCTCGGCCTGAGACTTTCGAATCGCGCAACTGGTCCGATCCGAGGTGCGGATGGAACCAGGTGCGCGATTCGAAAGCGGGGGAGGCTGCTCCGCGCGCAGGCGCAGCTGGGCCATGCCGCCGTCGACCTCGATGAAGGTTCCGGTGGTCGAGCCGGCCGCGGGGCTCACGAGATAGGCGACCGCGGCGGCTACCTCGTCGGGGCTGACCAGGCGTCCGTGCGGCTGGCGCGCTTCGAGGGCCGCGCGCTCTGCGGCGGGGTCTGTGGCCGAGTCGAGAAGTCGCCCGACCCACGGGGTGTCGGCGGTGCCGGGATTGACCGCGTTCACACGGATGCCTTCGCGCAGGTGATCGGCCGCCATCGCACGGGTGAGGGCGGAGACGGCACCCTTCGATGCGCTGTAGAGCGCGCGCTGCGGCAGGCCGGTGGTCGAGGCGATCGATGCCGTGTTGCAGACCGCGGCCGCCGGCGACTTCCGCAGCCAGGGAAGGGCGGCGGACGTGACGCGGGCGATGCCGGTCACGTTGACCGAGAGCACCCGTGCCCACTCGTCGTCGTCGTTCGCGGCGATGTCTCCCTGCGCACCGATCCCGGCGTTGTTCACGACGATGTCGATGCGTCCGAACTTCTCGGCCACGGCGCTCACCGCTGCGTCGACGCTCGCGCGGTCGGAGACGTCGGCCGTGAAGGCGGCGAAAGCGGGGTCGGCGGCGGAGGTGTCGCGGTCGAGCACCGCGATCGTCGCTCCATCGGCGTGCAGGCGCTGGGCGATGGCCGCCCCGATGCCGGATGCTCCACCGGTGACGATCGCCACCAGTCCGTTCAATGCGCTCACTTCTGGGCCTCCCATGCCACGAACTCCTGTCGCTGACGACCGAGGCCGTCGATCTCGATCTCGACCACGTCGCCCGCGGCCAGGTAGGGGTACTTGCCCGAGAGCGCGACGCCCTGCGGGGTGCCGGTGAGGATCAGGTCGCCGGGCTCGAGCGTCACGTACTGCGACAGGTGGTGCACGATGTGCTCGACCGTGAAGATCATGTCGCTCGTGTTCGAGTCCTGGCGCGGCTCGCCGTTCACGAAGCTGCGGAGGCCGAGCGCCTGGTGGTCGACCTCGTCGGGGGTGACCAGCCACGGGCCGGTCGGGTTGAAGCCGGCGGCGATCTTGCCCTTCGACCACTGCCCGCCGGAGACCGCCATCTGGAAGTCGCGCTCCGACACGTCGTTCGCGGCGACGAAGCCGGCGACGTGCGCCATCGACTCCTCCGGGCTGTCGAGGTACGCGGTGCGCGTGCCGATCACGATGCCGAGCTCGACCTCCCAGTCGGTCTTCTCGCTGCCGCGGGGGATGGTCACGGCGTCGTTCGGGCCGACCACCGTGTTCGGCGTCTTGAGGAACAGGATCGGGATGGTGGGCGGTTCGGAGCCGGACTCCGCCGCGTGGGCTGCGTAGTTCATGCCGATGCAGATCACGGCGCTGGGCCGCGCGATCGGGGCGCCGATGCGCAGGGAGGCGGCGTCCGCGAGCTCGGGGAGCTCTCCGGCATCGCGGGCGGCGGTGACGCGGGCGACGAAGTCGCTCTCGAGGAAGGCTCCGTCCACATCGGATGTTACGGGACGGAGGTCGAGGTATCGGTCGCCCTCCACGAGGACGGGGATCTCATTCCCGGGGGTGCCGAGCCGCGCGAACTTCATGTTTCTCCTGATCGGTCGGGAGGCCGCGACGAGGCGGCCGGTCTCGTTGACAGTATAGACATCGGATGTTTACACTCCAAGAGATCCGCACGGAGAAATCACCCGTGCATGGAGAGGAATCCCGTGAGCCGTATCGTCGCCCTCGACACCACCGACATCCGCTTCCCCACGTCTCTGAGCCTGGACGGGTCGGATGCGATGAACCCCGACCCCGACTACTCGGCCGCCTACGTCATCGTGCGCACCGACGCCGGCGACGACATCGAGGGGCACGCCTTCGTCTTCACGATCGGCCGCGGCAACGATGTGCAGGTCGCCGCGATCGATGCGCTCGCCGGACACCTGGTCGGACGTGAGATCGAGCCGCTGCTCGACGACATGGGTGGCACCTTCCGGGACATCATCGGCGATTCGCAGCTGCGCTGGCTGGGGCCGGAGAAGGGTGTCATGCACATGGCCATCGGCGCGGTCGTCAACGCGCTGTGGGACATCAAGGCCAAGCGCGCCGGTCTGCCGCTCTGGCAGCTGCTCGCCCGGATGACGCCGGAGGAGCTCGTCGACCTCGTCGACTTCCGGTACCTCACCAACGCCCTCACCCGCGAGGAGGCGCTGGAGATCCTGCGCGCCGCAGAGCCCGGTCGGGCCGAGCGGGAGCAGCAGCTGCTCGCCACCGGCTACCCGGGTTACACGACCAGCCCCGGGTGGCTCGGCTACTCCGATGAGAAGCTCGAACGCCTCGCCCGCGAGGCCATGGCCGACGGCTTCACGCAGATCAAGCTCAAGGTCGGTGCCGACCTCGACGACGACATCCGCCGCTTCCGCAAGGCGCGCGAGGTGTGCGGCCCGGACTTCCCCATCGCGATCGACGCGAACCAGCGCTGGGAGGTGTCCGAGGCGATCGAGTGGGTGAACGCGCTCGCCGAGTTCCACCCCGCCTGGATCGAGGAGCCCACGAGCCCCGATGACGTGCTGGGTCACGCCGAGATCGCCCGCGGCGTCGCGCCCATCCGCGTCGCCACCGGTGAGCACGCGCAGAACCGCGTCATCTTCAAGCAGCTCCTGCAGGCCGACGCCATCTCGGTCATGCAGATCGACGCCGTGCGGGTGGCCGGAGTGAACGAGAACATCGCCAACCTGCTGCTCGCCGCCAAGTTCGGGGTGCCGGTCTGCCCGCATGCCGGCGGTGTCGGCCTGTGCGAGGCCGTGCAGCACCTGTCGATGTTCGACTTCATCGCCGTCACCGGCACGCGCGAGGGCCGGATGATCGAGTTCGTCGACCACCTGCACGAGCACTTCGTCGTACCGACCGACATCCAGGGCGGCTCGTACATGGCTCCCACCGCGCCGGGCACGGGCATGGAGATGAAGGCCGGGAGCATCGCCGAGTACACCTGGACGGGCGCACATGTCGGCGTCTGACAGCGGGATCGTGCCTGACCGTCTGACCGTCCCGACTCTCGGCTACGGCGCCGCGAACGTCGGCAACCTCTTCCGTGAGCTGTCCGACGACGATGCGTGGGCGGTGCTGGACGCGGCGTGGGAGAGCGGCATCCGCTTCTACGACACTGCTCCGCACTACGGCCTCGGGCTCTCCGAGCGTCGCCTGGGTGCCTTCCTGCAGACCAAGCCGCGAGACGAGTACGTGCTCTCGACCAAGGTCGGCCGGCTGCTGCGCCCGAACCCCGACCACGCCGGCGGCCTCGACACCGCGAACGACTTCCACGTGCCGGACGACCTCCAGCGCGTGTGGGACTTCTCGGCGGACGGCATCCGGACGAGCCTGGAGGAGTCCCGCGAACGTCTCGGCATCGAGCGCATCGACCTGCTCTATCTGCACGACCCGGAGCGGCACGACCTCGACCTCGCGCTCGCCGAAGCCCTTCCTGCCCTGGAGCAGCTGCGCGCGGACGGTGAGGTGACCGCGATCGGCATCGGCTCGATGGTCACGGAGGCTCTGGCAGCGTCCGTGCGCTCGGCCGACCTCGACCTCGTGATGGTGGCCGGCCGATACACGCTGCTGGAGCAGCCCGCCGCCGTCGACGTGCTGCCCGCGTGCCGGGAGACCGGGACGGGGATCGTCGCGGCGTCGGTGTTCAACTCCGGACTCCTCGCCGCGAACGAGCCGCGACGGGACGGGCGGTACGAGTATGGACAGCTCCCCGACGAGCTGTGGGATCGGCTGGTGCGCATCGCCGCGGTGTGTGCGGATCACGACGTGCCACTGCCCGCCGCCGCGATCCAGTTCCCGCTGCAGTCCGACGTCGTGCGCTCGGTCGTGGTGGGCGGGAGTCGCCCGGCGCAGCTGCAGCAGAACGCGGAGTACGCCGCCCTCGACATCCCGGCGTCGCTGTGGCAGAACCTGGCCGCCGAAGGCCTCATCCCCGCCTGATCGCCGTTCGCGACGCAGGAAGCATGCGCGGAACTCCGGCGCTCCGGTGCGTCGTCAGCGCTGGCGGCACCGACTCTCCTGCGTCAGGAACCGGTCCGGCCTCGGGTGGAGTCGCGCACGATGAGCTCCGCGGGGAACGGCGTGGTCGCCGGCGGTGGAGCTGTGGGGTCGGCGAGCTGCTGCAGGAGCGCGGCACCGGCGGCGCGGCCGATCTCATAGCCGGGCTGACGCACGCTCGTGAGCGGCACCACGCCCTGATGCGCCTGGGCGACGTCGTCGAACCCGATGAGCGCGATCTCCTCCGGCACGCGGATGCCGTGGCGCAGCAGCTGGGTGAGCACGCCGAGAGCCACCATGTCGTTCGCGGCGAACACGGCGTCGGGCCGCTCCGCCGCCGGCAGGGCGATGATCCTCGCGCCTGCCTCCAGCCCGTCCTCCGTCGCCAGATGCGGCACCTCGACCGTCGCCACAGTCGCCCGGGTGCCGGCGACGGCCTCACGGAGTCCGGCGAGACGATCGTTCGACTGGCTCACCGCCGGGTTGCCGAGGAACAGGATGCGTCGTCGCCCGAGCTCGACGAGGTGCTCGCCCGCGAGGCGACCGCCGGCACGGTCGTCGAACAGCACGGACGCGACCTTCGTGCTGTCGGGGATCGGCCCCACCACGACGGAGCGGATGCCGCGTTCCGCGAGTGCTTCCAGACGCGGCACCACGTCGCCGAGCGGGTAGATGACGATGCCCTGCACCCGGTGCGCCTCGAACATGTCGAGGTTGCGTCGCTCCTGTGTCTCGTCGCGGTCGCTGTTGCTGAAGAACAGCGACCACCCGCCCTCGCGCGCCACGTCCTCGACCCCGCGCGAGAGGTCGTGGAAGTACGGCAGCCAGGCGTCGAGGAGGATCAGCGCGAGTGCCTTGCTCGACCCCGCGCGCAACTGCCGAGCCGACTCGTTGGGCACGAACCCGAGCTGTTCGATCGCCGCCCGCACCCGTTCCCGGCTCGCGGCACCGAGCACATGCGGGTGGTTGAGGTAGTTCGAGACGGTGGAGGAGGAGACTCCGGCGAGAGCGGCGACGTCCTTGACGCTCGCGGGCATAGGGCTCCTTCGTCGAGCCGCGTCGGTCGAGGTGTCTGACCGTGTCGGCGGCATCAGGATATCGGAGGAGTTGCAACGTGCCAAGAAAGTTCTTGACACCGCTGCGGCGGTCGACGTAGCGTGACTCGCACGCCGACTTGCAACGTGCCAAGTCGGGAACGGCGATGGTGCCGCACACCCGCTGGGAGAGGTCTCATGAACATCGGCTGCCACGGACTCGTCTGGACGGGGGACTTCGATGCCGACGGCATCCGTCTGGCTGTGCGCAAGACCAAGGAGGCGGGCTTCGACCTCATCGAGTTCCCGCTGATGGACCCGTTCTCGTTCGATGTCTCCGTCGCGAAGGACGCTCTGGAGGAATGCGACCTCGCTGTCAGCGCATCGCTCGGTCTGTCCGAGGCGACCGATGTCACGAGCTCCGACCCCGCCGTCGTCGCGGCCGGCGAGGCCCTTCTGATCAAGGCCGTCGACGTGCTCGCGGATCTCGGCGGGCAGCACTTCTGCGGTGTGATCTACAGCGCCATGAAGAAGTACATGGAACCGGCGACCCCTGAGGGCCTCGCGAGCAGCCGAGCCGTGATCGCTCGCGTCGCCGACCATGCCGCCGAGCGCGGGGTGTCGGTATCGCTCGAGGTCGTGAACCGCTACGAGACGAACGTGCTCAACACCGCGCGGCAGGCGCTGGCGTACGTGGCCGAGGTCGACCGGCCGAACCTCGGGATCCACATCGACACGTACCACATGAACATCGAGGAGTCGGATATGTTCGCGCCCGTGCTCGATGCCGCTCCCGCTCTGCGCTACGTGCACATCGGCGAGAGCCACCGCGGATACCTGGGCACCGGCACCGTCGACTTCGACACGTTCTTCAAGGCGCTCGGCCGCGTCGGATACGACGGCCCGATCGTGTTCGAGTCGTTCTCCTCGGCGGTCGTCGCTCCCGACCTCAGCCGCATGCTCGGCATCTGGCGGAACCTGTGGAACGACAACGTCGAGCTCGGTGCCCACGCGAACGCGTACATCCGGGACAAGCTCGTCGCGGTCGAGTCGATCCGCCTGCACTGAGGCGGTCCGGGCTGGTGCGGGAACAGAATGATCAAGATGTCATTACAGGTCTTCCCAAGCCAGCCGCCGTTAGATACATTTAGATACAACTTGCACTGACCCGGGTGCAGGACGCAGAATTGATCCGATGTTTACGACGGAATGACCCGTTGTCGTCGGAGCAGACCTTCAAGGAAGCAGGTGAGCGCATGAGTGGACCCATCCTCCGGGTCGAGGGGATCAGCAAAGGATTCCCCGGCGTGCAGGCGCTGAAGGATGTGCACCTCGAGGTGCACGCCGGCGAGGTGCTCGTGCTCGTGGGTGAGAACGGCGCGGGAAAGTCGACGCTGATGAAGATCCTCTCGGGGATCTACACCAAGGACGAGGGGACCATCACGTTCGAGGGTCAGGAGGTCGAACTCACCAGCCCCCTCCAGGCGCAGGAGCTCGGCATCACGATCATCCATCAGGAGCTCAACCTGATGCCCGATCTCACCGTGGCGCAGAACATCTACGTAGGGCGTGAGCCGACCACGGGCCCGTTCCTGTCGGAGCGCAAGCTCAACGCGCAGACCGCGGACCTGCTCCAGCGTCTCGACATCCACCTGAACCCGCGGCAGCTCGTCGGTGAGCTCACCGTGGCCGAGCAGCAGATGGTCGAGATCGCCAAGGCCCTGTCGTTCAACGCCAAGGTGCTCATCATGGACGAGCCCACCTCGGCCCTCACCGACACCGAGGTCGAGACGCTGTTCGTGCTGATCGAGCAGCTCAAGGCGCGTGGCACCGGGATCGTCTACATCTCGCACCGCATGGACGAGCTGCGTCGGCTGGCCGATCGAGTGACCGTCCTCCGCGACGGCACATACATCGGATCACTCGACCGATCCGAGATCACCATCCCGACGATCATCGAGATGATGGTCGGACGCGTGATCGACGAGGGGACGCGCCCTCAGGCACGCGAGCACACGAACGACCCGATCGTCCTCGATGTGCAGGGACTGTCGACCAAGGGCCTGCTGAAAGACGTGTCCTTCCAGCTGCACAAGGGCGAGATCCTCGGCTTCGCCGGACTCATGGGCGCAGGACGCACCGAGACGGCGAGAGCCGTGATCGGCGCCGACCACCGCGACGGCGGCACCATCGCGATCGACGGTCGCGCGGTGAAGATCGCCCAACCGGCAGACGCCGTGCAGCACGGCGTCGGATACCTCTCCGAGGACCGCAAACTCCTCGGGCTGATGCTCGAGCAGGACGTGACGTTCAACACCGTGCTGGCCTCGCTCGGCTCCTACGCCAACGCGATCGGCTGGATGGGCGACAGCAAGGCCAAGAACCGCACCAAGGAGTACGTGCAGCAGCTGCGGGTGAAGACCCCCTCGGTCAACCAGGTGGTCAAGCTCCTCTCGGGAGGCAACCAGCAGAAGGTCGTCATCGCCCGGTGGCTGATGCGCGACTGCGACATCCTCATCTTCGACGAACCGACGCGAGGCATCGACGTCGGCGCGAAGGAGGAGATCTACCGCCTCATGCAGCAGCTCGCTGATGCAGGCAAATCCATCATCGTCATCTCATCCGAGCTCCCGGAGATCCTCCGCGTGGCGAACCGCATCGCGGTCTTCGCCAACGGTCGCATCACCGGGACGCTCCGCAACGAGGAAGCAAGCCAGGAGAAGATCATGCAACTCGCAGCCCACGGGGAGGAAGACTGATGAGCAGCCCGCAGCAGTCCGGATCGTCGACGACGACGATCATCCAGACCGCCGTGAACGAGAACACGGACAAGAGGGACATCGGCGCGTTCCTGAAGCGTCAGTTCCAGCAGTCGCTGGCGTTCGGCACGCTCATCGTGCTGATCATCTTCTTCTCGATCGCCAGCCCGAACTTCTTCACCTTCAGCAACATCGCCACCGTGCTGCTGTCGACGGCGGTCATCGGCATCCTCGCCCTCGGCACCACCTTCGTCATCATCACCGGCGGCATCGACCTGTCGATCGGCACCGGCATGGCGCTGTGCGCCGTGATGACCGGCGTGCTCATCACCAACATGGGGCTTCCGGTGTGGGTCGGTGTGATCGGCGGCATCGCGACCGGTGTGCTGATGGGGCTCGTGAACGGTGTGAACATCACGTTCCTGCGACTGCCTCCGTTCATCGCCACCCTCGCGATGATGATGATCGCCGGCGGCCTCGCCCTCGTCATCTCGAACGTCGCGCCGATCTACTTCTCCACCTCGGCTCCCGATTTCAAGAAGATCGCCCTCGGCGTGATCATCCCCGGAATCCCGAATGCCGTGCTGGTGACGGCTGTCCTCGCGATCATCGCGTACCTGGTGCTGTCGAAGACGCTGCTGGGACGGTACACGTTCGCGATCGGCTCGAACGAGGAGGCCACGCGCCTCTCCGGCGTCAACACCCGTCGCTGGACGATCCTGATCTACATGTTCGCCGGCGCCTTCACGGGAGTCGCGGGCATCGTCATCGCCTCGAGGCTCGACTCGGCGCAGCCGCAGATCGGCACCGGATACGAGCTGCAGGCGATCGCCGCGGTCATCATCGGCGGAACCTCGCTGCTGGGCGGACGCGGATCCATCCTCGGCACCGTGATCGGAGCGCTCATCATGAGCGTGCTGGTGAACGGCCTGCGCATCATGTCGATCCAGCCCGAGTGGCAGAACATCGTCGTCGGCGTGGTCGTGCTGCTCGCGGTGTTCCTCGACTCGCTGCGCAACCGACAGCGCACCTGAGACCTGGGCGGCGGCGAAAACCCGTGCCCGCCGTCGTCCTCCGGCCCCGGCCGACACCCCGCGGAGACATCCGCACAGGCACCTGGAATGTCCACAGCGCCGGCTCGTCCGGCATCCACACAGAACAAACCGAGTCGTACCCAAACAATGGAGTTTTCATGAAATTCGGGAAGAAGACCGCACTCGTGGCCCTGGTGGCCGCATCCGCACTGGTGTTCGCCGGCTGTGCCGGCGGTGGCGGCGACGTGATCGACGAGGGCTCGAGCAGCGGAGGCAGCAACGACGGCGAGATGTACATCGCCATGGTCTCGAAGGGCTTCCAGCACCAGTTCTGGCAGGCCGTCAAGAAGGGAGCGGAGGACAAGGCGAAGGAGCTCGGCGTGAAGATCACGTTCGAGGGTCCTGCCGCCGAGACGGAGATCGCGCAGCAGCTCGAGATGCTGACCGCCGCGATCGACAAGAACCCCGACGCCATCGCCTACGCCGCCCTCGACCCCGAGGCGTGCGTCGCCCCGCTCGAGCAGGCCAAGGCGAAGGACATCCCCGTCGTCTACTTCGACGCTCCCTGCAACGGTGACGTCGGACTCAGCCTGTCGGCCACCGACAGCAAGGTCGCCGGTGCGCTCGCCGCCGAGCACATGGCCGACCTGATCGGTGGCGAGGGCGAGGTCGCCATCGTCGGCCACTCGCAGATCAACTCGACCGGTGTCGAGCGTCGCGACGGTTTCGTCGACAAGATCGAGGCGGACTACCCCGACATCAAGATCGTCGACATCCAGTACGGCGACGGAGACCACCTGAAGTCGGCCGACATCGCCAAGACCCTGATCGCCGCCCACCCCGACCTCAAGGGCATCTACGGCACCAACGAGGGCTCCGCCATCGGTGTCGTGAACGCCGTCAACGAGCTGGGCCTCGACAAGGGCAAGATCACGATCGTCGGGTTCGACTCCGGCGCGGCGCAGATCAACGCCATCAAGGACGGCACCATGGCCGGCGCCATCACGCAGGACCCGATCGGCATCGGTGCGCAGGTCGTGCAGGCCGCGTACGACGCCGCAAACGGCAAGACCGTCGAGAAGTTCTACGACACCGGTTCGTACTGGTACGACAAGAGCAACATCGACGACTCCAAGATCGCGGCCGTGCTCTACGAGTGACACTGCGACGCTGAAGAAGCCCCTCACCTTCGGGTGGGGGGCTTCTTCGTTTCCGGGTGGGTGCGTGTGCGGCGTGGAAGCCGCGTTCGGGTGGTCAGATCCGACGGAGGAGGGTGAGCTGCGACGAAGGCTCGACGATGAGCTCCTGCAGGGCGGCGTTGAAGGGGACACCGGCGGGGGCGGAGAGATGGGCGTGGAAGGCCGCCTCATCGCGGTAGACCTCGTACACGAAGAAGCGATCGGGGTCGTCGATGAGCCGGGACGCGTCGAAGACGAGGTTGCCCTCCTCGGCGCGCACGACCTCGGCGAACGCACGCAGCAGGGTGGCCACCATGTCCCCGGTGCCTGGCCGTGCGGTGAAGGTGGCGTGCAGGACGGTCGGCTCTGACACGGTGTCTCCTCGGGGCTGTCGGATGCGGATGTGGATGCCCATGTGCATGCTCTTGTTCCGGCCCATGCTCAAGTTCAGGTGGAGAGCGTCAGCAGTCGGGCCGGTGTGGTCGCGAGCATCCGGTGCACGTTCTCGTCGCCGATCGCGTCGCGCAGGCGGGGGAGGTAGCGCTCGCTGAGGTAGGCGAGTCCCGGCATGCCGCCGTAGGCGATGTACCGCGTGCGGCGAGCCACGTCGCCACCGAGCACGATCCTGTCCCCGGCGCCGCGCTCCACGACAGCGACCGTCAGGGCGAGCAGCTCGGCGTCGGAGCGGGTGCGGGGTCGTGCGAAGCCGTCGTAGCCGAGGTGGGCTCCGCGTTCCGCGAGGGAGACGTGCAGGCCGGGATCCGGGTCGCGGTCGGCGTGTGCGAGCACGACGCGGTCGGCCGGGACCCCCTCGGCCCCGAGCAGGTCGAGCACCTCGTGAGCCGCTGTGCCGAACTCCAGGTGCACCATGACCGGAGCCCCCGTCGCGCGGTGCGCCTCGGCCACGGCGATCAGCGTGGTGCGCTCGAACGGGCTGATGCGCCAGTAGTCGGCGCCGCCCTTGAGTATCCCAGCGCGAACGGGGTCGCCGTCGGGCGCTGTCGCGAGGGGTACCTCGGGGGTCTCGAAGAGGTCCGGGTCGGCGGCGGGCATGCCGCGGGTGATGTCGGCGATGAAGAGGGCGGCCAGACGGTCTGCTGTCCACACCTGCATCGGATGGTCTGCACCGTAGTGGGCTTCGCGGTGCCGGCCGGTCGTCGCGACGATGTGCAGTCCGGTCGACGCACTGATCCGCGCCAGGGCCGAGGCGTCGCGGCCGATACCGAAGGGGGTGGCATCCACCATCGCCTCGAATCCGCTCGCCTGCAGCAGAGCCGCCTCTTCGCCCGAGGCCTTCTCATCGTCGAGCTCGTCGCCCGGGAGCAGCGGCGACACCTGGAACAGGTGCTCGTGATAGTCCACGCGCCCGAGCAGTGCCGGCGCGATGTCCCCGAGCACGGTGCGGACGACGGCGGACATCAGCGCACCGACTCCGCGGCCTCGGCGAGTCGCTCGACGGTCTCGGGTGTGAGATCGAGTTCGAACACGTCGGCGACGACCTGCGACCAGCCGTGGATGAAATAGCGCCAGCCGTCGACCACGTGCAGGTCGCGCACCGTGGCTTGCGCTTCGGCCTGGTGGAGGAACTCGAGCGAGCCGCGGTAGTTGAACTCCCACGCGTAGGCGCCATCGGGGAACACCACCGCGTCGGTCAGAGGAGAACCGGGGCGATCCTTCCCGAGTCCCGTCGCATTGGCGATCACGGAGCCGGCGGGCGCGGCCGCGACGAGGGCGTCGGCTTCTTCCGGCGTCTCGGTGACGACGTACTCGATCAGCCCCTCGCGGGTGCCGTGCTGACGGTGCACCTCGCGCAGGTGGTCGAGCTTGTCCTGCGTGCGGGCGGTCACGGTGATCCTCGACGGGGCGTCGGCGCGTTCGGCGAGGGCCCAGCTGAGAGCGGTGCCCGAGCCCCCGGCCCCGAGGATCACGACCGCAGCCCCCGTGCGGGTGAAGTGGTCGGCGGGCAGGAAGTCGTTGAGCGCGAGATCGACCGTGATCGGGTCCTTGGCCCTCCCCGACAGCACCCGTCCCCGTTTGGAGATGCTGGAGATCTCGGAGCACGACACGGCGAACGGGTCGAGCTCGTCGAACAGGTCGGAGGCGGCGGCGTACACGTTCATCTTGTGCGTGGTCACCAGGGCCCCGCGGTGGTGGGGGTCATCGCGGATCTGCTCGACCATCGCGCGATACTGCGCGGCGTCGGCATCCATCGGTAGGTCGTGCCCGACCAGGGTGCGGGTCGGCAGGCCGAGGATGTCGGCCCAGAGCGGGAAGACCTTCATGATCGACGACGAGGCGGTGGTCACCCCGACGAAGCCCATGTAGTCGGCGGAGGCGGTGCCGGATGCGGCGGTTACGGTGTCGGCGGCGGTGGTCATCGGGTCTCCTCGGGGGCGGGGATCGGCACGGGG
>NZ_JYIV01000006.1 GCF_000956405.1 Microbacterium oxydans
GCGACGGATCCACCCCCACCAACGTGAGCAACTCCTCCGCCCGCGCCGTCTTCGCCTTCCTGCTCATACCAGGACGATGCGTGTCGAAAATATCGAAGATCTGCGCCCGCACACTGATCACCGGGTTGAGAGAGTTCATCGCCCCCTGGAACACCATCGAGATCTTGTCCCACCGGAACGCCCGCAACCCCTCCCCATCCAAACCCACGATGTCGATGTCATGACCATCCCGGTCATGGAACACGATCTCCCCACCCGTCATCAACGCCGGCGCCTTCAACAACCGATTCATCCCATACGCGAGAGTCGTCTTCCCACACCCCGACTCCCCCGCCAACCCCAAAATCTCCCCACGATTCAACGTCAACGACACATCCCGCACCGCCCTCACCGGCGGGTCCACCTCATACTCGATCGACACATTCCGCGCCGTCAGAACCGGCTCACTCATACCGTGACTCCCTCCCCGCCCACGCCACGGCCTGCGTGGCGCGCGCGACGCTGCCGCCGTGCGGCGACCGGCGCCAGGCGCAGCTTCGGATTCACGACTTCATCGATGGCGAAGTTGATCAGCGACAACGCGGTTCCGATGAGCGCGATGATCAGGCCGGGTGGTACGAACCACCACCACGCGCCGCTGCCGACGGCCTGCCCGGTCTGCGCATCGTTCAGCACCGTGCCGAGGGTGATTGATCCGGTCGGTCCGAGGCCGAGGTACGAGAGCCCGGCCTCGCCGAGAACCGCGAAGATCACGCCGAAGATCAGCTGGGCCGCGAGCAGCGGGACGAGGTTCGGCAGGATCTCGACGAAGATGACGCGCAACGGCCGCTCCCCGGCGACGACCGAGGCCGCGACGTAGTCCCTGGTGCGCAGAGATCGGGCGGTGCCGCGCAGCACCACGGCAGACCCGGCCCAGCCCGTGATGCCAAGCACGAGTGCGACCAGCAGCGAGCTGCGAGCGAGGTCACCGAGTCCCTCGGTGTGCTGGACATATGCGGCGATCACCATCACCAAGGGCAGCCCGGGGATCACGAGCATGATGTTCGTGGCGAGCATCAGCGTCTCGTCCAGGGCTCCGCCGAAGTAGCCGGCCAGAACGCCGAACACCAGGGCGAGGAACAGCGCGACCACGCCGGCCACCGCACCCACGAACAGCGACCCCTGCGTGCCCGTCGCGACCTGTGCGAGCACATCGAAGCCGAGCTTGGTCGTGCCGAAGGGGTGCTCCGCGCTCGGCGGGAGCAGGGGGTCGAAGCTCGCGTCCCGCGGATCGCCGAGCAGCAGCGGACCGATCAGCCCGAACAGCACGATCACCGTGAGCGTGATCACGCCGACGAGGAGCTTGCCCGAGAGCCGCGGGAGACCGCGGCGCAGACGCGCCGATCTCGCGACGGCCACGGCATGCGTGGACTCGGACGGGGAGACGATCAGATCAGCCATCGCGGCGCACTCTCGGGTCGATGAAGCCATAGAGGAGGTCGATGAGGAAGTTGGCTGCCAGCACCGTCAGGGTGATGACGAGGAACACTCCCTGCATCAGGGCGTAGTCGAGTCCTTGCACGGACTGGATCATCAGCTTCCCGAGTCCGGGGTAGCTGAACACCTGCTCGGTCACGATGGAACCGGCGACGACGAATCCGAGCGCGATGCCGAACCCCGCGAGACTCGGGATGGAGGCGTTGCGTGCCGCGTACGCGGCGCGGATCCGTGAAGGGCGCAGTCCCTTCGCCTCGGCGGTGAGCACATAGTCCTCCGCCATCGTCTGCACCATCATGTTCCTCATCCCGAGCAGCCAGCCCCCGACCGAGGAGATCACGATGGTCGCCGCCGGGAGCAGGGCGTGCACGAACGCGCTCGCGAAGAACGCCGGCGTCCATTCGGGCCCCGCAGGAAACTCGAACACGTCGTAGCCGCCGATGATGGGGAGCAGACCCAGTTGCACGGAGAACACGGCGACCAGCACGAGAGCGAGCCAGAAGTAGGGGATCGACTGCAGGAACGTGGTGACCGGCACAAGCTGATCGACCCACGTGCCCCGGAACCAGCCCGCCCACGCTCCGGCGATGATCCCGAGGACGAACGAGATGATGGTCGCTGCTCCGACGAGCGTCACCGTCCACGGCAACGCCGCAGCGATGAGCTCACCTACCGGGGCCGGGTATCGGGTCGACGAGACCCCGAGATCACCGTGCAGCAGCCGACCCCAGTAGGCGAGGTATTGATCCCACAGCGTCGATCCCTTCTCCGCCCCGAGGATCGAGGTGATCGCCTTGACGGTCTCCTCGGACAGCGGTCTCCCCCCGTTCGCGCGCCGGAGCTTGCCCAGCATGATCGCGGCGGGGTCGCCAGGGAGCAGTCGCGGCAACAGGAAGTTGAGGGAGATCGCGGCCCACAGCGTGATGATGTAGAACGCGATGCGGCGCATCCAGAACTTCACGAGCCTCTCCTCTCGACGGATCGATCCATGGGAGCTGGTCCTACTTCTCGGCAGGACGGAGGTGGGTGAGGATCACAGCCGACGCTGTCGACAGATACGGCAGCGGTGCCGCGTAAAGATCGCCGTCGGTGGGCCACCCGGTGAAGTCCGCCGTGTTGAAGAAGGACTGCGACGCGTTGAGCACGACGGGGATGTAGGGCAGATCACGGGCGATCTCCGTCTGCACCGTCGCGTATGCGTCCTTCTTGGTCGCCTCGTCCTGGGTGGCTCCCGCTCGCTTCACCGCCTCGTCCACGGTGGTGTTCGTGTAACGGGAGTAGTTCTGCCCCTTGGTCGGCTCCTCACCGACCTTCGCCGTCGCGGTCGTCGTGAAGTAGCGGTCGTAGTTGGAGAACGGATCGGCCACCAGCGACTGCGTGATGCCGTAGAGCGCGAGCTGGAACTCGCCGGTCGAGATCGGCGTCCAGTACTCGGCCTCCGAGACCGTCCGTGCGTTCACTCGGATGCCGGCCTTGGCCGCCTGCGCGCTGATGAGCTTGGCCGCATCGTTGTAGTCCGTCCACCCGTCGGGTGAGAAGAGGTCGAGCTCGATGGGCGTGCCGTCCTTGCCGTAGAACCCGTCGCTCCCCTTCGTGTAGCCGGCCGCTTCGAGGATCCCCTCGGCGCTGGCGGCATCCGGCTCCTGAGGGCTGACCGCCAACGATGGATCACTCAGCCACTTCTCGTCGCGAGGGAGCAGGGCGAAGCTCGGCGACGCCTCACCGGAGAGACCGGCGAACGCCTTGTCGCTGATCGCACCGCGGTCGATCGCGACGTTCAGTGCCTGACGCACGGCGGGATCGGTCTGCGCACCCGTGCAGCCCATCGACGCGTCCGCGCACGTCATGATCACGGTGGGGTCCTGCTGCTGGTTCATCGCGCTGATGCGCCCGTTGGAGGTCACGCCGTCGGGATTGGCGATGAACTGGCCGACCCAGTCGAGCTTTCCCGTCTTCAGCAGGTCCTCCGACGACTGGTTGGAGTCGATCCCGATGTCCTGCACCTCTTTGATCGCCGGTGCGCCGTCGCGGAAGAGCGGGTTCGCCTCGAGCGTGTACGCGGCGTCAGTGAACGACTTGAGCGTGTACGGCCCCGAGCCCACCGGCTTCGGGTTCGTCTCCGTCATGTAGTCGTCGATCTCGGACCAGATGTGCTTCGGGATGATCCAGGTGGAGCCGAGGATCAGCGAGGTCGCCGTGAACTTCGGGGACGAGTAGGTCACGACCACCGTGGTGTCGTCGGTGGCATCGACCGACACCATGTCGGGGTCGAGGTTGGAGCCGTATCCGAGGCTGAAGGCGACGTCTTCGGCCGTCAGGTCTTCGCCATCGCTCCACTTGAGGTCGGGCTTGATGGTGATGGTGAGGACCGTTCCGTCCTCGTTGAACTCATAGGAGTCGCCCAACATCCCGGCCGGTGCATCATCCGACAGTTGGTTGAAGAAGAAGAGCGGCTCGTAGATGGCACCGAACGTCATGTGCGTCGCGGTGTCGACGGCGAACGGGTTGAAGTTGTTCGTGATGGGCGTCATCGAGCCCGACCACATGCGGAGCGGGCGATCACCGCCCGACGAGCCGCCGTCGGATGTACAGCCGGCCAGTGCGAGTGCCAGCGCTGCGGCGCCGGCGACGAGAGGAAGGGACTTCCTCCAGCGGTTGTCGTGCATGAAAACCTCGTCTCAAGAGCTTCATTGCGGAAGTCGAGCAGAGCGGACGGGCATCCGCTCTGAGGCGAGGTTATAGTAAAGGCTCTTTCTAGTAAAGCCCTTTCTAGTTCTTTGCTCCACGCGAGAGACGGCCCCGCGCAGGAACGCGAGGCCGTCTCGGCGACCTTCCCGCAGCGGGCGGCCGCGGGAAGCGGAGATCAGTACCAGATGTCGAGGGACGGCGCCGGGAACGCGATGAAAGCTCGATCGAGGGCCTCGACTGCGGCAGCCCCAGCCGTGATGCGGCCGGCACCGTGCAGGGAGGCCGCCCGAACTCCTCCCGCGTACAAAGTGGAGAGCGCAGAGACGTCGAGGGTGATGTCGACGTCTGCCCCCTCCTCCTCCACCTGCTCGACCGTCGCGACTCCGGCGTCGTCCACGCGAAGGCGCCAGTCGCCGTTCGCGAAGCCGAGGGCGTCTTCCACCCGGAGGATCGTGTCGATCGGTGCCGAGTAGTGACGAGCGGTCAGCGCGGCCGGGACGTCGAGGATGCGCAGCCACCCATGGTCGTGCACCTCCTGCTTCACGCCACGGGTGTCGTGGACGAGCCACGGCAGCGGGTCATCGAGCGGGCGGAGGTCTGCGACCACCTCGTCGACGAGGTCGTGCTGCAGGGCGAAGCGCCACAGCGCCGTGCGCGCGTCCGTGGTCTCGGCGACCAGCAGCCGCACATCCATCCGGAACCGGAAGGTGCCGGTGGCCTCGCCGACGGTGTACGCCATGACGCCACGCAGCACGCCGTCTTCGTCGCGATAGCGCACCCCGCGGGCCTGGTCGCGGTCCGGGGTCGGTGCGACGCCCGCGTAGCCCTCCCATCGACCTTGCCAGCCAGGAATCTGCCCCGCAGCCCTCCCTCGCGCGCGTTCGTGCACGGTGCTGAGATCGGCAGCCAGGCTCTCCCGACCGACGTACTCGAGGGTGCCGGGCGGTGTGGGGCCGCTCCACCCGGCCCGTCGGGTGTCGACGGTGAGGCGCGCGACCGGGATAGCGGAGCCGAAGCCGTACCGGCCGTAGATCGTCGCTTCGGACACCGTGAGACCCGCGATGGGTACACCGGAAGCTGCCGCCGCCCGCAGGTCTCCCTCGAGAAGCGCTCTGGCGATCCCGCGGCGACGGTGCGTCGCGGAGACGGTGACCGCGCTGATGGCCCACATGTCGATCTCGCCGCCGCCCGGGACAGTCAGCGGGGTCACCCAGCTGTTGATCGTCGCGACGGGCAGGTCGGTATCGGTGGCGCCCCGCTCGTACACCCCGACGTTCCGCCGCTCGGCGAACGTCTTGCGTGCCTGCGCGATCATCTCGGCGCTCGGCTCGGGACCGAGGAACCCGCGATCGACCGCGCGCTCGAAGGCGGAGGCGCTCGCGTCCTCGCTCAGAGCGGCGACGCGATAGTCGAGACCGGCTCCGGCCAGTCGATCCCTCGAAGTGGTGTCAGCGGGTACGTCTCTCGCATCGATGGAGGTCATCCATCCACACTACCGAGGGCGTGCGACGCGAAGTCAGTGCTGCACCGCCTGCACGGCCCGCAGGCGAGCGAACACCTGGTCTCGCAGCTCCTCGGGCGCGGTCTCCTTGCAGGCTCGCGCGACAACCTCGGTGAGGGTGGTGGCGACGAGCGCCTCATCCCGGCAGGACGGGCAGTTCTCGAGATGCTCGCGGATCTCGGTGTGCTCGGTCTTGCACACCTCGTTGCGGAGGTACTCCTCCAGATCCTGACGGGCTTTGTCGCAGCCGCAGTCACTCATTTCTTGCTCCTCGTCTCGGCCGCGGCGATGCCCCGCTCAGCGGCGTAATCTGCCAGCAGCTCCCGCAGCATCCGCCTGCCACGGTGCAGACGGCTCATGACGGTGCCGATGGGGGTCTTCATGATGTCGGCGATCTCCTGGTAGGCGAAGCCCTCGACATCCGCGAGATACACCGCGAGCCGGAAGTCCTCCGGCACGGCCTGCAGCGCGTCCTTGACGACGGACGCGGGCATCCGGTCGATGGCCTCCGCCTCGGCCGAGCGGCTGTGCGACGCCGTGGTCGACTCCGCCCCGCCCAGCTGCCAGTCCTCGAGCTCGTCGATCGTGCCCTGGAACGGCTCGCGCTGGCGCTTGCGGTAGATGTTGATATACGTGTTCGTGAGGATCCGGTAGAGCCACGCCTTGAGGTTCGTGCCCTGCGAGAACGTCGCCCAGGACCCGTAGGCCTTCACGAAGGTCTCCTGCACGAGATCGGCGGCATCAGCGGGATTGCGCGTCATACGCATCGCGGCGGCGTACAGCTGGTCCATGAACGGGAGCGCCTGCTCTTCGAACTCGCGCCGAGGGTCGCCGACGGTGTCTGCGGTTGCGGTGTCATCCATCACCGGCCAGTCTAGGCCGCCGAGGTCGATCACCTCGCGCTCCAACGTCGCCGTCATACCCTCTCCTTCGCCGTGAGGAGCCTGTCTTTCCCGACGAAGCTCCCTGTGTTCACTAAGGTGAGAACCGATGAGCGCCAACAGGTATTCCCCCTCCCGCGTACAGGGCGCCTACACGGCGCCTTCGACTGACGTGCCCCTGCACGCCGAGCTCACGATCCCCGGTTCGAAATCGCTGACGAACCGTGAGCTGATCATCGCCGCGATCGCCGACGGCCCCGGCCGTCTGATCGCCCCGCTGCACTCCGATGACTCCGCGCGGATGGTCGACGCGCTGCGTGCCCTCGGCATCGGCATCGAGGAGGTGGACGCCGGTCATGAGTTCGGCCCCGACCTGGTCGTCACGCCGGCGAAGCTCGACGGCGGCACCACGATCGACTGCGGGCAGGCGGGCACCGTCATGCGCTTCATCGCTCCGCTGGCAGGGCTCGCCGAGCACGACGTGCACCTCACCGCGCACGAGACCGCCCTGCACCGGCCGATGGGCGGCCTGATCAGCGCGCTGCGCGACCTCGGGGTCGACATCGACGACGAGGGCACCTGGGCTCTTCCCTTCACCATCCGCGGTCACGGACGCATTCGCGGGGGGCGCGTCGAGATCGACGCCTCCGCCTCGAGCCAGTTCGTCTCCGGCCTCCTGCTCGCCGCTCCACGTTTCGACGTGGGGCTGCACCTCGTCCACACGGGTGAACACCTGCCGAGCCTCCCGCACATCGACATGACCATCGAGGCGCTCAGCCGGCGGGGCATCCGCATCGAGCGCCCAGCCGTCGGCGAGTGGCTGGTCGAAGCGGGCGTCCCTCGTGCCAAGGAGATCGCGATCGAACCCGATCTCTCGAACGCCGCACCGTTCCTGGCCGCCGCCCTCGTCACCGGCGGATCGGTGTCGATCACGGGTTGGCCTCCGCACTCCACCCAGCCGGGCGCGCTGCTGCCCGAGATCCTCCAGGCCGCCGGAGCCCACGTCGGTCGACACGGCGGCACGCTCACGGTGCGGGCGGGCTCCGGCATCCGCGGCCTCGACCTCGACCTCTCCGCGGCGAGCGAGCTCACCCCGACGCTGGTCGGCCTCGCGGCGTTCGCCGACTCCCCGACCACGATCCGCGGCATCGGTCACATCCGGCTGCACGAGACCGATCGGATAGCCGCGCTGATCGGAAACCTCCGCGAGCTCGGCGGAGAGGCCGAGGAACTGCCGGACGGACTGCGCATCATCCCGCGCCCGCTGCACGGTGGACGCTGGGCCGCCCACCACGACCATCGGATGGCGACGACCGGTGCCCTCATCGGCCTCCGTGTCCCGAAGGTCGAGATCGACGACATCGGCACCACCGCCAAGACCCTCCCGGAGTTCACGATGCTCTGGGAGCGGATGCTGCGGGGCTGACGGTGAGCTGGCTCGACGGCGCCGACGACCTCGAAGACGACTTCGAGGACTTCGACGAGAGCAGCATCCGCACTCGCCCGAACCCCAAGGCCAATCGGCCGCGCACGAAACGACGCCCCGCGCACGAGGACGCTCAGGTGGGGCGAGTGCTCGGCGTGGATCGGGGCCGCTACTCCGTGCTGCTCGGTGAGGACACAGCAGAGGAGCGCACGATCACCACCACGCGTGCGCGCGAACTGCGCCGGACGCCCATCGTGACGGGCGATCAAGCCCGGGTCGTCGGCGACACCTCGGGCGACGAGGGCACCCTTGCCCGCATCGTCGGCATCGTGGACCGGACCTCGCTTCTCCGGCGCAGTGCGGATGACACGGACCAGGTCGAGCGGGTGATCGTCGCGAACGCGGACCAGATGCTCGTCGTCGTCGCGGCCGCCGACCCAGAACCCCGCGCACGCCTGGTCGACCGCTATCTCGTGGCCGCACTCGATGCTGGCATCCGTCCGCTTCTCGTCGTCACGAAGACCGACATCGCCGACCCCACGGAGTTCCTCACACACTTCGAGGGCCTGGACCTGCGGGTGTTCACGAGCGCGCAGAACGAGATGCCCGTCGAGGAGATCGGCGAAGCTCTCGTCGGCCACTCCACGGTTTTCGTCGGGCACTCCGGAGTCGGCAAGTCGACCCTCGTCAACGCGCTCGTCCCGACGGCTCTGCGCGCCACGGGACATGTGAATCAGGTCACCGGACGTGGACGCCACACGTCGTCGTCGACCGTCTCCCTGCGCTACCAGGGAGCAGGTGGCACCGGCTGGGTGATCGATACACCCGGGGTGCGCTCGTTCGGCCTCGGCCATGTGGATCCGGCCAACATCCTCGCGGCGTTCACCGAGCTCGCGACGATCGCCGAGGACTGCCCTCGAGGCTGCACCCACCTCGCCGATGCGCCGGACTGCGCCCTCATCGAGGCGGCGGAACGAGGCGAATTGGGCGAGACCGGCCGTGCGCGGCTCGACTCCCTGCAACGGCTGCTGCAGACCTTCGCGGACAAGGCGGAGCAGACGCCAGGGCGTTAGGCTTGAGGCGTGACCCAGCGCCTCGAACCAGGAACCGCCGCCCCCGATTTCTCGCTCCTCGATCAGGACGGGAACACCGTCCGCCTCGAGGACCTGCGCGGTCAGAAGACCGTGCTGTACTTCTACCCGGCGGCGATGACCCCCGGATGCACGACCGAGGCCTGCGACTTCCGCGACAGCATCTCGTCCCTGCAGGGTGCCGGCTACCGTGTGATCGGCGTCTCCCGCGACGACCCCGCGACCCTGACGAAGTTCCGCGAGCGCGACGCCCTCACCTTCCCGCTCCTCAGCGACCCCGATCACGCGGTCCACACCGCGTACGGGGCATGGGGCGAGAAGATGAACTACGGCAAGCTCGTCGAAGGCGTCATCCGCTCGACCTTCGTCCTCGACGAGGACGGCACGATCGTGCTCGCGCAGTACAACGTCAAGGCCACCGGCCACGTCGCGCGACTGCGCAAGCAGCTCGGTATCGACGCCTGACCTGCCTCGTCGAGCCCCCGGGGCCTTCGGAACCCCGAGCTCCGGAGGTCACTCGGCCGCGCGCTGCGGCCCCTCGCGACGAGCGCTCGAGATCAGCAGCGCGAAGCCGATGAGTCCAGGGAGCCCCACTCCGAGGGTGAACGGCCACGAGATCGGCTGCAGGGTGAGAGAGGCCAGCGCGAGCGCCACCGCGAGCACCTGGAAGACCACTCCCCCTGAGCGCGCCCAGGACTTCCCGGAGCGCGTGCCCACCGCGAAGGCGACGAGAGCTGCGGCACCGATCAGCGTGAGCACGATGAGCGCGAGGGCGGTCGGGAGAGAGGCCGCGTCCCCGGCGCCGAGACCCGCGAGTTCGATCACCGCGAAGACCAGGAGCGCCACTGCCTCGAGAGCGAGGACGGCTGCTGCCGCGAGGGCGATTCCGGGTGCGCGCACGGTGTCTCCCATGGATCGAATGAGGAGAAAACCCTTGATTTCACGGTTTTCATGTAACAGAATAGAGAAAGTCATGTGCTCCCACAGCGGCGTGGGGCGAGCATTCATGCTCGCATCACAATTCGCGGACATTCCGTCCGCATCTCAACAGGGTAGCGGAACCCGAACTACTACCCGAATCCGAGAGGTCGCATCGCGACATCTCATGAAATCCACACCGAGGAGCCCCCATGGACTGGCGCGATAAGGCCGCCTGCCTGACTGTCGACCCCGAGCTTTTCTTCCCCGTGGGGAACACCGGCCCGGCGGTCGATCAGATCGAGAAGGCGAAGACCGTCTGCGCCACCTGCACGGTCACCGAGATCTGCTTGCAGTACGCCCTGGAGACCAGCCAGGACTCCGGCGTCTGGGGCGGCCTCTCCGAGGACGAGCGCCGCGCTCTGAAGCGTCGCGCCGCCCGCGCACGCCGCGCCTCCTGAACCCCCCGGAAGCGGCCTGAGATCGACTCTCAGGCCGCTTCCGTCTGTCCGGCCTCTGCTGCGCTCAGCGTTCCAGCCAGCGCAGCGGGATGTCGATGACCACCTCGGTGCCCTCGCCGTCGCTGCCGTGCCACTCGATGGTGCCGCCGAGTTCGCCCTGGATCAGGGTGCGGATGATCTGCGTGCCGAGCCCCTGACCGATCCGCCCCTCCGGCAGACCGAGACCGGTGTCACGCACCGTGACGCGGAGGTTGTCCTCCGTGCGCTTGGCGTCGATCGTCACGACGCCCTCCTGGCCCGCGAGCCCGTGCTCGACCGCGTTGGTGACGACCTCCGTGAGTGCGAGCGCGAGCGGCGTCGCATACTCGCTCGGCAGGACACCGAACCGTCCGGTCGACTGCGTCCGTGCACGCGTGTTCGGCGCAGAGGCCACCTCGGCGACGAGCTTGAGCACGCGGTGGAAGACCTCGTCGAAGTCGACCTTCTGAGTGAGGCCCTGCGCGAGAGTGTCGTGCACCACGGCGATCGCGTCCACACGGCGCATGGCCTGCGTCAGGGCGTCACGGGCCTCGTCGGAGTGCGTGCGGCGGGCCTGGATGCGCAGGAGCGAGGCCACCGTCTGCAGATTGTTCTTGACCCGGTGGTGGATCTCGCGGATCGTCGCGTCCTTCGTGATGAGCTCCTGCTCCTGATGGCGGAGCTCCGAGACGTCACGGCACAGCACGATCGCACCGATGCGGGTGCCATGGTCCTTGAGGGGAATGGCACGCAGCGACACTGTGACGCCCCGCGCCTCGATGTCGGTTCGCCACGGAGCACGCCCCGTGACGACGACGGGCAGCGACTCATCGACCTGCCGGGACGGCGGGACGAGTCGAGTGGTGACCTCGGCCAGCGATTCCCCCTCGAGCTCGTCGTCGAAGCCCATCCTGTTGAATGCGGAGAGCGCGTTCGGGCTGGCGAAGGTGGTGATCCCGTCGACGTCGATGCGGATGAGACCGTCGGAGGCACGAGGAGCTCCTCGGCGCGGCGACGTGGGGGCCGTCAGATCGGGGAAGCTGCCGTCGGCGATCATACGGAACAGATCGTTCGCGCATTCGTCGAACGTGATCTGCTGCCGAGAGGGCGTGCGCACCTCTCCGAGGTTCGTGTGACGGGTGACCACACCGATCGCGGTGGGATGGGCGTCCGCTCCCCGCTTCACGCTGACGATCGGCACGGCTCGCACCCTCGTCGGCGTCTCTTCGAACCAGTCGGGGGACGAGGAATCGATGATCTCAGCGGAATCGAAGGCCCCCTGCACCTGAGTGCGCCACTGCGGGCGCACCCGCTCCCCGACGATGTCGCGATAGAAGAGCGTGGCCGCACCGCTGGGTCTCGCATGCGCGACGGCGATGAACGATCCGTCCTCGGTCTGGATCCAGATCACGATGTCGGCCGAGGCGAGGTCGGCGAGAAGCTGACCGTCGCCGGCGAGTCGGTGGAGCCATTCGACATCGCTGTCGTTCAGGCGCCCCTGGGCATGGGCGAGATCACTGAGGGTTGACACCTGACCAGCCTACGGTCAGATGCCTCAGAGAATCGCCAGCGACGTCGCGCGCCAACGACGATCGATCCCCTCCAGCCGGACGGCGACCGCGCGGGTGCGGCCGGGCCCCGCCACCACGACGACCGCCTCGATCACGCCGTCGAGTGGTTCCGTGACGCGCAACGCCCTGATCTCGAACGTCGGCCGCGCAGGTACCACTCCACGCGCGCTGCGTGCCCTGGCGGACAGGTTCGCTCGCGTGACCAGGCTCCGGAACGCGTCCTCGCTGAGCCATCGGGCGAGCTGGTCGACCTCCCTGACTCCGGCGAGGACCTCGAGGACGCCGTGGGTGAGGCTGCGCAGGAGCGGCACGGGATCGGGAAGCTCGCTCGTCGACGTCGGCTGGGGTGCGAAGTACTCGTGCGGCATCATGTCGAACTCTCGATCGGGGAGGTCTGCGAGTGAGTCAGTACAGCAGCGCGTGCCTCTCGGCGGGCCGGGATCGAGGAAGAATGTGGATAACTCGTACACGCCGCATCGGGGTCGCCTACGCTCTGTCGGATGCACTGGGACCGACTGTTCGAAGACCTCGAGGGCCAGCTCGCCTCGGAATGGGAGGCGGAGCGGGCGGTGCTCGACGCCGAGTCGGAACGGCTGCGCATCGCGCGCTTGGATCTGCGGCATCGGCTGCGGGCACTGTGCGGCGGCAGCGCCGATGCCACGATCGATCTCGTGGGAGGCCGACGGATGCCCGTCTCACTGCAGACCCTCGGAGCGGACTGGATCGCCGTCAGAACGCGCGGCACCGGTGACGGGACCCCCATCCCCGGCACGTCGCTCCTCCCCCTCCCCGCTGTCGCGGGCATCACGGTGGACCACGGAATGATCCTCGCGAGCCTGGACGGACCGATGGCAGCAGACGTGCCGCTGCGGGAGCGGATGACTCTCGGCTTCGTGCTGCGCGATCTCGCACGTCGACGGGTTCCGGTGCGCGTCAGCACCCTCGTCGGGGACGACCTGCACGGCACCATCGATCGCGCGGCCGCCGACCACCTGGATCTGGCGGTCCACGATCCGGGTGAGGCGCGATCGGCCGGGGCGGTTCAGGGGTTCCGCATCATCCCGTTCGCGTCCCTCGTCGCGCTACGGGCTTCGAGCGGTCAGGTGCTCTGAGCCGCGGAAGTGCCCCAGACCTCCGGGAAGCTCGCTGTCTGGGACTGTCGCCACAGCGCCATCCGCCGGGCGATCTCGGACTCCTCCGAGAGATACCCGTCCAGGCTGGACTCCTCGACGCGCCAGCGAGGGGGCGTCCCGAGCCTGGCGCCGCTCAGCCTTCCCTCCTGGACGAGGGCGATGACCTCGTCGACCTCGATGCTCAGCAGCTCTGCCACCTGTGCGGGCGCCAGATAGCGCGGTGCGCGAACGGGGGTAGCGGCCATGTTCTCATTCTCTCCCAGGCGCTCCCGCCGGTGCTGCCCGATCCGTGGTTGTGGATAACTCGCGAAGCACCCCAGCCGATTCTGTGACGATATCGCCATGGCTTCCCTCTCTCCTCCTCGTCGCGCGTTCTGGGGCGACGTCCGGTTCCTGATCGGCATCGCCCTGGTCGCCCTGTCGATCGGCGGCGTCTGGCTCATCGTCTCGGCCTCCGACGACTCGGTACCGCTCCTGCAGACCACTCGGACGATCACTCAGGGTCAATCGGTGACGGCTGCCGACTTCCAGGTCGTCGACGTGGGTCTCGGTGCTGCCGTCGACGGATACCTCGGACCGGATGACCTGCCCGTGGACAGCGTGGCGACCCGCACCCTCGACGGCGGCGAGCTCGTTCCCGTCTCGGCGCTGACCGACGCCGAGGACAGCCGCTCGACGACGGTCGTCATCCAGAGCACCACGGGAATCCCGGAAGGAGTCACCGCGGGAACGGTGGTCGAGATCTGGCAGGCCCCACCCGTGGACGACGGGCGTTCGTACGATGTGCCGCGCATTCTCGTCGCAGACGTGATCGTGCGAGAGGTGCTCGAACCCGAGGGCGTGCTCGCTGAGACCGGAACCCGGCTCGAAGTCGTGATCGACCGTGCCGATGTCGCCGACGTGCTCGCGGCGATCACCGGAGGTGCCGCACTCTCGATCGTGCCGGTCGGGTCGGGATCGTGACGGCCGTCGTCGTGGCGATCCCGCAGCCGCGGGCGGACGAGCTGGCGGCGGAACTCGCACTCGAAGGCATCGACGTCGTCGCGACCGTCGCCTCCGCCCCGCTCGCAACGATTCCGGCCGGCGTCGAAGCGGTCATCGTCCCGGCCACCCGAGCGGTCCTGAATGCAGAGCTGATCGCGCTGTGCGATCGAGCCGGCGTGCGCATCCTCGCCCTCGGCGCCGAAGACAGCCGCTTGCTCGGCCGTCTGGGCCTGCCCGCGGCTCTGCGGCCCGACGCCGCGGGATGGGAGATCGCCGCCGCGCTGACGGCCGAGACGGAGGCGATGCCACCGCCGCCGCCCGCACTCTCCCCTCGCATCATCGCCGTCTGGGGACCGCACGGCGCGCCGGGGCGCTCGACGCTGTCGATCCAGTTGGCGGTCGAGCTGTCGCGCACCGGGCGCACCACCGCGCTGGTCGACGCTGACACCGTCGCTCCCTCGCTCGCGCTGCTCCTCGGTCTCGGCGACGACTCTCCCGGTATCGCGGCAGCCTGCCGGAGGGCCGAGCGCGGCGCGCTCGACTCCGCGGAGCTGACGAGACTCGCGACGACCGTGACGACGAGCGGGGGTGATGTCGAGGTCCTCCCGGGGATCAATCGCCCCAGCCGATGGCCCGAACTGTCGTCTGCGCGCCTGACCGCCGCGCTCCGCACCTGTCGCGGGTGGATCGAGGAGACCGTCGTCGACGTCGCCGACGCGTTCGATGCCGACGATGAGGTCACGTACGACCTCGCCGGACCACGTCGTCACGCGGCGACCACGGCGGCTCTGGAGGAGGCGGATCTGATCGTGGCGATCGCATCGGCCGACCCGCTCGGCATCAGCAGGTTCCTCCGCGATCATGCCGAGCTGCGCCGCCTCACCTCCCCCACGCCCGTGATCGTCGCGGTCAACCAGGTGCGGCCAGGCCCGCTCGGGATCGATGCGCGGGGTCAGGTGCGGCGCACCCTGGAGAGGTTCGCCGGCATCACGGACATCGTCTTCCTGCCGTCCGATCAGCGCGCGGCGGACGCGGCGCTCCTCCATGCCAGGCCCATGACCGACGTCGCGCCCCGTTCATCATTCGTCGCCGCGGTGCGCAGACTGGCAGCGTCGATCACCGCGACGACGACTACTGCCGGTAGCTCGAGAGGAAGTTCCCCAGTCGCTCGACGGCTTCGCTCAGCACTCGGGGTTCGGGGAGAGTGACCAGTCGGAGGTGGTCAGGAGTCGCCCAGTTGAAACCGGTGCCCTGGACCAGGAGGATGTGCTCCGAGACCAGCAGATCATAGACCAGCCGCGCGTCGTCCCTGATCTCGTGCACGTTCGGGTCGAGCCGAGGGAACGCGTACAGCGCCCCCTGGGGCTTGACGCACGAGACCCCGGGGATGGACTCCAGACCCTCCCATGCGATGTCGCGCTGCTCGTGGAGGCGGCCGGTCGGCGCGATGAGAGCCTCGATCGACTGCACCCCCGAGAGCGCCGCCTGCACAGCGTGCTGCGCTGGCACGTTCGGGCAGAGGCGCGTGGATGCCAGGAGCGTGATCCCCTCGAGGAAGCCCTTGGCGTGATCCTGCGGCCCTGTGATGACCATCCAGCCGGACCGGTACCCCGCGACCCGATAGGTCTTGGAGAGGCCGTTGAAGGTCAGGCACAGCAGGTCGGGAGCGAGCGTGGCCGTGGGGATGTGCACGGCTCCGTCGAACAGGATCCGGTCGTAGATCTCGTCGGAGAGCAACAGCAGCTGATGCTCCCTGGCGATCTGCACCAGTCCCTCGAGGATCTGGCGTGAGTAGACGACGCCGGTGGGGTTGTTCGGGTTGATGATGACGAGAGCCTTGGTCCGCGGTGTGATCTTCGAGCGGATGTCCTCGAGATCGGGCTGCCACTCGTCGTCCTCGTCGCAGAGGTAGTGCACCGGGGTGCCTCCGGCGAGACTGGTCATCGCCGTCCAGAGCGGGTAGTCCGGTGCCGGGATGAGGACCTCGTCGCCTTCGTCCAGCAGCGCCTGCATCGTCATGGTGATGAGCTCGGACACACCGTTTCCGAGGTACACGTCATCGGGGTCGAACCGGGGGAAGCCCTCGATCTCCTCGTACCGGCTCACCACGGCGCGTCGGGCCGAGATGATGCCCTTGCTGTCGCTGTATCCATGCGCGGTCGGCAGCGCCGCCAGCATGTCGCGCACGATCTGGTGAGGGGCGTCGAAGCCGAAGATCGCCGGGTTGCCGGTGTTGAGCTTGAGGATCTTGTGACCCTCCGCCTCCAGCCGCGCCGCCTCGACGAGGGCGTTTCCGCGGATCTCGTACAGGACGTTCTTGAGCTTCGACGACTGATCGAAGTTGCGCGTTGGGGTCATCGGCCAAGCCTACAGCGACGAAAGGAGGGCCAATCCACGCGGACTGGCCCTCCTCTCCGTACGTCCTACTTCTTCTTCTTGCTCTGTGCCCGACGCTGCTCGCGGTTGCCCGCGGCCGGAGCTTCTGCATCGGTGCGCTGACCGAATGCTCCTCGGGGTGCCTCTTCCGGCTCGCTCTGCGGAGCCTGGGCGCGGGCAGCGGCCTGGCGCACGCGATCCGTCGCCGCCTGCTGGACCTGGCCGCGATCGTTGCGGACCTCGACCTCGCCCGCATCGTTGGCCGCCGAGTACTCGAGACGCTGCTCGCCCCCGTCGGTGGCGAGCCCCTTGGCCTCGACCTCCGCCGTCTGGGAGTCACCGGCACGACGCACCTCGACCTCGAGGTTGTACAGGTAGCCGACCGACTCCTCCTTGATCTGTCCCATCATCGACTGGAACATCGCGTAGCCCTCGCGTTGGTACTCGATCAGCGGATCGCGCTGAGCCATCGCACGCAGGCCGATGCCGTCCTTGAGGTAGTCCATCTCGTAGAGGTGGTCGCGCCAGCGGCGGTCGAGCACCTGCAGCACGACGCGACGCTCCAGCTCACGCGTCGCCGCTTCGCCGAGGGCCTCTTCACGGGCCTCGTAGGCGATCTTGGCGTCGGAGAGCAGCTCGCGGGTGAGGCCGTCGGCGTCGATACCGCCCTTGCGGTCGGCAGCCTCGGCGACGACCTCGTCGATCGTCACCCCCACGGGGTAGAGGGTCTTGAGCTCGGTCCAGAGCGCGTCGAAGTCCCAGCTCTCGTTGTGGCCCTCGCCGGTGTGGTCGCGGACCACGCCGCTGATGGCGTCCTCGATGAAGTGCTGCACCCGGTCGGCGATGTCGTCGCCCTGGAGGATCTGACGGCGGTCGGCGTAGATCGCCTCGCGCTGGCGGTTCAGGACATCGTCGTACTTGAGGACGTTCTTGCGCATCTCCGCGTTGCGGGACTCGACCTGCGACTGAGCGCTGCGGATCGCACGCGAGACGAGCCCGGACTCGATCGGCACGTCGTCGGGGAAGTTCGTCCTGGCGAGGATCGCCTCGGCCGCGCCCGACTGGAACAGACGCATCAGGTCGTCGGTGAGACTCAGGTAGAAGCGGCTCTCACCGGGGTCGCCCTGGCGTCCGGAACGACCGCGGAGCTGGTTGTCGATGCGACGGGACTCATGACGCTCGGTGCCGAGAACGTAGAGACCGCCGGCCTCGATGACCTTCTCGGCCTCTTCCGCGACGACGGCCTTCATCGCTTCATAGGTCTCGTCCCACGCGACCTCGTACTCGTCTGGAGTCTCCACTGGGTCGAGACCCTTGCCCTTGAGCTCCTGGACTGCGAGGAACTCGGCGTTTCCACCGAGCATGATGTCGGTTCCTCGTCCTGCCATGTTCGTGGCGACGGTGACGGCGCCGAGGCGACCGGCGCGGGCGACGATCTCGGCCTCTCGCGCGTGGTTCTTCGCGTTGAGGACCTCGTGCTTGATGCCCTTCTTCGCCAGCAGTCGAGACAGGTACTCGCTCTTCTCGACGCTCACCGTTCCGACCAGCACGGGCTGGCCTTCGGCGTGCCGCTCGGCGATGTCCTCCACGACCTGCGCGAACTTCGCCGTCTCGTTCTTGTAGACGAGATCGGACTGGTCCTTGCGGATCATCGGCTTGTTGGTCGGGATCGGGATGACGCCGAGCTTGTACGTGGACATGAACTCCGCGGCCTCGGTCTCGGCCGTACCGGTCATGCCGGCGAGCTTGTCGTAGAGGCGGAAGTAGTTCTGCAGCGTGACGGTCGCGAGGGTCTGGTTCTCCGCCTTGACCGGCACGCCCTCCTTCGCCTCGATCGCCTGGTGGATGCCCTCGTTGTAGCGGCGTCCGACCAGGATGCGGCCGGTGTGCTCGTCGACGATCATGACCTCGTCGTTCATGACGACGTAGTCGGTGTCCTTCTTGAAGAGGGCCAGTGCCTTGATCGAGTTGTTCAGGAAGGAGATCAGAGGCGTGTTGGCCGACTCGTAGAGGTTGTCGATGCCGAGATAGTCCTCGACCTTCTCGATGCCGGGCTCCAGGACGCCGACCGTGCGCTTCTTCTCGTCGACCTCGTAGTCCTCGCCGACCTCGAGGGTGCGAGCGATCTTCGCGAACTCGGCGAACCAACGGTTCGCCTCGCCCGACGACGGGCCGGAGATGATGAGAGGGGTGCGCGCCTCGTCGATCAGGATCGAGTCGACCTCGTCCACGATCGCGAAGAAGTGCTCGCGCTGGACGAGGTCTTCCTTGCGCCAGGCCATGTTGTCGCGCAGGTAGTCGAAGCCGAACTCGTTGTTCGTGCCGTAGGTGATGTCGGCGGCGTACTGCTCACGACGCACCGCAGGGGTCTGCCCGGAGACGATGATCCCTGTGGTCATGCCGAGTGCGCGGAACACGCGTCCCATGAGCTCGGCCTGATAGCTGGCCAGGAAGTCGTTGACCGTGATGACGTGCACGCCCTTGCCGGCGATCGCGTTCAAGTATGCGGGCAGCGTCGCGACGAGCGTCTTGCCCTCACCGGTCTTCATCTCGGCGATATTCCCGAGGTGAAGCGCCGCGCCACCCATGATCTGCACGTCGTAGGCACGCATACCGAGCGTGCGCTTCGCTGCCTCGCGCACGGCGGCGAACGCCTCGGGCATCAGCTGGTCGAGCGTCTCGCCCTTCTCGAAGCGTGCACGCAGTTCGGTGGTCTCGTTGCGCAGCTCATCGTCGGTGAGCTTGGAGATGTCCTCTTCCAGCGCGCCCACTGCCTTGACGACCTGATTCAGGCGGCGGATGACCCGCCCCTCGCCCGCGCGCAGGAGCTTCTCAAGAGGATTGGCCACGGATGTCATCTCCCTGTCAGTGGGTAAATCGCCGACCGTCGGTGAACCCCGACGCCAGGCATACTTCGCCATGTTACCGGCCTGTGACCTGCACGTCGCCTGCATGGCGACACCGCGCGTCGGATCCTCGCTTCGCGCGGCAACCATATACTCGGTATCTCATTCCACCGCACGGCTACGGGAGACGAACGATGTCGGTACGACAGAGCCTGCTCGCCATCCTCGCGCAGGGCCCCTGCTACGGATACCAGCTGCGACACGAGTTCGATCGACGCACCGGCTCGATCTGGCCGCTGAACGTCGGGCAGATCTACAACACCCTCGAGCGTCTCGAACGCGACGGACTCGTCTCACGCGGGGAGGCCGACGACCGCGGTCACGTGTACTGGCAGATCACGGACGCCGGACACACGGAGGTCGAGGCCTGGCTCTCCTCCCCCGTCGTACGCCACCAGGGCACCAGGGACGAGCTCGCGATCAAGCTCGCCGTCGCCGCGACGCTGCCGGGCGTCGATCCCGCGGCCGCCATCCTGTCCCAGAAGTCCGCATCGGTCCGACAGCTGGAGGCACTGCAGAGGGCGCGACAGGAACGTCAGGACGCCGACAGCCCCGAGGAGCTCGCATGGTCGCTCGTGACCGACTCGATGATCTTCGCGGCGGAGGCCGAGATCCGCTGGCTGGACCATGCGGCACAGCGGCTGGCTGCGCACCCGCGCCATGCGATGACACTCGAACTCACGGTCGACCGCCCCAAGCGGGGGCGGCCGGCGAAGGGCGAGACGCCGAGGGACGAGACATCGATGGCCGACGCGATCCCGGTGCACTGACCGACGTCGGAGCCGCTCGCTCGGAGAGGCTCGCTGTTCGCCCCGAGCGGATGCTCAGCCACTCCAGGCGCCCGGGAAACTAGGATCGGTTCATGGCTGGATTTTGGGGCAGACGCAAGCGCGAACAGGAAGAACTCGCCGCACAGGACGCCGATCTCGCACGTCGCGCCGAGCAGGCTCTGGTCAGCGCTGACGAGAGGATCCGCACCACCTCCGATGAGCTCGCCTTCGCGGAGGCCGAACTCGGCGAATCGCTCACGGCCGATCTGCGCCGGGCACTCGCCGCTGTCCGGACACACCTGCGCGAAGCCTTCCAGCTGCACCAGCTGAACCACGACGAGATCCCGGACACCGACGAGGAGCTGCGTACCCGCAACGCGCGCATCCTCCAGCTCTGCGACTGGGCTCAGGACCTGCTCGACGAGAAGACCTCGGTGCTCGCCGAGTCCGTCGCCAAGGTGCGTCGCGCACCCGAGATCATCGCGCAGGTGCGTGCCGACGCCGCAGCGCTGAGCGCCCGGATCCCGCAGACCAGCGAAGCCATCGCCCGCCTGTCGGCGCGGTACGCCGATTCCGCCATGCACCAGATCACCGCCAGCGCCGCCGAGGCGGAGCAGCTCATCAGCTTCGCGATCCACAGCGCCGACGTGTCGGAGCGCCGTCGAGCGGCGAAGCAGAACGAGGAGGCGAACGTCGCGCTCGAGACGGCGACAGAAGCCACCCGGCGTGCGTCTGCACTGCTCGACGCGGTGGAGGACTTCGAGATCGAGGCGCTGCGCGCGGAATCCACCCTCGCCGAGGTCGTGGCCGACTCCCGCGGCGACCTCATCGCGGCTCGGACGGCACCGAACGTCCCCGCCGTCGCCGAGGCCGTCGCGGAGCTGCAGAGAGCATTGGCCGCGCTCACGCCATCCGGGCAGCCGAACGACCCGTTCGCGGAGCTGTCGCAGCTCCGCGACGCCAACTCCGCACTCGACGAGGCGATCGCCAAAGCGCGTCATCGGGCGGAGAACCCCCTTCCGAGCCTCGCCCAGGTGCAGCACGCGATCGACGACGCCGACCGCCAGCTGGGCGTCGCCCGAGGACTCATCTCGGGCCATCGCGGGTGGATCGGCGCTGACGCCCGCACCCGGCTCGCGGAGGCGGAGCGGTTGCGCGTGGATCTCTCCGACCTGCTGCCGGCAGAGGACACGCGGGAGGCAGCGCTCGTCCAGGCGCGACGAGTGGCGCATCTGGCATCCGAGGCCCTGCAACTGGCTCAGCGTGACATCGACTCCTCCCGGCCGCAGGACCAGGACTGGGGCGGTGGAGGCGGCTGGGGCGGCGGCGGACGACGCGGTGGGGGCG
>NZ_JYIV01000007.1 GCF_000956405.1 Microbacterium oxydans
CCGTAAACGAGTGACCGCTTCAGATCCCGCCGACGACGCCCGTCGCCTCGTCGGCGGGATCTGAAGCGGTCACTCGTTTACGGTACCCAATCCCGGGCGTGTTCCGTGGCGCCGGCGCCTTGTCGCTACGGGGGTGTCGCCGACGGTAGGATCGTCACCACAACCACGGGAGTCCGGCGAGCCGGGCTGAGAGGGAGCGAATCGCGCTTCGACCGTCGAACCTGATCTGGGTCATGCCAGCGCAGGGAGGAGTTCAGATGAGTACGCCTACGGCCGCATCCACGCAGCAGGCATCCGCCGCCGCACAGGACCCGAACCGCACATCGATCTGGCGCTGGCGCGTCGTCGACATCGTCGTCGCCGCTGTCCTCGGCGTCGCGATCGGCCTCGTTTTCTGGGGATGGAACACGATCGGCTATGCCTGGTTCGGCGCGGCCGACGCTCTGACCCCCGGTCTCGGCGGCATCGCCGTCGGCATCTGGCTGCTCGGCGGCGTCGTCGGCGGGCTCGTGATCCGCAAGCCAGGCGCGGCGCTGGTCGTCGAGCTCGTCGCTGCGATCGTGTCCATGCTGATCGGCAACGTGTGGGGCGTCTCGACCGTGCTGTCCGGCATCGTGCAGGGTCTCGGCGCGGAGATCATCTTCGCCCTGTTCTTCTACCGTCGTTTCGGGATCGCCGTCGCCGCGCTCGCCGGTGTCGGGGCCGCGGTCGCCGCCTGGGTGTTCGAGCTGTTCTACGGCAGCTCACCGAACATCCTCAAGTCCGTCGAGTTCAACACGATCTACCTGGTCAGCGTGGTCGTCTCCGGAGCGATCCTGGCGGGTGTCGTCGGGTGGCTGCTGGTGCGCGCCCTCGCCGTCACCGGTGCACTGAACCGCTTCGCCGTCGGGCGAGAGCACGTGCGCGAGGTCTGACCGTGACCATCGCCGCCCCGGCCCGCGTGCAGGCTGCGGGCTGGGGCTGGCGGTACGCCGGTCGGAGGCTGCCCGCCGTCGAGGACGTCTCGTTCACGATCGAACCGGGTGAGCGGGTGCTGCTGCTCGGTGCATCCGGCGCCGGGAAGTCCACGCTGCTCGCGGGCCTCGCCGGTGTCCTCGGCGGCGACGACGAGGGCGTGCGCACGGGGTCGCTCCGCATCGACGGTGCCGCCCCCGAATCGCGGCACGGACAGGTGGGACTCGTCCTGCAGGACCCCGATGCGGGGATCGTGCTGTCGAAGGTCGGCGACGACGTCGCGTTCGGGTGCGAGAACCTGGGCGTGCCGGCGTCCGAGATCCCCAGCCGTGTCTCCAAAGCGCTGGATGCTGTCGGACTCGATGTGCCGCTGCAGCGTCCGACGAAGGCACTGTCCGGCGGACAGAAGCAGCGTCTCGTGCTGGCCGGTGTGCTCGCGATGCGTCCAGGGCTGCTGCTGCTCGACGAGCCGACCGCGAACCTCGACCCCGAAGGTGTGCGCGAGGTGCGGGCGAGTGTCGAACGTGCGGTCGGCGCTTCCGGGGCGACGCTGATCGTGGTCGAGCACCGCACACCGATCTGGGTCGATCTGATGACGCGGGTGATCGTGCTCGCAGCCGACGGCGGACTGCTCGCCGACGGAGAGCCGGCCCAGGTGTTCGCGGCCTACGGCGACGTGCTCGCGGATGCCGGCGTGTGGGTGCCCGACCGGGGGATCGACCTCCCCGTGCTGGAGCAGGTTCCGGCCCTGGACGCGCTCACCGCATCTGGCCTGACGATCGGTCGCGAGCAGGGGGCACCGGTGCAGCGTGGGCTCGACCTGCGCGTGCCGAGGGCGAACGCCACCGTGATCACCGGGCCGAACGGCGCGGGCAAGTCGACGCTCGCCCTCACGCTCGCCGGACTCATCCCGGAGCTGGACGGAGAAGTGCGCTCGTCGCCCGAGCTGGCGGGGCGCAAGGGGACGCGCCCCATCCGCTGGACCTCGCGCGAGCTGCTCACCCGCATCGGGATGGTGTTCCAGGAGCCGGAGCACCAGTTCCTCGCCCAGACCCTTCGCGACGAGCTCGCGGTCGGCCCGCGGGCGCTCGGTTGGGACCGGGCGAAGACGGATGCCGTCGTCGACGATCTGCTCGAACGTCTCGGCCTCGCCCCCCTCGCCCTCGCCAACCCGTTCACGCTCTCCGGAGGGCAGAAGCGGCGACTGTCGGTGGCGACCGTGCTGGCCGGGGCGCCGGAGGTGATCGTGCTCGACGAGCCGACGTTCGGACAGGACCGTCGCGGATGGATCTCGCTCGTCGCCCTGCTTCAGGAGGAGATCGCGCGCGGCCGATCGATCATCGCGGTCACGCACGACGACGCGGTGATCCGGCACCTGGGCGGTCATCGCATCGAGTTGGGCTCGTCGTCGTGACGGCGACCGAGACCGTGCGCCCGGTCTGGCTCGACGGTGTGAACCCGGTGACGAAGCTGCTGCTCGCCCTGCTGCTGTCCGTGCCGCTGTTCGCCTCCATCGACATCACGAGCGCGCTGGCGGCGATCGTCCTGCAACTGCTCTGCCTGCCGTTGACGGGGCTGCGTCTGTCGACGGTGCTGAAGCGCCTGCTGCCGATCGCGATCTTCGCCCCGATCGCGGGTGTGAGCATGCTGCTGTACGCCGAGCCGGCCGGGCGCATCTACTGGACGTTCGGCTTCGCGACGATCAGCGACGACTCCATCACGCTCGCGATCGCGGTGAGTCTGCGAGTGATCGCGCTCGGGCTCCCCACGATCCTGCTGTTCGGCGGCACCGACCCGACCGAGCTCGCCGATGCGCTGGCGCAGGTGGCCAGACTCCCCAGCCGCTTCGTGCTGGGCATCCTCGCCGGCACGCGCATGCTGGGGCTCTTCCTCGACGACTGGCGCACCATGAGTCTGGCCCGTCGCGCGCGCGGTGTGGGCGACAAGGGTGTGCTGCGACGGTTCTTCTCGATGGCGTTCGTGCTACTCGTGTTCGCGGTGCGGCGCGGCTCCAAGCTGGCGCTCGCGATGGAGGCGAGGGGCTTCGGCTCCGGTATCCCGCGCACCTGGTCGCGTCCCTCCCGGCTGCACCCGCGGGATGCGGTGGCCGTGGTCGGCGGGATCGCGATCATGGCGCTCGCCCTCGCCGCCGCCGTGCTCGTCGGGACGTTCCGCTTCGTGTGGAGCTAGCTCGGATCGACCTGGAAGTACAGCTCCCGGTGCAGCGCGCACCGCTCGTTGAACAGGCCGGCGCACTGCGGGCACGCCGTCACCGTGAAGTACTCGGCGATCGTGAGCTCGTGCCCGCACGCGCCGCAGAGGATCGCCTTCGTGCCGTGCTGATCCGGCGCCCACTGCTGTGCGGGATGCTCCGCGGTCTCCTCGTGGCAGCGGTGGCACGGGTAGTACTCGCCGCAGCAGGCGAAGCGGATCGCGATGATGTCGGTCGGGCCCCGATAGTGCACGCAGCGGGTCATGTCGTCGACGACCGGACCGAGCACACGGGGCCGTGCGTCGGGCGCGATGCTCACGTCTCGTTCCAAAGGCGACGGTAGTACTCGAGACGCTCACGGTCGGGTTCGACCCCGTACGCCTCGATGAGCGTGTCCTCCCAGCCCTCGCCGAAATTCCACATCGTGCTCATCGACGCCACCGCGATGTCGGCCCAGCGGTCGGCGACTCCGAGCGCGGCGAGATCCACGAACGCGGCGGGCCGGCCCTGAGCGTCGAGGAGAGTGTTCGGCATGCAGGCGTCGCCGTGACACACCACCAACCGGTCGATCGTCGGCGCCTGGAGCAGATCCTCGGGCACGATCGTGCCGCGGTCGGCGGCGTTGGCGATCCGCCATTCCGTGCTCCACTCCCACGGGCACTCGGCCACGGGCAGCGTGTCGTGCAGCATCCGCAGGCCCGCCCCGACCGCGCGTACCGCGGTCTCCGGGCGGTCAGCCCAGCGGGGGTCGATGGCGCTGCTCGCATCCAGCGCGACCGTCACGAGCCACTCATGCGTGTCGTCCTGCCCCTGGTCGAGCACCTCTGGCACAGGGAGCCAGGTGCGTGCCCACCGCATGCGCTCGGCTTCGTCGCGCATGTTCGCCTCGTCGTCGAGCGGGCCCCACTTGATGTACCGCCCGTCGTCGGTGCGGAAGGTCAGCCCGCCGATCCCGTTGAGCCAGACCGGCACGAGCGCGGCGCCGCGCGCGAGCTCGCGAACCTTCATCGGCACGTCGAGGGAAGCAGAGGGAATGCTCATCCGTCCATCCTGCCCGACGGGCACTGCACCGGCTCAGCGGCGGTCGTCACGGAGGCCCTCCAGATAGGCGTTGTAGGCGTCGAGCTCGGTCGTGCCGTGCGCATCCGCATAACGGTCGGCGGCAGCGGCGCGGGCCGTGTCGTCGCGGAACCACCGGTGCATCACGTAGACGAGCATCAGCAGGGTCGGGGCTTCGCCGTATGACCATGCCAGCCCGCCTGCCAGCTGCTGGTCTTCGAGCGGATTCACCCCGAGTGCCAGAGTCGGTGCGATGAAGTAGTCGACGAGCATCGTGGTCGCCATCATCAGGAAGACACCGAAGAATGCGTGCAGGGCCGCTTCCGCGAAGACGTCCAGGGCCCGACCGCCGTGGCCGAGCCGCACCGGGAGCGGGTCGGAGCTCAGCACGGGGATGGCGAAGAGGATGCCGACGACGAGGAACCCGACCTCCAGGGCGAGGTGGCCTCCGGGCGCTGCGAGCACACGGTCGGCGAGGCCAGCCAGGTACAGGCCGTAGAACGCGATCAGGTACACCGGCAGCGCGATCCACGGGCTCAGGATCCACCGGTAGATCCTGCTGCGGAGCCCTCCGTGCGCGATACGCAGCACCGCGGAGCCCCACCCGCGGTGCGGTGTCGCCCGCAGGAGGAGCGTGCCCGGCGAACCGAGCACCAGCAGCGGAGGGACGGCGATCATCAGGGTGAGCTGCTGGAACATGAACACCGACATCAGGGCATAGCCGTACACCTCGACCCCGAGGCCCGTGGTGGCTGCGAGCGCGAGGCATCCCAGGAGGAAGACGACGGTTCGCCACACGGGCCACCGACGGTGCTGTCGCCGCAACCGGAGTGCACCGGCCAGATAGGCGACCGCCAGCACTGCCGCGACCAGGGGCAGGAGGGGGAACGGTCCCGCGGCCGGAATGAGGAAGACCGGTGTGAGGAAGTCGGACAAGGTCGGCGGTGCATCGGGCATCCAGTCGTTCATCCGGTCGAGTCCTCCCGCGAGCCGTCCGGTCGGTCGATGGTCTGCCTCGTCCGCGCTGCCGCACGCTGGTCGGACAGGAGCCCGACGACGAGGAAGACACCCCCGATCGCGAGGGCGACATCGGCGAGGTTCCCGATGAACCAGTTCCCGTACGCGAGGAAGTCGGTGACGTGACCGCGACCGAATCCGGGAGGTGCGAGCAGACGGTCGAGCACGTTTCCGATGGCACCTCCGAGGATGAGGCCCAACCCCCAGGCCCGCACCTTCGTGCGGGCGCGGGTCGCGGCGACGAACAGTGCAATCACCGCACCCACTCCCACCGCGGTCAGCACCCACGTCGCCCCTGACCCGAGCGACAGGATCGCGCCGGGGTTGAAGGCGAGCTGCAGACCCAGCACATCACCCAGCAGGGGTATCCGCTCCGTCCCGCTGAGCCCTGCGATCGCGGCGGCCTTGCTCGCCTGGTCGATGAGCACGATGGTGCCGGCGACGACGAAGGCGATCCCGTATCGGGGACTGTTCTCACGCAACACCGGAACCCTCCTTCCCGGCAACGGTCTCCGCACGGTCGCGCCGACGCCGCGCGCGCGCCGAGGCGAGAACGCCGAGCGCTCCGGCCGCGAGGAGGAAACCGATCCCGAAGAGGAAGGCGACGCCGAGGAAGCCGAGATCGGTGCGCTGCACCCGCTGTTCGCCGTTCTGCTGCTCATGCGTGGTGCCGGTGGTGGGAGTCGGAGTCGGAGTCGGAGTCGGAGTCGGAGTCGGGGCCGGGGCCGGGGCGGCAGCGGGAGGTGAAGCGGAGGCCGCTGTACGGCTCTGGGTGTCGGCGACACTGCGTTGCTCCCCGGCCATCGCCGGCTCCACAGGGAGGAGCATGAGCAGAGCGCTGAGGGCAGCTGCAGCGATCGCTGTGCGGACCGGAGGCCCAGAGGCGACGCCGACTGACCGGCTCACCGTCCTCGCCTATCCGGTGTGAGCGGTCCGTCGTGGTTCGATGTGCGTTTCATGGGTTCTCCTTCTCAGGGTCAGCACGGGTTCTCAGGGTCAGCACGGGCATGGCGTCGGATGCCGTCACGAGGGGTCGCGAGATTCCGGGTGGGAGCGGGCGCGATCCGGATACCGGGGCGTGCCTTTCGAGGCAGCGAGCCGTGGAGCCGCGCGACGCCGAGGGAAGGCGCCGTCCTGATGACGGCGCGTCGACGATCAGGTTCGGGAGAGGCCGAGCTGGATCAGGGAGACCGCGGTCACGCGGGGGTGCAGGGGAGAAGCCGGATCCGAGGGCAGCGAGCGCGCCCTCTCCCGGATGGTCGAGAGCTGTCCGGGGCGCCGGAGCACGCGAGACACCAGGAGCATCGCGGCGAGGCCGCACAGCACCCCGAGAACGCAGAGTGCGGTGCCGACGAGGGCGCTCGTGCCGGGGGACGGAAGGGCGACCTGCGTCTGGACCTCGTCCCGTTCGCCCGTGCCCTCGAACGCGGCGTCGTCGAACGCGTCGATGGCCACAGCGGCGAGGGAGGGGGCCGCGCCGTTCTCCCCGGCATCGCCGTGTGCGGTCACCGCGAAGGCGAAGAGGAGCAGGAGCGCCAGGCTCACGGTGGTAATGAGGCGCATTATCACCGGCTGGTCGACAGTCGCCGTGGATCGGTGGATCCCGGGCGGGCGGCGCATTCTCCGGATCCTACTCCCACGGCTTATCGCGTTCCTTCGGGTGGGCGACGGGAACTATGCTCGGTCGCGACGCAGTCGCCCAGAGTCGTGGTGAAACCAAGAACCACGTAGGCTGATACTGCGTTCCATCACGGCATGTCGCACGACGGCGTTCGAAGGAGAACATCAGATGCAGATCAGCGGACAGGGTGCACTCATCACCGGCGGAGCCTCCGGACTCGGGCTCGCCACGGCGCGACGGCTGGTCGCCGCGGGTGCACACGTGACGATCATCGACCTGGCCTCGTCCAAGGGCGCCGAGGTCGCGGACGAGCTCGGCGGTCTGTTCGTCGCAGCCGACGTGACCGATGCCGAGGAGGTGCGTGCGGCTGTCACGGCCGCACAGTCGGCGGCTCCGCTGCGCGTGGTCGTGAACTGCGCCGGGATCGCTCCGCCCGCCAAGGTGCTCGACCGTGAGGGCAACCCCGCCGTGCTCGCCGACTTCGAGCGTGTGATCCGCATCAACCTCGTCGGCACGTTCAACGTCATCTCGCAGGCCGCCGCCGTCATCGCGACGAACGAACTGCACGACGAGGAGCGTGGCGTCATCGTGAACACCGCGAGCGTCGCCGCGTTCGACGGGCAGATCGGCCAGCCCGCCTACTCCGCGTCCAAGGGCGGCGTGCACGCCATGACCCTGCCGGTGGCGCGAGAACTCGCCCGCCACGGCATCCGCGTCTGCACGATCGCCCCCGGCATCATGGAGACGCCGATGCTCATGGGACTCCCGCAGGCCGCCCAGGACTCCCTCGGCCAGCAGGTGCCCTTCCCCTCCCGTCTCGGCCGCCCCGACGAGTACGCGGCCCTCGTGCAGCAGATCGTCGAGAACGGCTACCTCAACGGCGAGACCATCCGCCTCGACGGCGCCATCCGCATGGCCCCGCGCTGAGTCCGCGGCGTCCCTCCCTTCGTGATCGAGAACCAAGGAGAACCCATGTCCCTTGCCGGCAAGACCATCCTGATGTCGGGCGGCAGCCGCGGCATCGGCCTCGCGATCGCACTGCGGGCGGCCGCCGACGGTGCGAACATCGCCATGCTCGCGAAGACCGATACCCCGCATCCGAAGCTCGAGGGCACGATCCACACCGCCGCCGAGCAGATCCGCGCGGCGGGCGGCCAGGCTCTGCCGATCATCGGCGATGTCCGAGTCGACGACGACATCACCGAAGCGGTCATGAAGACGCAGGGCGAGTTCGGCGGCATCGACATCGTGATCAACAACGCCAGCGTCATCGATCTCTCGCGCTCGCTCGACCTGAACGCCAAGAAGTACGACCTGATGCAGGACGTCAACGTGCGCGGGACGTTCATGCTCTCCCGCGCGGCGGTGCCGATCCTGAAGGATGCCGAGAACCCGCACATCCTCTCGCTGTCGCCGCCCCTGAACCCGTCCCCGAAGTGGCTCGGCGCGCACACCGGCTACACCCTCGCGAAGTTCGGCATGACGATGGCGACGCTCGGTCTTGCCGCCGAGTTCGCCCGCGACGGGATCGCCGCCAACACGCTCTGGCCGCGCACCACGATCGCCACCGCCGCGGTGCAGAACCTGCTCGGCGGCGACAAGGTCATGGCCGCGAGCCGCACGCCCGACATCTACGCGGACGCCGCCTATGCCGTGCTGCTCAAGCCCGCCGCGTCGTACACGGGGCAGACCCTCATCGTGGAGGATGTGCTCGAAGCCGACGGCGTGACCGATTTCTCCCGCTATGCGGCGATCCCCGGCACCCCCGACACCGCCCTGTTCCCGGACATCTTCCTCGACTGAGCTTCCCTGCTGCCGCAGCTGCCCGAAGTCGGAGGCCGAAGTCGGAGGCCGAAACAGAGACCATCCGACGTCAGGGCCGCGTGTCGGGCGACGCCACGCCGCACTGAACCTGGTTCGTCTCCGTTTCGGCCTCCGTCTTGGCGGGAGGGGGGTGAGGGCGCGTGGTGTGGGTGTGGTCAGAACAGGAGGTACACCGCGCCGACGATCGTAAGGGCGATCACGATGCGGTCGAACACGCGCTGATCCATGCGGCGGGCGACACGTAGTCCGAGGAGCGCACCGACGACGACGAGCGGGGCGAGCACGGCGTCCATCAGCAGCACGGGCGTCTCGAACAGTCCGAGGCCCGCGAGGAAGGGTACCTTGAGCACGTTGATGATGGCGAAGAACCAGGCGGACGTGCCGAGGAACACCTGCACGGGGGTGCGGGTGGCCAGGAAGTACATCGACATGACCGGGCCTCCGGCGTTGGCGACCATGGTGGTGAAGCCGCCGAGGGTTCCGTAGGCGCCCGCCAAGACGATGCCGCTCGACGGGGGAGCCAGTTCGTCCGCCCTGCTCTGCCGCCACCGTCGCCACAGCGTCACGGCGATCATCAGCAGCAGGATCACACCGATCGCCCGTCGGACCACGCCGTCGCCGGCGAAGGCGAGGAACGCGAACCCGACCAGCAGGCCGGCGATGACCGCGGGCGCGAGTCGCAGGAGCGTGGGCCAGTGGGCGTGCCGACGGTAGGCGGTCAGGGCGAACAGGTCGCCGACCATCAACAGCAGCAGAGTCGCGGCTGTCGAGGTGCGGGCGGGCAGCACCGCGGCGAACAGGGCGATGGCCAGGATGCTTCCGCCGGGGAGTGCCGTCTTCGAGATGCCGATCGTCACCGCGGCCACCGCGAGCGCAGTCCAGGCCCACGGTTCGAGCAGGATCATCGTTGGAGCTCGTCCACGATCGCGTCGTAGCCCCGCGCCTTGGCGAGCTCGATCGGGAGCACGCCGTCCCCGTCGGGGATGCTCGTGTCCGCTCCGCCGTCGATGAGCGCCCGCACCACCTCGACGTAGGTGGATGAGCCGTCGCCGAGCACGATCGCCTCGTGCAGCGCCGTCCAGTTCAAGTTGTTGATGTGGTTCGGGTCGACACCGGCCTCCAGCAGGATGTCGATCGTCGAGAGGAGCCCGCGTTCGGAGGCCGGGATCAGCGCTGTGCCGCCGAAGCGATTCGTGCTCGTGAGGTCGGCGCCGTTGTCGAGCGTCATCAGGAGGATCTCGTCGTGCCCACGCGCACCGGCGTAGAGGTAGGCGGAGTCCTGGATGTCATCCTTGGCGTTCACATCAGCGCCTGCGTCGATGAGCACGCGTGCCGCGTCGACGTGATCGGCCTTCGTCGCGGCGATCAGTGCGGTCATACCGCCGGACCCCCGCGCCTCGATGTCCGCGCCTTCGTCGATGGCCTTCCGGGCGGCGACGGCATCTCCCGTCGCTGCGGCGGCGAGCAGACTGCGGGTGGCATCGGTCATGACGGACTCCTGGGTCGACGAGCGCGGATCAGGCGCCGACGGAGGCGTGGCCGACGTGCAGCCGGTCGCGGTCAGCAACACGATCGCGACGGCGCCGATCGACAGCATCCGTCGCGCACCCATGCATCCGGTATACCAAACGATCCGGAGTGTGGCGATCTATCGCATCGTGCTCAGCCGCGCGTGGCGGTGAGTGCCGCGGCGAACCGTGCCGCGCGCTGCTCGATGTCGATCCAGTCGGCGTTCTTGATCGATGCGCCGTTCGCCAGGTCTCCGCCCGCACCGACGGCGACCGCTCCGGCGGCGAACCAGGCGGCGAGGTTGTCGGGGTTCACTCCGCCGGTGGGCATCAGCGGGGCGTCGGGGAACGGTCCGCGCAGGGCGCCGAGGTACGACGGTCCACCGAGTGATGCGGGGAAGATCTTCACGACGTCGACGCCGAGCTCGAGTGCGCCCATGACTTCGGTCGGGGTCATGGCGCCGGTCATCACGACCCGTCCCGTGTCGAGCATGCTGCGCGTGAGGTGCGGCAGGGTGCCGGGGCTCACGAGGAACTCGGCTCCCGCATCGGCAGCCTGCTCGGCCTGCGCGGCAGTGGTGACGGTGCCGGCCCCGACATAGGCGGCGTCGCCGTGGCGGGCGATGAGCTCGCGGATGACGGCGGGCGCGTCGGGAGTGGAGAAGGTCACCTCGATGCCCGTGACCCCGCCGCGGATGATCGCCTCCGAGGCCTCGATGGCCAGTTCAGGGGAGGGTGCGCGGAGGACGGCGAGGATGCCGGTCGTGCGGGCGCGGTCGAGACGGTCGGGCATGGGGCTCCTTCATCGGGCGGGCTCGTCCATTCTCCCGGGCGCAGCCTGTAATGACAACTCGATCAGGAGGCGTGGGTGTGCGGCCAGGCGTCGATCACGTTCTTGGATTCCTTGAGTCCGAGCCCCGTGTGCTCACGGAGGGTCTTGATCGCCGCGATGGCTGAGCCGCCCGCGACCTGCGCGTCGATCGTCGAGGCCACCGACGGCGGCAGCGAGGCGCGGACCGACGAAGGAGTCGCAGTGATCGACGAATGCGGCGCGGTCGTGTGCGAGACGGCCGCGGGGTGCGGAGCCGTCGTGCTGACCGACCAGTGCTCGATGCGGTCCTTCGCCTCTTTGAGCGAGACGCCGGAGTGATCGCGGTAGACCTTGATGGCGTGGATCTTCTGACCTGCCACCACGAGGCGGTCGACCTCGGCGACGACCTCCGGGGTCAGCCCTGGAGTCGTCGCGGCGGAGGGGGGAGGGGCGGCGTGCGGAGCCGTGGAGAACAACGGAGGATCGGGGAGTTTCGGGCGCATCCCTCGGACGGACACGGCGAGGACCGCGACGATCACGATCAGGCCGACGACGATCGCGATGATCCACAGCACGGCATCCATGGGCTCAGTCTAGGGAGGCGGTCCCTCGCGCCCGGGGTCTTCCCATCCGCCACCGCGTACCCTGGAAGGTATGACCGAGACTCCCCGCACGCGCGAGACGCGCCCCGCAGCACCCGCGTCGTCGCGTTCGGGGGCCATCCGCGAGACCAAGAAGCCGCAGGTGCGCCCTGCGACCGAGGGCTGGACGCAGCAGAAGGATGCCGAAGGGCGCCCGCTCCTGCAGTTCGCGAGCCCCAAGCGCGGCAAGCCGCCCGTGCACCTCGCCGACCTCACCCCCGCCGAGCGCATCGACAAGGTGAAGGAGCTCGGCCTGCCCGGCTTCCGCGCGAAGCAGCTCGCGACGCATTACTTCCGGCACTACACGTCGGACCCCGAGCAGATGACCGACCTCCCCGCGGACACCAGGGAGCAGCTCGTCGCCGGGATGCTGCCGCCGCTGCTCACCGAGGTGCGTCGCCTCGAGACCGACCGCGGTGACACGATCAAGTTCCTGTGGCGCCTGCACGACGGTGCGCTGGTCGAGTCGGTGCTCATGCGTTACCCGGGTCGCATCACGCTGTGCGTCTCGAGCCAGGCCGGGTGCGGCATGAACTGCCCGTTCTGCGCGACCGGACAGGCGGGACTGACTCGCAACATGTCGACCGCGGAGATCGTCGAGCAGATCGTGCGCGCCAACCGGCTGATCGCCGAGGGCGGCCTCGGCGGCAAGAAGGCCGACGACCACAGCATGGACCGCGTCTCGAACATCGTCTTCATGGGCATGGGTGAGCCGCTCGCCAACTACAAGCGCGTGATGGACGCCGTGCGCACGATGGTCGCCCCGCAGCCCGACGGCCTCGGTATGAGCGCTCGCGGCATCACCGTCTCGACGGTCGGCCTGGTGCCGGCCATCAAGAAGCTCGCCGATGAGGGCATCCCGGTGACCTTCGCCCTCTCGCTGCACGCCCCGGACGACCATCTGCGCGACGAGCTCATCCCGGTGAACTCGCGGTGGAAGGTCGACGAGGCCCTCGACGCGGCCTACGACTACTACGCCAAGACGGGTCGTCGCGTCTCGATCGAGTACGCGCTGATCAAGGACATGAACGACCACGCCTGGCGCGCCGACCTGCTGGCGGACAAGCTCAACCAGCGCGGACGCGGGTGGGTGCACGTGAACCCGATCCCGCTCAACCCGACCCCCGGCTCCATCTGGACGTCGTCGGACAAGGATGTGACGGACGAGTTCGTGCGCAGGCTCAACGACGCCGGCATCCCGACGACCCTCCGCGACACCCGCGGCAAGGAGATCGACGGGGCGTGCGGTCAGCTCGTCGCCACGACCGAGGACGAGGCGGCTTCCGCCGCGATGGGCTGAGACCCCGCGGCGATGGGCTGACGGACACCGTCGCGGCGTCCATCCGCGGCGCCGAGTCGTTCTGCGTGGTCGAGCCACCGGTCGATGGTTGCGGGCGTCGCGTCCTTCACACCGAGCATGCGGTGCGTGCGCACCGAGCGGATCCCGCAGAAGCGCATGGTGCCGCGGGCGACATGGGTCTGTGCGGGAAGTCCCGTGAACGGCACGAAGTACCAGGGCGTGTCCGCCAGCAGGAGCAGCCTGCCGTGGCGCGCCGGCAGCAGCCCGTCGACCAGGCCGAGCTTGTTGTAGCGGTACTCCTGCTGCGGCAGCAGGGCCCTGTCGAAGAAGCCCTTGAGCAGCGCCGGGACCGAACCCCACCACAAAGGGGTCGCGATGACCACGGTGTCGGCCTCCTGCAGTGCCCGCTTCGCCTCGACGAGGTCGGGCTCCAACGTCATGCGCTCGCGATAGCCGAAGCGCAGGCTCGGGTCGAAGTCGAGGTCGCGCAGGGCGAGCACGCGGGCGTCGCCGTGCCCCGCCGCGTAGCGCTGCGCGAGTGACGCGGTCAGGGAGCGGGCGTCGGGGTGGCCGTCGATCACGAGTGCGGGCATGTCAGGTTCCTATCTGGACAGTGTCAAGCTGGTGGACACTGTCAAGATAGGAGAGGATGTTGCGCATGTCAAGTTCGAAGGACGGCTACCACCACGGCGATCTCGCACGCGCGCTGGAGGACGCCGCGATGCAGCTGCTGGAGCGCATGCCCGCAGCCGAGATCAGCCTGCGCGAGGTCGCTCGTGCCGCGAGCGTCAGTCACAACGCCCCGTACCACCACTTCTCCGACCGGCTCGGACTGCTCAAGGCGATCGCCGAACGCAGCATGGCCGACCTCCTCGAACAGGTGCGCACGGCGACCGAGTCCGCGTCGACACCCGAGGCCGCGCTCACCGCCGGTGGTGGCGCCTACATCCGCTTCGCCGTCGAGCACCCGCACGCGTTCGATGCCGTGTACGACCCCACAGTCTGCATCCCCGGGGCGCCCACTCCGACGATGGCCCCGCTGATCGACGGACTCGAAGCCGTGCTCGCCCGGGCTGCCGTCGCCGCGGGCCTCGACCGCCCGACCGACGCCGTGGCGCTGTGGGGACTGATCCACGGGCTGGGCACACTCGCCGCCGCCGGGCACTTCACGCTCGACGCTGCGCTCGCCACCTACACGGCCACGCTCGACCGGCTGCTCCCGGCCGGCTGAGCCCCTTCCCGGGTTCCGAATCGCGCGAATGGCTCGAAGTTCGCCCCGGATGGAGCCAATTGCGCGATTCGAACGTGGGGTCGGCTGAGCCAACCTGTGAGTCACTCAAAGGGCTCTTCCACGTTTTCCACAGGCGATCTTTCGTAGATTGTTCGAATGCCCTATTCCGCCCATCGACCGGGTCGCTACGACTCGCAGGGTCGGATCATCCTCGACAGCGAACCCGACGCCGTCACGGATGACCTCGACTTCCTGCGTGAGTTCGAGCCCACCGGAACGGAAGACGCCGCCCGAGACGCGTCTTCGGCCGAGGCGACCCCGATCGCCGGTGCCCGCACAGCAGAAGAGACCGTCCCGGAGGAATCCGCCACGGTGAAGCCTCCGCGTGCGCCCCGTGTCCGTCGCCCTCGCACGCCGCGCGAACCGCGCACTCCGGGCTCGCGCGCCCGCACGCTCGCGATCCTCGGTGGTGCGGAGGGCGAGATCCTGGACCGGGTCCCCGGTGAGACGCCCCGTTTCGTGCAGATGTTCTTCGTGCTCGCAGGTACCGCTCTGGTGTCCGCGATCTCGATGTTGTTCGCCCTGACCACCGGTGTGCAGGCGGCCGTCTGGCTGGCCGTGCCGCTGGCGTTGGTCTGGGCGCTCATCATCTTCAACCTCGACCGCTTCCTCACGTCGACCATGAGCTCGACGAGAAACGTCTGGCGCCTCATCGGGCTCGCCATCCCGCGAGTGATCATGGCCGCGATCATCGGGTTCGTCGTGGCCGAGCCGCTCGTGCTGCAGATCTTCCACAACGACATCGCGCGCGAGGTCGCCTCCACCAACATCACCCAGTCGCAGTCCGACCAGGAGGCGCTGGAGTCCGGGCCGGAGAAGATCGCGCTCGACGCGGCATCCGCCAAGGTCGCCGAGCTCGAGAACCAGGCGGCCACAGGTATCGTCGCGGGAACCGACTCCTCGTCGGCCACCGAGTCGGCGGCTCAGGCCACAGTCGATGACGTCACCGCGAAGATGACGGCTCAGCAGGCCGTGATCGACCAGGCCCGCGTGCTCTACCAGTGCGAGCTGACCGGAGAAGGCGCCGGCACCGTTCCCGGCTGCACCGGTGTCAACGGCCAGGGGGCCAGCTCCGACGCCGCGAAGGCCCAGCTCGCCGAAGCGCAGCAGACGTACGACGCTCTCGCCGCACAGCTGCGCACCGCGAACGAGGAGCTCGCCGCTGCCGGCACCGCGGCCAAGGAGAACACCACCTCGTCCGAGGCGCAGAACCGCGAGCAGGCGAAGTCGCAGCTGCCGACGGCTCGTGACTCCTACGACCAGGCGCTCGCCGCGTACAACGCCCGGGCTGATGCCGTGGCGCAGGGCAACGCGGGCGCGGTCGGCCTGCTCAGTCAGATCAGCGGACTGAACCGACTGAGCGAGAAGGAGCCCTCGATCCTCTGGGCGCACATCCTGATCGCGGCTCTGTTCTTCATGATCGAGCTGCTGCCGGTGCTGGTGAAGGTACTCACGAGCTATGGTGACCCGAGTCTCTACGAGAAGGCTGCCGCGATCCGCAAGCAGGTCGCCCTCGATCGGGTGACGGCCGAGGGTTTCCGCGACCGCGCGCAGATCGTGACCGATCAGTCCCAGGAGATACAGGCGGAGGCCGGTTCCGGCGAGCCGCAGACGCGCGCGGAACGCCGCGAGGCGGCCGAGGCACAGGAGCGGGAGCGGGCCGAGAAGCGTGCGCAGGCGCAGACACTCGAAGAGCAGGAGCAGCTGGTCCGTCCCACGATCGGCTGATCCCCGATGGGTGACCGGTGCCTGACGGGTGCCGGTCAGGCGAACTGAGGAATCCGCTCCGACACTCCCGGTGTCGGCTGCAGGCCGAGGTTGCGGATCCGGATGCTGCGGAGCGCTGGTTCGTCGCGGACGGCGCCGGCGATCGATCGGATCAACGCCACGGTGCTCGGAGTGTGTGCCCAGTGCGCGTCCGTCAGCAGCGCCTCGATGCGGGCGAGCGGCTCCCGAAGTGTCGCATCGTGCTGGCGAGCGTCCTCGCTGAGCCAATCCAGGAGTTGGCCGGTGGTCCAATCGGGGGAGATTGGTCCAGCATCCGGCGTTCTGGTGGCGGCGAGCGTGTCCATTGGTCCAGAATCTGGTCTCGTGAGCAGCGACGACAGGGCCAATGGTGAGCCAGTGGATCAGGATTCGGCCATCATTGCCGGGCACACGATGGCTGCCCGCCACACGACGGCTGCCGCGTGCACGACGGCTCTCGTGCACGCGGGCGATGTGTCTTCGGCCGCACTCTCGGCGCGACTCGGGCGGTGGACGCAGGGCGACGGCACCCTCGCCGCCCGTCTCTCACGGGGGATCGAGGCGCTGATCGCGGGCGGAGAGCTGCGACCGGGTGATCGGCTCCCGGCGGAGCGGGCGCTGGCCGTCGCCGGTTCGGTGTCGCGCGGCACTGTCGTCACCGCGTATGCAGACCTCGCCGAGCGCGGCCTCGTGGACCGACGGCAGGGGAGCGGCACACGTGTCGCCGGTCTCGCCACGACCGCTGCATCCGTACAGCGTCCCGGACGAGGGGAGGCGCTGTTCTCCGCGCTCCCCAATGCGATCGACCTGCTGCGCACCGTGCCGCAGATCTCGGAGTTGGGTGTGCAGCTCATCACGGACCACCAGCCGAGGCTCGACCTCGCTCTGCTGCCCGAGACCGACCCCGCCGGACTCCCGGCCCTGCGGAACCTGATCGCCGACATGTACACCGCCGAGGGGACGCCGACCACGCCGGAGCAGATCCTCGTCACCCACGGAGCGCAGCAGGCCATCAGCCTCGTCGTCAACGCGCTCGTGGGACCGGGCGACATCGTGCTCGCGGAGGAGATCACCTGGCCCGGCGTCACCGATTCGGTCGGCCTCCGCGGCGGCACGGTGCACGGCATCCCGATGGGCGTCGACGGACTCGACCTGGACGCGCTCGAACAGGCGCTCGCGCGACTGCGACCGGCGCTCGTCGCGCTCAACCCGCACCACCAGAACCCGACCGGTTCGCGCCTTCCGTCCGCGGCGCGGCATCGTGTCGCTGAGCTCGCCGCGCAATACGGCGTCCCGGTGATCGAGGACCGTGTGCTCGCAGGCATCTCGTTCGACGGAGTCGTGCCGCCCACGCTCGCGGCCGAGCGCGCCGATGCGCCGATCATCGTGGTCGAGTCGGTGTCGAAGTGGGTGTGGGCGGGGTTGCGGATCGGCTGGCTGCGTGCCGACCCCGTGCTCGTGCGGCGGTTGCGTGGTGCCAGGCAGCTGGCCGACCAGTCCACGAGCGTGCCCGGGCAGCTGCTCGCGCTCGACCTGATCGCCCGAGCCGACGACCTCCGCCGAGCGAACAGCCGCATCCATCAGGAGCGACTACGGCTGCTGCAGAACCTCATGGCCGAGCACCTGCCGGAGTGGATGGTCGAACCACCACGCGGCGGGCTGTCGCTGTGGGTCGCGGTGCCGGCCGGGTCGGCAGCAGCGCTCGCCAGGGTCGCGGCCGCGCACGGCGTCTCGATCGCCGGAAGCGCCGCGTTCGCCGTGACGCTCTCGCCGGACGACCACATCCGCATCCCGTTCACGGCACCGGACGACGTGCTGGCAGAGGGGGTCCGACGCCTCGGAGCCGCCTGGCGCGAGTACCGGGAGACTCTCGGGATGTGAGGATGCCTGATCCGACCGCCCCCATCCGGCCCCGCCGTGGTGGGCAGCCAGTAGCGTTGGTCCATGGTCAACTATCGCTATCTCGGCAACAGCGGTCTCAAGGTCTCGGAGATCACGTACGGCAACTGGGTCACGCACGCCTCGCAGGTCGGGGACGACGCCGCGGTCAAGACCGTGCACGCCGCCCTGGACGCCGGCATCACCACGTTCGACACCGCGGACACGTACGCCAACACGGCCGCCGAGGTCGTGCTCGGCAAGGCTCTGGAGGGCCAGCGCCGCGAGGGGCTGGAGATCTTCACCAAGGTCTACTTCCCGACCGGTCCCAAGGGCCCGAACGACACCGGCCTGAGCCGCAAGCACATCTTCGAGTCGATCAACGGCTCGCTCACGCGTCTCGGCACCGACTACGTCGACCTGTATCAGGCGCACCGCTTCGACTACGAGACCCCGCTCGAGGAGACGTTCCAGGCCTTCGCCGACGTCGTCCGTCAGGGCAAGGCGCTCTACATCGGCGTCTCGGAGTGGACCGCGGAGCAGCTCCGCGAAGGACACGCCCTGGCGAAGCAGCTCGGCATCCAGCTCATCTCCAACCAGCCGCAGTACTCGATGCTGTGGCGGGTCATCGAGGGCAAGGTCGTCCCCGCGTCGGAGGAGCTCGGCATCTCGCAGATCGTCTGGTCGCCGATGGCGCAGGGCGTGCTGAGCGGGAAGTACCTCCCGGGGCAGCCGGTGCCGGACGGCTCTCGTGCGACCGACCCGCACAGCGGCGCCGACTTCATCAAGACGTTCCTGCAGGACGACATCCTCACCGCGGTGCAGCGCCTCAAGCCGATCGCCGAGCAGGCGGGGCTGTCGATGCCGCAGCTCGCGATCGCGTGGGTGCTGCAGAACCCGAACGTCGCGGCCGCTCTCGTCGGCGCCTCCCGTCCGGAGCAGCTCGCCGAGACGGTCAAGGCCTCGGGCGTGAAGCTCGACGCCGACACGATGACCGCGATCGACGAGGCGCTCGGCGACACGGTCAACCGCGACGCCGAGAGCACCTACTCGGTGTCGCCGAAATCCCGGCTGGTCTGACTTCCTGATTCAGACGCCGATACCCATCGGAAACGTCGAGACCCACCCCCACAGACGTGTGTGGGGGTGGGTCTCGGCGTTGAGCGTGGGTCTCGACGCCCGAGTTACTCCTTGACCGCCCCGGCCGTGAGGCCCTGGACGATCCAGCGGCTGGCGAGGGCGAACATCACCATCGTCGGGAGGATCGTCAGCACGGCTGCGGCGCTCATGGAGCCCCAGTCGACGTTGAACGTGGAGATGAAGCCGTTCAGCGCCGAGGGCACGGTGCGGTTCGCGTCGGTGTTCATGAGCACGACCGACAGGAACAACTCGTTCCAGCAGTTCACGAAGTTGAAGATGAACGCCGCGATGATGCCGGGGGTCATCACCGGCACGAGCACCCGGAACAGGGCGCCAAGGCGCGAGCAGCCGTCGATCATTGCCGCTTCTTCGAGCGCGTCGGGGACGTTCTCGAAGAAGCCCCGCAGCATGACCGTGGAGAACGGGATGCAGATCGCGATGTAGACGAGGATGAGCCCCGGCTTGGTGTCGACGAGGCCGAGGTCGGTCATCATCGAGTACAGCGGTCCGAGGGCGATGAACGCCGGGATCATCTGCGTCAACAGGAACGCGATGAGCACCGCCCCCTTGCCGCGGAACTCGAACCGCGCCAGCACGTAGGCGCTGAGCAGCGCGATGAGCGTCGCCACCGCCCCGGCTGAAACCGCCACGATGGCCGAGTTCGCCAGGAACGTCCCGAACGAGCTCTTCTCGAACAGGCTCGTGAAGTTGTCCAGCGAGGGTTCGCTCGGCCAGTACTCGATCGGGAAGCGGTTGATGGTCCCCGGCGACTTGAACGCGGTGAGCGTGATCCAGTACAGCGGGAACAGGGTGATCAACAGCCACAGCCCCAGGCCGACGACACGCACCACACCGCCCGCCGTGACACGGGGCTTCGGGCGCGGTGCGGCCTTCGGGTCCGGGACCGTGATGCGACGGGTCTCCGTGACCGAGGAGCCGGTCCGGACGGATGAGGTGATGGTCATCGCTGCACTCTCCGCATCGCCATCAGGTAGAACGCGCAGAAGACCATGAGGAATGCCACGACGATGAGCCCGATGGCGCTCGCGATGCCGTAGTTGCCCTGCTGCGTGTAGTTGATCATCCACGTCGTGATGATGTGGGTCTGGTTGGCGGGGCCGCCGTTCGTCATCGCGTAGATGATGTCGGGGAAGTTGAAGATCCAGATCACGCGCAGCAGGATTGTCAGCAGCAGCGTCATCGAGATGTACGGGATGATGATCGAGAACAGCTGCCGCACCTTGCCGGCGCCGTCCAGGCTCGCCGCCTCCAGCATCTCGTCCGGCACCGACTGCAGAGCCGCGAGGATCATGATCGCGAAGAAGGTCACGCCGTACCAGATGTTCGCGACGATCACGGCGAACATCGCGAGCTTCGGGTCGGCCAGCCAGGGCAGCGGTGCGTCGATCAGCCCCGCCTTCATGAGCAGGTCGTTGACGACGCCGAACTCGGCGTTGAACATCCAGCGGAACAGCATGCCGATCAGGAACCCGGACACCGCCCAGGGGAAGAACACCAGCGCCTGGTAGAGCCCGCGGAAGCGGAACCTCTTGCGCAGGGCGAGGGCGATGAGGAATCCGATCACGAGCTGCGGCACGAGCGAACCGACCACCCAGAGGATGGAGTTCCAGGCCACGGTCGGGAAGGCGGGGTCGCGGAAGACGGCGAGGAAGTTGTCGAAGCCCACGAACGGGGTCGACGTGAGGTCCCACAGGTTCCAGTCGTGGAAGGCCATGCGGGCGCCCTGCAGCATCGGCCAGTAGGTGAACCAGCAGACGAAGACGATCGCCGGGGCGAGAAAGGCCAGCAGCGTGAGCGCGGTGCGGCCCCGGAAGGGGCGACGACGCGATGCCGGGGAGGCCCCGCCGACTGCGTGACTAGACGCGGTGCCGGCGGAGCCCCCTTCACGGATGGTGCGGGCCACGGATCAACCCTTCTCCGCGGCGTACTTCTCGGTCCAGAACGCATCCCACGAGGCGAGGAGATCCTTCGTGGACATGTTGCCGAGCAGCACGTTCTGCACGTCCTGGTCGGACTTCTGGATCCACTCGGTCCACCAGCTGACCCCGCGCGGCTGGCGCACGTTGACGTAGGTCTCCGGGTCCTCGGTCATGGTGACGTAGCTGGTCCACGGGCCCGACGAGTAGAAGTCGTCGTCTGCGGCGGAGGCGATGATGGGCACCAGGCTGTTGGCCTGCGCGAACTCGGTGGCGGGTTCGGCGGACGACAGGAACTCGACGAGCTTGACCGCAGCCTCCTTGTTCTCGCTGTTCTCCGCGACACCCCAGCCGGCGACGGCGAGGGGCTGTGCGGCCTTGCCGGACGGTCCGACGAGCAGCGGAGCGGTATCCCACTGGTCCTCGGTGAGCGACGAGTCCTGCACCGTCGCGATGACTTCGGGGTCCTGCAGGAGGAAGGCCGTGGTGCCGTTCGTGAATCCGGCGACCATCTCGGGGTAGCCCCACGAGACGGCGGACGGCGGCGACGCCTCCTTGAACAGGTCGAAGTAGTCGTCGACCGCCTCCTGCGCCTCGGGGGCGGCGAAGATCGTCGAGCCGTCCTCCATGAGGAACGCGTCCTCCGTGTCGAGGCCGTCGATCGTGTAGGCCTCGATCGCCGCGACGACGTTGCTGTTCGCGTTCTGGCCGCCCCGGAAGGCGTACCCGTAGATGTTGTCGGACGGGTCCTGGATCGCCGACGCCTGCTCCAGCAGGTCCTTCCAGCTGTGCGGCGGACCGTCGAAGCCGGCTTCCTTCACGAGGTCGGTGCGGTAGAACAGAGACAACCCGTAGAAGCCGTAGGGGACGAAGTAGCTCTTCCCGTCCTCCGCGACCGAGGCGGACTGCGCGTTGTCGGTCAGCGCGTCCCAGCCGTCCCACTTCTCCAGGTCGGGGCCGAGGTCGTACAGCCAGCCGTTGTTCGCGAACGGCCCGACGGTGATGTCGCGCACCTCGAGCACGTCGACGCCCTTGCCGGACTGCAGCATCTGCTGGATCTTCTGGTCGGCCTGCTCGGTGGGCGGGGAGACCAGGTTCACCGTGATGTCGGGGTTGGCCTTCTCGAAGTCGTCGAGGAGTCCGCGCAGCAGCTCGGTGCGGGCGGGGTTGGTCAGGCTCTCGACCATCTGCAGCTGGACGGAGCCGTCGTCGGAGGGACCGGAGCCTGCGGAGCAGCCGGTGAGGGCGAGGACGGCGACGGTGCCGAATCCCGCTGCGGTCGTCAAGATCTTGTTCTTCACGATGTGCCTCTCGATGGGGGTGGGGGGTGGGTGGTGCGGTCG
>NZ_JYIV01000008.1 GCF_000956405.1 Microbacterium oxydans
ATCGACCGCAGCCAGGTGGCCTTCATGGGCTAGGGTCAGCCGCGCATGGCGACACCGCGGCGCCAGTAGCCCATGAAGGCCACCTGGCTGCGGTCGATGCCGAGGTCCTTGACGAGGTGGCGACGCAGGGTGGTGACCACGCCGCTCTCCCCTGCGATCCAGAAGTAGCGTTCGGCAGGAGCCTCGGCCGTGGCGATGTCCTCGCCCAGTCCGGAGTACTCCGGCGTCTCCCACAGCAGGTCGTCACCGTCGATGTCCTTGACGCGGATCTCGTCCCCGGCGTCGGCATCTCCGAGGTAGCCGAGCACGGCGGGGATCAGACGCAGCCCGTGCGGTTCGCCGGCGTCGCGGGGCAGCCAGTGCACCTCGACCCCCGACGGCGCGTCGATGCGGAGGATGTCGGCGGGCGAGGGCACCTCGATGAAGGCGACACCGCGCAGGTCGCGAGGCGCGTCCTCCAGGATGCGGGCGATTGCCGGAGCAGCCGTCTCGTCGCCCGCGAGCACGACCGATGCCGCGGTACCGGGGGCGAACTCGGCCCCTCCGTGCAGGTCGACGTCCACACCACGACGCGGCCCGACCAGGTACAGCTGCTGTCCGACCGCGGCCTGGCTCGCCCACAGCGACGCGGGTCCGGTGAGTCCCGGCTCGAGGTGCAGCACGAAGTCGACGTCGACCTCGGTGCCCGTGGCAGGGTCGACCCGCAGCTCGCGCACGGAGTAGGTGCGCATGGAGCCGCGCTCCTCCTCCGGCACCGCGAGGAAGGCCTGCCACCAGTTGTCCGATGCCCTGTCGAGCTCAGGCAGCACTCCGGATGCGGGCGGGAACACCAGCTTGATGCGGCTGTCGAACACTTCGCCGGGCGTGCCGAACTCGAACAGCTCGTCTCCGCCGAAGGTCACCCGCACGAAGGAGGGCGAGACGCGCGTGACCGCCCGCACCTCGGCTCGGGTGAGGATGTAGGTCGGGCGCTCGGTCGTGGTCGTCTCAGCGGACATGGTGCCTCCCGATGGGTGTGACCATCGGCTTGCCGGAGACCGGGTCGATGGTGATCTGATTGGCGAGGCCGAAGACCTCTTCGACGAGTTCGGCGGTGACGATGTCCTGCGGCGCCCCCGTCGCGTGCACGCGCCCGTCTTTCATGGCGACGAGTTCGTCTGCGTAACGGGCGGCGAGGTTGAGGTCGTGCAGCACCATGACGATGGTCGTGCCACGCGAGACGCTCAGGTCGGTGAGCAGGTCGAGCACCTCGACCTGGTGAGCGACGTCGAGGAAGGTGGTCGGCTCGTCCAGCAGCAGGATGTCGGTCTCCTGCGCGAGGGCCATCGCGATCCACACGCGCTGACGCTGTCCACCGGAGAGTTCGTCGACGCTGCGGTCGGCGAGGTCGGAGATGCCGGTCGCGTCGAGGGCGTCGGCCACCACCTCGTAGTCGTGCGTGCTCCAACGGGCGAGCATCTTCTGGTGCGGATGCCGTCCGCGGCCGACCAGATCGGCGACCGCGATACCCTCCGGCGCGACGGGCGACTGCGGCAGCAGCCCGAGGATGCGCGCGACCTCCTTGGTCGGGCGGGCGTGCACGGACTTGCCGTCGAGCACGATCTGCCCGTCGCTCGGGGACAGCAGACGGGCCAGCGAGCGCAGCAGCGTCGACTTGCCGCATCCGTTCGCTCCCACGATGGTCGTGATGCGACCGGGGGCGATCTGCAGGTCGAGGCCGTCGATGATGGTGCGGTCGCCGTACGCGAGGGTGACGCCCTCGGCGGACAGGCTGTGCGAGACGGTCATAGCGAACCCCCGGAGCGGTTGGTGCGGATGAGCAGATAGATCAGATACGGAGCGCCGACGACGCCGGTGATGACACCGACGGGGTAGCGGGTCCCGAAGGCGAACTGGCCGATGAGGTCGCCGGCGAGCACGAGCACGGCACCGACGAAGGCAGACGGCAGGAGCAGGTTCGCGCCCGGACCCGTGATGCGCGCCGCGATGGGACCCGCCATGAACGCGACGAACGCGATGGGGCCGGTGGCCGCGGTCGCGAACGCCAGCAGCGCGACCGCGCCGAGGATGAGCAGCAGACGTGTGGCGTTGACACGGATGCCGAGCCCCGCAGCCGAATCGTCGCCCAGCTGAAGGGCTCCGAGCGCGCGACCCTGCGACAGCATCAGCGGCACGATGATCGCTGCGGCGATCGCCATCGGCAGCACCCGCTCCCACGATGCGTTGTTGAGGCTGCCGGTCAGCCACTGCAGCGCGGTCTGGATGTCCCAGTTCGCTGCGCGCGACAGCAGGTAGGAGATGACGCTCTGCAGCATCGCCGCGACGCCGATCCCGATCAGGATGAGTCGCGTGCCGGCGAAGCCGCCCTTGATCGAGAGGAGGTAGATCACGAAGGCCGTGACCACGGCGCCGACGAGGGCGAGCAGCGACACGACCGGCCCGTTGACGGACAGCACGATGATGCCGAACACGGCTGCAGCTCCGGCACCGTTGGAGATGCCGATGATGTCGGGCGAGGCGAGGGGATTCCGCAGCATCGTCTGGAAGCAGACGCCCGCCATGCCGAAGGCGATCCCCGTGAGCACGGCCAGCACCGCGCGCGGCAGGCGCAGGTCGCCGACCGTGAACGAGGCACCGGGCACGGTCTCGCCGAGGATCACGCGGATCACCTGGTCGGGCGTGTAGAACGTGTTCCCCACCATGAGAGCGACCGCGAAGAGGGCGAGGACCAGGACGCCGAGCACGATCGTGGCGATCGCGTGACGACGGTGGCGCGATCGTCGGCCCGCGACGATCCGCGCGATGCGGGCGGCGGCGGACTCCTCGCCGCGTTCGAGGGTGTGCTCGGCGTGCTCGGTCGCGCTCACAGCTCACGCACCTTCTGCCGGCGGACGATCCAGATGAAGAACGGGGCTCCGATGATGGCGGTGATGATGCCGACCTGGATCTCCTCCGACGATGGGGCGATCACGCGGCCGACGATGTCGCTCGCGGTCAGCAGTGCGGCACCGGCGATGGCCGAGAAGGGAAGCAGCCAGCGGTGGTCGGTCCCCACGAGCATGCGGCAGACGTGCGGGATGATGAGCCCGACGAACCCGATGGGCCCCGCGATCGCGGTCGCGGCCCCAGCGAGGATCACGGCTCCCAACGCCGAGATCATGCGGGTGCGGAACACGTTCTCGCCGAGCCCCTTGGCCATCTCGTCGCCGAGGGCGAGGGAGTTCATGCCGCGCGAGCACAGGAAGCAGATGAGGGCACCGACCGCGAGCACCGGCGCGGTCAGGGCGATGCGCGGCCACTCCGCTCCGCCGACGCCGCCGATCTGCCAGGACTGGAACGTCTGCATCAGGTCGACGCGGGGCAGCATGACCGCGCTGATGAGCGAGGCGAACGCGGCCGATGTCGCCGCTCCCGCAAGTGCGAGCTTGAGAGGGGTCGCTCCCCCGCGCCCGAGCGAGCCGACCGTGTAGACGAAGACCGCAGCCAGACCCGCTCCCGCGATCGCGAAGGCCATCTGCCCGTACGGGTCGGCGAGTCCGAAGAAGGCGATGCCGCAGACGACCGCGAGCGAGGCGCCGTTCGAGACGCCGAGGATGCCGGGGTCGGCGATCGGGTTCCGCGTGACCGCCTGCATGGTCGCTCCGGAGAGGGCGAGCGCGGCCCCGACGAGGAGCGCGAGCACGGTGCGGGGGATGCGCTTCACGATCGCGGCCTCGGCGATCGTGTCGGTGTGGCCGCTGAGGGCGGCGACGATGTCGTCGAACGAGACCGCGCGCACGCCGAAGGAGATCGACAGGATGCTGAGGACGACGAGCACCACCAGCCCGACCAGGAGCCAGATGGTTCGCACCAGCACCGGGCGCCGCAGGTCTGCGGCACCCGGAGCCGGGGCGATGACGGTTGCTGAGGTCACTGAGTATTCACTCCGCTGCTGCGGATCGAACGACTACTTGGACAGCGGTGCAGCCAGGAGGGCGAGGTAGTCGCTGAGTCCCCACGGGATCGACAGCGGCGACGGGTTCGCGGAGGCCGCGATCGGGGTGGCGTCAGGCAGGACGGCGATGCGTCCCTCGGCGATGGCCGGGATCTTGGACAGCAGCGGGTCGGCCTGCAGCAGCGGGATGATCGACTCGTCGCCGTAGGTGATGAACAGGTCGACGTCGTCGAACTTCTGCGCCTCTTCCGCACTGACGGTCAGGTAGAACTGGTCGCTGTCCTTGTTCTCCTCGACGATCGAGGGGAACGGCAGGCCCAGGCTGTGGAGGTAGCCCGGACGGGTGTCGATCGCCGTGTAGTACCCGATCTGGCTGAGATCGGTCGGGTCGATGTAGGAGAAGAGGACCTTCTTGTCCTTGAGCACGCTGTTCGCGTCGAGGGCCGTCTGCGCATCGGCGTCCAGCTGCTCGATCAGGGCCTTGCCCTCCTTCTCGAGGCCGAGAGCCTTGGAGTCCAGCTCGATCATCTCGTCGACCGAGGTCCCCCAGGCGACTTTCGGGTACGCGATGACCGGGGCGATCTTGGAGAGGGTGTCGTACTCCTCCTGCGTCAGCCCGGAGTAGGCGGCGAGGATCACGTCGGGCTCGGTGTCGGCGACGGCCTCGTAGTCGATGCCATCGCTCTCGTCGAACAGCACCGGCGTCTCGGCGCCCAGCTCATCGAGCTTCTCCTCGACCCAGGGCAGCACGCCGTTGTCGTCGTCGTCACCCCAGGCCGCCTTGCTCATGCCGACCGGGACGATGCCCAGTGCCAGCGGCACCTCGTGGTTCGCCCAGGCGACGGTCGCCACGCGTCCGGGCTTCTCGGTGATCGTGGTCTCGCCGTAGATGTGCTCGACGGTGACGGGGAAGGCGTCGTCGGAGGCGGGGTTGCCACCGGTGGTCGAGGTCGACTCCGGGGCGGAGGATGCACAGGCGGAGAGGCCGATGGCGAGCGCGGCGGCCGCGCCGATGGCGAGGATTCGAGAGGTGCGCACAGGCGTTCCTTCGGTTCGGGGTGAGGGGGCGGCACGGGAGATGCGCCCAGCCTTTGGTAAGCCTGGCCTAATCTAACACGGAGGTTAGGTGATCCTCACCCCGAGGTTCCTCGTTCGAATCGCGCAAATGGTCGTGGATCGTGCCCGGATGGAACCATTCGCGCGATTCGAACGGCGACAGGGCACGAAAAAACCGGCCGGATCCGTGAGGATCCGACCGGTTTCAGGAAGTCAGCGCGCGCTCAGAGAGCGCGGATGTTCGCCGCCTGCATGCCCTTGGGGCCACGCTCAGCGTCGAATTCGACCTTCTGGTTCTCGCGGAGCTCCTTGAAACCGGAGCCGGCGATAGCCGAGTAGTGGGCGAAAAGGTCGTCCGAGCCGTCATCGGGAGCGATGAAGCCGAAGCCCTTTTCCGCGTTGAACCATTTCACAGTGCCAGTGGCCATGTGTTTCTACTTTCTGTTGACTTAGCCGTTTGCACGGCCTACGCCGAGTCGGAACATCCGACACGCGCGTTCTGTCACGCTACCACGGCGTGCTCCGTCGCAGTACGGGACTGTGCATTCTTCTCGAGAAGAGCAGCCTCCGTCCGCGTGCTCACTCCGAGCTTGCGCAGCACGGCCGAGACATGCACGCTCACGGTCTTCACACTGATGAACAGACGCTCGCCGATCTGCCGGTTGCTCAGCCCCTCGGCGATGAGCGCGAGCACCTGACGCTCCCTCGCGGTGAGCGGATCGGCGCCCGACGTGGCCACCGCCTCGCTCCTCAGCCCCGCGTCTGTGGCGAACCGGGAGACCGCCGCCTGCACCTGGGCGTTGCCGAGAGACTCGGCGAGTGCGGCAGCCTCGGCCAGCACTGAACCCGCAGCGATCCGGTCTCCACCGTGGACCAGCACGCGCGCGAGCTCCAGCCTGAGGACGGCCCGGAAGACGACCGGGACATCCTCCCCCTCCGCGCACCGGATCGCCTCCGCGAGGGCATCAGGGCGTGGATCGAGGAGGGCGTCGAGGATCGTCTCCCATGCGTCGCGCTGCAGCTGCACCGGTTGGGCCGACCACGCGGTGCGGACCGCGGTGGACGCCGCATCGACGTCCGATCCCGCCGCCCTCAGCTCGGCGATGATGGCTCCGCCCTCCAGCAGCAGTCGACGCTGGTGCAGCAGCGCCGGCTCATCGTCCTTCAGCATCTCGAGGATCGCGTCGAGCGCCCCGCGGAGATCGCCCCGACTCTCGGCCACGGCGACGATCATCATCACCCGGTCGTACCAGATCTGCCTCTCGGAGACGCCCGTCTCCTCGAACGCGGGCAACCACGCCTGCAGGAGTTCTGCGGCTTCCGCCGATCGTCCTCGCCAGGCCAGCACCCGCACGCGCGTCATGCTCATGTACATGCGGAACACGCGCAGGGTCCCCTGCACGAAGTCGCGCGACAGCATCTCCTCGACCCGCTCGATCTCGCCGAGCTCGAGCAGGGGGACGACCATGTTCTGCGCCATGATCGACCCTGATGTGCGTTCGACCCTGAGCTCGCGGGCACGCCGCAGCCCCTCCTCCGCGACCTCGACGGCCTCGCGGTAGCGCCCCAGCAGTGTGAGCAGGTCGGAGTAGTTGACCCGATAGCGCATCTCCGCGGTGGAACCCGTCGCGAGCTCGCGCGCACGTTCATACTCGCGCACGCCTTCATCGACGCGGCCCAGGTGCGCCAGGGAGCCACCGCGCACGTTCGCGGCGATCGACAGCTGGTCAGTGGATTCGGCCCCGGCCGCCCCACGCTCGGCCTCGTCGGCGAGCCGGATCGCCTCCTCGCGATCACCCGCGATCATGCGGCGGCTGGCGAGCTGGTTCAACAGCTCGGCGCGGAACACCTCGTCGCCGATCCGCTCGTCGGCGATCGCGAGCGCCTGCTGCAGCAGCGGGATCGCACCGAGACGCCCCAGGTTCACGAGGTACAGCGCCTTGTTGCGGAGCAGGCGTGCATGCAGCCGCGGATCGACCGTCTCCGGGTCGACCTCGGCGAGCGCGACGTTGGCCACGGCGAGCGCCCGTTCACCGTCTCCCGCATTGCGCAGGATGGAGCCGAGCACCAGGAGAAGGTCGAGCCGCTCGATGCGGGCCGCGTCGGCGGCGTCGGGCACGAGTGGCCAGAGCTCCAGCGCCAGCTCGCCGAAACGGGCGGCGCTCGCGAAGGCGTACTGTCCTTTCGCGTGACGCATCGCGTCGGCCGCGGCGACCAGGGCCTTGCGGTCATCCTGCGCCAGCTGCCAGTGATAGGCGAGCGCGGCGGCATCGCTGGAATCGGATCCGGCGCATTGGGCTTCGAGCGCTTCGGCGTAGGCGCGGTGCAGGCGTGCCCGCTCACCGGGGAGCAGGTCGTCGTGCACGGCTTCGCGCAGCAGGGCATGCCGGAACCGGTAGTCGTCGTCGCCGATCACGAGGATGCCGCTGCGGGTCGCCTCGCGGATCGCCTCGTCGAGTCGCTGCTCCGGCAGGTCGACCAGGCTCGTGATGAGCGGATGCGAGAGCGGGCGCTCCGCACCGGAGACGACCTGCACGACGTGACGCGCGTCGTCGCCGAGCCGGTCGAACCGGGCGAGCAGGAGGTCACGGAGACCGTCGGGGAGCGGACCGTTCGAGCACCCGGCGATCTCCTCGATGAAGAAGGGCACGCCCTCCGCCCGCTCCTGCATGCGGTCGAGCGCGCTCTCGGTGAGCGCGCTGCCGGTGATCTGCTCGGCGAGCTCTCGCACCGCTGCCTCGTCGAGGCGTCCGAGAGTGAGGCGCTCGAGCAGCCGTGCTCTGGTGGCCTCGCCGATGAAACGGCTCACCGCATCGCCCCGGCGCACGTCGTCGGTGCGGCTGGTGAGGAGGAGCAGGATGCGGCCGCGGCTGAGGGCCCGCAGCAGGAAGGAGAGGATGGCGAGTGTGGACTCATCGGCCCAGTGCAGGTCTTCGACCACGAGCACCTGAGGCGCACGTTCGGCCGCCGCTTCGATGAGCGAGGCGATGGCGTCGCGCAGACGCTCCGGACTCGTGCGATCGCGATCGGTCGGGGCGTCGACGAGCTCGGGCAGCAGCATGCCGAGAGCCTCGACCCCCACGCCCACCGACTCGCGCACCCGGTCGACGCCCATGCACAGGACGATCGAACGGAGGATTCCGGTGAGCGGACCGTACGGCGTGCGCGAAGCACCGAGGTCGAGGCACCACCCGACGTGCACATCGGCGGTCGGTGCGATCTCGGTGGCGAACTCGCGCAGCAGCCGAGATTTGCCGATACCTGCCTCGCCCTCGACGAGCAGAGCTGCGGGGATGCCGTCGCGCACCCCTGCGAAGGATCGGCGCACCTCTGCGAGCTCGGCCTCGCGGCCGACCATCGCAGCGCTCGATGCGGAAGAGGGCATGGACTCATCGTCCCACCCCCGACCGACATCCGGGTCCGTCCGCTGTTCGCCGTGCGCGATGGCGCTGCTCACCGCGCGTGCGCCGGCACCGTGTCGCACGCGGTCGCGACCCGCGCCGTCGCCGGAGCCGCCGTCTCCTCGCGCGCCGCACGACCGAACGCGAGGCGGAGCATCCGCCGCAGCGCTCCTTCCGGTCGCGGCACGATCTGGTCGGCGTGCTCGACCAGGGAGAGGCGCCTCGCGGCGGCGCGCTCCATCTGCTCCTGGTCGTGCCTGGTGAGCTGCTGGTGGAGATAGGGGTGCTCGAACATGGGGTTCTCCTCGACGGTTCGCTGTATCCCTACACTCCGCTCTGAGGTACCCGGGGGACATCGGACAGATGCCCTATCTTTCGTGCGGCACCGAGCCCGCCGGATCAGGCAGTCACGCCGACTCAGGCCGATCCGCGCGAAAACTGCCTGAATCCGCGTGATGGCCTGATTCCGCGCGTCGCCTGACTCGGGGAGCGAGACCGTGCGCGACTAACGAGGAGCCGCCCAGTCCCACCCCTCTGGCGACAGCGCGCCGGAGGACACACCGGGGACGAGTTCACAGGCCTGCAGCACGACGCCCGCCTCACGCGACGTGGCGAGGAGAGTCGTCGCCGCCGAGCGGCCGAGCACTTCGAGATGAGGATCCACCGAGGTGAGGAAGCGGTCGGGGCTGCCGCTGTACTTCGACCAGTTGTCGTAGCCGACGAGGGCGACGTCGTCGGGGACGCGAATGCCTCGACGCTCCAGGGCGCGGGCGACACCGATGGCGATGTAGTCGTTGGCGCAGAAGATCGCGTCGAACTCTTCGGCCTTCGCCGCCAGCTCCACGCCGGCCTGGAACCCCCACCGCGTCGTCCAGTCGCCGTGCAGCGGCGGGATGACGAGTTCGTGCCCCGCGTCCTCGAGGGAGTCCGAGAATCCGGACGACCTGTCCTGCACCGCACGCGAGTGCGGCATCGCCGTCACGTGGGCGATGCGCTCTCGCCCCTGCTGGAGGAGGTGCTCGGCGGCGAGTCGCCCCGCCTGCCGATCGTCCGGGAGCAGACATGTGTCCTCGGCGCCGTCGGAGACACCGAACGCGTGGACGACAGGGACCTGGAAGAGGGAGGAGATCGAAGGGAAAGGAGTGTCGGTGCCGTCGCCGACCACGATGATGCCGTCGACCTTCCTCGCCTGCAGGGTGCGGAGGTTCTGCGGACGTGCACGCGGGTCGTCCTCGTCGTCGTAGACCAGGACGGCGATATCGCGCTTGCTGAGTTCGTCGATGATGCCGGTGATGACCGGGGTCGAGAAGTTTCCGGAGGCCTTCTGAGCGAGCACGCCCACCGTGAAGCTCCGTCCGAGGGCGAACGACTGTGCGAGCACGTTCGGACGGAAGTCGAGCTGGTCGGCGGCTTCGTGGATGCGTCTGCGGGTCTCCTCCGAGACGTGTCCACCTCCGTTGAGCACGCGCGAGACCGTGGGAACGGAGACCCCGCTGATCCTGGCGACGTCTTTCAGAGTGACGTTCTTCATGACTTCCCTCTTCACGCGCGCTAGCCGCTGGATTCCGTCGTCTCGGCGAGGAGGTCGGTGACGTCCACGTTCGCGAACCAGTCCAAGTCTGGCACGACCTCTGCCGACGTGACCGCCTGCGAGATCTCGGAGTCGACCAGGTCGCGTGCCATCATCTGTACGGCGATGGCACGCGCTCGCTCGGCATCCGGCTCCGCCTGCAGGTCGGGTCGCGTCGCGATGAAGGCATCCACCCGTGCGACGTCGCCGCGCAACGACTCCGCGGCCGCCTTCTCCTCGATCGTGGCGAAGTCGGCGAACTCCTTGCTCTCGAAATCCACGAGCGTGTACTCCACCGGCCCGTACAGTACCTCGCCCGCCTCGTGGCGTCGCTCCCGGTCCGCGTTGCGCGCCTCGAGACGGGCGAGCAGCGCGTCGAAACTCGGGTCGTCGATCGCCCCGAGCCGCACAGCTCGATCTCGTCGTACCGTGTCGGCCGCACACCGAGCGACGGCCCGGTCGAGGAGGAGCGCGCTGGGCGTCGTCTCGCCGACCTCGGTCGTCCAGAAACCCGGGCCATCGGGAACCCCGTACTCGCGCATCACCACGTCGTAGACCGAGGCCCGCTCCCGCAGCGCGCAGTGTTGGAGGCCGGCGATGTCCACGTCGGTGCCGTCGACCGTGAGGACGACCTCGTGGGCGTCCATGGGCTCCGGTTGCACGGGAACGTCGATCGTGCTCGTGCATCCGGACAGCAGGACGACGGTGATCACGGCGGGAATCGCCGCTTCTCGGATGCGTACCATCCTGACCTCCTCATGTCTGGGACGGGCGGGCGCGCCTGGAGGCACCCGCCCGTCATGATCAACCGACCCTGGTCAGTGCCAGAGAGTCGCAGAAGCCGATATCGAGACCTGTCTCCTTCAGGCAGTAGACCTTCGCCGAGGAGCTTCCGGCTCCCACCGTGAAGGTGGTCGAGACCTTCGTGTACGACGTCGAGGTCACCGAGACGAACTGCTCGGGGTTGCCGAACGAGTACACGCCGATCCGCACCTCCTCGCCGGCCTTGGCGACCTTCGCCCAGCCGGACAGCGTGTACGTCGCTCCGGGTTCCAACGCCACCGTCTGCTCGATGCCCTTGTGCCCGTTGAGTGAGGTCTGCACGGCGAAGCGTCCCCCCTGCTGCTGTTGCGGCACGACGAAGTTGTCGTCATCGTTCGCCCAGATGCTGGTCCAGGGGGACAGCCGGCCGCTCTCGAACCCGCCATTCCTCAGGAGCCCGTCGACGGACAGATCGTCGCAGTAGCCGGTCACACCGGTGGGCTTGTAGCAATAGATGACGGCACTCGTCGATGTCGCCCCCGTGGTGAAGGTCGTCACCGCCCGGGTGTAGTCGGTCGCGGTGACGGTCTGCGCGGTCTCCTGTCCGCCGAACGATTTGACGCCCACGGAGACAGGCGCCGACGACGAACCAGCCTTCGCCCACCCCGTGAGCGTGTAGGTGGTGTTCGGCTGCAGCCCGGTGACGGTCTGCTCCGCTCCTGCGTAGCCGCTCAACGCGAGGGCCTTCGTTCCGGAGTGCGCCCCGGCGGCCCCTGTGGTGGCACCGCCGAAGAGGCTCCACGCCGCGGAGCCGTTCTCGAACCCGCCGTTGGCGACGCCGGGTGAGGCAGGAGGCGGGGTGGTGACGGGCGCGCCGGCATAGGCGCCGATCGTCGGGGCTGCGGTCGCCGCCACGGCATTGCCCCAGTAGTCGCGCCCGCCGTTGTCGGCGATGAGACGGCCGGCCCCGATCGCCGGAGACCCCGCTCGGAGCTTGTACCCGGCGACGGTGTCGATCCCGTCCCGCCCTGTGCCGGGATCCGCGAAGAGCGGGTCGGCGTTGATCGCGTCCACGTCGGCCGCAGGCCCGGAGAAGCCGTGGTACACGTTGCGGTCGACCGTGATCCCGCGATCGGTGTCGAAGCGCGTCAGGCCGCTGCCGACGAAGATGTTGTTCGCGACGAGGGAGTGGGCTGGCAGCCGGACATCGAACGGCCGGTCGGGGTTGTAGAGCGTGTTGTTGTACATCTCGAGGCGCACGTTCCCGCCCGCGCTGTTGATGAACCCCTCCCCCTGCGACACGTTGTAGCGGATCGTGAGCTTCGGCACATCCGTCTGCCCCGGACCGAAGCAGGTGAGGCATTCGAGGTAGAAGCCGCCCGTGTTCTCGTGGCTGTAGTTGTACTGGTAGGTGCACGATCCGGTGATGCCCCAGTCGCAGTCCCAGCCCATCGAGTCGGGACCCGGCTGGGTGCGAGCGGACTCGTTGAACTGGAACACGGGGTTCGCGCTCGTGTAGGCCCAGATGCCGGCGATCGCGCCACGGTTGCTGGCGTTGTAGCCCGCGTCGTAGCTGATGTTGCGTTCGACGAGGGGGTCGATCGATACGCCGATGAGGATCGAGTCGGCGGCCGCGCGGATGACCGAGTTGCCGCGGATCACGACGTTGCGGTTGTGGTTGATCGTGTCGTCCCCGTTCGGCGACCCCACGACCGCGATGCCCATCGAGCGCACATCACGCACGGAGTTGTCCTCGATCGTCACGCCGTCGAAGGAGCCCGTCAGGCCCGAGGACTTCGCCGGCAGCCTCACCTGGATTCCCGCCGACACGTAGCGATCGCTCGCCGTGCGGTTCGACTGCCCCGTCACATCGTGCACGTCGAGACTCGCGACACGGATGCCGCGGAGCACCGCGTTGCCCGTGTTCTCGATGAGGACGCCGCTGCGCTTGCCCTCGGCGGCTGCGACGTTGGTCACCTCCAGTCCCTCGACGGTCCAGTAGCTGACGTTGCGGATCACGACGGGAGCTTCGACGGTGCCACCGCCGTTGATGATGGGCTTCGCTCCCTTCCCATAGGAGCCGAGGCGAATGGGGGCGGAGGCCGAGCCGCTTCCGACCGCGACGAACGAGCCCGTGCACGCGGTGCCCGCCTTCAACAGCACGGTGTCACCCGCGACGAACGCACCACTCGCGGGCTTCGCCGCCGTGACGGAGTTCCACGGGGCGTTCTGCGTTCCGGTGCCGTTGGTCGAGGCGGAGCAGTCGACGTAGTAGGTCGTGCTCGCCGCGGTCGCCGGAGCCGCGGCGACGAGTCCCGCAGCGGTCATCAAGGCTGCAGCCGCCAGCGCCACGACGGCGCGGGCGCGGCGCCTTCGCGGCCGGGACGACCTCATCGATAGGGATTGCGACATTGCATTTCCTTTCTCACGAGCACCGGCGACATCCGTCGATGCGGGACCAGGTCAGGACTTGACGGCTCCGGCCGACATCCCCGCGACGACGTATCGCTGGAGCCAGCTGAAGACGAGGATCAGCGGGAGCGCCCCGAGCAGTGCGGCCGGGAACAGGGTCGTCGGCTCGACGGTGTTCGGGTCGATCAGGGCGTACGCGTTCGCCATGATCGTCCTGTTCTGCTCCCCCTGGAGGAAGACCAGGGGGATGATCAGGTCGTTCCAGACGGCGAGGCTTACATAGGTGATGAGCGTCGCCGTGACCGGGTTCAACAGCGGGAAGATCACGGTGAAGAAGATCCGCAGCGGACCGGCGCCGTCGATCGCGGCCGCCTCCTCCAGCTCCTGGGGAACCTGGCGCATGAAGCTCGTGTAGAAGAACACGGCGATGGGCAGGTTCATGGCGGTGTAGATGAGGATGACGCTGACGTGCGTGCCCAGCAGGTGCAGGTCGCGGACCAGCAGGTAGAGCGGCGCGATGAGCACGAAGATCGGGATCGTGGTGCCGATGATGAAGAGCCGGTAGGTGCCGCTCGACCAGCTCCTCGTGACCCGGCTGAGCGGATAGCTCGCCATCGCGCCGAGGATGACGGTGAGGGTCGCCGAAGCCACGAGGATGATGACGGTGTTCGCGGCGCTCTGGAGGTAGTTCAGCCGCACGAAGGCATCCACCACATTGTCGAGGGTGAGGTGCTCCGGCCACCCGAGCGGGGATGCCGACACGTCGGCGGCGGGACGGATCGCGGTGAGAACGGCGAAGGCGAAGGGGATCAGGAGCAGGGCGACCCCGATGAACAGGCCGACGTCACCGATCACGCGAGCGCTCTTCGCTCCGATCGATCGCCGTCTCATCGGGAGCTGAGGAATGGAGGCGGACATGTCAGATCCTCTTTTCGCGCATGCGCAGGACGGAGGTGGCCACGTTGCTCAGGACGAGCACGATGACGAGGAGGAGCACCGCGATCGTGATGCCGTAGGCGAACTCGCCGGCGCCGCCGAAGACCTTGCGGTAGATCAGGAGCGTGAGCGTGGTGGTGGATCCCGCCGGCCCACCGTTCGTGAGCACGAACGGGAACTCGAAGACCTTGAGTGAACCGATCAGCGACAACGTGACGTTCACGGTCAGCGACGGCGCCAGCAGTGGCCATTCGATCGTGCGGAAACGACGGAATCCGCTGGCGCCGTCGAGGTCCGCTGCCTCGAGCACGTCCGCGGGAAGCGCGAGGTAGCCGGCGAGGAAGATCGCCGCCGAGTACCCCGCGAACATCCAGATGTTCACGAGCGCGACCGCCCACAGCGCCGTGTCCGGTGAGCCGAGCCAGATGCGGGTGAGCGCGTCGAGGCCGAGCGACCGGAGCACCTGGTTGAGGGTGCCGTCGGGGGCGTACAACGACGAGAAGATGAACGATGCCATCACCGGAGCGACCAGCGTGGGCATCAGGATCAGCACGCTCACGACCTTGCGGATGCGCGGGCGCAGGTAGAGGGCGCGGGCGAGCAACAAGCCGAACAGGTTCTGGAAGAACACCACGACGACGGCGTAGATGAGCGTCGTGCCGATCGCCCGCATGACCTCCCGGTCGCCGAGCAGCCGGGCGTATTGGTCGAGTCCGACGAAGTCGGCCCTGGGCCCTCCCCGGCTGTCGGTGAGGCTCAGCCAGAGGCCGCTCCCGAGCGGATACAGCACGAGGAGGGCGTACACGGCGACCGCGGGGAGGACGAATCCCAGCGCGACGAGGGGGCGTTTGGTGATCACGGCATGCTTTCGGGTTCGAGCGGGCGCATCCGGCGGCGAGTGCCGGACGCGCCCGGAGCGTCAGTTCTCGGTCTTCGCGAGGGAGTCGAGCTCGTCGAGGAGCTCGTCGGTCGTGATCTCGCCGAGGAAGAGGGCCTGGAGCCGCGAACCCAGCTGCGTCTGCACGTCGCCGGCCATCCAGGTGTTGGTCTGCATGAACCGGAAGTCGCCCGCATCCCACGACGCCGTGAAGGGAGCCGCCGCCTCACTGGCCGGAGTGCTCCCGTCGGAGAAGGGGGAGATGGCGTTCTCCGCTTCGAGGAAAGGCGCCAGGTTCTCGGGCTCCGACCAGAACTCCACGTACTTCTCCGCCGCCTCCTTCACCGGAGAGGCGTCATTGATCGCCCACATCGTGCCCGCGAAGACCAGGGCGTTCGGAGCGGTGCCGGACGTGGCACCCGGCCACGCGGTGAACTGCGCATCGATGCCCGCTTCTTCGACACCGGCGAGGTTCCACGCCCCCTGGAGCCAGAAGCCGGTCTTGCCCGCCTCGAAGTCGGCCGCTCCCTGCGACCACTCGTCCTCGCCGAGCTCGGTCTTCCAGTCGAGCAATCCCTCGTCCTGCAATGCCATGAGCTGCTCGACCGCGGGCTTCCAGTCCGTGAAGCTCGCGTCGCCGGCGAAGAACTTCTCGTCCCAGTCCGCGTCGACCGTGCTGGCTGCGGCGTTCAGGAGTGCCATCGCCCCCGTCCATCCCCCCTTGTCCGGCAGGGTGATCGGATCGTAGCCCGCGGCTTTCAGCCCTTTGAGGGCGGCGATGAATCCGTCCCAGTCCGTCGGCACCTCGGTGATCCCGACCTCGTTCAGCAGCGCGGTGTTGGAGAAGAGCCCGACGCCGATCGCTTCCATCGGCATCGCCAGGAGCGTTCCATCCTGCGAGGCGAAACCCTCGATCGCGGGGTCTACGTCTGCGGCCCACGGCGCGTCGGACAGGTCGGCCAGGTACCCCGAGTCGCCCCACGTGGCCAGCAGGTTGCTGTCGACCATGAGCACGTCTGCGGAGTCCCCGGCGAGGAGTTCGGGCTGCACACGCTGCGAGTAGGCCTCGTTGGCGGGGATGGCCTCGAACTCGAGCTTGATGTCGGGATTCGCCTTCTCGAAGGCCGCATTGATCTCCGCGACATTGGCCGGCTCGCCCTCCGTCCCCTTCCAGCCGTAGACGCTCAAGATCGTTCGACCATCATCCGTCGTGCTGCTCGATGGGGCGGAACAGCCCGCGAGAGCGAGGGCAGCGGTCAGGCCGGTGGCGACGACGGCCAGGCGCGTGGCGCGGCGCGGTGATTTCATCGTGGATCTCCTCGTTGAGTAGGCGGCGACGGGTGGGTAACCGATTGTCTGGGCGATCTAGGCAAACGGTTGCCTAGATCGCCCTGCGAGTGTAGGTTCGGTCTCGGCCCACTGTCAACCCCGGCTGTTCCGGGGCGAGTAGGGCCGCACTCCGCCCTTCGACGATGAGATCTCCATGCCCCACGCAACCGCGCTCCCCCTCGACCATCCCGACCGCGTGCGCTGGTTCGCCGCCGCCAACTTCGGACTCTTCATCCACTTCGACCAGGCCAGCCAGCTCGGGGTGGACCTCTCGTGGCCGATGGTGGGCCTGACCAGCGACGACGGCTCGGGGGTGGCCGAACATGCCCCCGTCGACTACCTGAAGCACGTCGACGACTTCGATCCGGACTCGTGGGACCCTCGCGCTCTGGCACGCGCCGCGCGCGACGCGGGGATGTCGTATGCGGTCTTCACGGCTAAGCACCACTCCGGCTGGGCATCATGGCCGAGCACCGCCACCGCACTGTCGATCGCGCGCTCGCCCTATGGACGACGTGGCGGCGACCTCGTCCGCGAGTACGTCGAGGCGTTCCGTGAGCAGAGGCTGCGCGTCGGTCTGTACTATTCCCTCTCGGACTGGTCGGACAACGACTACCCTGCCTGGCGCCCGGAGTTCGCGCCCTACTCGTTCGAGGAGTACCCCCGCTCGAGCCCAGTGGAGTGGTCGCGCTACCGCGAAGGACTGAAGGCGGAACTCACCGAGCTGCTCACGGGTTACGGGCGGATCGACCTGCTGTGGTTCGACGGTGGCTGGGAGCGCACCGAGGCCGAGTGGGACAGTCGGGACCTCGAGCGCCACATCCGCTCACTGCAACCCGACATCGTGTTGAACGACCGTCTCCCCGGGGTCGGCGACTACCGGACTCCGGAGCAGACATCGCCCGCATCCGACGGGGCACAGCTCTGGGAGACCTGCCTGACCATGAACAACACCTGGGGGTGGGACCCCCGCGACCTGAACTACAAGAGCCCGGGGACGATCCTGCGGACTCTCGTGGATTCCGTGGCACATGGGGGCACGCTGCTGCTCAATGTCGGCCCGGACGAGACAGGCGCCCTGCCGGCGCAGGAGTCGGCCATGCTGCAGACCATCAGCGAGTGGATGGCCCGGCACGGGGAGAGCGTCGTCGGCGCGGATCGAGGGCTCGAGCCGTGGCAGTTCTACGGACCCTCGACGCGCAACGGCGATTCGCTGTTCCTGCACCTCATCGCCTGGCCGGACGAGGAGCTGACCGTGCGGGGCATCCACCCGCGGTCCGTTCGATCGGTGGAGCTCATGACCGATGGCTCCGAACTGCCCTTCCGGACCGTCATCGACCCCGCGGACGCGCGGGAGGCCGACCCCCTCGGGAACCTGGTGATAGCGATCCCCCCGCGCCGCCCCGATACACCCCTCCCCGTGATCCGCGTGCGCGTGCAGGAAGCTCTCGCCACACGCTGACCGCCCGCCCGTGGGTCGAGCCCGTGCGGTCGAGCCCGCCGGATCAGGCCCGCCGGATCAGGCAGTCACGCCGATTCAGGCCGATCCGCGCGAAAACTGCCTGAATCCGCGTGATGGCCTGATTCGGCGAGCGCGCGCATGAGCTGCGGCTGCCCGGACGGTCGGGACCCGCGCGGCACCAGGATCGCGAGCACACGCACGAGCGTCGCCATCCACAGCAACCCGAGCCCGACGACGATCGCCTCGACCGCGGTTGTGGAGTACAGGCCGAAGAGCACCCACAGCGCCACCGCGATCACGACCAGCAGACCCACACCGATCGAGGTGATCGACAGCGCACGAGGACGTCCAGGGATCCTCGCGACCGTGGTGGCAGCGGCGGCGGCGAACAGCACGAGCGCGCCGAACGCCGCGATGTCGTGCGGCACCGGCACTCGATGAAGCGGCAGCAGCCCGACCGCGGCGAGCGCGATACCCGCCGCCGCCCACAGCGCCACGACGACGGCGATGCGGGAGAGCGCGACGTCGCCGAGCAGTCGGTGCAGGTCACGGCCGATGTACGAGCCGACGGTCGCGACGAGGAGGCCGGCGACCACGAGCGTGCCGTTGAACGCCCACCCGACTCCGAGCTGGGAGAAGTTCCGCTCCCACCAGCGGGGATCGGCGGCGGTGACCATCGCGAACAGGGTGCCGATGACGAGGAAGCCGAACAGGAGCGCAGCGAGGTCGGACGTGCGCAGGTCGACGCCCGCTCCGAAGGCGAAGCGTCCGCCGACCGCTGCGGCCACGCCGGTCAGAACGCCACCGCCGACCGCCGCGAGCCGCAAGCCCTGCAGCCCGGCCGCCAGCACCTCCGCGGCGAGCAGCACTCCCATCACGGTGACGGCCCCGAACGCGATGGTCAGGGCTCCGGTCGACAGGTCGGACACCACCGCCTGCCACCGCGGCATCGACGCGGTCTCGCGCCTGCGGTGCATCAGCGTGCTGGTGAGGAAGGCCCCTGCCGCGATGACCCCGGCGACCACCGCCGCCGGCATCGCGAGCGCGCCCTCGCCGGTGAGCGGCCGGGACTCACCGCCCAGCACCGCCATGCCCGCGACCGCAGCGAGCACGAAGCAGAGCACGGTCGCCCAGACCGCCCTCGTCTCGGCGCGCAGCTTCGCGTCCTCCTCCATGCGCCCATGCAAGCACGCGTCTCCGACGCGCGGAACCCCATCCATCCGGGCTTCCGACATGGAGAAGGCCCGACGGCTGAGCCGTCGGGCCTTCCCTGCATCTGATCTCCGGTCAGGCTTCCACGTCGCCGCGCCACGAGCCGGTCTCGACCCCACGGCCTTCGATGAACTCCTTGAAGTTCTCGAGGTCCTTCTTCACGGCGTGACCCCCCGCGCCGACCAGCGAGCCCAGCTTCTCGAGCAGCCCCTCCGGCTCCCAGTCGAGCTGCACCGTGACACGCGTCGAGGTGTCGGTGAGCGTGTGGAACGTCACCACTCCCGCGTGCTCGGTCTCGCCACCCGTGCTCTTCCACGCGACGCGCTCATCCGGGTGCTGCTCGGTGATCTCGGCGTCGAACTCGCGGGTCGCGCCACCGACCTTCACCTTCCAGTGGGTGTGCGTGTCGTCGATCTGGGTGATCGATTCGACCTCGTCGAGGAACTTCGGGAAGCTCTCGAACTGCGTCCACTGGTTGTATACCGTGCGGACGGGAACGTCGACGTCGATGGTCTCGATGATCTGCACCATGGGATGCTCCTCACTGTTCGTCGTTCGTGTGATCCCATTCAGCCGCAGATCGCGCGGATCGGCGACGGGGTTGACATCCGCCGACGGTTCCCCGACATTCCGGTGCGCGCGCGACCCACCCCCTCGCGGCGCTCCCCGGCGCACCCACTGGCACGACTAGCGTTGAGGTCATGCGCATCCCCGCCGCGATCCGTGCCTCACAGCGCTCTCCGCTGCTGCAGGTCGTGAAGTCGGCAGCCGCGACCATCGCCGCCTGGCTCATCGCCGGCTGGGTGTTCCCGGCGCAGCTGCCCGTCTTCGCCGCGATCGCCGCCCTCCTGGTCGTGCAGCCCAGCGTGAACCAGTCGCTGTCGAAGGCGCTCGAGCGCAGCATCGGGGTGATCGCGGGTGTCGTGATCGCGGTGGCGCTGGGTCTGCTGCTGGGGTCGCCGAGCTGGATCGTGCTGCTCGCGATCGTGGTCGCGATGCTGGTGGCGTGGATCTTCCGCGCCTCTCCGGGCACCGGGAACCAGGTCGCGATCTCCGCCATGCTGGTGCTGGCGCTGGGGTCATCCAGCCCCGAGTACGCATTCGCCCGCATCGTGGAGACGCTGATCGGCGTGGTGATCGGCATCGTCGTGAACGCGCTCATCGTGCCGCCGGTGCTGGTCGCCCCCGCCCGCCGGGACGTGGGCCTGCTGGGCCGCGAGCTCGCCGCCAGCCTCGACCGCCTGGCCGACGCGCTGCCCGAACCGCAGACCGCCGCGAAGCTGCAGGAGCTGATGCTGGAGGTGCGGCTGCTGCGTCCGATGAAGGAGGCAGCAGAGGCCGCGATCGCCGCCGGAGAGGAGTCGCTCACCCTGAACCCGCGGCGCTCCACTCATCGCGCCGACCTGCGCGAGCTGCGGGCACTGCTCGACCGGCTCTCCCCCATCGTCACCCAGACCATCGGCATGACCCGCGCGTACTTCGACCACTACGACGACACGATCGGCGAGGAACCGGCCGTCACCGCGATCGCCGAGCAGCTGCGGCGGGCGGGCCACGACGTGCGTCTCGCCGTGCAGATCGCGGAGGCGCTCCCGGAGCCGGACGACGTGACGTCCGCGATCCCCGCCCTCACCGCTCCCCTGGTGATCCGTCCGCCGTCGTCACAGCACTGGATCCTGATCGGGTCGCTCATGGAAGACCTCCGTCGCATCCGCGGCGAGCTGGTCGACGAGGAGTGACCCCGGCTTTCGAATCGCGCAACTGGTGGTATCCGGCGCCGGAATCGAACCATTCGCGCGATTCGAAGCGGCCTACGCTGGGGAGATGAACACCGTCGAAGCGCTCGGAGAACTCGCCGCGCTGGAAGACCCGAAGGTGCGTGCGGCGAATGAGAAGCGCGGCGACGACCACGGAATCAACCTCAGCCGACTGCGCGCGCTGGCGAAGCGCATCAAGACGGATCAGCCCCTCGCCGAAGACCTGTGGGCAACGGGCGAGACGTCCGCGCGACTGCTCGCCCTTCTGATCTGCCGCCCCAGCGACTTCACCGCCGACCAGCTCGACGCCATGCTGCGCGACACCCGACCGCCCAAGGTCAACGACTGGTTCGTCAACTACGTCATCAAAAAGAGCCCGCTCGCCGAGGAGCTGCGACTGCGCTGGTTCGACGACGCCGACCCCACTGTGGCCGCCGCCGCGTGGTCGCTCACGACGGTGCGCGTGACGAAGGACCCCGACGGCCTGGATCTTCCGCACCTGCTCGACCTGATCGAACGGGACCTGTCGACAGCGCCGTCTCGCCTGCAGTGGTCCATGAACGAGACCCTCGCGAACATCGGCATCTTCCACCCCGAGCATCGCACCAGGGCACGGGAGATCGGCGAGCGCCTGCAGGTGCTCGCCGACTATCCGACCGCGCCAGGCTGCACCTCTCCATTCGCGCCGCTCTGGATCGACGAGATCGTGCGCCGTCGCGAGGGCTGAGCCGCCTCGCCAGGGCGTGTCCGTCCGCCGTTCCATCGCACAGTCGGTAACGTTATACACTTTATCTGTTCGTCTGCGCACTGGGGGCGACCGCACGGTGCGGTCACCTGCGCGGCGACGGAACTGGGGATGCATCATCATGGCCACGCAAGATCAACTGAACGCACTCATCGCCGACATCGCGAACGACATCAACGGATTCATCGGGGCCTCCGTGGTCGATGTCGAATCCGGTCTGCCGCTCGCCTCGAACTCGGTTCGGCCGGACTTCGACCTCGACGTCGCGAGCGCGTACAACAGCGAGATGGTCAAGAACAAGCGGAAGACGATCGATGCACTCCGCATCGAGGCCGCGCTCGAAGACATGCTGCTGACGCTCGACACGCAGCTGCACCTGCTCAAGATGATCGATGACGACACGTTCATCTACCTCGCCGCCGACCGCCAGGCGACGAACATCGCTCTGCTCCGGTCCGCCGTGAACCGCCACGTGGCGGCTCTGAACGCTTGACCGACTCCGGGGGTTCGACAGTCGGAGCTGCCGGAGACTCGGCGACGAGGCGCGTGCGCCGACGGCGGTCGAACCTGCCGACGAGGTTCCGCCTCGTCTTCGCGGGACCGGTCGGCGCGGGCAAGACCACGGCGGTGCGCGCACTGAGCGATGTCACGCCCGTCGACACCGACGTCCCCATCTCGGCAGGCTCAGCGGAGTACGGCGACGCCGACAAGACGACCACCACGGTGGGACTCGACTACGGCACGTGGAAACCCACGGAGGAGATCTCGGTGGCGCTCATCGGCGTCCCGGGTCAGAACCGCTTCGCCGACGCGCGGCAGAGCTCGTCAGCCTCCGACACCCGCATCCTGCTGTGGCTGCGTGCGGACCGCGGGAGCATCACCGCGGACGCCGACGAGTGGCTGCCGCGTTTCACCAGCGACCAGGAGCGGCTGGTGATCGCCGTCACCCACGTGACCGGCGACGCGATCGACGAGGTGCGTCAGACCCTCGGCGGCAGTCTCGAGCGGTACGGGATACCCCTCGCCCGTGTTCTCACGGCCGATGCACGCGACCGCGAGAGCGTGATGCGGGTCGCGTGCCTCGCCCTGGACCTCCCGGAAGGAGAGTCATGAACGTCCCCCTCCGCGCCGAAGACGCCTCGTCGACCGGCGGACAGGGATCGACGCAGGACGGAGTGCTCATGCACCCGGATCTGGCCGCGAACTGGACGCTCTGGTCGGGCGTGGTCAGTCAGGCCGCGCTCACTCGGCTGCGTCGTCTCGAAGAACGCTTCCCCGAGCTGACCACGGCCGTGCTGTCGACCGCCGACGGCCTGCACATCGCCTCGGTCGGCGCACTCGGCGAGACCGGGGACCGCCTGGCGGCCATGAACGGCTCGCTGTTCGCCGTCGCCAGAGCCGAGGCGGAGATCATCTCGAGGGGCACCGAGCCGAGCCTTTCCGCCGTGGTCTCGGTGTCCATCGGGCAGAGTCAGCTGTCGCTGCTCAGCTTCATCCTCGCGCCATACGGACAACTGCTCCTCTCCGTATCGGCGAAGGGCGTGCAGGTGGGCACGGTGATCGTGCAGGCACGCTCGGCCGCGTACGAGCTCATCACTGCGCTAGGGCTCGCAGGCGCTCCGGGGTGAGGCTGGCTACGCTGAGGCCATGAGCACGCATATCGCCGCAGAGCCCGGTCAGATCGCCCCCATCGTCCTGTTCCCCGGCGATCCGCTGCGTGCGAAGTGGATCGCCGAGACCTTCCTCGACGATGCGGAGCTCTACTCCGAGACGCGCGGCATGCTCGGTTTCACGGGCACCTGGGAGGGGCATCGGGTCTCGGTGCAGGGCTCGGGCATGGGACAGCCGTCGATGGCGATCTATGCGAACGAGCTGTTCGACGCCTATGACGTGCAGACGATCGTGCGGGTCGGCTCGTGCGGAGCGCTCACAGAACGGGTCAAGGTCCGCGACATCATCATCGCGAACGGTGCCAGCACCGACTCCGGCATCAACCGGGTGCGCTTCCACGGCCTCGACTATGCGCCCGTGGCCGACTTCTCGCTGCTGCGTGCCGCTGTCGAGGCGAGCGAGGCCGAACAGCTCGAGTCGACGGTGCACGTGGGACAGCTGTTCTCGAGCGACCAGTTCTACAGCACCCGCCCCGAGCTCACGCAGCCCTTCGTGCAGCACGGCATCCTCGGCGTCGAGATGGAGGCGGCCGGGCTCTACACTCTCGCGGCGTACCACGGTCGGCGTGCCCTCGCCATCTGCACCGTGAGTGATCACATCCTCACGGGCGAGGAGACTACCGCCCAGGAGCGGGAGCAGACGTTCGGCGACATGATCCGCATCGCGCTGCGCGCCGCGACCGCCTGATTCCCCGTTCGGCCGCTGTGCGTCCGACCCTCAACCCCTCGCCCTCGCACGCCAGATCAGGCGATCACGCGAGGTCATGCCGCTGACTCATCACACGCCATGTCGGGCCAACACGCCAGGTCAGGCCCCTGACTCATCACACGCCAGATCAGGCCAACACGCCATGTCAGGCCGCTCGGGCCACAATCGGCCTGATGCGGCGTGATGGCCTGATCTGGCGGTCACGCGACGCGGGAGACCTGCCCCCTCGGGCGACCTGACCCCGCGAGGCCGTCGTCCGTCCGGACCGCGACTCCTCTAGGGGGTGTCGCCGACGGCGTGTGGACGGGGCAGCGCCACCATCGCGCCGGTATCGGTGAACTCCTGCTGGATCTCCTCGTCGTGCGTGTAGGTGAGGAGGCTGACCACGACCGCGGCGACCATGGCGAGCACGAACGCGGGAAGGAGTTCGTAGAGCCCCGTGTCGAGCGCCTTCCAGATGAACACGGTCGCGGCCCCGACGAACATCCCCGCGAGGGCACCCCAGTTCGTGAGCCGACGCCAGTAGAGGCTGAGCAGGATGACCGGGCCGAACGCGGCGCCGAATCCGGCCCATGCGAACGAGACGAGGCCGAGGATCGTGTCGTTCGGGGTGATCGCGAGCACCGCCGCGACGACCGCCACACCGAGCACGCCGAGCCGCCCCATCAGCATGAGCGTCTTCTGCGAGGGCGGCGTCCGCCGGAACACCCCGTACAGATCCTCGACCAGCGCCGACGAGCACACGATCAGCTGACTGGAGATCGTGCTCATGATCGCAGCGAGCACCGCCGCGAGCACGAGACCGGCGACGAACGGATGCAGCAGCGTCTGCGACATCAGCAGCACCACCGTCTCGGGGTTGGCGAGGTCGACTCCGGTCTTGGCGATGTAGGCGATGCCGACGAGGCCGGACAGCACGGCGCCGCCGAGGGAGAGGATCATCCAGGAGATGCCGACACGGCGCGCGCTCTTCGCCTCCTGCGGCGAGCGCAGTGCCATGAACCTGACGATGATGTGCGGCTGACCGAAGTATCCGAGCCCCCAGGCGAGAGATGACACGATGGCGAGGATCGTGCCGCCGGTGAGAGCCGTTCCGGACAGCAGGGACAGATGGTCGGGCGCGACCTCGTTGATCAGCTCGCCCGTCTCCGCCAGCCCTCCGATCGCCACGATCGCCGCGACCGGGATCACCACGAGGGCGACCACCATCATGAGACCCTGCACGACGTCGGTCAACGAAGCGCCGAGGAAGCCACCGAAGAGCGTGTACGCGAGAGTGACGCCCGTCACCAGCAGCATGCCGGTCAGGTAGTCGCCGTCGAACGAGCTCTCGAAGAAGACTCCGCCGGCGACCATGCCCGAGGAGATGTACAGCGTGAAGAACACGAGGATGACGATGCCGGAGACCACGCGCAGGAGTCGTGTCGTGTCGCGCAGCCGGTTCTCGAAGAAGCTCGGCACCGTGATCGAGTTCCGGGAGACCTGCGTATAGGCCCGGAGCCTCGGAGCGACGAGCAGCCAGTTCAGGTAGGCGCCGATCGTGAGGCCGATCGCGATCCAGGCCTCGATGAGACCCGAGACGTAGATCGCACCGGGCAGTCCCATCACGAGCCAGCCGGACATGTCGGAGGCTCCCGCGCTGAGGGCGGCCACCCACGGCGGGAGGTTCCGTCCGCCGAGCATGTAGTCCTCATGGTCGCCGGTCCGCCGGAAGGCGATCCAGCCGATGAGCAGCATCGCGGCGAAGTACAGCGCGAGTGCGGCGAAAGTGAAGATCTGATCGGGCATCGTCGTCCCCCCTGGGCGGTGCAGCCTCCGGTCGTGGTCGTTCGATGATGCCAAGCACGGCCTCGTGCATGCCGAGGCGCCTCGGCGCGGCGTGACTTCGGCACGGTCGGCCCGCCCCCGCATCAGGCACTCACGCGGCAACAGGCACACCTGCCGGGGAACGGCCTGATGCGACGTGTTGGCCTGATCCGGCGAGTGGGCGGGGGCGGGCCAGCGGGCAGGCAGGCGGACGGCGGACGGGCTGTCTC
>NZ_JYIV01000009.1 GCF_000956405.1 Microbacterium oxydans
CCTCCTGACCCCCGCTACCCCGCTACCCCGCTACCCGCAGCGCCGAGACCCACGCACAGCGCCGAGACCCATCGAGCCAGACGCTTGCGGCAGTGGGTCTGGGCAGAGACCATGGGTCTCGGCAAGGCGGGGCTGCGCGGCTAGGCTCGGGCCATGACGATCGACCTCGAAGCGCTCTACATCGACCTGCACCAGCACCCCGAGCTCTCGTTCCAGGAGACGCGCACCGCGGGCATCGCCGCCCAGCATCTGCGCGACCTCGGCCTCGAAGTCGAAGAGGGGGTCGGGGTCACCGGCGTCGTCGGGGTGCTGCGCAACGGCGACGGCCCCGTGGTGTGGGTGCGAGCCGACATGGATGCGCTGCCCGTCGAGGAGCAGACAGGCTTGGCATACGCCAGCACCGCGAAAGGGGTCGACCCCGCCGGGACGACCGTTCCCGTCATGCACGCCTGCGGCCACGACATGCACGTCACCGCGATGATCGGGGCAGTGGAGAAGCTGGTCGCCGAGCGGTCCGACTGGTCGGGAACCCTCGTCGTGCTGATCCAGCCCGCCGAGGAGTACGGCGCCGGGGCGCGAGCGATGCTCGACGACGGGATCCTCGACCGCTACCCCAAGCCCGACGTCGTGCTCGGCCAGCACGTCACCCCGCTGCCCGCCGGTGTGATCGGCGTGCGCAGCGGAACGCAGATGGCCGCCTCCGATGGGCTCACCGTGACCCTGCACGGCCGCGGCGGCCACGGCTCGCGCCCGCACGCCACGATCGATCCCGTCGTGATGGCCGCGGCCACCGTGATGCGCCTGCAGACCATCACGTCGCGCGAGATCGACCCGCAGGGCGTCGCCGTGGTGACGGTCGGCTCGATCCATGCGGGCCTCAAGAACAACATCATCCCCGCCGAGGCCAAGCTCGAACTCAGCCTGCGCTACCCGGACGAGGAGACACGCGACAAGGTGCTCGCGAGCGTCGAGCGCATCGTGAGGGCCGAGGCCACAGCCTCCGGTGCGGAGCGCGAGCCCGAGATCCGCACCGACCACACGCTGCCCGCCACCATCAACGATGAAGAAGCCACCGCGCGCGTCTCCGCAGCCCTGCAGCGCGCCCTGGGCGAGGCCGCCGTGATCGATCCCGGGATGTTCACCGGCAGCGAGGACGTGTCGTGGTTCGCCCGCGATGCCGGAGCACCCCTCGTGTTCTGGTTCTGGGGCGGCGTCGACCCCACCCGGTTCGCCGAGGCAGCCGCCGCGGGACGCCTGGGAGAGGACATCCCGACCAATCACTCGCCGTTCTTCGCGCCGGAGATCCACCCGACCATCGAGGTCGGCGTCACCGCCATGTCGGCCGCGGCCCGGGAGTTCCTCGCCTAGAGGCCGGACACTGCGCTCACGTGATCGGGGCTACGTCGATTTGCTCATCCGCCGATCGCGTTCATACCGCGCGCGGGCTGCAGGAACGAGGGGTCGTCGATCGCGTGTCCCGGCAGCTTGCCATGCACGCACGACCGCAGGAGCGCGGCGATCTCGTCCGCGCGCTGCCCGGGCGCAGAGGCCGACTCTCCGCGCAGCAGCCCGGTCAGGTCGTACTCGGCGAGCGAGAACAGGCAGTTGCGCAGCTGTCCGTCGGCGGTCAGCCGCAGGCGATCGCACGCACCGCAGAACGGAGCGGTGACCGACGCGATCACGCCGACCTCGTGCGATCCGCCGTCGATCCGCCACTTCTCGGCGGGCGCTCCCCCGCGGCCCGCGACCGGTTCGAGGTGCCAGCGCTCCCCCAGCGATGCGAGGATCTCCTCGCGCGTGACCATCGAGGCGCGGTCCCAGGTGTGCCCGGCGTCCAGCGGCATCTGCTCGATGAATCGGAGCTGAGCGCCCACGCCCATCGCGAACTCCACGAGATCGACCAGCTCGTCGTCGTTCACGCCGCGCATAGCGACCGCGTTCAGCTTGAGGGGACGGAGGGACGAGGCCGCAGCCGCCTCGATACCCGCGAAGACATCGTCGAGGCGGTCGCGGCGGGTGAGGTCGGCGAAGCGCTGGCGGTCGACCGTGTCGATGCTGATGTTGAGGCGCGTGAGCCCGGCATCGATCAGGGCCGGGAGCTTCTGGGCGAGGCTGATGCCGTTGGTGGTCATCGCCACCTCGACTGGGCCCTCCTCCCCCTCGATGCGGGAGATGCGCCGAACGACGTCGACGATGTCGGTGCGCAGCAGCGGTTCGCCGCCGGTGAGACGGAAGGTGCGGATGCCGAGAGCTGCGGCCACCTCGGCGACCTCGACGATCTCGTCGGTGGAGAGGATGCTCGTGCGGGCCAGCCACTCGTTGCCCTGCTCGGGCATGCAGTACGTGCAGCGCAGCGAGCAGCGATCGGTGAGGGAGATGCGCAGATCGCGATGCACACGGCCATGCGTGTCGACGAGACCTCCTGAGAGGCCGACGGCATCCGATGCGGGCGCGGTGCGCGGCGCGCGCATGCCGATGACCACCGGCACGGCCGTCACGGTGCTCCCCCGCTCCCCGTCATGTTCCGAGACTACCCGCACCTCCGCCGCTGGGGCTCGCGCAAGCGTGACCGGCCATGGGCGCGGGCCCAGTAGTCCTTCAGTGCAGGTGATCGGCGGTTTCGACTCGACCTAGCGTGATCCTCGTCGCGCACCAGTCTGCGATGCCATCGACTGCCGCGGCGACGGTGGGTTCATGAAAGCCCGGAGAACTGGAGTCGAAGAATCGATCACCACTGTCCCCTCCAAAGACGAGAAAATCATGAGGAGTGTTGACCGCCTGCATGCCCTCGTGGTTGACCTGGAAGTCGTTCTCGTACGCGTGGCTGTTCTCCGCATAGATGCCGCGCACGGAGACCTGGTTGAAAGACGCGTAGTCGACCGAGCCCCTCGGAAGTGGCGAGTCAACGAGAACCGCTGCGATGACCGGAGCGTCCGAGTTGGAGAGGACGCTCCAGATCGGAGTGCCCGCGTCGCCAACACCAATGACGCACAAAGGCCGCGATACAGCTCTCTTCTCGATTTCGGTGAGCACTCCCCGGACACCGGCGGGATCGGCACCGCCGCGCTGACTCACCGCGACTGTCGCTAGAGCGGAATGGTGGAGTTCCTGTCTCAGGGTGTCGTCACTCGCGCCCATCCCGTCACTGAACAACACCGCCACCCCAAGAAGGTCGGTGTCATCGGCTACATCAGTCCACGTCGTCGTGAACTCTGTACCGTTGACAGATACCGGGAAACTCTGCTGATCAGGGGTGCTGCACCCCGCTGCGGCGGTGCTCAATGCGATCGCGAGCGATGCGCCAATGGTGCATCGGCGCATCGCTCGCAGGTTCTTCGTCACACCGCAGCCAGACGCTCACGCGTGAAGGTTGGTGCAACTCGATCGAGGCAGTCCTTCTCATCCATGTAGAGCTGCCACTTGTCTCGGTTCGCGCCAGTTCCCATCACGCAGTAGTACCCGTAGAACGCCCCCGGGTTGTTGGCCATGTGCGCCTTGCCGGCCGCCTGGCATTTCGCTTTCGTTGCGTAGTACCCCCACGGGTACGGAGTCATCGGCTGGATCGACGACACGTAGTCGGTGTTTCCCACGGCGGAGACTACAACCGCCTCAGAGGGAGAGGCACCACCGGTGGCGGCGTAACCGGGACTAGCCAGCAAAGCGATACCCAGCATGGCGGCTGCTGGCAGCGAAAGCGCTGCCACCTTACTGTTCATGAGATCTCCTTCGATTCATATGGATGGATCCACGCCCGTAGTTCGAGCGCGCTTGCAGGCGCCGCAATCACCGCCGGTGTTCCGTGTTTGACGATGCCAACGACGCGATAGTCACCATTCGGACTCATCGCCTCCCCCTGCAGCAGGAGGTTGTCGTCCCGTTCCTCGTCGGCGAGCATCTTGTGGGCGAGCCGAAGCATGGCAGGGGTGTTCTGCGAGTGGACGACGACCAGGTGGATTCCCAGAAGCGGTCTCAGCTCGTCCTCAACGCGCGCGACATCAGTGGCCGCGACCACGACCGCAAAATGCACGGCGTCATTCACCACGACGAAGTGCAATGCCGCTTCTTTCTCGACCAAACCTCCGGCAACCGACCGAACGAGGGAGAGATCGATCTCCTCTCCGCCAGCAGCAGAGGGCATAACGAGAAGAGGCTGCGTACCCAAAGACGGCGGCGGTTCCAGGACCGCCGCCTCCTCAGTTATCGGGGTGATGTCCCAGACTGCGACGAGCCTTTCACTGACCCACATCCCTCGAGCTTCGACGTACTCGTTGACCCAGCCATCGAGATCTGACGATGCGTGCAGTCGAATCCTGGCCTCTTCCATAGGAAGGCGAGTCTCAGGTGACAGCGAGACCACCGGGATCAACCACGAGCCTTGCTCGTCTTGCGTGAGCAACCCTCGGGCGGAAACGGCACCCCCCACTGTCGCGCCGCTCGAAATGTCTGACACCGTCACCATCTCCTTTCCTCGCACCGACGTTGGTGCGGCCATTTCAGAGTCCCCGTGCAGCTGCGCAGAGACGAGTTGTGGTCTTATCGGTCACGGTCGAAGGAGACGCCGACCGCAACGGGCTGTTCATCATCCACACCCACCGAGACATCGTCTGTAGGCCATATGGGGGACAGAGGCTTATGCGAGACGCCCCCACAGGCCTGAACGCCACTGAACGCGCCAGCATGGCCCCGCCGCCTGGGCACACCCAACTGATCACGTATACCGGTATGAAGCGCGGGTGGCAGAGACCTCAGGACTCCGCGACGAACCGCACCAGCTCGGGATCAATCCGCAGCCAGATCAGTTCGCCGACCGTCACCTCTCCAGCGGCCGTCGATGAGATGTCGACCGCCCCCACGTCGGTGTGCACGCGAACCCCTGCGAGCGTCGGCTCGACCCGTGCCACCACAGCCGCCCATGAGTTAGCACCCGCATCCCGGACGCGCACATCCTCCGGACGGAACACCACGGCGAGCGCGGTACCCTCCATCGCTGCGAGCGCGCGCGAAGCGGGATCCGCGCTGGTCAGCCGCACCTCACCACCCCGCCACATGCCCCCACTCGCGACGCCCACCAGGCGGTTGACGCCGGCGATCGAGGCGACGAAGTCCGACGCGGGTGCCGACAGCACCTCGCGGACCGGTCCGCTCTGCGTGACCCGCCCCGCCTCGATCACCATGAGCCGATCCGCCAGCGCGACGGCATCGGCGGCATCGTGGGTGACCGCGATCGTGGTGATCCCGTCCAGCTGGTCGCGCAGCATCTGTCGGATCTCGCCCGCCGTCACCGGGTCGAGCGCCACCAGCGGTTCGTCGAGCAGCACCGCGCGCGGCGACGCGGCGAGCGCCCTGGCGACGGCGACGCGCTGCCCTTCGCCACCCGAGAGCTCACGCGGCATCCGGTCCCCTGATCCGGCGAGCCCGACGCGGGCGAGCCACTCATCGGCAGAGTCTCGCGCCGCACGGGCGTCTGTGCCTGCCGCCCGCGGGCCGAAGGCGACGTTCTCGCGCACGGACAGGTGCGGGAACAGGCGCGCATCCTGGCCGAGCAGCACGACCCCGCGGTTCATCGGCGGCGTCCGCACCCGTGGCGAGGCGACGCGGTCGACGACACGGCCGGCGACCTCGATCTCTCCGGCCGTCAACGGCTCGAGGCCCGCGAGCGCCTGCAGCAGAGTCGACTTTCCCGCACCACTGGGGCCCATGATGGCCATGGTCTCCCCCACCGCGACCTGCAGCCCGACGTCGACGGCGAAGTGCTCGCGATCGACGACGATGCGTGCGCGCAGCCCCGGCGCCTCGGCCCGGCCCTCCGCGCCCGTCATCGCGTAGCCCCCGGTCTCCAGCCGCGCACGAGCAGCAGCACGACGATGGCGGTCGCGAGCAGCAGCAGGGCGAGCGCGACCGCCGTGCCCTGCGAGACTCCCGCACCGTTGAACGCGGTGTAGATCGCGAGCGGCATCGTCTGGGTGACTCCCGGTCGGTTGCCTGCGAACAGCGCCGTCGCACCGAACTCGCCGATCGCCCGCGCGAAGCACAGCACGACGCCTGCCACGATCCCCGGTGCCGCGAGCGGGAGGGTGATGCGGCGCAGGATCGTCCACCGTCCGGCTCCGAGGGCCGCGGCCGTGCGCTCGTGATCCACGCCCGACGTGCGCACGGCCCCCTCGACGGCCAGGACCAGGAAGGGCAGGGCCACGAACGTCTGCGCCAGCACCACGGCCGGCGTGCTGAAGGAGAGGCCGAGCCCGCCGAGCCAACCCGCACGCCCGAAGAGATACAGCAGTGCGACGCCGCCCACCATCGGCGGCAGTACCAGCGGCACCGTGACGACGGCGCGGAGCACCGCGGCGAGCCGAGGACCGGAACGGGCGATGTACAGCGCGAGCGGGACCCCCACGACGATGCAGAGCAGCGTGGCGACGAGGCCGGTGCCGAGCGAGAGGAGGAGAGCGGAGAGTGCAGCCGGAGACGTCACATCGGCCAGGAACGTCGACCACTGCACGCGCGCGACCAGAGCGGTCAGCGGCAGGATCAGGAAGGCCAGACCGATTGTGGCGGGGATGGCGAGCGCGCGAGGAGCGTACCCGCGGACCCCTGCGGCGCTCATGGGGCGCCGAAGCCGAAGTCCGCCAGGATCTTCTGCCCCGCGTCCGACAGCACGAAGGCCACGAACGCCTCGGCCGCCTCGGAGTTGGGCGCATCCGCCAGCGCCGCGATCGGGTAGTGGTTGACGACCTCGTCGGCACCATCGGGCACGATCGCCTCGATATCGGAACGCCCGATCACGTCGGTGGCGTACACGAGGCCGGCGTCTGCCTCGGAGGCGGCGACCTTGGTGAGGACTGCCGTCACGTTCTGCTCGAGGCTGGACGCATCGACCGTCACACCGGCGGCGGTGAGCAGCTTCGAGGAAGCAGCACCGCAGGGGACCTCTGGCGCGCACAGCACGGTGGTCACGTCGGCCAGATCGGCGAGCGTCTCGACGCCGCCCGGGTTTCCGGAAGGCACCGCGACGACGAGCGTATTGGAGGCGAACAGCGCCGGATCGACCGCGACGTCGGCCGCCTTGTCCATGTTCGCCTCATCGGCCGAGGCGAACACATCGGCGGGCGCGCCTTCGAGGATCTGCGTGACCAGGGTCGACGAGCCGTCGTACACCGGGCTGAACCGCACGTCCGGGTTCTCGGCGACGAACGCCTCGCCGATGGCGTCGAAGGCGCCGCTGAGCGACGCGGCGGCGTAGACGGTGAGGTCTCCGCTCAGACTGCTCCGCCCGGCGGTCTCCGATGGTGACGGAGCGCTCCCTGCCGTGCTCGCACAGCCGGCGAGAGCGAACACGGCCGCAGCGAGGACGAGCGCGGTGGAGCGGCGGAGCGTGCGGTTCATGTCAGCCTTTCGGGACTTCGACGACGACCTGCGTCGCTTTGACGGATGCGGTGGCGAGCGAACCCACCTCGAGCTGCAGGTCACGGGCGGCCTCAGCGGACATGAGCGACACGACGCGATGCGGCCCGGACTGGATGTCGACCTGCGCCATCAGTCCGTCGACCTGCACGCGGGTCACGATGCCGAGGAAGCGATTGCGGGCGCTGGAGAGCACATCGCCGGCATCCTTCGCCTCCTCCGCGAGGGCCACGGCGCGTGCCGCGACCGCATCACCGGGGATCTCGGCCGGCACCGCGTCGGTGACCGGCAGCAGCCCCTGCTCGATCCAACGGCGAACGGTGTCGTCGCTGACCCCGAGCAGTTGCGCGGCTCGAGCGATCCGATACGTCTGCATGACGGGAATCTACCGCAGATGCGGGGAAAACCATCGCATAAATCCGATTCTGCGCAAAGACGTCGTGTCCCCCAAACGGCCGATACCGCGCGGTCACGGTATCGGCCATGATGGCTCTCGATGACGGCGCCGAATCAACCACAGGACGGGCTGTCCGACTTCGCGGAGCTGATGGCCCGCGAGCAGGAGTTCTCGACCCCTGATCGGATCCCCCCGGAGGTGCGCCGACGACGCCGCCGCCGAGGCCTCATCGCCACTGCCATCGTCGTCGTGCTGCTGCTCGCCGCAGCCGGCGGCTACGTCGGGTGGGCGCTGACCGCACCTGTGAGTCCGCCGGCGGTGGCCACGCAGATGCCGCAGGTCCCGACCGGCGCTGCCGCATCGATCGCGACACCCCCGGCGGATGCGTCCGCGCTCAGCGTCGCGGGTGCTGATTCCTATCTCGGCGAGACGGCGACCGGCGTCTGGTCGACGAGCGGGACCGGCGAGCCGCTGCCCATCGCGAGCATCACCAAACTCATCACCGCCCTGGTCATCCTCGATGCCTCCCCGCTCGCCTCCGCCGACGACCCGGGTCCCACCATCACTTTCAGCAAGGCCGATCACGACCTCTACGATCGCTACTACGTGCTGGGCGCGACCATCGCGCCCATGCCCACCGGCACGTCGATGTCGCTGCGCGACGCCCTTGCTGCCATGCTCATCCCCTCGGCCAGCAACTACGCCGACGCATTGTCCTCCCGGATCTTCGGATCGCAGAACGCGTTCCTCGGCGCGACACGGAACTGGCTCGCCGCCCACGGACTGACCGGCACGACGATCACCGAGCCCACGGGCATCAGCCCCCGCAACACGAGCACACCCACCGACCTCCTCGCGATCGGCAAACTCGCCGCCGCGAACCCGACCATCGCCCAGATCGTCGCGACCCCGTCGATCACGCTCCCCGGCGCCGGCCTGCTCCACAACACCAACGGCCTCCTCGGGACGACCGGGATCACGGGGTTGAAGACGGGCACGCTGGGCGAGGGGACGTACAGCCTGCTGTACACCGCGAACCTCGCCGTCGGCACGGCCGAGCCGCTCGCGGTGACCGGTGTCGTGCTCGGAGGAGCGTCGCGCGAGTCAGTGAACGCCGGTGTGCTCGCGGTGCTCGACAGCATCCGCACCGGGTTCCACCAGGTGCCGGTCGCGTCGGCCGGTCAGCAGGTCGGCACGATCACGACTCCTTGGGGAGACACCGCCCAGCTGCTCATCGACGAGGACGTGACGATCTTCACCTGGTCGGACACGCCGATCGTCGTGACGATGGACGTCAAGACCCCGCCGACCTATCGCGACGGCACGAAGGTGGGAACCGTCACCTGGACCGCCGGCCCGAACTCCGTCACGGCCCAGGTCTCGATCAAGGGCAGCATCGACCAGCCGACCGAGTGGTGGCGGCTGACACACCCCTCCGAGCTCGGTGCGATCACGGAGACCGCGCGCTGAAGACACCGTCCGACGACCGGGCATACGCTGAACACATGCAGCCTCTCGTCGTCCCCTCCGCCGCGCTGGAGCCGGAAGAACTCGTGCGCACCGCGCGGCATGCGGTCCTCGCGGGCATCGGCGAAGAAGGCCAGCGCCGTCTGAACGCGGCCCGTGTCACGGTCGTCGGCGCGGGCGGGCTCGGCTCCCCCGTGCTGCTCGCCCTCGCCGCCGCGGGGGTCGGCACCCTCACCGTGATCGACGACGACGTGGTGGAGCTCACCAACCTGCAGCGTCAGCTCGCCCATCGCGTGGAAGACATCGGGGTCGCGAAGACCGCGTCGGCCGCACGGGCGATCACCGCCCTCGCGCCGCACACCGTCGTGAATCCGGTCTCCGAGCACCTCGACAGCACCAACGCGGAGCGGCTCCTCGCGGGCGCCGATCTCGTGGTCGACACGAGCGACTCGTTCGCGACCCGTCGGGACGTGGCCGGTGCGGCCGACACGCTCGGACTCCCGCTCGTGTGGGGCGCCGTGCAGGAATGGCACGCGCAGGTCACGGTCTTCTGGTCTGCCCCGCCGGAGGGAGAACCCGTGGTGCTCGCGGACCTCTTCCCCCTGGGCACCGAGGGCGAACCACCCAGCTGCGCCCAGGTCGGGGTGCTCGGGGCGCTGTGCGTGCAGGTGGGCGGGATGCTGGCCGGCGAGGTGATCAAGCTCGTCACCGGCTCCGGTGAACCGCTGCTCGGAAGGCTGGCGATGATCGATGCACTGACCTCCCGCCAGCACGAGATCTCGATCCGCCCGGCATCCCCCACGACGGCGGGAGCGCGCGCATGACCGGCCGTCGCACGGTCGAGGAGCAGCTCTCCCACGTGCTCGATGCGGTCCGAGTCGTCGATCAGATCACGGTCCCGGTGGCTGCCGCCGCAGGACGCACGCTCGCTGCACCCGCGGCCGCCGCCCACGACATCCCCCTGTTCGACAACTCCGCGATGGACGGGTTCGCGGTGCGCGGAGCCGATGTCGCGTCGGCCTCCGAGCAGAACCCGGTGACACTGCGTGTGGTCGCCGATCTCCCCGCCGGCGTCGCCCTCGACCCGGCACTCGGCCCCGGCGAAGCCGCCCGCATCATGACCGGCTCTCCCACTCCCTCCGATGCCGACGTGATCGTGCCCTTCGAGGACACGGCCGGAGGCCTCGCCGACTCACTCGGCGAGGTGACGGTGTTGCGCGCCCCTGCCAGGCCCGGCGTGTTCGTGCGCCGACGCGGCGCCGACCTGCACGCAGGCGACGAGGTCGTGCACGCGGGCGAACGCCTCGGCGCCTTCCAGCTCGCCGCCGCTGTGGCCGCGGGCGTCGACACGGTCTCGGTCACCCGCGCGCCTCGCGTGGCCGTGGTGTCGACCGGAAGCGAACTGCTCGGCCCGGGAGACGCACCGACGCGCGGGCGCATCCCCGACTCGAACGGCCCGCTGCTCGAGCAGCTGGTGGCCGACGCAGATGCCGAGGTGGTGTCGGTCGCGCGCGTGGCCGACGAGGCCGAGGCCGTCAGAGCAGTCACCGCCGAAGCCGTCAGTCTCGGCGCGGACGTGATCGTCTTCACCGGCGGCGTGAGCGCAGGTGCCTACGAGCCGGTGCGCGGGGCCTTCGACGGCGGCGGTCAGGTCGAGTTCAGCGCGGTCGCGATGCAACCCGGAAAGCCTCAGGCCTTCGGCGTGCTCGAGGGCGGGTGCCTGGTGTTCGGCCTGCCGGGAAACCCCGTCAGCGTCGCCGTGTCGTTCGAGGTGTTCGTGCGACCCGCACTGCTCGCCATGCAGGGACGCAGCGACATCCACCGCCCGCGTGCACCGTTCACCGCGGATGCCCCGTGGACGCCTCCCCCTGGCCGCCGCCAGTATCTTCCCGCCGTCGTCGACCTCGCCGCGCGCACCGTACGTCCGGCGACCGCCGGCGGATCGGGATCCCACCTCGCCGGAGGTCTCGCCCGCGCGCACGCGTTCGCGATCGTGCCGGCCGAGGTCGAGACGGTCGCCGTCGGCGACGTGATCGATGTCATGCTGGTCGGATGAGCTTCCCTCACCTCGACGCTGCCGGCCGCGCCCACATGGTCGACGTGACCGCGAAGCAGCCGACCGTCCGCACCGCCACCGCCCGCGGCTTCGTACGCTGCAGCCCCGAGGTGATCGCCGCCCTGCGCGACGGGACGATGCCGAAGGGCGACGTGCTCGCCGTGGCGCGTATCGCCGGCATCCAGGCGGCCAAGTCCACCCCGGCGCTGTTGCCGCTGGCGCATGTGATCGGCGTGCACCGGGCGAGCGTCGACCTCGAGATCGTCGACGACGGCGTGCGCATCGAAGCCACGGTGGGCACAGCCGATCGCACGGGAGTCGAGATGGAGGCGCTCACCGCCGTGTCGGTCACCGCCCTCGCCGTGGTCGACATGATCAAGGGCATGGACCGCTCCGTGGTGATCGAGGATGTGCGCATCGTGGCGAAGTCGGGCGGACGCTCGGGCGACTGGGTGCGGCCGGGGGAAGCCCGATGACTCGGGTGCGCTACTTCGCCGCGGCCGCGGAGGCTGCCGGTGTCGACTCCGAGGAGCGCGCCGAGACGACGCTCCTCGCGCTGCGCGCCGCCGTGGTCGCCGAGCATCCGGCCCTGGCCGACATCCTTCCGCGCTGCGCCGTCATGGTCGACGGGGTGCGCAGCGACGACGACCGCGCCCTCGACGATGCCGAGCTCATCGACGTGCTCCCGCCCTTCGCCGGAGGCTGACCTGCCGGCCACATGCATGATCAACGGACGCATGCATGATCGCCGGTCGGCGTTTCCTCCGGCACACGGCAGAAGCTCATGCAGGTGACGCGCCGAAGACGGCGACGGCGACGGTGTCAGCCGCCGATGCCCTTCCACGACGAGGTCCCGTCGACCTCGAGCTGGCGCTTCCACACGGGCAGGTCGCTCTTGATCGCCTCGATGACGGCCCGACACACCTCGAACGCCTCAGCTCGATGCTCGGAGGCGACCGCGATCACGACAGCCGCATCGCCCACATCGAGCCGCCCGATGCGATGACTCACCGCCACCACCGCAGGGGCTTCCGATCCGGCACCCGCTTCGGCGGCGATCCTTCGCAGCGCGGCTTCGGCATCGGGATGGGCGCTGTACTCCAGCCCGACCACCGGCGTCTCGGCATCCGGGTCGTTGTCGCGCACCCGCCCGACGAAGGTGGTCACCGCACCGAGTCGAGGGTCTTCGACCGCGGCGAGATGCGCGTCGAGGTCGAGGCGCTCCTCCGACACAGCGGCGATTCGTACGTCGTTCATGAGTGGTCTCCACCTTCCACCTGATCCAGGATGTGCCCGGCGACGCTGAGCACCACGGGTACGCCGGAGGCTACGGCTCGCGTGGATCCGGGAAGATTCACCACGAGCATCCCCGCGGGGTCGACGATGCCGGCGAGCCCGCGCGACAGAACCGAGAGCGGGGTGTCGGCCAGTCCGCTGCGACGCAGTTCCTCGGCGATCCCCGGGATCTCCCTGGTGATCACTCGCCGGGTTCCCTCCGGCGTCAGATCGCGGGGCCCGACACCCGTACCGCCGGTGGTCACGACCAGTCGGATGCCCCGGGCGGATGCCCTGCGCAGGGCATCCGCCACCGAGTCGATCCCGTCCGCCACGATCTCGGCATCGGGGCAGTGCCATCCCGCGTCCCGCAGCAGCCCCACAGCGATGGGACCTCCACGATCCTCGCGCTCCCCCGAGAACGATCGGTCCGAGACGGTGATCACGAGTGCGGGGAGCGGGCCCATGGGTCCCACCCTAGGCCCGCGAGGTCGTCGGTGCACCGGTTTCAGTTGACCCGGATGAGCGACCGCTGCCAGCCAGACGACCCGTTCGGTGCGATGGGTGCGCGCTCCTGGATCTGCAGATCGCCGTTCTTGTTGACCGCGCGCACGGCGACGTAGTGCGTTCCGGGGGTCGCATCCCACTCCATGAACCACTGCACCCAGGTGTCGTCGTTGATCGGAGCCGAGAGCGTCGCCGGCATCCAGTCGCCGTCGTCGATGCTGACCTCGACGCGTTCGATCCCGACCGACTGGGCCCAGGCGACGCCGGCGATGGGGATCTTCCCGGCCGCGACCGCCTCACCGATCTTGGGGGTGTCGACGCGCGAGGCGAACTTGATGGGCGCCTCGGCGCTGTACCCACGGGGCGTCCAGTACGCCTCGTCCTGCGCGAACGTGGTGACCTTCAGCTCGGTGAGCCACTTGGTCGCCGACACGTAGCCGTAGAGCCCCGGCACCACCATCCGCACCGGGAAGCCGTGCTCGAGGGGCAGCGGCTCTCCGTTCATGCCGACCGCCAGGATCGCATCAAGGCCGGGATCGGTGAGGGCCGAGAGCGGCGTGCTCGCCGTGTAGCCGTCGACGCTGCGCGAGAGCACCATGTCGGCACCGGACTTCACGCCCGCCTTCTTCAGCACATCGCGCAACGGCACACCGAGCCACTTCGCGTTGCCCACGAGCTCGCCGCCGACCTCGTTCGACACGCAGGTGAGCGTGATCGCGTACTCGTCCAGCCCCATGTCGAGGAGGTCCTGGAAGCTCATCTCCACACGCTGGTCGACCATGCCGTCGATCACGAGCCGCCACGTCTCCGGGTCGATCGAGGGAACCGTGAGCGCGGTGTCGACGCGGTAGAAGTCCTTGTTCGGGGTGAAGAGCTTGCTGAGCCCGGGGATGTCGAGCTCGGCACCCTGCGGCACCATGACCGTGCTCTTCGGGGAGGGGAGCTTGAGCGCGCTGCGGATCGACTCGACCGACGACACGGCCATGCTCACCGTCCGTGCGGTGATCCCCACCACCAGTGCGGACGCTCCGGCGAGCGCAGCGAGCACGAAGAATCGGCGACGGTCGATGCCGGGCCGAGCGGGCTCGACATCCGCCGGCCCGACACCGCCGTTCTCCGGCGCGGTGATTCCCGCGCCGGAGTCCTCGGCACCGGCGGCTTCCGCCCCGATGGTGTTGCCGGCTTCCGCCCCAGCGGTGCCGCCGGCCTTCGCCCCAACGGCTCCGGCCCCTCGCGTACCGACCGCGGAGTCCCTCCATCCCCGCAGACGGCGGCTGAGGAGCACGAGGATGATCGATCCCGCGACGGTTCCGAGCACCGGAGGCAGGAAGGCCAGGGGCGACACGGCCGCCCTGGTCACGATGGCGGCGGTGGAGAGCACACCGGCGATGACGAGCGCGACCACCCCGAGCGGCGGGCGCACGAACTGCAGGATGCCGGCGATCGCCGAGGCGATGAGCACAGCGAGTCCGAGTCCGGCCAGCAGAGCGATCTTGTCGTACTCGCCGAAGGTGGCGATCGCGAACTCCTTGAACGGCTGCGGCACGATGTCGATCACGAACCCGCCGACCGCGAGGATCGGGCTGGCCGCGCGCGCGAACAGGAGAGCGAAGAGCTCGGCCGTCGCGAGGAAGACCCCGCCGCCGATCACCCCGGCGAGCGCCGCCCAGACGAGGAACCTCTTGCCACTGCGGCGCTGCGCCATGATCGTCTCCTGTTCCACCGTCTCTGATGTGCTGCTGCTTGTTCGGAGCGCTGGCGCGATCGGATGTGACCGATCAGGAGTCGGTGTCCGCGGATCAGAGACGACGCACGGTGATGGCCTCGCGTCCCTGGAACTGGCGCAGGGTGCGCATGCACCTGGAGCACAGGATCTCGACACGACGCGGATGCCCCTCGCCGCACACGCAGTCCACGGTGACGCGCCACTTGGCCTTGCATCCGCACGGCTGGTAGCCGTCGTCGTCGCCGTGGTCGCACTCGCACAGCTGCCGCCCACGGTCGATGCCGGCGAGGTCGTCAACGTCGGGTCGCTCGACGACGTCGAGATCATCGTCGACGGACACGGCTTCCTGCGTTCTCACCACCTGCCGATGCTCCCAGGGCCGCCCCGTTGGCGCAACAGCGTCGCGTGCGGGCGCGCCTCGGTCAGATGCCGACGACGCGGGGGCCGGAGGGAGCGTCCGGGATGGGGGTGGGAGCCGGAGGCGGCGGCGGCGCGAGTTCGCGCTGCGGCACACCGTGAGCCTCACGGTGCAGGCGCTCCATCCGGCTGTCGAGCTCTGCGGCGGCATCGGCGGCGTCCGAGAGACTGTCGACGAGATGCGAGGGCACTTGGTTGGAGAACTTGTAGTAGATCTTGTGCTCGAGGCTCGCCCAGAAGTCCATGGCTATCGTGCGGAACTGCACCTCGACCGGAACCGAGAGCGCGCCGGTCGACAGGAAGACGGGCACCTCGATGATCGCGTGCAGGCTCTTGTAGCCGTTGGCCTTCGGATGGGCGATGTAGTCCTTCACCGTGCGCACGGTGACATCGTCCTGCGCGGTCAGCAGGTCGAACAGCCGGTACACGTCGGCGACGAAGCTGCACGTGACACGCACGCCGGCGATGTCGGTGATGTCGGCACGGATGCGGTCGAAGTCAGGCTCGTCGATGCCCTTCCTGGCGAGCTTCTCGACGATGCTGTCGGGCGACTTCAGACGGCTCTTCACGTGCTCGATGGGGTTGTACGCGTGGTCGTGCGTGAACTCGTCGCGCAGGATCGAGATCTTCGTCTCGACCTCGCGCATCCCGAACTCGTACTCGCGCAGGAACCGCTGCAGCTCGTCGCGCAGCTCGCGGGCCTGGTTGATCGTGTCCTCGGTGACGTGAACAGTCGTCATGCCTTCGACGTTACGGCTTCGTGATCGGAAACCGCTGTGGATGCCCGATGTCCTTACGGTTCTCGAACGGGTTGACGCGGCCTCGGCCGCGGCCTAGAACGGAGCACATGACGACAGCAGGCGAGAACTGGACCAGGGCCTACATCGAGGCGTGGCGGTCGAATGATCCGGAACGGATTGGGGCGCTCTTCACCGACGATGCGCACTACCTCACGAGCCCCGACTCGCAGCCTCGGATCGGTCGCGAGGCGATCGTGTCCGGGTGGCTCGAGGACAGCGACGACCCGGGCACCTGGACCTTCGAGTGGGAGATCCTCTACGAGGTCGGCGACTTCGTGATCGTCCAGGGCCACACCCGGTACCCGGCCGAGCGCGACTACCTCAACCTCTGGATCATCCGGCTCGCACCCGACGGGAGTGCGACCGAATTCACCGAGTGGTACATGCCGCGCCCCCACACAGAGGGCTGACTACCGGTCAGCAGGTTACGCCGTCACGCATCGCGCGGCGGGAGAGAGGAACCATTCATCGCCCGTGCATCCACCCTCGCATCGGCGAGCTGCTGCCCGGACACGACTCCCGGCAGTCCCCGACCGAGACGGGTGGTGAACAGCATCACGACCGCCACGAGGATCAGGATCGAGCTGGCGAGGTCGAACAGGTTGCCACCCAGGGCGAGCGCGCTCAGGCCGCCGATGCCCCCGGCCCAGCGGAGCAGGCGGGCGAACGGAGCGGGCATCCGCGAGCCCGCATAGCGCAGCTGCACCGCGAAGTCTCCGACCGAGCGCCCGGTCGCCAGGATCAGCACCAGGAACAACGCCGCGGGGACGACCCCTCCTGCCGTGGACGCGATCGACCCGTCGAGCACGGCAGCCCTGTCGCGCACGACGTACTCCAGCCACACCTGCACGGTCACGCCGATGCCGGTGCTCAGGAATCCGTAGGCGAGGCCGTCGCACAGCATGGCGAGCGCACGACGCCCGCGGGTGACCGGACGCGGGAGGTCGGCGTCGGGGCTCGCCTTCGCACCCCGGAGCGTCCGCGGCACGACGAGCGCCAGGGTGCAGCCGACCACTGCTCCGAGGGTGTTCGTCATGAGGTCGCCGACGTCGAAGAAGCGGTAGGCGCACGGGTAGACGCCCCACACCCCGGTCAGCTGCGTCGTCTCGACCAGCAGCGACAGCCCGAACCCGGCGGCGAGCGCGGTCACCACACCGCGCCCCGCGAGCACGCGCACGAAGAACCCGAGGGGGACGAACAACAGCACGTTGAAGACCAGCTGCAGCAGTGCTGGCTGGCGCAGGGGGTTGCCGGGCGCCGCGAAGGCCTTCTGCACATCGCGCACGACCGACATCGGATCGGTGATCGCGCCGACGCAGCGGATGGCGTCGGGGTCCGGCAACGGGAGCAGGGTGTAGGTCCAGATGGCCCAGAAGTAGATCAGCGCCGCGAGCCACAGCACGGTGCGACCGAGGCCGAGACGTCCGCGGCGGCGGTAGCTGATCGCCACGAACGGCACGAACAGGAGGATGCCGAAAGCCACCCCTATCGCGATCGCGATGAATCCGAGCAGCACCTGATCTTCCACCGCGTGCCAGTGTAGCTTTGCCCGTAAGGATTCCGTGAGGAGCGCGCGATCCCACCGTAGGGATTCCGTGAGGATCGCGTGAGGATGCCATCGGGAGGCGTAGTGTCGCCGGACGTGTCAGACGAAAACAGGGAGGGCGCGGACGCACCGCCACGCGCCAAACGCATCCTCATCGGCGAACCGCTGACGAGCCAGCAGGTCGACGACCAGCTGCTCCCGAAGCGGATGGCGTTGCCCATCTTCGCGTCGGACGCTCTGAGCTCGGTCGCATACGCCCCCCAGGAACTCGTGATGATCCTGCTGATCGGCGGGCTCACCTTCCTGTCGTTCACGCCGCTCGTCGCCGGCGCCGTCGTGGTGCTGCTGGTCGTGGTCGTGCTCAGCTACCGTCAGCTGATCAAGGCGTACCCCTCAGGCGGCGGTGACTACGAGGTCGCATCGAAGAACCTCGGCGAGATCCCGGGCGTGATCGTGGCGGCGGCCCTCCTGGTCGACTATGTGCTGACCGTGGCCGTGTCGGTCGCCTCCGGTGTCGACAACATCATCTCTGCGGTGCCGGGCCTCGACCCGTTCCGCGTGGAGCTCGCCGTCGGCTTCGTGATCCTCATCATCGTCGTGAACCTGCGCGGCGTGCGCGAGGCCTCCCTGGTGTTCGCGATCCCGACCTACGTGTTCATCGGCTCGGTCGGCATCATGATCGTCACCGGCCTCATCCGCACCTTCCTCGGCGACGCACCTGTGGCATCGAGCCACGATTTCAGCGTGCAGGCGGAGAGCCTCGGCCAGGCGGCCGTGATCCTCCTGATCCTGCGCGCGTTCTCGAGCGGATGCTCGGCCCTCACCGGTGTCGAGGCCGTCTCGAACGGGGTGCCGGCCTTCCGCGCCCCGAAGATCCGCAACGCCCAGTCGACCCTCGTGCTGATGGGCAGCATCGCCGCGTGCCTGTTCGCCGGCCTGACCGCGCTCGCCCTCATCACGGGTGTGCACTACGCCGAGAACCCGTGCGACCTGGTCGGCTTCGACTGCACGAACCCGCAGCCGAGCCTGATGGCACAGATCGCGGCGGCGACGTTCGGCGGGGGCAGCATCCCCTTCTTCATCATCCAGGCCGCGACCGCGTGCGTGCTGCTGCTCGCGGCGAACACCGCGTTCAACGGCTTCCCGCTGCTGGGTGCCGTGCTCGCACGCGACGGCTACGCCCCCAAGTCGCTCAACACCCGCGGTGACCGTCTGGTGTTCTCCAACGGCATGATCCTGCTCGGCATCGGCGCCATCGTCGTGCTCCTGGTGTTCCAGGCGAAGCTGACCACGCTCATCCAGCTGTACATCATCGGGGTGTTCGTGTCGTTCTCGCTCGGCCAGATCGGCATGGTGCGGCACTGGCGACGCGTGCTGCGAGGTCCCGCGGAAGACCGGGCAGGCTCGGGAATCGACGGCGCCTCGGCCGCCGACCGTCGCTCGGCGAAGGTCGGGCTCATCATCAACTCGACCGGTGCCGTGATGACCGTGCTCGTGCTCGTCATCGTGACGATCACGAAGTTCACGCACGGCGCCTACCTGGTGTTCTTCGCGATCCCGATCCTCGCCTTCCTGATGCTGGGCGTGAAGCGGTACTACCGCGATGTCGAGCACGAGATCGCGATCGACGACACCACGAAGTTCGGTGCGACCGGCGACCTGGCGATCGTTCTCGTCAACCGCCTGCAGAAGCCCGTCGTGAAGGCCATCGACTACGCCATCGCAGCGAAGCACGGCAAGACCCTCGCGGTGCACGTGGCCGTGGCGTCCGACGACGCGGCGCAACTGCAGAAGGACTGGGCCGACCACCTGGTGCCGATCCCGCTCGTGATCGTCGAGTCGCCGTATCGCTCGTTCGCTCAGCCGGTGACGCAGTTCATCAAGCAGTATCGAGAGAAGCACGGCTCGTCGGTCGTGACCGTGTACCTGCCGCAGTACATCGTGGGGCACTGGTGGGAGTCCTTCCTGCACAACCGTCGCGCCCGTCGCCTCGCCAACCAGCTCATGCTCGTGCACGGGGTGTCGATCACGCTGGTGCCGTGGCTGCTCGATTCGTCGGAGCTCATCTACGGTCGCCGTTCCCGCCCGCTGCCCGGTCAGGAGCGTGCCGGTCGCCCTGTGGTCGTCAGCGGTCGCCGCGCGCACCGGCCCGCCGGTCCGCCGCAGGAGGAGTGACGAAACGTGAACTCTTCGGGGCGGATCGCGCAAGACAGAGTATGAGCACTCTCGACGACGCGATCTTCCGCCCTGCCCTCGACCCTGCCTCCGTCTCGCTCCCGCAGACGATCCAGGTGGATCTCACCTGGCTGTGGGCCGACCTCGGCGCGCGGCCCGAACAGCACTGAGCACCGCTCAGGACTCTTCGAGCACGGCGCCCAGGATGGCTGCGGCCTCGGCGAAGTGGGACGGGTCGGCGTTGGCGTAGTTGAGGCGCACGTAGGCACCGGAGGGTTCGGCCGGGAACCACTCAGACCCCGGCGCGATGATGAGCCCGCGCACCTCGCACTCGCGCACGACCTGCAGGACATCCGTCCCGTCGGGCAGCCGCACCCACAGGTTGAGGCCGCCCGCAGGGACGCTCTCCACGTGCGCGGAGGGTGCGTGCGTCGCGAGGCTCGCGATCAGCAGGTCGCGGCGTGCGCGGAGGTGCTCGCGGAATCCGCGCAGGTGCGTGCGCCACGCGGGCTGTGTAACCACGTCGAGCGCGGCGGCCTGCAGCAGCCCGCTCACGTACATGGATTCGGCCGCGCGGTCGGCGAGGATGCGATCCCGTGCCGGGCCGCGGGCGATCACGGCGGCGACGCGCAGGGCGGGCGAGGCGCTCTTGGTGAGCGAGCGCAGGTAGACCACGTGGCCGTCGTCGTCGGACGCGGCGATCGGACGCGGGTCGGCGTCGATCCCCAGGTCGTGCGCCCAGTCGTCTTCGATCAGGAAGGCCCCGTGGCGGCGGACCGTCTCGAGCACGGCTTCCCGCGTCGCGGGCGGCCAGTGCGCGCCGGTCGGATTCGCGAACGTCGGCTGCGCGTAGAACGCCCGTGCCCCGGTCTGGGCGAACGCCCGCTCGACGTCTTCCGGATCGGGGCCGTGCGCACCCGAGGAGACCGGCACCAGCGTCACCCCGGCCTGGGCGGCGGCGAGCAGCGCCCCCCAGTAGGTCGGCGACTCGATCAGCAACGGCTGGCCGACGCCCACGACTGCACGGAAGATGGAACTCAGACCGCTCTGACTGCCCGAGATGATCAGGGCGTCCCGCGCAGAGGCCGGGGTGATGCCGACGGGAGCGGCGGATGCGAGCTCCCCCGCGAACCAGGCCTGCAGCTCGGGAAGACCGGCGGCGGGAGAACGGGTGAGTGCCGCGTCCGAGCGGGCCGCGCGCACGAGCGCCTGGCGCACGAGCCGCCCCGGCAACAGGTCGACCGCGGGGTAGCCCGAGTGCATGCCGATCGCGTCGGGAGCGACAGTGCGCTGCGTCGACGACAGGCCGACGAGGCCAGCGGGCGCCGTCCCGAGGGCGGCCGTCTGCCACCCGTAGTCGACCGAGCGGGGCGCACGCGCGGAGCGGACGAACGTGCCTGCCCCGGGTCTCGACTCGACCAGACCGAGCCGGACGAGCTGCTGCATCGCCTTCTGCACGGTCACCGGGCTCGCCCCGTACTCCGCCATGAGCGCCCGGTTCGACGGCACCCGTGCACCGGGCGACGCGGAGGTGATCCACTCCCGCACCCCTGCGACGATGCGGCCACTGCTATCCTGACTCATGAAAGTAGACAGTAGCGTTATCGCATCGCGATCAACAGTGCTATCCACCCGGGCCGGCCGCTGGTGGGGGCTCCTGGGCGTTCTCGCCTTCTCCTTCACTCTGCCGTTCACACGGATCGCGATCGGCGGGCTGTCACCGCTCTTCATCGGCTCCGGCCGTGCGGTCATCGCCGCCCTCCTCGCCGGGATCGCCCTGGTCGCGACCCGTCAACGGATACCGACCGGAGCGCAATGGGGACGCCTCGCGATCGTCGCCGGCGGAGTGGTGGCCGGATTCCCCCTGCTGACCTCGTTCGCGATGACCACGACTCCCGCCAGCCACGGCGCGGTCGTGATCGGACTGCTTCCCGCTGCGACCGCGGTCGCCGTTGTGCTCCGCACCGGGGAACGCCCCGCCCCATCCTTCTGGGTGTTCGCGGTGCTCGGCGCCGTCGCCGCCGTCGTCTTCGCCGCGCTGCAGAACGGTGGACTCGGCGCCCTCACCGGTGCCGACCTGCTGCTGTTCGGAGCCGTCGTCGCCGCGGCGATCGGATACGCGGAGGGAGGGCTGCTCGCCCGCGAACTCGGCTCCTGGCAGACCATCTCCTGGGCGCTGATCGTCGCTGCTCCGCTGATGGCCGCACTGACCGTGGTGGCGGCGGTCCAGCAGCCTCCCGCGGCGACTCCCGTGCAGTGGCTGGCGTTCGCATACCTCGCCGCGGTGAGCATGTTCCTCGGCTTCTTCGCCTGGTACCGCGGCCTCGCGATCGGTCCGATGGCACAGGTGAGCCAGATCCAGCTCGTCCAGCCCGTGATGAGCATCGCCTGGGCCGCGCTCCTGCTGCGCGAGCCGATCGGCTGGGCCACCGCGGTCGGCGGGCTCGCCGTGATCGCCTGCGCCGCGCTCGCGGTGCGCACGCGACTCGCCACCGACCGGACAACCAGCCAGACGAGAACCCACACGAAGGAATCCTGATGCGTCACACGCCCCGCTACCTGATGACCGACCCCGACGAGGTCAAACGACTCATCCGCGGCAACCCGTGGGCGACGTTCGTCTCCCCGACACGCACCGGACTCGTCGCCTCGCACTACCCCGCGCTGCTGGTCGAGGACGAGGACGACATCGTGATCGCCAGTCACTTCGGCCGGCCCGACGAGCAGCTCCACGAACTCGGTGAGCACGAGGTGCTCGTGATCATCCAGGGACCACACGACTACGTGTCGCCGAGCTTGTATGCGCCCGGCGACCTGGTGCCGACCTGGAACCACGTCACCGCGCACCTGTACGGCATCCCCGAGATCCTGAGCGAGGAGGAGAACTACGCCATGCTGACGCGGTTGACCGACCGTTTCGAGGACCACCGGGCGCACGGCCGCCATCTGTCGGAAGACGAGGAGGGCACGCGACGAGCGGCCAAGGGGACGGTCGGCCTGCGGATGCGCGTCGACCGGTTCGACGCCCGCGCCAAGCTCAGCCAGAACAAGTCACCCGAGGTGCGCGAGAACATCACCGCGCGGTTCGCCGAGACCAATGCCGCCCTCGCGGCCGAGATGCGTCGCGTCGGCGAAGCTCAGCACTGACCTGCCGTGACACTAGTCACCCCAGGTCGTGACGGCGCGACACTTCCCGGCAGGAGCAGGGTCGGATGGACTGGATCTCAGACGCGGAACCCCTCCGCCGATCGAGAAAGAGCACCATGCGCAAGCCCTGGAAAGTCGTCCTCACCACCCTCGGAGTCATCGTCGCGGTACCCGTGCTCACCATCGCGGCCACCGCGATCGGCAACGTGATCGCGACGCAGGTCGAGACGTCGACCCTGACGCCCTACGGCGAGACGGTGACGGTCGATGGGAAGTCGATGAACGTGGTGATCGCGGGCAACGGAGATGAGACGATCGTGCTGCTGCCCGGCCTCGGCACGGCGGCTCCCGCGCTCGACTTCCAGCCGCTGATCTCCGAGCTGCAGGACACCTACCGGGTGGTCGCGGTCGAGCCCTTCGGCACCGGGCTCAGCGATCAGACCGATGTCCCGCGCACCGCTGACAACATCACCCGCGAGGTGCACGAGGCACTGCAGGCGCTCGACATCGACCGCTACACGCTGATGGGGCACTCGATCTCGGGCATCTACGCGCTGACCTACACCGCCGCATACCGCGACGAGGTCACCGCGTTCGTCGGCATCGACAGCAGCGTGCCCGACCAGCCAGGGTGGGACGACGCGATCCCCACCTCGACCATCAGCACGATGTCGACCCTGGGCCTGACTCGGCTGCTGAGCGGGCTCGCCGGCGACGCCTACGCGGGCCTCCCCTACGACCAGGACACGAAGGACGCGATGCAGGTGCTCAGCAACCGGAATGCGGCAGCGCCCACTCTGCTGGACGAGATGGACCGCGCGCCCGAGAACTTCGCCTCGGTGAGTGGGACGACGTTCCCCGCAGACCTGCCCGTCCTGCTGTTCGTCGCGGAGGGCGACGGCGATGTGCCCGGCTGGCTCGAGCTGCACGAGGCTCAGGCGGCGAGTGTCACCCGGGGCGAGATCGTCCGCGTCGACGGAGGCCACTATCTGCATCACACCCAGTCGCCCGAGCTGGCTGCCCAGACCCGCACCTTCCTGGACTCCCTCGCGGCGGGCTGATCCGGCCCGGGATCACTGTTCCGGTCGCACTTTCTGTCGCTTCTGCAGAACGAGAGCGACAGAAAGTGCGACCGGAACGTGCGGTGAGCCCGGCTAGCCCGCGACCAGCATCAGCACGAGCACCGCGGCGAGCACGGTCGGGACGGCGGCCACCACGCCCCACAGCATGAAGCGGCTCCACCGGATGGTCACCCCCAGCGCGACGATCCGGTTGTGCCAGAGCAGGGTCGCGAGCGACGCCCACGGTGTGATGAGGGGGCCGAGGTTCACGCCGATCAGCAGGGCCATCAGGGCGACAGGATCTCCCGCAGCGGGCTCCAGCACGAGGTACGCCGGGAGGTTGTTGATCGCATTGGCGCTCACGGCCCCGAGCGCCGCCAGCCGGAACAGGTCGCCCGGAAAGTCGCCGCTCGCGGTCGGCGAGGTCAGGAAGTCGAGGAGTCCCTGCGCGTGCGCGGCCTCGACCAGCACGAACAACGACGCGGCGAGCGCGAGCGCCTGCCACGGGACGAGCGAGAGCCGCAGGGCCCGGCGTCGACGGACGGCGAAGAGCACGATCAACGCGAGAGCCGCGACCGTGGCCGGGATCCACACGTCATGGGTGAGCGCGAGCAACGGCATCAGCACGAGGAGGATGCCGGTCGCGCTCCAGAACAGCATCGGGTCGGCCGGTCGCCGTGGTACGGGCGTCTCGTACGCGCCGAACACCGTGCGCCGGTGCAGGACGGTGAGGATCGCGACGGGGACCAGGATCCCCACAAGTGTGGGCGCCCAGCTCAGCGCGATGAACGCCCCGGGCCCTTCCCCCATCGCGGGTGCGGCGAGCAGGTTCGTGAGGTTCGACACCGGCAGCGCGAGGGACGCGGTGTTGGCGAGCCAGACCGTGGCCAGGGCGAAAGGCAGCGGGGAGACGCCGATGCTCTGCGCCAGCACGACGACGACCGGGGTGACGATCACGGCGGTCGTGTCGAGCGAGAGGAAGACGGTGCTCACCACGGCGAGCACGACTACCAGCGCCCACAGCACCACCACGCGGCCTCGACCCCAACGCGCGAGGCGCTGGGAGACGACGTCGAACACCGCCGCGTCGCGGGCGAGCTCGGCGACGATCGTGATCGCGACGACGAACCCCAGCACGGGCGCGATCCGTTCGCCGAGGGCACCGGCGTCCGTGCGCGGCAGGAACCCCGTGAGCACGCACACGAGCGCGACGACCACGAGCGCCGCAACGACCCATGCCCCGGTGCCGATGCGCATCCTTCTGATTCCCACCTCGTGAGCATAGGGCCGAACTCCGGCGTTCCCGTCGCACTTTCTGTCGCTCAGAGTCGCGGGAAGCGACAGAAAGTGCGACGGGAGCGAATCCGGGGAGACGTGGAGGGGCCGAACCGTGAGCAACCCGCATGCATCGGGGCGGAGGGCGTAGGGGAAGCGTGAGGATCGCGGTGGCGGGTGCCGCGCGGGAGTTGTATCGGATCCGTGCTCGACATCATCTACATCGCGCTGACTCTCGCGCTGTTCGCCCTCGTCTCCCTGGTGGCCAAGGGGGTGGAGCGGCTGTGATCGTCTTCGAGATCCTCGCCGCCGCCCTCGCGGTCGCCGCCGTCGTCTACCTCGTGGTCGCGCTCGTCGCGCCGGAGAGGTTCTGATGGACGCGACGATCTGGTTCGGCATCCTGCAGCTCGCGGCCGTCGTGGTCGTGCTCGTGCTCCTCTACCGCCCCCTCGGCGACTACATGGCCCACGTCTACACCTCGGCACGTGACCTGCGGGTCGAGCGCGGTGTCTACCGGCTGATCGGGGTCGACTCCTCGTCGGAGCAGACGTGGCGCGCGTATGCCCGCAGCGTGCTGGCCTTCTCCGTGGTCGGGGTGCTCCTGGTCTACGGTCTCCAGCGACTCCAGGCCTTCCTCCCCCAGTCGCTCGGGCTCCCGGCCGTGCCGGAAGGACTGTCCTTCAACACCGCCGCCTCGTTCGTGGCGAACACCAACTGGCAGTCGTACTCCCCCGAGCAGACCATGGGCTACACCGTGCAGCTCGCGGGTCTCACGGTGCAGAACTTCGTCTCCGCGGCGGTCGGCCTCACCATCGCGATCGCCCTCATCCGAGGCCTCGCCCGTCGGGGCTCGACCACCATCGGCAACTTCTGGGTCGACCTGATCCGCGGGCTCGGCCGCATCCTCCTCCCGATCGCCCTGATCGGCGCCGTGGCCCTGCTCGCGGGCGGCGTGATCCAGAACTTCGCCTGCTTCACCGATGTCACCACGGTGTCTGGCGGTACGCAGACGATCCCCGGAGGTCCGGTCGCCTCGCAGGAGGCCATCAAGCTGCTCGGCACCAACGGCGGCGGATTCTTCAACGCCAACTCCGCGCACCCGTTCGAGAACCCGACCGGCTTCACGAACCTGCTGCAGGTGCTGTTGATCCTCGTGATCCCGTTCGCACTGCCCCGCACATTCGGCCGTATGGTCGGCGATCACCGTCAGGGCTACGCGATCGCTGCCGTGATGGGCACGATCTTCCTCGTCTCGACCTTCGCCCTCTCGGCGCTCGAGCTCGCCGGCCGCGGAACGGCTCCGGAACTCGCAGGAGCCGCGATGGAGGGCAAGGAGGTGCGCTTCGGCATCCTCGGTTCGACGCTGTTCGGCAGCGCGAGCACCCTCACCTCGACGGGTGCCGTCAACTCGATGCACGACTCCTACACGGCGCTCGGCGGCATGATGCCGATGCTGAACATGATGCTCGGCGAGGTCGCGCCAGGAGGCGTGGGCTCGGGGCTGTACGGCATGCTCGTGCTCGCGATCATCGCGGTGTTCGTCGGCGGGCTGCTCGTCGGACGCACCCCGGAGTATCTCGGCAAGAGGATCGGGCCGCGCGAGATCAAGCTCGCGAGCCTGTACATCCTGGTGACGCCGACCCTGGTGCTGATCGGAACGGCGATGAGCTTCGCGGTCCCCGGCATCAGGGAGGACGTGGAGTCCACCAGCATCCTGAACCCCGGCGTGCACGGCATGAGCGAGGTGCTCTACGCCTTCACCTCGGCGTCGAACAACAACGGCTCCGCGTTCGCCGGGCTCACCGCCAACACCCCGTGGTTCAACACCGCCCTCGGTATCGCGATGCTGCTCGGCCGGTTCCTGCCGATCGTGCTGGTGCTGGCCCTGGCCGGCTCGTTCGCGGCACAGGAGCGCATCCCCGCCACTTCCGGCACCCTGCCGACGCACCGGCCGCAGTTCGTCGGCCTGCTCCTCGCCGTGACGGTCATCGTCACCGCGCTCACCTACTTCCCCGTGCTCGCACTGGGCCCCCTCGCTGAAGGACTCGTCTGACCATGACCCTCATCACCACCCCCTCGGAATCGCCCTCCGAACAACAGGATGCTGCGGCATCCGCCCCTGCCCGACCGCCGCGCTCCTTCGGCTGGTCGCAGCTCGTGCAGGCGCTCCCCGGCGCCCTGCGCAAGCTCAACCCGACGGCGCTGGTCCGCAATCCCGTCATGCTGCTGGTCTGGGTCGGCGCGGCCTTCACGACCGTGCTCGCCATCGCCGAGCCGTTCCTGGGCGGCCCAGCCGAGTCGGGCGGCACCCCGGTCCCCGCCCCCTTCACCTGGGGAATCGCGATCTGGCTGTGGCTGACAGTGCTGTTCGCGAACGTCGCCGAGTCCGTCGCCGAGGGCCGTGGCAAGGCGCAGGCCGCGAGCCTGCGCAAGACCCGCACGAGCACGATGGCCCGTCGCGTGGTCGGCTACGACAGCACCGCGGATGCGGCGGCCGAGCACACCGCGACCGCTGAGGTCTCGTCGGCCGAGCTGCAGCGCGACGACGTCGTGATCGTCACGGCGGGCGAGCTGGTCCCCGGCGACGGCGACATCGTCTCGGGCATCGCCACCGTCGACGAGTCGGCCATCACGGGTGAGAGTGCGCCGGTGATCCGCGAGTCCGGTGGCGACCGCAGCGCCGTCACCGGCGGCACCCGCGTGCTGTCGGACCGCATCGTGGTGCGCATCACCTCCAAACCGGGCGAGACGTTCGTCGACCGGATGATCGCCCTGGTCGAGGGAGCGAGCCGCCAGCGCACCCCCAACGAGATCGCCCTCAACATCCTGCTCGCGAGCCTGTCGATCATCTTCGTGGTCGTGGTGCTGGCCCTGAACCCGATCGCCTCCTACGCCGCATCCCCCGTCAGCATCCCGGTGCTCATCGCCCTGCTCGTCTGCCTGATCCCGACCACCATCGGGGCGCTGCTCTCGGCCATCGGCATCGCCGGCATGGACCGGCTCGTGCAGCGCAACGTGCTCGCCATGTCAGGTCGTGCGGTCGAGGCGGCGGGAGACGTCACCACCCTGCTGCTCGACAAGACGGGCACCATCACGTACGGCAACCGCCGCGCGCACGAGGTGCTGCCCCTCCCGGGTGTCGATGCGGACGAGCTGCTGCGCGTCGCGGCGCTCTCCTCCCTCGCCGACCCCACACCGGAGGGGGCTTCGATCGTCGAGCTCGCTGCCGCGCAGGGCATCCGGGTAACCGCCCCCGATGGCGCGGTGGTCGTTCCGTTCACGGCGCAGACCCGCATGTCCGGGCTCGACCTCGCCGACGGCACGCAGATCCGCAAGGGCGCCGGCTCCGCTGTCCGTGCATGGCTCGGATTCGACGGCGACGACCACGAGCTCACGAGCCGCACGGACGCCGTGGCCCAGAGCGGCGGCACTCCTCTCGTCGTGGCGGTGAAGGGCCCGGCGGCGGACGCTCGCATCCTCGGTATCGTGCACCTCAAGGACATCGTGAAGGACGGCCTGCGCGAGCGCTTCGACGAGTTGCGGGCGATGGGCATCCGCACCGTCATGATCACGGGCGACAACCCGCTCACGGCGAAGGCGATCGCCGCCGAGGCCGGCGTCGACGACTTCCTCGCCGAGGCGACCCCCGAGGACAAGCTCGAGCTCATCCGGCACGAGCAGCAGGGTGGACGCCTGGTCGCGATGACGGGCGACGGCACGAACGATGCTCCGGCTCTCGCGCAGGCCGACGTCGGCGTGGCGATGAACACGGGCACCTCGGCAGCGAAAGAGGCCGGCAACATGGTCGACCTCGATTCCGACCCCACCAAGCTCATCGACATCGTGCGCATCGGCAAGCAGCTGCTCATCACGCGCGGAGCGCTCACCACGTTCTCGCTCGCGAACGACATCGCCAAGTACTTCGCGATCATCCCGGCCATGTTCATGGGAGTCTTCCCCGGACTCGCAGCCCTCAACATCATGCAGCTGCACTCGCCGGCATCCGCTGTCACCAGCGCGATCATCTTCAACGCGATCGTGATCGTGTTCCTGATCCCGCTGGCCCTGCGCGGAGTGAGGTACCGCCCGGCGAGCGCCTCGCAGATCCTGCAGCGCAACCTGCTGATCTACGGCCTCGGCGGCGTGATCGCCCCGTTCATCGGCATCAAGCTCATCGACCTCGTGATCAGCCTCATCCCGGGCTTCTGACCCGGCTCTGAAACGGAATCCAGACATGTCATCCACTCGCACCACCCTCCGCACCACCGGTGTCGCCGTCCGCGCGATGCTCGTGCTCACGCTCCTGCTCGGCGTCGGCTACACCCTCCTGGTCACCGGCGTCGGCCAGCTGCTGCTCCCCTGGCAGGCGAACGGCTCGCCCCTTCCCGGCGACAAGGGCAGCGCGTTGATCGGCCAGTCCTTCACCGACGCGGACGGCCAGGCACTTCCGCAGTACTTCCAATCCCGCCCCTCCGCCGCGGGCGACGGGTACGACGGCGCTGCGTCCAGCGGCAGCAACCTCGGCCCCGAGAACGCCGACCTGGTCGCCACGATCACCGAACGCAAGGCCGCGATCGCCGAGCGCGAGGGCGTCGACCCGTCCGAGGTACCGGCCGACGCGGTCACCGCCTCGGGGTCGGGCCTCGATCCGCACATCAGCGTCGCCTATGCGCTGCTGCAGGTGCCGCGTGTGGCGGAGGCCCGCGGGCTGTCAGAGCAGGTGGTGCGCGACCTCGTGGAGTCTAGGATTCAAGGGCGGGATCTGGGATTCCTCGGCGATGAGCGCATCAACGTCGCCGAACTCAACCTCGCGCTCGATGACCGGGAGGGCGAATGACCGCAGCGCCTCTCCGTCGACCCCAGGGCCACCAGCGCCGGGGGCGGCTTCGAGTCCTGCTCGGAGCCGCCCCCGGCGTCGGCAAGACGTACGAGATGCTCGCCGAGGGACGGCGGATGCTCGACGAGGACCACGATGTCGTGATCGCGATCGTGGAGACGCACGAGCGCGCCGCGACGCAGGCCCAGACCGCGGGGCTCCCCGAGGTGCCGCGGAGGGTCGACCTGCACCGCGGGATCGCCCTCACCGAGCTCGACGTCGACGCCGTGCTGGAGCGCGCCCCCGAGATCGCCCTCGTGGACGAACTTGCGCACACGAACGCCCCCGGGTCCCGCAACGCGAAGCGCTGGCAGGACGTGGACGAGCTGCTCGACGCCGGCATCGACGTGGTGACCACGGTCAACGTGCAGCACATCGAGTCGCTGAACGCCGTGGTCGAGAAGATCACCGGCATCGCGCAGCAGGAGACCATCCCAGATGCAGTGGTCCGCGCCGCCGACGAGATCGAGGTCGTCGACCTGGCCCCGCAGACCCTGCGCGATCGACTGTCGGCCGGACTCGTGTATCCCGCCGAACGGATCGATGCCGCGCTGTCGAACTACTTCCGCCTGGGCAACCTCACCGCACTGCGCGAGCTGGCCCTGCTCTGGCTCGCCGACGAGGTCGACAGCGCGCTGCGCAGCTACCGCGCCGAGCAGGGCATCGAGGGCACGTGGCAGGCCAGGGAGCGCGTGGTCGTCGCCCTGACCGGAGGCCCCGAGGGCGAGACCCTGCTGCGGCGCGGAGCCAGGATCGCCGCACGCTCCGCCGGAGGGGAACTGCTCGCCGTGCACATCTCCGCGCAAGACGGCCTGCGCGACGAGACGCCGGGAGCACTCGCCGCACAGCGCACCCTCGTGGAGTCTCTCGGCGGCACCTATCACCAGGTCGTGGGCGACGACATCCCCGCCGCCCTGGTCGAGTTCGCACAGGGCGCCGACGCCACTCAGCTCGTGATCGGTGTCAGCAGACGCAGCCGACTGGTCGCCGCGCTCACCGGGCCAGGCATCGGCTCGGAGGTCATCCGGCGCTCCGGCGACATCGACGTGCACATCGTCACCCACGCCGCGGCGGGCGGACGGATGGTGCTCCCGCGCATCAAGGGCGGGGCGCTGGGCTGGCGGCGACAGCTGCTCGGGTTCGGCGTCGCCCTCGTGTTCGGACCGATCCTGTCGTGGATCATGTACACCTATCGCAGCCCCGAATCGATCACCGCCGAGGTGCTCGCGTATCAGCTGCTCGTGGTCGTGGTCGCCCTCATCGGCGGCATCCGTCCCGCGGTGTTCGCCGCGGTCCTGTCCGGCATCACCCTCGACTTCCTCTTCGTCGCCCCGCTCTTCACGATCACGATCGCGCACCCGCTGCACGTGCTGGCCCTCGCGCTCTACGTGGTCATCGCGATCCTGGTCAGCATCATCGTCGACCAGGCCGCCCGTCGCGCCCGCACCGCCCAGCGCGCCGCCGCCGAGGCCGAGCTGCTCGCCGCGGTCGCCGGGAACGTGCTGCGCGGCGACAACGCCGTTCTCGCGCTGGTCAGCCGCACCCGAGAGGCGTTCGGTCTGAGCGGTGTGCGCCTGCTCGCGGCGGACGGCGATGTGCTCGCGAGCGACGGCGAGCCCGTGGCCGATGGGCGGGCGACGACCATCCCGGTCGGCGTCGTCGCCGGTGGCGGTCCCCGCGCCGTGCTGGAGTTGAACGGAGAGCCTCTCGCCGGTCCCGAGCGTCGGCTGCTGGATGCGATCGTCGCCCAGCTCGCCGCCGCGATCGAGCACACCGACCTGCGGGCCACCGCCAGGGAGGCCGAGGCGCTGGCCGAGACCGATCAGGTGCGCAGCGCTCTGCTCTCGGCCGTGAGCCACGATCTGCGACGCCCGCTCGCCTCCGCGGTCGCCGCCATCGGCGGCCTTCGCGGCGCGCACGGCCTGTCCGAATCCGACCGCGCAGAGCTGCTCGCCACCGCCGACGAGAGCCTGGCGACGCTGTCGACGCTCGTCACGGATCTGTTGGACGTGAGCCGTGTGCAGGCCGGAGTGCTGGCGGTCTCCTCGTCCCGCATGGATGCTGCCGGCATCGTGCTCGCTGCGGTCGACGAGTTGGGCCTCGGTCCGTCGGACGTCGAGCTGGCCCTCGACCCCGATCTTCCCCCGCTGCACGCCGACCCCGTGCTGCTCCTGCGTGTGCTGGTGAACGTGATCGCCAACGCCCACCGGCACGCCCCCGAGGATTCGCGCGTCATCGTGTCCACCAGCACCCTCGGCGACCGCGCGGAGATCCGCATCATCGACCGCGGGGAAGGCGTCTCGCCCGAGCGACGCGACCGCATCTTCCAGCCGTTCCAACGCTTCGGAGACACCGACAACACCACGGGACTCGGTCTGGGCCTCGCCCTCTCACGCGGATTCACCGAGGGCATGGGCGGTACCCTGACACCCGAGGACACCCCCGGCGGCGGCCTCACGATGGTCATCTCCCTGCCTCTGGACGCAGGGCCCCGCGACATGGAAGGCACGGAGTGAAGCTCCTCATCGCCGACGACGATCCGCAGATGGTCCGCGCCCTGCGGATCACCCTCGCCGCCCACGGGTACGACGTGGTGGTCGCCCCCGACGGCGCCGCCGCGATCACCGCAGCCGCGCAGACGCACCCCGATCTCATCATGCTCGATCTGGGCATGCCGCGACTGGACGGCATCGAGGTGATCCAGGCACTTCGCGGGTGGACCAACGTGCCCATCATCGTGGTGTCAGGACGCACAGGGTCCGCCGACAAGGTCGAGGCACTCGACGCCGGGGCCGACGACTTCGTCACCAAGCCCTTCCAGGTGGACGAGCTGCTGGCACGCCTGCGGGCACTCTCGCGACGGTCTGCTCCGGCGGGCGGCGAATCCACCGTCGCTTTCGGCGATGTGGTGGTGGACCTCGCGACCAAGACCGTGACCCGCGGCGGCACGAGAGTTCACCTGACGCCGACCGAGTGGCGCATGCTGGAGCACCTGTCCAGGCACCCCGGAGCGCTCGTCACCCGACAGGACCTGCTGAAGGAGATCTGGGGCAGCGAACAGGTGTCGGACTCCGGATACCTGCGCCTGTACATGTCTCAGCTGCGCAAGAAGCTCGAGCAGGAGCCGGGTGCCCCGGTGCATCTGCTCACCGAGGCGGGTATGGGCTACCGTCTCGTGCTCTGAGCAGCCGGGCCGTTCCTGAGCTGTGCGCGGCGTCGTCCGATGAACGCTGCCGCGACCCCGGTGAGGACGAGCAGCACGGCCACGATGATCGCGGCGATCGCGGTCGGGATGCTCTCGGGCTCACCCGTGAGGCGACCGACTGCGAGCCAGGACAGGCCCCAGGCCGTTGCGAGCGCCGGAGCGATTCGCCCTGTGACCCAGGCGGCGGCCGCTCCGATGACCAGGACGACGACCAGCACCGCGACAGCCCAGGCATCCGCCGCCTCTGCCCAGCTCTCCGGGGCGATCTGCGTGAACCATGCCGCCGTGTTGGCCACGGTCGCGATGGTGACCCAGCCGAAGTGCAGGCCGTTCGCACCGTCCGTGAGGATGCGATCGGTGAAGCTCCGGGCGGGGAATCGGCCGAGCAGCACGATCACCCGCGCGAGGACGGCCAGGAGTGCCGCGATCACGACGACCGTGAGCCAGAGGGTGAGGAACCGCGCGGTCACCAACCACAGACCGTTCAGCACCATCGATGCGGCGATCCATCCACCTACCGCCTGCTGACGCGGGTCCTGCCTCTGGGCGGGGAGCGCCTGCCACACCGTGTACGCGATCAGCCCGAGGTAGATCAGCGACCAGATCGAGAATGCGGGGCCTGCCGGCGCGAGGTAGGAGCCCTGAGCCGAGAGCGCCCCATCCTGCAGCTCGTCGACGGACGCGCCTCCGAACGCCCCGGCCCCGACGGCGGCCGCGATCACCATGAACGTCGCCGCCGCGATGATCAGCGCCTGACGACCAATGCCCTTCGTGCGTGATTCCATGCCCCGAAGGCTACGGCTGTGCCCCGTCGGTCGCACCGGCCTTGACACAGGGGCACTGTTTCGCTAACCAGGTTAGCCAAATCCTGAACAGCTCAGACGCGGGTGAAGGCGGCGTCGATCAGCACCTCGGCCGCGCCCCGCGCCTGCGCAGCCACCGCCGGGTCGGCCGAGATCGCCGCGGTGCTCTGTGCGCCTTCGGCGAGGATCGACAGTTGAGCAGCGAGCGCGGGCGGAGCGCCGGTGTCGGCGACCAGGCCTGCCATGTACTCCTGGAACGACGCCTTGTGCGCTCGCACGATCTCCGCGACCTCGGGATTGGTGCCGCCGAGTTCACCGAACGCGTTGATGAAGGCGCAGCCGCGGAAGTCGTCGGCGCAGAACCAGTTCTCGAGGTATCCGTAGACGGCCAGGATGCGTGCACGAGGATCATCCCCCGCATCGGCCACCGCACCCGAGAGGCCGGACTCCCACTCCACATGCTTGCGCGAGAGCACGGCCGCGACGATGTCGCTCTTGGCGGGGAAGAGGGCATACAGACGGCGGAGCGACACGCCGGCAGCCGAGCGCAGCTCGTCCATGCCCACAGCGGCGTAGCCCTTGCGGTAGTAGAGCTCCTCCGCGGCGGACAGGATGCGCTCGCGAGCCTCGTCTTCGGTCATACCCAGAAGTTTACTTGACACGAGAACGAACGTTCTCTAGATTGAGGACATCGAGCGAGAACGACCGTTCTCACCGGAATCGAAAGGATCAGGATCATGGGTTACATCACCGTCGGAGACGAGAACAGCACCCCGATCGAGCTCTACTACGAAGATCAGGGCTCCGGGCAGCCTGTCATCCTCATCCACGGCTACCCGCTCGACGGCCACAGCTGGGAGCGCCAGACCCGCGAGCTGCTCGCCCAGGGCTACCGCGTGATCACCTACGACCGCCGCGGATTCGGCCAGTCCTCCAAGGTGAACACCGGCTACGACTACGACACGTTCGCCGCCGACCTGAACACCGTGCTCGAGACCCTCGACCTGCGCGAGGTCGTGCTCGTGGGCTTCTCGATGGGCACCGGAGAGCTCGCCCGCTACGTCTCCCGCTACGGCCACGAGCGCGTCGCCAAGCTCGCCTTCCTCGCCTCGCTCGAGCCGTTCCTCGTGCAGCGTGACGACAACCCCGAAGGTGTGCCGCAGGATGTCTTCGACGGGATCGAGGCCGCCGCGAAGGGCGATCGCTTCGCGTGGTTCACGCAGTTCTACAACGACTTCTACAACCTGGACGAGAATCTCGGCTCCCGCATCAGCCAGGAGGCCGTGACCGGCAGTTGGAACGTCGCGATCGGCAGCGCGCCCGTGGCCGCCTACGCCGTCGTGCCCGCCTGGATCGAGGACTTCCGCGCAGACGTCGAGGCTGTGGCAGCGGCCGCGAAGCCCACGCTCATCCTGCACGGCACGAAGGACAACATCCTTCCCATCGACGCCACCGCGCGCCGCTTCCACCAGGCGGTTCCTGACGCCGACTACGTCGAGGTCGAGGGCGCCCCGCACGGCCTGCTCTGGACCCACGCCGAAGAGGTCAACGCCGCGCTGAAGACCTTCCTCACCAAGTAACCCCTCCCCCTCCAGCCCTTCCCCTCCCAGGGGTCATC
>NZ_JYIV01000010.1 GCF_000956405.1 Microbacterium oxydans
GGGAGGCGTCGTTCGAAGATCGCGATGTCTTTCGTGCCTCGGGCTTCTGCGATGATCGCGAGGACGAGCACCGCGAGGGTGGTGACCTTGATGCCACCGGCAGTGGAGATGGATCCGCCACCGACGAACATCAAAGCGTCGGTGAGCAGCAGGGTCGTTGATGTCGACTGTTCTGTGTCGATGATCGCGAATCCACCCGATCTCATCATCGTCGAGGCGAACAAGGCGTGCAGGATCCGGTTCAGCGGATCCAGGGTGCCGATTGTTTCGGTGTTGTTCCATTCGCTGGCCGCCCACGTGACCGAGCCGACGAGGAACAGGACCAGGGTGGTGATACCGGTGAGCTTGGTGTGAAGGGACCATTTCCCCCGGCCCCAGAGGTGCGCGATCACGGCGAGGTAGACGGGGAATCCGAGGCTCCCTGCGAGGACACCGATCGCGAGGATCGTCAGGATCCATGGGTTGTTCTCGTATGCGACTAGCCCGTCAGGGGCGAGGGCGAAGCCCGCGTTGTTGAATGCGGAGACGCCGTAGAACAACGCGTGCCATGGTCCGCTGATCCAGCCGTCTTCGAGAATGAAGGCGGGAAGGAGGAGGACGAACAGCGCTCCCTCGATGACGAGAGTCGTGAGCACCACGATGCTGAGCAGCCGTTTGACGTCACCAAGTGGCGTGGCGCCCATGATCTGTTGGGCGAAAACGCGACCGCCGAGGCCCAGCTTGCGCGTCACGGCCTGGGTGAGCAGCAGTGCGACGGTAACGATTCCTAGGCCGCCGGTCTGGATGGCGATCAGGATGACGATGTGGCCGAACAACGTCCAGGACGTCCCGGTATTGACGGAAGTCAGCCCGGTGACCGTTACCGCCGATGATGCCGTGAAGGCGGCGTTCTCCCAAGGGGCGGATACACCGTCGGCGGCGGCGATCGGCAGTCTCAACAGCCCGGTGAACATCACCGCAGCGAGCAGGAATACGCCAATTGACGCTCGTGCGGGCGAGCGGCGCGGGATATCGGCTACCCATCTCAGGGGCCCCCACAATCGGTTCTTCGATTCCGAGGGCTCTGGTCGCATCACCTCATCCTCCTATCGCGTCGCCGAACACCGCTGACCCGACCCATCGTGCCTTCACGCTAGCCCTCTTCGTCACTCGGGAGAACAGGCTCACTCCCTTCCTGACATCACGTCACCAATGCATGGATCGCGGGGTGTGCGAATGGGATCGCCCCAAGGGGCGGCGACCTTCAATGCACGGAACCGTCACTGCCAAGCCCGCAAAGACGACGTGCAGAGCCTTCGCCCCTGCATTAAAGGCGCCGAAGCAGGCCTACGAACTCGTCGGCCATAGCAAGTTGCCCGGCGAGTTTTTCGCGGCGCAACGCAGCACCCTCCCGGATGTCATCGAGACACGTGCGGAGGAGGGCATCGTCGGGGGCGAGTGCGAGGGCGTCGACGACGTCCAATAGCTCGCGCATCTCGTCGAGGGTGTAGCCGAGTGGTTTCATCCGCCGGATGAGCAGCAGCCGCTCGATGTCTTGCTCGGTGTAGAGCCGGAAGTTGCCCCCGGTACGCGCGGACGGCGCCACAAGACCCGCGTCCTCCCAGTGCCGAAGCGTGCGCAGAGACAGGGACGTGCGCTCGGTGACTTCACCGATGCGCATGGTTTCTTGTGTGCTCACCAGCCGCCTTCTATCCCGATTTTCCACAACACTCACGTTACGTTAGAGTCTGGTTCGGCGCAGCTCTCGCGCCGAACCCCTCATCTTCCCCTGTCGGGCTGACCGACGCCTGCGCCCCGCTGCGCTCCCACTCGTCTCCCGCTCTCACGAGAGAGCCCAACACCCGGAGGGCACATGACTGCCGTCACACCCACCCACGACTCCGCGTCGCGTTACCGCATCGAACCCACCGTCATGCAGGCACTGCGCAGCCCGCGCCTTCTGACCCGCGAAGTCCTCGCCGGCCTCGTCGTCGCCCTTGCCCTGATTCCCGAGGCGATCGCTTTCTCGATCATCGCGGGAGTGGACCCGCGCCTCGGCCTGTTCTCATCGTTCATCATGGCGGTCGCGATCGCATTCCTCGGCGGACGCCCCGCGATGATCACCGCGGCCACCGGAGCAATCGCACTCGTCATCGCACCCGTCGCTCGCGAATACGGCATGGACTACTTCATCGCCACGGTCCTGCTCGGCGGACTCATCCAGATCATCCTCGCCTTGCTCGGTGTCGCCAAGCTCATGCGGTTCATCCCGCGCTCAGTGATGGTCGGCTTCGTGAACGCGCTCGCGATCCTCATCTTCACGTCGCAGTTCCCGCAGCTCATCGGCGTCCCCTGGCTCGTCTACCCCCTCGTCGCCGTCGGCCTTCTGATCATGTACCTCATGCCGCGGATCACGAAGGTCATCCCGGCGCCGCTCGTCGCGATCGTGCTGCTCACCGCGGCCGTCATCGTCTTCGCCTGGAACGTGCCGAACGTCGGCGATCAGGGAGAACTCCCCGAGAGCCTGCCGGCGCTGTTCATCCCGAATGTGCCGCTCACCTTCGAGACGCTGCAGATCATCGCCCCCTACGCGCTGGCTATGGCCGTGGTCGGCCTGCTCGAGTCGCTGATGACCGCGAAGCTCGTCGACGACATCACCGACACCCACTCTCACAAGACCCGCGAGGCACTCGGCCAGGGAGCCGCGAACATTCTCTCCGGCGCGTTCGGCGGCATGGGCGGCTGCGCGATGATCGGCCAGACCATGATCAACGTCAAAGCCTCCGGCGCGCGCACCCGCATCTCCACCTTCCTCGCCGGTGTCTTCCTGCTCATCCTCGTGCTCGCCCTCGGCGACGTGGTGGCGATCATCCCCATGGCTGCGCTCGTCGCCGTCATGATCCTCGTCTCGATCGCGACCTTCGACTGGCACAGCATCCGCTGGAGCACCCTCAAGCGGATGCCGAAGAGCGAGACGACGGTCATGCTCATCACCGTGATCGCGACCGTCTGGACGCACAACCTCGCCGTCGGCGTCATCCTCGGCGTCATCGCCGCGATGATCATGTTCGCCCGCCGGGTCGCGCACTTCGTCACCGTCACCCGCACCATCGACGGCTCCGGCACGACAGCGCACTATGCCGTCGATGGAGAACTGTTCTTCGCCTCGAGCAACGATCTCACCACAGAGTTCGAGTACGCCGATGATCCGGAGACCGTGGTCATCGACATGAGCCGATCCCACGTCTGGGACGCGTCCACCGTCGCGGCCCTCGACGCGATCGTCACCAAGTACGGAAGCCACGGAAAGAACCTCACCATCGAAGGGCTCAACCAGGCCGCCGCCGCCTTCCACGGACGCCTCACCGGCAACCTCGGCGCCGGGCACTGAGCCACGACTACCCAGAGGAGGATCGTATCCGCATCGACATTGACGCTCGGCATCTTCTCCCCGGTGGTGCTTGTCCCGTCGGGCATCGCCATTGACCTGCCCCGAAGGCGTCGCAACCGAAAGTGCTACCTGATTGGATCCGCGTACAGCACAGCAACGATGCCAAAGACGGATTGAAAGTTCATCAGAGTTCTCCTCACCACGGAGCTGCTGCAGCACCTGAAAACTACGAACGGCTCTGACTGTGCGTGAGGGGATCGAGCGGCCGGCCTGCGACCAACATCGAGTTTAGTTCGAGCGCACCTGCAGGGGCGGGGCATCGCGGGTGAGAGCAAGATCCGCGGGGAGCTCTCGAATTCGTCCGACGACGGAGACCGTGACCTGCACCTGCGTGTTCACGTGGACCGCCGCCACCCATGCGTCTTCGGTTCGCTGCCACGAAGACTGTTCGAGGAATAGCCCGTCAAGGTACACGTTCACATGTCCCGCGTGCGCGGATCGGCGATCTGCCCGAGGGGCGAAGCGGGCAGGCCAGGCCATCACGATGAACGTATACCCGTCCAGACGAGTGCTGCACTCAGATGCGACGGCGCCAGCCGCCAGATAGCTACTGGAGAATCGGGTCTCTGCGTCGGTCTCAAGCGCCACACGATAAAAGCCGATCGAATGCTGGGCTTGGGACAACTGATCATCGTTGACTCCCATGACCCCATCGTGGCAGGTGCGCACCGTGCTCACCAGTTTGACCGCTCGGTCCGATCAAGAGCGGTTGCTATGTGGCGAGCAGGGGCGGCAGGTGTGGGATGGTGATCGGGCGCGTCGACCGCGTCTTCTCGTGCACTCGCCGTACGTCGGTGAGCGCATCGGTGGGTGACATGTATCGGGTTGCCACGGGCAGGGTGCGCATCCACATCACTTCGACCTCGTTCTGGTCGACCTCATAGACGCACCCGACGGTGCGTCGAGGGTCGTTGGCTTCGTACTTGTGATCGAGGATGAGCCATTCGGTTTCCGCTACTTTGCGGAGCTCGAAGCGCGCTTCGGTCAGTTCGTTCATTTCATCATCCATGTTCAGTAGTCGCCGAGCGGCTGCAGGTCAGGCGACCACGTGCCAGCGCGATGGGAGAGTGCAGGGGACTAGGCGTTCGCGAGAGACGGTGTGGAGGTTCCTGCGAAGGTCCGTCGGGCGAGCGTGAGGCGAATGTGCCAGGCAGCATCGAAGGTCTGCTCGGGGAGATCCTGCAAGAGTGCACGGTCGTGTGTGTCGAGTCCATCGCGGGCGGCTTCGCGGAGAAGATCGTCCCGCGTGGCGGGGTATTCCATGTCCGTGAGGAATCGGTGAAGAGACGTGGGGAGTGGCATGGGTTGTCCGTCCTGGGGAGAGGGGGCGGCGGGGTGGTCGCAGAAGGGGTGCGACCACCCCCGCCGCCCGGCTGGGCTCCGATGGGGTCAGGCAGTGACTGCCTTGGCGTCGTGGGAGCTCATGGATTCGATCTGGATCTTGCGTGGCTTGGCGCGTTCAGCGATGGGGATCATCACGCTGAGCACACCGTTGTTGTAGGTGGCGCTGATGCCCTGGGCGTCCACGTCGTCACCGATGGTGAACCGGCGCACGTAGGACCCGAACGGGCGCTCCTGTGCCAACCAGCGCGAGTTGTCACGGCTCGCCTCCGTCCGCTCTGCGCGAATCGTGAGGAGGTGACCGTCGACGTCGACGTCGACCGAGCCCGGATCAACCCCGGGGAGGTCAGCGTTGAGAACGTAGCGGTCGCCTTCCCGGAACAGGTCCACGGGCATCAGGCGAGGCTGCCGGCTGGTATCGAAAACGCTCTGTGCGATCCGGTCCAGCTGGCTGAAAGGATCAAAAGACATCGACACGGTGAAAGAATCTCCTTCCAGTGAGTGACGGCACGACACGCCGTCTGACAGTGATGATCAGCTGCGAGGGCCGTGCGGCCACACCTGCGGAGGCGCGCGTACCCGCTCCCGAATCACGTGATGAAAGCTGTCCTCGGCAGTGCCCGTCAATCGCCCCGACCAGCGCGAGTCTGCGGGGACTTCACTCGCTTGGGACGGTGAGAGGGCGGTCGTGGTGGAGACAGTCATCAGGTAGGACACGACCTGGGTGAACTCGGCACGGACCCAGTCGGGATCCGCGCAGATGATGTCCAGGAACGCGGCCGATGTCGTATCGATCGGGTCCGCTACTGTCATGGAAGATCACCTCCATACCTTCATCGACAACTGCCACGGTGTCGGAGAATCCGGCACCGAGCCCTGTGAGAGATGTGGATCACTTGCTACATATTTTGTACACCCGATGATTGACGTGACGCAAGCGGGAGAGGAGAATTTCCGCATGGACTCCTCTGCGCACACCCGACCGGTGTACACCATGAGCATCGCGGCTGAACTCCTCAACCTGCCTCCCGCAACGTTGCGCCTATACGAACGCAAAGGCCTCATCGACCCCGCGCGCACAGAGGGCGGGACTCGCCGTTATAGCGCGGAGGACATCGATCGAATGCGCCGCATCGCCGAGCTCCAAACGGATGGAGTCAACCTGACCGGCATCGGCCACGTCATGGGCCTCCAGGATGAAAATGCGGAACTCCGAGCGTCTCTCGACCGCCACGAGCCTCGATAGTCCGAAAGGCGATACGAACATTAAGTACGACGCGCACATCCGCGAAGGTCGCTCACTCCGGTGTGCTATACCTGTCGCACGCGGGATACACGGATCTTGATTCGCGGGGTGAGCGATTCCCGTGTCAAGGCTGGGTAGCGGCGGAGGCGCCGTCCAGAACCTCGTCGACGAGTTGGATGCCTCCGGACGAGTTCGCGGAGTGCATCAGGTCTTCGATCCACTTCATGTTCAGCTGCGGAGGCTCGGGCGCGTCGAACGTGAATCGCAACGGGATCGAAGGGTGCAGCCAGATCGTGGAGCGGCCGCCTGGTTCGTCGTCAGGGTGCCTCCACGAGAGCGTGAAGCTTTCGTTACGGCGGAGCTTCGTAGCGATGACGATCTTGAGGTGGGCGAGAGCCCGATCTTCGATGTGGATCGGGTCATCGCCTCCGCCGTAGTGCAGAGTGGCCATGCGAGCGACTCTACCGGCTACCGCAGGATCGCTGCACGGGCAACCGCTACACGTGCTCAGGTATGTCCAGCTTCTCCGTTGAGGCGCCCCCGTCCCCCGGTTCCGGGATGAGATAGAGGCCGCTCGGTGCGCTCGCGGTCAATCCGAGCGCGTCGATCCACACCCGGTTGATCGAAGGTTGACGGCTGCCGTGATACTTGAACACCAGTGAACTCCCGCTGTGGACCCACACTGTCACGCGGCCACCACCCACGCTCATATCTTCCCGCCAGGTGAAGCTGAACGGTTCACCCCGCCGCAACTTTGCCGTCATGACGATCTGCAAGTGAGTCAGAGCGCGGTCTTCCACCTCGGTCTTGACTCCGCCTTCGTAGATGAACGTGCCCATCAGAATCCTCGATGCATCAAACCTTCATGCCCGGACCTACCGCTAGGTGGGCACCTCATGACGGCCCATCTTTCCACGGTGCGCGCAACGATCACAGACCCCGCCTAGGCGGTGTTGATCAAGTTGCCGGCCGGTTCCGTAGTGCCTGAACGCTCCGACCTCGTCAGCGGGCCTCAAACCGATGATCGGGTGGTGGCCCGGATCCGGCCCAGTGAAGTCTTCCGCGACAGCATGCTCCGGTGCCAGGATGGCGGCATGGCTACCAATGGGTTTCCGATTCATCAGGACCGTTTTCATCTGCCTGAGCCGGAGTGGACGTTTCCGAACGCGGTGATCAATACCTTTGTCGCGGACTCCCAGGCGGACTTTCCGCCGATGAAGGAGGCGCCAGAGGGGGCGCCGAACATTCTGCTGGTGCTCGTAGATGACGTCGGATTCGGCTGGCCGAGCGTCAACGGTGGTCTGGTGCGGATGCCGAACGCGGAGCGCGTGCACGGCAACGGCCTGTTTTACAACCAGTTCCACACCACAGCACTGTGCGCGCCGACCCGGGCGGCACTGCTGACCGGCCGCAACCATCACTCGGTCGCCTCCGGCAACATCTCGGAGATGGCGACCGGATACCCGGGCTACTGCGGCATCATCCCCAAGAGCACCGCCACGATCGCCGAACTGCTGAAATCGGCGGGGTACGCGACAGGCTGGTGGGGCAAGAACCACAACGTCCCCGACAACCAGACCAGCCCGGCCGGGCCCTTCGAGAACTGGCCGACCGGGCGCGGGTTCGACTACTTCTACGGCTTCATCTCCGGTGAGACCGACCAGTTCTACCCTTCCCTGTTCCGCGGCACCACAGCCGTCGAGGCGCCGGGCCGGCCCGACGACGGCTACCATCTGACCACCGACCTGGCCGACGATCTGATCGGATGGGTCCGCGAGCAGAAGACGATCGCCCCAGACCGGCCCGTCTTCACCTACTTCTCCACCGGGTGCGCTCACGCTCCGCACCAGCCGCCGCTGGACTGGCGCGGCCGCAACGAAGGCCGCTTCGACATGGGCTGGGACGAGTACCGCACCCAGGTGCACGCCAACCAACTGCGGATGGGGATCATCCCGGAAGGCACCACCTTGACCGAGAGGCCCGAAGAGATCCCGTCCTGGGATAGCCAACCCGCCGAGCACCAGCGGCTGTTCGCACGCCAGGCAGAGAACTACGCCGACTTCCTCGAGCACTGCGACCACGAGGTCGGCCGGGTCCTCGACGCCTACGAGGCGCTCGGCGAGCTCGAAAACACCATCGTGCTGTACATCATCGGCGACAACGGATCCTCCGGCGAGGGGTCTTTGATCGGCACGCCGAACGAGTTGATGAGTCTGAACGGGCAGCAGGTCACGATCGACGAGGCAATGCAGTTCTACGACACCTGGGGAATGCCGGGCACCTCGCCGCACTACTCTGCGGCCTGGGCGCACGCCGGCGACACCCCGTTCCAGTGGACCAAGCAGATCGCGTCACACTTCGGCGGCACCCGGAACTCGATGATCGTCTCCTGGCCAGAACGGATCAAGGGCAAGGGCGAAGTGCGGTCCCAGTTCAGCCACGTCATCGACATCATGCCCACAATCCTGGAGGTCGTCGGCATCCGTGAACCTGTCGAGGTGAACGGAGTCAGCCAGCGACCGATCGAGGGCACCAGCCTCGCCTACACCTTCGCCGACGCCGACGCCCCCGGCCGTCACGAGACCCAGTACTTCGAGATGTATGGCAACCGGGCGATGTACCACGACGGCTGGATCGCCAGCTGTCGTCACGGACGCCTGCCCTGGCAGACTGCCGGGACGTTCCCGTGGGACGACGACACCTGGGAGCTCTACAACCTCCGCGAAGACTTCAGCCAAGCTGTCGATCTCGCCGAGAAGGAGCCCGAGCGTCTGCAAGCACTTAAGGATATGTTCGTCGCGGACGCCGCCAAGTACAACGTGCTGCCCCTGGACGACCGTTTCGCCGAACGGCTCGACGTGACACTACGCCCGAGCTACTACTTCGGCCGCAAGAAGGTCACGCTCTATCCAGGTATGGTGCGCCAACCGGAAGGATCCGGGCCGAAGTTCATCGGTGTCCCGATGCAGATCACCGCACCGATCACGGTCCCCGACGGCGGCGCCGAAGGCGTGATCTTCGCCCTCGGCGGAGACGGCGCCGGGTTCTCCGTGTTCCTGTGGGAGGGCAAGGTCAGATACCACTACAACTACTTCGGGATCGAGAGGTACGACGCCGTCGCCGACGAACCGCTGGAACCTGGCGATCACACGATCGTTGTCGACTTCGCCCCCGATGCTCCACGGCCCGGGGCGCCTGCCACCGTGACGGTCTACGTCGACGGCGCCCAGGTGACGCAAACCCGTGTGGACCGCCAGATCCCGCTTCGCGCGGGCACCGAGTGCTTCGACGTCGGAATGGACAGCCGGTCCCCGGTGTGCGACGACTACGGACACCGCGGCGTCTTCGAGTTCACCGGGACCATCGAATCGGTCACCTTCGAATTCGGCGAGTCCCCGGAGCCGACCGGAGCGGAACGGCTCGAACTCGCCACCAAGATGGACTGATCAGCGCGGCCGGCAGGCCGAGCTGACGACGCGAAACGCCCGGCGATTGCACAACTCAGAGCAGCCGCCAGGCGTCTCAACGATAGCCAAAGGACCGCGATGGGGCTGGGCCGATGGCGGGTCGAGTCGATAGACACCATTTATCGGAGGACACCTCCCGATTCGAGGGGGAGATCACGGACGGGGCCTTGCTCGCCACCACGCTCTATGGCCGTGGTGATTGAGTCAGTCTTGATCCAGATCAGCGTGGCGGCGAGGCAGATCGCGCCTCTGTAGTTGCGCGCGAGTTTGTCGGATCGCATGGCGATCCCGCGCCATTGCTTGAGCTTGTTGAAGCAGCGTTCGACGACGTTGCGCCCCTTGTATCGCTGCTTCTGTTCTTCGCCGAAGTCGATGGGCCGGCCGGGCTTTTTCGGCGGTGGGCGATCTGATCGTCTCGCTCGGGGATGGTCGCGGCGATACGGTGGGCGCGCAGCCAAGCCCTGTTCGCTCTCGATGGGTAGCCCTCGTCGGCCAGTACCCGCTCCGGCCTGGTCCGCGGTCGTCCCATTTTGCTACGAGGCACGCAGATGTCATCGAGCGTGGCAACCAGCATTGTGGTGTCGGCGGTATTGCCTCCGGTGAGCACCATCCCCAACGGCCTGCCACGCCCGTCGGCAACCAGGTGCACCTTCGTTGTCAGGCCGCCGCGGGAGCGGCCAATCGCATGGTCAGGCGGCTCGGCCCACGGATGCCTGTGATTCGGCGGAGCCCCCTGTGTCGCGCGGGAGGGATGCACCATGCTGATGTACGCGCGCGATCGTGGAGTCAATCGAGACCACCCAGTCGATCTTCCCCACAGCGTCCGCCTGCTTCTGCACCTCGGCGAGCAGCTTCTCCCAGGTTCCTTCCTGAGCCCAGCGGTTGAACCGTTTGTAGATCGAGTTCCACTTACCGAACCGCTCAGGCACGTCGCGCCACGGGGCGCCGGTGCGGTATTTCCAAGCCATCCCCTCGACCGCGAGCCGATGATCCGTCCACGGCCGGGAGCGCCCCGTCACCGTCGGCATCAACGGCTCCAACACCGCCCACACCTCGTGAGAGATCTCCTGTCGCGTCACGATCCAAGACTCGCGCACGCGAAACCGAAACCTCTTGATCAACACGCCCTAGGCCGCACCCCGTGCTTCTGCGCTTTCAGAAGCACGATCTCCTCCCGCTCAACGAGCGAGAGATACCGGCCGCCCGGGTCGGCGAGAGTGAACGTGGGCATGCCCCCCACCCTGCCGGAACCACTGTGCTCCGACCGCGGCCGACACGCCCACCGCGACCGCAGCGTCCTCGGACGAGACACCGCGCCCGATGTTCCCGACCTCTCGCTCGATGCCCCGCCGGGTACCCGGCTGCCCCGGCGAAACCATCGGATTCCGCCCGGTCAACTCTTTCAACCATCCCGCCGGACGTCCCATCACCACGCCTCAGATCAGAGTGTTACGACGACCGGTTGAATTCGCCCTGGCTGCCACGGTCCGAGTGATGGACCAGCCCGTCGATGGCGTGGTCTCTCGCGCTCACGAGGGCGTGTCCGAGAGCTTCCGGCGGAGGGTCTTCGGTGCGCATCGTGGCGCGGGTTGCACAGCCGACGATCTTCCGGTGAACACGTCGGTGACGAACGCGGTGTAGCAGAACCCTGCCGTGGTTCGGACGTAGGCGATGTCTGCGATTCAGAGCCGGTTCGGTCCGTCGGCGACGAAGCGCCGCTCGACGCGGTCCGGACGATGGTTAGGGACGCGTGCGGGGATCGTGGTGCGTGGTGTGCGGCCACGAGTCACGCCGATGAGCCCGACCTCGCGCATGAGACGAGCAATCTGGTCACGACCGATGCGCCAGCCTTCCCGGTGCATCGCGTGCCAGATCTTCCTGGCCCCGTAGACGCCGTAGTTGTCTGCATGAAGCCGCGTGATGACGGAGATCAGCTCCGCATCTCGCAGCCGCCTATCGCACGCGGGTCGGGTCCGTGCGGCCCGGTATCCGCGGGAGGTGAGGAACCCACCCTCTGTCGCACCGAGGGTGCGGCATATGAGCTCGACCCCGAACTGGTCGCAATACATGTCGATGTAAGCGATCATCTCTGCGTGGGCCAGTCGAGCTCCGCAGCGAAAAATGTCGACGCGGTCTTGAGGATCTCGTTCGCGCGCCGCATTCCTCGTTTTCACGCTTCAACCGGCGGATCTCCGCCTGCCCGTCGGTCGTAACCCCGAGCCGGGAGCCATCATCGATGCTGGCCTGCTCGATCCAGCGTCGCAGCGACTCGGTCGAGACGTTCAACTTCGGGGCGGTGAGCTTAGTCACCTGGTAGCTGGTCAAACCGTCCTCACTCGGGTTCCCCACCCAGTCGGCGAATCCGTCGATCGTCATGTCATTTCTCGGCAACGAGTCCGGCACGGGCAGAACCTCGCAGCGATGGCATCGTGGACGAAGCGGCGTGATCCCAGCAGGCCCGTCCACTACGAAGGCGACTATACGGGCGCATACACGACGTTTACTCGCGCATGTACCCGACCCCCGCCGAGCTGGCGGTCATCGATGCCAATGAGGGAGACGTCTTCGCGTGTGCACCGGCGGGGTCTGTGCTTTCGAGGTCGCGACCCATGGTGATGTGCGAGTACGGCGCCGCGGCCGGGACGGGCCCTGGCGGGCTCGACTGGTACAAGGAAACCGCGGAGTCAACCGCGCCTGCACCGCGGGTTCACTGGGAGTGGCGCGACCACGGGCTCGCGGTAGATGACCCGACACACGGCGCATACTTCGCCAATGGCGGCGACTTCGGCGAGCAGGTGCACGATAGCAACTTCGTCATCGACGGCCTGGTGCTCTCCGATGGGACGCCGATGGCCGGACTCGTGGAGTTCGCCGCGGTCTCGGCGCCGCTTCGATTCACCGACGACGACAGTATTCATGTTCACAATCGGGCGCATTCGCAGAGCGCCGCGGTGTACGTCGTGACGACCGCAGTACACGGACATGATGGCTCCATCGTCCGGGCTGAGCTGCCGACCGACGATCTTCGGCCGGGCCACAAGATGCGCTTTGCCATCCCACCTCTCATCCGGAAGGCGGTCACCAACGCTGACGCGTGGATCAGCGTCAAAGCGGCGCTTCGCCGAGACGCCTCGTGGGCGCCGCCGGCCACATCGTCGCTCGCGCCGACTTCGACGAGGTGGCCAGCATCGCACTCGCCCCTGTGGCACCCAGCGCTTCAGTGACCGTCCTCGAGTAGCTGTCCTGCGACGCGGCACATTTCGATCCCGCGACAGGTTTGCTTCGCTCTCTGCTGGGGATTGCCGTCGACGGACCGTTCCTCGAGCTGTGACGCGCGCCCACCAACAACGATTGCGGCAAGGGAGCCGGCTCTTATGATTTGGGTGCTCCCGAATCGACGCACCGCGGACTCGGGCACGTGCCCGCAGACTCCTCGGAATAACGTTGGCGTCAACGCGGACTCGACCGGCATCGCCATCGCGTCACCAGCATCGAGCGCGGCGCGGCCACGCTGAGGGTGGACACCGTCGTCGCGGCGGCCGACAGGCGGCTCAGCTGCGGGTGAGCTATGAGTGGCACGCCCTGCGTTCAGCGAGCCCCTTCTCCTGGTCGATGTCGCCCGGATGCCAAATGGGACTCGACGTGGCCACGGGACGGTGTGCACTTCACGGTTCCCTCGACATTCGACCAGGTGGCCTGGTTGGGCGACGGGCCGGGAGATAGCTATCTGGACATGGCTCTCGGCGCACGGCTCGGAACCCATACCGGCCATATCGATGCGATGAACACGATGCACGCCCGACCGCAGGAGTCCGGTCACCGCGCGAACGATCGCTACCTCAAGCTGCCCGACGCAGACGGCCGCGGGCTGAGGATCGCCTCGGGCCCGGGGGCGGATGGGCCAGCCGGGCTTCGTGTTCTCACGCTGGTCCGCTCACGAGATCGACGCTGCGCAGCATCCGTATGACCTCCCCGAATCATCCCGCGATCACCTCCATCTCGATGATGCGGTGCATAGTCTCGGCTCTCGGGCGTGCGGTCCCGATGTCGAGCCGCGACATGCACTGCGACCGTCGGCGCGGACGTTCTCTTTCCGATTCGGGGAGATCTAAAGGGACTACTCGCGACCGCCGGTCGAGGTCTCCGGATCGTCCGACTCCGCTGCCGCGCCCGCCGCGTCTGACGCGATCCCCTGATCGGGCACGGTCACGTCGAGGACGGGAATAGCTGCCGACCGCGAGTTCTTCGGCATCATCGCCGCTGGGAGCGCGGGACGCAATCTGCCTGAAGCCGCCGACTGCAGATCGGAGGATGGTCGTGTCGTGGGCGAATCCGCCTCGAGCAGCGCGGCACGGATGATGCGTCGAGGGTCATACTGCCGTGGATCGAGAGAGCGCCAGTCGACGTCGTCGAAGTCGGATCCAAGCTCGCCTTTGGCGCGATCGGCGAGATTTCGCACCAGATCCCGCCCCTCTCGAATCCACTTTCTGACCGACTCCGCGTATGCCGGGAGCCGCTCGGGTCCGATGATGAGTGCCACGAGGAGGGCGATGAGAAGCAGTTTCTCGATGGTGAGTCCGAAGTACATGATCGTCTCCTAGTCGGCAACGTCGCCCTGCGCGATCGCGGCGCCGGCGACGGGCGAGCGCTCGAGGCCGCGACGGCTCCGGCGCTCTAGGAGCACCGTCACGAACCATGCGCCGAAATACAGCGTGGTGATTGCGGCCATGAGGAGCAGCATCGAGATGACATCCGCAGCCGGCGTCGCAAGAGCTGAGAAAACGGCGGCTGCGACCATTGCGACGCGCCACCCACGGAGCAGTCCTTGTGAACTGACCAGGCCGGAGAGATTGAGCATTACGAGGAACACCGGCACCGAGAACGCGACCCCTACAGCCAGCATCAGCTTGAGAACGAAGTCGTAGTAGTACGCCGACTGCAGTAACAGTGCACTCCCCTCAGGAACGAAGGAAGCCAGCAATGTGATTGTGTGCGGGGCGATCAGCACCCCTGTGGCGCACCCCACAATGAATAGAGGAATCGCTGAGAACACAAATCCGAGTGTCCATCGCACCTCGCGTCGAGTGAGACCGGGAACGAGAAACAGCCAGATCTGCAACAGCCATATTGGACAAGCAACGATGGCGCCGACTGCAATGGCGATGCGAAGCCGAAGATCGAAAGCGGCCGTCACCGTGGTAAATGTCAAAGCAGTCAGAGAGTCACTCTGATCGGCGGCGATGCCTCGGATCGGCGACGCGAGGAAGTGAATGATCGGATCCGTCAGCGCGAAAGCGGCGACGGCGGCAACCAGCAGCGCGATGAAGGAGATGAACAGTCTGCGACGCAACTCTGCGAGGTGAGCACTAAGGCGCATCGTCCCCTTGCTTCGATCACCCTGGCCCCGGCGCGACCGGACGAGAGTCACCACGGCTGAACCCGCTACGCAGTCGGCCGAGGGCCGGCGGCCCGCGGCGCTGCCATAGGCGCGCTGCCGTGCTGCTGTGACGTCTCTGCCACATCCGTGCTCGCCTGGTCTTCTGCGCGCGACTCGCGAATCTCGCCCTTCAGGATGCGAGCGGACTGGCCCACGCTCTTGGCTAGTGCGGGCAGCTTGGCCGCACCGAAGAGAAGAAGAATGACGACTAGAAGGATGATCATGTGCCACCCGGTCAGGTTTGCGAACATCGAAGTGCTCCTTTGCTGTGCGCCCCGCTCCTGTGCGGCGGGCGGACGATGTGATCTGAGTGTAGATCGGGATCTGGATCTGCGCAACCGGTTTTCTAGAGTGATATAGCCCTCGGCACACCGTCGGATGAGCTGCGTCCTGAACAAGCTCAGGTAGACGGCGTACAGCAATGGGGCGATGAACACCAGCGCAAACACGATGAGAAATGGTGCGAGAAACCCGAGTCCGGCTCGAGCCTGGGAGCGCTCGATTCGCCCGCGTCCACGTCGCGAAGGCGGCTCACGGCGAGTCGTTGCTGGCCCACGCGGGGCGATTGGTGAGATGTCGACATTGACCATCCCATCGTTAAACCGATTTCTCAAACGTATCGGATGCCCATGAGGTCGTCGCTCCGCCTAACGAGCGGCGTCGCGAGGACTTCTTCGACGGTGTCAGCGCGTGATCGTGTAGGCGAGTGTGTACGTCCCCGGGCCGATCTCGTACTCCTCGTGCGGCTCAGGACCGCATGCGCCGTTGCCCAGGCCGCGGTGGGCGGCATCCAAGCTCAAGATCAGATGAGGATGCTCGGTGAGTTCCGTTTCGTGCGAGGAGTTATACAACTCTTCCGCGGTATGTCGAACCGCCGAGAACGAGAACGGCTCCCCTGAAGTCTCGATCCGCAGCCGATCTCCCTTGGCTGGGTCGATCAGTTCGACCCAGCGGACGTCTGTACGCAATCCGTACTCCTGAGGAACGAGGTAGGGCTGAGTGTCGATGCCGGCTTCCCAGAGGCCGATCATGCTCCCGCGCTTGCGGTCCGCGTAGTTTTCTCCCGGCCCTCGACCAAACCAGCGCATCCTGGTGAATCGAGGGTCGATCTCATATCGAACTCCCACGCGAGGCAGTCCCACCAGGTCGTTCGGGATCGTGAAGGTATGCGATTCGTGGCCGGGCTGAAACTCACGGTCGTACTCGATGAGGTCCGTCGGCGCCATGCTGTCGATCCCCTGTTGCAGCCACTTGTGAAGCCGCTGGCTGCCCTTGGATTCGGCGGCTGCCCACTCGAGCATGAGCTTGAATCCATCGTTGTCCACCGCAGCCCGCCATAGCTGCGGCATAGGGCCCGCGACGATGGCTCCGTCAGCGACGGGTGCGCCTGTCGACCGGCCGTCGATCGGGCTTTCGACGATGTACTGGTCCCAGGCGACGAGATGGTCCGCCTCAGCGAACCACCTCGCGTCGCGCAGGTACCAGCGGACGGTCAGTACGCCCCCGAGGTCTTGCGGAAGGGCGATGGGGAGAGGGATGCTCCGATACTCACCCGGTGGCACATCGACGCCCTCCAGGTCACCCGAAATCTCTGTGTCGCCGTCGGTGAAAACCCAGCGTGCGTATAGGTCGTCCAAGGATGCGAATGACCGACGGTTCTCCACAAAGAGGTGGCCATCCTCGACCCACGTCGCAACGGGGCGATAGACCCACGACACCTCTGTCATGGCGGGATGAGGCGTCAGGTCAGAGGACACCAGTCCATCCGCGATGAAGTTTCCGTCATGGGGGTTGTCGCCGAACATGCCTCCGTAGTGCAGCCGACGATCGGCGGCGTCAGGATGACGGAGCCCATGGTCTTTCCACTCCCAGATGAAGCCTCCCTGCAGCCCGGGGTAGGAATGGATCACGTCCCAGTAATCGGCGAGTGAGCCATTCGCGTTGCCCATCGCGTGGCTGTACTCGCACATGATGAACGGCCTATCTGCGCGGCCGTCCGCCACAGCGCGACCGTAATCGGCCACCTCGGGGACGGTGGGATACATCGGGCACACCACATCCGTCGCTTGACGACCGCCGTCGATCCACCCCTGCGTACGAGTCGCATCCTCGTAGTGGAGCGGTCTGGTCGGCTCTGAGCGGCGCACCCAGGCAGCCGCAGCGTCGTGATTGGCTCCATAGCCGGACTCGTTCCCGAGGCTCCATATGATGACGCTGGGGTGATTCCTGTCACGCTGCACCATGCGCGCGACGCGCTCCACCCACGCTTCTCGATACTCCGGACGGTCACACAGGTGCCAGTTGTAGGCGTGCGACTCGATGTCCGCCTCGTCGACGACATAGAAGCCCAGCTCGTCGCACAGGTCCAGGAACTCCGGCCGGTTCGGGTAGTGCGCGGTCCGGATCGCGGTGATGTTGTGGCGACGCATCTGCACGAGGTCCGCGCGCATGTCATCCACGGTGACCGCGGTTCCGCGATCGGGGTGGTGGTCATGTCGGTTCACGCCGTGGATCCAGACCCGCTGGCCGTTGACGAGCAGATCAGGGCCGTCAATGACAACTCTCCGAAAGCCCACGCGCTGAGTGACGGTGTCGACGACGTCACCCTCGGGGTTCAGGAGATCGATCACGCAGGTATAAAGCGTCGGGCTCTCGGCGCTCCAGGGCTCGACAGCGAGCGCGTCGAGACTGACGGTGCCGCCGACATCGGTGAACTGATAGGTGGTCGTGTGATCGACATCCACGGGAGCTGTTGCGGGATGCGCGACAGCAACGGAGGTGGCCGCGTCACGGATTGTTGCGCGCAGCGACCATCCCGCCTCCAGCCTTTCCAGAGCCGCGACGGCACGTACGTGCAGCGACCCGGTGCCCGCCGTGGGATCCCAATCGGCTTCCACTCGCACGTCTTCGAGGCGATCAGCGGGTCTGATCATCAGATGCACTGGGCGGTGGAGCCCGGCCATCCACCACGCATCCTGATCTTCGATGTAGCTGTGCGCGCTGAAGCGGACCACGACGATAGCGAGCTCGTTCTCACCATCGCGAACCTGGTCGGTGACGTCATACACGCTGTCGAGGCGAGCATCCGTTCCGTACCCGATGAACTGGCCATTGAGGTAGACGACGTGCACGCTATCGGCCCCGCCGACACAGATCCGGATGCACGAACTGTCCGCGCGCTCCGGCGCCACGAACGAACGACGGTAGACACCAGTCGGATTGCGCGCCGGCAGGATCGGTGGCGGCCCGTCGAAGGGCATGACGATGTTCGTGTAGTGAGGGAGGTCGCCGACACCCTGCAAGGTCCAGTTGCCCGGCACCGCGACCTCGTGCCATCCGACGGCGTCCGTGTCGCCATTCAGCGCATCGACCGGAACGTCGTCCGGCGTATCGAACAAGCGGAAGGACCACGTGCCATCCAGCGTGATGTCGCTCGCCTCAACGCCGCGGGTCGTCATAGGGAGCCGCCCGATAGCCGTCTGTGTGGGGTCTGTCCAGGGTCGGAAAGGGCCGACGACAGGAAGCATGCTTGTCCTCAATCTTGGGTGCGCCGACGGAGCCGAGGCGCGGAGAGCGTCGGCTCCGTCGAAGCGGTGGGGGTTCGGTGCCGCTGTGCGGTGCTGCGGTCAGGCCGCGTCGAGAGCGGTCAGGCCGGTGAAGTCGAGCTCCACGCCGTGGCCAGGTCGATCAGGAGCTGTAGCGAAACCATCGGTGATCTGCATGGGTTGAGCGATGAACTCGTCCAAACCGAAGCCATGGGCTTCCATGAACGTGCGATGCGGCGCCGCGGCGAGCGAGTGAATCGTCAAGTCGTGCACACCGTGCGACGTGAGGCTGAGATTGTGTGCTTCGGCCAGCGCCGCGACCTTGCGGAACCCGGTGTATCCGCCGATGTTGCTGACGTCGGGCTCCGGCAGCGTCAGCGCGGAGCGTTCGATCGCCTGAGCGAAGTCGTAGATCGTGTGCAGGTTCTCCCCCGCCGCGATCGCGTGCTGCCCGTGCGCGACGATGCGCGCATTGCCGGCAAGGTCGTCGGGAATCGTGGGCTCCTCGATCCACGTCAGATCGAAGGGCAGGAATGCCCGCGAGGCGCGGAGGGCCTCGTCGACGTTCCACTTCATGTTGGCATCCACCATCAGTGGGAATCCGTCGCCCAAGTGCTCGCGCATCGCAGCCACGCGCGCCACATCTTCACGCAAATCCGCTCGACCGACCTTCATCTTGATCGCGCGGAACCCCTGCGCACAGAATCCGTCAGCTTGCTCGAGGAGGCGCGCGAGCGGAAACTCCAGATCGATACCGCCGGCGTACACCGGCACCCGTGGGTCGTATCCTCCGAACAGCTTCCACAGCGGCATCCGCGTCTTCACACCGAGGAGATCCCACAAGGCGATATCGACAGCCGAGATCGCAGATGTCTGGTGGCCGCCGCGACCGGCGTAGTGCAAGCACCACCACATGTCCTGCCAGAGGCGCTCGATCTGATCGGCGTCCTTCCCGATGAGACAGGTCGACAGATCCTTTTCGATCATAGTGGCGACGGCAGCACCACCGTGATTCACGGTGTACGTGTATCCGACTCCGGTGGCACCATCGCTGTCATCGATCCGGACGGTGATGAGCTCGAAGTCCATCATGACGCCGTGGGTGCTGTCGGTGAGGTGGTTCGCCAGCGGCACGCGATAAAGGTCGGTGCGCACCCGTTCGATGATGGCCATCAGCGTGCCCCGTCCGCGCGTTCGGCAAGCTTCGCCTGGAACGCCTCGTTCCCCTTCTCGGGGCTCACCCCGAGCTCGTACTTCAGCTTCTGGGTCTCGTCCGCGCGGAACGCCTTGAGGTAGCCCCACTCGCCGGTGACGTCGTGGCACAGCCCCCAGCGCAGACCGTCCAGTGGCACTTGAGTAGGTGCGTCGAATCGTAACGGACCCGCCGCGATCGGCGGATTCGGGACGTATGACTGAATCTCGAAGTTCACGCCGTCAGCGGCGAACTGGATCGTGTTTCGCTCCGGTCCATCGGTAGTGAGCAATGCCGCCACACCGCCGTCGTGCAACCACAAGCACGTCTCATGGCCGCTGTTCGTGATGGGGTTCAGCTCGGACCGCGTGTACGGTCCCTCGATGTGATCCGCAATCGCCACGCCCCACTTCGTCGAGCGTCCACCCGAGGTGAAGCGCTCCCCCATCTGCTCGCCCTTGTAGTAGAGGAAGAACTTTCCATCCAGTGGCAGCAACAGCGGGTCATGAACTTTGTGACTGTCGAAGTCGCCTTGCGAGAGCACCGCAAGGCGGTCATCCTCCTCTCCCGCCCACTCTCCGTTGGCTGCTGGCTCTAGCAGCGGCGCCGAGACTTTGGTCCACGGACCCTCTGGCCGATCCGCAGATGCCATGGCGATGGATTCGAAGCTTCGCAGCCGGTAAGGGGATTGCACTACCTGGTACACCAGGTAGTAGCGCCCTTCATGCTCGAGCACCTCTGGAGTGAATACGGAACGGTCGTCGTACTCGCCCGATGCGCCGACTCCGACGGCCCTGTCTTCTTCTACCCACTCCACGCCGTCCACGCTGGTCGCGTGCCAGATCTCAGACCAGTCCCACGGGAACACCTTGGCGCGCGGGTCGGCTGTGCCGAATCCCACGGCCTCGCCCGTCGACTTGGTGTACCAGACGTGGTAGGTACCGTCCTTCAACAGAACGCTGGAGGGGTCTCGGCGGTGAACGCCTGGCTCGGGAACGAGACCAGTGATGTCTTCCTCGGTGAAGTCGCAGAACCACTGCGGGTCTGATGAGTACGCAGCAGCTCGCTGGCTCGCGGTGCTGAGCATGGGTATGGGCATAGCTCGGATGGCCTTTCGGTCTTACTTGATTGCGCCGCCGACGCCGCCGATGGAGAAGTATCGGTTAAGCGCGGCGAAGATGATGACAGGTGGGAGCAGCATGACGACAGACATGGCCATGACCGGCCCCCAGTCGGTGGAGTTCTGCTGGAAGAAGTACTGCAGGCCGATCGGAAGCGTGAAGTTGTCTTCGCTGCGCAGGAACACGACAGCCACGAGGTAGTCATTCCAGGCAACCAAGAAACTGAAGATCGCCGCCGACAGAATGCCTGGATACGAATTGCGCAGCACGATACGCACGAAGGCGCCGAAGACGCTCGCTCCGTCGACCCAGGCGGCCTCTTCGAGTTCGAACGGGATGCTGTCGTAGTACGACGCCATCATCCAACAGGTGACTGCCATGCTTCCGGCGATGAAGATGATTGCAACGCCTGTCAGGCTGTCCGCGAGGCCAAGGCTGGCGAATACAACGAACAGTGGAATCACGATGACGATCACCGGCAGACCTTGCACGACGAACAGGGTGAGGGAGTAGCCCCGCGCAAAACGGTTCCTCAGCCGCGAGAGAGGATATCCGGCCATCGCGCCGATGATCACTCCGAAGACCGTGGTCCCGAGAGTCACCGTTAGGCTGTTCGTCAGGTAGGTGATGACCGGAGTTTCGGTGAAGATCTCGGTGAAGTTGTCGAACGTCCAGATCGTCTCGCCCGAGAGCGTCTGCCCGCCCTGGAACGAGAGCACGATGATGTTGATGATAGGCGTGAGGATGAGCGCCGTGATAATCGCCATCACCGCGAACGTTGTCCACCCGCGAATGCGTTGCTTGCGCTCGAACCGCGAGGTCGGTCGGGCTTGCGCGCGCCGGGCATCGTGCCGGGCGACGACCAGGTTCTGAGTTTCACTCATGACTGCGCTCCGATCAGTTCGCGAGGGGGGCGCGATTGATGCGCCGGAAGAAGTACACCGAAACCGCCACAATCACGATCGTGATCAAGAAGGCGACGGCCACGCCGTAGCCGGTGCGGAAGTCCTGGAACACCAGCCGGTAGGCGAACACGACGAGAGTGTTCGTCGCCCCGACCGGACCTCCCCCTGTGAGGAGATAGATCGTGGGGAAATCGTTCACAGTGAAGATCGCGGCGAGAACCCAGCTGATATATATCGGCTTCGCAATGATCGGCAGGATGATGTGTCGCAGCTTCTGCCACGCAGTTGCCCCGTCGATGCGCGCGGCTTCCTCGACGCTGGGGTCGACCGACTGCAGCGCTGCGTTCATCATCAGCATCATGAACGGAAAGCTGCCCCAGATCTTGAAGACGATCACCGTGATCATCGCCCATGTGGGGTCGGCGAGGAACTGCACGTTCCCGAATCCCAGTGCGCGAAAGAGAGTAGGCACGGGGCTGCTCTGGGTCGCGACCAAAAAGTTCCAACTGGTCGTGGATACGACCACCGGCACGACCCATGGCAGAAGGAGAAGCAGTCGAAATCCCGATCGACCGGGGAACGGATTGCGCAGCACCAGAGCGAACGTCATGCCGATGATCCAACTGACTCCGACCGAGACGACGGTGAAGATCAGGGTGAACCAGGCGGCGTTCCAGAATGCAGGATCCTGTAGTGCCGTCGCGTAGTTCTCCAGCCCGACGAAATCACCGGCGCCGGTGATCCCGCCATCATGCAGTGATTGCCCGATGGCGAACACGAGAGGGTAGGCGTTGATCGCGACCAGGAGGAGAATGGACGGCGCCAACAGAGCTGCCATGGTGGTAGCCCGTCCAGGCGAGAGCGAACCCCGCGGTCCCGCGGGCCCCCTTCCGCCAGGCACCAAGCCCTTACGGGTCGGTCGCTTGGTTACCAATCGTTCCGTCGTCGTCATTTCTCCGCCAGCTTCTTTGCTCTCGTGCTCGCCATCGTCGGCAACTACATCACCTTTTCGATCTCGTCCTGCAGCGTCTGCATGATCTGCTCAGCGCTCTTCTCCGCCTGGATGACCTCCTGAGCCCAGGTGGTGATCGCCTGGCCGCCGTCGACGGCGTTGACCTCCGGGAAGGCCTGGTCTGCGTTCGAGAACAGCGGACGAGCAACCGGCAGCCATTCGTCGATCGCTTTCACCAAGTTGCGGTTTTCCTGCACTTCGGGGAGATCCACCGTGCTCTGGAGGACGGGGATCTTGTTGAGCACGCCGAGCTTCCAGTACTCCTCCATCGCGCTGAGGTAGTAAATCGCGAAATCCTCAACCGCCTCGACGTCCCAGTCACCGCGCCCCGTGTACATCATGAGATCGCTCGTGTAAGCCTGTGTACCGTACGTGCCATTGGGGCTTGCGAGTGGGCTTCCGATGAGCGTGTCCGCTGCCAGCTCGGGATCCTCGAGGGAATTGTCCAGATCAGGGGGCAGGATGGACATCGCGGCCTTGCCGGCGATGAACTGCTCGTTTACGTTCGCGACCGAGTAGCTCACGCTACCGGGATCGAAGATGCCGTCGATCGACAGCATCCGCATGAATTCGACTGCTTCAAGGTTGCGATCGGTCATCGTGTCGGGCTCGCCCGCAGCGTTGAAGAGGCCGCCCTCGTTGTTGAACACGATCGACAGCAGCGTCTGGTACGCGTTACCGCCGCCTCCTCCTGAAGCGATCATGCCGTAGACGCCGTTCTTCTTGAGCGCGAGCCCCGCGGAGTGCAGCTCATCCCACGAAGTCGGCACATCGACCCCTGCAGCCTCGAGGAGCGACTTGCGATACCAGAACATGCGCGCGTCGACGTTCCACGGCAGGGCGGTGTGCACCCCCTCATACGAGAACTGATCGATCGTCCCGGGCAGGAAGTCGCCGATCTTCCCGCTGGCCTCGAGCTTCTTCAGCACGCCGTCGGCGGGGTGGATGGCGTCCTGCACGTAGTACTGAAGCGACTGGAAAGCGCCGCCGGTGCTGATCGCCGGACCCGTTCCCGCCGACACCGCGGAGCTGAAGGTCTGAAGCCAGTTGTTCCAGGGGATCGACTGATAGGTCGCGCCCGGGAAGTCGCCGCTCGGCGAATAGCTCTTGGTGATCGACTTGCCGGCGTCAATGTAGGCCTGCCCCGGCGACCCCCACGGCATATCCCAGAACGGCAGCGGGGACGAGCCTCCGCCGCTGCTCGAGCCTCCTCCGCCAGGGGAGCAGGCGGCGAGAACGGCGATGCTGGCCGCACTCATCCCACCAACCAGAAAACCTCGACGGGAGATCCCCCGAGGGTCGAAAGATGACTTCGTCATTGCAATCCCTTTCAATGCGTCATTGCGAATGCAGGTGTGGTGCTACCGACCAGAGAACCGGTTTTCCAGAGTGTAAACGGAAGAGTGCGCAGCGCGCAACCCCGGGCGCGAACTGGCGTCAGTTCGTGATGCGAGGCGCCGCTACCGACTTGCGCTCCACAACTCGGTATCCGTCTGGCAGTCGATACTCCGCTGGCCGCTGAGTGGCAAGTTGCTTAACGAGCGCATCGACGGCAGCGACGCCGAGAGCATCCAATGGCATTGCTACCGTCGTCAACGGCGGGTCGAGATACTCTGCCACGGAGAGGTCGTCGTACGCGATCACCGACAGGTCTTGCGGTACGCGCAACCCACGCTCCCTCGCAGCCTTCAAAGCACCAACAGCCTGGCCGAATGTCGAAGCGTAGATGGCCGTCAGCTCAGGATGCGCCGCCAAGAGCTGATTCGCTGCTTCGAAGCCGCCACGCTCACTGAAGTCTCCGTGCTCGATGCGCGCGGCATCGAGACCAAGAGATGTCATGCGATCAACAAACCCTTCGCGTCTCGAGCGCGCGGGATGCAAATCGGGCGGACCGGCCGTGAGCCCGATCGCACGATGACCATGTGAGTGCAGAAAATCGACGGCCAGCCCGCTCGCCCCGTGCATGTCGAGCCCGATGTTGCGGCCGGAGCCCTCGACTTCGCGGTTCACGAAGACATGTGCCACCGAAGCGGGGTCTTGCATGAGCCTGTCCACCAATGGGTTGCCCGGGCGCGCAGAGGCAACGAGCAGGCCATCGACGCGTCCTGAGACGACGAGCTCGGCGTAGTCGTCCGGGCCGGCCGGCGCATCCGGCGTGTCTTCAGCGATCAGCAGCACATAGCCATGCTCCTTCGCACGCCGGAAGGCTCCGCGCATGATCGCGGCGTACACGGTGTTAGTCAGGTCCGGAATGAGAAGGGCGAACGCACCTGTGCGCGACACCGAGAGGGCTCGCGCGCCGGCGTGCGGGCGATAGCCCAGCTCTTCGGCGACAGCCTTCACGCGCTGACGGGTTTCAGGTCGGATTCGCAGGCTGCGGTCGTCGTTCATGATGCGCGAGACGATCGACTTCGTCACCCCGCTCCGCTCTGCGACATCCACGAGGCGCGCACGACCACGGAGCGTCGAAGCCGCAGCATCCGGCGATTCGACCTTGTCCATCTGCGATTCGCTCATTCGGCCCCCTGCTTCATCGCCACTCCCAGCCGATCCGTCGGGCGGGATTACGAATAGCATAGGGACGTTGCCCTCGAGCCGCGGATCCGCTAGTCTGAAAAACCGGTTCCCTTATGGATCCGACACGAAGACATTGGCGTCGACCTGCGGCGCCGAGGAAGGAACTCGCGTGGACGTGCGATCGATCTTCACAGCTGACAGCCTGCTCGGCGCCGAGCCTAGCCACGTCATAGGCGGTGCGCGGCGAACGGAGGGCAGCGGCGATCCGCTCCCCGTGGTCAACCCCGCCACCGGCGAGCACGTCGCGAATGTCCCATCGGCTTCCGCCGAACTCGTCGCGGAGGCAGTCTCACTTGCCGTGCAGGCGCAGCGCAAATGGGGCCGACGCAGTCACACTCAGCGCGCGCAGGTGCTGCGGAGCATCCACACGCTTCTCGGCGAGCACGCGGAAGAGATCGGCCGAATCGTCGCCGTCGAGCAGGGCAAGCCCTTCCGAGACGCCGTCGGCGAGATCGGTGGAGCGCAGAACTTCTTCGAGTTCGCCATCAGCCAGCAGTACCGAGAAATCGGTGAGGTGCTCGCTACCGAGTCCGGTGAACAGCTGACGGTGCGTGAGGTTCCCATTGGCGTGGTCGGTGTAATCCTTCCCTGGAACTTCCCCGCCGCGATCTTCGCGCGGAAGGTCGCGCCGGCATTGATGGCCGGCAACGCGATAGTGGTCAAGCCCAGTGAGTTCACACCCCTGTCGGCGATGGCCCTGGCCGAGCTATGCCGGCGCGCCGGCGTGCCGGACGGTCTGGTGAGCGTTGTATGCGGCCCGGGACGGCAGACCGGAGCCGCGCTCGTGGATCACCCCGACGTCGGAATGATCACGATGACGGGCTCGACCCGCGGCGGGCGCGAGATCATGCGCCAGGCTGCCGAGAAGCTCATTCCGGTCTCGCTGGAGCTCGGTGGCAAGGCTCCCTTCATCGTGTTCCCGGATGCAGATCTCGATCGGGCAGCGAAGGATGCCGTGGATGCTCGTCTCTGGAACGCCGGTCAGGTCTGCACCTGCAATGAGATCACCTATGTGCACGAAGACGTCCGCGACGAGTTCCTCGAACGCGTGCGTGCTCACCTGCGTGCCGTGGAGCCCAAGGACCCCTTCGATCCGTCCTCGGCACTCGGACCTCTCGTCGCCGACCGCGAGTGGAACAAGGTCAAGTCCATGGTCGACAGGGCTGTCGAGCAGGGCGCAACCCTGGAGATGGGCGGCGGGCGCCCCGAGGGCGAAGAGTTCGCCACCGGGAACTGGTTCGCCCCCACCCTGCTGACTGGCGTGACGGCCGAGATGGACATCGCACGCAGCGAGGTCTTCGGGCCGGTGCTCTCGCTGACCACATTCGCCAGCTATGACGAGGTGGTGGCACGCGCCAACGCCACGCCGTACGGCCTGTCGGCGTACGTCTACAGCCGCAACCTCCACACCGTGATGCGTGCCTTGGACGACCTCGAGTTTGGTGAGATCTACGTGAACAAGGCGGGACCGGAGCGGCCTCAGGGATTCCACACGGGCTGGAAGGACTCCGGACTCGGCGGCGACGACGGCGTGCACGGCTACGAGCGCTACGTGCGGCGGAAGACGGCCTACGTCGGCTACGGCCCGGAGCACGGAGAGTGAGCGCCGCGATGAACGGAACAGCCACTGTGACCGCCGCCGCCTATACGGGAAACGCGCAGATGACGATCATGGATGCTCCTACCTCGCCGCCCGCTGCGGGGGAAGTGCAGGTGGAAGTGGCCTACGTCGGACTGTGCGGCACCGACCTTCATATCCTTCACGGCCACATGGATGCACGCGTGACGATGCCGGCCGTCATCGGCCACGAGATGAGCGGCTCGATCGCTGAGGTGGGGCCCGACGTCACGGACTGGAAAGTGGGCGACCGCATCACCGTGATGCCCCTCGCCTGGGATGGCACGTGCCCCGCGTGCCGAGCAGGCAATCAGCACATCTGCCAGAACCTCGACTTCATCGGGATCGACTCCCCCGGCGCCCTTCAAGGCCGGTGGAATGTTCCGGCGGCGACTCTCGTGCGACTGCCCGACGACCTCGACCTGCGGATTGCGGCACTTGCCGAGCCTGTCGCGGTCGCCGTCCATGATGTGCGGCGCGGCGAGGTGGCGGCCGGCGACAAAGTGGTCGTCATCGGAGGAGGCCCCATCGGCCTCCTCATCGCCTCGGTCGCGCGCGTCGAAGGAGCGCACGTCCGCATCATCGAGTTGGATGCCGCGCGGTCACAGGTTGCGCGAGAACTGGGATTCGATGTCATCGATCCCCGAGCCGAAGATCAGCAGGCGACGGTGGAAGCGTGGACGGAGGGCGCGGGTGCCGACGTCGTGTTCGAGGTGTCCGGCGCACCGGCCGCCGTGCTCGGGGCGACCTCCCTCGCGAAGGTGCGTGGAACCATCGTCGTGGTCGCGATCCACCCCGAACCTCGGCCGCTGGACCTCCAGCGCGTCTTCTGGCGCGAGCTGAGGATCCTCGGCGCGCGCGTCTACCAGCGCCGGGACTTCGAGCGCGCCGTCGATCTGCTCACGGAGGGATCCATCCCTCACGAGACCATGATCACGGGCGTTCTTCCTCTCGACCACACCCAGGCGGCCTTCGATCAGCTGCAGTCGGGCGGAGCCATGAAGATTCTCGTCGATGTCCAGACGGGAGGCGCGGCATGACGGTGTTCAACCACCTGGGCGCGTTCGACCTGACAGGCAAGCGGGCCGTCGTCACCGGCGCAGCGCGTGGCATCGGGCTGGCCATCGCTGAGGGCCTGGCCGAGGCGGGTGCCGACATCATCGGCGTATCGGCGACATTGGCGCCCGGCGACAGTCCCGCACGTCGCGCGGTCGAAGCAACCGGCCGGACCTTCACGTCACACGCCGTCGACTTCTCTGACAGAGCTGCCGTGATCGACTTCGCTCGAGAAGTGACCACGACGGGCCCCGTCGACATCCTTGTGAACAACGCGGGCACGATCAGACGGGCACCCGCCGCCGACCACTCGCTCGAAGACTGGGACCACGTGCTGCAGGTGAACCTCTCCAGCCAGTTCGTGCTCACGCAGGAGATCGGACGGCACATGCTCGAGCGCGGGCGGGGCAAGGTGATCTTCACCGCGAGCCTTCTCAGCTTCCAGGGAGGAATCACCGTTCCCGGTTACACGGCATCCAAGTCCGCCATCGCGGGCCTCACCCGAGCCCTGGCCAATGAATGGACGGCAAAGGGAGTCACCGTCAATGCGATCGCTCCCGGGTACATCGCCACCGACAACACGCAGGCGCTCCAGGACGATCCGAATCGCTCGCGCAGCATCCTGGAGCGAATCCCGGCCGGTCGGTGGGGCCGTCCCGAAGACCTCAAGGGTGCCGCCGTGTTCCTCGCCTCTTCGGCCGCCGACTACGTGTCGGGGATCACCCTCCCCGTGGACGGGGGATGGCTCGGCCGATGAGCATCCCCATGCACGCTCTCCTGCCCTCGTCGCCGATCGTTCCGGTCGTCACACTCACGGACGCCACCCACGCGACGGCACTCGCTGATGCTCTCACCGCAGGCGGAATCTCGATCATCGAGATCACGCTGCGAACGCCAGAGGGTCTGAAGGCGATCGCGGCGTTGCGCGACCGGACCGATGTCGTCGTCGGCGCCGGCACGGTGCGCAATGCCGCGGACGTGACTGCGGTGGCGGAAGCGGGTGCCCGATTCCTCGTTGCTCCCGGCCTGTCCCGCGAGATCGTCGAAGCCGCCCAGAGCGCGGCGCTTCCTGTGATTCCCGGCATCGCCACGGGAAGCGATCTGCTCGAAGCGATCGCGCTCGGGCTCACCCACGTGAAGCTGTTTCCGGCAGGGGCACTCGGCGGGCTCGACGCCGTCCGGGCGCTCTCCGCGCCCTTCCCCGAGATCTCGTTCATGCCCAGTGGGGGTGTAACCGCAGAGAATGCGCCCCACTACATGAGGCACGAGGCGGTCTTCGCGGTCAGTGGCAGTTGGATGGTTCCGCCGGATGCGGTCGAGGCCCGAGACTGGAGGCGCATCGAGCGCCTCAGCCGCGCCGCCGCAGAGGCGGTGGTCGGCGATGGAGCGTGATCTCGAGGTCATCACGATCGGCGAAACGATGGGTCTGCTGCACTCTTTACACCCCGGGCGTCTCGACCTGGCCCACGCGGTCGGCGTGAGCATCGGCGGGGCCGAGTCGAATACGGCAATCGGACTGGCCCGTCTGGGAGTGGCTGCAGCGTGGCTCGGCAGGGTTGGCGCCGACGCCTTCGGCGAGCGCATCCTGCGGACGCTTCGGGCAGAGTCCGTCGACGTCGTGGAGATCATCGACGCTCATGCTCCGACCGGGCTCATGGTGAAGGAGCGCCGCTCGTCCACGCAGACGTCCGTCTCGTACTACCGATCCGGCAGCGCCGGCAGTCGCCTCACCCCCGGAGACATCCCTGCGGGAATCATCGAGAATGCGCGCGTTCTGCACGTAACCGGCATCACGCCGGCACTGTCAGGCGACGCCAAGGAGGCGATCTTCGCCGCGATCCGACGTGCGCGAGCAGCGGGTGTGCGCGTCTCCTTCGACGTGAATCATCGTTCTCGTCTCTGGGATGCCGGTCTCGCGCGACCTGTTTATCGCGAGCTGATCGCGTCGAGCGACATCGTCTTCGCCGGCGTCGAAGAGGCTGCCCTGGCGCTCGACACATCAGAGACGAGCGCGCTTCTTCTCGCGCACGGCCTCGCCGCGCTCGGTCCGTCGGAGGTCATCATCAAGCGTGGCGCGGAGGGAGCTGACGCTCACATCGACGGGAACGCGTTCCACGTCGACGCGGTGCCGGTGGACGTCATCGACACCGTGGGCGCGGGCGACGCATTCGTCGCCGGCTACCTCGCGGAGCGGGTGCGTGCGGCGAGTCCCGAGTCATGTCTGCGCATGGGCGCATCCGCAGGAGCGTGCGCCTGCACCGCGGCCGGCGACTGGGAGTCTCTCCCGACACGCGAGGACGTGGCATCTCTCACCCGGACAGATCCCGTCGCTCGCTGATCAGCGCCGCGAAAGACGCCTCGTCAGGGACTTTTCCTTGTGAAGTGTTAAGAAAACCGGTTTAATGTTGTCAGGGCGAAGCGGCGACTCATCGATGAGAAGCCCCGCTCAGTGCGTCGACGTCGATGCGAGTGCCTCTCGGATCGCCTGCTCGTCGCGCGCTGATGCAGAAAGGTCTCGGGATGACCCTTTCCTCCACTCCACCCACGCGGCGTCGGCCACGCACCGCGGTTGCCGCCACCATGACAGTCGCCCTGGCGTTGTCGACTGCGGCGATACCCGCAGCCCATGCTGAGGATTCGCCGAATCTCGGCGATCAGACCGTGCTGTACGACTTCGACGGGTCGCTCCCTGACCCCGTCGAGGTAGGTGCGTACAACGCGTCCAGCGAGGCCGTGACAGTTGACGGTGATCAGAAGTGGAAGGTCCACTTCAATGCTGAGTCGCAGTACTACTCGTCGTTCCATGTTCGGCACCCCGGCGGATTGGACCTGTCGGGATCGGAGTCAGTCGGTCTCTCCGTCGAACTGACCAATCCCGGCGATCGCTCAGTGCAGTTCCACGTGGACGTGTTCTCCTCTACTGGCGTCGCGACCCGCGCGATCAACGTCGCGGCGGGTTCCAGCGGCACCTACTACGTCGACATCGACAGTCCCGCCAACGACCGTGACTCGGGTCTTCGCGCCGATCCATCGTGGCTCGCTGACAAGGAGGTTCAACAAGCCGTCTGGATGTGGGGAACGAAGAAGCTGGACCCCGCAGAGATCCAACAGGTCATCTTCTACGTCGTGGGCCTCCAGCACGACCGTGAAGTCATCATCGACGACATCGCGATCGTGCGCGACGCGCCGGCGGACCCGGCTTACCTCACCGGGCTGGTCGACAAGTTCGGGCAGAACGCGAAGATGGAGTACGACGGCAAGATCTCATCTGCGGGCGACATCAAGAAGCAACGCAAGCAGGAACAGGCCGACCTCGCGGCACATCCCGAACTCAGTGATCGCTCCACATACGGCGGCTGGGCCGACGGCCCACGCCTGGAAGCCACGGGGCACTTCCGCACCGAGAAGCTCCCGAACGGCGAGTGGACCCTCGTGGACCCCGAAGGCTACCTCTACTTCTCGACCGGAATCGACAATGCCCGCCTGTTCGACGGACAGACGATGACCGGCTACGACTACGATCACGAGCTGCTGCCCGACTTCGAAACAGAGTACGTCGGCGGGCGCACAGCGGCGACCCCCGAGGATCTCAACCGCCTCGAAGGCCCGGTCGTGAAGACTCGAGAGCAGACGAACGACATCCGCGCGGACCTGTTCGAGAAGCTCCCGAAACTGAACAAGAAGGGCGCTGAGCACTACGGCTACAACCCGCAGACCTTCGCCGGACCGATGGAGCAGGGAGAGACTTTCCACTTCTACAGAAACAACCTGGCTCTCAAGTATCCGAGCGCGAAGAACACGAGCGAGGTCGTGGACCTGTGGCAAGACAACACCGTGGAGAGAATGCGCAGCTGGGGGTTCACCTCGTTCGGCAACTGGGCCGACCCAGAGCTGTACGACAATGCCACCCTGCCGGTGTTCGCGCACGGCTGGATCATTGGCGACTACAAGACGGTCAGCACCGGACAGGACTATTGGGGCCCGCTTCCCGACCCGTTCGACTCGGACTTCCAACAGGCGGCGCGCGCGACAGCCGAGGCCGTCGCGGCGGAGACCGGAGAGGACAACCCATGGCTGGTCGGAGTGTTCATGGACAACGAGCGCAGCTGGGGCAACGGGGGCAGCTTCGCCACGCGCTACGGAATCGCGATCGACACGCTCGGCCGGGATGCCTCCGTCACACCCACCAAGGCTGAGTTCAGTCGCCTTCTGAAGGAGAAGTACGGGACGATCGATGCCCTGAACACCGCGTGGTCGACATCGGTGGCGTCATGGGAGGAGTTCGACGCAGGGTCCTTCGACCAGGGAAACGACGAGGCCGCGAGAACCGCCGACTACGCGTGGCTGATGAAGGTGTATGCGAGCAAGTACTTCGAGGTCGTCCACGACGAGCTCGAGCGAGTGCTTCCCGACGCCCTCTACATGGGGCCGCGCTTCGCCAGCTGGGGTCGAACACCGGAGGTGCTCGAGGCAGCAGCCGAGTACGTCGACGTCATGACCTACAACGAGTATCGCGAGGGTCTTCACCCGCAAGAGTGGGCCTTCCTCGCCGACCTCGACAAGCCCAGCCTGATCGGTGAATTCCATATGGGTGCGACAACGAGCGGCAACCCGCACCCGGGCCTGATCTCTGCAGGATCCCAAGCCGAGCGCGGACTCATGTATCGCGAGTACATGGAGCGCCTGATCGACAGCCCGTACATGGTCGGCGGCCACTGGTTCCAGTACGTGGACTCGCCGATCAGCGGTCGACAGATCGACGGTGAGAACTACAACGTGGGCTTCGTGTCGGTGACCGACCGCCCGTATCCGGAGATGGTCGACGCCGCTCGGCAACTGAATGGCGAGCTCTATGAGCGACGTTTCGGAGACCTCGACCTACCCACTCCTGACGTCACCAAGCCGGCGGTCACCCTGGTGCGACCCAACTCGCTCGCACCGTCTCGTTCGGCATCCATCCAGGTGGATGCGACCGACGACCGCGGGCTCAAGAAGATCGTTGCCAACATCTACCAGGGGTCGACGCTGATCGAGAGCACACAGACGGCCGTGGATGGCGCAACGAGCGCTTCGCACATCGCCGACGTGTCACTGTCCGACGGCACGTACACGCTGAAGTACAACGCGCACGATTCAGCGGGGAACGTCTCGAAGACGAGCACCGTCGATTTCGTCATCGACGCGACGCCGCCGACGGCAACGATCAAAGACGGCACGAAGTTCACTGTCGCAAACGGGGACTCCTACGACATGGTCAGCTTCAAGCTCCACGACGCCGGCAAAGTCGACAAAGTGGAGATCAACGGTCGGACGAAGGACTTGTCCGACAACGCCTGGTCAGACGTCAACTTCGTCACGCCCGGAGTGTTCGGCGCTCGCAGCGGACAGAACACGATGATCGTGTTCGACCGCGCGGGCAACGAGTTCAGCATCGCTTTCACGCTGAACTAGCGCACCAAGAAGAGGAGGGCGTTCCGTGCTCGGGACGCCCTCCTCCTCGTTTTGCGCGAGTTACCAGTCGCCGTGTGATCCGTCGTCGTGGACGAAGACCGGGGTCCGCCAGTCACCTGGGTAAGCGCGCTCCGCAAACAGATCCTCGTCGGGTTGGACGCCCAGCCCGGGCGCCGTCGGGAGTTCAACGGAGCCGTTGATGATCTCGAAAGGCTCGACGAGCAGCCCGTGGCCGAGATCGCTGCCATCATCCATCGACGGATGCTCCTGGATCACGAAGTTCGGAGTGCACGCGTCAAGCTGCACGCATGCGGCGAGGGAGATCGGTCCGAGCGGATTGTGGGGCGCGACGCTGATGTACTGCGCCTCAGCCATCGCTGCGATCTTCCGAGACTCGAAGATCCCTCCCGCGTGGCAAAGGTCTGGTTGTGCCACCGAGATCGCGCGGTGGTCGATGAGCTCGCGAAACTCCCACTTGGTGAATCTTCGCTCGCCCGCCGCGATGGGAACGTCTGTCGTCGCTGCGATGTCGCAGAGCGCATCGACATTCTCAGGAAGGCACGGCTCCTCTACCCACAGCGGGTGGAACGGCTCGAACCCTGAGATGAGTTGCTTCGCCGTGGCGGGCGACGTGCGGCCGTGCATGTCGATCGCGATGTCGAAGTCCGCGCCGACCGCCGAACGAACCGCCGCCAGCCGGCGAACCTGGCGTTCGACGTAGTCTTGGGTTTCGAGCGCGCGGGCCGGCCCGTCGATCCCGATCTTGATGGCCGTGAGACCCTGGGCCTGCGCGCGGAGGGCCGCCTGTACAAAGTCCGCATCCGTCTCGCCACGGCCGTGACCGTACATCCTGATCCGGTCGCGAACCCGCCCGCCCAGGAGTTCATACACGGGGGCGTTGTAGAACTTCCCTTTGATGTCCCACAGAGCGTGCTCGAGCCCGCTTATCGCGCTGACCCCGATGGCGCCGCCGCGATAGAAGCCGCCCCGATACATGACCTGCCAATGGTGTTCGATCATTCGCGGATCTTTGCCGATGAGGTAGTCGGCAAAGTGGCGGACCGCTTCGGCGACGACGAGGGCCTGGCCCTCGACCACTGGCTCGCCATAGCCCGTGATCCCGCAATCGGTATCGACGGCGACGAATGTCCATCGCGGCCGAACGTGGAAGATTCGAACTCCCGTGATCTTCATGGTCCTACTTTCGCGTTCGAGGCTGCCCGGAGAGAGCGCGCACATGATCTGCGGATATGGTTTGCGTGGCACCACTCAGCGACACCGCTGACGCTCCCGCTTCAAGGAATGCACTCGCGTTGTCAGCGTCCACCCCGCCCGTTGCCACGAAGCGCAGGTCCGGGAACGGGCCGAGCATCGCGCGAACCATCGATGGGCCGAGCACGCTTGCGGGGAACAGTTTGAGCCAACGGTGTCCCGCAGCACGCGCAGCGGTGACATCTGACGGCGTCATCACGCCCGGAAGGTGCGGCATTCCCGCGCTGAGGCTTGCTTCGGCGACTTCTGGATCCCACCCTGGCGCCACAGTGAACGCGGCTCCGGCCTCTCTCGCGAGGTCGACGGCATGCGCGTCCGTCACCGTGCCCGCACCGACCACCCGCCCGCGGGCACGGCCCGCCTCCGCGGTTCGAGCGAGCGTCACCGTCGCGGCCTCGCTCGACAGAGGGACCTCGACGAGTGCGAAACCTACGTCCCACGCTCGAGACGCAAGAGACACCGTGGTCTCGGAGTCATAGCCGCGCAGGATGGACATGACCCGCGATCGCGCGAACCAATCATCGAACAGTTGGTCGGCACGCTCGGCCGTTATCCCGGTCACTTCACTGCTCCCGCCGTCATGCCACTCACGATTCGCTTCTGCAAGAAGATGAAGATCAATGTGAGGGGCACCAGCGCATAAAGGGATGCTGCCATCAGATCGTTCCACTCGATTCGGTACTGGCCGATCAGCTGGCCGATGCCCACGGGCACGGTCTTCTTGTCTTCGCTGGAGGTGAGAACGAGCGCAAACAGATATTCGTTCCATCCACTGATGAACGCGTAGATCGCCGTCGCTGCCACACCGGGCATCGTCAGCGGAAGGATGATCTGGAAAAAGGTGCGAACGCGCCCGGCTCCGTCCACCTCGGCTGCGCTGTCGAGCTCGGTGGGTATGGATCGGAAGTACCCCACCATCATCCACGTGCACAGCGGAAGTTGGAACGAGACATAGACGATGACGAGGGCGGTGCGCGTGTCGATGAGCCCGAAGTTCTGGAACAGCTTGAAGTACGGGATCAGCAGCATGATCGAGGGGAACATCTGCGTCAACAGCAGGAACGTCATCAGCGAACCTCTGCCGCGGAATTCGAAGCGTGAGACACCATATCCGGCGAACGTCGCGAAAGCGATGGCGATCACTGTCGACAACGTGACCACCACGATCGAGTTCGCGAAGTAGGTGGCGAAGGGATAGTCCGTGAAGACCCGGGCGAACGCGTCGAGCGTGGGTCGGACCGGGAGCCATCGCACAACCTGCGAGAACAGTTCCTCTGACGGCTTCAATGCGGTCGCCAGCATCCATGCGACTGGCACCAACACCACCAGCGAGGCGAACGCAAGCAACACATATGCGACGGCATTGCTCGTACGGACTGCATTATTCGTCGTCACGATGAAGGGCTTTCTGGTAGATCCCGCTCAGGACGAGACAGATGAGCAGAACGATCACGGCCGTGGCGGCGGCATCTCCCCACTGGAAGCTCTTGAAGGCGCGCTGGTAGATGTCGATGCTCACGACGTTCGTCGCGCCAGCAGGACCACCGTTCGTCAACAGCCACACGATGGTGAAGTGCTTGAACCACCACGCCGTCTCCAAGACGATCACAGCTAAGAGGACGGGACGGATCGACGGGAGTGTCACGTGCCAGAACTGTCGAGCAGCACTGGCACGGTCGAGCGAGGCCGCTTCGTACAGCTCGCGCGGCACGGTCTGGAGTCCCGCAAGCACGAGGATCATGACAAGCGGATAACCCTTCCAGATCGCGGCCATGGCGACGGCGAGGAGCGCGAGGTTCGGGTCGTCGAGCCACGCCACCGGTTGGTCGATGATCCCCAGTGCTTCGAGGTTCGCATTGAAGAGGCCGTAGATCGGGTTGTACATCCACTTCCAGATCAGCGCTACGACGACCTCGGGGAACAACCACGGCAGGATGAGCACCACACGGAAGAACGTGGTGAAACGCAACCCGCGGTTCAGAAGCAGCGCCAGGCCGGTGCCCACCACCAGGTTTCCCGCCACAACCAGAAATGCGAACGCGAACGTGATCCCGATGGACTCGTAGAAGCTCCTGTCTCGCGCAAGCCGGGCATAGTTGTCCAACCCGACGAAGTCCCATCGATTGACGAGGTTCGTGTCGAAGAAGCTCAGCGCGATGCCGTAGACGATCGGATATGCCACCAGGGCGAGCGTCGCCAGCAGAACCGGCAACGTGAAGAGCCGTCCGGCGAGGGCGTCCCGTGCAGAACGCCCTCCCGCCCGCCCGCGCTTGTTCTGCGCGGGCGGGCGGGTATGCGCCGAAGCCGGAGCGAGAGTCGGACTAGCGGGCATTGTCGATCTCTTCTCTCGTGACCCGTGCCGCTTCCGATCCCGCCTCTTCGGCCTTCGCCTGCTCCAAGATCACACTCTGATACGCCTCAGTTCCGGCGAGCAGAACCGCAGGGTAGAACGTCGCCTGCGGAGGCGCATAGCCGTACGGGATCGCATCGACGAACCCGGCAAGGTCGCCCCCAGCAGCTGTGATCTGCTCCAGAGCGCTAGTCCGCATCGGCAGCCGGCCAGTGGCATCCGACCACTGCACCTGGTTCTCGTCATTGAGGAGGAACCTGAGATAGTCGGCCGCCGCCTCTTTGTTCTCGCTGGTCTCGCTGATGCTGTAGCCGCCCAGGCCCAGGTTCGCCGCGGGCTCCTGCCCCAGAGCGTGCGGCAGCGGGACGGCGGCGAGCTTGCCCTCAAGCTCGGGATTCTGCGCCATGATGGCGCCGATGGCGTTCGATCCGCTCACCATCATCGCTGTCGTGTCGCTGCTCATGAGGTTGACAGCCTCGGGATACGAAGTGCTGAGCGTCCCCACGGGGGTGACCTCGTACTTGTTGACCAGGTCGCCATAGAACTGAAACGCCGCTTCGGCCTCGGGCGAGTCGTAGGCGGTCTCCCATCCATCGCCCGCGGCTTCGAGTTCGGTCGCACCGAACGACCTCAGAATGGGGATGAAGCGTCCTGCACCTGAAAGGTCAGCCGAGCCGAGGAGGGCGACGCCCCAGCGGTCGGTCTCGCCATCGTCGTCGGTGTCCGTAGTCATGTCCTGCGCCACCTCGATGAATTCGTCCCACGTGGCGGGCGGGGTCACCCCGGCCTCCTCGAACCAGTCGGCACGGTAGATCAGACCCGTGGGAATCGAGTACCACGGGGCGAACACCATCGCCTCGTCGATCGTCGCCTGTTCGATGCCGCTGTCGGCGAAACCGGAAACGAACTCAGCGCCCAGGACCTCATTGAGATCAGCGGGGGCGCCGAGGTCCACCGACTTCGGCGCGAAGTCGGGGCTGTTGAAGAAGATGTCGGGCAGAGTCCCGCTCGACGCCATCGCGACGAGCTTGGTCTGGAGTTCGTTCGAAGGCACCCCGATGAACTCGATAGTGACGTTCGGATTCTCGGCCATGTACGCATCTGCGATCGCCTGCTCGACCTCGCCATCCGGCTGTTCCACGATGGTGCTGCTCAGAATTGTCAGGGTCACATCGTCGTCGCCCTCGGCCGAGTCGCTGGTGTCTGCGCTGCACGCGGCCATGCTGCCCGCGAGCACCACGGTGGCTGTGAGCCCGATGAGCCGTTTCGGGTTGTTCATGTTTCTCCTCTGCGGAGCGCTCAACGTGCGCTCACATCGTTGTGGTTGCAGATAGTGCAACACAATGTGCGCTGATCGCACGCGGTTGCGAGGACTACCATGGCACAACATTGCAAAGTGAGCAACCGGTATTCCAGCGGTAGTACCGGTGAGACCCTGACACGGGCCGTCACGGTGAACACCGCAGACCGCGGTGTAGTGTGCACTGAGCGCACATCGTTCGCTGTGGGCGCCTGATCATCGGAGGATTCATGGCGAGTTCGGTGGATCGCGCACTCGATGTGATCGCACGGCTGTCAGCGAGCCCTCAATCCCCGAGCGCGCTGGCACGCGAGCTCGGGGTCCACCGCTCCACTGTTCTTCGGTTGCTTCAGACGCTGGAGCTGCGCGGATTCGCCCGCCGTGAGGCCTCAGGACAATGGGTCACCGGGTTCGAGCTCATCTCGATCGGGCAAAGGTCATTGGACGCAATCAGCGTGCGAGAAGTCGCCCGACCACATCTGCACCGCCTCAGCACGACCATCGGTCACACCCTCCACCTCGCGGAACGAGTAGAGACTGACGTCATCTACATCGACAAGTTCGACGGCGGTGGGCACGTGGAGATGCGCTCGCGTATCGGAGCCAAGGCGCAGCTGCATACAGCCGCCGTGGCCAAAGCCCTCATGGCCTTCGCCTCAGACGGCACACGCGCGCTCGCAACGAAGAAGATCGAGTACGAGCGCTACACACCCACGACGATCACCAGCGAGGAACAGCTGTTGAGGGAGTATGAGCTCATCAGACGCCGGGGCTGGGCGATCGACGACGGGGAGCACGAGGATTGGCTCAACTGCATCGCGGTGCCCGTGTTCGACAGGGACGGCGATGCCGTCGCCGGGATATCGATCACGTCTCTCCGCGCCATCGCTTCGGTCGATCACTTGCAGCAGCTGTTGCCTCGCGTCATGGCCACACGGGACTCCATCTCCCATGAACTCGGTTGGAGTGGAGCAGTCACCCGCTGACAAGCGCCTTGGCGAG
>NZ_JYIV01000011.1 GCF_000956405.1 Microbacterium oxydans
GTCGGGGACCGGGGTATCGGGGGCGGTCATCGGCAGGCCTCGCTCAGCGCCACAGCACCCCGGCGAGGACGAGCAGCCCCGTCGTCACCACGACCACGGCGAGCACCACCGCCGACAGCGCGCCGGGCAGCGGTCGTCCCTGCCGGAGGGCGCGTTCGGCCCGCATCCACTCGAACCAGGCGAGCGGCGCCACGGCCGTGCCGGCGATCATCAGCAGCAGCGAGGCGGCCAGCCGGAACCCGGGGTGCAGATCGAGGCCGAGGACCTCGAGCGCGACGCCGCCCGCGATCAGCGCCAGGCCGGTCCGGGTCCAGGCCAGGAACGTGCGCTCGTTGGCGAGGGAGAACCGGGGATCGGGCTCGTCCCCGACCCGGTAGACGGAGGCGGGGAAGCGACGCATGCGCCCATCGTACGGCTCGGCGCGCTCAGCGCTCGTGCACCGTGCGCCCGGCGAACCACGTCGAGACGACCTCAGTGTGCACGATCTCCTCCGCCGGTCCGCCGATCGCATCCCGTTCCAGGATCACGAAGTCGGCCGACTTGCCGGGGGTCAGCGAACCGGTCTCCGCACCGAGCCCCATCGCCGTCGCGGCGTTGATCGTGAAGACCTCCAGCGCCTCCTCGGCAGAGATCGCCTGCTCCGGCCACAGCGTGCCCGCGGCGCGACCGAGCGGATCGGCCCGTGTCACGAGCCCCTGCAGGCCCTCGAGCGTGTTCGGCGACTCGCTCACGGGCCAGTCCGAGCCGCCGGCCACGAGGGCCCCGGCGTCGAGGAGCGCGCGGTTGGGCTGCGAGTGCTCGGCACGCTCTCCCAGCACGTCCGCCAGCGCCTGCGGGATGACGCCCGGATACCAGATGAACGGGGAGATGTCGGCGGAGACGTCGAGCGCCGCGAGCCGGGGGATGTCGCTCTCCGCGAGGAACTGCCCGTGCGCGATCTGCACCGGCGTCGTGAAGCCCTCCCCGCGCAGGCGCGCGGCGGCATCGAGCACGAGGCGTGCCGACCCGTCGCCGGTGCAGTGCACCTTGGCCCCGAGGCCGCGTGCCGCGACGGCGCGCAGCCAGTCGGTGAGCTCGTCGAGGGTCATGGTCGTCTCGCCGTGGAAGTGCGCGCCGTGCACCGGATCCGTCGGATACGGGTCGAGGAAGGAGGCGGTGCGGGCGGGCGGCACGCCGTCGAGGAAGATCTTCACGAAGTCCGGGCGATGATGCGGGGTGCGGAACTCCTCACCCCGGTCGAGCAGGGGCGCGCCGATGGGGTCGAACCCGAAGATCTCGTCGTTGATGAGGAGCGAGGAGACCACCCAGGCGTGCAGCTCGTCGGCGCGGTCGAGGCCGGCGAGCGCGGCGAGGATGTCGACGGAGACCCCGGCGTCCTGGAACGCGGTGATCCCGAACGAGTTCAGCAGCTCGATGCCGCGGCGGGACGCGGCGGCGTGCTGCTCCGCGGTGAGTCCGCCGCTGCGGTCGTACGCCTCCTGCACCGGGATGCCGGCGGCTTCCAGGAGCACGCCGGTGGGGGTGCCGTCATCGGGGTCGAGCACCGTCACTCCGGCGGCCGGGATGCTGCCGGCCGTGATGCCGGCGAGCTCCAGGGCCCGGGTGCTGGCCCAGCGGTTGTGGCGGGAGTCCTCCATGAGCGCCACCGGCCGTCCGCCCGCCGCCTCGTCCAGCCGGCGCCGCGTGGCGGTGTTCGCGAGGGTCGGGAGCAGGGTCGTGGCCACGGCGCCGCCGACGATCCAGGCGTCCTCCGGCAGCGTCTGCGCCTTCTCCCGCACCCGGTCGAGGATCTCGTCGAGAGTGAGGGACGGGGCGAGCGACAGTTCGAAGAGCTCGGTCCGTCCGGCGAGCGCGTGGTGGTTGTGCACGTCCACGAACCCGGGATAGACGGCCGCGTCGCCGACCTCGACGACCTGCGTGCGTCGGCCCCGGAACGCCTCCACGTCGGCGCGGTCGCCGACGGCGAGGATCCGTCCGTCGCGTACGGCGAAGGCCTCGGCGCGCGGGCGAGCGCGGTCGGACGTGCGGATCACGGAGCCGGTGACGAGGAGGTCGGCGACGTCGGTCATGTCAGGCGTCTCCGAAGGTCGCGGGCTCGAGCGCGGGCGTGTGGTGGGTGGTCGACAGCAGGCGGCCGTGTGCGCCGAACGTGAAGTGCGTCGGCACCTCGCCGGTCTCGTCCAGACCGAACAGCACACCGTGGGAGCGGATCGCGTTGACGTCGCGGTGGTCGGCGATCGTCACGGAGGCGCACGGGATCACCTTCTCGCGCCACGCGAAGACGTAGATGCCGGGGCGCACCTCCCACACGCTGTTCTCGTCGGTGTCCGCGAGTCCGCGCTCCGGACCGGCCAGGCACTGCCACGAGTACCAGCGCGGGGAGAGGTACACGTGCTCGTAGGCGTGCTCCCCGCTGTAGACCCACTCCACCCGGCGACCGATGAGCGTGGTCGTGGGGGCGGCCTCGGCGCCGGTGACCTCGGCGCCCTCGATGGTGCCGGGGGCGAAGTGGTGCTGCACCCGGGTGCGGCCCTGCTCGGGCGCGGGGAGGATCTCGGAGATCACCGCGAGGGAGCGTCCGTGTCGCAGGTCGAGCACGAGCGAGACGGCCTCGTTCGGGAGGTAGCGGTGGTGGAACTGCACGAAGTAGAGCTCGTCGTCGACCTCGAACGCCTCGTAGTCGTCGGTGTCGGACGCGGCCTCCGTGGGGTCCTCGGCGCCGGGCTGGTACTCCCAGGTGACCGTCGAGTCGTCGAAGCGGTGGACGATGCGAGTGCCGCGGGCGTCGACGACGGCGATCTCGCGACCGTTCAGGGCGGTGCTGTGCGGGGCCTTGTTGGCGTCGAAGCCGGGGGCGAGACCTTCCAGCGGCAGCCAGGTGGAGGTGTCGGCGGGGTTCAGGGTCGTCATGGGGATTCCTTCCTTCGGAGAACGGGGTCGGGCGGACGTCAGCGGTCGCTGAACCGCTCCAGATCGGTGGCGAGGCCGTCGTAGACGGCGGGCTTGGCACGACGGAGGTAGGCGGCGTAGACGATGCCGCCTATCAGCGCGAGCACGAGCAGGAGCGGCATCAGGCGGATCGCGAGCTCCTCGGAGCCGGCCACGATGTTGAAGTTCACGATCGCCAGGATCGAGATGGCCGCGATGCCGAGGAAGCCGATGCCCGGAGCGACGAACGTGCTCCACCACCGCGGGTCGTTCCGGCGCCGGAAGTACACGACGATCGAGATCGCCGCGAGCCCCTGCAGGATCAGCACGCTGAGGGTGCCGAAGCCGAGCATCGCGGGCACGAGCGTGACGATGGGGTCGGCGCCGGCGAGGGCGAACAGGATCGCCACGATCGCCGCGAAGCCGGCCTGCACGATGCCCGCGAGCTGCGGAGCGCCGTTCGGGCGGGTGCGGGCGAGGGCCTGCGGGAGGATCTTCGCGCGACCCAGCGAGTACAGGTAGCGGGTGGCGGAGTTGTGGAAGGCGAGCATCGCCGCGAACAGGCTCACCAGGAGCAGCACCATCATCACGGTCGTGAGCGGGCCGCCCAGGTACTGCTGCGAGAGCGAGAAGATGAGGTCGCCCGTGGGCAGGTGCTCCAGCGCGGTGGCCTGCGCCTGTGCGACACCGGTCGCGCTCACCACGGCCCAGGTCGTGATGCCGAGGATCACCCCGATCGCGATGATCGAGGTGTAGGTCGCCCGCGGGATCGTGCGCAGCGGCTGCTTGGCCTCCTCGCTGAAGAGCGCCGTGGCCTCGAACCCGAGGAAGCCGGTCGCCGCGAGCAGCAGCCCGATGGGCAGCGAGCCGGAGAAGACGGCCTCGGGGCTGAACGCCGCCACGTCGTAGCCGGTCTGCACGAGCACGGAGACGTCGAACACGACGAGCATGAGCACCTCGAGCACGAGGCACACGCCGAGGATCTTCGAGCTGAAGTCGACGCCTACCCGGGCCAGCACGAAGCACACGACGATCGACAGCAGGCCCCAGACGAGCCAGTGCACGTCGAGTCCGGTGAGGTCGCGGATGATCGTCTGCATGAAGAAGCCGCTGGTGCCGATCGTGCCGACCACGAAGAAGTTGTAGCCGAGCGTCGCGATGAGGCCGGCGATGAGCCCGCCGGTGCGGCCGAGGCCCTTCACGACGAAGGCGTAGAAGCCCCCCGCGTTCACGAGCTGCTTCGACATCTGGGCGTAGCCGATAGCGAACAGCAGCAGGATCCCCGCGACGAGGAAGAACGACATCGGGGTGCCGCCGCCGTTGCCCAGCGCGATCGCGAGGGAGGCGACGACCACGATGCCGGTCAGCGGCGCGACCGCCGCGAGGACGAGGAAGACGATGCCGGCGACGCCGAGGGCGCCGGGTCGAAGAGAGGTGTGGGCGTGCGTCGTGGACGCGGATGTCGGGTCTGCCACGTCGGCTCCTTTGCTGGGTGACGGCCGTGCGGACACGGCATCGACGACGAGGGGAATCGTCGATAGAGCGAGTCTGCTCGTGCTGTCGACGGCGCGCTTGACCCTGAGGGAAGGACGATGGTGCCAGCGTGCACAGCCTCCTCCGGGACCTTCGAGCCGCCGGGGGCAGAGGAGCAGGATGACCGTGATGACACCGCCGTCCTCCTCCGCACCACCGGTGCACGGACGGCCTGCGAGGAACAGATGGATCTGCAGCTGCACGACAGGACGGCCCTGATCACGGGAGCCGGGAGCGGCATCGGTCGTGCCACGGCCCGCGCACTCGCGGGGGAGGGGGTGCGGGTGGCGTTGCTCGACCGCGACGGCGCCGCCCTGGAGGCCACCGCTGCGCTCGTGCGGGACTCTGTTCCGGAAGCGCCGGCGGCGGTGCTCGTGGTCGCCGACGTGACGGATGAGGAGCAGGTCCGGGCCGCCGTGTCCGCAGCGATCACGGGGCTGGGCGGTCTGGATCACGTCGTGTGCTGCGCAGGGATCTCCGGTCCGGTCGGTTCGTCGATCGAGGACACCGACCTCGCCGCGTGGAACGCCGTGCTCGCCGTCAACGTGACCGGTCCCTTCCTGGTGCTCAAGCACGCGCTCCCTGCGCTGCGGGTCGCGGTCCGGGCGTCCGTCGTCCTCCTCGCGAGCGACTCGGCCGTCGTCGCCTCACCAGGGATGGCCCCCTATTGCGCCTCGAAGGCCGCGCTCGTGCAGTTCGGGCGCGCGCTGTCCGTCGATCTCCTCGGCACCGGGGTCCGCGTGAACTCGATCGCGCCGTCGGTCGTCGACACCCCGATGAGTCGCGGAGATCTGGGTGAGGCCGCTCTCGACGATCCCGGATTCCCCGTGCAGACCGCCGACCAGGTGGCCGCCCACGTGGCCTACCTGCTGTCGCCTCACGCCGGAGCGGTGAACGGCACCACGCTGATCAGCGATTTCGGCTACACCGCCCGCTCGGGATTCCCCGCCTGACGCGGACGCATCGGACCAGACCATCGCGCGCACGCGCATCGTACGAACAGCGCGCACGCGCATCACGCGAACACCGCACAGGAGAAGACATGGGAATCACGGTCGGATCGAGCGTCTCGGGGCGCGTCGTCGTCATCACAGGGGGCGGCACGGGCATCGGCGCGGCCATCGCCGAGCGCTACGCGGCAGAAGGCGCCCACGTCGTGGTGGTGGGCCGGCGAGCGGAGCCGCTGCACGAGGTGGAGCGGGCGGTGGGCGCGGTGCCCGTCATCGCGGATGCCGCGGACACCGCGTCGGCCCAGGCCGCTGTCGCCGAGGTGCTGGCGCGCTTCGGTCGCATCGACGTGCTCGTCGCGAACGCCGGCGGCCACGGGTTCTCGCCGGTCGGGGACACCGACGATGCGAGCTGGGAGGCGGCGATCCGGGCGAACCTCACGACCGCGTTCACGATGGCGCGCGAGGCCCTTCCCGCCCTGATCGAGGCGAAGGGGCAGATCGTGATCGTCTCCTCGCTCGCCGGTCTGTTCGCCGGCCCGTCGGTGGCCGGGTACACGGTGGGCAAGCACGCGCTGATCGGTCTGACCCGCACGCTGGCGCGTGACTACGGCCGGCACGGCGTGCGGGTGAACGCGATCTGCCCCGGCTGGGTGCAGACGCCCATGGCCGATGACGAGATGGACGAGTTCGCCTCGCATGCGGGCCTGGGGTCCCGTGAGGAGGCGTATGCGACGGTCACCGCCGACGTGCCGCTGCGTCGCCCGGCGCGCCCCTCCGAGATCGCCTCGGTGGTGCGGTTCCTCGGGTCGGGGGAGTCGTCCTACATCACCGGTGCCGTGATCGTGGCGGACGGCGGTTCGCACGTCGTCGACGTGCCGACCATCGCCTTCGATCACGCCGGGATGTGACCGACCCGCGGGTGCGTCAGGGGCGGGTTCCGGCCGTTGCTCGGTAGCGGAGACCGTCCACGAGCAGCCCGACCAGGACCTGGCTCTGCTCCTCCGATCCCGCGGAGTGGCAGAGGTTCGCTGCGGCGTACAGGAGTTGCGTCGCGTCGACGTCGCGGCGGATCCTTCCCGCCTCGGCTGCGGCGTCGAGAAGACGTTCGAGCGCTCCGCCGAGTTCGGCGGTGAAGTAGGACGGCAGTGCCTCGAAGGCGGGATCTCCGGAGTGCAGCGCGGCAGCGAGTCCGCGCTTCGTGGCGATGAACTGCGTGAAGCGCTGCAACCACAGAGCCAGCGCCTCATCCGGGGCGTGCGCGGCGGCGAGCTCGTCCGCGGCCGCCGCGGTGGCATCGACGGCATGCCGGAAGACGGCGACCACGAGGTCAGACCGCTGCGGGAAGCGGCGATACAGGGTGCCCACTCCGACGCCTGCGCGCTCGGCGATCAGCCTCGCGGGCGCATCGACCCCCTCCGTGGCGAAGACCTCGCGCGCGGCGTCGGTCAGGGCGTCGGCATTGCGGCGGGCGTCGGCGCGCATGGATCCTCCAGGGGTTGCATAAACGGAACACCGTTCCGTATGCTTCCGGAAAGGCGTTCCACTTCGGTCGACGATACGGCACCGGACAGCAGAGCGCCATTCAGGAAGGAACACGACATGCACTACCGCACCCTCGGCCGCACCGGCATCCAGGTGAGCCCGTTCGCCCTCGGGGCCATGATGCTCGGGACGGACGGCAGCATCGGGAACGGCGACGAGCGGGACTCCCTCCGCATCGTGCACCGCGCGCTCGATGCGGGCATCAACATCATCGACACGGCCGACCGCTACTCGCAGGGCGGCTCCGAAGAACTCATCGGCAAGGCGCTCGCCGGCCGTCGCGACGACGTGGTCCTGGCCACGAAGTTCAACGGACCGATGGGCACCGACCCGAACAGGCGCGGCAACTCCCGCCGATGGATCATGCGCGCCGTCGAGGACTCGCTCCGTCGGCTGGGTACCGACTACATCGACCTGTACCAGGCGCACCGTCCTGACGACACCGTCGACCTCGAGGAGACGCTCTCCGCGCTGACCGATCTGGTCCGCAGCGGCAAGGTGCGGGCGATCGGCAGCTCGGACTTCCCCGCCTCGATGCAGGTCGAGGCGCAGTGGATCTCCGAGCGTCGGGGCCTCGAGCGCTTCCGCACCGAGCAGCCGACCTACTCGATCCTGAACCGTGGCATCGAACGGGAAGTCCTGCCCGTCGCGCAGCGCTACGGCATGGGCGCCCTCGTCTGGAGTCCTCTCGCCGGCGGCATGCTGACCGGACGGTTCCGGAAGGGACAGCAGACCGATCTCGCTCGCGCGACCATGTTCCGGCACAACCAGGACGAGCGGCGGATCGACGCCGTGGAGCAGATCGTCGCGCTCTCCGAGGAGACCGGCATCCGGATGACCCACCTCGCGATGGCGTTCGCGATCGCGCATCCCGGTGTCACGAGCGCGCTGATCGGCCCGCGGTCGATGGAGCAGCTGGACGACCTGCTCGCGGGAGTGGACATCGCGCTCACGGACGAGGTGCTCGACCGGATCGACGCGATCGTCCCGCCCGGCACCGATGTCGGACGCCTCGATCAGCAGTACAACCCGCCCGCTGTGCTCGAGGCCGCGCTGCGACGGCGACCGGTGGCGCACCGCTCCGCCGCCTAGGCGACCGGGTGTGAGCTCCGGACCGCTCAGCCGATCCGGAGCTCGAAGCCGTCGTCGACGGCGGCGATCGACACGTGCGTGAGGTCGTCCACGTGCGCGGTCGGCGCGTGGGCGGCGGCGTGCGGGCCGACGCCGATCACTCGCATGCCCGCGGCGTGGGCGGCCTGGATCCCGGCGCCGGAGTCTTCGAACACGAGGCAGTCCGCGGGGTCGACGCCCAGAGTGCGCGCAGCGAGGAGGAAGCCCTCCGGGTCGGGCTTCGACGCCGACACGTTCTCGGCCGTCACGGCGAGGGCGGGCACGGTCAGCCCGGCCTGCCGCATCCGCGCGGTCATCAAGGCGACGTTGGCGGAGGTCACGATCGCGTGGGCGAAGGGCTCCAGAGCATCGAGCAGGCCGTCGGCGCCGGGGATCATGATGACGCCTTCCACGTCGGACGCCTCGTTCGCGAGCATGACCTCGTTCTCGCGGAGGTTGATCGCGTGGTCGCGCTCGGGCAGCATGATCGCCATGCTCTGATGACCCTGACGTCCGTGCACGACGCTCAGCACCGTCTCTGGGGCGATCCCGTGGGGCTCCGCCCAGGCCAGCCACAGCCGCTCCACCACAGCGGTCGAGTCGACGAGTGTGCCGTCCATGTCGAGGAGGGCGGCGCGGGCGTGGATGGTCTGGGTCATCCTCTCAGGCTAATCCCCGCCGCCCGTTCGTCCCTGCCCGCTCGTCCTCGCCTGCCGCCCGTGTCTGCTCAGCCGCCGAGGTAGGCACGGTGCAGCAGCGCGGGGTCGGCCTGCAGCGCCTGTGCTGTGCCCTGGAAGGAGACGCGTCCGCCGGCGACGACCACCGCTTCCTCGGCCAGCCCGAGCGCGAGCTGGGTGAACTGCTCGACCAGCAGCACTCCGACCCCCGACTCGGCGATCGACTGCACGATCGGCATCAGCCGCAGGAACACGACGGGGGCGAGGCCGAGCGACATCTCGTCGATCAGCAGGATGCGCGGTTTCGCGGCGAACGCCCTGGCGAGCACGACCATCTGCTGCTCGCCGCCGGACAGCAGCGCGGTGGGGGCGTCGATGCGCTTCTCGAGTTCGGGGAACTGCGCCAGGACGGCATCGAACTCCGCAGGGGTGCGGGCCGTGAGCGAGAGGTTCTCGCGCACGGTCAGCGACGGGAACACCGCTCGTCCCTGCTCGATGTGCACGATGCCGCGTCGTGCCCTGGTGACTCGGGAGAGCTTGTCGATGGGTTCGCCGTCGAGGGTGATGCTCCCCGCGGAGTGAGGGGTCACGCCCGAGACGGATTCGATCAGGCTGGTCTTGCCCGCGCCGTTGGGGCCGACCAGGGCCAGCACCTCGCCGCCGGCGACCCGCAGCGAGACGTCCGAGATGACCGGTCCGGCTCCGCGACTCACCGTCACGGCGTCCATCACGAGTTCGCTCATGTCAGCAGCTCCGTCTCTCCCATGTAGGCCTTCACCACGTCGGGGTTCGCGAGCACCTCGGCCTGCGGTCCGCTCGCCAGCACCCGACCGAAGTCGAGCACGGTCAGGGTGGGGCAGACGGAGCGCACGAGGTCGAGGTCGTGCTCGATGATGATCAGGGCGACGCCGTAGCGTGCCGGCAGGTCTCGCAGACGTGCCGCGAGCGCCAGGTGCTCCTCGTGCGACAGGCCGGCAGCGGGCTCGTCGAGGATCAGCAGGCGGGGTCGGGCGGCGACGTTCGCGGCGACCTCCACCAGCCGTCGGGTACCGACGTCGACACTCGACAGACGTGCGCGGGCGTGCGGGCAGCCGAAGAACTCCAGCACCTCGTCGATGTCGGCCTTCGCGAGCCGGCGTCTGGCCACGAACCGCACGTAGGCGCCGACCGTGAGCGCGGGCGGGACCCGATCCTGTTGGAACGTGCGCCGCAGCCCCCATCTCGCACGACGGGTGGGGGAGAGACCGGCCAGATCGCGGTCGTCGAGCAGCACGCGTCCTCCGTGCTTCGGCAGGAAGCCGCTGATTGCGTCGACGAAGGTCGACTTCCCGGCACCGTTGGGCCCGATCAGCCCCATGATCGACGCAGCCGGCACCTGGAACGACACATCATCCAGTGCCTTGAGTGCGCCGAACTGCACCGTCAGACCCTCCACGGTGAGCACGGGCGCACCGTGGAGGATGGCATCGTCGACCGTCGCCGTGGTCGTCGTCGTGACGACCGAGGCATCGGCTCCGGCATCGGCGGGCAGCGCGGTGAGCTGCGCGTTCGCGGTTCTCCGGTCCGCGCGGCGGTAGAGCAGGTTGCGGATGCCCTGGCCGAGGTTGGTGCCGCTGGTGAGCGCCTGCACGCCCAGCACGCCGAAGACGACGAAGGCCCAGTCCTGCGGCACGCCCCAGCGCTTGAGGAGCTCGGGCACGAGCACCCAGAGCAGCCCGCCGAAGATCGCCATGTCGATCAGGTGGGCGCCGGACATGATCGCCAGCACGTAGAGCGCGAGCGACTGCAGCGGGGTGAAGCTCGACGCGAACGGCAGCTGCACCTGACCGGCCAGCAGCCCGCCCGAGATGCCGCCGAGGGCCGCGGAGACGGCGAAGGCGGTCAGCTTGGCCGCCTGAACGCTCTGCCCCGAGGCGGCGGTTCCCCGTTCGGAGAATGCCACGGCCTTCCAGCTCGACCCCCAGCGGCCACGCTGCAGGAAGAACACGCCGAGGGCGCAGACCGCGAGCACGACGATGGAGAGGAAGAAGAACTGACGGTCGTTCGAGAACATCTCCGGTCGTTCGATGGCGGTGCCGTCCGCCGAGCCGGGGAACTGGATCTGCACCAGCGTGACGTCGGCCGCTGCGGCGAAGCCGAGGGTCACGACCGCCAGGTTCACCCCCCGCAGTCGCAGGGCGGGGAGGCCGACCAGGATCCCGACGAGCCCTGCGGCGATACCGCCGAGGAGCAGCCACAGGAGGAATCCGCCCGGTGCCTGCAGGACGTTGAGCAGCGAGACGATCCACGCGCCGACGGCGGCGAACGTGAGCTGGCACAGGGCGATCATCCCCGCCGAGCCGGTCACGATGCCGAGGCCGAGGATGGCGATGGCGGCGGTGACGGCGCTGATGGCGAGGAAGACGAAGTACCCGGGCAGGGCCGAGCTGAGGATCGCACCGACCCCGATGCCGACGAGGGCGACGGCGAACGGCCAGGTGATGCGGAACCAGGGGCGGTCAGCGAGCGGCATCCCACACCTCCTTGCGCTGCGTCCAGAGCAGCAGGACGACGATGAACAGGAACGGGAGGAAGTTGCGCACCAGCGCCACCTCGTCGATCTGGGCGACGAGTCCGCCGAGCACGCCGAGGACGAGTCCCCCGACCACAGCGAGGTCGAGGCGACGGAAGCCCCCGAGGAGCGCGGCTGCGGCGGCGGGCACGATGAGCATCGACAGGCTCGTGGCGTCGTTGGACTGCGACGGCGCCACGATGATGATCGCGATCGCGCTGATCACACCGGTGACGAACCACACCGCGATGGAGAGCGGCCGCGAGCGGATGCCGAGCAGCTCCGCCGTCGTGGGGCGCTCGGAGAGGGCGCGCAGCTGCGTTCCGACCCTGGTGCGACGCAGGACGATGCGCACGGCGACGGCTGTCACGATCGCCATCGCGACGGTCGCGACGGTGACCTGGCTGACGACGACGCCGCCGATCGTGAAAGCGGGCCCGGCGATGATCGGCGCGAACGGCTGCGGCTTGTTGCCGAACAGGATGAACGACATCGAGATCAGCAGCAGCAGCGGGCCGACGGTCATGGCCGAGCGGGTCGTGGTCGACGCCTCGGACAGCCACGTCGCCGCGATGAACCCGATCGCCGCGGCCAGCAGACCCGCCACGAGCACACCGAGCACGGATCCGACCCAGATGGGCAGCCCGAGTTCGCGCACGAACCAGACGGCCGTGAAGCCGCCGAACATGCCGGTCGCGGCCTGGGCGAAGTTGACGACCCGCACGAGCCGGGACATGAGCGTCAGGCATACGCCGAGAACCGCGTAGAGACCGCCGGCGGCGAGTCCCGCGATGGCACCTTGCAGCATGGGCGTCCTTTCTGTTCCGAGGGGGAGGGCGGAAGGTGCCTGCCGCCGGTAATGCGCCCGGCGGCAGGCGGTCAGGTGGACTACTCGCCGATGCGGAGCCAGTCGTCGGCGACCTGCTCCCAGGCGTGGGTGCCGGACTTGAGGATGATCGGCCAGCCCGCGGTGTTCTGCGTGCCGAACGCGTAGGGCGTGCCGACCATCGGGTTCTCGATCGGCTCCATGTTCTTCAGCGCCTCGGAGACGCTCTCCCGGGTGATGTCGCCGTCGATGCCCTTGAGCACCTCGATGAAGTAGGTTGCGGCGAGGTAGCCGCCCTGGCTGAACGACGTGAGCGGGATGTCGTTGTCCTCCATGAGGGTGCGCCAGTCGGCGTTGATCTCGCTGTCGTCCGTGAACGGGTAGAACTCCGCGGGAACGTAGATGCCGGCTCCCGCATCGTCCACGGCCTCGGCGAAGTTCTCGCTGTAGACGCTCGTCAGGTACAGCCAGGTCACGTCGTCCCAGCCCTGGGCGTTCGCGGCCTTGACCTGACCGATCGCGTCCGGCTCGACGGGGTTGATCGCGAGGGCCTTGCAGCCGGCTTCGCGCGCCTTGACGATGTAGGGCGTGTAGTCGGATGCGCCGTACGGGACGGTGTCGTCCACGTACTTCGGCTCCTTGCCGGTGATCTCCGACCACTTGTCGATCGCGGCCTGGTAGGTCGGTCGGGTGGAGCCGGCGATCTCGAGGAGGATGCAGATGTCGTCGAGGCCGAGCACCTCGGAGCCGTACTGCAGCGTGAGGGTCATGTCGTTGAAGGGGCCGACGTTCGCCGGGGAGATGTTCTCGCTGTCGAAGCAGCCGGTGTCGACACCGATGCCCGGCATCGACAGGATGCTCTCCTGCTCGTAGTACTTGGCGTTGATCTCGCACTCGATCAGGCTCGCGGAGCCGACCAGCGCGACGGCGCCGTCGCTGCCGACCAGCTCCCGGGCCGAGGCGGTCGCCGTGGCGGGGTCGCCCTTGTCGTCGAGGGTCTTGTAGTCGATCTTCCGGCCGTCCAGTCCGCCAGCGTCGTTGAAGGCGTCGAACACCGCGGCTGCTGCCTGGGACGCCTCGGGGAAGGTGGCCGGCCCGCTGATGGTGTTGATGGACCCGACCACGATCGGGGCGCCGTCGCCCCCGCCGGATCCGTCATCTCCTCCGGCGCAGCCGGCCAGGGCGAGGGCTGCCACGGCGATGAGTGCCGCGGTGCCTGATACTCGCTTGTTCATGTGATTCCTGCCTCTCGAATTCGGATCGTGCTGTGCGTGCGGTGCGTGTGGTGGTGCGGTGTGTGTGGCGGTGCGGTGCGTGTCGCGAGCCTCAGTCGCGCAGTGCGCGGGACACGAGCTCCGTGTCGGTGAACTGCTCGAAGGCCACGACCCTGCCGTCGGCCAGGCGCCACACATGGGCCACACGTGCCGCGAAGAAGCGGCCGGTGCGCCGGTAGGTGCCGGAGTACGTGCCGATGCCCACGACCGCATCGCCCGCGTCGAGGACCTCGTCGATCGCCACGGTGTAGTCGTCCCAGTCCTCCTGGATGCGCTGGAACACGTTGGCGGCCACCGCGTCGGGGCCGATGTAGGTTCCCGCGTAGGGGAAGCCGGCGGCTTCGGTCCACTGCACATCGGATGCGAGCGGTGCGAGCATCCCGTCGAGGTCGCCGCGGTCGCTCGCCGCATAGTGCTCGCGGATGATGTCGGCATTGCCCATGGTGTCTCCTGTTCTCGCTGTCGATCAGACGGGCTGCGCGTCGGGGTAGGCGACCGAGCCGAGCGGGTAGATGTGCCCGCCGGCCTTGGAGTGCTCGGAGTCGCCCTCGCCGTTCAGCCCGAGGAAGATCCCGGTCGTCATCAGCTGGTAGCCGAGGTCGTGCAGCCAGACGCTCGCGACGGCGATGCGGAACTCGCGGAAGCAGAACAGATACAGGCCGTCGGCGAACTTCCAGACGGTCGACAGGTCCATGTCGCCGTGACCGCGCTGCACGCCCTCCAGGCACTGCCACGCGTACCGCTGGCTCGACACGTACACGTGCTCGTACAGGTGGTGCGGGCTGTAGCGGTAGATGTTGCGCTTGCCGATCAGGTCGCGGCTGGGGCCGGGAACCTCGCCCGTGGCCGCTCCGGCATCCGTCGTCGCCGCCCAGAAGTCCTGGCCGACCTGCGGCGTGCCCTCGACGGCCTCGGCGGCGATACGCGAGCGGATGACGGTCGCCCGATGCGTGGTGGAGGAGACGACGACCGTCAGGGCCTCGCGCTCGCGGCTCTCGAACGGGATGTTGACGAACACGACGTCCTCGCGCACGCGGACGGCGTCATACGGGTCTCTGCCGTCGGTGCCGAAGCCCTCCCAGGTGACGGCCTCCTCGTCGAAGCGCAGCGAGAGCGTGCCGCCGTCGTCGAGGGTCAGCGTCAGGGAGGTGCCGGCGAGCTGCGTGCTCGGCAGGCGGAAGGTGTCGATCCCGGCGGCGAACTCATCGTAGGTTCGCCATTCATCCAGTGCCGGGTCGGTCGTGATGTCGGTCATGCGGGTCCAGACGTCGCACGCGGCAGGGCCTCTTCGCCCCGGGCACCGCGTCGTCGCGATGCGCTTGCCTCATGCTCCGTCCCACGCCCTCAGACGCTCAAGGTCGCGGGGCCCATCGCGCGCCGAGAGTCAACCGGCGTGCCGTCCAGGGCAAGCGGGCATGACGGCGATTCCGCGCACGCCGGTCACCCGACCTGCGCGGCGGGTCTTCGTGTCGTGTTCAGTGAGCGGCGCGGTACTCGCTGGGGGAGATGCCGAACGCCGCCTTGAACGCGCGGCTGAAGTGCGCCGCGTCGACGAAGCCCCAGCGCGCGGCGATCGCGGCGACGGGCCGGTCTGCGAGCATCGGGTCGAGCAGGTCGCGGCGGCACTGCTCGAGACGACGCGTGCGGATCCACGTCGACACGGTCACACCCTGCTCCTGGAACAGGCCGTGCAGGTGGCGGGTCGAGATGAAGTGTGCCGAGGCGATCGAGGCGGGCCCGAGGTCGGTCGACGCCAGGTTCCGGTCGATGTGGGAGCGGATGCGCTGCACGAGCGCGCGGTGCGGGTCGGCCGAGACGCCGTCGAGACCGAGTTCGCGGGTGAAGACCGTGGAGACGAGGTCGAGGGCGCTGTGCGCGAGGCGAGCCCCCGTCGCTCCGGCGAGCTGGTCGAGGTTCCCGGCGAGCTGGGTCAGGTACGGCACGACCACGCCGCCCAGGCCCTCCTGCCCAGAGATACGCACGGCGGTGAGCTGGCCGACCACGTCGGGAGGGAGGCTGAGGAGATGCTTCGGGAACATCACGACCATCGTGCGGAACCCCTCGTCGAAGACGAGTGAGTACGGTCGGTCGGTGTCGTACACGGCGAGATCCCCGGCCTGGAGCACGGCCTCCCGATCGTCCTGGATCAGCAGACCGGTGCCGGCGAGCATCAGGCTGAGCTTGAAGTAGGAACGGTCGCCCCTGGCGATCAGCTCGGGGGTTCGCTCCACGACGTGCGATGTGGCGCGCACCTCGGTCACGTGGACCTCATCGACCGACGCACCGCGGATGATTCCACGGAAATGGTCCGGCCCTGCCGTGGAGACCTGCAAGGGGACGAAAGACTCGGAGACGGCGGCTCTGAAATCACTGATGTTGCGCGCGACGAGAGTCGATACCGATTCGGCGGGGGCAGCGGGTGCACCGTTCATGACTGATCACCTCGGGTGGTGGAACGACGACGTTGTATACGATCCGTTCCGCGATGCTATCACCGGCGTCGCGGAACTGCGCGCCTTCTATGATGTGGACCGGGAAGGACGAGGATGAACGCGCTCGCGAGCAGGGTCGTGCAGGTGCTGAGACAGGTGCGGGGACCGGAGACATCCACTGCCGTCTTCGAGGCGACGGCACTCATCGTCGGCGCCGGGTTCTTCGTCGCGGGCTTCGCGATCGGCCTACCGGTGTTCTGGGGGCACGACCTGGCGATCAGCGGCAGCGGGTCGATCGGGGTCTTCGCCGCGTGCGGTGGGGCGATCACCGCGGTCATCGCCTTCACGCTCGGCCGCCTCGCCGTGCGGCCGGAACAGCAGGACCCGCAGGCGACCCGCGACGGGTTCAGCGTCCCGGGGGATCGGCTGCGCTGGTACGACCTGACCGCCATCGCCTTCGCCCACGCGGCGATCGCCTGTCTCGGCTGGCTCGGCATCGCAGAGCTTCTGGAGCGCAGTTTCACGGATGCCCCGGTGTTCCCCTTCCCCGGGGCGATCCTGGTGGCTGTGGCCTTCGCCCTGACCGGATACGTCTGCTTCCTCAGTGCGGTCGCTCTCACCCCGATGGTGCTCTCGCTGGTGCTCGCCGTCTTCCTCGTGGTCGGAGCGTTCGCCAGCATGCTCGCCTCCAGCGATGTGCACTGGTGGCGGGACAACCTCTCGGCGCTCGGGATGAGCACCAACAGTGCGTCCGTCGCCTTCAACGTGACACTGGTCATCGCCGGGGTCATGGTCACGACGATCTCGAGATACGCGACCGCGGGCCTGCCTGCCGAGACCGCCGAGGAACGCCGAGGCCGGTTCATGGTGCGCGGCGGACTCATCCTGATCGGGATCTTCCTCGCGTGCGTCGGGCTCTTCCCCGTCGACGAGTTCTTCCTCCTGCACAACACGGTCGCGACGGGCATGACGGTCGTCTTCGGAGTCATCGTGGTCGGGCTGCCGTGGTTCCTGCCGACCATCCCGCGCGTGTTCGTCGCCTTCGGGTGGATCTATGTGCTCGTGATCATCCTGCTCGCCGCTTTCTTCGCGGTCGGCTACTACAACCTCACGGCGGTCGAGCTGATCGCCGCGGTGCTGATCTTCAGCTGGATCATCGTCTTCCTGCGCACGGCGGGGTCGGTCGCTGCGCCCACTCCCGACGCGCGGGCCGACCGGTCCGCTGTCGGCTCCTAGTCCCAGATCGGGTCGTCGGGGTCGGGGGAGTCCGTGCCGTCCGCGTCGGTCATGATGCGCGCTCCGTCGATCCACGCGGTCAGGGACGCGTCGTGCAGCATATGCGGTCGCGGTGAGCCGAGAAGGTCGGGGTCCGTCACGACGCTCAGCGGCTCATCGCTCGCGAAGACCACGACATTGCCGAGCGGGCCCTCATCGTCTTCGGGTTCTGCGTCGAGGACGACGGCGACGTGCTCGAACACCGAGCGCAGCGTGGCAGCCTGTCGTCGTGAGTACTCGAAGGGGTGCCCGTCGAGGAGGTTCACCGCCACGGTGGCCCCTGCTGCGGAGCGTGCGGCGACGCGACGGTAGAACTCCTGGCTGGCCACACGGTGTCGGATGACCGCGGCGTCCCACAGGTCGACGACGGTGAAGCGCGCATCCACCCAATCGGTGTCGACGGCGCTGCCACCGGACGTGACGACGCCGAGCGCGGGAGAGGAGGAAGGCGGCCCCGCAGGCTTTCCTCCATCCGGGAGTTCCGCGTCAGCGACCGCCCGCGCGTCCCCGAAGACGACGCGCACATCGGCGCCGGGCGGCAGGGGCAGCGCCTCGAGCACGGCAGCGTAGAGGGTGGGCTCGAACTCGACCACGAGCTGGGGGGACCCGGGGCGCGTGGCCTCGACGTAGCGCGCCAGCGTGAGTGCCCCTGCTCCCAGATGCACGGTGAACAGCGGGGCACCGGGGGCTGCCGCGGCATCGATCGCTCTGGCGATGTGCTGCGTGTAGGCGTACTCGAGTGCGGTCGGATCGGTCATCGAGACGACGGACTGGGCGATCCCGTCGACGCTGAGCTCGTAGTGACCTGGCCGCCTTCGCGACTCCATCAGCTTCGCCTTGCGGTTGTCGAGCATGAACGAGAACACCCGGCGATTCCTTGGCACCCGTCGATCCTAGATCGGGCGGGACCGGACGACGATCATGGCGACCGCTCGCCGTCAGACGGCGGCGGGAGTCATGATCACCGCGCGCGGCTACCCTGGAAGGAACATGGCACATCTTCTCGGGGCTGAAGCCCTCCACCTCGAATATCCGACCAGGGTCGTCTTCGACTCCGTGACCCTCGGCATCGAGGAGGGCGATCGCATCGGCATCGTCGGCCGAAACGGCGACGGCAAATCCAGCCTTCTCGGCATGCTGGCCGGCATCAAGGAGCCGAACTCCGGACGTGTCACGGTGCGCGGGGGAACGCGCATCGGGGTTCTCGATCAGGCCGACAACCTGCCGGACGACCTCACGATCAGCGCCGCGGTCGTCGGCGACACCCCGGAGTACGAGTGGGCGGGCGACGCGCGGGTGCGCGACGTGATCGAGGGACTTCTCACCGACCTGCCGTGGGACGGTGAGATCGGTTCCCTCAGTGGTGGCCAGCGTCGGCGGGTCTCGCTCGCCAGGCTCCTCACCGGGGACTGGGACGTCATCGCGCTCGACGAGCCGACCAACCACCTCGATGTCGAGGCGATCACGTGGCTCGCGGGGCACCTCAAGAGGCGCTGGTCGGCGAACTCGGGCGCCCTCATGGTCGTCACGCACGATCGATGGTTCCTCGACGAGGTGTGCACCGAGACCTGGGAGGTGCACGACCGCATCGTCGAGCCCTTCGAGGGCGGGTACGCGGCGTACATCCTGCAGCGCGTGGAGCGCGACCGGATGGCGGCCGCCACCGAGGCCAAGCGCCAGAACCTCGCCAAGAAGGAGCTCGCCTGGCTGCGTCGCGGCGCCCCGGCCCGCACGGCGAAGCCGAAGTTCCGCATCGATGCGGCCAACGAGCTCATCGCCGATGTCCCGGAGATCCGCGACAAGGTGTCGCTGCAGTCGCTCGCGGTCTCACGCCTCGGCAAGGACGTGGTCGACCTGCTCGACGTCGGCGTGACCTACCCGACGGCGGACGGCGGCGAGAAGGTGGTGCTGCGCGACATCGAGTGGCGCATCGCACCGGGGGAGCGCACGGGCATCCTGGGCGTGAACGGTGCGGGGAAGTCGACCCTGCTCGGCCTCATCTCCGGCACCGTTGAACCCACCGTCGGTCGGGTCAAGCGCGGTACGACCGTCAAGGTGCAGACCCTCACGCAGCGGCTCGACGAGCTCACCCAGCATTGGAACGACCCGGTGCGCGTGATCATCTCCGGCTTGCGCACCTCCTACACAATGGGTGCGGGCTCGAAGGCACAGGACCTCACGCCGGGGCAGCTGCTCGAGCGGCTCGGGTTCGACTCCGCTCAGCTCTCCACCCCGGTCAAGGACCTCTCGGGTGGACAGCAGCGTCGCCTGCAGCTGCTCCTCGTGCTGCTCGACCAGCCGAACGTGCTGATCCTCGACGAGCCGACCAACGACCTCGACACCGACATGCTCGCCGCGATCGAGGACCTCCTCGACTCGTGGTCCGGCACCCTCCTCGTCGTCAGCCACGACCGGTACTTCCTGGAGCGCGTCACCGATCAGCAGTACGCGATCCTCGACGGCCATCTGCGCCACCTTCCCGGCGGGGTCGACGAGTACCTCCGCCTGCGCGAGCTGCAGTCGTCCACGGGCTCGAAGCAGACCGCGACGGCTGCGGCGACGGCGACCACAGCGGCGTCGACGAAGGGCCTCGACGGGGCGGCGCTGCGCGCGGCGCAGAAGGAGATCTCCGCGCTCGAGCGCCGCATCCAGAAGCTCACCCAGCAGGTGAACGCGGCCAAGACCGCGCTGGCCGATCATGACCAGTCCGACTATGCGGGGCTGGGCGATTGCATGAAGAAGATCAGCGAGCAGCAGGCCGAGATCGAGGAGCTGGAGCTGCGCTGGTTCGAACTCACCGAGGAGATCGGCTGACGGAGGAATATCCTTCTCTCACCGCTGTTGGGAGGTAGGGATGGAAGGCCTCGAAGTAACAGTCCTGCTCGGACTCACGATTCTCGTCGGAACCCTGATCGCCCCGCGCGTGCGTCTCGCGCTGCCCCTCGTCCTCGTCATCTTCGGGCTGCTGCTGGGCTTCGTGCCGCAGCTGCGCGAAGTGCAGCTGCCCCCGGAGACGGTGCTGCTGCTGTTCCTCCCCGTCATGCTCTTCTGGGAGAGCCTCACGACCTCGCTGCGGTCGATCCGCCGCGACTTCCGCTACATCTTGCCCATGAGCACGGTGCTCGTCGTGGCCTCGGCGTTCGCGGTCGCCGGCATCGGTGTGCTGTTCGGGATGCCCTGGGAGGTCGCTCTCATCCTCGGAGCCGCGGTCGCGCCGCCGGACGCCACGGCTGTCGCGGCTCTCGGCCGGCTGCTGCCGCGCCGCATGTTCATGAAGCTCAAGGCCGAGAGCCTGACCAACGACGGCACTGCCCTGGTGCTGTACGCGATCGCGGTGTCGCTCGCGCTCGGCGGCCAGATCACCCCGCTGTCGGTCACGCTCGATGTGCTGATCTCCTACGTCGGCGGAATCGCCGCGGGAGTGGCCATCGCGTTCCTCGGTTATCTGCTGCTGAGGCGCACATCCTCGACGATCGTGATCAACGTCACGCTGCTGCTGATCCCGTTCACCGCATTCCTCGCCGCCGAGATGGTGCACGCCTCCGGGGTGCTGGCCGTCGTGGTGGCCGGGCTCATCGTGGCGTACGTGTCTCCGCGGGTGACCACCGCCTCGTCTCGACGGCAGGCCGATGCGGCGTGGCCCTTCGGCGTCTTCCTGCTCAACGGCGCGCTGTTCGTGCTGATCGGTCTCGAGGTGCAGTACGTCGCACACCAGATCTCGGCGGCCGCCATCGGCCGCCTCGTGCTCGTGACCCTGGCCGTCTGGGCGACGCTGCTGGTGGTGCGCTACCTGTTCCAGCTGCTGAACGTGCCGTTCCAGGGAAAGCCTGTTCCGCGTCCGGCGCCGGGTGCACGAGCGCGCGCCAGGGCCGTCTCCACCGTCGCGGGCATGCGCGGCGCCGTCTCCCTCGCCATCGCGCTCTCCGTGCCGACGAGCATCACCGAGGGCGGCGCGATCAACGGGCGAGACGAGATCGTGTTCGTCACGGCGGGGGTCATCCTGCTGAGTCTGCTCGTGCAGGCGCCGCTGCTGCCCGCCACCGTCCGATGGGCGAGGTTCCCGGTCGATCATGTCGAGGACGAGGAGTACGAGCTCGCCGAGCGGGCCATCTCCGGAGCGGCCCTCGCGGCTCTCGACGACCTGGCCGCCGAACACGGTGTGGGCCAGGAGGTCCTGGATCGCGTGCGGTCGGAGGGCTATCAGATGCTGGAGTTCGCCAACGCCCGGTCGCTGGCCCGTGAGCAGGCGCTGGTCGACGCTGAGGCCGACGTGCTGGACGAGATGCTCGGAGAGCCCGACCCTCTCGGAGCCGGCACCGCCGATGTCGGGGACGATCCCGCACCCGGCGGTGGCTCCTCGCAAGCCGTCGAGGGGGAGGCAACAGACGGCACAGTGCTGCAGATCATCGCGACCTCGACCGACGTCGATCTCGCACAGCGTTCGCCTTTGATCCGACACGAAGAGCACACGCGCCTGAAGCTCGCCCTGCTCGACCGCAAGCGCGAGGTCCTGCTCGGACTGCGCGGCGCCGGCACCGTCGACGACATCGTTGTGCGTCGCATCTCCGCCCGCCTCGACCTCGAGCAGGTGCGCCTGCAGGGGATCGAGGACTACGACTGAGCGTCCGGGCCTCCGGGCGTCCGAGAGCCAGACCCACCGACGAGAACGAGGAGTCCCATGCCCACGACGATGAAAGCCATCATCCTCGATCGATTCGGTGACGAGACGGAACTGCATGAACGATCGGTTCCGGTTCCCGCGGTCGGGGACAGCGACGTGCTCATCCGCATCGATGTCGCCGGACTCGGGTCGTGGGACCGGGAGGAGCGCGAGGGGCACTACGACGGCGCGTTCGGCGTGCCGTCGACGTTCCCCTACATCCTCGGGTGGGAAGGGGCGGGGACCGTCGAGGCGATCGGGGCTGAGGTGAGGCGTTTCGCCCCGGGCGACCGGGTGTACGCGGCGTCGACGCCCGTTCCGAGGGGAGGCTTCTACGCCGAGTACGCCGTGGTCGACCAGGAACACGTCGCTCCGGTGCCCGCCCGCCTGACCGACGAGCAGGCAGGTGTGCTGGCCTGGGACGCGCTCACGGCCACGAGCGGACTCGACACCATCGATGCGAGTCCCGGTGATGCCGTGATGATCTTCGGCGCGAGCGGAGGGATCGGCCATCTCGCGGTGCAGCTCGCCAAGCATCGAGGGCTTCGTGTCCTCGCCGTGGCCTCGGGACAGGACGGAGTGGAGCTCGCGAGCAGTCTCGGAGCCGACGCGGTCGTCGACGGTCGGAGTGACGACGTGCCGGCGGCCATCGCGCGCTTCGCACCGGACGGGCTCGACGGGGCCCTGGTCACGGCGGGAGGAGCAGTGGCCGAGGAGGCGCTGCGCGTAGTCGCACCCACCGGCCGCATCGCGTGGGCGCACGGCGTCAACCCGCCGCCGTCCGCGCAGATCGCCGATCGAGTGTCCTTCTACGACGGCGATCGCAGTCGCGCAGCACTGCAGCGTCTGAACGAGATCATCGAGTCGAGCCACATCGCACCGCATGTGACCCGCGTGTTCGACGCCGATGACGTCGTGGCGGCGCACCGGGCGCTCGGAGAGCACTACGTGGGCAAGCTGGCCCTGAGGGTGCCGCGGCCCTGACCACGCCTCGCTGTGACGCCGTGTGACACTCGATTCCGCGTGCGAGATGCGGCCTGCCTAACGTATTCGAGTCCCCCAAGAGAGGAACTCACTCACATGTCACGCCGCACCACTTCCATCCTGGCCGCCATCGCCGCGGTCCCGCTCTTCGTCGCGCTCACCGGGTGCGCCACTGGATCGTCCGATGCCGGATCCGGCAGTGAGGGATCGTCCGAGAACGAGGTCGTCAAGATCGGCGTCGTCGGCAAGGGCGACGAGCAGTGGCCGGCCTTCGTCGAGGCCGCCGCCGAAGAGGGGATCACGGTCGAGCTGGTCGACTTCGGCTCCTACGAGCAGCCGAACCCCGCGCTCACCGAGGGTGAGATCGACCTCAACCAGTTCCAGCACATCGTGTACCTGGCCGAGTACAACAACGCCTCGGGCTCCGACCTCACCCCGATCGGCTCGACCGCCATCTACCCGCTGGGTCTCTACTCGCAGAAGTACGACGACGTCGACAGCATCCCGGAGGGCGAGACCGTCGCCGTCCCGGACGACGCCTCCAACCAGGCGCGTGCGCTGAACGTGCTGCAGCAGGCGGGCCTGGTCGAGCTCAAGAGCGGCGGCACGCCGTACTCGGACCTTGCCGACATCGACACCGACAAGTCCAAGGTCAAGGTCACGGCTCTGGAGGCCGCGCTCATCCCGACCTCGCTGCCTGACGTCGCCGCCGCGATCATCAACAACGACTTCGTGCAGGACGCGGGGCTCACGTTCGACGACGCGATCGCGCAGGACGACCCCGAGGACCCCAGCGCGCTGCCGTACGTGAACATCTTCGCTGCCCGTGCCGAAGACGCCGACAACAAGACCTACCTCAAGCTGGTCGACATCTTCCAGACCAACGAGGCCGTCCAGAAGGGGCTGCTGGATTCGTCCGGAGGCACCGCCGTCGCGCTGAAGACGCCGGTGGACGACCTGGTCGCCTCGCTCGCGAAGGTCCAGAAGGACGCTGACGCGAAGAAGTAGGGCGCGGGGAGATCACCCCGTCCGATGAGGGAGAATCGGGTGGCGCGAGAACGCGTCACCCGATTCTTCGTTCCCGAAGCAGACCGGAGCATTACATGCCGATCGTCACCCTGACGAACGTGTCCAAGACATACCCGCCCCGCACCCGTGACGGCGCGGAGGTCGTGGCCGTCGACGACGTCTCCCTCTCGATCGAGAAGGGCGACGTCTTCGGGATCATCGGCTACTCCGGGGCCGGCAAGTCGACCCTCGTGCGCCTCATCAACGCACTGGAGCCGGCCACCGGAGGCACGATCACGGTGGATGGCGTCGACATCACCGCGCTCAAGGAGAGCGAGCTGCGCAAGGTCCGTGGCGGGATCGGCATGATCTTCCAGCAGTTCAACCTGTTCTCCTCCCGCACGGTGAAGGCCAACATCGCCTACCCGTTGAAGCTCGCCGGCTGGTCCAAGGCGGACATCGAGAAGCGTGTCACCGAGCTGCTGAGCTTCGTGGGCCTCTCCGACAAGGCGAAGGCGTATCCGGAGCAGCTCTCCGGTGGACAGAAGCAGCGTGTCGGCATCGCCCGCGCCCTCGCCACCGATCCCGCGATCCTGCTCGCCGACGAGGCCACCAGCGCCCTCGACCCGCAGACCACGCACGAAGTGCTGGACCTCCTCCAGCGGGTCAACAAGGAGCAGGGCGTCACGATCGTGGTCATCACGCACGAGATGGATGTGATCCAGACGATCGCCACCAAGGTCGCCGTGATGGAGAACGGTCGCGTGATCGAGCAGGGTGACGTGTTCGACGTGTTCTCGGCCCCGCAGAATCCCGCATCCCAGAGGTTCGTCGGCACCGTGGTCAAGGGCGTGCCTTCGCCGTCGGAGCGCTCGGTGCTGCGCAACCGGCATCAGGGCCGCCTCGTGACGCTCTCGTTCCGCGACGGCGACTCCTCGCAGGCCCAGGTCTTCCTCGACCTCGCGGGTGCCGGCCTCGACTTCGAGCTCGTGTACGGCGGGATCAACGACATCCGCGGACGCGCGTTCGGCCATCTCACGCTGGCCATCAGAGGAGACGATTCCGTGGTCGACCGGACGCTCGCCGAGATCGCTCAGCGGGTCGAGGTCACCGAGATCGCCGGAGAGGAGGCCCGCTGATGGATCGCCTGAACGAACTGTGGCCCGAGCTATGGAAGGCCGCGCTCGAGACGCTCTACATGACGACGTTCGCGCTCGTCCTCGGTGGCATCCTGGGGCTGGCGATCGGCGTGATCCTCTATGTCACCCGCCCCGGCGGTCTCGTGCAGAACCGGCCGGTCGCGTTCATCGCGAACCTCGGGGTGAACTTCTTCCGCCCGATCCCGTTCGTGCTCTTCGTCGCCGTCGCGCAGCCGTTCGCCCGAGCCGTGGTCGGCACCGGAATCGGCACCACAGCGGGCGCGTTCATGATCGCGCTCGCGGCTGCCTTCGCGATCGGCCGCATCGTCGAGCAGCATCTCGTCTCGGTATCTCCCGGGGTCATCGAGGCCGCGCGAGCGATGGGTGCGGGTCCGTGGCGCATCCTCTTCACCGTGGCGATCCCCGAGTCGCTGGGGCCGCTCATCCTCGGGTACACCTTCATCGTCGTCGCGCTCATCGACATGACGGCCATGGCCGGGCTGATCGGCGGTGGCGGTCTCGGTGCGTTCGCGCAGATCTACGGATTCCGGCAGTTCGAGCCGGTCGTGATGTGGACGGCGATCGTCCTGATCGTCGTGTTCGTGCATCTCGTGCAGATGCTCGGCACGCGCCTGGCGCGCAAGGTCATGCGCCGCTGACGGAGCCCGACGGGTCCTGGGCGCGCGGTGCATGCTGCAACGTGCGCCGCGTGGTGAACACCCGCTCGACCCCGCTCAGCGGATCGACGAAGCGCAGTTCCCGTGCGAGCAGCTGCAGCGGGCGGTCGAAGTCGTCCGGCAGATCGTCGAGCAGCTCGGGGTAGAACCGGTCGTTCAGGATGCCGATGCCGAGCGCGGCGAGGTGCACGCGCAGCTGATGCATCTTGCCGCTGTGCGGGCGGAGCAGGGTGTGCACCACCCGGTCATCGGCGTCGATCAGCTCGATCCGCGTCTCGGCGTTCGGCTCCCTCGCGTCGTCGACCTGCACGCGCACCTGGGCGCGCGGCTTCTCGATGTGGTTGCGGTAGACGAGGGGGAACGAGGGGAGCGCACCGTGCGCTGGCTGTGCCGACACCGCCTCGTAGACCTTCTGCACCTGCCGGTTCTCGAACATCAGCTGGTAGGCACCGCGGGTGGCCGGTCGCGTCGAGAACATGAGCAGTCCGGCGGTCGCGCGGTCCAGCCGGTGGATGGGCGCCAGATCCGGGTTGTCCAGCAGGTTGCGCAGCCGCACCAGCGCCGAGTTCTGCAGGAACTTGCCGCCGGGTGTCGTGGGCAGGAAGTGCGGCTTGTCGACGACCACCAGATGCTCGTCCTGGTGCAGCACCTCGATCTCGAACGGTATCCGCGTCTCGACGGCGGGCTCGCGGTAGTACCAGATGAACTCGACGCTCCCGAGGGCGGCATCGCGGGGGACCGCAGTGCCGTCGGACCGCACGATGTCACCGCGGTCGAAGCGCTCGAGCAGCCGTTCCGGGTCGAGGTGGAAGAAGCGTTCGATCATGTAGGCGGCGACGGTCGGCCACGAGCCGGTGAGGGGCACGTGCAGCCGGGTGGCACCCACGCCGTCGCGGACGGGGAGGGGAGAGGGCATGCCCATCAGCGGACGGTCACGAGTCGAAGCTCAGGCTCAGCTTGCGCAGCAGCCCCGCGAGGCGATCGCGGTCGGAGCGGGAGAGCGCCTGCAGCAGGTCGGCCTCCACGTCGACGAGACGCGTGATGGCGGCGTCCACACGGATGCGCCCGTCGTCGGTGAGCGTCACCAGCACGCTGCGGCCGTCACCCGGGTCTGCCTCGCGCCGCACGAAGCGACGACCGACCAGGCGGTCGATCCGGTTGGTCATCGTGCCGCTCGAGACCAGGGTCTGCTGCAGCAGTTGCTTGGGGGAGAGCTGGAACGGAGCGCCCGCTCTGCGCAGCGCCGAGAGCACGTCCCACTCCCAGTGCTCGAGATCGCTGCGCCGGAACACGTCGCGGCGGGCACGGTCGAGGTGGCGCGACAGTCGATCCATCCGCGACAGCACCTCGAGGGGGGAGAAGTCGAGGTCGGGACGCTGGGTGTTCCATGCGCCGACGATACGATCGACCTCATCCACCTCGCTCATCCGCCCATTATCGCGCGTGCGAGGCGAGGATCAGGACTTCGCGGGAAGCGCGAGCGTCATGAACGTGCTGTGCGGGTCGAGCACATAGGAGCCGAAGGGGCCGCTTTCGCGGAAGCCCGCCGCGGCGTACAGCGCCCGCGCCGGGACGAAGAAGTCGGCGCTCCCGGTCTCGAGCGAGATCCGTCGGATGCCGCGTGCCTCGGCGTCCGCCAGAAGGAAGGCGAGCATGGTGCGACCCAGACCTCGCCCGCGCAGCGCGGGATCCGTGCGCATCGATTTGACCTCCTCGTGCCCCTCGTCGATCGTCGCCAACGCGCCGGTGGCGACGGGCGCACCGTCGAGGTGGGCGGCGAAGAGTCGCACCCTCGGGGCGAGCAGCCGCTCGAAGACGAGGGCGTGGCGGCTCTCCGCGGGAGCTGTGTGCTCCAACTCCGCATGGTGGGCGACCAGGAATTCGGCCAGGGCGGGGGTCGCGTCATGCACCCGTTCGATCACGATGCTCATGTCGTCAGCATCGCAGATCGGTATTTCGCGCAGATGTCGGGCGGTGGTGTCAGCAGAACAGGGGCTGGAGCATGGCAGACTTGTCCCCGCGGTGCCCTCTGAGGCGGCGCGGTCCGCCGTGGTGTAATGGCAGCACGACAGCCTTTGGAGCTGTGAGGTCTAGGTTCGAGTCCTGGCGGCGGAGCATGACTGGGAACAATCTCGCCATCATCGTCCTCGCTGCAGGGCAGGGCACTCGCATGAAGTCCCGCCTGCCGAAGGTACTGCACCCGATCGGCGGGCGTCCGCTCGTGGGACACGTGCTCACCACCGCTCAGCGGTTGCAGGCTGCGCACGTCGAGGTCGTCGTCCGGCACGAGCGTGACCAGGTGGTCGCCGCGCTCGCTGCCGACTACCCGGACGCGGTGTTCGTCGACCAGGACGAGATCCCAGGAACCGGTCGTGCTGTGCAGGTGGCCGTCGATGCTCTCCCCGCCGATTTCGAAGGCGACGTGCTCGTGCTCTCGGGTGACTGCCCGCTGGCCGATGTCGACACCCTCTCGGCCTTCCTGGCGGAGCACAGGGAGTCCGGTGCACCCGCCACGCTCATGACCGCGCTGGTGGACGATCCCACCGGCTACGGCCGCGTCGTGCGAGATGCCGACGGCGGTGTCGACCGCATCGTGGAGCAGAAGGACGCCAGCGCCGAGGAGGCCGCCGTCCGCGAGATCAACGCCGGCATGTACGTGTTCCGCGCCGCGACGCTGCGCACCTACCTGCCGCAGCTGAGCCTCGACAACGCTCAGCGCGAGATGTACCTGACCGATGTGCCCGGACTGCTCCGTCGTGACGGCGACCGGGTCGCCGCATCGGTCGTGTCCGATGTCACGGTCACCTACGGGGTGAACGACCGCACGCAGCTCGCGCTGGTCGGGCGTCTGCTCAACCAGCGGATCGTGCGCCGCTGGCAGCTCGAGGGCGTCACCGTGATCGATCCGGCCACCACCTGGATCGACGACGACGCGACGCTCTCGCCCGATGTCACGGTCCTCCCGAACACGCAGATCCTGCGCGCCACGACCATCGCCTCCGGCGCCGTGATCGGCCCGGACACGACGCTGGTCGACTGCGAGGTCGGTGAGGACGCGGTCGTCCGCCGTACCGATGCCACCCTCGCGGTGATCGGCGCCGAGGCGACCGTGGGTCCGTTCTCGTTCCTCCGCCCCGGTACGGTCCTCGGTGCCAAGGGGAAGATCGGCGCCTACGTGGAGACCAAGAACGCCGAGATCGGTGAGGGCAGCAAGGTGCCGCACCTGTCATACGTGGGTGACGCGACGATCGGCCGTGGGGTGAACCTGGGCGCGAGCACGATCACCGCGAACTACGACGACGTGCACAAGCACCGCACCGAGATCGGCGACGAGGTGCACACCGGGTCGCACACGGTACTCGTCGCGCCCGTTAGGCTGGGAGCCGGTGCGAAGACCGGTGCAGGCGCCGTCGTCCGCAAGGACGTCCCCGCCGGCGCTCTGGCCATGAGCGTCGCCCCCCAGCGCAACATCGAGGGCTGGGTCGAGAAGAACAGAGCAGGGACGGGCGCGGCGGATGCCGCGTCCCGGGAGAATTCGGCGGAATAGGCGGAAATGGCGCGCAAGAAGAAGACGGTCGATCTGGATCGCGACAACGGCGTGGCCCCCGGGATCATCGCCAAGACCAAGAAGCGGCTCGTCGTCGCCGGAGGCCGCTCGCATCCCGCCCTCACCGCGGCTGTCGCCGAGGCGCTGGGCACCGAGATCGCCCCGGTCGAGCACCGTACGTTCGCCTCGGGTGAGATCTACGCCCGTTTCGAGGTGTCGATCCGCGGCGTCGACCTCTTCCTCATCCAGACGTTCGGCGAGCCGGTCAACGAGTGGCTCATGGAGACCCTCATCATGATCGACGCGGCCAAGCGCGCGTCGGCCAAGCGCATCACCGTCGTCGCGCCGTACTATCCGTATTCGCGCCAGGACAAGAAGGGGCGCGGTCGCGAGCCGATCAGCGCCCGTCTCGTGGCCGACCTGCTGAAGACGGCCGGTGCCGACCGGGTCATGAGCGTCGACCTGCACGCCGCGCAGATCCAGGGCTTCTTCGACGGTCCCGTCGACCACCTGTTCGCCAAGCCCGTGCTGCTCGACTACTTCGAGCGCACGCTGTCGCCGGCCGACCGCGAGATCCTCACGGTCGTCTCTCCCGACATGGGTCGCGTGCGCGTGGCCGACACCTGGTCGGACAGTCTCGGCGCTCCGCTCGCGATCATCCACAAGCGTCGCGACCCGAAGGTCGCCAACCAGGTCTCGGTGCACGAGATCGTCGGTGCCGTCGAGGGTCGCACCTGCCTCCTCGTCGACGACATGATCGACACCGGTGGCACGATCGTCAAGGCCGCGCAGGCACTCAAGGCGAACGGGGCGCACCGCGTGATCGTCGCCGCGACGCACGCGATCTTCAGCGACCCGGCATCGGAGCGGCTGCAGGACGCGTCCATCGACGAGGTCGTCATCACCGACACGATCCCGCTCACCGAGTCACGCCAATGGGACAAGCTCACGATCCTCCCGATCGCTCCGCTCCTGGCCCGCGCGATCCATGAGGTGTTCGAGGACGGCTCCGTCACCAGCATGTTCGGCGGAGACGCGTAACGCATCGCCGCGACACAGCCCGCGCATAGCTGTGGTGCTTACGGTCGAATGGTCGGCGAGCGCGTCGGCCGACACCGAGCCGGGAGGACCACCATGATCCGCACGACCATACCGACCTCTGTCCGCAAGGGATCCGCACTCCTCGGGATCGCAGGTCTCTTCGTCCTCGCCGGATGCTCCGGCGCTGCCGATGCCGAGGGCTCCTCCGGGGCCGACAGCTCTCCCGATACGGGTGCCTCCGCATCGTCTTCGGGAGGCGACGGCACGGCCACCTACAACGACGGTACCTACACCGCCGAGGGCTCGTACCAGACCCCCGAGACCGTGGAGAAGATCTCCGTCACGCTGACGCTCGCCGACGGCGTCGTCACCGATGTCGAGGTCACGGGAGATCCGCAGGCGCCCGAGAGCAAGCGCTACCAGGGCGAGTTCATCGACGGTATCGCCGCCGAGGTCGACGGCAAGCCGATCGACGAGCTGAACGTCACCCGGGTCGCGGGATCCTCGCTCACCAGCGGCGGGTTCAACGACGCGGTCGAGTCGATCAAGGAGCAGGCTGCCGCGTAGGCGCCTGACACCCGCATGGCCATCTGGAGCTTCGAGGCCATCGGAACGCACTGGGAGATCGAGACCATCGACCCGTTGCCTGCTGCGGCGAAGGCGGCGGTGACCGCAGAGATCGAGCGATTCGACCGCGAATGGTCTCGGTTTCGCGCCGACTCCGAGGTCGTGCGCCTCGGGAGGCTCGGTGGTGTTCTCACCTCCGCCGACGCGGCTCCCATGCTCGACGCGTACCGTGAGCTCTCCGTGGCGACCGCCGGTGCCGTGAATCCCCTCGTCGCCGAGAGCCTGGAGGCGCTCGGCTACGACGCGGCATACACGTTGATCGCCGGGCAGCCGCTCGCGGCACCGGAAGAGTGGGATCGGCATCTCTCTTGGGATGACGGCGAGGTCAGGGCTTCGGCTCCGGTGCTGCTCGATGTCGGAGCTCTCGGGAAAGGCCGCCTCGTCGATCTCGTGTCGGCGGTGCTGGATCGTGTGCCCGGTGATCTCGTGGTCGATGCCGGTGGCGACATCCGGGTGCGCGGCGCCGGTGTGCGCATCGCCCTCGAGCATCCCTACGACGCGACGAAGGCGATCGGTGTCGTCGAGGTGCACGACCACGCTCTGTGCGCCTCGGCGATCAATCGACGCGCATGGGGGAGCGGTCTCCACCATGTCCTGGATGCCCGCACCGGCGTGCCCGTGCGCACCTGGGCGGCGACCTGGGCCCTCGCACCGGATGCCATGAAGGCCGACGCCGTGGCGACCGCGCTCTTCTTCGACGGCGGTCCTGAGGTCGCAGCAGCCTGGGGGGTCGAGTGGGTGCGGATGAGCACCGACGGGCGGGTGCAGCGTTCGCCCGATTGCCCGGCCGAGCTGTTCCTCACGGCGGGGGAGTCGCCCGCAGCCCGGGGCTAGCCCGCAATCCAGAACCAGGGAAGAGTGGAAACGTGATCACCTCATTCACCGCCGCACGTCAGCGGGTCCTCGCCGTGCTGGGCTCGCTGTCGATGTACCGTCTCGTCCTGTTCGCGCTGATCGCCCTGGCCGTCATCGCCTTCGTGCTCTCGCTGTTCGGAGTGATCGTCTCGCCGACCCCCATCGAGCTCGTGGTGTCCTTCCTCGTGCTCGCCGTCGTCATCTCGGCCGTCGACGCCGCGGCACAGCGCATCCTGCGGCTGCCGTGGCGCATCGAGTCCTCCCTCGTGACCGCCCTGATCCTGTTGTTCGTGCTCCGCCCCGGCGTCGAGCCGAGCGCGCTCCTCGGCCTCGCGCTCGCGGGTGCCGTCGCGAGCGTGTCGAAGTATCTGATCGCGTGGCGGGGCCGCCATATCTTCAACCCGGCCGCGTTCGGAGCGGCCGTGGTCTCGATCCTCGGTGCCTTCGGCGCCTTCGAGTGGCTGGGCACCTCATCATCGTGGTGGGTCGGCACGCCCGTACTCACGATCCCGGTCGCGGTGCTCGGCCTCGTGGTGCTGTGGCGCACCGAGAAGATCCGGGTCGTGCTGGTGTTCCTGCTCGTCGCGGTCGCCACCTCCGTCGTGCGGCAGGCGGTTCAGGCGGTCGAGTTCGACATCGCCTTCGACGTCCCGACAGCGCTGCAGTTCGCGGTGCTGCAGTCGCCGTTCCTCTTCCTCGGGGCCTTCATGCTCTCGGAGCCGCTCACCCTTCCCCCGCGGCGTCGGCAGCAGCTGGTGGTGGCCGTGGTGGTCGGTCTGCTCGCGGGATGGCCTCTCTCCGTGGCCGGCCTGTTCACCCTCGGACAGGAGCGCGCGCTGCTCATCGGAAACCTGGTGGCGTTCGCCTTCGCGCTGCGCGGGTCGGTGCGGCTCGTGCTCGAACGGCGCGAGTTCGTCACTCCGACCGCACAGGAGCTGACCTTCCGCGCCAAGGGTCGTGTGCGGTTCCTTCCCGGCCAGTATCTCGAGCTCGACGTTCCGCATCACCGCCCGGACGCGCGCGGCACCCGGCGCGAGTTCAGCATCGTGTCCGCGCCGGCCGATCTGCCCACGCTGCGCATCGCGTACAAGAACGGCGACCAGAAGCACCCCTCCAGCTACAAGCGTGCTCTCGCGGCCGCCGAGCCCGGAGCGACGTTCGCGGTGACCGGCACGTGGGGCGACTTCATCCTCCCGCGCGGTGACCAGCCTGTTCTCATGGTCGCTGCAGGCATCGGCGTGACCCCGTTCGTGTCCCAACTGCGACAGCTGCAGGCGACGGGGCAGCACCGCGACGTGGTGCTGATCTACGTCGCCGCCGATGCCTCGGAGCTCGCGTTCCGCGACGAGCTGGCCGCGACCGGTGTGCGCACCGTCGTGTTCACGCGCGACGAGCCGGCCGCTCTGCCCCCGCACTGGTCGTGGGCACAGGGGTCGCGTCTGGACGCCGATACCCTCGAACGCGCGGTAGCCGACCTGGGTGAGCGCCACGCCTTCATCTCGGGACCGCCCCGCCTGATCGCCGACCTCGCGCCCGCGCTGCAGAAGGCCCGAAGCCTCACCACGGACGCCTTCGCCGGCTACTGATCACGCTGGCGCAGGAGTCTTCCTGCAAGGCGGCGCAGCGGGTTCCGCCGCGGCGCGGGGTCAGGCGTCCGGGCTCTCAGCCTCGGAAGGTGCTGCCGGGTTTGTCGGGATGCGGACGCTGAAGGTGGTGTTCCCCGGCTCGCTGTCCACCGTGATGGAGCCGTGGTGGCCCTCGACGATGGCCTTCACGATCGCGAGGCCCAGACCCGTGCCGCCGGTCTGGCGAGCGCGGGAGCTGTCTCCGCGGGCGAAACGGGCGAACAGCTCGTCTCGTATCGCCGGATCGATCCCAGGACCGTCGTCGTGCACCCGCAGCACCGCCTGGTCACCCTCCTGCGCGACGCTCAGTGTCACGGTGGTACCCGCCGGCGTGTGGGTGCGGGCGTTCGCGAGCAGGTTGGCCACGACCTGATGCATGCGTCCCGCATCTCCCAGGATGGTGACGGGCTCGTCGGGCACGTCGATCTTCCAGTGATGATCCACGGCCGTCGGGCGTGCATCCGACAGTCCCTCCAGCGCCAGCTGGGTGAGGTCGACCGTGCCGTAGACCAGCTCGCGCCCTTCGTCGAGGCGGGCGAGCAGCAGCAGATCTTCCACGAGTCTCGTCATCCGGAGCGACTGCGCCTGGATGCGCTCGAGTGAGGAGGTCGTGCTCTCGATGACCTCGGGACGCTCGGCCGGTTCCTTCGTCTGGCGGAGGGCTCGCAGCGACAGCTCCGAGTAGCCGCGGATCGAGGCGAGCGGTGTGCGCAGCTCGTGGCTGGCATCGGCGACGAACCGGCGCATCCGCTCCTCGTTCTTCTGTCGAGACGCCAGTGAGGTGTTCACGTGATCGAGCAGTTTGTTCAACGAAGCGCCCACAAGCCCGGTCTCAGTGCGCGGGTCGGCTTCGGAGGCGGGAACACGTTCGGTGATCGTGACCTCGCCGCGATCGAGCTGCTGGTTCGCGACCCTGGTCGCGGTCGTCGCGACGGCGCGCAGCGGGCGCAGGCTCACGCGGATCGTGATCGCCGTGGTGAGCGCCAGCAGGATCAGTCCGCCGATCGTCGCGAGCGCGATCACCGTGAGGAGCTGCGTGAGCTGGTTCTGGATGTCGTCACGGGGGAGACCGGTCACGACGATGACCCCGTTGTTCGTCGGCAGCGCCATCACCCGGTACGAGCCCACGTCGCTGATGGAGACGGAGGCGACAGAGGAGTCCTTCAACGCGCCGGCGATCTCGGCGAGCTGGGCGCCGCTCAGCGTCTGCAGCGACCCGGCGAGCGAATCGCCGTCCGTGGTCTTCGCGACGACGCCGCTGAAGCCGGTCACAGGGCTCGAGACGACGAAGAGCACACCCGCCGGCGGGGCGGAGCTGTTCGCGAGCACGTTCTGCGCGGTGGCGGACGACGGGGGGAACGCCTCGGTCACACGGACGAGCTGGTGCGCATTGTTGGAGAGCTTCTGGTCGAGCTGATCCTCCATGGTCTTGCCCAGCGTCGCGCTGGTGATGATGGCGACGATGATGAGGATCAGCGAGACGAACCCGATCACGGCGGTCATCAGCCGTGTCTGCAGGCTCATCGGCCGTCTCATCGTCGTCGCCGAGCTCACTGAGGGGCCTTGATCATGTAGCCGACGCCGCGGACGGTGTGCAGCAGCGGCGTGCGTCCGGCGTCGATCTTCTTGCGCAGGTACGAGATGTACAGCTCGACGACCGATGACTTGCCGCCGAAGTCGTAGCTCCACACCCGGTCGAGGATCTGCGCCTTCGAGAGCACCCGGCGCTCGTTGCGCATCAGGTAGCGCAGCAGCTCGAACTCGGTCGCGGTGAGCTCGATCTCGGTGCCGTCGCGCACGACCTCGTGGCTGTCCTCGTTGAGGGTGAGGTCGGCGACGCGCAGGATCGACTGGCCGTCGTCAGCGGTGGCGTGGCCGGTGCGTCGGATGATCGCCCGCAGGCGGGCGATCACCTCTTCCAGGCTGAAGGGCTTGGTGACGTAGTCGTCGCCGCCGGCGGTGAGTCCCGCGACGCGGTCGCCGACGGCGTCCTTGGCCGTGAGGAAGAGCACGGGGACGAGGTTGCCGGCATCCCTGAGCCGCTTGAGGACCGACATGCCGTCGAGGTCGGGCATCATGATGTCGAGCACGAGGGCATCGGGCTCGAACTCGCGCGCGACCTGGAGCGCTTCCATGCCGGACGAGGCGGTGCGCACCTCCCAGCCCTCCATGCGCAGCGCCATCGCGAGCAGGTCGGTCAGCATCTGCTCGTCGTCGACGGCGAGGATGCGCAGGGGGGAGCCATCAGGACGGCGCAGTTCAGGCAGGTCGCTGGTCATGTCCCTATTCTGCGGAATCTCCTATGCGATTTCTATGGAGAACGCTATGCATTCTCTGGGAGGCGGTCGCAGGCGGTGGCCAGAGGAGGCGATCAGGCGAGCCGGTCGTCGGGGAGCGCAAGGAAGTCCATGCCGTCCTGCAGGGCGAGTCGGTCGGACTGTTCGCCGACCGTTCCGGGGAGGTGGCCCGCCGCCCGCACCGCGAGGCGCTTCGGGCCGGACAGGGCGTGGTACACCGCGAACTGCCCGCGTGGATCGACGGCGGGGTCGAGCACGGCCGCACTCACGTGCACGGGCAGCCGCAGCCGCCGCGCCGCGATCGCCGCGTCGAAGTAGTCGAGCACGGGCCGGTGCTCGGGGTGCTCGCGGAGGTGCAGGCGCACGGCCTCGCCGCTCCCGGTGCATCTCCGTGACAGGCGGACGTCATGGTTGCCGAAGCTCGGGACATCGAGCGCGGCGCGACGGAAACGCCCGTCCCACGGCAGGGCGATCGCGCCGATGCCACCGCCGAAGCTGCCGCCGCTGAAGTCGAGCGCTCCCGCTGCGGATGGGGCCATCTCGAGGAGCACGGTCGCCGCGCGCCAGATGTCGGCGGCGCTGAAGCGGTGTGAATAGGTGTCGCGGTGTTCGATGCCCGCCAGCACGTGCTCGTCGGGCGATGCAGGGAACCGGCTGCTCGTGCCGACGTGAGTCCCCGGGGCGACCGGGAAGATCGCGGCGGTGTCGGAGGCGACGCGCTCGAGGTCAGGGCCGGTGCGGCCGCCGTAGCCGTGGCCGACGACGAGGCCTCGGCGGGTCACGTCGGCGGTGTGCGGAAGCATGACGAACGCGACGGCCGTCTCGTCGGCGGAGGAATGGAAGCGGATCTCGGTGACGCGATGCGTCGGGGTGTCCGGGTGCTCCTGGGCGACCTCCCATGCCGCGGGCCCGGTGCCGAACTCCTCGAAGGAGGCTCTCCAGAAGTCGTCGAAGTCCGACGGCTCCGCGGGGGGATCGAGCGGTGTGAGGAGCGTGCTCAGCGAGTACTCCGTCATCTCCTCGGGTGGGGTCTCGGGAGGGGTGTGCGTCACCGCGTGCGTCCTTTCGGGTGGGCTGCCTCGTCGACGCTACCGGTGCCGACGGCCAGGCGGGGCTCGGGCGATCGGTGCGGCGCATCCATTGACATCCTCGCATGAGAATTGCATTATGTGCATCATGGATGCAACTCCTGGCGACGGTGCCGAACACAATCCTCTGATGTGGAGCCGACGCTCCGTGCTGCGAATGCTCGTGATAGCCGGTGTGCTCCCTCCGGTGCTCGGCTCGCCGGGTGGCCCGGCTCCCGCCGCGGCCACCGAGCTCACGACCGCCGGCGGGGTGTATGCCGATGCTCTTCGGCGCCTGGACAAACCGAACCTCGCGTTCACGCAGGTCGCTCAGCTGGTGGGGCAGAACCATCGCATGACCTTCCTGCAGGCGACATGGGACGGCGGCGCGACGATCGTCCGCGACCTCGAGGTCAAGCACAACGGTGGATGGCTGCAGATCACTGACCCCGCACGCCGCTTCGACGAGCAGTGGCTCGTGCTGGAGGGCACGTTGCCGGCCGGGAGCGCCCCCGAACTGTACGGCCCGCTCACGCCGAGCTGGCTGGGCTTCACGTCGTTCCAGGTGCTCGGCCCACAGGCGATCGAGCTGACCACCAGCACCGACGACGTCGACCTGGTGGTCCGCTGGCGGCTGGAGGGCGCGCACCCGGAGGCGCACTACGTGCTCACGGCCAAGACCGCGGGTGACTACATCGTCGGCTACCAGAGCCAGGACACCCGGTCCATCGACGACCTCGACGAGGTGCTCTGCGGGTCCTACCAGCACGCGCTCTCGGTGCTCGACGGCTCGGCGCCGCTGGGCGCGTGGGAACTCTTCGCACCGATGGCGCTGACCCAGTACGCGGTCGGCGACGTCGCCGTCACCTCGGGGGTCTATCTGCCGTCGGAGGTCGCCGAGTTCGTGCACGAGCGGCAGCTGATGTCGGACCGGCAGCCGTACGGCATGAGTCTGCGCAACGACAGCCTCGACATCGTGCCGTCGATGTACGCGCCGCAGCCGGGCCTGCGGACGGCGATGACGGTCGGCCAGCAGCGCGGGTTCGCCTTCGGTCTCGCCGCTCGCGCCGACACGCTGTACGGCACCTACACCCAGCTGTGCCGCAATGAGTACGGCCTCACCGCCTACCGGCACAACGTCTACGACCGGTCGCTCACCGACGCCGTGCACGCCATGGCGGAGCTGATCGCCGTCGAGCCGAGCGGCGACGACTCCATCGACTACGTGCCGTCGTACTCGGGCTGGTGGAACCGCGCCAAGGGGTTCGTCGACGTCGAGAACGAGGACGCCGTCCGCACGGCGGCGAGCGGCGTCGTGCTCTCCGCGCACTACCTGACCGGAACCGCGGACGGCACCCTCTACGACCGCCGTGCCAGGCCGCTCGTCGAGTACCAGCTCTCCCGCAAGGGCATCGGGCACACTCCGATGATCGGCAGCCCCGTCTACAACGACAAGACGCAGTACCGGATCGGTCGCATCCCCACCGACGCCGTGAACCTCGCATCGCTGTACCAGCTCACCCATGGGCGCAACGCCGGCATCCAACGACTCGCGGTGCAGGCCACCAAAGCGGGTGTGGTCGGGCAGAGCAGGGCCCCGTTCTCGAACGCGCTGGCGACGCATCGGGTCACGGGGGATCCGGCTTACCTCGCGGAGGCGACCCTGATCGCGCGGCGGTATTCGCAGGAGCAGATCCTCACGCCCTATCGGAGCAACGGCCAGCCGCCCGGTGGCTTCGCCTACAGCTTCTCGAAGTACTGGGTCGACCTGCTGGAGATGTTCGAGGCGACCGGGGAGTCCGAGTTCCTCGACGGCGCCTACCGCGAGGTGCAGCGCTTCATCACGCAGACGGCCGTGCGCCCGGTGCCCGACACGACGGTCACGGTGCCGGTCGGGTCCGTGATCACGCAGCAGTACGACTGGGAGTCGCGCTCGTCCCTCCCGTCGTATCCCACCACCAACGTGCCGACCGAGACGGTGCCGGCCTGGTACGTGTCTCCGTCGGGTCTGACGTTCGAGGCATTGTCGTCGTTCAAGCTCGGTGTCAGCACTCTGACGAACCCCGGTGGCGGCTACGTGTTCAACCCGTGCTGGGCCGGAGCACTGCTGCGGCTGGCGCACCACACCGGAGACGAGCTGCTCGCCGACATCGCGCACAACATGGTGATCGGTCGATTCACCACGTACCCCGGTTACTACGGGCGGCAGTTCCAGGTGGCGCACATGAAGCCCGACTTCGCCACGAGCGGCCCGGTGGGGATCACGGGGTACTACTTCCATCACGCGCCGGCCCAGCTCGGCCTCGCGATGGACTACCTGATCAGCGAGAGCTTCTATCGGAGTGCGGGGGCGATCGAGTTCCCGCACGTGTTCGAAGCCGATTTCGCGTACTTCAAGTTCTTCGCCTACGGCCATGCCCCGGGTACCTTCTTCGGCGAGGACGGTGTGTGGCCGTACTTCCCTGCGGGGCTCATCGCGGTCGACAACCCGTTGGTCAACTGGATCGGCGGTGTCGGCAACGGCGCTCTGTACATCAGCCTGACCAACTCCGCCGGGACCGCGCAGCAGGTGGTCGTCGACCTCTCGAGCGATCTCACCGGAGTGCCCCGCAGCTCCTCGACTCCCGTGGAGCTCGTGACGGCGAACGGCACCCGATCGACCGGGGCGGCGAGCAGCGGACGGGTCACCGTGACAGTCCCGGCCCGCGGGCTGGTGGCCCTCGTGGTGCGTGACGTGGATGTGCAGCGTCCGGAGCTGCCGTTCGACGACATCGTCGATCACGGGCCGGACAGCTTCCACGAGGTCGACTCCGACCCGGCGAGCGACTACGGCGTCGCACGAGGGATGCTCCTGGTGCGCCCCGACGGGCAGGGGTACGACGCGTACGTGCAGATCGACACGGAACAGCAGGCGACGTTGTCGTACCGGATCGGCGGGCAGGCGGTGCAGCAAGCGCCTCAGAAGGCATACCCGTTCGAGTGGACGATCCCGGTCGACGACCTGACCGAGACCTTCCGCTACACGATCACCTCCGGCGGAGCGACCACGCCCGAGGTCACGCTGAAGCTGCCCGCACGGATCAGCGGTGCGAATCCGGGCCTCGCGGGAGACGTCATCGCGCAGGCGACGGGCACCGCAGGGGACCGCGTGCCCCTGACGATCGAAGTGCGCAACGCGACGGATGACCCGATCGCCGGCACGGTCGCGATCACACTCCCGTCCGGGTGGCAGCTCGACGGCGCCGTCCCCGGCATCTCCGTCCCTGCTCAGGGGTCCGCCGGCGTGCAATCGGCCGCAGTGATCGCCACCGCCGCCCCGCTCGGTGAGGTCGAGGTCAAGGCGAAGCTCACGGTCGCCGGCGAGGACCCTGTCACGCTCAGGCCGGCAGCGATCGAAGTGATCGACCGGCGCAGGCTGGTGTCGCTCACCTCCGATGTCGAGATCGTGAGCGGGCCGGGCGCCGTCGCGAAGCTGACCGCGCTCGTCATCAACACCGGGGTGACGCCCCTGCAGGGCACGCTCGCGCTCTACGGCGTCACGGGGTGGAGCGTCGGGCAGCAGAGCACGACGATCACCGTGCCACCTCGATCGGACCTGACCCACACCTGGACGGTGACAGCCGGCTCAGGTGTCGCACCGGGATCGTCGACCCGCTTCGAGGCACGCCTGGATCAGAGCCTGCGACGAGGAGTGCTCGTGCGCGTCGCCGACGAGGGCGTGATCGCCCACACGCAGTCACCGTGGCCGGGCTACCTCGAGGCCGGGAACTGGTACCCCAGTGGTCTCTCCGGATGGAACGGCACCCGCACCCGGTACAGCGACTCCGACTCGGTGGGCAGCACCGTGACGTGGAACGTCGACCTCCCGCAGGCAGGGCTCTACCGCGTCTCGGTCTGGTACCCGACGAACCCCACGACCACGACGTCGGCGGCCTACGTCGTGGAGCATCAGAACGGCAGCTCCGAGGTGATCGTCGATCAGACTCAGGGCGCAGCCGCCTGGCGCTCGCTGGGCTCGTTCCGCTACGCGGCCGGTGCGACGGGCACGGTGCGACTCGAGGTGCGCAACACCAGCATCCACCGGGTCAGCGCCGCGCAGTTCGTCCGTACCGGCGACTGATTCCCCGGTTCGAATCGCGCAAATGGTCGCATCCGCCAGGCGGATGCGACCATTTGCGCGATTCGAAGGAGACCGCGGCGTCAGTGACGTACGTACTCCTTGATCGCGGCCTCGTCGACCGCGACGCCGAGGCCTGGGCCGGTCGGGACCACGAAGCCGCCATCGGCGCGCACCTCGAGAGGTGTCGTGAGCAGGCGGTTGGCGACCGGGAGCGTGAACGGCTGGTACTCGAACGCGAGAAGCGAGGCAGCGCTCGCCGCGACGTGCACGCCGGCGGCCATCGCGATGCCGAAAGCCGCCGAGTGGTGAGGGGCGACCTGCACGTGGAAGGCGTCTGCCATCGCTGCGATCGCGAGGCCCTCGGTGATGCCCGTGCGGCCGATGTCGGGCTGCGTGAGACCCACGGCGCGGCGGGTGAGCCAGTCGGTGAACTCGAAGCGGCTGCGCATCGCCTCGCCGACCGCGATCGGAGTCGCGAGCGCGGCGGCGAGGTCTCGGTGGCCCTCCACGTCTTCCGGAGCGAGCGGCGCCTCGAAGAACCAGGCCCTGCGGTCGTCGAGCTCCCGGCCGAGAGCACGAGCCTCGCCGAGGCGGTAGGTCCAGTGCGCGTCGAGCGCGACGTCGAGGTCGGGGTGCACACCTCGCACCGCGTCGTAGGTGGCGAGGTCGGTGCGGATGTCGACGCCGAGGTGCAGCTTGATGCGCCGCACACCGCCTTCGACGAGCTCAGCGGCCTTCTCCGCGCGCTCGACGTCGTCCACGCCGCGGATGCCGGAGACGTAGGTGGGCAGCACCTCGTGGAAGCGTCCGCCGGCGAGTTCCGAGACCGAGAGCCCGGTCGCGTGACCCCAGAGGTCCCACAGCGCGATGTCGACGGCAGCCATGGCGTCGGCCTGATGCCCGGTGAGGTGTCCGCGTTCGCGCATCGACTCGGTCATCCGGTGCCAGAGCGTGCGCACCGAACGCGGGTCCTCACCGAGGATGAGCGGGGAGAGCAGGTTGTCCACGATCGCCGCGACCACGACGGGGGCGACCGGTGCGAGCGCCTCACCCCACCCGATCAGACCGTCGTCGGTCTCGATCTTCACCAGCAGCGTCTCGTAACCGGGGGAGTACAGGCTCCGCCACGGCGGACGGATCACATAGCCGCGGTGGTCGACGGCGGTGTCGCCCGCGTAGGAGTTGTTCGCCTCCTCCTTCGAGAGGTAGAGCGGGAAGGTCTGGACGCGCGTGATTCTCACAGGGGTCTCCAAAGACATGTATGGGCGAGCGGCCGGCGGCTGATGCCGCGGTCGGGGGTCAGGGGCCTGCGTTGCGGCCCGACGTCAGAGCGCCGCGAACGCCGATGCGGTGCGGGAGGGGCTGTATCCGAGGGCGACGGAGATCTCGTCGGCGGCCTCGATCAGCTGGAGCGCGAGCTCCTGGTGTGGGGCATGCAGGTCGAGCACCGACAGCGGGCCGCTCGCCGAGATGCCTGCCACGATCTCTCCCGCACGGTTGCGGATCGGGGCGGCGATGCAGGCGCGTCCGAAGGCGAGCTCTTCGATCTCGGTCGAGTACCCGCGGCTGCGCGTCTCGTCGAGCGCGAGCTGCATGGCGTCACGGTCGACGATCGTGTGCGGCGTGAAGCGCTGGGGTGCCTGCGCGAAGTACTCGTCCACCTGCGCGTCGGTCATGCCGGAGAGCAGTGCCTTGCCGATGCCGGTGGCGTGCAGCGGGCCGGTGCGGCCCGCCATGTCGAACGACTTCGGTGCGAGTGCCCCCTCGAAGTTGCAGAGGTACATGAAGGTGAAGCCGCTGAGCTCGGCGACGTTCACACCGATCTCGATCCGGCGGGCGAGGTTCTGCGCGATCTGCCGCGCCGCGCGGAAGATGGGGGAGCCGTTGAGGGCGATCGTGCCGAGCGAGACGGCAGCGGGGCCGAGGCGGTACAGACCGGTGCGAGGGTCCTGGACCACGAACTTCATACGGTCCAGCGCCGACATCATCCGCGAGACCGTCGACTGGCCGAGCCCGGTGAGGGTGCAGAGCTCCGAGACCCGCAGCTCGCCCGACTCCTCGGTGAAGCAGGCGAGCAACGACATCGCCCGTTCGACGGTCTGGGTGCCGCCCACCGATTCCGATGCCATGGTCACTCCTCCTCAGTACTGCCGCCGCGTGGGCGACGTCGCGGCTGGTCACCGCTGCCAGTCATCCTATTCAGAGAAATGGCTTCGAGCAACACAAATGTGGGTGTCGTATGCATTTTGTGGATTTCGCATCCGCATTGTGGTTAACTGGCCGCACGTCGACGTCGACGACTGTGACGACGACGCGCAGGGCCCCGCGGGGGTCGTCTCTACTGGAAAGTGACTGCAATGCAACAAGCCATACTCGAGCGGCCCGCAGAGAGCGAGCAGAAGGCCGTCGAGCCACGCTCCGGGCGACGCTCCACGCTGGGCGCGAAGGATCGCACCTTCGGTTTCATGATCGCACTTCCCGCGGTCCTCCTGTTCCTCGTGATCGCGATCTTCCCTCTCGTGTCGAGCATCTTCACAAGCCTGTTCGATCAATCCCTCCTGCGTCCGGAGCGCACATTCGTCGGTCTCGACAACTACGCGGCCGTCTGGGACGAGTTCTTCGCCCGACTCGGCACGACCCTCGTCTTCGCGTCGCTCTCCACGATCTTCCCGCTCGTGCTCGGCGTGGCCCTGGCGCTGCTGCTGAACGCCCGCATGCGCGGGCGGAACATCCTGCGCGGAGCCCTCATGCTTCCCTGGCTGCTCCCCGGTGTGGTCGTCTCCTTCCTCTGGGCGTGGATCTTCAACGACAGCTACGGCGTCGTCAACCACGTGCTCTCGGTGTTCGGCCTTCCCGAGGTCAGCATGCTCGGCACCCCGACCGGCGCCATGGCGGCCGTGGTCATCGCCAAGACGTGGCACTCGTTCCCGTGGATCATGGTCGTGGCCCTCGCGGTGCTCCAGACCCTGCCGAGCGAGCAGATCGAGGCCGCCACCATCGACGGCGCGACCCGCGCACAGCGGTTCCGGCACATCTCGCTGCCGCACATCGCCGGCCCGGTCACCCTCGTCGCGGTGCTGGAGTTCATCTACAACTTCGGCAACTTCGACACGATCTTCGTCATGACCGGTGGGGGGCCGGGCAACTCGACCACGACGCTCGCGGTCAGCCTCTACGACCTGGCCTTCGGCAGCTACGAGCTCGGCAAGGCCTCGGCCATGGGCACGCTCTGGCTGGTCCTGCTGGCGATCATCACCACCGGATACCTGTTCCTCAACCGACGGCTGGAGAAGTGATGCGCCGTAGTCGCGATGTGGGGGAGTCGATCATCCGCCCCCACCTGTCCATCCCCGGACGTGTCCTGCTCCTGCTGCTGGCGCTGTTCGGCCTGCTCCCGGTGTACTGGCTCACGGCCACCGCGTTCACGAAGAAGGAGGACGTCTTCTCCCTCGACCGTCCGTTCTTCCCGGTGGATCCGACCTTCGAGAACTTCATCGGCTTCTTCCAGAACGACCTGCTGCTGAAGAACCTCCTCAACAGCATCATCGTCTCCACCGGAACCGCTCTGCTCGCCGTCCTGGTCGGCGGACTGATGGCGTACTCCCTGTCGAAGTTCCGCTACCGCGGTCGCAACGCCGTCATGTTCATGTTCCTCATCGGCCAGCTGATCCCCGGTGCGCTGCTGCTCATCTCGCTCTACCTGATGCTGAGCTCGGCCGGGTTGCTGTACACCTACACGGCACTGATCATCTCGTTCACGACGTTCACGCTGCCGCTCGCGGTGTTCCTGCTGAAGGGCATCATCGACGCGCTGCCGGACGACATCATCGAGGCCGCCAAGGTCGACGGACTCTCGCGCACGGGGACGATGTTCCGCATCGTGTTCCCGCTCGTGGTCCCCGGACTCATCACCGCCGGGATGTTCGCCTTCATGCGGGGCTGGAGCGATCTCCTCTTCGCCCTCACGCTCGCAGGACCCGACAAGCAGACGCTGCCGGCGGGTCTCACCCAGGCGTTCATCCGCGAGGGCACCGCGGACTGGCCCGCGCTCATGGCGGCGTCCCTGATCACCTCCCTCCCACTCGTCCTCATCTTCATCCTCCTGCAGCGCTATTTCGTCTCCGGCCTCGCCGCCGGGGCGGTCAAGGGATAGCGCCGCACCGCAGCACCGCTCGTCACCCCTCATCCCGAAGGAGCAGTCTTCATGAACATCTCGAACTCGCAGCTGAGCCGCCGAGCCTTCCTCGGAGGCGGAACCGTTCTGGCGGCGTTCGGCGCACTCGCGCTCGCCGGCTGTGCGACCCCCGCCGCCCCCGGCACCGGAGCCGGAGCCACGGCCGCAGGAGCCACCGAAGCCAAGACCATCAACTTCTACGGCAACTCGCTCGGCGAAGAGGCTCTGAAGTCGGCGTGGCAGGGCATCCTCGACGGCTTCTCGAAGCAGGAGGGCGTCAAGGTCGCCCCGGTCATCTACCCCTACGATCAGGCCGCCACGCAGCTGGCCCTGACCGGCCGCTCCGGCAACCTCATGGGCGTCGGACAGTCGGGCGGATGGCAGGTGCTGACCCCTATGAACGTGCTCGCCGATCTCTCCGACCTGGCGAAGGGGCTGGGCATCCCGCAGGGTGTGCTCGACTCGTACACGATGGACGGCAAGCTCCTCGTGCTGCCGCTCACGGCCGCCGGTATCGGCATCATCACCAACGGCGAGATCGCGAAGAGCGTCGGGATCAAGTCGGGCATGACCGTGGAGCAGTTCGCCACGGCGCTCGAGAAGATCAAGAAGCAGGACTCCTCGCTGATCCCGTACGCCGCCGTCACCAAGAACCCCGATCTGAAGGACGCCGTGCCGTGGATGTGGGGCTTCGGCAGCGATGTGGTCACCGACGACCTGACCTGCACCCTCGGGGATGCCGAGAGCGTCAAGGCCGTCACCTGGTACAAGTCGCTGCAGGACGCCGGTCTGACGCAGACCAACGTGGCGCGCAGCGACGCCCGCATCCTGTTCGCGAGCGGCAGGGCGGCGCTGTACGACGATGCCCCCCTCGCGTCGACCTTCGTCAAGACGAACGGCGCCGCGCAGAACATCATCGACAACATCGGCGCCATCGCGCGTCCGACCGCCGGTGGCAAGGACTCCTTCAACCGGGCCTGGGGAAGCGGCGTGTTCGCCACGGCGGGTGAGGGGGAGCTCACGAGCCGCGACTTCATCCTCTACGCGGCGACGAACGTCGAGGCGGCGACCGCGCTCTACGAGAACTCCGCTGTGGCACCGGCCGCCAAGAGCGTCGCGGACAAGATCCCCGCCCTCGCAGCGGACAAGTTCCAGGGAGCTTTCCGCACCGAGGTCTCCGAGCATGCACGCGGTGCCGCGTGGGACCGTGTCGCGGTGACCGCGCAGATCGATGCCGCGATCGGCGCGGGTGTCGCGACGATCCTCGCGGGGCAGGTCGAGGTGCAGGCCGGCCTCAACGCGCTGAAGAAGGAAGTCCAGGGGCTGCTCGACGCCAACTCCTGATCGTCTCGAATCGCGCGAATGGTTGCATTCTTCTCGGGGATGCAACCATTCGCGCGATTCGAGTACGGCCGGAGGAGACGAAGCAGGCCGCGCCCCGGAACGGGACGCGGCCTGCTTCGTGGGTGAGCGGCTCAGAGCCAGCGCTCTCGCAGCACCGGCTTGAGCCAGGCGGCGGGGGAGGAGATCGACAGGCCGCCGTCGACCGCGATCGACGTCCCTGTGACGAAGGACGCCGCGTCGGAGGCGAGGAACGCCACGACGGACGCGACTTCCTCCGGGCGCCCGATGCGTCCGAGCGGGTAGCCCTCGCTCTCGCCCGTGTCCTGCGCGGAGATACTGCCCGGCTGCACGGCGTTCACGCGGATGCCACGGGGCCCGTAGTCCAGCGCCAGCTGCCGTACGAGGCCGTCCACACCGGCCTTGGCGGCTGCGTAGGCGGCCAGGGCCGGGGCGGCGAGCGAGGAGTTGACGGAGGTCACCGCGACGATCGAGGACCCGGCGGAGAGGCGGGGAAGGGCCGCGCGTGCCACGAAGAACGCCGAGTCGAGCGTGGCCCCCAGGGCGCCGCGCCAGTCCTCCTCGCTCGTGTCCTCGGCGCGGGCGATCGGCATGCGTCCAGCGGCGAGTACGACGACATCGAGTCGGCCGAGAGTCTGCTCCGCATCCGCGACGGCGGCGTCGGCGTGCTCCGGGCGGCTGCAGTCGGCGACGAGGTACCGCGCGAAGACGGGATCGTCGGAACGGTCGGGTCCTGCGCCGACCACGGTGTCCCCGCCGTCGGCGAAGGCGCGGGCGATCGCGAGACCGATGTCGGAGCTGCCGCCGATCAGCAGCACGCCGCGGCCGGTCACACGCGCACCGTGGCGGGGATGGGAGGAAGGGCCAGCTCGTCGATCACGAGCTTCACCGACGCGCGGCTGCCGGCGTCGAGGCGAGACGCGGGGTAGCGGACCGTCGCATGGTCGATGATGCCGCGCGCGACGAGAATCTCCTTGTGCACCGCCCACGCGATGCCGCCCTGCAGACCGATGAGCACGAGAGGGAGCATACGACGGAACTCGGCACGTGCCTCGTCGACGCGCCCCTCCAGGAAGCTGTCGAGCACGGGGCCGAGCAGGTCGGGGAATTCGCAGGCGGGCATGGTGCCGACGGCACCCCTGGCGTACTCCTCGAGGCAGAACTGCGCGTTCTGCCCGCCGAGCACGGCGAAGTCGGGGTCATCGATCGCCGAGACCACGGCCCCGACCTTGGGTGCGGTCGGCGGAGCCTCCACCTTGACCGAGTCGACGCCGTCGAGTCGGGCGATCTCGGCGATCAGGGTCGGAGCCATCACCACGCCGGTGACGCCGGGAGCATCCTGCACCATGACGGAGAGGGAGGTGGCAGCGGCCACGTCGCCGTAGAAGTCGACGAGCGTCGCGGCCGGCGGCTTGACCATGAACGGCGGAAGCACCATGAGGGCGTCTGCGCCGCCTTCTTCTGCGAGGAGCGCCTGCTCGATCGAGGTCGCGGTGGACGTGCCGTTGACGCCGGCGATCACCGGGATCCGGCCGTCGACGACCTGGACGACGTCGTCCAGGATCGTCCGTCGCTCCTCCGTCGTGAGTGCGAAGCCCTCGCTCGCCATGCCGAAGACCGCGACACCGTCGACATCGGAGGCGAGTTGGAACTCGACCAGCCGACGCAGGCCGGCGCGGTCGAGGGCACCCGATTCGTCGAAGGGTGTTGCCAGGATGGGCATCAAGCCATGGAGTGTCGGAGCCATCAGCTGTTTCCCGTCTTCATCATCGTCTGTCCACATTTCTCGCAAGTGTTATGCATATTGTGAGATAGTCTGCCACATAACGGTTACGAGCTACCAGCGAAGGATGCCCCGGATGTCGCCCACCCACCC
>NZ_JYIV01000012.1 GCF_000956405.1 Microbacterium oxydans
CGTAATGAATCGGGATGTGCCACGTCTCATCCCATGTAGACAGCCGTAGCGATCCCACCGGGGGGCGGGATCCAGGCACTGGTGCGGGGGGTATTCGCGCCGGTCGGGCGGGTCGGGATCCTCGGGGGAGGAGAACCCGGCCGCCCGTCTCACGAGGGGAACAGAGGCCGCCGATCTGGGGAACGGCGGCCTCCCACCCCACCGATGCATGACCGGAGAGCGCAGAGCTGCGCGTCGCGCGCGGCGCCGTCTCAGACGAGCAGCCGTGGTCTTGACCACACGCGCGCGACGCGCAGTTCCGCATCCAGGAGCACGGCATCACCGAGCATTCCGACGCGCAGACCGCCGAGGGACTTGTCGCGCCCGATCGCACGCGCCGGGGTCTGGGTGAGGGCTCGGACGGCTTCAGCCAGGCTCACACCGGCCTGCACTGCGCGCTGGAGTGCGACATCCTGCGTCAGGGTCGAGCCGGCGATCGACCCGGTGTCATCGGCTCGCGCCACCCCGTTCTCGACGGTCACACTCACCGCCCCGAGGTCGTAGTGGCCGTCGGCGCTTCCCGCGGCTGCCATCGCGTCGGTGATCAGCGCCACCCGCCCCGGTGCGGAGTCGAAGACGAGCTTGATGACGTGCGGGTCGAGGTGGACGTTGTCGGCGATCGCCTCGAGCACCACGCGATGGTCCGCTGCCGCGGCGAGCACCGGCCCCGGGGAGCGGTGATGGATCCCCGGCATCGCGTTGAACGCATGCGTGAGGATGGAGGCGCCCGCTTCGAAAGCGGCGACCGCCATGCTCGCGTCCGCATCCGTGTGGCCCACTGCGGCCGCTGAGCCGGCAGCCACGATCTGCCGGATCGCGTCGAGACCGCCCGGGAGCTCCGGAGCGATCGTGACCTGGCGGATGGTGCCGCGTCCGGCGTCCAGCAACCGGGCGACATCGGCGGTCGTCGGGTGGCGCAGCAGCGACGGATCGTGTGCACCGTGGTGACCTGGGTCGAGGAACGGGCCCTCGAGGTGAGAGCCCAGGATGTCGGGATCCGTCTCGGTCAGATCGGCGATCAGCCCGACGTTGCGGGCCAGCGAGTCCAGCGACGCCGTGACCAGTGACACGACGGCACGGGTCGTGCCGTGCTCCCGGTGCAGGTCGCGACCGATGCGGATGGCCTCCGCTCCGTCGTCGAACGCCGCGCCTGCCCCGCCGTGCCCGTGGATGTCGACGAATCCGGGGGTGAGCAGAGCGCCGGGGCCTGCGATGCCCGCCGCATCCACGACCTCGTCCGCCGGCGTCCACCCCGAACCCGTTCCGCGCGCGGTCACGAAGCCGTCGTCGATGCGGACCCAGCCGTCCTCGACGATGTCGCCGCGATCGACGACCCGTGCGGAGTGGATGACCAGCGAACCGGTCGCGGAGGAGTGGGTGCTCAACATGCGCTCCAGGGGATCTCGTCTGCGGGGTGGAAATCGACCCCCTCAGCCTTCCACAGCGGGGCGAGCGACCCGACCCGCACACGGAACGACTCCCACCCGCGCTCGGGCGCCTCTCTCGGCGACCAGCCCACCTCGGCCTGGGCGGCGGCGCGAGGGAACACGAGCCGTTCGACCTCGTCGAGCGTGCGGGTCGTCTCCGACCACAGCGGAGCCTCGACACCGAGGATCGCGCTGTCCGGCACGTCGAGGATCCCCGTCGGCTCCCATTCATAGGCGGAGCGCACGTCGATGATCGCGGCCCAGGTGAGGCCGAGGGGGAAGTCCTCCGTGTACTTCATGTCGAGGTACGTGACGTTCGCGGCCGACATGATCAGGGCGCCGCCGCGCTCGACGAAGTGGACGGCCTCCTCTGCATGCGTTCCCTCCGGGGTGGTCTTGCCCCAGTACTGCCCGATCGTGCCCTCGGCGATGTTCGCGGCGGAACCCATCTCGTGCCACGCCACCGGCACCTTGCCCGCCTCCACGACGATGGCGGTCGCACGCTCGGCGAACAGATCGAAGTCGGCCTGAGGGGTGCCGAGGGACTCGTCCCCGCCGATGTGGATGTATGGGCCGGGTGTCATCTCGGCGAGCTCGCGCACGACGTCGCGCACGAAGTCATAGGTGCGCTCCTCGTGGATGCGGACGCTGGAGTGACCGACCCCCCACCCCAGGTAGGTCTCACCCGCGACGGGGAGGGGCTGCCCGAGCCGCTCCGAATCGGCGATCAGGTTGTCGTTCAGCACGGGGGCCTCGACGAGCTCGGGATAGGCGACACCGATCGCATGGGTGTGTCCGGGGAGGTCGATCTCGGGGATGACGATCATGTGACGCGAGGCGGCGTGGGCCACGATCTCGCGGTAGTCGTCCTTCGTGTAGAAGCCGCCGGGGTCGCCGTCCGCCGAGGTGAGAGAGGCCCGTTCGGTCAGCAGGGGCCAGGAGTCGATGTGCACGCGCCACCCCTGGTCGTCGCTCAGGTGCAGGTGCAGGTGGTTGAACTTGAGGGCACTGGTGCTATCGATGAACCGCTTGACGTCGTCGACGCCGAAGAAGTGACGCGCCACGTCGAGCATGACTCCCCGCCGCGGGAAACGGGGTGAGTCCGCGATGTCCGCTCCGAGCAGGGCCCAGCCGGAGTCGTCCTGGCGCAGCAGCTGCAGCAGGGTCTGCACGCCGTAGAAGAGTCCCGCCTCATCGGCGCCCACCACGACTGCTCGGTCACCGATCTCGAGCGTGTATCCCTCGGGTGCCGAGGACCCGGCATCGATCAGGAGCTCGATGTCGGCCGGAGCCTCGTCGGCGCGCGAGAGGCGGATGCCGCTGCGACGCTCGACCGCATCGATCAGCTGGGCGACGGCAGGGGAGGAGCCGAGAACACGCGTCGTTGCGGTGATCGGCATCCGACCTTCCCGCGCGACGGCCGAAACGGGGACGGGAACGAGGGGAAGAGGATGAGGAAGGACCATGAACAAAACCTACCCGTCGGCATCCTCGAGGGGAATGGCTGACATCGAATCGATTCTGCGACGATGCCCGAGAACCCCGCGTGCACACGGTCCCCGATCGGCTATGCTCGTAACCGTCGCGACTGGCGTCTGGGTGGACTACCACCGGGGAGCGACTGACCACGGAATTCGACCGCGCGCCTGGGCCGATAGGAACACCCCTTTCGAATCCGTCGTCAAAAGGAGCACGTCATGACCGACCGTTACTTCAACGCCCCGCTGTCCGAGGTCGATCCCGAGATCGCCCAGGTTCTCGACCGAGAGCTGAAGCGTCAGCAGACCTTCCTCGAGATGATCGCCTCGGAGAACTTCGTGCCCGTCTCGGTGCTGCAGTCGCAGGGCTCCGTGCTCACCAACAAGTACGCCGAGGGTTACCCGGGCCGTCGCTACTACGGCGGCTGTGAAGAGGTCGACGTCGCGGAGGAGCTCGCCATCTCCCGCGCCAAGAGCCTGTTCGGCGCGGAGTTCGCGAACGTCCAGCCGCACTCCGGTGCATCAGCGAACGCCGCGGTGCTGCACGCCATCGCCCGCCCCGGCGACACCCTGCTCGGCCTCTCGCTCGACCAGGGCGGCCACCTCACGCACGGCATGAAGATCAACTTCTCCGGTCGCCTGTACGACATCGTCGCCTACGGGGTCGACGCCGAGACCTCGACGATCGACATGGACGAGGTCCGTCGCCTCGCGATCGAGCACAAGCCCAAGGTGATCATCGCCGGCTGGTCGGCCTACCCGCGCACGATGGACTTCGCGGCGTTCCGTGCCATCGCCGACGAGGTGGGCGCGATCCTCTGGGTCGACATGGCGCACTTCGCGGGTCTGGTCGCCGCAGGTCTGCACCCGAACCCGGTTCCTCACGCGCACGTCGTCTCCTCGACCGTGCACAAGACCATCGGCGGCCCGCGCTCGGGCTTCATCCTCACCAACGACGCCGACCTCGCCAAGAAGATCAATACCGCGGTCTTCCCCGGCCAGCAGGGCGGTCCGCTCATGCACGTGATCGCGGCGAAGGCGACCGCGTTCAAGCTCGCCGGCACGCCGGAGTTCAAGGAGCGCCAGGAGCGCGTGCTGCGCGGTGCGAAGCTCATCGCCGAGCGCCTTTCGCAGCAGGACGTGAAGGACGCCGGCATCGCCGTGCGCTCGGGCGGGACGGACGTGCACCTCGTGCTGGTCGACCTGCGCGACGCCGAGATCGATGGCAAGCAGGCGGAGGACCTCCTGCACGACATCCACATCACCGTGAACCGCAACGCCGTGCCGAACGACCCGCGTCCGCCGATGGTGACCTCGGGCCTGCGCATCGGCACGCCCGCGCTCGCGACCCGCGGCTTCGGCGACGCCGAGTTCACCGAGGTGGCCGACATCATCGCGCTCGCACTGCTCCCCGGGGCCGACGTCGAGGCTCTGCGCACCCGCGTGGACGCGCTCGCCGCCGCGTTCCCGCTCTACCCGGACCTGCAGCAGTGACTGCGAAGATCCTCGACGGGAAGGCGGCCTCCGCGGCGATCCGTGCCGAGCTCACGGAGCGTGTCGCCGAGCTGAAGAGCAAGGGGGTCACGCCCGGAATCGCGACGGTGCTGGTGGGAGCCGACCCGGCCTCGCAGCTCTACGTGGGCATGAAGCATCGGCAGTCCGAGGCGATCGGGATGAACTCGATCCAGCGTGAACTGCCCGCCGATGCGACGCAGGCCGACGTCGAGGCACTGATCGACGAGCTCAACGCCGATCCCGCGTGCCACGGCTACATCGTGCAGCTGCCCCTTCCGAAGCACCTCGACACCGACGCGATCCTGGAGCGGATCGACCCGGCGAAGGACGCGGACGGTCTGCACCCGACCAACCTCGGGCGCCTCGTCCTCAACGTGAACGCGCCGATCCACACGCCGCTGCCGTGCACCCCGCGCGGGGTGATCGAGCTGCTGCTGCGCAACGACTACGACCTCAAGGGCAAGCACGTGGTGGTGGTCGGCCGCGGGGTGACCATCGGCCGCTCCATCGGGCTGCTGCTGACCCGTCGTGACCTGAACGCGACGGTCACGCTCACCCACACCGGCACCGTCGACATGCCGAAGTACCTCCGCGAGGCCGATGTGATCGTCGCCGCAGCCGGCGTGAAGCACCTGATCCGCGCAGAAGATATCAAGCCCGGAGCCGCCGTGCTCGATGTGGGCGTGACGCGCGAGACCGACGCCGAGACCGGGAAGAACATCGTCTTCGGAGATGTCGCGCCGGACGTCGCAGAGGTCGCCGGGTACATCTCCCCGAACCCGGGCGGCGTCGGGCCCATGACGGTCGCGCTGCTCATGACGAACGTCGTGGAGGCCGCGGAGCGATCGCTCTGACGACTAGACCTCGAGACGAGAAAGGCGCCCATCCTGGAGGATGGGCGCCTTTCTTCGCGTCGCGAGGTCGTATCAACCCGACTCGTCGAGCATCCGTCGCTCGCGATCACCCCTGGCTGTGCAGCGAGCTCTCGATTCCGCTGATGCGGGCCTGCTCGTCGAAACGGAAGCTCGCGGTTCCGGTGGCATCCGACACCGTCGCCCCGGAGAACGCCTCGTCCGTCCAGGTGAGGGTCCACCCCGCGAGGCGCGCGAGGTCCCAGACAGACGTGCGCGCGTCAGGGACAGCGGTGGCGGAGAGCACCCGGGGCAGCGCGATGACCGCATCCGCGACCGTGAGGGGTGCGAGCGGCGCATCGAGCAGGAACACGGCGCGGGTTCCGTTGCCGACCGGGGCGGAGTAGTACGGGGAACGGCCGGTGAGCTCGACCGCGACGCCGCCGATCGTGTGTGCAGCCTGAGCGATCCATGCGTCGTCGCCGGAGGCGCCGTCGGGGAACGGCACCTCGGCCGTGGTCAGCTCTGCGATGCCGTGCTCGCTGCCGTAGGCGTGCAGCTGCCCTGCGATGCCCTGGGGATCGCCGCTCGGGTGAGCCCACGCCCAGAGGAGGGAACGGGGGCCAGGAGCGATCGTCGCGATCAGGTGGGCGCGGGTGACGAGCTGGCGCGACGAGTCCGCGTCGGCCGTGAACGTGATCGTGCCGGCAGCGAGGTCGGCGTCCCAACGGTGCTCGCCGAGGGCATCGGCAGCAGCGGAGAGAGCGTCCTGACGGAGCGCGACGAAGAGGGCGGCACGATCGGCGAGGGGCTGGAGTGCGGCGAAGGTCATGTCCACAGTCTCGCGGTCGATGCTATGAATCCGCTCGCTCACGCGGGGAGCGTCGCGGTTTCCGGCCTGCCCATCCGCCACACGCTCGGCACCGTGAGCGTGATGAGCGCGACGCCCGCGTAGACGGCCCCGGACGTGATCAGAACGGTCGCCGGATCCGCGTGCGTGATCAGCCAGCCGTAGACGAGGGTTCCGATCGGCATCACGACGAAGCTCCCGAGCATGTCGTAGCTCGACACCCGGGAGAGCTTCTCGCCGGGGATGTTCTCCATCATCGCGAGGTTCCAGCCGGTGCTGAACACCTCGGCCCCGGCACCCGCGATGAAGGCGGCCATGGCCAGCAGCACCACGGCGGGGTGGATGCCCAGGATGGTGACGGGGATCGCGAACGCGGCCATGCCGATCATCCCGTAGCGCAGCGGTCGTCGCAGCGGGAACCACATCAGCAGCAGGGTCATCAGCAGCACCCCGACGCCTTCCGCGCTGACCACCCATCCCCAGCCGGTGATGCCCAGCAGGTCGTTGTTCTTGGCGATGTACGGACCGACGACGCCCCACGCACCAACGTGGATGGCGTTCATGATCATGAAGGCCAGCACGATCGTCCACAGCCACGACCGGCTCCAGAACTCCCGCCAGCCGATGCGGAGGTCGTGGAACATCGTGGTGCCGCCCGCGTGCGAGGGTGGCGGCAGCTTCACGAGCGCGAGCACCGGGATCGCGATCACCCAGCCGGCGGCCTGCACCACCATCGCCCACGCCGGCCCCGCCGTCGCCACCAGGACGCCCGCGATGATCGGGCCGCCGATGGTCACGGCGGACCGCACGAAGGACAGCATCGCGTTCGCCTGCTGCAGGTGCTCCGGCGTTGTGAGCTGAGGGATGATGCCCTGCATCGCGGGGAGCACGAACGCCGTGGAGGCGCCGTTCACGATCGACAGCACGATGAGCAGGGGGATCGTGGCGGTGCCGGTGAACAGCAGTGCCGCGATCGTGCCGATCGAGAGGATGTCGACCACGTAGCAGGCCTGGATGATCAGCGCGCGGGGGAGACGGTCGGCGATCACTCCGCCGAACAGCACGAACACGATGTTGCTGATCGTGAACGCAGCGAGCACGAGCGACAGCGACCTGGCGTCGTTGTCGATCTCGAGGACGGCGAACGCGAGCGCGATCGACGACATCGAGCCGGCGATCATCGTGATGGCACGGGCCAGGAAGAACCAGCGGAAGTTGCGGTCCTGCATCGCGGCGAGCCCGCGGATCACCTCATGACCTCGCCTCTGTGCACCCGGCTATCCTGCCACGGCCCGGAACTCTTCGAATCGCGCAAATGGGTGCATCCAGGGGCTGGATACAACGATTCGCGCGATTCGAACGGTCAGTAGCTGGCGCGGTCGGCGGCATCCACGGCGATGAAGCGGGCGGCCAGAGCCTCGGAGGCGCGGGCGAGCAGCGCCACGTCGGCTCCGACCGCCACGAAGTCGGCGCCCGCTGCGAGATAGGCATCGGCGGCCGTGGGGTCGAAGGCGTTCACACCCACGGCCTTGCCCGCAGCCTTGACGGCGGCGAAGACCCTCTCGACGGCGGCCGTGACCTCGGGGTGCGTCTGCTGGCCGAGCAATCCCATCGACGCGGAGAGGTCGGAGGGACCGACGAACACCGCGTCGACGCCGTCGACCGCCGCGATCTCGGAGGCGGCTTCGACGCCCGCAGCCGTCTCGATCTGCACGGTGAGGGAGACGTGCTGCGCTGACTCCTGCAGATACCGGTCGACGCGATTCCAGCGGGCGCTGCGTGCCAGAGCGCTACCCACTCCGCGCACGCCCTCCGGCGGGTACCGGGTCGCGGCGACGGCGGTGCGCGCCTCTTCGGCGGACGACACCATCGGGACGATGAGGTTCTGCGCCCCGAGGTCGAGGATCTGCTTGATCGCGACGGTGTCATTCGACGGCACCCGCACGAGGGGAGCGATCGGGTAGGCGGCGACCGCTTGAAGCTGCACGAGCACGGACTCCAGCGTGTTCGCCGAGTGCTCCATGTCGATCAGCAGCCAGTCGAGTCCCGACCCCGCGGCGACCTCGGCGAGCAGCGGGCTGCCGGAGCAGACCCACATCCCGACAAGCGATCGGTCGGAGTCGGCCACCTGCTCGCGGAAGGACGGAGCTAGACGAAGCGGCATGCGATTGTTCCCATCGGTCCGTAATCGCACAGCACCTCGTCGCCGCGCGACACCCACATCGGGCGTGTGAACGATCCTGCCAGGATGATCTCGCCCGCTTCGAGACGCGCGCCGTGCTGGTGGAACTTGTTCGCGAGCCACGCCACGCCAGTGGCCGGATGCCCGAGCACCCCGGCGGCGACACCGGTCTCCTCGATCTCTCCGTTGCGGGAGAGCACGCCGGGCACCCAGCGCAGATCGATCTCGTCCGGGCGCTTGTGCACCGTCCCGAGCACCATCGCCCCGTAGGCGGCGTTGTCGCTGATGGTGTCGACGATCGTGCGACCCTCGAGCTCGATGTGCGAGTTCAGCACCTCGAGCGCCGGCACCGCGTAGTCGATCGCGGCGAGAGCATCCTCGAGGGTGCAGTCCGGCCCCTCGAGCGGCGTCTTCAGCACGAAGGCCAGCTCGACCTCGATGCGCACGTTCGAGAAGTGGTCGACGGGGATCTCGGCGCCGGACTCGTACACGGTGTCGTCGAACATGACGCCGTAGTCGGGTTCGGTGATGCCCGTCGCCTGCTGCATCGCCTTCGAGGTCAGGCCGATCTTGCGCCCCACGAGCCGGCGCCCCGCGGCGATCTGCGAGTCCCTCCAGACGCCCTGGATCGCGTAGGAATCCTCGACCGTCGCCTCCGGATACCGTGCGGTGATGCGCGGGATCACGCCGTGTGCGCGGTCGGCCTCGGCGAGTTCTGCGGCGATCGCGGCGATCGTCTCCTCAGGCAGCATCGGATCCTCCTAGAGCTGGTGGCCGAGCTTGTACTCGCCCTGCTTGTATTCGGGCATGTCCTTGTCGTCGTCGGCGCGCGTGTAGGAGAAGCCGTCGGCACCGATGGTCACCGCCATCTCGCTGGAGTCCGTGCGGGCGACCACAGGCTGCGGGTTGCCGTCGAGATCGAGCACCAGCGAGGCATCGGTGTACCAGGACGGCACCACCGGGTTCCCCCACCAGTCGCGACGCTGGTTGTCGTGCACGTCCCACGTGACGACGGGATTGTCGGGGTCGCCCGTGTAGTAATCCTGCGTGTACACCTCGACGCGGTGCCCGTCGGGGTCGCGCAGGTAGAGGTAGAACGCGTTGCTCACGCCGTGACGGCCGGGTCCGCGCTCGATCGAGTCGGAGCGGCGCAGAGCACCGAGCTTGTCGCAGATCGCGAGGATGTTGTGCTTCTCATGCGTCGCGAAGCACACGTGGTGCATGCGGGGTCCGTCGCCGCCGGTCATGGCCGTGTCGTGCACGGTGGGCTTGCGGCGCATCCAGGCGGCGTACACCGTGCCCTCCTCGTCCTGGATGTCCTCTGTGACGCGGAAGCCGAGGTCCTGCATGAAGCCGACGGCGCGCGGCACATCCGGAGTGACCTGGTTGAAGTGGTCGAGCCGCACCAGTTCGCCGGGGATGTGCAGGTCGTACCGCCACGACATCCGCTCGACGTGCTCGGTGGCGTAGAAGAACTCGTAGGGGAAGCCGAGCGGGTCGACCACGCGCACCGAGTCTCCGATGCCCTTGACGAAGCCGTCTTCCTTGCGGCGGACCTCGCAGCCGAGCTCGGTGTAGAACTCGACGGCGCGGTCGAGGTCCTCCGGCGTGCGCACTCGATACGAGAAGGCGGCGACAGCGGCGATGGGCCCCTTGCGCAGTACGAGGTTGTGGTGGATGAACTCCTCCGTCGAGCGCAGGTAGATCGCCTCGTCGTCCTCCGCGGTCACGTACAGCCCCAGGACGTCGACGTAGAACTGGCGCGACGCGGCGAGGTCGGTGACCACGAGCTCCATGTAGGCGCAGCGGAGGATGTCCGGCGGCGAGCTCTGCGGCGTCGCGATGGGGTTGTCCGAGCGGATCGGCGCCTCCTGGGAGACGTAGAAGCCCGAGGAGGTCAGGGTCATATCTTCGCGGTGTGTCATGTCAGCGTCCTTGCGTGAGGGTTCCGGTCGCACTTTCTGTCGCTTCCGCGCCCGCAGAGCGACAGAAAGTGCGACCGGAACGAGACAGTGGGGTCAGTTCTTGCCGAAGGTCGGGTTGTGCGAGTGCTCCGCGAGCGTGATGTGCACGCTCTGCTGATCGGTGTAGAAGTCGATCGAGCGGTAGCCGCCCTCGTGGCCGAGGCCCGAGGCCTTCACTCCGCCGAACGGAGTACGCAGGTCCCGTACGTTGTTGCTGTTCAGCCACACCATGCCGGCCTCGACCGACTGCGCGAAGTTGTGTGCGCGCTTGAGGTCGTTGGTCCAGATGTACGCTGCGAGACCGTACTTGGTGTTGTTCGCGAGCGACAGCGCTTCCGCGTCCGAGTCGAACGGCGTGATCGCGACCACCGGCCCGAAGATCTCCTCCTGGAAGATGCGGGCATCGGGGGAGACATCGGCGAACACGGTCGGTGCGACGAAGTTCCCCTCGTCGAACCCTTCCGGGCGACCGCCGCCCGCTACCAGGCGGCCCTCGGTCTTGCCGATCTCGACGTAGGACATCACCTTGTCGTAGTGCTCGGGGTGCACGAGCGCGCCCACCTCCGTGGCGGGGTCATGCGGGTAGCCGACCTTGACGCGCTTCGCCTGCGCGGCGTAGCGCTCCACGAACTCCTCGTAGATCGACCGCTCGACCAGGATGCGGGAGCCGGCGGTGCAGCGCTCGCCGTTGAGGGAGAAGACGCCGAAGATGGTCGCGTCGACGGCGGCCTCCAGGTCGGCATCGGCGAACACGACGGCGGGCGACTTGCCGCCGAGCTCCATCGACAGGCCCTTGAGGAACGGTGCCGCGTTGCCGAAGATGATCTGCCCCGTGCGGCTCTCGCCGGTGAAGGAGATGAGCGGCACGTCGGGGTGCTTCACCAGCGCGTCGCCGGCGTCTTCGCCGAGGCCGTTCACGAGGTTGAAGACGCCCTGCGGCAGGCCTGCCTCCTCGAAGATGCCCGCCCACAGCGAGGCGGAGAGGGGCGTGAACTCGGCCGGCTTCAGCACGACCGTGTTGCCGGTCGCGAGCGCGGGCCCGAGCTTCCAGGACTCGAGCATGAACGGCGTGTTCCACGGGGTGATGAGCCCGGCGACGCCGATCGGCTTGCGGTTGACGTAGTTCATCTGCTTGCCGGGCACCTTGAAGGCGTCGTCGGCCTGGGCCACGATCAGGTCGGCGAAGAAGCGGAAGTTCTCGGCGGCGCGGCGGGCCTGACCGAGTGCCTGCGTGATCGGCAGCCCGGAGTCGTAGGACTCCAGCTCGGCGAGCCGGGCGTCGCGCGACTCGACGATGTCGGCGATCCTGTGCAGCACCCGGGAGCGCTCGCGCGGCAGCATACGCGGCCAGGGCCCCTCGTCGAAGGCGCGCTTGGCTGCGGCCACCGCGAGCTCGATGTCGGCCTTCTTGCCGGCGGCGGCCGTGGTGTAGGTCTTGTTCGTCACCGGGTCGAGCACGTCGAACGTGTCGCCGTCGACGGAATCCACGAAGGCGCCGTCGATGTAGTGCTGGATGTGGTCGGGAAGGTCTGCGGGGATGCGCGAATCGGTCATGAGGTTTCTCCGGTCGTCTGTGCGGAAGTCGTCTGTGCTGACATCGTCTGTGCGGAAGTCGTCTGGGCGGAACGGGTGTGCAGGGCGTCGAGGAACGCGTCCATCGTGCGCCAGCGGTGGTTGCGGGCGGCGAGTTCGATCTCGAGCGGGTCGGCGCCCGCGCGGATGAGGTCGAGGATCTCGGTGTGCTCCTCGACCGAATGCTGGGCGCGCCCTGGAATCGAGGCGAAGGTCGTCTCACGGATGCCGGAGAGCCGCGACCAGCCCCGATGCACGAGATCGAGCAGATGCGGGTTGGGGCACGGTTCGAACAGCACCGAATGGAACTGGCGGTTGAGCTCGGTGAAGGCGTGCGCGTCGAGATGGTCGAGCATCCGCGCCATCCGGTCGTTGATCCGGGCGGCCTCATCGAGCGCCTGGTCATCGAGCAGGGGAGCGGACAGGGCGGTGGCACAGCCTTCGACGAGGCCGAGAGTCTGCATCGTGTGCGCATACTCGCTCTCGTCGACGAGGGTCACCCGCGCGCCGACGTTGCGCTCGAACGTCACGAGCCCTTCGGCCTCGAGGCGGCGGATCGCCTCGCGCACCGGGACGACGCTCATCTGGAGGTCATCGGCGATTGACCCCAGCACCAGCCGGTAGCCGGGGCTGAACATGTGGCCCGTGATGCGCGAGCGCAGCCATTCGTAGGCGACCTCGGACTTGCTCGCCGCCGTCGCGGTCATCGCACGCTCCCGTCGGACACGGCCTTCTCGTAGCGGGCCCGCCACTCGGCGTTCAAGGGGAAGAGGCCGTCGACCGGGTGTCCTGCGGCGACCTGCTCGGCGATCCAGGCGTCTTCGATCTCCTGCGCGACGGCGCTCGCCGCGACCTCGGCGGCCAGGGACGGTGGGATCACGATCACGCCGTCGCTGTCGCCGACGATGATGTCGCCGGGCTGCACGGTCGCGCCGCCGCAGGAGATCGTGACATCCACGTCCCACGGCACGTGCTTGCGACCGAGCACCGACGGGTGCGCGCCTTGCGAGAACACGGGAAGGCCGATCTCGGCCACCGCGTCGTAGTCGCGGACGCCGCCGTCTGTGACCACTCCCGCTGCGCCGCGCACCTTGGCGCGCAGGGCCAGGATGTCGCCGAGCGTGCCCGTCGTGGCATCGCCGCGAGCTTCGATCACGATGACCTCGCCGTCCTCCACGGCGTCGAACGCCCGCTTCTGGGCGTTGTAGCCGCCGCCGTGCGAGGCGAAGAGGTCTTCGCGGAACGGGACGAAGCGCAGCGTCTTCGCGGTGCCGACGATCTTCTGTCCCGGAATGTTGACCGAGACGCCGTCGATGAAGCAGGAGTGGTGTCCGCGCTTGCGGAGCTGTGCCGAGAGCCCGGCCGTCGGCGCCTCCAGCAACTGTGCGCGCAGTTCGGGGGAGAGGCCGGGAGCCTTCTCGACGGGAGGCAGTCCTGCTTCCGCCCGCGAGCCCCATGCCTCGGTGCGCTGCAGGTCGTCCACGGCGGGGAGCGAGCCGATCTCTGCGTCGAAAGGAGTCTCGCCCTGGGTCACGGTGGTGACGAGGCGACCCGAGCTCGGGGCTCCCGGTGCATCCGGTGCGTCCACCTCGACCTCGACGACGTCGCCGGGGACGATGACGGATGAGCCGGCGGGGGTGCCGGTGAGGATCACATCGCCGGGCTCGAGCGTGAAGTGCTGGGAGAGGTCGGCGACGAGTTGGGCGAGCGGGAAGATCAGCCCTGCCGTGGTGTCGTCCTGGCGGAGTTCGCCGTTGACCCAGGTGCGCACGCGCAGCGCCGCGGGGTCGACGGTGCGGGCATCGATCAGCTCGGGGCCGATCGGGGTGTAGCCGTCGCCGCCTTTGGAGCGGACGTTCGAGCCCTTGTCGTTGGCGCGCAGGTCGTACAGGCCGAGGTCGTTCGAGGCGGTCACCCAGCCCACGTGGGACCAGGCGTCGTCGAGGGAGACGCGGCGCGCGGCCGAGTCGATCACGAGCGCGATCTCTCCCTCGAACGCGAGCAGCTCGGTACCGGCCGGCCGCTCGACGGTGCCGCCGGAGACGCCGACGGAGCTGGCCGGCTTGAAGAAGTAGGAGGGGGCGGCGGGGCGCCGGCCGCGCTGATCCGCTCGGGAGGCGTAGCTCAGGTGGATCGCGATGATCTTGCCGGGGCGGTCGATGGGTTCCGTCACGGGGCGCCTCCTCGCGCTGTCAGTGGCCTGCGCGACGCCTTGTGCGTCGTATTCGAAATCATATATTATCGGTTCACCCCTCGGCAAGCACTCCGGATTCACGTCCGTCGCGCGCCGTGACAATGCGGTCACAACCAAAGGAGACACCCCATGAGCGGGCAGTCACAGGCTGGGTTCACGCCCACCGGAACCATCGCGACAGCGGCAGACAGACGTCGTGTCGTGTTCGCCACCGTCGTCGGAACCACCGTGGAGTGGTACGACTTCTTCATCTACGCCACGGCCGTCGGTCTCGTCTTCGGCCAGCTCTTCTTCGCCCCGCTCGGCGAGAACAGCGCCCTGATCGGTTTCGCGACGGTCGGCGTCAGCTTCCTGTTCCGCCCCCTCGGCGCCTTCCTCGCCGGCCACTACGGCGACAAGCTCGGGCGCAAGGCCGTGCTGATGTGGACGCTGATCCTGATGGGTGCGGCCACCGCCCTCATCGGCATCCTGCCCACGTACGAGACCATCGGCCTGATGGCCGATCCTGCTGGTGCTGCTGCGCATCGTGCAGGGCATCTCGGCGGGCGGTGAGTGGGGTGGTGCCGTGCTGATGGCCGTCGAGCATGCGCCCCGCAAGAAGCGCGGCATCTTCGGAGCGTCCCCGCAGATCGGCGTGCCTCTCGGCCTCCTGCTCGCCTCCGGTGTGATGGCGCTCATGACGGTGATCGCCCCCGGCGACCAGTTCCTCGCCTGGGGCTGGCGCGTGCCGTTCCTGCTGAGTGTCGTGCTGATCCTGGTCGGCTACTACGTGCGTCGCAAGGTCGAGGAGAGCCCCGTGTTCACCGAGCTCGCCGCCCGCAAGGAGAAGGCGAAGATGCCGATCGCGCAGCTGTTCCGCAAGCACCTGCTGCTCGTGATCGTCGCCGCGTTCGTGTTCGCCGGCAACAACGCGGTCGGCTACATGACCACCGGCGGATACATCCAGGGGTACGCCACCGATCCCGCGGGCCCCATCGGCCTCGAGCGCGGCCCCGTCCTCTGGGCTGTCGCCGGATCTGCGGTCACCTGGCTGCTCACGACGCTCCTCGCGGGGTGGCTGTCCGACCGCATCGGCCGCCGCACGACGTACATCATCGGCTGGGTGCTGCAGCTGGTGGGTGTGTTCACGCTGTTCCCGCTGGTCAACACCGGGGAGATCGGGCTGCTGTTCGCGGGACTTGCGATCCTCACCATCGGCCTCGGTTTCACGTACGGTCCGCAGGCGGCGCTGTACGCCGAGCTGTTCCCTGCGAGCATCCGCTTCTCCGGCGTCTCGATCTCGTACGCGATCGGCGCCATCGCCGGCGGCGCCTTCGCGCCGACGATCGCGACGGCCATCGTGAAGGCGACGGGATCGACGGGAGCTGTCACCTGGTACCTGGCCGGCATGACGGTGCTCGGCCTCGTCGCGACCCTTCTGCTTCGCGACCGCTCCGGCATCCCGCTCGGACCGGATCACGAAGAGGAGCAGTCCGTCAGCCCGATCTACGGACTCGCGAAGGCCTGACCCACCGCGCTGCGATCTGCTCCCGTCGCATTTCCTGTCGTCTGCCCTCTCGGAGACCGACAGGAAGTGCGACGGGAGTGCTCGTCTGCACGCGTGCGCGTGCGTGGAGCCCGGCGTCAGCCGTCGAGAGCGTCGCGGATGTCGGACGCCGCCCGCTGCAGGCGCGCGGCGATCTCGGTCTCGTCGATGTCGGTGGACACGTGCACCACGGCGATCGCGGCGGGGCGCTGCCCGCGCAGGGCGAGGGGGACGGCGACGGCCTGCACTGTGGGGATGACCTCGTCATGGCTCGTCGCGTAGCCGCGGATGCGGGCCTTCTCCACATCGTCGGCGAGAGTCGGCGGCACGACCTCCGGCCATTCGTCCGCGGGGAGCTGCGACAGGATGGCCTTGCCTGGTGCGCCGACCGTGACCGGGTGACGGGCGCCGGGGCGCTGGGCGACGCTCGCGACGGCATGTCGGGGCTCGACGCTCGCGAGCGTGATGCACTCCTCGCCGTCCAGCACGCCGAGGAAGCAGGTCATGCCGAGCTCGTTGGCGATCGACGTGAGCTCGGGGAGTGCCTCGGCCTGAAGGTCGTGCGCGACGCCGGCGGCGAGTGCGGCCATCCGGGCGCCGAGGCTCACGGCCCCTGCGGCGTCGCGCGTGACGAGTCCGTGGTCCTCCAGCGTGCGCAGCAGCCGATAGGCGATCGAGCGATGCACGCCGAGTCGGGACGCGAGCTCGTCGATCGTCAGGGACGCGCGGGCGTCGGCGAGCACCTCGAGGATTCGGATGCCGCGGCTCAGGGTCTGCGAAGCGGGAGACGTGGTGCTGCCGGGCATGGGGGCGCTCCCTTGCGATGACGGACGGCGCGGTCTAGGCTGTGTTCAATAGTAGAACTCTCTGTTCGAATATAGAACAAGCCTGTTCTTCGCGCAAGAGCTCCTCATACACGACCCGAAGCGCATGACCCGACGCGCTTGACCCGACGAAGACGTCCGGAAGGAATCGACGACGATGCAGTTCCACCACCACGGCTATGTGTCCGCTGACCCGCGTGTGCAGGACGCGGCCGGCATCGGCGCAGCCCGCCCCACCGACCTCCCTGACGAGATCGACGTGCTCATCGTCGGATCGGGGCCTGCAGGAATGCTGCTGGCCGCCCAGATGGCGCAGTACCCCGAGATCTCCACCCGCATCATCGAGAAGCGCGACGGCCGCCTCCCGCTCGGACAGGCCGACGGCATCCAGCCGCGCAGCGTCGAGACGTTCCAGGCGTTCGGGTTCGCCGAGCGGATCATCGCCGAGGCCTACAACATCGGCTGGATGAACTTCTGGGGTCCGGACCCCGACAAGCGCGACGAGATCGTCCGCACCTCCCGGACGGCCGACTACGCCTACGACATCTGCGAGTTCCCGCACCTCATCGTGAACCAGGCGCGCGTGCTCGACTACTTCGCCGAGGCCGCGGCCAACGGCCCGGGGCGGATCGTGCCCGACTACGGGATCGAGTTCACCGGGCTCACGGTCCACGACGAGGGGGAGTACCCGGTCGAGGTGGGGATCCGCTACATCGCCGGTGAGCGCGCGGGGGAAGAACGCACGATCCATGCGAAGTTCGTCGCCGGGTGCGACGGTGCACGCAGCGGTGTGCGACAGGCGATCGGCCGCACGCATGTCGGCGCCTCCGCCGCGCATGCCTGGGGTGTGATGGACGTGCTCGTGAACACCGACTTCCCGGACTGGCGCACCAAGTGCGCCATCAACTCGGAGGCGGGCAACATCCTGCACATCCCGCGCGAGGGCGGATACCTCTCGCGCATGTACATCGACCTCGGCGAGGTCGCGGAGGACGACGACCACCGGGTGCGCCAGACGCCCATCGAGGAGATCATCCGTCGCGCCAACGCGATCCTGCACCCCTACACGCTCGACGTGCGGGAGGTCGCTTGGCACAGCGTGTACGAGGTTGGCCACCGCGTGACCGACGGCTTCGACGATGTGATCGACGGCTCCGGCCGCACACCCCGCGTGTTCCTCACCGGCGACGCCTGCCACACCCACAGCGCCAAGGCCGGCCAGGGCATGAACGTGTCCATGCAGGACGGCTTCAACCTCGGCTGGAAGCTGGGGTCGGTCCTCACCGGCCGTGCCCCCGAAGCGCTCCTGGCCACGTACGGTGCCGAGCGGCGCCCGGTCGCTCAACAGCTGATCGACTTCGACCGCGAATGGTCGAGCCTGATGGCCCGCAAGCCCGAGGAGATCTCCGACCCCAACGAGCTCGCCACGTATTACCTCGCAACGGCCGAGTTCCCGTCCGGGTTCATGACGCAGTACACGTCCTCCATGATCACCGGGACCGACGCGCACCAGGCGCTGGCCGCGGGCTACCCCCTGGGCAAGCGGTTCAAGTCGGCCGAGGTCGTGCGCGTCGGCGACGGCAACGTGGTGCACCTCGGACACCACGCGAAGGCCGACGGGCGCTGGCGCGTGTACGCATTCGGCGACCGCACCGGCGAAGCACTCGCCGCATGGGCGGAGCAGGCCGCTCCGCTGTTCGCGCGCTTCACTCCGGCGGATGCCGACGTCGATGCGATCTTCGACGTCAAGGCCGTCTACCAGCAGCCCTTCGAGGAGGTCGAGGTCACCTCGGCACCCGAGCTGTTCCAGCCGAAGACCGGCCCGCTCGGGCTCACCGACTGGGAGAAGGTCTACGCGGCGGGCCCCAGCAAGTGGACGGAGACCGACATCTTCGCAGCGCGAGAGCTGTCGCGCGACGGCGTGGTGGTCGTGGTGCGCCCCGACCAGTACGTGGCGGCGATCCTGCCCTTGGACGACACGGCCGAGCTCTCCGAGTTCCTCGAGGGGGCGCTGCTCCCGGCACGATGAGCCGAGGGCTCGACATGACACGTGTCACGTCGAGGAGATGACACCGCCCTCCGGAATCCTCGTCGGACTCGGGCGAGGCTGGAGGCATGGACAACACCTCCGTGGACGGATCGGCGACGCGGGTCACCGCGCGACCGGCTTCCGCTGCCCTCACCGATGACCCCGTGGTGCTCGAACTCAGCGCCGTGAAACGACACTTCGGCGCCGGGGAGCGCCGTGTGCAGGCGGTGGACGGGGTCGACCTGTCCATCCGGCGGGGCGAGGTCGTGGCGCTGCTGGGGCCGAACGGAGCGGGCAAGACGACCACGCTCGACATGCTGCTGGGACTCACCGAGCCGAGCAGTGGCGCAGTGCGGGTGCTCGGTGTCGCACCGCAGCGCGCCACCGCGAGCGGGGCGATCGGCGCCGTGCTTCAGACGGGCGGATTGCTGGGGGACCTCACCGTCGGGGAGACCGTGCGCCTCATCGCCTCCCTCTACGGAGACGACGCACGCGGCAGGGTCGACGAGGTCATGGCACGCGCCGACCTCACCGCACTCGCCCGCCGACGGGTGTCGAAGTGCTCGGGCGGCGAGCAGCAGCGCGTGAAGTTCGCGCTCGCGATGATCTCCGACCCCGACATCCTGGTGCTCGACGAGCCGACGGCGGGCATGGACGTCACGGCCCGCCGCCATTTCTGGGACGTGATGCGCGCGGATGCCGATGCCGGACGCACGATCGTCTTCGCCACCCACTACCTCGAAGAGGCGGAGCAGTTCGCCCGGCGGACCGTCGTGATGCATCGCGGAACGGTCGTCGCAGACGCCCCCACCGCGCTGCTGCGCGCCAGCCTCGGAGAGCGGACGGTGTCCGCGACGGTCGACCACAGCCCGACCGTGCTCGTCGCGGCTCTGAACGCCACGGACGGGATCGCCGCCGTGCGGGTGGACGGAGATCGTCTCAGTCTGCGCGCGACGGACTCCGATGCGGCAGCCCGGATCCTCCTCGACGGCGGCGCCCACGACCTGGAGATCGCCGCTCCCACCCTCGAAACCGCCTTCACTGCTCTGACGGAGAACTGACATGCTCGTCTCACCCACCATGCTGCGCATCGAAGGCATCCGCCAGCTGCGCAACCCCTACACGCTCGCGTTCACCCTGGCGATGCCGGTTGCGATGTACCTGCTGTTCGGCGCCGGGATGGGATACGGATCGCTCTCGGCCGGCCACGGGAACGTCTCGTTCTACGTGATGACCTCGATGGCCGCGTACGGCACCGCTGTCGCGATGAGCTCGCTCACCTCGCTCGCGGCGACCGAGGCGAAGCAGGGGTGGGGGCGGCAGCTCGCGATGACCCCGCTCACCACTGCGGGGTATGCGCTCACCAAGCTGCTCACTGCCGTGTCCTTCGCCGCGCTCGCCCTGGTCGCGGTGTTCGCGGCAGGGATGATGACCGGTGCTCAGGCCGAGGACGCCTGGCGGTGGGTCGCGACGGCGGGCATCATCCTCGGGATCGGTCTCATGTACGGACTGTTCGGCCTCGGGGTGGGGCTCTTCTTCAGCTCTGATTCGGCCGCAGCACTCGCCTCCATCTCGATGACGTTCTTCGCGTTCTTCGGCAACGTATTCATGCCCCTCGACGGGGTGATGCTCGACATCGCCCGGTTCACCCCTCTCTACGGTTTCGTCGCGCTGAGCCGTTGGCCTCTCACCGACGGGGTGCTCACGACGGGGCAGACCGACCCGCTGTGGATGCTGTTCCTGAACGTGGCCGTCTGGCTCGCTCTGTTCGCGCTCCTCGTCGCGATGGGGATGAAGCGCTCGCGGGCGCGGCAGTAGTGGCACGCCGCGACAGTAGGTTGGACGGATGACCCCGCACGAGAAGCGCACGTCGAACCGCGCCACGGGAAAGGATCCGTGGGCGCGGTTCGGCTGGCTGATGGCTGTGGTCTGGCTGGTGTTCCTCGTCTATCCCGTGATCGCCTTGCTCGGTTCGGAGGCGCCCCTCGCCTGGGTGGTGGTGGGCTGGTCGGCGCTGGTGGCCTTCGTCGTGCTGTACGTCACCGGCTTCATGCACGGCATGCGCGGCGGTGGCGGGCTGGGGCGCCCTCCGTCGAAGCGGCAGTGGGTCACCTTCGCCGCGCTCATCGTCTGCGCCCTGATCTCGGTGCCGGCGGAAGGCGGCTCGGCGCTCAGCTTCCTGCCGTTCATCATGTCGTTCGCGTCCTACGGTCTGACGCGCGTCTGGCACTGGATCACGACGATCGCGGCGGTCACCGTGACCGCGCTCTGCGTGTTCCTGCTGCCCGGCGGACTGAGCTATCTGTCGGTGCTCGCGATCGTCGCACTGCTGGGCGTGGTCAACACGGTGTCGACGTGGCTCATCCTGCGTTCGGCCGAGGCGGAGCGGCTCGGCCTCGAACTGGCGACGAGCGAGGGACGCGAAGCCGTGGCCCGCGATGTGCACGACCTGATCGGGCATTCGCTGACGGTGGTCGGTCTCAAGGCCCAGCTGGTGCGGAGGCTGATGGACTCCGACCCAGAACGCGCCAGGGCCGAGCTCGCAGACATCGAGCGGCTGACGGCCGAGGCGATCGCCGGAGTCCGTTCGACGGTTGCCGGGGCGCGGGCGACGACCCTCGTCGAGCAGCTCGCGTCCACCCGCGACTCGTTCCGCGCCGCCGACATCGAGGTCCGGATCGAGGGTGAGCCGGAGGCGCTGTCGCCGGTGCAGGCGATCACCGCGAGCTGGATCCTCCGCGAGGCGACGACCAATGTCCTGCGGCATTCGCGGGCGCACACCGTGCGGGTGCTCCTGCTGCCGGGGAGGCTCGCGGTGGAGGACGACGGGGTGGGCATCGCGACCGCCGAGGGCAACGGCATCCGCGGCATGCGGGAGCGTGCGGCGGCCGCGGGGGCGGCCTTCGCCCTCGGCCCGAGCGAGACGGGCGGAACGCGCGTGGAGGTGACCTGGTGAACATGCGTGGCGAGGGCTCGATCCGATTGCTGATCGCCGACGATCAGGCGCTCGTGCGCGGCGCGCTCGGTGCGCTGCTCGACCTCGAGCCCGACCTGGCCGTGGTCGGCATGGCCTCGGACGGCGCGGAGGCCGTGCGGCTGGCCGAGGAGCTCCACCCCGACGTGTGTCTGATGGACATCCAGATGCCGGGCATGGACGGCGTGGAGGCGACCCGACGGATCAGGGAGGTGAGCGCGGGGACGCGCATCCTCGTGGTCACGACCTTCGCGCGCCCCGGCTATCTGCGCTCCGCGTTGGACTCCGGTGCGAGCGGATTCATCGTCAAGGACACCCCAGCCGAGACACTCGCCGACGCCGTCCGCCGTGTGCACTCGGGGCTGCGGGTCCTGGATCCGGCGCTCGCCGCCGACAGCCTGTTCGACGGAGCGAACCCGCTCAGCGATCGGGAACGCCAGGTGCTGCGACTCGCCGCGGACGGACGCTCGGCGGCCGCGATCGCCGCCGAGGTGTTCCTGTCGGCCGGCACCGTGCGCAACCACCTGTCCGCCGCCATCGGCAAGACCGGGGCTGCCAACCGAGCACAGGCGGTGCGTATCGCGCTCGACAAGGGGTGGATCTGACTCCGAGGATCGCGGCGGTGCGATCCAGGTGTCGGTGTCGATGCGGTGTCGGTGGCCCCGCGTACTGTGAGCATCGACGGGCGAGGGAGCCCGACAGAAGGAGTGCACGATGGACTGGAAGATCGAACTCATCTTCGTACCGGTGACCGATGTGGACCGGTCCAAGGAGTTCTACGAGAGGATCGGCTTCAACGCCGATCACGACCAGACGCCCGTCGAGGGGCTGCGCTTCGTGCAGATGACACCGCCGGGGTCCGCCTGCTCGATCGCGTTCGGCACCGGGCTGGGCATCGAACTCGAGCCGGGGCAGCAGAACACGATCCAGGTGGTGGTGCCCGATGCCGACGAGGCACTCGCGCATCTGCAGGGGCTCGGCGTCGAGGCACGTGGCGTCGAGGACCTCGACTGGGGACGGTTCGTATCGTTCGACGATCCGGACGGGAACACCTGGACGTTGCAGGAGCTGCCCGACTACGCCGCCTAGGGGTCTGGCAGCGCGCCTGCTCCGCTACGAAGGGTCCGCGACCACTTCGATCTTGAAGCCGGAAGCGTTCGCGAGCCAGCCCGCGTAGTGCTGCTCACCCCCGGCGTGCGGGTAGCGTTCCGCATACAGCGGTCGCCAGCCGTGGCGCTCGGCCTCGGCCATCAGCGCGTCCACCGCGGTGCGATCACCGCCCTGGAAAGCCAGATGGTTGAGGCCGGCGCGTCGACGGTCGTGCGCGGAGCTCGACAGATTCGGAGACATCGTGATCGTGAGATAAGTGCCCCCTGCGGCCCAGGACTCGCCCCCGCTCCACTCGCTCGCGAGGGAGAATCCCACCCGCTCGAGGACCCAGCGCCACTCGGCGCGCACCTCATCGAGATCGGCGATCCACAGCTCGACGTGATGGAGACCAGGCATCGTCCGATTCTGTCATTCACCTCGCGGTCACGGTCCGGTCATCCGGCGGCCGTAGCTTTCGACGCGCCACGTCGTCGAAAGGATCTCCTCGTCATGACCTCCGCCTCCCGGCCGAAGCGGGGACTCCTCGCCCTGCTCGGCACCGGCATCGTCCTCGCCGGTCTCCTCGTCGTCCCCGCCGCTCAGGCGGCGGACGGGATGCTCACGCTGGATGCTCCGCGCATCGGGGTCGACGAGACGGTCACGTTCTCGTTCGACGCCGGCTCGGCGGTGCACGACCGCAACTGGATCGGGATCTATCGCGACGGCGCGGTGCCCGGCGGTCCGGCATCCCTGGACTGGCGATACGTCGCCGACCAGACCGGCCAGGTCACATGGAACCCGTCGAGTCGGGACGGCTGGACCCGCAACTCGGCGACGATGGGCGCGGGCGAGTACGACGTCTACCTTCTCGAAGACGACGGCTACACCGTGCTCGCCGGGCCGATCGACCTCACGGTCACAGACGAGGATGCGGGCCAGCCCGTTACACCAGCCGAACCGAAGCCCGAAGTCGATGGGAAGAGCGGCCTCAACGTTCTCACCTTCAACGTCTGGCACGGCGGCACACAGGTCGCCGACGGAGCTCGGCAGATCGCGGACGTCATCGCGCAGACCGACGCCGACGTGACATTCCTCCCCGAGGTGGGTCAGGCGCCCGCTCAGGTCGCCGCCCTGCTCGGCTACCAGCACCTCACCGCCACTGATACCGGGATCGTCTCGCGCTATCCGATCGTCTCCACCGACACGATCGGCCGCTGGTGGTCCAAGGCTGTCATCGACGTGAACGGATCCGAGGTGGTCGTGTACGGCGGCCACCTGGAATACCGCTGGTACACCACGTACCTTCCGCGCGGCTACGGCGGGGAGATCCACGGCGACTGGCCCGCAGGGTGGAACACCTGGAACAAGCTCGACGCCCCGGTGACCGACGTCGAGGCCATCCTGCGGGCGAACGCACAGTCCGGTCGACCGGCCGCTGCCGCCGAGCTGCTCGCCGACATCGCCTCCGAGCGTACGGCCGGACGGATCGCCGTCGTGGGCGGCGACTTCAACGAGCCGCCGTCGCAGGACTGGACCGCCGCCACCGCCGAGCTCTTCGACCACAACGGCGTCGTCGTTCCCTGGCAGACGACGCAGACGCTGCTCGACGGTGGCCTGGTCGACGCCTTCCGCACCGTGCACCCCGATCCCGCGGCGAATCCGGGCTTCACGTGGCCGTCGGACAATCCTCTGTTCCCCACGTCATCTCTGACCTGGGCTCCCGACGCCGATGAGCGCGACCGTATCGACTACATCTTCGCCACGCCGGATGAGCGGCTGGCGATCGACGGAGCGAGCGTGGTGGGACCGCAGTCGACGATCGTGCGCAATCAGCGCGTGGTCGACGACAGCGCCGACGCGATCCTGACGCCGGATGTCGTGTGGCCCTCCGACCACAAGGCGGTGCTCGCGAACTTCACGGTCTGCGACGGCGGGTGCACCACTCCGGAACCCGCACAGCCGGCCGTGGCGCTCGAGTCGGAATCGGTTGTTGCCGGGGGTGCGGTGACGGTCTCCGGCACCGGCTTCCGCGCCGACACCACGCTGCGGATCGAGCTGCGTTCGACCCCGATCCCGCTCGGTACCGTGACGACCGACGCGACCGGCGGGTTCCGTGCGACCGTGACCGTTCCCGCCGATACATCGCCAGGCGCCCATCGCATCGTGCTCATCGACCAGGACGGAGTGGAGACGGCCGCTGCCGTCACCGTCACGGCATCGACCGGGGGAAGTGCGCCCGGTGCGGCTCCGGGTGGTGCTCCCGGTGGGCGGGGAGATGCACGCACCGGTTCCGGTGCGACGGGGAACGGCAGCCTCGCCACGACAGGAGCTGACAGCACCGCGTTCCTCCTCGCCGGAGCGCTGCTGCTGGCGCTCGGAGGCGGCCTCGTCATCGCACGGAGGCGTCGGCATCTCGGTGGACGACGTCTCGGATGATCGACGGGGGTGTCGGCACGACGTGGCCGTCGTGCCGACAACCCCTTGCGATGCCGCTGATCCTGCGGGTCAGGAGTTCACGCGGATGATCTCCTGCTGGTACGGCGCGATCACATCGCCTGAGATGCGCAGATCGAGAAGAAGGAAGCGACGTGAGGACGGGTCCTCCTCGACCCAGCTCGCCAGCCGGTCGAGGTCGGAGAGCGTGCGCACGACGATACCCTCTGCGCCGACCGCAGCCCCGAACGCGGCGAAGTCGACCTGGGGGATGCGCATCGGTCCTTCCGCCAGTCCCTTGAGACCGTAGAGGTTGACCTCGGCTCCATAGGCCGCGTCGTTCCAGACCACTGCCATGCCTCGTCCGCCGGCCGCCCGGACGGCCGATTCCAGGTCCGCGATCGCCATCAGGCCGCCACCGTCGCCGGAGGTGAGCACCACGGTGGACTCGCGACGCGCGAGAGCGGCCCCGACGACACTCGGCCATCCGAGCCCGATCGACTGGAACGCGGTGCCGACCATCATCATGCGGTCGGGGGCGGCGACGGGCCAGTACATGTTCGCCCACCCGATGAAGTGCCCGCCGTCCGACACCACGACGCGGTCTTCCGGCAGCAGCTCGGCGATGCGGCGAGCGGTGGAGCGCGGGTCGAGGCGCCCGTCGGGGGCGAGGTCGTCACCCGCGTCGTAGGTCCGCGCGGCTGCCACGTCGACGCTCTCACGCCAGGAGTGTGCCGGGCCCGTGTCGCCGAGCCGGGCCACGAGCGCTTCCGCGGCGAGCCGGGCATCCGCGCGGACGAAGCCTCCGACGTGGGCGTGTGTCGCCGCCGGTGCGATGTCGATCTGGTAGACCCGGGTTCCCGGTGCGAACAGGTCGCCGAACCGCATCGTGAACTGGTTCAAGCTCGCCCCGAACACGACGGCGACGTCGGCGGAGCGCACGAGCTCCATCGCACCGTCCGCGCCGAAGCCACCGGTCACACCGAGGTCGTACCTGGTGTCGGGGAACACTCCGCGACCGAGGGCGGAAGAGGCGGTGAGGGCGCCGGTAGCCGCAGCCAGCTCTCCCAGCGCCGTGCTCGCTCCGGACAGCCACGCGCCGCGACCGGCGAGAAGGAACGGGCGCTCTGCCCCAGCCAGGACGGACGCGATCTCGTCGAGCATCCCCTCGGCGAACTCGCCACGCGGAGCGAGCGGGGTCGGGGTCCGGGGGGAGGGAGCGTCCGGCACCTCACCTGCGTCGAGCGCTGCGACGTCGTAGGGGATCGCGAGGACGACGGGCACCCGGTAGGTGAGCGCGTGCTCGATCGCGATGACGGTGGTGGCGGCGGCATCCGCCCGTCCGACCGTATAGGTGCGAGCGCCGACCGCGGAGGCGAGGGCGATCTGGTCGACGTCCCACGGGCGGGGGCCGGACGTGGGCTCATCGCCGACGACCAGCACCAGCGGCACTCGAGCCTGCACGGCCTCGGCGAGGGCGGTCAGCGTGTTCGTGAAGCCGGCTCCGTACGTCGAGGTGCCTGCGGCGATGCGACCCGAGGTGCGGAAGTGGGCGTCGGCTGCCACCACGGCACCCTGCTCGTGACGGACCGCGGTGAACACAGCATCCGTCTGGGTCTCGATCGCGTCGAGGAAGTAGGCGTTGCCGTTTCCCATCACCCCGAAGACGGCATCGATGTGCTGGGCGAGGGTGAGGGCGACATGGGCGGACACGGAGGGCATGGGAAAGCCTTTCGAGACAGGGACGGAGGAACTGCGGGATCCGTATGTGTCTCGCCTCCGCGTCTTCGCGAAGTGCTTCGTGCCTCTTTTTCAGGCACCGGCCGGGCCGGACCAGCTCAGTCTATCGGCGAGCGAGCCCGGTGACATGCGGGAGAATGCAGGAATGACTGATGCGGAGATCGAGCGCGAGACACTCACCTGGGACGGCTTCGGGGAGGCGACGCGCGATCTGGCACGAAGCATCCTGGACAGCGGCTTCATGCCGGAGGTCGTCGTCGCCATCGCCCGGGGTGGCCTGCTCCCGGCGGGAGCGATCGCCTACGGGCTCGGCGCCAAGAACTGCGGCGCCATCAACGTCGAGTTCTACACCGGCATCGGCACCGTGCTTGACGCGCCGGAGGTGCTGCCTCCTGAGCTCGACATGGCGTATCTCGACGGCCGCCGCGTGCTGCTCGTCGATGACGTGGCCGACTCGGGTCGCACGCTCGCCCTGGCCGTGCAGCTGCTGAAGGACAAGGGCGCCGACGTGCGTTCGGTCACGATCTACACGAAGCCGTCCACCATCATCCAGCCCGACTTCGCGTGGAAGGACACCGACCTCTGGATCAACTTCCCGTGGTCGTTCCGCGGCACCGTTCGGGAAGAGGACCAGGGGCTCGCGCCGTCCGCCTGAATCGGGCGGCCTGTCAGCCGCGCAGCAGGGAACGCAGTGACTGGATCGTGTCGGCCTCGGCGGGCGACTTGTCGGATCTGTAGCCTTTCACCCGGGCGAAGCGCAGCGCGATACCTCCCGGATACCGCGGAGAGCGCTGCACCCCGTCGATCGCGATCTCGACGACGACATCCGGCCGCAGGAACACGGTCGATGCCGTGCGGTGCGTCTCATGTTCGGGGAACACCTCGGTCTGCCAGCGCAGCAGCTCGTCGGTGAGGCCCTTGAAGGTCTTGCCCACCATGACGAAGCCGCCGGGGTCGCCGAACTCGCCGTCGGGGTCGCGTGCACCCAGGTGCAGGTTCGACAGCCAGCCCTGGCGACGGCCGGAGCCCCACTCGGCGCCGAGCACGACGAGGTCGAAGGTCAGCACGGGCTTGACCTTGACCCAGGACTTCCCCCGACGGCCGGCAGCGTAGGGGGCGTCGAGGCCCTTGACCACGACACCCTCATGGCCGGCAGCGAGGGCTTCGCGCGACAGCTGCTCCGCGGCGCCGGGGTCGTCGGTCACGATGCCGGGCATCCGCCAGTCGCCGGCCACGCGTTCGAGTTCGGCGAGACGGACGGAGAGCGGCTCGTCGATCAGGTCGCGTCCGTCCACGTGCAGCACGTCGAAGAACCATGGCCGCAGCACGAGCTCGCGTGAGGCGTCGGCACCGAACCTCGACATCGTCTCCTGGAAGGGGCGCGGCCCACCGTCTTCGTCGAGCGACAGCGTCTCTCCGTCGAGGATGACATCGTCGACGGGAAGAGCCCGCACGATCTCGACGAGTTCCGGCACGCGATGGGTGATGTCGGCCAGGCTCCGCGTGTAGACGCCGACCTCGTCGCCGTGACGGTGCACCTGGATGCGCGCGCCGTCGAGCTTGTACTCCACCGACGCCGTGCCGGTGATCTCGAGCGCAGCGGAGGGTGTGGGCGCGGTGGCCGCCAGCATGGGGAGGACAGGGCGTCCGACCTGAAGACCGATGGCGTCCAGCGCGTCTGCGTCGTCGGTGAGGGCGACACGAGCGGTCTCCCCGAGGTCGCCGGACAACATGGCGGCGCGACGCACGAGGGCGAGGGGGCGGTCGGCCGCTCTCGCAATCGCGTCGAGGAGCACCCCGGACAACGCCCCGGTGCGGAGTTCGCCGAGCATCGCGCGGACGAGGAAGTCCCACTCCGCCGCTGTCGCCCGTGCGGCGAGGCCGCCGAGAATGCCGGTGCGAGCGGCGGCGGAGCCTGATCCGGACGTGGCGGCGAGAGTGGTGAGCGAGGCGTCGACATCGCTCACCGTGAGCGTGGGCTCACCGGCGTGGGTGATCTCGATGGTGGTGAGCCCGCGCCATCCGACGCCGAGGCGTCCCTGGCGCGGTGACGCGAGCAGGAGCCCCACGACCGCAGGCAGCTCGGACGGATCTGCGCGCGCAAGCAGCTCGGCGATGCCGTCGATCTTCGCGAGCCTGGATGACGTGGCTCCGACGTGTTCTGCGGTGGCGACCAGCTCTGTGAGCTTCATCTCGGCATTGTCGCACCGGCGTCGGACATCCGCAGCGGAGTCGAGAACAGTCGATCGTGGTCGCCTGATGCGGCTGACGTCGGTGTGGGATGGCCGGGCCGGAATGTCCGACGCCGCGTGCCACAATGAGTCGCATGATCGTCGAGACCGCAACGCTGGGCAGCCGTGCGGTCGGGGAGACCCTCACGATGGACGAGCTCGACGGCCGGCGCTCACTCCGCGCCCTGCTGCGGCCACTGGTCGCGCAGGGGCTCGCTTCCTACGACGCTCATCGATCGCGCGCAGCACTGCTGCAGATCATCACTCCCGTCGATCTGATCGCGGGCGCCGAGACCGGCCGTTATGGCCACGAGCCGCGAACGCTTCCCGCCGCTCCGACGCTCGACGTCGCTTACGCACGCGCCATCGAGGCCTTCGTCGATGAACTCTTCTTCGCCTTCCTGGACGATGTCCGGATCACCGACCTCGACGACATCGTCACGATCGAACCGCACTCCCGGCTCCGCCTGGTGCGACTGGTCGCGCTGACGGGATAGGGAATCAGTTGCTGACCGCCGAACAGGCCAACGTTGAACTGCAGAAGAACTGCTCCTGCGATCACAAGGGCCGCAGCCCGATCCGCGCGAGCGGCATCCTGGCACCACGTCTCGCACAACGAATCGCCGAGAACCTGAACGACCGGTCGGGAGACTACGACGCCGTCGTCCGTGAGGGGATCGCGCAGACAGCCGTTGTGCTCGCCACCGAACTCGATCAGCTCCCCGACGGAAAGCTCCGCAAGGTCCTCCTCGCGCTGTGTCCTCCACTCGGAACCGAGCTGGCCGCGTGGTGGGAGCAGGCGAGGTCGGGCGCGTCCGCCGACTCGTTGTCGTCGAGGTGGGCGACGCTCGTCACGCTGCTGCGGCACGTCACCCACTTCCCGCAGCCGGTCGAGTGGCAGGCGACCTGGCTGCTGTACTTCGGGGAGTACACGCCGCTGGGCGCCGTCTTCGCCTCGGTGCTCGACGCCGGGAACTCCGAAGTACGACGCATCCTCATCGACAGCATCGAAGGCACGCATCCGATCGGCGGCCCGTCACGGGAGGGATACCGGGCGCTGCTGGCGGCGCATGACCCGGCGGCGTGGGAACTCGTCGGCAGGCAGCTGCGGGAGGCGGGGCGGGCCGAGGGACTGCGTCAGACGATCCTCGAAGCGGCTCCCGCCGGTCATCCCGACGCGTTCGCGATGCTGCTCGAGCTCATCGTCGACAACGACCTCGTGCGGTTCTCCAGCACGATCCATGCACTATCCGGGTGGACGCGGGAGACGCTCGACACCCGGCGATCCGCTCAGGCCGCCGAAGCGCTCGCGACCCTCGCGCGGGTCACGCGGAATCCTCTCTCGGTCGAGCAGCTGCGCACCGGTTCGCCGACCGACGCATTCCTCGGGCTGTGGGCGCTCGCGCTCCGCGACGTCGAGGCGACCATCGCCGCGGCCTCTGTGCTCCTCGCCGAGCCCGATGCGGGGAAACGCCTCGCTGCGGCGCGGATGCTCGTCATACTCGCCCGCCCCTCCGCCGCCGAAGTTCTCGTGACAGCCTTCGCGGACGAGGACTTCGCGGTTCTCCGTACCGCGCTGGGAGCCTGGTGGGTAGACGGTGGCCTCGTCCGCGGCCCGGCTCCGCTTTCCGAGACCGCCCTCTCGGCGCTGCGGATGCGCGTGGATCAGGTCGGTGCGGCGCAGAACGTCGATACGGGCATCCTGGCTCCTCGGATCGAGGCGCTGAAGCGCTCGGACATCGTCGACCTCCTCACGGCAGCCTCCGGTCCCGACGACATCGACCTCACGATCGCTTCGGCGGACGCGCGCCGCTACGCGGTGGCGAAGTTCGCCAAGGATCCCGCTACGTACCGGGCGGAGCTCTTCACGCTTGCGCTGGACGTCTCCTGGCATGTGCGCACCTCGGCACGTGTTGCCCTCGAGGTCGATGAGATCACCGGTGAGGAGGCGCTGCTGCTCGAGAAGGCCCTCACGCGCACGACCGACGACATCCGCAAGACGGCGCTCCAGCTGCTCCAGAAGCAGGGTCCCGACGCTGTCGAGGCGACGCTGGCACGCCTGCGCGCCGGGAAGCCCGAGCAGCGGCGCGCGGCCGACGAGCTGGCGCAGCTCGCAGGACTCTCGGAGAGCGGGGCCGGAGTGGTGCCGGCGCCATCGACGTCACCGACGGAACCAGCTGTAGAGGCTGCGGCGGGCGAGCCCACCGGTGCACTCGGCTCCGACGCGAAGACGCCTGAGACGACGACGGCGGCGGCGTCAGGAAACGCACACCTCCCCGTTCTTCTCCGTTACAGCGTCGAAGATCGCACGCCGGCCGTGCGCCCGGTCGCGCCCCCCGCATCACGATGGGCGATCTACCACCCGGGAGCGCGACGCATCTGGCAGTCGCTCGGGGCCTGGCTCGACGAGCACACGAGCGTCGAGGTGCACACCTCCGGAGGCGTCGAACTCCTCTCCAACCTGAAGGGCATCGCGCGCAACGAAGACGGTTCGATGCCGCTCGAGACGCTCGTGGAACCGTGGTGGGAGCGCACCAGAGCCGACCTGGTGGACGGCGGGGTCGAACTCGACCTCCTGCGGCTGCTGTCCGCCGGCTCCGGCCCGCTGGCGAGACAGGTCATCGGCGATCTGGGGGAGGAGACCAACCCGTCGACCCGATCGCTCCGCATCTCGCTGATCGAGCATCTGGCTCGTCGGGAGCGCAGGTCGACGTGGATGGAGCCCGTGCTCGATCTGATCGATCTGGAGGCCTCCCAGCTGCCGGTCGAGGAGCTGATCGGACCGCGGAATGTGCAGATCGTCTCGAATCGTCATGCCGGGGTCGACCCGCGCGAGAGCGCCGGCGCGATCAGGTCCGCGCTCGGCTCCCTGGATCCTGCCGTGCTCGACGACGGGCAGCTCGACCGGCTGTGGCGGACGCTCCGCTTCATCGACGAACCGGAGGGCGCCGTCGATCAGTGGGGCGGAGAACGGATCGAGCTCTCCCCGTCGACCCGCTGGCATCCGGCCGCGGTCGTCGTCGACCAGCCGTTCCGGTTCCGGCCGCCGCTGCGGTTCGTGATCGAGGCGTTCGAGCGAGGTATCGCCAGCCGCGCCGACCTCATCGACCACGTCGTCACGCACCCCTCGCGGAACTGCGAGCTGAACGTCGTCGAGCGTGATCCGCTGGGGCTGTTCAGCGCGATCACGTCGGCGACTCCGCAGGTGCGGAGGCTGGTCGAACAGGTCCAGCGTGCCGTGATCGACCTCGAACTGCCCCGCGGCGAGTTCGCGACGCCGTACTCGGTCATGGCGATGGCCCTGCAGCGGGCGACCGGCGCAGAGAGCCTGGTAGCGGTGTTGCAGGCGCTCGGGCGTCGTCCCTTCGTGCGCCGCGATCTGTACGTCTCGGATCGCGAGGGTGTCTTGTCCCACCTGGTGCGGATTCACAGTCCTGCCGCGGACGAGACCGTCGAGTCGGTGGCCAGGGCCTTCGCTGGCTCGAAGATCCCGGAGAGTCGGATCATCGAGACCGCGATGTACGCCCCACAGTGGGCGGAACTGTTCGAGCAGCACCTCGGCTGGCCGGGGTTCGCCTCCGCAGTCTGGTGGATCCATGCGCACACTCCCTTGGACGGATACGAGATCAAGAGGTGGATCCGTGCCGAGAGAGCGAGCGAGATCCACCGGCGCACACCCGTGACCGACGAGGACCGCGAGCTCGGCAGCGCCGACGTCGCGTGGTTCGCGAGGATGCACGCGGAGCTGGGAGACGACCGTCTCGACCGCGTGCTCAAGGCGGCGAAGTACGCCTCGACCGCCGGGCAGCAGAAGCAGGCGGAGCTGTTCGCGAACGTGCTGCGTGGCAGAACCGGCGAAGATGAGCTGCTCACGCGCATGCACGAGAAGCGGCACCAGGACGCCGTCCGCGCATATGGTCTGCTGCCGTTGTCCGGCGACCCGGATGAGATCCTGCGCCGGTACGAGGTGCTGCGCGGTTTCGTCCGCTCGGGGAAGACCTCAGGACCCCAGCGTCGCGCGGCCGAGACCGCGGCTGTGCACACCGCGCTGGAGAACCTCGCGCGTGCGGCCGGCTACCGCGACCCGCAGCGCCTGACGTGGGCGATGGAGGCCAGGACCGCCGCCGACCTCAGCAGTGGTCCCGTGACCGCCGTCGACGGCGATGTGACGGTGAGCCTGAGCATCGACGACCTGGGAATGCCCGTCGTCGCGGTCGAACTCGCGGGAAAGACGCTCGCCGCGGTGCCCGCCAAGAGCCGCAAGGTGGAAGCGATCGCCGCCCTGACGCTGCGCGCCCGCGAGCTCAAGAAGCAGGCGCAGCGGATGCGCGAATCGCTCGAAGCGGCGTGTGTCCTCGGCGACGTGATCGACGCCGAGGAGCTGTCCCTTCTGCAGTCGCACCCCATCTTGGGGAGGATGCTCCCCGAGCTGGTGATGGTCGACGGCGAGGGCCGCGCCGGGTTCCTCAGTGCCGGTGGAGACGAACTCATCCTCGCCGATGAGTCGGTGATCCGCGCTGTCGGCGGTCTGCGCATCGCTCACCCGCTGGATCTGCTGACGAGTGGCGATTGGCCCGACCTTCAGCACGTGGTCATGACCCGTGGTCGGCCGCAGCCCTTCAAGCAGCTCTTCCGCGAACTTTACGTGCTCAACGAGAACGAACAGGTCGAGCAGGGCATCTCCTCCCGGAGGTACGTCGGTCATCAGCTCGACTCCCGCCGTGCTGCCGGACTCTTCGCTGCCCGCGGGTGGGTGCGTGACTACGGGTTCGGCTACGAGCGCACATTCCACAACGAGCGGATCATCGCGTTCTGCAACACCTCGGGCGGCTGGGGGACTGCTGCCGAGGTGGAGGAGGCCGTGACCGACGATGTCCGGTTCGGGCACGTCGGCTCGCACCGTGCGATCCCCCTCTCGGAGGTGCCGCCTCGGGTGTTCTCCGAGACGATGCGGGATCTCGATCTCGTGGTGTCGGTCGCGCACGTGAGCGGTGTCGATCCGCAGGCCTCCGAGTCGAGCATCGAACTGCGACGACGCATCGTCGAGGAGACCTGTCGGCTGCTCGGACTGGACAACGTCGAGATCGACGGTCACCATGTGCGGATCAAGGGCGCGCTGGGCACGTATTCGGTGCACCTCGGATCCGGCATCGTGCACCGCATCCCGGGGAACACGCTCTTCATCATCCCGGTGAGCGCGCAGCACCGCGGCCGCGTGTTCCTGCCGTTCGTGGACGACGATCCGCGTACGGCGGAGATCGTGTCGAAGGTCGTGATGCTGTCGTCGGACGACAAGATCAAGGATCCGACGATCCTGAGTCAGCTGGTGCACTGACGATCCTGAGTCAGCGCCCGCGGAACTCCGGCTGGCGCTTCTCCTGGAACGCGGCGAACCCCTCGCGATAGTCGTCGGTGTCGCAGAGCGCGGCCTGTGCGGCGTTCTCGATCCCGACCGCATCCCACAGGGTGAGCCGCTCGTCTCGGATGCGGGCGATGAGCTCCTTGCTTGCGAGGAACGCCGCTGTCGCACCGCGGGCAGTGGCGGCGGCCGCGTCGGTCGTCGCCGGGAGGACCTCGTCATCGGGGAACACGCGCGAGAAGAGGCCGGAAGCGACGGCCTCCGACCCGCTCATCAAACGGCCCGTGTAGATCAGATCGAGCGTCTTGTGCGCGCCGAGCCGATCGAGGAACAGCGCGTGCCCGCCGGAGTCGAGCGTCGCGCCGAGGGCGGCGAACGGGGAGCCGATCTTCGCGGACTCCGCCACGTAGACCACATCGGTCGCGATCAGCAGGCCGAGGCCCACGCCGAGGCAGGCGCCGTGGGCGACCGCGAACGTCGGCGCGGGGAACCGCGACATGCGCTGCAGCAGCGGGGTCACGAGACCGTCGAGATAGCCGAGGACGTCGTCGTCGCGGGGATCGACCCCGGAGATGTCGCGCCCCGCGCAGAACGCGCGCCCCTCGCCGCGGAGCACGAGCGCGCGCACACCCGCAGCCTCCGCCTCCACGTAGGCGGCATCCAGTTCGGCGAGTGCCCTCTCGCCGAGGGCGTTCAGTTTCGAGGGCGCGTTCAGCACGATCGTGGCGACGTCGTCGGCGATGGCGAGGTCGATCATGGATTCCTCCGGAGTCAGACGTCGTAGTCCACGACCACGCGGTCGCTGGTGGGGTGGGACTGGCAGGTGAGCACGAAGCCGCGCTCGAGCTCGTCGGGCTCCAGGGCGTAGTTCTCCGTCATCGTCACGCTGCCCTCGATCACACGTGCGCGGCAGGTGCCGCAGACCCCGCCGGCACAGGCGAACGGCGCATCGGGTCGCACGCGCAGCGCCGCGTTGAGCACCGACTCATGTGCGTCCACCGGGCTCTCCACGGTGGAGGAGACCCCGTCGAGCGTGACCTCGATGCGTACGGTCTTCTCCCCGGCTCGCACCTGCACGGGGCGGGCCGCGCGCGCCGGCTCGTCACCGGTCGTGAACAGCTCGAAGCGGACGTGGGAGCGGTCGACGCCGTGGTCGGCCAGCACCTCGCGACAGAGGTCGACCAGTGCGAGCGGACCGCACAGGAACCACTCGTCCACGGTGGCAGGTGGGATGAGCGTGGCGAGGATCGTCCGGAGCTTCTCTTCGTCGATGCGCCCGGAGAGCACCGGGGCCGCCCTCTGCTCGCGGGACAGCACGTGGTGCAGGACGAGCCGGGTGGGGTAGCGGTCCTTGAGGTCGGCAAGGTCCTCCAGGAACATCACGTCGAGCGTCGCGCGGTTGGTGTACAGCAGCGTGAACCGAGACGTGTCCGAGCGCGTGAGAACGGTGTGCGCGAGGGCCATCAGCGGTGTGATGCCGGAGCCGGCGGCGATCCCCACCACGTGCCGGTCATCGAGGTCGGGGAGTGCCGAGGTGAAGGTGCCCTGCGGGCTCATCACATCGATCTCGAAGCCGGCGTGGAGACCGGTCTGCGCCCACGTGGAGAAGAGACCTCCCTCGTCCCGCTTCACGGCGACGCTGAGGCGGGTGTCCTGGCCGTCGTCGCGGTGTTCCGGGGCGCGGCACAGCGAGTACGAACGCCGGACCTCGACGCCGTCGAGTGTCGTGCGCAGGGCCACGTACTGGCCGGGAAGGTGGTCGTACTCGCTGGCGAGGGCCGCGGGGACCGTGAAGGTCACCTCGACAGCGTCATCGGTGAGCGGGCGCACGTCTTCGACCGTGAGGGTGTGGAACCGGGCGCGCGTGCGGGGCGCGGTCTCGCGGCGCGTCGTCGCCTGCGGGGTGGGCGCGGGCGAGGAGGTGAAGAGCGACATGTCAGTGCACCTTGAAGTGGTCGAAGGGCTCGAGGCAGGCGCGGCACTCGAACAGCGCTTTGCACGACGTGGAGCCGAAGTGGGAGACCTCGCGGGTGTCGACCGATCCGCAGCGGGGGCAGCGCACGCTCAACGCCAGGCGGATGGGGCCGGTCGACACGGCGGCGCGGCCCGTGGGCGGTGCGATGCCGTACTCGGCGAGTTTGGTCTTGCCCGCCTGCGTCATCCAGTCCGTCGTCCAGGCGGGGGAGAGCACCAGGCGCACGAACACCTCGTCGAAGCCGGCGGCGGTGAGTGCCAGGACCACATCGTCGCGGATCGTGTCCATCGCGGGGCAGCCGCTGTAGGTCGGGGTGATGTCGACATGAACCGTCGTGCCGTCGACCTCGACCGCACGGAGCACGCCGAGGTCCTCGATCGTGAGCACGGGAACCTCGGGGTCGGGCACGGAGGCCGCGATCCGCCACGCCGCCTGCGTCGGGGTGAGAGTCACCATGTCGCACCCGGATGCCGTCGAGCGAGCACCTGCATCTCGGCGAGGATGTGGCCGAGTGGCGTCGCATGAGCACCGGTGCGTCCACCCGCCGACGACGACATCACGGCGGGCACCGAGAGCTCCGCCTCCGCGAACACCGTCTCCACCACGCCGTCGAAAGCGGGTCGCAGCGTCGACGGGGCCACGGCTGCGTCGCCGAGCCGCGCGATCAGATCGTCGTCACGGAACAGCTCGTCGACGTACGGCCACACGTCGCCGAGCGCGCGGATGACCCTGGCGCGCGACTCCTCCGTGCCTCCGGCGAGGCGCAGGATCCACTGCACGGCGTGGTCGCGGTGGTAGTCGACCTCCTTGAGTGACTTCTCGGCGATGGCGGCGAACGTCTCGTCGCTGCTGCCGCGCAGGGCCGAGTACAGCTCGAACATATAGGTGGCCACCACGAACTGGCGCGCGATGGTCTGGGCGAAGTCGCCGTTGGGCTGCTGCACGATCCACGCGCAGCGGAAATCGGGTTCGTCGCGGAAGAAGGCCAGGTCGTCTTCGCTGCGCCCGTCGAACGACCCGGCGTAGTGGAGGAAGGAGCGCGCATGGCCGAGCAGGTCGAGGGCGATGTTGCCCAGAGCCACGTCCTCCTCGAGCTCGGGAGCCCGGGATATCCAGGCACCGAGCTGCTGCGAGAGGATCAGGGCGTCGTCTCCGAGACGAAGCGCGTACTCCGCCACGTCGGCCGACGCCGCGACCGCGCCGGTGCCGGACAGCTCCTGCGCCAGGTCGAGCTCGTCGACGGAGACGTTCCCGTGCACGTCGATGTCCTCGTTCACCGTGTCCTCGTTCACAGGTGCGGCACTCCCTCCGAGGCGGTGTAGTACACGGCGTGGCGGTAGTTCTTCCCCGCAGGGCTCTCGAAGTAGGCGCCCTTGGCGTCGGGGTCACTCGTGGTGATCGCCTCCGCGGGGGCGACCCAGATCGAGACGCCCTCTCCACGGCGTGTGTAGAGGTCGCGCGCATTGCGAATCGCCATCTCGGCGTCCGGCGCGTGCAGCGAGCCGACGTGCACGTGGCTCAGCCCGCGGTTCGCCCGGACGAAGACCTCCCACAGCGGCCACGGTTCGCGCTCGTCGGCTCCTGGCGTCGCCATCACGCCACCGCCTTCGTCTTCGGCGACTGCTTGCGCGTGTACTCGGCCGCGGCCTCGCGCACCCAGGCGCCCTCTTCATGAGCCGTCCGGCGGCGTTCGAGGCGTTCGGCGTTGCAGGGCCCGTTGCCGCGCACCACCTCGAAGAACTCGTCCCAGTCGATCTCGCCGATCACGTACTGTCCGCTCTCCTCGTCGAAGCGCAGGTCGGGGTCGGGCAGCGTGACGCCGAGGATCTCGGCCTGGGGCACGAGCATGCCGACGAAGCGCTGGCGCAGCTCATCGTTCGAGAACCGCTTGATCTTCCACTTCATCGACTGCGCCGAGTTGGGGGACTGGTCATCGGGCGGCCCGAACATGGCGAGGCTCGGCCAGTACCAGCGGTTCACCGCGTCCTGCGCCATCGCGCGCTGCTCCTCGGTGCCCTGCATCAGGGTGAGCAGGATCTCGAAGCCCTGACGCTGGTGGAACGACTCCTCCTTGCAGACGCGCACCATGGCGCGGCCGTAAGGCCCGTACGACGCCCGGCACAGTGGCACCTGGTTGCAGATCGCGGCGCCGTCGACGAGCCAGCCGATCGCGCCCATGTCCGCCCAGGTCGGGGTCGGGTAGTTGAAGATCGACGAGTACTTGGCCTTGCCGCTGATGAGCTGGTCCATCATCTCGTCGCGAGTGGTGCCGAGGGTCTGCGCGGCGGAGTAGAGGTACAGGCCGTGGCCGGCCTCGTCCTGCACCTTGGCCATCAGGATCGCCTTGCGCTTGAGGCTCGGCGCGCGCGTGATCCAGTTGCCCTCCGGCTGCATGCCGATGATCTCGGAGTGCGCGTGCTGCGAGATCTGCCGCACCAGCGTCTTGCGGTAGGCGTCGGGCATCCAGTCGCGGGGTTCGATGCGCTGCTCGTTGGCGATGAGCTCGTCGAACAGGCGCTCCTCATCGGAGATCTCGCCCACCAGGGACAGGTCTGCGGGACTGGTCATCATCGACTCCTCGGCATCGGGCCATCTTTACTGACCGATCGTTTGGTAATTCTGACACAGTGGACCGCCGGAGACAAGACGACGGCGTCAGCGCGTCGGGGTCAGCGCGAGCGGGAGACCAGATCGAGGAGGGCGCGGCCGTACGCCTCCGAGGGGTCGGGGTGCTCGAAAGCGAGCCGCTCGCCGCCGACCTCGATCTCGACGCGGAAGGAGTCCTCGAGACGCACCAGCGAGCGGAACGTTCCCCGGAGCAGATCTCGCAGCTGGTCCTCCCGCGGCAGCCACACGGCATCCGCGAGCGTCACCGCGTCGAGCGCCCACTCCGTCGTGCCGTTGAACGCCAGATCGGTGCCGCTCGGAGTCTGACGGGCCTCGATCGTCATCTCGCTCACGGTGAAGATGTCGGCCTCAGCGTCGAGTTCCACCTCGTCGGGGAGGTCGAGCTGGAAGCGGTCGCCTTCGGCCGGGTGCCAGACGAGTCCTGTGTCCCGCAGGGCGACGGCGAGCTCGCGTGTGATCATCCCCTCACGCTAGACGACGGGACTCGCCCGGGGGCTCGATGGACCCGTGGAACGGGTCCCCGAGGTGTCGGAGGTCTGAGGCAGAGTGGAGGGATGACCGCCCACGCCCCCGCTGCATCCCCCGAGGCCGACGACCTCCGCGAGTCCGCCCGTGCGGCTCTGTGCGAACTCGTCGGACGCCCGGACGCCGACTTCCACGACGGGCAGTACGAGGCGATCGAGGCACTGGTCGAAGGGCGCCGCCGCGCGCTCGTGGTGCAGCGCACCGGCTGGGGCAAGTCCGCCGTCTACTTCGTGGCCACCCTCCTCCTGCGCCGACAGGGGGCGGGGCCGACCGTGCTGGTGTCGCCGCTGCTGGCCCTCATGCGCGACCAGATCGCCGCCGCCGAACGTGCGGGAGTGCGGGCCGTGGCGATCAACTCCACCAATGCGCACGAGTGGTCGGACGTGCTCACGCAGCTCGACCGTGACGAGGTCGATGTGCTGCTGGTCTCTCCCGAGAGGCTCAACAACCCCGCCTTCCGCGAACAGCAGCTGCCCGCGCTCGTGCGGCGCATCGGGATGTTGGTGGTCGACGAGGCGCACTGCATCAGCGACTGGGGTCATGACTTCCGCCCCGACTACCGCCGTCTGCGCGACCTGATCGCACAGATGCCGTCGGACGTGCCGGTGCTCGCGACAACGGCGACCGCCAACAGCCGTGTCGTGGCAGACGTGGCCGAGCAGCTCGGCAGCCTACGGGCGGACGATGGGCTGCGAGCGGACGGCGGGGCGACCGGCGATCCCGATGCGGTCCCGGTGCTCACGATCCGCGGGCCGCTCGCTCGCACGTCGCTGCGGCTGGGGGTGCTGCGCCTGCGCGATTCGGCGAGTCGCCTGGCCTGGCTGCTGAGCCACCTCGACGACCTGCCCGGCTCCGGCATCATCTACACGCTGACTGTCGCAGCCGCCGTCGACACCGCGCGACTGCTGCGCGATCACGGCCACGACGTGCGTGCCTACACCGGGCAGACCGACCCCGAGGAGCGCGCCGAGTCCGAGGGGATGCTCAAGCGCAACGAGGTCAAGGCTCTCGTCGCCACGAGCGCGCTGGGCATGGGGTTCGACAAGCCCGATCTGGGTTTCGTTCTGCACCTCGGCGCGCCGTCCTCTCCCGTGGCCTACTACCAGCAGGTGGGTCGCGCCGGGCGCGCCAGCGAGAGCGCGGATGTGCTGCTGCTCCCGGGCGTCGAGGACCGTGACATCTGGCACTACTTCGCGACCGCCTCGATGCCGGATCGCGAACGGGCCGAACGGGTGATCGGCGCCCTCGGCGATGCCCCTCTCTCCACGCCGGCGCTCGAGGCGATGGTCGACATCCGCCGCACGCCGTTGGAGCTGCTGTTGAAGGTGCTCGACGTCGACGGCGCGGTCCGGCGCGTGCAGGGCGGGTGGGTCGCGACCGGTGCGCCGTGGACCTACGACGCCGAGCGGTATGAGCGCATCGCCGCAGAGCGCGTCGCCGAGCAGCAGCACATGATCGAATACGAGCAGACCGACGGGTGCCGCATGGAGTTCCTGCAGCGCGCGCTCGACGACGGCACGGCCGCTCCGTGCGGGAGGTGCGACAACTGCGCGGGAGAGTGGTTCCCGCGGGAGATCGGCGCGTCCGCGAGCTCGCAGGCCGTGGAGTCGCTCGACCGCGTCGGAGTGCCGATCGAGCCTCGCCGTGCCTGGCCCACCGGTGCCGACCGGCTCGATGTGCCGGTCAAGGGGCGCATCCCCGCTGACGAACAGGCGGGGGAGGGGCGAGCGCTGGCACGACTCACCGACCTGGGCTGGGGCGGAGTGTTGCGCGAGCTGTTCGCGGCCGGGGCGCCCGATGCCGTGGTGACTCCACAGCTGCTGCAGGCGTGCGTGCGTGTGCTCGCGGGCTGGGGATGGGAGGAGCGCCCCGTGGCGGTGGTCGCGATGCCCTCGCGTTCGCACCCGCTGCTGGTCGACTCGCTCGCGCGCGGACTCGCCGACGTCGGGCGCCTGCCGTATCTCGGCGCGCTCGAACCCGTGGGCGGAGGTCCCTCCGGCGGGCCTGGTGGCAACAGTGTCTTCCGCCTCGCAGGACTCTGGGATCGCTTCAGTGCTCGGCATCTGGAGGTGCCGACCGGGCCTGTGCTGCTCGTCGACGACCTGGTCGACAGCCGGTGGACGATGACCGTGGCGGCCCGTGAACTCCGTCGTGCCGGCGCGACGGACGTGCTGCCCTTCGCGCTGGCGCTGCGCGGCTGACAGTCGACCGCCGGGCTGACGCTGAGCGAGACGGTGGTTCCGTCGTCGGCCGGATTTCCGTCGTCGACGGGGTTTCAGTCGTCGGCGGGCGCGACGCGCGGGGGCCAGGCGGTGGCGCCGAGCTCTCGTGAGATGTTGCGCGCCGTCTCCCGCAGTGCGTTGAGGATTGCATCGGACGCCGGCGCCTGCGACGTGGGCAGCACGACGGCGACCGCGGCGACGATGTCGTTCGAGGCGTCCGCGACGGGAGCGGCGATCGACGACTCGCCGAGCACCGCCTCGTCGAACTCGCCGGCCATTCCGCGTTCGGCGATCGACGGCAGCTCCAGTGTCAGGCGCGCGACGTCTGTGACGGTGTCACCGGTGAGACTGCGCAGCGGCTGTTCGAAGACGCTCTGCTGGAAGCCCAGGTCGTATGCGAGGAGCACCTTGCCCATCGCCGAGGCGTGGGCCGGGATGGCGACTCCGGTCTCGAGCATCTGCTGGCTGTCGTCCGGGCGCAGGTTGTGGTGGATGACGAGCACATCCGTGAAGTGTGGCGCACCCAGGCGCACGGACAGGTCGGTACGCCGTGCGAGCTCCTGCGTCCACCGCATGGCCCTGGCGCGCACGTCGAGGGTGTCGAGGTACACGTTGCTCAGGCGCAGCAGGGTGGGTCCGAGCATGTAGCGCTGACCGCCCCGCTCTTTCGCGACCAGTCCGTGCGCGCGCAGCGACTTCACGATTCCGTGCACGGTCGACGGCGGCAGCCCGAGCGCTCCGGAGAGATCGGTGATGCCGAGGTGGCGTGCTCCCTGGAGCAGTTCGAGGATCTTCGCCGCGCGGTCGATCGCCTGGATCACGGGGAGGCCTCCTTCCGGTGCGTCGTCGAGCCGGTGTCGATGGGCCGGGCTTGGCGATGGATCTTGACAACCCGGCAGGCTCCGAGCATATTCGACATTAACGAATTACTTTCGGATTATTGCGAAAGAGTCCCCGAAGGATCAAAGGAGATCGAACGATGAAGAAGCTCATCAACGCCCCGGAAGACGTCCTCGTCGAATCCCTGCGGGGCGTCGCCCTCGCTCATCCCGAGCTCTCCGTCGACCTCGAGAACCACGTGATCACCCGCGCCACGCCCAAGGCGCAGGGCAAGGTCGCGATCGTCTCGGGCGGAGGGTCCGGCCACGAACCCCTGCACGGCGGTTTCGTCGGCACCGGGATGCTGGACGCCGCTGTCGCCGGTGAGATCTTCACCTCTCCCACCCCCGACCGCGTGCAGGTCGCGACCAAGGCCGTCGATCGCGGAGCCGGTGTGCTCCACATCGTGAAGAACTACACCGGCGATGTGCTGAACTTCGAGATGGCGGCCGAGCTCGCCGCCATGGACGGCATCGAGGTGGGCAGCATCACGGTGGACGACGACGTCGCCGTGCAGGACTCCCTCTACACGGCAGGACGCCGCGGGGTGGGTCTCACCGTGCTGCTCGAGAAGATCGTCGGCGCGGCAGCAGAAGAGGGGCGCGACCTCGCAGCCGTGGTCGAGCTGGCGAAGAAGGTGAACGGACAGGGCCGCTCGATGGGCATGGCGCTCACCAGCTGCACCGTGCCCGCAGCGGGCAAGCCCACCTTCGACCTCCCGGACGACCAGATGGAGATCGGCATCGGCATCCACGGGGAGCCGGGCCGACACCGCGAACCTCTCGCTCCGGCGTCCGAGATCGCCCGACAGCTGGTGGAGCCGATCCTCGCCGACATCGACGCCACCGGTCCCGCGATCGTCATGCTCAACGGCATGGGGGCGACACCGCTGATCGAGCTTTACCTCATGTACGGCGAGGTCGCCGCGCTGCTCGAGAAAGCCGGGGTACAGGTCGCCAGGAACCTCGTCGGCAACTACATCACCTCGCTCGACATGGCCGGGTGCTCGGTGACGCTGCTCAAAGCCGACGATGAGCTGCTGCGGTTGTGGGATTCACCCGTGAACACCCCCGGTCTGCGGTGGGGCGCCTGATGGCCGCGGTCGACACCGCCGTCCTCGCCGACTGGATCGCACGCTTCGGTGCTGCCGTGACAGAGAAGCGCGACTGGCTCACCGAACTCGACTCGGCCATCGGCGATGCCGATCACGGAGCCAACATGGCCCGGGGCATGGGCGCCGTCGGCGAGAAGCTGTCCGCCGGGGTGCCCGCAACGGTGGACGAGCTCTTGAAGACCGTCGGCATGACGCTGGTGAGCTCGGTCGGCGGAGCCAGCGGACCGCTCTATGGCACGTTCTTCCTGCGCATGGGCATGACCGCAGGCGCTGTGTCGGACCTCGACGGGGCGGCTCTCGCGGCCGCGCTGCGGGCAGGACTCGACGGCATCGTCGCTCGCGGCAAGGCCGAGGCGGGGGACAAGACCATGTTCGACGCCATGGCTCCGGCGGTCGACGCGATGGACGCCGCGCTCGCCGCGGGCTCGTCCGTCTCGGATGCGGTCAGAGCGGCGGCGGATGCCGCGGCGGCGGGTCGCGACGCCACGCTGCCTCTCGTCGCCCGGAAGGGCAGGGCGAGCTACCTGGGCGAGCGCAGCGCTGGTCACCTCGACCCCGGAGCGGCCTCGACGGCGATCCTCTTCGAGACGCTCGCGGAGACGATCGAGGACAGCGCCTGATGATCGGCATCGTCGCCGTCTCCCACAGCGCACGGCTCGGGGAGGCGGCGCTGGAGCTCGCCCTCCAGATGGTCCACGACGGCAGGGTGCGGGTGCAGGTCGCCGCCGGAGCAGGCGTGGACGCCGAAGGCGCACCGATCCTCGGAACGGACGCCGTCGCGGTGGCCGCGGCCATCGACGAGCTCGCAGCCGACTGCGACGGTGTGCTCGTGCTCATGGATCTCGGCTCGGCCGTGCTGAGTGCCGAGCTCGCTGTGGAGCTGCGCTCGAGCGAGGTGCCGGTGCGGCTCGCTCCCGCTCCCTTCGTCGAGGGGCTTCTGGCCGCCGTCGTGTCCGCTGCGGCCGGTGGGTCGCTCGACACCGTGGCCGCCGAAGCGGCATCGGCCCTCGCGGCGAAGACCGGTGCGCTCGGTGACGAGGAGGCGCCCGCGACACAGGTCGCCGAGACCCCGGTGGACGACGATGTGCGGATGCGCCGTGTGCGGGTGCGCAATCCGCAGGGTCTCCACGCGCGTCCTGCCGCCCTGATCGCGAAGGCGTCGTCGGTAGTGGACGTGCACCTGCGTCGCCTCCCGGACGGCCCCGACGCGGCGGCCGCGAGCCTGACGCGACTCCTCGTGCTCGGCGCTCGACAGGGCGACGAACTCGAGCTGACGGCGCGGGGCGATGGCGCGGACGACGCGCTGGATCGCCTGGTCGCGCTGTTCGACGACGGTTTCGGCGAGGGGACAGACGAAGCCCGACCCGACGACGACGCTGCCCCGACGGCGACCACGACCGCGCCCGGTTCGCCGACTTCCGCCGATGAACCGACGTCGGGTGGGCAGGTGGAACCGGTGCGAACCGTCGCGCCGGGAACCGTGCTCCGCGGGCGCGGGGTGAGCACCGGCCGGGTCGCCGCCCCCGTCGTGCATCTGGCACCGCCGCTTCCTGAACCCGATCCCGACGTGGTGGTGCCTGCCGCCGACCGGGATTCCGAGGTGTCCGCGATCGAGTGGGCGGCCGTGGCGGTCGCCGGTCAACTCCGCTCTCGCACCGCGCAGGCGACGGGGGAGACGAGGGCCATCCTCGACGCCTCGCGCCTGCTGGCATCCGACCCCGAGCTGGTGTCCGAGGCGACGGCTCTCGTGCGGTCGAAGGGACGCACCGGCGCCCGTGCGGTCTGGGAGACGGCCCTCGCCCACGAGAAGGCGCTCGCCGCTCTGGGTGGTCGGATGGCCGAGCGCATCGCCGACATCCGAGATGTGCGCGACCGGATCATCGCCGAGATCCTCGAGGTCGACATGCCGGGCGTGCCCGAGCGGGACGAGCCCTTCGTGCTCGTGGCCACCGACCTCGCTCCTGCGGACACCGCGCTGCTCGCCGGAGGGAGATGCGTGGCCCTCGTCACAGGCCAGGGCGGACCGACCTCGCACACCGCGATCATCGCGCGCTCCCTGGGCCTGCCGGCGGTGGTGGGCCTCACTGGCGCCGAGGCGCTGCTCGACGGGGTGATGGTCCTCGTGGACGGCGACCGCGGCACGGTCGAGGTGGCTCCTGCTGAAGCCCGCATCGCAGAAGCGCGGGCATCCGTGACCGCTGTCGACTTCGACGGCGTCGGCACACTCGCCGATGGGCACCGCGTGCCGCTGCTCGCGAACGTCGGGGGAGCGGCTGATGCGAAGGCGGCGGCCTCGGCGCAGGCGGAGGGCGTCGGACTCTTCCGCACCGAGTTCTGCTTCCTCGACCGCACCGAGGCCCCGAGCGTCGACGAGCAGGTGGCCGCCTATCGCGGAGTGCTGTCCGCCTTCCCCGGACGCAAGGTCGTCGTGCGCACCCTCGACGCGGGGAGTGACAAACCCCTTCCCTTCGCCAACTCCGACAGCGAGGACAACCCCGCACTCGGCGTACGCGGGCTGCGGATCGCCCGACGTCGCCCGCAGCTGCTCGACGATCAGCTGGTCGCTCTCGCCCGAGCGGCGTCAGCGGAAACGGCGGAGGTCGAGGTGATGGCTCCGATGGTCGCGACGGTCGACGAGGCCAGGCACTTCACCGAACGCTGTCGCGCCGCGGGGCTGGACAGGGTCGGCATCATGATCGAGACGCCGTCCGCCGCGCTGCTCGCCGCGGAGCTGTTCGAGGTCGTCGACTTCGTGAGCCTCGGCACCAACGACCTCGCCCAGTACACGATGGCGGCGGATCGGCTTCTCAGCGATCTGGGCGACCTCAACGATCCGTGGCAGCCCGCGGTGCTGCGACTCATCGCCGCCGTCGGTGCCGCAGGTCGGGCTGCCGGGAAGCCGGTGGGCGTCTGCGGGGAAGCAGGGGGCGACCCCGCGCTCGCTCCGGTCCTCGTCGGTCTCGGAGTGACATCGCTTTCCATGACCCCGCGGTCGCTCGGTCGAGTGGCCGCGCGGCTGCGCGAGCTGTCGGTCGATGACTGCCGACGAGCCGCAGAGGCAGCCGTCGGTGCTGGCTCGGCGGATGCCGCGCGAGCAGCCGTCTCCGCGGCTCTCGACGAAGGGTGAGTGAGACGGTCCTTCGTCTCATATGCGCACTCCGGCATGCATCTCATTCCATTCTGATATCGACATGGTCCGTCGAGACGAGAGCGACGGCTCTGGCCCTAGGCTCATCAGCGAGGGGGCGTCGATCACGGCGTCGCGAGCAGACGGAGGGTTCATGTCCACACGGTGGTCGTTGTCGAGAAGTGTCCTGGGAGTGCTGACCGCGGGAGCCATCATCGCCCTGACGGGATGCGTGCCCGCACCGCAAGCCACGCCGAAGCCCACTCCGGCGACCGAGAGCCCCGCCCCGACGCCGTACGACGGACCGACGGTGTTCGTCGGGGATCAGCTCGACTGGTTCCTGCCGAGCGCCGAGGAGATCGCCGGTCTCCTGCCCGACGTCGGGGAGGTGGGGACGCCGTCGCCGTCGCTGATCCAGATCTCAGACGGGGGTGGGCCCGAGCTCACGCCGGCGATCTGCAACCTCTTCCTCTATGAGCCTTCCCTGAGGTCGGTCGGTGCGCGTTCGGTCACCTGGACCAGCTCCCTCCCCGATGGGAGGGATGGCTGGATGCATGTGCTCCAGTTCGCGGATGAGGCGACGGCGCAGGGATTGATGGACCGTTACGTCGAGATGGCGAAGCAGTGTGCGGAGTTCATGTACGGCACCGGTGCATCCACGTTCGACTCGACCACCCTCGACTCCGGTGACGGGATCCGCGCCGTCACCGGAGCATTGGTGATCGACGACGGGTTCGGCGACGGGCACCGGCTCTACCAGGGGTATGCGTCGGTCGGCAACGTCCTCGTGAACATCTGGCAGCCGTTCACCGGTGACGCCGCCTTCGACGCTGAAGGGGCCGCCGCGTTCCTGCGCGACCAGGCGTCCGACGCTCGCTCGCGGTTGATCGAGGAGCTGACTGCGAACCCGCCGACGCCCGCAGCGACGCCGCCTGCCGTCGACTCTGCTGCGGCGTGGAGCACCTGGCAGGTGAGTGCCACCGGGATCGGGCCGATCGTCCTCGGCTCCGACGTCGACGAGGCCATCGCGGCCGTGCCGGGAGCGACGGTGATCGGGCCGGAGTGGGATGGAGGAGAGACCCGGATCGTCAGTCCGGACGGTTCCGCCTCGGTGGTGCTGTGGAGCAACGAGGGCAGCTCCGTCGTCGACGCCGCGTCCGTCGGCCTCTCGAACGTCGGGGACGAGAGCCGGGAGGATCCTGCCGCGTTGCCGACGGCAGGCGAGGTGCGGATCGGCGACTCCATCGGCAAGGCCAAGGAGGCGTACCCCGGGGGCACCGAGATCCGCGTCGTGTCCTCCGGCGAGTACTTCTATCAGTGGACGACGCGTGAAGGCGCGGTGATCCGGTTCCGCGTCGATCGCGACGCCGGCGACCCGAGCGCCGTGATCACCGGCATCCTGACGGAGGATGCGACCCGGCGTCAGCTTCCCGACTTCGGCTGAGGGTTCGACAGGCAGCGCGCCCGAGGAGCAGTCGAGGCCGACCCGCTTGACTAACTGAACGATCGGTCGGTTAGTATGAGCGGGTCGGATGGCGCAGCGGCGACCTCCGATCCGCTCGACGAGGAGGTCGACGATGACAGATGCGACGATGCAGGCGACCGACGCCGTGCGCACGAATCGCGCGATGATGGAGCGCGACCGCGCCTCGGCCTCGCTGGGACTCGTCGTCGAACGTGATGATCCTGGCCACGCGGTCGTCTCGATGCGCGTGCGGGACGACATGACGAACGGCTTCCGCATCACCCACGGCGGCTTCGTCTTCGCCCTGGCCGACACCGCCTTCGCGATCGCCTGCAACGAAGACGACAGGGTCACCGTCGCCGCCGGTGCGGACATCTCGTTCCTGAAGCCGACGGTGTCGGGGCAGACGCTCACCGCCACTGCAGTCCGGCGGTCGCGCCGCGGCCGCTCCGGCATCTACGACGTGACAGTCGTCGACGAACAGGGCGATGCCGTCGCCGAGTTCCGCGGACGCTCCCGCACCACCAGCCAGACCTTCTGAACGCCCGGAGAACCTCGTGTCGATGACGACCGCAACGCCCTCCCGAGTCCACGCACCCGCATCCGCCGAGCTCGACGCGGAAGAGCGGATGACCCGCGACGAGATCGCCGCGCTCCAGCTCGATCGACTCCAGCAGACCGTGCGGCACGCCTACGCGAACGTCCCCCTCTACACACGCAAGTTCGATGAGGTGGGCGTGCACCCGGACGACATCCGCACGCTCGACGACGTGCGGCTGCTTCCCTTCACGACCAAGGCGGATCTGCGCGAGACCTATCCGTTCGGGATGTTCGCAGTGCCGATGTCCGATGTCGCACGCATCCACGCCTCCAGCGGCACCACCGGCCGGCCCACGGTCGTCGGCTACACCAGGGGCGACCTCGAACGGTGGGGATCGCTGGTCGCGCGGTCGCTGCGGGCCAGCGGCATCCGTCCAGGCATGAAGGTGCACAACGCTTACGGCTACGGACTCTTCACGGGTGGGCTCGGGGCGCACGCGGGCATAGAGGCACTCGGGGCGACCGTGATCCCGATGTCGGGCGGCCAGACCGCGCGCCAGGTGCAACTCATCCTCGACTTCGAACCCGACGCGATCCTGTGCACGCCGAGCTACCTGTTGACGATCGCCGATGCGATGGCCGCGCAGGGGGTCGACCCGCACTCCACCTCGCTGAAGGTCGCGGTGCTCGGCGCGGAGCCGTGGTCGAACGAGATGCGTCACGAGCTCGAGCAGCGCCTCGGCATCGACGCACTCGACATCTATGGTCTCAGCGAGGTGATGGGACCAGGCGTGGGCAACGAGTGCCTCGAGACCAAGGACGGCCCGCATGTGTGGGAGGACCACTTCCTGCCCGAGATCATCGACGGAGAGAGCGGCGTCGTGTTGCCTGACGGCGAACTCGGCGAACTCGTGTTCACCTCTCTGACCAAGGAGGCGTTCCCGGTCATCCGCTACCGCACCCGCGACCTCACCCGCCTGCTCCCGGGAACCGCGCGGCCCGGGATGCGGCGGATGGAGAAGATCACCGGCCGCAACGACGACATGATCATCCTGCGGGGCGTGAACCTGTTCCCCACGCAGATCGAGGAGCTGGTGCTGGGGATCGAGCAGCTGACCCCGCACTTCATCCTCGAGCTGTCCAAGGAGGGGCGCATGGACACGCTGAAGGTGCGCATCGAGCGGCACCCCGACCTGGCCGTGGAGACCTGCCGCAGCGCCGCGGAGGTGCTCGCGCAGCGCATCAAGATCTTCGTGGGGTCGACGGTGGCCGTCCAGCTCGAGGAGCCGGGAGCGCTGCCCCGGAGCGAGGGGAAGTACAAGCGGGTGTACGACCTGCGCTGATGCGGGGAGCGAGGCGGACGGCTGTCGCGCCCGCCTCGCGGTCGGCGCTCCTGCCCGCGCGTCTCTTCGGGTGCGAGACTGTGGGGTGATGTCCGAGATGCAGAGCACGCGACGAGGCCGACCGGGGTACGACCAGCAGGGGATCCTCGCGGTCGCCGTCGCCGCGTTCAACGAGTACGGGTACGACGCCACATCTATCGGGATGCTCGCCGAGCGCCTCGGTCTGTCGAAGTCGGCGATCTACCACCACTTCGGCTCGAAGGACGAGATCCTCGACCTCGCTCTCGACGCCGCGCTGAGCGGCCTGGAGGCCGTGGTGGATGACCCGCTTCCCGACTCGGCTGCCGACCAGGCGCCGTCCAGCGCGGTCGACCGGCTCGAGCATGTGCTGCGCGGCGCCGTCCGGGTGCTCGTGGAGCAGCTGCCGGCCGTCACCCTGCTGCTGCGCGTGCGGGGCAACACCGAGGTGGAACGCAAGGCCCTCATCCGTCGCCGGGCGTTCGACCGTCGGATCACCGCACTGGTCTCGGAGGCGCAGGGTGAAGGAGAGCTGCGGGCCGACATCGATGCCAGTGTGGTGGCGCGTCTGGTGTTCGGGATGATCAACTCGATCGTCGAGTGGTATCGGCCCGGCGGGCGCGAGGGCGCCGACCGTCTCGCCGACGACGTCGTGGCCATCGCCCTGGACGGCCTGCGCACAGACGACGGAGCCGGAGCCGCGGTCGTCTGACCGGGGCTCCGGCTCTCGGCGTCACGCCGCCGCCCGCTCCTTCGCCACCAGGGTGAGCACGTCGTACGTGGCGACGATGTCGTCGTGCTGGTTCTTCAGCACGGCGTCCCAGCGCACCTCCCCGTACTCGTCGGTCTCCCTTGGCGTGATCTGCTTGGCGGTCAGCTCGACCCGGATGTCGTCACCGGGGGAGACGGGCGTCACGAATCGCAGGTTCTCGAGCCCGGAGTTCGCGAGCACGGGCCCCGGCGCCGGGTCGACGAACAGCCCTGCCGCCCACGAGACCAGCAGGTACCCGTGTGCCACGCGTCCGGGGAAGAACGGATTCGCGGAGGCCGCGGTCTCGTCCATGTGCGCGTAGAACGTGTCGCCGGTGAACGTCGCGAACGTCTCGATGTCATCGAGGGTGACCGTGCGGGAGGCACTGGCCACCTGATCGCCGACGTGCAGCTCGGCCAGCGACTTGCGGAACGGGTGCACGCCGTCGCCCTGCTCGTACGGACGCGAGGCTGCGCCCTGGTGCCAGACTCCCGTGAGCGCGGTCAGCATCTCCGGGGAGCCCTGCACCGCGGTGCGCTGCATGTGGTGCAGCACCGCCCTGATGCCGCCGAGCTCCTCGCCGCCGCCCGCACGCCCGGGGCCACCGTGGACGAGGTTCGGCAGCGGCGATCCGTGCCCCGTCGAGGTGCGGGCGTCGTCCCTGTCGAGGAAGAGGACGCGTCCGTTGTAGGCGGCCATGCCCGTGGCGAGTGTGACGGCGACCTCCGGGTCGTGTGTCGCAACGCTGGTCACGAGCGAGCCTCCGCCGCGAGCCACGAGGGCGCTCGCCTCGTCGAGGGTGCGATAGCCGACGATGCTCGACACCGGTCCGAATGCCTCGATCTCGTTGACGGCCGCGCTCGTCGGATCGGGGAAGCGCAGCAGCATCGGCGTCACGAAGGCGCCGTCGGGGGCTTCTCCTTCGGTGCCGTCAGCGCGGCGGACGGTCGGCGCGTCGGTCGTCCCGATCACGAGTTCGCCACCGCCGTCCCGCAGACGGTCGACCTGGCGCAGAACCTCCTCGCGCTGTGCGGTGGAGGCGAGCGGACCCATGGTCACCCCCTCGGCGCGCGGATCGCCGAGGACCACGCGCGACGACAGCCGCTCGCGGACCGCGGCGATCACGTCGTCGACAGCTTCCGCCGGCACGATCGCCCGGCGGATTGCAGTGCACTTCTGCCCGGCCTTGGTCGTCATCTCAGCGACCAGCTGCTTGACGTAGGCGTCGAACTCCGGCGTGCCCGAGACGGCATCCGTCCCGAGGACCGACGCGTTGATCGAGTCGGTCTCGCTCGTGAAGCGCACCCCTCCCGTCTGCACCGCATCGTGGGCACGCAGGTTCTCGGCGGTCGACGCGGAGCCGGTGAAGGCCACCAGATCGCCCAGCCGCAGCTCATCGAAGAGGCCGGGCACGCTGCCGGAGACGAGTTGCAGTGACCCGTCGGGGAGGAGACCGGATTCCACCATCACGCGCACCATGGCCTCGGCGAGGTAGCCGGTGGGGGTGGCCGGCTTCACGACGGTGGGGACGCCGGCGAGGAACGCGGGAGCGAACTTCTCGAGAGACCCCCAGACCGGGAAGTTGAAGGCGTTGATCTGCACGGCGACGCCGCGGAGTCGCGTGTAGATGTGGCGGCCGAGGAAGGAGCCGTCCTTGGAGAGGTTCTCCACGCCCCCGTCGACGTACACCGTCGCGTTGGGCAGCTCGCGCCGGCCCTTGCTCGAGTACGCGAACAGCACGCCGATCCCGCCGTCGATGTCCACCCAGGAGTCCTGCGCGGTGGCACCGGTGCGGCTGGACAGCTCGTACAGCTCGGCCTTGCGTTCGGTGAGGGCGAGGGCGAGCTGCTTGAGCAGCACGGCGCGCTGATGGAACGTGAGCTCACCCAGCGATGCCTGCCCCACGGTGCGCGCGTGGTCGAGCACAGCACCCAGGTCGAGTCCGTCGGTCGAGACACGCGCCACGACCTCGCCCGTGGAGGCGTCACGGACGTCCGTGGCCCCGGCATCGGACGACGGCGTCCACCATGCTCCCTCGACGTAGCTGGGGAGTATCTCCGTCATTTCTGTTCCCTTCATGAGGCGTCCCATTCGTAGAAGCCGCGTCCGCTCTTGCGGCCCAGGTGGCCTTCGGCGACCAGTCGTCGCAGCAGGGCCGGCGGTTCGAAGCGCTCACCCAGCTGTGCGCAGAGGTACTCGGCGATGCCCAGACGCACGTCGAGCCCGACGATGTCGGTGAGTCGCAGCGGACCGACCGGATGCTTGTATCCGAGCGTCATCGCGGCGTCGATGTCCTCGGCGGAGGCCACACCTTCTTCCAGCATTCGGATCGCCTCGAGCCCGATCGCGACGCCGAGGCGGGACGACGCGAATCCGGGAGCATCGGCCACGACGATCGGTGTCTTGCCGATGGCGGCCACCCAGCCGCGGGCGGCATCGACGAGCGCAGGGGCGGTGCTCGCACCATGGACGATCTCGACGAGGGTGGAGGCGGGCACCGGATTGAAGAAGTGCATGCCCAGCAGGCGTTCGGGGCGATCGAGCACCGCGGCCAGCTCATCGATCGAGATGGAAGAGGTGTTCGAGGCGATGGCGGCGTCCGGCGCGATCTGCGCCTCGACCCGACGGAGCGCGTCGACCTTGAGGGCGAGATCCTCCGGAACGGCTTCGACGACGAGCGTGCACTGCGCGAACAGGGCGGCATCCGTGCCCGTGGTCAGGCGCGCCCGATAGGCCTCGGGGGAGTCGAGGGCCGTGCCGCGTGCGACCGAGGCGTCGATGGACTCGAGCACGCGTGCTGTGGCCGCCTCCGCCGCGTCGGCGTCGCGTTCGACGACGGCGACCCGGGAGCCGGCGAGCAGGAAGGCGTGCGCGATGCCTGCGCCCATGCGTCCGCCGCCGAGCACCCCCACCTGTTCGGGCGCGATGAACGTGCTCTCGGTCATCGGTCTCTCCGTTCGAGGAAGTCGGTCATCCGTCGGAACTTCTCCGGGCTCTCGAAGAGCTCGGCCTGGGCTTCCAGGTCGGCGGAGGGGTGCTGGTCGCGGGGCGTCCGGAACACCCGCTTGGTCGCGATGGTCGCTGCAGGGTCGTTGCGGGCGATGCGGTCGACGATGGCGTGGGCGGCCGGCAGCAGGTCCGCCGTCTCGTGGATCGCCGAGACCAGCCCGATGCGCAGCGCCTCCTCTGCCTTCACCGCGCGACCCGTGAGTAGCAGCTCGATCGCCCTGGCATCGCCGACGATCTCCTTGAGACGCCAGCTCGCGCCGGCCGCTGCGAGGATGCCCAGCCCGGTCTCCGGGTTGCCGATCGCGAGCGTCGGCGTCCCGATGCGGATGTCCGCCGCGTAGGCGAGCTCGGCTCCACCGCCGAGCGCGTAGCCGTCGATCGCCGCGATGACGGGCATCGGCAGCTCGGCGAGACGGACGAACGCGTGAGCGTTGATCCCGCGCAGCGCGTCGGCGGCACGCCGTTCGCGCAGTTCGGCGATGTCGGCACCCGCCGCGAAGACCCCGCCGGCGCCGGTGAGGATCAGCGGGAGCGGCACGGCCTCCAGCTCGGCGCACAGCGCGTGCAGCGCGTCGATCGTGGCCTGGTCGATCGCGTTGCGCTTGTGCGGCCGATTGAGGGTGGCGACCACGCGGTCGTGACGCCTTTCGACGAGGAGGGGTTCGTCGTGCGCCTGCGTATCGCCGAGGGGAGACCGCGGCATCACACCTTCTCCACGATCAGAGCAGCGCCCTGGCCGACGCCGACGCACATGGTGGCGAGTCCATAGCGGGAGCCCTCGCGCTCCATGCGTCCGAGGAGGGTGACCAGAAGGCGTGAGCCGGACGAGCCGAGCGGGTGACCGAGCGCGATCGCTCCGCCGTCGGCGTTCACGCGGGTCTCGTCGAGTCCGAGGCGTCGGATGCACGCGATGGACTGCGTCGCGAATGCTTCGTTGAGCTCGATCGAGCCGATGTCGTCGACGGAGAGCCCGGCGCGTCGGAGGGCCTTCTCCGTGGCGGGCACCGGTCCAAGCCCCATGATCTCGGGCGCGAGTCCCGCGCTGGTGCCGACGACGATCCGCGCCCGCGGTGTCAGCCCGTGCCGCTCGACCGCCTCCGCGCTCGCGACCATGATCGCCGAGGCACCGTCGTTGAGCGCGCTGGAGTTGCCGGCGGTGACGACCTGACCGCCCGCGACGACGGGCCGCAGTCGGGCGAGGCCTTCGAGCGTCGTCTCCGGACGAGGGCCCTCGTCGACGAGCACCTCACCCGAGCCGACGGGGACTCCGACGATCTCCGCCTCGAACCGTCCGTCTGCGATCGCCGCGGCAGCCCGCTGCTGCGAGCGCAGGGCGAACGCGTCCGCCTCTTCGCGTCCGATGCCGTCGACGCGCGCGACCTCCTCCGCGGTCTCCGGCATCGTGTACGTCGCCTTCTCGCGGGCCATGAGTCGCGGGTTCGGGAACCGCCAGCCGATCGAGGTATCGAACGCGGCGCCGGGCTTCGCCCACGCCTTCTCGGGCTTGGCCTGCACCCAGGGTGCGCGGGTCATCGATTCGACGCCGCCGGCGATGATGAGGTCGGCGTCACCGGCGCGGATCGCCTGAGCGGCCATCGTCACGGCGGACATGCCGGAGGCGCATAGCCGATTGACCGTGATGCCGGGGACGCTGTCGGGAAGGCCGGCGAGCAGGACCGCCATCCTGGCGACATTGCGGTTGTCCTCGCCCGCCTGGTTCGCGGCGCCGAGGATGACCTCGTCGATCTCCGCCTGGAGAGGGTCGACGCCTGCACGTCGCGCCGCCTCGTGGACGACGATCGATGCGAGGTCGTCGGGACGGACGGAGGCGAGGGCTCCGCCGTAGCGACCGACCGGGGTGCGTACGCCTCCGACGAGGTAGGCCTCGGTCATGCGGAACTCCTGACTGCGTTGTCTCGACGGTTTCCCGTTGTCCGGACGATCGGCCCGAATTACTGACCGATCGTCCGGTAATTATGTCACACGTGTGGCCGGAGCCGCATCGGGGCGGCGTCAGCTGAGCAGGTCCACGCCCTTGGTCTCCTTGACGAGCGAGACGCCGATCAGCGAGATCACGGACGCCACTGCGATGTAGACGCCGATCGTCCATGCCGCGTGGAACTGGTTCATCAGAGCCTCGGCGATCATCGGTGCGAACGCTCCACCGAGGATCGCGCCGAGGGCGTAGCCGATGGAGACGCCCGAGTAGCGAACGTTCGCGGGGAACATCTCCGCATAGAGGGCGGCCTGCGGGCCATAGGAGAGCCCGAGCGCGAACGTCATCACGAACAGCGCCACGAAGTACCAGAGGATGTTCGCGGTGTCGATGAGGAACCACATCGGCACCGCCCAGAGCGCGAGCGCCACGTAGCCGATCTGGAACGTGCGGATGCGGCCGAGCCGGTCGGAGAGGTGTCCGCCCCACAGGGTGAAGATGAGCCATCCGAACGAGGCGAGGGTGGTCGCCAGCAGCACCGGGGGTCGGTCCATGCCCAGGGTGGTGACGGCGTAGGTCGCGAAGAAGGCGATCAGCAGGTACCCCGCCGCGTTGTTCGCGATGAAGATGATGGCGGTGAGGACGACCTGCTTGGTGTTCTGGCGGAAGAGCCGGCTCAGGGGAGCGGAGGCCTCCTTGCGGCGGCGTCGCAGATCTTCGAAGACCGGGCTCTCATCGACCGCGCGGCGGATCACGTAGCCCACCGCGATGAGCACGATCGAGAGCAGGAAGGGGATGCGCCAGCCCCATTCGAGGAAGGCCTCCGGCGACATGGAGCTGGTGAGCACCCACAGGGTGGAGGTGGCGAGGATCATCCCGACGGGAACGCCGATCTGCGGGAAGGCCCCGAAGAGTCCTCTGCGGCTGTTCGGCGCGTGCTCGACGGCCATCAGGGCGGCCCCGCCCCATTCGCCGCCCGCGGAGAATCCCTGCACGATGCGGAGCAGGATCAGCAGAATGGGCGCGGCCACGCCGATCGCGGCATACGTCGGAAGGAGGCCGATCAACGACGTCGACAGACCCATCATGACGAGCGTGAGCACGAGCATCTTCTTGCGACCGAGCTTGTCGCCGAGGTGGCCGGCGACGATCGCCCCGAGCGGGCGGAAGAGGAAGGAGATGCCGATCGTCGCGAACGAGAGCACCTGGGCGAAGCCGGGGTTCTCCTCTGCGATCGGCGCCAGGAACAGGGGTGCGAGCACCAGTCCTGCTGCTTGCGCGTAGATGAAGAAGTCGTACCACTCGATCGATGTGCCCACCAGGGTGCCGGCGAGCACGCGCCGTTCTTCGGTGGGCATCCGTGTGGACGAGGTGCGGGCGGAGACTGCTGACGTCATGCGAACTCCATTGTTCTGCGATTCCGGGGGAGAGAGCGCTGGGCGGCGCTCGGGTGTTCATAACCGAATGATCGGTCAGTAATTGCCGAGCGTAGCGCATGGCGGCCCCCGGGATCGAAGGGGCTCCCGTCAGACTCTCCCGAATGCCCGCAAAGGATGCTCGATGAGCTCGGTCACCCGGCGCAGGAAGCCCGCGGCGTAGCCTCCGTCACACACCCGGTGGTCGAAGGCGAGCGAGAGCTGGACGATCCGTCGCGCCACGATCGCGCCATCGACCACCCAGGGCCGCTCGATGATCCGCCCGATGCCGAGGATCGCCACATCCGGGTGGTTGATGATCGCGGCCGAGCCGTCGACCCCGAGGCCCCCGTAGTTGTTGAGGGTGAAGGTCGATCCCCGCAGGCGCTCAGGGGGCATCGTGCCGGAGCGCGCCGTGCTGGTGAGCTCGCGCAGCGTCGTGTCGAGCTGGGACAGGGTCAGGGCATGGGCGCGGGGTACCACCGGGACCAGGAGTCCGCGTTCGGTGTCGGCCGCGATGCCGAGGTTCACTCCGTCGAAGGAGATGATCTCGTCGCCGCTGTCGCTGAGGCGTGAGGCCAGCACGGGATACTCCTCGAGGGCGAGCAGCACGAACCGGGCGAGCAGTGCTGTCAACGAAGGCGCTTTGCCTCCCTCCGGAGCCATCCGTGCCCGCAGGTCCCACAGCTCTGTGGCGTCGACATCGACCCAGACGGTCGCCTCAGGGATCTCGGACCTGCTGCGGGAGAGCTTCGCACTGACCGCGCGGCGCAATGGCGACATCCGTTCGCGGGCGAGCACGTCGAGGCCGTCGACCGTCTCGACCGATCCGGTTCCCGCGCCTGTTCCTGCGGCAACCCGGCCCACGTGGCCGGCGGAAGCGCCTTCGACTGCACCGTCGACAGCGGCGCGCAGTACGTCGGCACGGGTGACAGCGCCGTCGACGCCGGTCGCCGTGATCGAGTGGACGTCGATGCCGAGGTCGCGTGCGAGACGACGCACGAGCGGGGAGCGGACGGCGACGGGGTGCCTCTCGGATGATCCCGAGGCGAGAGCTGCTTCGGAGGTGCTCGCTGCGGAGGTGCTCGCTGCGGAGGCACTCAGTGTGGAGGTGTTCGGCGTGGAGGGACGAGTCGTCGATGCAGCGGAAGGCCTCCGTCGCCCGGAGGTCGGGCGTGCGGTGGTGCCGTAGCCGATGAGGACGTTCCCCGACCCGGCCCGTTCCTCCTCGCGGTAGGCCTCGTGCTCGGGCTGAGCCGGAGAGGTGGGAGCTGCCTCGGGCGCGGGGAAGGACGCGGAGTCCGCCACTTCGAGCACGGGGGCGCCGACGTCGATCGTGTCCCCGGCGGTGCCGTGCAGCGCCGTGATGACTCCGGCGAACGGGGAGGGAAGTTCCACGATGCTCTTCGCGGTCTCGACCTCGGCGATCGGCTGGTCCGTCACGATGGTGTCGCCGACCGCGACGAGCCACTGCACGAGTCCGGCCTCCGTCAGCCCCTCGCCGAGGTCGGGTAGCCGGAACACCCGTGCGCCAGTCTGCGGCTGCACCGGAGCGCTCATGCTTCGTCCTCCCAGTGCAGGGTGTCGATCGCGTCGAGCACGCGGTCGACGTCTGGCAGGTACCAGTGCTCGAGCTTCGGCGGTGCGTAGGGGGTGTCGAATCCGGTCACCCGTCGCACGGGCGCCTCCAGGTGCTCGAAGCAGCGCTCGAACACCCGTGCCTGGATCTCGGAGGCGACGCTCACATAGCCGGGGGCCTCTGCGATGACCACGGCGCGGCCGGTCGACTTCACGGCGGCTGTCACGGTGGCGTCGTCGAAAGGCGAGAGCGACCGCACGTCGACGACCTGCACGCTCCGTCCTTCCGCGGCGGCCACCTCGGCGACCTCCAGTGCGAGTGGCACGGACGAACCGTAGGCGAGGAGTGTCACATCCGTGCCGTCGCGGGCGATGCGCGCCGAGCCGAGCTCCGCGGCGACCGAGGTGTCGACCTCGCCCTTCGACCAGTAGAGCTTCTTCGGCTCGAGGAAGATCACCGGGTCAGGTGAGGCGATGGCCGCCCGCAGCAGGGAGTAAGCATCCTGCGGAGTCGAGGGGCTGACGACCGTGAGGCCCGGTGTGTGCGCGTAGTACGCCTCGGAGGAATCGCAGTGGTGCTCGACGCCCCCGATGCCGCCGCCGAACGGGATGCGGATCACGAGGGGCATGCGCATGCCCCCGCGCGTGCGGTTCCCGAGCTTGGCGACATGGCTCACGACCTGTTCGAAGGCGGGGAGGGCGAAGGCGTCGAACTGCATCTCGACCACGGGGCGCAGCCCGTTCATCGCCATCCCCACCGCGGTGCCGACGATCCCGGACTCCGCGAGCGGGGTGTCGAAGCAGCGGTCCTCGCCGAAGCGGGCGGTGAGCCCGTCGGTGATGCGGAACACGCCGCCGAGGGCTCCCACGTCCTCGCCGAAGACCACCACGTCCGGATCAGACTCGATGGCGTCGGCCAGTGCCCTGTTCAAGGCGGCGGCCATGGTCATCGTGGTCGTCGTGGCGGCTTCGCTCTCGATGCGCGTGTCGTCGTGTGCGATCGTCATCGGTGGCCTCCGGTCGTGGCGTGCTCGACGTCGGCGAGACGCGAGCGTTCGATCTCGTCGCGCAGCAGATGCCACTGTTCGTCGAGCTGCGGGGAGCGGGTCGCGGTCACGAAGCGGAACAGGTCCTCGGGATCGAGGTCTGCGTCGGTGTTCAGCGCTGCCCTCATCGCGGCCGCGATCTCCTCCGCGCCCGAGGCGAAGCGCTCTTCGGTGTCGTCGTCCAGCGCCCCGGTCGCAGTGAGATGCGTGCGCAGGCGGAGGAGCGGGTCCCGGGCGAGCCAGGCCTGCACCTCGTCGCGCTCGCGGTAGCGGGTGTCGTCGTCGGCGTTGGTGTGCGCCTGCATGCGGTAGGTGTGCGCCTCGACGAGGGAGGGGCCGCCACCGGCGCGGGCGCGGTCGACGGCCTCCGTGAGCACCGCGAGGACCGCGGCCACGTCGTTGCCGTCGACGCGCTGCCCCGGCATGCCGTAGCCGACCGCCTTGTGGGCCAGGGAGGGCGCGGCGGTCTGCCGGGACAGGGGGACGGAGATCGCGAACTCGTTGTTCTGTACGAAGAACACGACCGGGACGTGGAAGACGGCGGCGAAGTTCATCGCCTCGTGGAAGTCGCCCTCGCTCGTCGCGCCGTCTCCGCAGAGCGCGAGCACCACGGTGTCCTCGCCGCGGTGCTTCGCCGCCTGCGCGAAGCCGACCGCGTGCAGCAGCTGGGTCGCGAGCGGGGTGGCCTGCGGGGCGACGCGGTGCGCACGCACGTCGTAGCCGGAGTGCCAGTCGCCCTTGAGGAGCACCATCGCCTCCGCTGGCGCGACGCCGCGGGCGATCACGGCGACCGAGTCGCGGTAGGTGGGGAAGAGCCAGTCGGTGTCGCCGAGCACCATCGCCGCGGCCACCTGGCAGGCCTCCTGGCCGTGCGACGAGGGGTAGACCGCGAGGCGTCCCTGGCGCACGAGCGCGCCGGCCTGATCGTTGATGCGACGGCCTTCGACGAGGCCGCGGTAGGCCGCCAGCAGGACGTCGGCGGCGGGGAGCGCGTAGGTGTCGTCGGGGAGGGTGGTCCCGTCCTCGGCGATCAGTCGTACCGCGGTGTCTCGCGGGAGCATGTCGTGGGGGGGCATCCGTCCGCCTTCCTTGCCGAACTCGATGAGGACAGCATGCCGCGCGTGCGACACTCATCCAAGATCCGTCGCGGGATCGTGGACGATTGCGCGCGACGTGCCACAATGGCTTCCGAAATGTCAGGATTTCCCGGACGGGAGAGGGGTGCCATGGCGGCGCTGGACGAGACAGATCGCGCGATCCTCGCGGAGCTGCGGCGGGATGCGCGGGCGTCCATGACCGCGATCGCCGAGGCGGTGCACATCTCCCGGGCGGGGGCGCATGCCCGCATCAAGCGCCTCTCCGATGCCGGGGTCATCACGGGGTACACCGTGCGCACCGACCCCGTGCTGCTGGGGCATCACGCGAGCGCGTACGTGACCCTCGCGATCGAACAGGCCACGTGGCAGGAGGTGAGCGCGCGGCTCCGGGCGATCCCGGAGATCGAGCACATGGCGCTCGTCGGCGGCGACTTCGACGTGCTGCTGCTCGTGCGTGCCAACGACGCCCGCGACCTGCGCCGCATCGTGCTGGAGGACATCCAGGCGATCCCGTCGATCCGCTCGACGCGGACGATCCTGATCTTCGAGGATTTCGACCGGGCGTGACGGTTCTCTCCCGAGGTGGGGGCGTGGGGTGCGACAGGCGTCGGTGCCGCGGGTCGTAGGTGGGGCGAGGGTTTCCTGCCGGCGGTACGGGGGGCTCGGTGGGTGCCGGGGCGTAGGTGTTGCCGGGGCGTAGGTGTTGCCGGGGTGCGGGTGTCTTGCCGGGATGCGGCGGATTTCGGCGGCGGCATGTTGCGCGGAAGTTGTTGTGATGTGGAGGGTCGATCACGGGTCTGTTCGTGTGCAGGAGGAGTCCTTCACGTGTACTGGAATATCGCTCTGAACAGCGGTAATCGGGTCTTGCAATGTCGGTGGCCCTCTGTTGAATCGTCGTATGGAAAGCACCCCGGAAACGGTTCTCGACGACATGGTCGTCGCTCTCGACGCCGTGCTGCGATCGCGCACGGTGGGCACTCTCGACTCACGGGAGATCATGGACCTGCTGCGGGTCGCAGGCGAGATCCAGCGACGCGTGGAGGCTGTGATCGTGGACGCGGTGGCGAGTGTCGATCCGCGTCCGGCGGGGGCCGGGGAACCGGCGTTCTGCGGACGGTTCGGCTGCCGCTCGATGAACGAGCTGCTGCAGCGTGTGCTCCGCACCGACGGCGCGTCCGCCGCGCGCCTCGTGAAGAGCGCGCGGTTGGTGCGACGCGAGGTCGACCTGTCCTCCGGGGAGTGGCTGCCGGCGCGGTGGCCGGCACTGCGCGAGGCCCTCCTCGACGGGGCGATCGGCGTGACCGGGTTGTTGGCCGCGACCGGGCCGATCGAGCAGGCCGGCCCGCGCGTGCGCCTCGCCGATCGCTGGGAGGCCGACGCGTATCTCGCGGTGGTCGCTCGCGGCGAGGAGAGCGACGACGAGAACAGTGATGACGCCGAGAACAGTGATGACGCCGAGAGCGAGCCCGGGCCGGCGCCGACGCCCGAGGATCTGCGGGTGCGGGCGCAGCTGATCGTGCAGTACCTCGACCCCGACGGTGCGGAGCCCGCGGAAGACATCGCGCTGCGGGCTCGGGGTGTGGTGCTGGGGCGCGCCAAGGACGGCGTGATCCCGATCCGCGGCGCCCTGCTGCCCGAGGCCGCGGGGCAGCTGCAGCGGATCTGGGACGCGTATCTGAACCCGAAGGTCGACGGTCCGCCGCTTCCCGGCGTCCACTTCGTGCCGTCTGCGGAACTTGATGATTCCGATGCCGAGCGGCGGGACACCGCGGTGTCCCCGGACGATGATGTGCTCCCGTCCGGCGATCCCGGCGGGATGGTCGATGAGCGCACGCGGGCACAGAAGCAGCACGACGCGCTCGCGGCGGCCCTGGGGATCGCGGCCCGGCACGACGACATGCCGCGGCTGGGTGGTGCCGCCCCGACACTCGTGGTCACGGTCGGCGCCGAGGACTATGCCACGGGGCGCGGCTGGGCGCGGGTCGAGGGCGTCGAGACGCCGGTGTCGACCCGGGTGGCCGCGCACACGGCATGCGCGGGGACGGTCCAGCGGGTCGTGCTCGGTGCCGGAGGAAGGATCGTCGGGCTCGGGTCGCACGACCGGATCTTCACCCCCGCGCAGCGCCGGGCGATCGGCGTACGGGACGGCGAGTGCCTGATCCCCGGGTGTCACGTCCCCGCCGCCTGGTGCGAGATCCACCACGTCACGGAGCACGCGCACGGGGGTCCGACGCACACCGACAACGGGGTCGCCTTGTGCTGGCATCACCACCGCACACTGGACACCTCGGGGTGGCAGATCCGCATGCGAGGGGGAGTGCCACAGGTGCGAGGGCCGGCGTGGTGGGATCCTGCGCGCCGATGGCGCAGCCCGCGACCGGCGAGGACTCATCGATCCGATCAGGGCAGACCAGCTCGGCGTGCGCCTGTCCGCGGGCGCATCGTTCGCGCGACGACATCTCCGGCGCGCTCCGCGACAAGTGCGGCGGCAAGGGCCGACCGAGAATGAGAAGAAGACCGGCGTCCGCGCCGTGACCCGCCCGAAGGAGAGACACCGATGTCCGATTCCGCCGTTCCCGTAGCCGTCGACTCCGGATCCGCCGATTCCGCGGCGTCCGCCGCTGCGGCGCTGCTCGACCGCATCCAGCCCCCGCAGGGCGAGGGGCGCGAGATCCCCGATGCCGCGACGCGGGAGGTCATCGGACGCGCTCCCGTGGCCGCGGTCTCCGACCTCGACGACGCCATCGCCCGCGCGAAGGCCGCGCAGCCCGCGTGGGAAGCGCTCGGACACGAGAAGCGGAGCGCGCTCCTCCTGGCCGCGGCCGACGCCATCGACGCGAACGCTGAGGGGCTCGCCTACCTCCTGTCGCGGGAGCAGGGCAAGCCGCTGAACGGCCCCAACGCGCGGTTCGAGCTCGGCGCCTGCTCGGCCTGGCTGCGCACCAACGCCACCACCGTCCTCGAGCCGCAGGTGCTCGTCGACGACGAGACGCTGCACGCCGAGCTCGTCTACAAGGCGGCCGGCGTGGTCGGGGCCATCGGGCCGTGGAACTGGCCGCTCATGATCACGATCTGGCAGATCGGCCCGTCGCTGCGCATGGGCAACACGGTCGTCGCGAAGCCCAGCGAGTACACCCCGCTGAGCGTCCTGGCGATGCTCGCCGTGATGAACGACGTGCTGCCCGCCGACGTCCTCATCGGGGTCTCCGGAGACCGTGAGGTGGGTGCACGCCTCGCCTCGCACCCCGACATCGCCAAGATCATGTTCACCGGCTCGACAGCGACCGGTCGCCGCATCATCGAGAGCTCCGCGGGAAACCTCGCGCGCCTCACGCTGGAGCTGGGCGGCAACGACGCGGGCATCGTGCTCCCCGGCACGGACCCCTCGGCCGTCGCCGAAGATCTCTTCTGGGGGGCGTTCATCAACACAGGACAGACCTGCGCCGCCATGAAGCGCCTCTACGTGCACGACTCCGTGTACGACGAGGTCGTGGACGCGCTCGCCGCGATCGCCGCGCAGGTGCCGATGGGCAACGGCCTCGACGAGGGCAACGTGCTCGGACCGCTGCAGAACCGCCCGCAGTTCGACATCGTCAGTCGCCTCGTCGACGATGCGCGGAGCCGCGGCGCCCGGATCGTCACCGGTGGAGAGCCGGCCTCCGAGCTCGGTGAGCTGTTCTACCGGCCCACCATCGTCGCCGACATCGACAACGACGCGGCGCTCGTGCAGGAGGAGCAGTTCGGTCCCGCGCTCCCCGTCATCCGGTACAGCGACGTCGACGAGGCCTTCGCGCTCGCGAACGCCCTCGACGTCGGGCTCGGCGCCTCGGTGTGGGCGAGCGACCCGGAGGAGGCCCGCGCCGTCGCCGCGCGCATGCAGTCCGGCACGGTGTGGATCAACTCGCACGGCGGGCTGCACCCGATGGTGCCGTTCGGCGGCGTGAAGAGCTCGGGCTACGGGCTGGAGTTCGGCGTCGAGGGGCTCAAGTCCGTCGCCGTCACCCAGGTCGTCTCCGGACCGGGCCGGAAGGCCTGAGCGTGACCGCGGCGAACAGCGGTGCGGTGCGCTCCGCCATCGTCGTCGGAGCCGGCACGTCGGGCGCCATCGTCGCCCGGCGTCTCACCGACGCCGGTGTCGCGGTGACGCTCGTCGAGGCGGGCGGCTATGACACGAACCCGGCCATCCACGACCCTTCGCGGGCGGGCGAGCTCTGGCACTCCGCCGAGGACTGGGACTTCTTCACCGTGCCGCAGCCGCACGCGGCCGGTCGTCGGCTGCATCTCCCTCGCGGCAAGGTCACCGGTGGGTCGCACGCGCTGAACGCCATGATCTGGGTGCGCGGCGCGGCCTCCGATTACGACGCGTGGGAGGCGGCCGGCGCGACCGGGTGGGGCTGGGCCGAGGTCGAGCCGATCTACGACGCGATCGAGAACGACCTGCTGCCCGTGACCGACGACTACACGCTCGCGCCCATCCAGGCCTCGATCATCGACGCCGCCGTCGAGGAAGGGCTGCCGCGCAACCCGAACTACAACGGGGGCACGCTCGACGGGGTCTCGCAGGAGCAGGTCACGATCACGGACGGCCGCCGCGTCAACACCTGGACCGCCTACGCGCAGCCCGTCGCCGACCGGATGACGATCCTCACCGGTCGCGCCGTCCACTCCGTGATCGTGCGCGACGGGCGCGCGGTCGGCATCCGGCTGGGGGAGGGCGACGACGCCGAGGAGGTGTTCGCGGACGAGGTCATCCTCTCGGCGGGCGCACTCGGCACTCCTGTCATCCTGTTGCGCTCGGGCATCGGCCCCGCCGATGAGCTGAGTGCCCTCGGCATCCCCGTCGTGCTCGACGCCCCCGCTGTGGGGAAGAACCTGCACGACCACCTCCTCTCCCCGGTGGTCTTCGCGACCGAGAAGAAGCCCGTCGGCCCGCCGCAGCCCGGAGTGTCCGTCACCCAGAGTCACCTGTTCTGGCGGAGCCGCGACGGCCTCGCGCAGCCCGACACGCAGCCCATCCACTTCTCCGTGCCCATGTGGGGCGACCTGGAGCCGAAGGGCACCGACGGGTTCACGCTCATGGCGGGCCTGGTGACGCCGTACAGCCGCGGCGAGCTGCGACTCACCGGTCCCGGCCTCGACGACCTGCCGCACATCGACTTGGCGGCGCTGGAGGATCACCGGGACGTCGATGCCCTGGCCGCCTCGGTCCGCCAGTGCCGCCGTATCGGCACGCAGCCCGCGCTCGCCGAGGAGTGGGGAGCGGTCGAGGTCTACCCCGGGCCGGACGTGGCGGACGACGACGTGGAGGAATGGGTGCGCCGCACCGCCATCACCTATCACCACCAGGTCGGCACCTGCCGCATGGGCTCCGACGCGGAGTCGGTGGTCGACCCGCAGCTCCGGGTGCGCGGGATCGAGGGGCTCCGGGTGATCGACGCCTCGGTCATGCCGACCGTGCCCACCGGCAACACCAACGCGCCCGCGGCCATGATCGGCGAACGCGGCGCGCGGTTCGTCCTCGCGGACTGAGGGAGGGCGGCGAGGGGACGCGGGGCGATCACGGCAGACGCCGACGATCGCCCTGCGCTCCTGCGCTCCTGCGCTCCTGCGCTCCTGCGCGTCAGCGGGTGAGCAGCGTCACCGCCACGAGCACGAGGGCGATGAGCCCGAAGCCGGTCGCGAACACGGTCAGCATGAGCGGGAGTCCGCCGCCCGGCAGCGGCCCGCGCGCCCGGGCGGTGAGCACCGCGGTCGTCCGGCGCTGCCGACGGCGCGCGGCGATCCAGAGCAGCGCCGCCGTGCCGACGCCCAGCACGCCCGGCACGAGGCCCCACCCCTCGGCGCCGCTCGGCAGCACGAGAGGAAAGACCCGCAGCGACAGCAGCGAGCCGACCGCGATCGCGAGGGCCGTGCGCCGCCAGGCCAGTTCCGTGCGCTCCGGCTGCAGCCCGGGGTCGTACAGATCGGGCGCCGGGGCG
>NZ_JYIV01000013.1 GCF_000956405.1 Microbacterium oxydans
GCGGGAAGACCTCGCGCAGGGGGCACCCATCGGCGGATGGGATGATCGAGGGATCATGACTACCCCTCCGCGGCTCGACCCCGCCCTCGTTCCGGACGCCGCGGATCCGGACGCCGTCTACCTGGCGTTCGTCGAATGGGCGGAATCGACGGGCATCAGCCTGTACCCCGCGCAGGACGAGGCGATCATCGAGATCGTGTCCGGCAACAACCTGATCCTGTCGACGCCGACCGGCACCGGGAAGTCGCTGGTGGCGATCGGCGCGCACTTCAGCGCACTCGTGGCCGGGCGTCGCAGCTACTACACGGCACCGATCAAGGCGCTCGTGAGCGAGAAGTTCTTCTCCCTGGTCGACGTGTTCGGTGCCGAGAACGTGGGCATGGTCACGGGAGACTCTGCGGTGAACGCTGACGCCCCCATCATCTGCTGCACGGCGGAGATCCTCGCGAATCTCTCGCTGCGCCAGGGCACCGACGCCGACGTCGGGCAGGTCGTGATGGACGAGTTCCACTTCTACGCCGACCCCGACCGCGGATGGGCGTGGCAGGTGCCGCTGCTCGAACTCCCGCAGGCGCAGTTCATCCTGATGTCGGCGACCCTGGGCGATGTGACCGAGCTCGCCGCCGACCTCACACGTCGCACCGGCCGCGAGACGGCGACCGTGACGGGGGTGGAGCGCCCCGTCCCCCTGCACTTCTTCTACGAGACCACCCCGATCCACGAGACGATCGACGACCTGCTGAACACCGGGCAGGCGCCGATCTACGTCGTGCACTTCTCGCAGGCCGCCGCGATGGAACGTGCCCAGGCACTGTCGAGCACCAAGGTCGCCACCCGCGAGCAGCGGGACGAGATCGCCGCCCTGATCGCCGAGTTCCGGTTCACGACCGCGTTCGGGAAGACGCTCTCGCGGTTCCTGCGTGCGGGCATCGGCGTGCACCACGCGGGCATGCTGCCGAAGTACCGACGCCTCGTGGAGCAGCTGGCTCAGCGCGGTCTGCTGCGCGTGATCTGCGGCACCGACACCCTCGGCGTCGGGATCAACGTGCCCATCCGCACGGTGCTGCTCACCGCGCTCACGAAGTTCGACGGCACGCGGATGCGACAGCTGAACGCCCGCGAGTTCCATCAGATCGCCGGACGAGCGGGGCGTGCGGGATACGACACCGCCGGCACGGTGGTCGCCCAGGCGCCCGAGCACGAGAGCGAGAACGCCGCGGCGGTGAAGAAGGCCGGCGACGACCCGAAGAAGAAGCGCAAGATCGTGCGCAAGAAGGCACCCGACGGCTTCGTGTCGTGGGGTGAGCCCTCGTTCCGCAAGCTCATCGATGCCGTGCCGGAGACCCTGACCTCCCACATGCAGATCACGAGCGCCATGATGCTCAACGTGATCGCCAGGGGCGGCGATGTCTTCGCCAATATGCGCGCGCTGGTATATGACAACCACGAGCCGCGAAAGCGGCAGCGCGAGCTGGCACTCCGGGCCATCGGCATCTACCGCACCCTCCGGGAATCGGGCATCGTCGAGAAGACACCGGACGGCGACATCCGCCTCACAGTCGACCTGCAGCCGAACTTCGCCCTCAATCAGCCGCTCTCTCCGTTCGCCCTCGCCGCGTTCGAACTGCTCGATCCAGACGCCTCGACCCGCTCGGCGACCCAGGGGGTCGGAACCGGCTCCTACGCACTCGACATGATCTCGATCGTGGAGTCGACGCTCGACGATCCGCGCGCCGTGCTGAGCCAGCAGGAGTTCCTGGCGCGCGGCGAAGCGGTCGCCGCCATGAAAGCCGAAGGCATCGAGTACGACGAGCGGATGGAACTGCTCGAGCAGATCACGTACCCGAAGCCGCTCGACGAGCTGCTGACCGCAGCTTTCGAGACGTTCAGCGCCGCTCAGCCGTGGATCCGCGACTTCGAGCTGCACCCGAAGTCGGTCGTGCGCGACATGTACGAGCGAGCCATGTCGTTCGGGGAATATGTCGCCTACTACAAGATCGCACGGTCCGAGGGCGTGGTGCTGCGCTATCTCTCCGATGCCTACCGCGCGGCCTCGCAGACCATCCCGGAGGAGTTCAAGGACGAAGACCTCCGCGATCTCATCGAGTGGCTCGGCGAACTCGTCCGTCAGGTCGATTCCAGCCTGCTCGACGAGTGGGAGGAGCTGATCGCCGGCGTCGACAACGGACGCTTCGACCCGCATCGACCTGACGAGCCGATCGTTCCCCCCGCCCCCAAGCGCCTCACGAGCAACATCCGCGCCTTCCGGATCCTGGTGCGCAACGAGCTGTTCCGGCGGGTGCAGCTCGCCGCGCGGGAAGACGTCGACGCGCTGGCGGAGCTCGACCCGACTTTCGGCGCCGACGCGTGGTCGGATGCTCTCGACGGATACTTCGACGACCACGACGAGATCCTCACCGGAACGGATGCACGCAGCTCGAAGCTGCTGATCCTCACCGAGGGCCCGGCGGTGTGGACCGCGCGGCAGATCTTCGACGACCCGGCAGGCGACCACGACTGGGGCATCTCCGCGACGATCGACCTCGCCGCGTCAGATGAGGCGGGCGAGGCGGTCGTCACCGTCGCCGGAGTCGACCGGCTGTAGACGGGGATCAGTTTTCGGGCGGATCCTGCCACCCACGCGGGTCGGGGTCGAGCCGGCGCAGCGCCTGGAGCAGAACGTCGTCGATCGGCGCCGCGAGCAGTTCACGGGTCGCCCGGAGGTCGTCGACCGTGCGCATGCCGATGATCGTGCGATCGATCCGCGGGTCCTGCGTCGAGAAGGCGAGGGCGGCGGCGATCAGCGGGACATCCGCCACGCGGCAGAGGGCGGCCGCCTCTTCCGCCGTCCGATAGGCGCTCGGCGCTGCGGGACCGTAGGCGTAGCGCTCGGTGGGCGGCGGCCATGCCGTGAGGAATCCTCCGCCGTAGGGCGAGGCGTTCGTGACGTGGATGCCGTGCGCGTGCGCGTGGTCGATGAGGCCTTCGGCGCTGCGATCGACGATCGTGTAGCGGTTGTGCGTGATGAGCGCCTCGAAGTGGCCGGTGTCGAGGTAGCGGCGCATCAGAGCGGAGGGTCCGCCCGCGACGCCCAGCGTTCCGATCACGCCCGTGTCGCGAGCGGCGACCAGCGCCGCGACCGGCCCATCGACGGCGAACGCCTGCTCCCAGCTGATGTTCTCCGGATCATGGAGGTAGACGACGGGAAGTCGGTCGAGACCGAGGCGGCTGCGGCTCTCATCGAGCGACAGCCGCAAGCGCGCCCCGGAGAAGTCCCCGGACACCATGTCGCGATCCGCCTTGGTCTGGATCACGAAGTCGTCGGGAACGCCGCCGTGCTCACGGATCGCCATGCCGATCCGCTCTTCGCTGGCCCCGAAGCCGTAGTTGTTGGCGGTGTCCAGCACGCGCACCGCCGGGTCCTCGAAGAGTTCGAGCACGAGGTCGATGGAGTCGGCGGCGGGCACATCCGTTCCGATGCTCGCCGGGTTCCACTGCACCCAGCTACCCGACCCCGCCGCGATCCTCGATGTCGTCACAGTGACCGCCCCTTCGCGTACGTCATGTCATTCCGGATGCTGCTACATTCTCGGAATGCGGTTTCCCGCGCACCGATCGTAGTCCGCCACCGCCGCATCCGCCAAGGAGAATCGATGACCCTCCCCCCGAGTCAGATGCCGACCGCCCGTCCGCCTGCGCAGTTCCTGATGCGACGCGGCCTCGTGACCCAGCTGTTCGCCCCTGAGCAGTTCTGCATCCTCGGCGACCTGCTCGACTTCGGTGAACGCCCGGTGATCCAGGCTCTGGACGATCCACGCCTGCGCACCGTGCACACACTCATCACCGGGTGGGGCTGCCCGCGGATCGGACCGGAGGAGTTGGACCGCATGCCCGCCCTCCGCGCGATCCACCACGCGGCGGGAACCGTGAAGGAGCACCTCGATCCGGAGGTCTGGCATCGGGGGATCCGCGTGACCACAGCGGCGGCGGCGAATGCCGTGCCCGTCGCGGAGTACACGCTCGCCATGATCCTGCTCGAGGGCAAGGGCATCCCCCGCGCCGCGGCCGCCCACCGCGAGGACCCCGCCCGCGATCTCTCCCCGCTCTTCGAGAGCATCGGCAACCACCGCCGCCGCATCGGGATCCTCGGCGCGTCGAAGATCGGGAGGCGGGTGATCGGGCTGCTCCGAGGTTTCGACTTCGACGTCGCCGTGAGCGATCCCTATCTGCGCGACGACGACCCGATCCGCGAGCACGCACGGGTGGTCGACCTCGACGAGCTGTTCTCGAACAGCGACATCGTGAGCGTGCATGCGCCGCTGCTGCCCGAGACGGTCGGCCTCGTGAGCCGCCGACTGCTCGGCCTGATGCCCGACGGGGCGACCCTGATCAACACGGCGAGGGGTCGGATCGTGGACCATGACGCCCTCGTGGCCGAGGTCAGAGCCGAGCGCCTCCGAGCTGTCCTCGACGTCACGGATCCGGAACCCCTTCCAGCTGGGCACGTGCTGCTGGAGTCGCCGTCGGTGATCGTGACCCCGCACATCGCCGGCGCTCTGGGCAACGAGCTCCGCCGCCTCGGGGAGTCCGTCGTCGCCGAGGTGCGGCGGGCCGCCCGCGGCGAGACCGCGCGACACGCCGTGTCTCTCGACGAACTCGCGGCCATGGCGTGAGCAGCAGCTTGACAGGTGCGCGACGCATCCTTAGTCTCGTGGGAAAGCGCATTCCGATACGCTTTCCCACGTCGACCCGACGGCTACCCATCAAAGGAGATGCACCATGAGAAGGACCCTGCTGGCCGCTGGGGCGATCGTCGCCTCAGCCGCACTGCTCGCCGGCTGCGGCGCCGGAACCGGAACCGAGGACGAGAGCAGCGGCCCCGTCACACTGCAGATGTGGTCGTGGGATCCGTCGATGCCCGAGATCGCCAAGGTCTGGAACGAGTCGCACCCCGACATCTAGGTCGAGGTCACCGACCCCGCCGGTGGCAACGAGCTCGTGAGCCGCATCCTCACCGCCCACAAGTCCGGTGACGCCGCCGACATCGTGAAGGTCGAGTACCAGGCACTGCCGGCGCTCGTGTCGAACGGCGTCGCCGCCGACATCACCGAGTACACCAAGGACGCGACCGACAGCTTCACGCCGGCGGCCTTCGACCAGGTGTCGTTCGATGGCAAGGTCTTCGGCCTTCCGCAGGACTTCGCGCCGCTCGTCTTCTTCTACCGGAACGACATCTTCGAGCAGTACGGCCTCACCCCGCCCACCACGTGGGACGAGTACGCCGACGTCGCCCGCACACTGCACGCGGCAGATCCGAGCAAGTACCTCGGCACGTTCAGCTCCGCCGACCCGGGATGGTTCACTGGCCTCACCCAGCAGGCGGGTGCGAACTGGTGGTCCGCGAAGGGTGACACCTGGAAGGTCGCGATCGACGACGACGCCTCGGTGAAGGTCGCCGACTACTGGCAGGGCCTGATCGACGAGGGGACCATCAAGGGCGAGCCGTTCTGGTCGCCGCAGTGGAACAAGGAGATGGACGACGGCACCTACGCCGGGTGGATCTCCGGCGCCTGGGCCCCCGCGCAGTTCGGCGGCATCGCCCCCAACACCAAGGGAAAGTGGACGATGACCGCGCTTCCGGACTGGAACGCCGGCGACGCCACCACGGGCATCTGGGGCGGTTCGGCGACGGCCGTCACCACCGACTCGAAGCACCCGAAGGAAGCCGCAGCCTTCATCGAGTGGTTCAACACCAGCGACGAGGCGCTCGCGCTCCAGGTGGAGAAGATCAACATCTTCCCCGCCGCCATCAACGGCCAGAAGCTCGACGCCCTGCAGACGCCTCCGGCCTACATGCCGAACCAGCCCGACTACTACTCCACGGTCGCGAAGATCTCCGAGGGTGCACGCACCTTCGACCTCTGGGGCCCGAACGCGACGGTCACCTTCGGCGCCTACAACGACGGCTTCGCCTCCGCCATCGAATCCGGCTCCCCCTTCTCCGACGTGTTGAAGAACATGCAGGAGGTGACGGTCGCCGACATGAAGAAGCTCGGCTTCACCGTCGAGAAATAGCATTCCCGGTGGGTGGGGCGGAGCCGCCCCACCCACCCTCCCGAGAGAAAGACAGACGTGACCACCACCACCGCCGCGCGGCGATCGAGCCGGCACACCCCTGAAGACCCGCGCGGCCGACGTCGACCGAGGACGAACGCCGGCTTCGCACTCGCACTGCTGACGCCGGCGCTGATCCTGCTCGCGCTCTTCACCCTCGCCCCCGCGATCTACGCCCTGATCCTCAGCCTCATGCAGCGTCGGATCTCCGGCGGCCTTCTGGGAGGCGAGTCGACGCTCGAGTTCGTCGGCATCGAGAACTACGTCTCGGCCTTCCTCGACTCCGAGCTGTGGGCGGGTCTCGGACGCATGCTCATCGTCGCGGGCATCGGCGTGCCGGGCACCATCATCCTCGCCGCCCTCTTCGCGCTCTGCCTCGATGCCGACCGCACCCGTCTCATCGGCGTCTGGCGCATCCTGATCTTCCTGCCCTATGCGGTTCCCGGCGTGATCGCCTCGCTGCTGTGGGGCTTCCTCTACCTCCCGGCCACCAGCCCGATCGGCGGTGACGTCATCGACTTCTTCGGCGGGACGGAGATCTTCTTCTCCGTGGCGAACATCGCCGTCTGGGGCGTGGTCGGCTTCAACATGGTGATCATGTACACCGCGCTGCGCGGCCTGCCCCAGGAGATGTACGAGGCGGCGAAACTCGACGGAGCCGGCGAGCTGCAGATCGCCCTGCGCATCAAGCTCCCTCTCATCCGCCCTGCGATCGTGATGTGCTCGCTCTTCTCCGTGCTCGGCGCGCTGCAGCTGTTCAACGAGCCGACCACCCTGCGTCCGCTCGCGAACGCCATCTCGTCGACGTGGGTGCCCCTGATGAAGGTCTACACCGATGCCTTCGTCAACGACGACATCCACCGCGCCGCAGCGACCTCGCTCCTGCTCGTCGTGCTCACGGTCGGGGCATCCGTCCTCGTGAACCGTGTCGGAATCCTGATCGGAAAGAAGCGATGACCGCCGTCGTGTCCAGCCCTCGGCGTCTGAGCCGCACCAACCTCTTCTCCACGATCGTCCTGTTCATCGGCGCCCTGTACTGCGTACTGCCGGTGCTGTGGATCGTGGTCGCCGCGACCAAGAGCAGCACCGAGCTGTTCTCCACGCCGACCGCGCTGCCGTCGTTCAGCGGCGGCCTGTTCGAGAACATCGCCGAGCTGCTCGCCTACCGCGACGGCATCTTCGGGCGCTGGATGCTCAACTCCGCGCTCTACGCGGGTGGCGGCGGCATCGCCTCGACGCTGATCGCGGCCGCAGCCGGGTACGCCCTCGCCAAGTACCGGTTCCGCGGCAGCACGTCGATCTTCCGCATCATCGTCGCGGCGGTGCTGCTGCCGCAGATCATGCTCGCGATCCCGCAGTACCTGCTGCTGGCGCAGTTCGGGATGACCAACAACTACTTCTCCGTGATCCTGCCGCTGCTGGTCAGCCCGTACGCCATCTATCTCTGCAAGATCTACGCCGAGGCGTCGGTGCCGAACGAGATCATGGAGGCCGCGCGCATCGACGGCGCCACGGAATGGCGCATCTTCCTGTCGACGGGGCTTCGGCTGATGTCACCGGCGCTGGTGACGGTGTTCCTGCTTCAGTTCATCGCGATCTGGAACAACTTCCTGCTGCCGTTCATCATGCTGACGGACGACTCGAAGTTCCCCCTCACGCTCGGCCTCTACGCGATGCTCCGTGCCGGTGCCTCGCAGGCGGCGCTGTACTCGCTCGTGATCACGGGCGCGGCCATCGCGATCATCCCTGTCGTCGCCCTGTTCCTGTCGCTGCAGCGGTTCTGGCGCCTCGACCTCATGTCGGGCGGTGTCAAGGCATGAGTCGCCTGCGTCTCGTGTCGTCCTCGGACTCAGCGGGGCGGTGTGCTCGCGCGCACGACCGGATGGGTCGGGATGACGCGTCGGCGCAGATCGGCCGGCGCCGCCGTGGCGCGGTGGATCGCTTCGGCGGCGACCTCGTCGAGCGGCACGTGCACGCTCGTGAGGGGCGGCACGACATCACGCAGTGTCGTGATGTCGTCGAACCCGGCGACGCCGATGCGCCCCGGCATCTCGATGCCCCGCTCACGGAGGCCGTTCAGCGCTCCGAGAGCGAGGACGTCGGTCACCGCGAACACCAGATCCGCGGATGCGAGGACGCTGTCGTCGAGCTCCGTCATGAGCTCCCGCGCGCCGTCCCAGTGGAACTCGGGGCGCAGCACACGAGACGGCGGGATGGCGATGCCGGCTTCCGCGAAACCCGCCGTGAAGCCGTCGATCCTCTCCTGCATGGAGCGCAGCGGCAGGTCGCTTCCCAGGAGCAGTGGCGCGCGGTAACCGCGCGCCACCATCTCGACCGCGAGACGACGCGCACCCTCGAAGTCGTCGAAGTACACGGTCTCGAACGGCATGTCGGCGCGGCTGATCAGCACGACGCGCCCGCCGGTCTCCTGGTAGCGCAGCAGCTCCGCCTCGACAGCGGGGTCGGACCGCGCGTCGGTGTAGCCGGTTCCCGCGAGGATGATCGCGCGCGGCTGCTCGCCGCGGAGTTCACGCACCAGCTCGAGCTCGCGCTCGGTGTTGCGAGAGCCGACCGCGAGAGAGACGCGCAGATCGACCGCCTCGGCGGCGTTCATGATCGACGCCGTCATCGCGGAGAAGTAGGCGTCTGCGATGCCACCGGTGATGAGCGCGATCCGGTGGGACGCGCCCCTCGCCACGGCCTGCGCTGCGATGTTCGGCGCATAACCGAGCTGACGCGCCGCGCCGAGGACGCGCTCGCGGTACTCGGCGTCCACGCGTCGTGCCGAACCGTTCACAACGCGGGAAGCGGTGGACTGGGAGACACCGGCCAGGCGCGCGACGTCCGAGAGTGTCGGCGGTCGTCCGCCACGTGCATCGAGAGTCATCGTGGAGAAGACTATCGCGAACCTCGCAGGAATGCGCTTGCTGCGTCACAGAGGACTACCCTGAATAACAAAAAGAAAAAGTGGGACAGCGCATTCCCGCTTACGAGAACTGAGGTGCTCTCATGACATCGACGGAATTCGGATACCCGGATATCGAACTCCTGGTGGACGGGAAGCGCATCGGCGCGGCCACTCGGGCGACCGCTGCGGTGGAGAATCCTGCAACCAGAGAGGTGATCGGGCGGGTGCCGCTCGCGACGGCGGAAGACATCGCCGACGCACTCGCCGGCGCAGGTCGTGCCGCCGAAGCCTGGCGTGACACCTCGCCGCACCACCGCGCCGCGATCCTCATGCGAGCTGCGCAGCTGCTGCGCGATCGGCGCGAGCCGATCGCCCATGCCATGACCCTCGAGAACGGCAAGCCCTACGGCGACTCGCTCGGCGAGGTCGACTACACCGCCGACATCATCGACTCCCTCGCCACCGAGGCGCCGCGCGCCTACGGGGTCGTCCTGCCAACGGCCGGAGACGAGGGGCGAACGCTCGTCGTCACCGAGCCGGTCGGACCGGTCGCGGCCTTCACACCGTGGAACTACCCGCTCACGGTGCCGGGACGCAAGGTCGCAGCCGCCCTCGCGGCCGGTTGCACGGTCGTCATCAAGCCCGCGGAGGAGACCCCCGCCAGCGCGGTCGCCCTCGCGGATGCCCTCGTCGACGCCGGTCTTCCCGACGGCGTGCTGAGCATGCTGTTCGGCGATCCGGCGCAGATCTCCGAGACCCTGATCGCATCGCCCGTCATCCGCAAGGTCTCGTTCACCGGGTCGATCGGCGTGGGCAAGCACCTGGCCCGCCTCGCCGGAGACGCGGCCAAGCCGGTCATGCTGGAACTGGGCGGCCACGCCCCCGTCCTGGTCTTCGACGACGTCGACGTGGACGAGGTGGCACGACAGGCCCTCGGCGCCAAGCTCCACAACACCGGGCAGTCGTGCGGTTCGCCCGTGCGCTTCTACGTGCACGAAGCCGTCCACGCCCAGTTCGTCGCCCGGTTCGGCGAGCTGCTCGCGGCCGCGCGCACCGGTGACGGCTTCGACGAGACCACGGAGATGGGACCGCTCGCGAACTCGCGCCGCTACGACGCCATGGCACCGTTCGTGCAGGATGCCGTCGAGCGCGGGGCCACTGTCGTCGCCGGCGGCTCGGGCGACGACAGCGTCGGATACTACTGGCCGGCCACGCTGCTCGCCGATGTCCCGGACGACGCCCTCGTGATGCACGACGAGCCGTTCGGGCCGATCGCGGCCACGAGCGTGTTCACCGACGAGGACGAGGTGGTCGAGCGGGCGAATGCCCTCCCGTACGGCCTCGCCGCCTACGTGTTCACGAAAGACGCCGACCGGGCGCTGCGCCTGCCGCGTCGCCTGGACGTGGGGATGGTCAGCGTCAACAAGTTCGGCGTCGGTGCCAGGGACACGTTCTTCGGCGGACGCAAGGAGAGCGGCTTCGGCTCGGAGGGCGGCCCCGAGGCCGTGCACGAGTACCTGGTCAAGAAGCTGATCTCGCAGGGATAGATCATGGTCGATGCCCTCATCCTCACGGGAACCGGACGCTACGCCGACCCGTGGCACCCGTATGCGGAGACCAGCCCGCTGCTGGCGGAGCTCGTCCGCACCGCCGGTTTCTCCCCGCGCATCGAGACCGACGTCGACGCAGCCCTGCGCGGACTCGACCCCGGGGTGCGTCTGCTCGTCGTCAATGCGGGCGACCCCGAGGGTCCGGATGCCGGGGACGCGCCCGACGCGCAGGCGCCGACGGTCCCACGGGAGCACCGTTTCGAGCATGCGGTGGCGGGCGACCTCGCCCTCGGTGCCGCGCTCGACCGCGGCATCGGCCTCCTCGCCGTGCACTCCGCGGCGGCGAGCCTGCGGGACTACCCGAGCTACGAACGCGCCCTCGGCGGGCGATGGGTGCGCGGGACGTCGTGGCATCCGCACTTCGATGAGGCACAGGTGCGGCTGGATCCTCGGCATCCGCTCGCCACCGGGATGCCCGACTTCACCGTCGACGACGAGCGATACACCGACCTCCGGGTGCACGGCGACATCGACCGGCTGGCGTTCCACGAGCACGACGGCGTGCAGCATCCGCTCGTGTGGACGCGCGAGGTCGGCCCGTCGCGAGTGGTCTACGACGCACTCGGTCACGACTCCCGCTCGTACGCGTCGACGGGTCATCGCGAGCTGCTCGGCCGTACCCTGCAATGGCTGGGCGGGGTCTGACGCCGCAGCTCACCGCTCGAGAGCGCCGGAGGCCACCGAGCTGACGGGAACGGACTGTGCGGTGCGCCCCGCCCGATCCACCGCGACGATCCTGCCGAACCTCGCCAGCGTCTCGCGTCGGTGGGAGGCGGCGATCACGGTCCCTTCGAACCGTTCGAGCACGTCCGAGATGATGCGCTCGGACTCGGCGTCCAGGCTCGCGGTGATCTCGTCGACGATGAGCACCCGCGGCTCGCGACACAGCGCCCGCGCCAGGGCCAGCCGCGCCCGCTGGCCTCCGGACAACCGGGCACCGTGCTCACCGAGTTCGTCATCGAGGGTGATCCAGTCGTCCGCTCCCACTCGCGCGAGGGCGTCGCACAGCTGCTCGTCGGTGCGAGGGTCCGCTCCGCGCAACAGGTTTTCTCGGACCGTGCCGTGGAAGAGGCGGGTGTCCTGCTCCACCACCGCGACGACCCGGCGCAGATCGTCGTCGCGGATGCGGCCGAGCGGAAAGGCGACGCCTGTCGCGTCGACGAGCGCGACGACGCCGGTCGCCGGATCCCACAGGCGGGCGGCGAGCGCGATGACCGTGCTCTTGCCTGCCCCGGACGGCCCGGCGAGACCGATGTGCTCGCCCGGATCCACGTCCATCGACCAGCCGCCCAGCACCTCGGTCCGGTCGTCGTAGGAGAACGAGACCTTCTCGAAGCGCACCCCGACGGGGCCATCGGGCACTGAGATCGGACGCTCGACCGGCGTCACGACCGGAGGACGATGCAGACCCGCCCCCACACGGTCGGCGCTCGCGATCAGCGGGTGCAGCTCCGACACCGTATGGGCGGCATCGGCCACCGCAGCCACTCCGGCCACGGCGAGCGCGATCACCGCGGGCAGCATCGCGGCCCGAGTGCTGCCGACCGTCCCGTCGAGGACCAGGGACGCCGCGATCACGCCGATCACCACAGCGGTGAGGATCAGCTCGCGAGTGCCGTCGACGAGGTGGGCGATGGCGTCCCTCCGACGACTGATCGCCGCGGACCTCCGGGTGCCGGCGACCGCCTCGCCCACGACGCGGCCCTGCAGCCCGTAGGCGAGAACCTCGCGCACGGCGCCGAGAGCATCGACCAGTCGCTCGGACTGATCCTCCCGCTCCTGCTGCTCGCGCGCCCCGACCCGCCGCGCCGGTCGCGCTCCTGCCCACGCGGTGAGCGCGACGGCCGCCGCCCCGCCGAGCATCACGCACGCCGCCACCGGCATCACGATGAGCGCGCAGACCACGGCTCCGAGGAACAGGGTGAGGGCGGCCCCGATCTGCGCCACCGTGTGCGCGTAGAAGAACTCCAGCTTCTCGATGTCGGTCATCGCCACCGACGCCGCGCGACCCGAGTGCTCGCGGCGCCGCCCCGGGACGCTTCGGGAGTAGGCATCGAAGAGCGCCATCCGCAGCCGCGCCAGCACCCGGTATGCGAGGGCGTGCGACACGTCCATCTCCCGCCAGGTGAGGAAGGTGCGCAGCAGCACGAGCGTGCCGAGCGCGACCCACCAGATGACCGGAGGCCAGGTTCCATGCACGACCGCGCCGCCCACGCCGAGGGCGGTGAGCACCCCGATGGCGGCGAGCGCGCACAGACTCGTGGTGGCGATCAGATAGCTGCCGATGATGCGACGCCACTCCGGTCGCAGCGGCGGAAGGAGCCGGGCGAGGATGGCCCCTGACGAGGTCACGGGGTCTCCTCCACGAGCACTCCCTCGCGCAGCACCCGCACGTCGGCCACGCGGGCGAGCGCCTCGGGGCGGTGACTGATCATGAGCACGATCCTCTCCTCGGCGACGCGTTCGAGCGTCTCGGCGACGGTCAGGGCGCTGCGGTCGTCGAGGGCGCTGGTGGGCTCGTCGACGAGCAGCACGGGGCGACGGGCGAGCAGTGCTCTGGCGAGCGCGAGGCGTTGGCGTTGTCCCCCCGACAGGCTCGCGCCCGCCTCCGCCACCCTCGCCTCGAAGCCGCCGGGGATGGCCCTGATCTCGTCGAGAACACCTGCCGCGGCGCAGGCACGCTCGACCTCTTCATGATCCGCACCGAACAGGTCGACGTTCTCCCTGATGGTGCCGGCGAAGAGGACAGGGCGCTGCGAGACGACGGCGACATCGTCCGGCTGGAGCGGACGCCCGTCGAGCTCGACCGTTCCGGCTGCCGCGGGCAGGAATCCGAGGACGAGGTCGAAGAGCGTGGATTTGCCTGCGCCCGAGGGACCGGCGATCGCGTGGACCTCTCCGCGCTCGGCCAGGAGGTCGACGCCGCGGAGCACGTCCCGCTCGGCACCGGGATAGCGGTACGAGAGACCGGAGATGCGGAGCACCTGGCCCCCGCGACGAGCGTGCGCACCGGCCTCCCCCTGCACCGGCACGGGAGCGGGCGAGCGACGGAACGCCCCGAGGGTCGCGAGACCGGGAACAGCCGTGAGGCCGAGGAAACCCGCGTGCCAGTGCCGGGAGAGCTCGCGCACCGGACGGAACGCCTCGGACGAGAGCAGAAGCAGCGCGTACACCTCGACGGCCGGAGGCTCACCGGTCAGGACGGCGACGACCGCGAGCCCGGCGGCGAGTACCACACCGGCCTGCACGGCGAGATCGGTGATGGCCGTCTCCGCCAGCGAGGAGCGCATCACCCGCTCGGTGGCGAGGCGCAGCGCCTCCGACCTCGTGTGCAGGCGCGCCCGCGTGGCGGGGACGTCTCCCAGAGCGCGCAGCGTCGACATGCCTCGGAGGGACTCGAGCAGGTCGCCGCTGAGTGCCTCGTAGCTGTCCCAGTGCTCGAAGCCTCGACGGGCGAGCATGCGCTTCCACAGCAGCGGACCGAGCACCGCCAGCAGGATCCCCAACGCGACGCACACCGCGATCAGCGGGGACAGCACGGCCACGAGACACACCGCCACGAAGCTGCCCACCACGAGCTGCACCACTGCGGGGATGTACTTCGACACATAGGCGTCCGTGCCGTCGATGCCGTCGCCGAGTGCGAGCTGCGTCGAGCCGTCCCTGAGACCGGCGTCGTGCAATCGCTCCGGCACGAGCACCGCGGAGACAGCCGCACCCCGCAGGTCTTCCCTCACCCTCCCCCCGAGACGCGCGGCGGCATCCCCCTGCACGAGGGTCAGCAGCATCCGCGTCACTCCGATCGCGAGGATCGCCCCGATGCCGACGACCGCACCCTGCCCGTCACCGCGCACGAGAGCGGCGAGCGACCACGCGAGCGCCAGCGCCTGCAGCAGGTGCGTCGCGTACACGAGGAGAAGGAGGAACGTGGTCCCGGCCAGAAGCCAGGGGTGCCGTCGCGCTTCGCGCCACAGCTCGGGGACGATCATCATCGTGAACCTCCGGGAGAGTCGAGGAAGGCGACCGCGTGGAGGATCCAGCGCCCGCCGGTCGAAGAGAAGCCGGACACCGGGCGAACGCCACAGCCTCCGTCGAGGGCCGCGCGGTAGCAGAGACCGGCCGCGGCGAGGTGGGCGTTCCAGAGCGCGGTACCGATGACCGATGCCGAAGCCGTGGTGGGCACGGACCAGGAGCGGACGGCGCTTGCGCCCCGCACCCACGCCTGCCCGGACGCACGCGCGAGGTGCTCGACCTCGGCACGCAGCGACAGGCCATCACGCGAGATCAGGCCCATCGACGGTCGATCGGCCTGATCTCGCGCGTCTGCCTGATCTCGCGCGTCGGCCTGATCTGGCGCGCACGCTCGATCTCGCGCGTCGGCCTGTTCTCGCGTGTCTGCCTGATCTCGCGCGGGGGTCCGGGCCGCGAACTCCGACGTGGCCGGCGAGCGTCTGGTGCCGAGAGCGCGACGTGCCGCGTCCACCGGCAACGGAGCGCGCGGGAGCTCGACCGCGGCGAGCGGGATCTCGGGGACGAGCCCCCGTCCGAGCCAGCTGTCGACGTCGGAAGCACGGGGCACGCCGAGCAGCCCACGCAGCAGGGCCGACGGTCCGAACAGCCCCCGCCCCGCCCTCGCACCCAGGAGGAAGCCCACGGCGGCGACCGCGTAGGCGGTGTCGGCGATCCACAGCGGCCACGCTCGATGTCGGTAACGGCCGAAGGATCGACCCGGCTGCACCGTGAACACCACCCGCGCGATCCCGTCCCCCGGAGTGTTCGACGGCCATCCGTCCGCGCGGTCGGCACGGGGATCACGCCGGAGGAAGAGTCCCCTGTCGTGGTCGACCGCCCAACGCCCGCCATCCGCGTCGACGAAGTGCGTCTGCACCGGGTAGCACGCCCCCGCCGAGGGCACAGGGCGACGGTGGATGCGCGTGGACGTGCCGTCCTCCGCCCGATGGAACTCCCCGGGGAGCCACAGACCGTCGACGAGTTCGCGCACCCCGACAGCGGGTTCGTCCGACACGGCTCCGGTCCGTTCCCAGGCGTTCACCCTCGGGCCGGGCGGCAGCGGACCGGACGGTACCTGCGTCGAGTGCACCTGATCGAGCGGGGCGGCGAGGCCACGCCCTTCGCGGAACCCATGCGTCACGGCAGACCTCACATGTGCGGGGCCGGGAGGAGCGTGAAGTCCTCCGGTCCGCCGTTCCAGGTCGTCCGCCAGCCGCGCTCCTGCGCCGCCTCTCGGAACCGGGGCATGCCGAGGTACGAGAACGCGGCCGGTGCGTTGGGGACGAGCCCCGTCACGATCGAGCGCACCACGCGCAGATCAGTGCGCCGCACGTCGGAGGTCGTGAGGTCGCGCGTGAGCACGCGGTGGCCGCGATCAGCCAGGCGCGTGTAGACCTCGTCCATCGTCACGGGTTCCACTGCGCTCAACGGGAGTACGCCCTGCACTGGATCCTGAAACCGGCGTGCCTCTCCATGCACGGTCGGGTCCAGCCAGACCTGCACGTGTGCGCCGAGGTCGATGACCTTCTCGAACCGGGCTCCGGCCGCGGTCGTGTAGTCGGCGTCCGCACGGAACTCGAGGGTGAGCCCCTTCGCCATCAATCCTTCGGCGACGGCGCGGAACACCCACCCGTCCGCCGTCGTGCAGCCCTGCGTGTAGATCCAGGTGTGCACGGCTTCCAGCACGGCCTTCCGTGCGGCGCGTGCGGGATCGAGCGCGGCCGAGAACCCCGCGGCGTAGAGGCCGCGCTCCGGGTCGTGCACGAGAGCGCCGATCGCCGGGGCGAACTCCGAGGGCATGGCGACCAGCCACACACGCAGGCTGCTTCCGCGCAGATCGTCGAGCAGGCCGGGGACCGTCGCAGGGTCGATGCCGAGCGTCGGCCCGTCGAGGTGCCACCACACCTCGAGCGCATCCCGCTCGATCACCTCGATCACCCCGCGGTCACGTGCGTCGTGGAAGCCTGCGCCCGTGGCGATCCCGGCGTAGTTGAGGTGATGCGTGCGGGGCAGGGACCGGAACCGGGATTGCCGCCAGTTCAGGTGCACGAGGGAATCCGGCATCCACACCGAGCCCCCGTCGAGATCGTCGCAGCGCGCCCACAGCGTGGGAGTGGACTCCTCCAGCCGTTGATAGGGGAAGCCAGGACGGGAGAGCTGCCAGTCGGCGAAGCGCGGAAGATCGGCGTCGTCGATGACGGGCTCCCCGTCGGCGCGCAGCTCTTCCGCCGAGGAGACACGGAGCTCGTCCGGCGGCAGCACATCGGGCAGCCAGTTGCCGCAGTACCGCTCCACGCCTTCGCCGATCGCCGCGATGCGCGCCTGGGCTGGGTCGCCGAACGAGGTGCCGAGCGAGACCCGGTCGGCGGGCCATTCGCCCAGCAGGCGGGCGTCGGCGACCGATGCGGTGAGAGCCAGATACCGGTGCGGAGCGCCGATCGGATGCGGAACCTCGCGCACCGAGCGGATGATGCCTGCCTCCGCATCGACGAGCGCCTCGGCGGGCAGGGTCGCCCGAGCGGCGCGGTCATTCCGGGTGTCGTGCGCGTTCATGCTGTCCTCTCGTAGCGCCAGCGGCCGGTCTCGGGCTCGAAGGCCGATCGGGTGCGCCGGGTCGACTGCCGACCGACATGTGCGGTTTCGGGTGCCGACGCTGTTCCCGCCGAGGGCAGGCCGGTCTCGGTGAGCCAGGCATCCAGCACCCCGCCGATGCCGCCCGCGCTGCGCAGCCGCGAGCGGACGTCGTCATCGTCGATGTCGGCGGCGAGCCGGTGGCCCCAGGGACCGTCGACCAGGTGCAGCGGCCCACGCCAGGCGTCGGCGAGCCGGCCCGCATCCGCGAAGAAGAAGTCGTGGTCGCCGCGGATGAGCAGCAGGGGCACGCGGAGGTCGCCGTAGGCGCGGTGCAGATCGACGGCGGGCGCGGACCACAGGCGCCGCCAGCCGGAGAGCACCTCCCGCGACCACCCCCATTCCTCTGCCGCCCGGTGCACGCCGACCTCAGATGCCCGTGCCACCCTGGCCTCGAGCTCCTCGTCGCTCAACGGCGGGAGGGAACGCGCTCCACGACCGTGCTGGTGCCACCACCCGATCCGGTCGCGCAGGTGCGGTCGCCCGTTCTCGTCCCACGCGGTCTCGGCCAGACCGAGCGCCGGAACCAGGAGTACGAGCGCATCGACGTCGACCGATCTCGCCGCCTCGAGTGCGGTGTGGGCGGCGTACGAGCCGCCGGAGAGAAGGAGCGGCAGCCCGGGGCTCTCGGCCCTGACAGCATCGACGACCGCGCGACCGTCCGCACGCTCGGAGAGGTAGGGATGCCACTCGCCGTCGGACGAATGTCTGCCGCGTACGTCGTGGATCACGCAGCGGTAGCCGCGCCTCACCCAGGCCCGCGCGGTGTCTGCATGCCGCCAGGCGCCGTAGGGCGTGCGGATGACCACCACGCCTCGCATCTCTGCGGGCGACCAGACCCACCCGCGCAGCAGGGCTCCGTCATCGGCGACGACGGCGTGGGGACGGGCATCGCGGGGCGGGGTCATCGGAGCAGCCTCGGCGGTGCCGCGGGGAAGGGGAGCACCGTGTGCTCGGTGACCGATCCGGTCGACGGCACCAGCTTCCACAGGGTCGTGCGCAGATGGTCGAGGTCGGCGTCCGCCCGCGCCCAGGCCAGGATCACGTCCAGCAGCCGAGCGAGCACGAGCACCGAGGTCGCCTCGTCGACGGGGGTGGCCGCGGCCGGACCGGACTGCTGCCATGCCTCGGTCGAAGCGGGTGCGCTGCTGGCGGCCAGCCGTCGCGCGGACACCTGGGCCGAGGTCGGGTCGTGCTCGTCGAGCGCGAGCGGATCGATCAGGATGCTCTCGCCCTCACGGTACACACGCAGCCAGGCGACACCCCGCAGGGGAAGCATGTCGAGGTCGGCCCACCGACGACGGTCGTGCGCATCCTCGGCATAGGCGACCACGAGGGAGGCGTCCCCCGGCAGCGCGGACGCCGGATCGAGGACGGTGACCCGCGCGCCCCAGGCCTGCAGCACGCGTTCGAGCTCATCGACGAGTGGGCCTGCTCCCAGAAGGCAGACATCGCGGCGTTCGTCCGGCCAGCGGCGAAGTGCATCCGCGGACTCGCGCTCCTGCACCTCGACCGTCAGGCGGCCGAGGAAGGCGGAGGATGTGCCGTCCACAGCACGGTCGAGAGCGTCGAACAGCTCGGCGGGTGGTGCGTCGATCAGGACGAACCGTCCGGTGCGCAGGCGGATCCGGGGGCGGCCGTCTGCGCCGAGGACGAGATGGGCTCCCGAGTCGGGGAGCGGCAGGATACGGGAGTCGGAAGTCATGGATTCTCTCGGTGAAGGGCCCGGCCGGGCGCGAACGCCCGGCCGGACTGGAGTGCGCTCGAGAGCGCGACGGAAGGATCCGCGATCAGTCGAACGGGTTCTCGACCAGTGCGTTGGAGTGCGATGCCGACAGGTGCGCCAGCTGCTCGGACTCTTCGATCTCGGCGAGGATCTGCTTTTCCATTTCGTTCTCCTTCTGTGAGGTTTCCGACCCGCGGGGTGCGGGGCGGGTCCACGGTGGGACGAGATCGACCCTAATTGATAATGATTCTCAATATCTACTAGTCTGGCGACCATGCCCTCCTCGCTTCCCCTCCTCGCCGCTGATCACCGGGCCGGGACCGTCTTCGAGATTCATGGCGACTCCCGGCGTGTCGCGGTGGCCGACAGCTGGCTCGCCGAGCACGCCGGATTCCTCCGCCTGCCCTCCGGCCCGAACGGCCGCTGGGCGTTCGCCGACGACCGCGGCGGTGCTCTGGTCGTCGGCGGCGGCGACACCGTGCGACGCATCCCGATCGCCATCCCCGCCGAACACCTCGCCTGCGACCCGTCTGGTCGTCACGTCGTCGTCTCCTCCGGCCTGGGGGCGAACGAGGAAGCCTGGAGCGACCTGGTCACCGTCGTCGATCTCGCGACCGACTCATCCGTGCGGTTCCGGGCCCGAGTCGGCGAGCCCGGGGTCGTCGTCGCTCCCGACCAGGCCTCCGGCGAGCCGACGATCGTGCTCCGTCACCGCGAACCCGGGGCCGTCGAAGCGATCCCCCTCGCCGCGGCGCTCGCGGTCGGACCCCACGCCCCGGTGCTCCACGGACGCGTTCTCACCGACATCGCCGCGGACGGCCACGGCGACGTGATCGACCCCGTGTCCGGCATCATCGGCATCGCGACGAGCCGCGGGCTCGAGCGCTTCGTCGTCGACGGGGGTGCACCTCGGGCCATCGGCAGCATCCCCTGGCCCGTCGACGGACGGGCGTACTACCTGCGTCTCGCCGGCGACACCGGGCGGGCGACCGGGATCGTGCGCGGGGGACCGGCCGCCCCTGGATCGTGGCCGGAATGGACGAACACGTTCGTCGAGATCGACCTCGCATCCGGCTCCTCCCGTGCCGTACCGCTGCCCCCGGGACTCGCGTTCCGGTTCGCGCTGGCTGCAGGCGTCGCGGCGGTCGCCGTCATCCACCCCGACGGAGATGCGGTGGTCGTGATCGATCGCGAAGACGCACGAGTCTCACAGATCGTCCCGATCCCGGCGATGGCCCACCCCCCTCGCGCCGGTCGGCTGCCGTGGGACGGTGTCGACGGCCGCCCCGCCCAACGCCGGTCCATCGCGATCGACCCCGTCGGCGGGACGATCGCCGTCACCAGCGGCGGCGACGGCACGATCCATCTCCTCCGCGGGACGGACATCTCGACGGTCGAGCTCCCCACCCCGCTCGACGAGGGCGGGCATCTGCTGTGGGCGTCCGAGGGCGACCGCGTCGACGACCTGGTGGGCCGATGAACACGCATCGGGGAGTGCTCGACGATGCCCTCACCCGCGCCGAGCACCACGGTCGGCCTGGTCTTCCACTCGGCGGCTTCGCACTGGGGCGTGCGGACGGGCGCACCCGCCGCGGCATCCATCGTCTCGACGGTTCGACGGTGATCGAGCCGGACGGACACCTCCATCGGATCTTCCCCTCCCCCGACCGTCGCCTCATCGCGGTGGAATGGGCGCCCACCGCCGACGAGAACGCCGTCCTCGGCCTCGTCGACGTCGCCGCGGGCACGCTGCACCTCCATCACGACATCCGCCTGCGCTACGACACGGTGCTCTGGACGGCCGACTCGCGGAGCCTCGACGTGGTCGCCAGCCGCGACCGCCAGCTCGTGACCCTCGACGTGGAAACCGGCGAGACCCGGGTGGCTCCCCTGGCGAATGAGGGCCGGCTGCGACTGTTCCCCGGGGGAGCGAGTGGCCTGCGCGCCCTCAGCTCGACAGGGGCGGGAACCACTCTGACCGACCGGGCGACGGGGACGCCGCTGGGCCGGTGGTCCGCACTGTTCCGCGCCGGCCCGCTCGGCTCCGGGGTGCTCGTGTGGCACGACAGGGGCTTGGATGCCGTGTCGATCGACGCCGCAGCCGACAGCGCAAACGACAGCACACTCTGGCACTGGCATGACCCCGACGTGCGGATCGTCGACGTCGCGGTGCAGGACGATCGGGTGGTGGCGCTCGCCGTGGCGGAAGGGCGGAGCGTGCTCATCGACCTCGACGACGGCATCGAGGTCGGCCGCGCAGAACCTGCCTCTTCCGACGCCGATGTGCTCACCACGACGATGATCGGCGTCGACGACGGCGGGCTGCATCTGGGCGTCGAAGGCCCGCTCACGCCACCCCGCATCGTCGAGCGCGCACAGCTCGGGACCACGATCGCGCCGCCCTCCCCGTACTCCCGCGCGACCACCGTGCGCCACGACATCCCGGCCGCCGACGGCACGACCCTCACGGTGCACGTGACGTCGCCGAGCACTGCGGAGGGGATCACGGGCGCGGGGACGACAGATCCGCTGCCGATGATCCTCACCTGCTACGGCGGCTTCGGCGTGCCGCACCTGCCCGTGTTCGAACCGACCGTGCCCGCGTGGATCGAGGTCGGCGGTGCCTACGCCTTCGCCCAGCTCCGTGGTGGGGGCGAGCGCGGTGAGGCCTGGCGCGAAGCCGGATACGGCGAGCGCAAGCACCGCACCGTCGCCGATCTCGCCGACGTCGCCCGCGGTCTCATCGCGGCCGGTGTCACCCGTCCCGATCTACTCGTCCTCGCCGGGGCCTCGCTGGGCGGGGTCGTCGCTGCCGCGTGCGCGCTCGAACATCCGGAGCTGTGCGCGGGGTTCGTGACCACAGCCGCCCCGCTCGACGTGCTCGCCCTCGAGGATCATCCGCTCGGGGCGGGCTGGCGCGCGGAGTTCGGCGACGACGGCACACCCGCGTCCCGTGCGCGACTCGGTGCGCTGTCTCCGCTCGCACGCGCCGAGTCCCTTCCGGTCGGTGCGCCGGTCCCCTCCTATCTGGGAGTGGTGCTCGGCGAAGACACCAGGGTCCTCGCCCGCGACACGCACCGGATGGTCGAGTCGCTGCGTCGGGCGGGCGGCTCGGCCCGCTCATGGACGGCAGCGGGGGCAGGTCATGGCGCGAACGAGTCCGTCGCCCTGCACGACCTCGGCCTCGCGGTGCTCGACTTCGCCGCAGAGGTCACATCGACCAGCACAGCAGGCACCACGACCGGAGACACCCGATGAGCGATTCGACAGCCGCCCTCCCCGAACGACGCGTCCGACGCCTGTCCTTCCGAAGGCAGGGGAGCCGAGAGCACGCTCTGCACCGCAGCGGAAGTCGACGGATCCTCCCGGTCGGCCCGACGGTGACGACGATCGTCGTGCTCGCCGTTCTCGTCCTCGTCGTCTCCGCCGCCACCGGCCCCGTCGGCGTCTCCCCCCTCGATGCCGCCAAGATCGTGATCGGCCACCTGATCCCCGGCATGCCCTGGATGTCAGACGGCACGCTCACCCCGCTGCAGGACCAGGCCGTGTGGCAGTTCCGGGTGCCCCGGTCGCTCCTGGCCGCACTTTCGGGGGCGGGACTCGCTCTCGCCGGAGCCATGATGCAAGCCGTCGTGCGCAATCCCCTCGCCGAGCCGTACATCCTCGGCGTCTCCTCGGGCGCGAGCGTCGGCGCCGTGCTGGTGATCGTCTCCGGAGGCGCCACCTTCCTCGGGCTGACGATGAGCGGTGCGGCGTTCGTGGGGGCGATGGTCGCCTGCCTCCTCGTGGCCATGCTCGCGCGCATCCGCGGAGAGCTGTCCCCGACCAGGATGATCCTCGCCGGTGTCGCGCTCGGCGCCCTGCTGAGCGCGGTGACCAGCTACCTCACCCTCACCACCGACGCCCAGAACGTCGTGAGCGTGATGTTCTTCCTGCTCGGCAGCGTGTCGGCCGCCGACATGTCAACGCTCCTGATCCCTGCGGTCGCGCTCGCGATCGCCTGCATCGCCGTGTTCGGGCTCTCCCGTTCCATGAACGCGCTGCTCGCGGGCGACGAATCGGCGCTGGCCGTCGGAGTGCGCACGACCCGGGTGCGGGGCGTGCTGCTCGTGCTCGCGTCGCTGCTGACCGGAGCGATCGTCGCGGTGAGTGGCGGTATCGGATTCGTCGGGCTCGTCGTGCCGCACATGGCCCGACTCCTCGTCGGCTCCGAGCACCGGCGGATGCTGCCGATCACGATCCTCGGCGGCGCTCTGTTCCTGATGGTCGCCGACCTGCTCGCGCGGACGGTCGCGATGCCCACCGAGATCCCCCTGGGCATCCTCACCGCCTTCGTCGGGGCTCCGTTCTTCCTGTGGTTGATGCGCAGCGGGGGCGACCGGGCGGGGTTCGACCGATGAGCGTGCACTTCGACGGCGTGAGCGTCGCCCGCGGCGGACGCACGGTGCTGCACGGGATCGACCTCGAGGTCGCCACAGGCCGCATCGTGGGTCTCCTCGGCCCGAACGGCAGCGGCAAATCCACCCTGCTGCGCACCCTGTTCACGGGCCAGCGTCCGCAGCAGGGGCGTGTCCTGATCGACGGGGTCGACGTCTCACAATTGCCACCGCGCACGCTCGCGCGCACCGTGTCCGTCATGCTCCAGGACGCCCCGTCCGAGTTCGATCTCACCGTGCGCGAGACAGTGCTGGTCGGCCGCTCACCCCATCGTCCGCCGTTCAGCCGGGACACCCCGGAGGATCAGCGCATCGTCGACCAGGCCCTGCGCACCGCGGACGTGCACGATCTCGGCGACCGACTGGTGCGTCGACTCTCGGGCGGTCAGCGCCAGCGGGTGATGCTCGCCAGAGCCCTCGCGCAGAGCGGCGAGATCCTCGTACTGGACGAACCGACGAACCACCTCGACATCGCGCACCAGCTCGATCTGATGCGTGTGGTGAGCGGCCTCGGCACGACCGTGATCGCCGCCCTCCACGATCTCAACATCGCCGCCGCGTTCTGCGACGACGTCGCGGTGATCGACGAGGGCAGGATCGTGGCCTTCGGCGCTCCGGACACCGTGCTCACCCCCGCGCTCGTCGACGAGGTCTTCCATGTGACCGCCCGCATCGCCGTCGAGGTCGACACGGGAGCACGCGCGATGACCTTCCACCCCAGACAGCCCCAACCCCTCACCTAGGAGAAGAAGAATGACACCACGTACCCGATCCACCCGCCTGCTCGCCGCCGTATCCGTCGGCCTCGGCGCGATCGCCCTCACCGCCTGCGGCAGCGGAGTCTCCACAGGAGCAGCACCCGTCTCCTCCGAAGGGGCGATCAGCATCGAGAACTGCGGCCGGACCGTCGAGATCCCGGCCACGCCGACGGCCGTCGTCGGACTGCACCCCTCGCAGACCGAGCTGCTACTACGCCTGGGTCTCGCCGATTCGCTCGTCGGACAGGCGCAGGCCACCGCGGAGGAGTTGCCGAGCGACGTCGCGGACCTCGCGGCCGATGTGCCCGTCATCGGCGGAGACGCCCCGCCCAGCCGGGAGGAACTGCTCGCCGTCGAACCCGACTTCGTCTACTCGCCGACCACCTACGAGTTCACCGCGGAGCAGGGCTTCGCCAGCATCGAGCAGCTCTCCGAAGCCGGCGTCGCCGCGTACACCGCGACCGGCGGATGCTTCGACCGGCGCATGGAGGGCACGGTCGACGACCTCTTCATCGACCTCGAGAACCTCGGCGAGATCTTCCATGTCGAGGACGAGGCGAAGGACCTGATCGAGTCGTCCAAGGCCGAGCTCGCGACCGTCGAGGCGGCGCTCGACGGCCAGGATCGTCCCCGCGTCGCTCAGATCTTCGTGGAGGGGACGACCCTCACCGCGATCGGCGCCGGCATCGAGTACGACATCCTGAAGCGCGCCGGTGCCGACAACGTCTTCACGCCGGACGACCCCGCGTTCGCCGACTTCTTCGCCGCCGAGATCACCCCGGAGTCACTCGCGTCAGAGGCACCGGACGCGATCGTCTTCGCGGTGTCCGACCCCGCGCACGAGGCAGCCGTCCGCTCCTACCTCGCCGCGACGTTCCCCGACATGCCCGCCGTGCGCGACGGCCGACTGATCGCGGTGCCCTCGACCGACCTGTTCCCCGGCACACTCGGCAACGTCTCGGCCGTGCGACTGATCGCCGAGGGCCTCCACCCCGACGTCGTCTTCGACTGAGCAGCACTGCCGCGCCTGCACCCCCGGAGAGCACACGCCCTTCGGGGGTGTGGCGTCAGATCTCGTAGACGTCTCGACGGTGCGCGACACGCACCAGGGTCACGAGCACCTGATCGTCGATCACTTCGTAGAGCACGCGGTAGTCGCCGATGCGCACCCGCCAGGCATTGTCATAGCCGGAGAGCTTTCGGACACCGGGAGGGCGGGGCTCCCGTTCCAGCTCAGCGATGCCGACGAGAATCCGTCGACGGATCTGCGCGTCGAGTTTGCGTATCTCCTTGGCGGCCGCTGTGGTGAACTCGACCCGGTAGCTCGTCACGCAACTTCCGTGATGAGCTCATCGAGCGACACCCGCTGACCATCATCCGCAGCCTTGGCGGCCGCGAACTCGGCCGCATCGCGCGCGGCTTCGAGCTCTTCGAGCAGTTCCAGATCAGCCACGCTGATCACGACGGCCGTGAGCTTGCCGTGGCGGGTGACGCCCACGCGCTCGGAACCGTAGGCGACACCTCCGAGAACGTCGGCCAGGCTGTCGCGAAGATCCTTCGACGGGACGCTGCGGCTGATCGTGTTCATGTCACCATTCTACCCCTTATGTACATAAGAGCGAGAAGATACCTGAATCAGGCCTGCATGACGGCGAGGACGTTGCCCGCGGGGTCGCGGAACCACGCGATGTCCGGTCCCCGCCCGTTGCCGCGGACGATGCCGCGCTCGTCGGAGGGGAACTCCTCGTCGCTGTAGATCTTCGTCTGCACGCCCCGGGCGATGAGCTCATCCACGGCGGCGTCGACATCCGCCACCGGGAAGTTCAGGATCGTGAAGCTCGCCGGCGTGTGGTTCGGCTTCGGGTACACGAGGATCGAGCCGCCGCGAGGCAGGCGCAGGTCGAGGAAACCCATCGCGTTGCGCTCGACGTCGAGCCCCAGGGTCGTGCCGTAGAACTCCTCCGCCGCGTCGATGTCGTCGACGCTGAATCCGCTGAACGCGTTGTCCGCTGTGAAAGCTGCCATGGCTCCAGCATCCGCCTCCTGGGCCCGGTTGTCGATGCCTTCTCGACTCCTCCTCACACCGCGGCGTGCACGAGCCTGCCGACCAGGTCGACGTAGTCCACTCCCGCAGCCGCGAACATCCGCGGCACCTGCGACGCTGCGGTCAACCCCGGCATCGTGTTCACCTCGTTCAGCAGGGGACCCCTGTCCGTGAGGAAGAAGTCCATCCGCGCGACGCCATCGCACCCCAGGGCGTCGAACATCGCGATGGCAGCACGCTTGAGGGCGGCCGCCTCGCCCGCGTCGAGCTGAGCCGGCACCGTGAAGCGCGCGCTCCCGTCGTACTTCGTCGCGGTGTCGAAGAGTCCGGTCGCGTGGATCTCGAGCGGCGGAGCCGCCCACCGGATGCCCCCCTTCTCGCGCAGCACGGCCACGTCGATCTCCCGCGCCCGGACGACCTCCTCGACCAGGATGCGCCGGTCGAAGCGCGCAGCCTCGTGCAGCGCGGCGAGCAGATCCTCCTCCTGAGTCACGAGGCTCACGCCGTGGCTCGATCCCGCCGACACCGGTTTCACGACGACCTCGCCGTCGAACTCCACGTCCCCGATGTCGTCCGCCGAGACCAACCGCCCCCGTGCGGTCCCGATCCCCACCGCATCCGCCACCAGCTTCGTCGTCCATTTGTCCATGCCGATCGCCCCCGCTCGCAGACCCGAGCCCACCACGCGGACTCCGGCGAGCGCGCACAGCGCTGCCAGTGCGCCATCCTCGCCGAGCGCACCGTGCACAGCGGGGAAGACCACGTCCGTGCGCGTGAGCAGGGGAAGCGCGAGCGCCAGCGACTCGGCGGTGGATCCCCCGTTCGGGCGTCCGTCGACGCGCCAGATGCCGTCTCGATCGATCGTCACGCACGTCACCTCGTGACCGCCCAGCCGCAGGGCTGCGGCGACCGCGGCCGCTGATGCCAGCGACACGTCGTGCTCGGCGTTCTGCCCTCCCCCGATGACCAGCACCCTCGTCATGCCGCACTCCTCCGCACTCGCGCTCCGATCCCGGTGACGATGGTGTGCGGGATCGTCCCCGCCCACCGCGCCCACTCCTGCACCGAGGGCACCGGGCCCCCGTCCGGCCCGAACACGGTCGCGATCGTGCCGCGCGGGAACAGCGCGGCCCCGGTGTCGACCACGATCTGATCCATCGACACCCGTCCGACGATCGGATGCCGCACGCCGCCGATCTCGACGCCGGCGCCAGGCGCGAGCTCGCGCGGGATCCCATCGGCGTACCCGACGCCCACCACCGCGAGGTGCGTCTCGGTGCGGCTGACATGGCTTCCCGCATACCCGACAGCCGTGCCGGCCGGGGCGAGAGCACCGTGCACGACGGGGGCGGTCCAGCGCGCGGCCCCGACCAGTGGCGTCGTCTCCGAGGGGTCGATCCCGACCAGGCCCGCGCCGATCCGAACCATCCCGAAATGCGTCGCGGGATCGGTCAGCGCCCCCGACGTCGCCGCCAGATGCACGAGCACCGGACCGAGCCCGGCGCGCAGGACCGCATCCCTCCCCTGCCGCATGCGCAGCACCGACGCCGCGTTCGCGCGCGGGTCGCCCTCGTCGGCACACGGCAGATGACCCATGACGCCCATGACCTCGACACGCCCCCTCCCGGCGCGGGCCAGCCGGAACAGCTCGGGCCATTCCTCCAACGGAGACCCGCCGCGGGCCATCCCGGTGTCCAGGTGCAGATGCACTCTGACCGGGCGGGACGCATCGGAGATCAGCTGGTGCAGTTCTTCGGCCGAACCCACCGCGATGTCGATGCGATGCTCCGCCGCCGCCTCCGCATCGATACCCGCAGGGTTCAACCAGGAGAGGATGGGCACGGCGAGTCCGGCCTCTCGAAGTGCGACACCCTCGGCGACCTGCGTCACCCCGAGCCATTCCGCCCCCGCCGCGACCGCTGCTCTGGCCACCACGACGGCACCGTGTCCGTAGCCGTCCGCCTTCACGACGGCCATGATCGGCACCGAGGTCGCGGCCCTGACGATCCGCAGGTTCTCGGCGACGGCGTCGGGGAGCGTGGTCAGCGTCGGCGCATGCAGGCGCGAGGCGATCGCGGGATGAGGGACGGTCATGATGGTCATCGCTGCATCCTCGGGTCTTCGGTGGGGTCGGCGTACATCTCGGGGCACCCCTGATCGATCGCCTCGGGGCGCAGTTCGTAGTGCCAGGACTCGTTCGCGTAGGTCTGGCACAGCCCGTAGTGGGAGCCGTGCTGGGCGAGCCAGTCGAGCGTGGGCAGCGGACCGACGTCCACGGCATCACCCGACACGTGCGCCGACGTCTGCGGCGTCGCCACCCAGCGACGCGCTTCGTCCTCCGAGCCGTAGTCGGCGATCGCGTCCTGGAGCATCCGCTCCTGGAGCCCCGGCGAGCGCCATCCGCTGTTCACCAGGAACGTGACGCCGTCGCGCTCGGCGTCCGAGGCCGCCCGCTGCAGGGCGTCGAGCAGCGCGGGGTCGAGGTTGCCGACCGCGACGCGGTCCACGTCGAACACCGTGGGCTGATCCCCGTCACGGATCGCCCCGTCGGCGTCACCCGGCACGTCGACGGGCTGCACCTCGTCGGGCACCGGGGTCGGCACGGGCGTGGGGAGCGTCTTCGCCGTGTCGGCGAAAGCCACGGACAACGACTGCTGCACCGCGAACGCCAGGATCACGGCGGCGGCGAGCGCGACCACGGCGCCGGCGACCCGACGGCGGCGGCGTGCCCGCGGCAGGAGGGACGAGCTGTTGGTGTTCATGCTCCCAGTGAAGAAGGAGCGCAGTTGCGACGGCGTATGCGCTTTTCCATATGCTCGCGATATGCCGGGGTGCGTAGGATCGCTGCCATGCGTGTGCTGATCGTCGAGGACGAGCCCTACCTCGCCGAGGCGGTCCGCGATGGGCTGCGCCTGGAGGCGATCGCGGCCGACATCGCGGGCGACGGCGACACGGCGCTCGAACTGCTGAGCATCAACTCCTACGACCTCGCCGTGCTCGACCGTGATGTGCCTGGCCCCTCCGGCGACGACATCGCCCGCTGGATCGTCGCGTCGGGAAGCGGCATCCCCATCCTCATGCTCACCGCGGCCGACCGGCTCGACGACAAGGCGAGCGGCTTCGAGATCGGTGCCGACGACTACCTCACCAAGCCGTTCGAGATGCGCGAGCTGGTGCTGCGTCTGCGCGCCCTCGACCGTCGCCGTCAGCGCAGTCGGCCTCCCGTGCTGGAGGTCTCCGGCCTCCGCCTCGATCCGTTCCGTCGTGAGGTGTACCGCGACGACCGCTATGTGGCACTCACCCGCAAGCAGTTCGCCGTGCTGGAGGTGCTCGTCGACGCCGAGGGCGGTGTCGTCAGCGCGGAGGAGCTGCTCGAGCGCGCCTGGGACGAGAACGCCGACCCGTTCACCAATGCCGTGCGCATCACGGTCTCCTCCCTGCGCAAACGCCTGGGCGAGCCGTGGATCATCCTCACCGTGCCGGGTGTCGGCTATCGGATCGGAACGGACGCCGATGCCTAGGCGCCGCGGGATGAGCGCTCGCCTCAAGCTCACCCTCAGCTATGCGGGCATCGTGGTGGTCTCCGGCGTCCTGCTGTTGGGAGCGGTGGTCTTCTACCTGTTGCGGTATGTCCCGGACACCGTCGAAGTATTTCCCAACCGCAGCGACCTCATGCGGGTATTCGTTCCCGTCGCTGCGATAGCGATGCTGATCCTATTCGTGATCGGTCTAGCCGGAGGCTGGATCCTCGCCGGACGCATGCTGGCACCGTTGGGGCGTATCGGCGATGCAGCGCGTCTGGCAGCGCAGGGATCGCTTTCACACCGGATCAGGCTCCCCGGTCCCGGCGATGAGTTTCGCGGCCTGGCCGACGTCTTCGACTCGATGCTCGAGCAGCTCGAAGCGCACGTCGCCGAGCAGCAGCGGTTCGCCGCCAACGCCTCGCACGAGCTGCGCACTCCCCTCGCGATCTCGCAGTCTCTACTCGAAGTCGCCCGCGACGACCCGGACCGTGACGTGGACGAGCTGATCGTCCGGCTGCAGCGGGTGAACACGCGAGCGATCGATCTCACCGAAGCGCTGCTGCTGCTGAGCCGGGCGGAACGTCGGACGTTCCCGCGGGAGATCGTCGATCTCTCCCTTCTCGCCGAGGAGGCCGTCGAGGCGCTGGTGCCCCTGGCCGACCGTCGCGGAGTCGCGATGGAGGTCGGCGGTGTCCCCGCGCCGGTGCTCGGATCCGCGGCGCTCCTGCCGCAGCTGGTGACGAACCTCGTGCTCAATGCCATCGTGCACAACCTGCCGACCGGCGGCGCCGTGGCCGTGCGCACGCACTCGATGCCGCACGCGGTCGCGCTGGTCGTGGAGAACACCGGCGAGCAGCTGCCCGCGCATCGCGTCGCCACCCTGGTCGAACCGTTCCAGCGCGGCGCCGAGCGCACCCGCAGCGACGACCATGCCGGGGCTGGACTCGGCCTCGCGATCGTCGACCGCATCACGCAGGCGCACGGCGGCACACTGGTGCTCACCCCGCGATCGGGCGGCGGGCTGATCGTGACCGTGTGGCTGCCGCACCCCTACCCGACGGAGCTTCCCAGCTGACCGACCACCTGGGCTTCGAATCGCGCAAATGGTCGGATGCGGGGCCCAGAAGGAACCATTTGCGCGATTCGAAGACCGGCAACGGGCGTCACCAGGGGCTGGGTTCGTAGTCCTTCAGGAACACACCGTGGATGTCCTCGCCGGCCTCGCCGCGCACGATCGGGTCGTACACGCGGGCGGCACCGTCGACCAGGTCGAGCGGGGCGTGGAATCCCTCTTCGGCGAGGCGCACCTTCGTGTAGTGCGGGCGCTCGTCCGTGATCCAGCCCGTGTCGACGGCGGTCATGAGGATGCCGTCCTTCTCCAGCATCTCCCCTGCGCTGGTGCGGGTGAGCATGTTGAGAGCGGCCTTGGCCATGTTCGTGTGCGGGTGTCCAGGTCCCTTGTAGCGGCGGGAGAACTGCCCCTCCATGGCCGAGACGTTGACCACGTACTTGCGGTGCGAGTCGGAAGCGGCCATCGACGCGCGCAACCGGCTGATCAGCAGGAACGGAGCGGTGGTGTTGGCGAGCTGCACCTCGAGCATCTCGAGCGGATCGACCTGCTCGATCGACTGCACCCAGCTGTTCACGCGGTTCACGTCGGGCACGAGACCGCCGGCGTCGATCGCTGTGCCGTCCGCATGCTTCTCGAGCGACGAGGATCCGGGGGCCATCGCGAGCCGGGCGAGGTCTTCGGCCGTGAGCGCCTGTCCACCCTGCTCGGCGACCGTGCCGCCGAGGGCAGCGACCGACAGCAGCGGATGCGCATCGACCGAGGCCTGCAGCGCCTGCGGGTGCGGATCGGCCGTGTGACCGAAGGTCTCCATCTCGGGCAGGGGCCCGTCCGGAAGCGGCTGCAGCTCGGCATCCGCCAGCAGGGAGTACGCACCCGGGGAGCGGCGCACAGTCTGAGCGGCGTTGTTGATCAGGATGTCGAGCGGACCCTGCGCCGCGACCGAGTCAGCGAGGCCGATCACCTGGGCGGGGTCTCGCAGGTCGATGCCGACCACACGCAGACGGTGCAGCCAGTCGGCAGAGTCGGGCAGGGCCGAGAAGCGCCGCACGGCATCACGGGGGAAGCGGGTCGTGATCGTGGTGTGCGCGCCGTCACGCAGCAGCCGCAACGCGATGTGCATGCCGATCTTGGCGCGGCCACCCGTCAGCAGGGCACGCTTGCCGGTGAGGTCGGTGCGGGCGTTGCGCTTGCCGTGGCTGAAGCGCGCGCAGTCCGGGCAGAGCTGGTGGTAGAAGGCGTCGACCTGTGTGTAGGGCTGCTTGCAGATGTAGCAGTTGCGGGGCTTGAGCAGCTCTCCCGCGATCGGGGCGTCCACCACGCTGGTGGCGAGGTCGTTGCCACGGGTCTCGTCGTCGATGCGGTCAGGGGCGCCCGTGGCGGTGCGGGCGACCACGGCCTTGTCGGCCTCGGCGATGGCGTCGCGGATCTGCTTGCGGCGCACGCGCTTCACGTCTTTGAACATCGCCGCGGTGGCCTGGCGCACCGCGATGAAGTCGGGGTGCTCGTTGTCGATCCGGTGCAGCTCGCGCAGCACACGCAGCGTGGTGGCGAGATCGTCGGGGTCGACGCCCGGTCCGAGTTCGGGTGCAGCGTCGGAGGGGGCGTCGGTCATTGTCCCGATTTTACGCGAGCATCCTGCACGTCCGCCCCCTCCCTCCTCCTCCTTTCCTTCGAGTGCACGGGATGTCACCGAGTGCACCGTGTACCCGCGCGCCGATGCCGTGTGCTCAGCGAGAACCCGTGCGCTCGGCGACGCGAGCTCCTGCTCCGCTCGCGAAGGCGCAGACTGGAGGCATGAGCGAACCCGATCCGCACCTGATCGACCCCGGACTCCTTCCGACGCCGTTCACCGCCGACGAGATCCGCGACGCCACCGGGACCGGCACCACGATCCATCTGCTCCTGGAAGGGCCGGACGGCCCGCTCGCCGAGCACGTCAACCGCTACCACGACGTGGACGACGAGGGCGCGACGCTCGACCGGTGGTCGGTCGACGACCCGAAGGCGATCGTCTCGAACCGGGTGACCTGGCTCGAGCTCCAGGGCCACTCCGCGTTCGATCCCGAGACGACGAGTGTGTCGACAGTGAGCCTGACGACTCCCCTCGGCACACTCACCTGCCGCAGGTACGACACCGTCGACGGTGTCTTCTGGTTCTCGGTCGACCACCCCGGCATGCCGGTGCAGTTCGAGTCCGACGGCCTGCGCACGACCGTGCTGAGCATCGAGCGCGACTGAGACGCCGCGGCCAGGCCCTCCGCGGTCTGCAGGGCTCTCGCGAAAACAGGCCAACACGCGAGAACAGGCCATCGTGCGGCGGAACTGCCTGTTTCGACGCGTCCGCCTGATCCCGCGCGCGGCTGACCACGCCGGGAGTGGGACACCCCCGAACGTCGGCACCCCGGCGTAGGGTCGCACCATGAGCAGCACAGCATCCGGAGAACGTCATGGAGTGGTCCCCTCCTATCTGCTCGCGCGTCTGGCCGAGTCGGGCCGCTTCCCGAAGGCTGCAGCTGCCGCGCGACAGACCCTGACCGCCGGGCGACCGCCGTTCCGCGCCCGCATCGACCTGTCGATTGACGAGAACGGCGACCTCGTGGCGCAGCTGTCCGACGCCCCCAACCGCACGATCAGCGACGCCGGCAACACCCAGCAGCTGCCGGGCGCGATCGTGCGCGGCGAAGACGATGCCCCGGTCGAAGACACCGCGGTGAACGAGGCCTACGACGGACTCGGCGCCACTTTCGAGATGCTCCTGGCGGCGTTCAACCGCAACTCCCTCGACGACGCGGGTGCCCCGCTGGACGCGACCGTGCACTACGGCGTCGACTACGACAACGCCTTCTGGGACGGTGAGCGTATGGTCTTCGGCGACGGAGACGGAGAGGTGTTCCAGCACTTCACGGGCTCTCTCACCGTCATCGGCCACGAACTCGCCCATGGGGTGGTGCAGCACACCGCCAACCTCGAGTACCAGGGGCAGCCCGGTGCCCTGAACGAGTCGATCGCCGACGTGTTCGGCGCCCTGACCGAGCAGTACGCCCTCGGGCAGACGGCCGACCAGGCGACGTGGCTCATCGGCGCGGAGATCTTCACCGATGCCGTGGAAGGGTCGGCGCTGCGCTCGATGATCGCGCCCGGCACCGCTTACGACGACGACGAGCTCGGCCGCGATCCGCAGCCCGACCACATGAGCGGCTTCGTCCGCACGACCGAAGACAACGGCGGGGTGCACATCAACTCCGGCATCCCCAACCGCGCGTTCGCCCTCTTCGCGACCGACCTCGGCGGCAACGCCTGGGAGCGCGCGGGGACCGTCTGGTATCGCGCCCTCGCCGGAGGCCTGTCGAGCACCGCGACCTTCACGCAGTTCGCCGACGCCACGGTCGCCGCGGCCGCGACGTTCGACCGGTCGACGGTCACCGCCGCTCGACGGGCGTGGACGACCGTGGGAGTCTATGAGGATGAGCGAGTCCCCTCCACCGACTGACGCACAGGTCGTCATCGCGGTGGTGCGCACGGGCGGCATCGCCGGCATCCGTCGTCAGTGGCGGGTCGAAGCGGAACCCGACGACGCCGTGGAGTGGATCGACTTGATCGACCGCTGCCCGTGGGACCAGGAAACGGAATCCGGACGGGGCGCCGACCGGTTCATGTGGAGCATCCGCGCGCGCACGCCGTCCGAGAGACGCGAACGCGAGCTGCCGGACTCCGCACTCGACGGCCCCTGGCGCACACTCGTCGACGCCGTGCGCGCGGCCTCCACCTGACACGCCCATCCGACGTACGCTCTCAGGTGAGCCGTGGACCGGCGGCCTCGCGAAGGGGGATCATGCTGACGACGGACGAAGCAGAACGGCTGCTCGGAGCAGCACGAGATGCGTACACCAGGGGTGACCCCCTTCTCCATCTGCACGTCGAGGTCAGTCGCCTCACCGGGGCCCCGTCGTCCTGGGGGTCGGCGGAGAACGACTACCTCCAGAACGAGAGCGTCGGCTACTTCCTCGGCGAAGTGGAGCGGGTCGGCTGGCGTCTCGAGCACACCGGATACGCCTTCGTCGACTCCGGCGCCACCACCTCGGATCGGCTGATGAGCACTGGAACAGGCGTTGTCAATCACGGTGGCGTCTCGGGGTACTTCACCTTCCGCCGCACGGCCTCCACCTGACGCGCCCGGCACTCGGCGGCATCCGATCAATCGCGTGTGAATCCGGCCCTGTCTCGGCGGCACGGGGTCACAATGGACCCCATGGGACTTTTCCAACAGAAGCCTGAAGAAGAAGAGAACCAGTGGGTGCTGCCTTCTGAGCCTCTCGAGCGCTCCGAATCAGAAGTCCTCGACACGGCACCCGTCGTCGATCCGCTGTCGATCGGACTCGGCGCAGAGACCAGCGGTGACCTGAGTTCGGTGCTGTTCCCCGTCGCGCCTCCCGAGCCGGAAGCCACTGCGACCGAGAACCGGGAACCCGAGGACGACCCCGAAAACGACTGACAGACCGGCCAGACCCGCCGATCTCAGCCCCGCGCCTCACCCAGTCTCCAGTACCCCGAGAACGTGATCCGGTCCTTGGAGACGCCACGATCGACCAGGTGTCGGCGCAGCTCCTGCACCGCGAGTCGCTCTCCGCACACCCACGCATAGTCGATCACCTCGGGAAGCTCAGCGGCCCGTACCGCCTGCTGCAGCCTCGCCCCCGGCAACTCACCCCGGCGTTCGACCCAGGTGACGGCGCCCGCGAGATCCTGTCTCTCCGCGGCGTCCGCGATCTCGATGAAGACGTGGGTCTCCGAACCCCCCGTCTCCTCGAGGATGCGGGCGATCGCGGGCAGTGACGACTCATCGCCGATGATCACCCGCGCGCGAGTCTCGGGCAGCGGCGCATACAGTGCCGTGCACTCGCGGATGCCGAGAGCCGAGCCGACGCGCGCCCGTCCGGCGAATCGAGTTCCGGGACCCTCGTCACCGTGCACGACGAAGTCGACATCGATCTCGCGAGCCTCGGGACGGTGGTCGCGCACCGTGTACCAGCGCAGATCCGGCCGCTCCGTCTCGGGGATGGCCGCGACCGCCGCACGGATGTTCTCCGTCCCATCGTTCGCGGGCAGCACGAGCGGAGCGCTCTCGTCGCGGGGCAGCAGCAGGCCGAGGTACTCGTCCGGTCCCGCGGGCGCGTAGTCGGCGAACTCCACCGCGGACATGGTGAGCCGCCGCATGTGCGGGGTGAGATCGCGCACGGCCGTGACGCGGGCCGCGAAGACGCGAGCGCCGGAGCGGCGAGGACGCTGGGGAGGACGGACGCGGTGGATGGTGCGCTCAGCCACGCCGAGCCCCCTCTCTCCAGAGCAGCCACAGGAAGAACGCGCCGCCGACGGTGATGGTGACGACGCCGACCGGGATCGGCGCCGGGAAGATGTTCTGCGCGAGCAGGTCGCTGGTGAGCAGCAGCAGCGCCCCCACGAGTCCCGAGGCGAGGAAGCTCGTCGCGCCGGTCAGACCCCTGGCGATGTGCGGGGCGATCAGCGCGACGAACGAGATCGGCCCGGCCGTGGCGACGGCGACCGCCACGAGCAGAGTGGCTGCCGCGAGCAGGATCCATCGCGCGCGCACGGTCCGCACGCCCAGCGCGGTCGAGACGCTGTCACCGAGTGCCATCATCCGCGCAGCCGGCGCCGCCCGGACCAGGAGCGGGATGATCAGGAGCAACGCGATCAACGCCGGGAGCAGGTCACCCCATCCGCGGCCCTGCAGCGAGCCGATCAGCCAGGTCTGCGCCGTGGTCGCGCTCGCGACGAACACCTGGGTCAGCACGTAGTCGACCACGGCCATCGCGGTGGCCGACAGCGCGACACCGGTGAGGATCAACTGCACACCGTGGAGCCCGGAACGCGCGGTGAACAGCACGATCACGCCCGCGATGACGAGGGCACCGATGACTGCTCCGAAGGCCGCCTGCGCCAGGGATCCGCCCAGCACGAGCATCACGACCACCGCGCCCACCGAGGCGCCGCTGCTGATCCCGATCACGTCGGGGCTGGCGAGAGGATTGCGCGTCAGGCTCTGGAACACGGCACCGGCGACGGCGAGGCTCGCACCGACGACGATCGCGACGAGGCTTCGCGGCAGACGGCGACCGAGCACGAAGAACCCGTCCAGTCGCTCCGGCGGGCGACCGAGCAGCGTCTCGATCAGTGCGGCCGGGGTGACGATGTACTCGCCGATCATGAGCGCGGCGATCAGCAGCACCAGCAGGGCACCAGCGAGGATGCCGCACACGAGGGCCGTGCGATGGCTGAACCGGAAGGACCAGCGCTCTCCGCGGAGAACACGGTCGTCGGACGTCAACGCGACGGTGCGCGGGCTCATGAGATACCCGCCGTCCGCTTGCCGACCACGAAGGCGATGAGCAGCGGGCCGCCGATCAGAGCCGTGACGATGCCGACCTGCACCTCTCCGCCTCCGCCGATCACGCGGCCGAGAGTGTCCGCCAGAAGCAGCATCGCCGGGGCTGCGAGCAGCGACAGCGGCAGCACGATGCGCAGGTCGGATCCGACAAGGCGACGGAGCAGATGCGGGATGACCAGACCGACGAACGCGATAGGTCCGGCGATCGCGGTCGCCGTTCCGCAGAGCAGCGTGACGGCGACGAGCACGAGCGCGCGCACGACACCGGGCTTCACTCCGAGCGCGATCGCGCTGTCGTCACCGAGTGCCATCAGGTTCAGTGCGGGCCCGAGCAGCAGAGCGAGGATCACCCCGACGACGATGAAGGCCACCAGCGGCAGCGCCTCTTCCACCGGTCGGGCGGTGAGGGAGCCTACTCTCCAGAACCGGAACGCGTCGAGCACCGTCTCATCGGTCAGCACGATCGCCTGCGAGAGCCCGGCCAGGATGGCCGAGAACGCGACCCCCGCGAGGATCAGTCGCACGGGCGATCCCGAGGCGAACCGGGTGCCCGAGAACCAGAAGATCACCGCGGATGCGAGAGCCGCTCCGGCGAGCGCGAGCCAGATCGTGCCTCCGACGCCGAGGGCGCCCAGCACGCTCATGCCCGCGACGACGCCGAACGAAGCGCCGGCGCTGACGCCCAGCATCCCCGGGTCCGCGATCGGGTTGCGGGTGAGCGCCTGCATCAGCACACCGGCAGCACCGAGCGCGACGCCGCAGATGACCGCGTTGACGGTGCGGGTCACGCGCAGCTCGCCGACGATGTTCAGGACGTTCTGGTCACCCGTGCCGAACAGCGAGAGCACGACCTCGTCGAGGGGCACGAACCGCGCGCCGACGGCGAGACTCGATGCCAGCGAGATCGCCAGCAGGGCCACGACCAGGGCGATGCCGAACCGCGTGGGGAAGCGGGATGCCGCGAGCGGGGTGCGACGGCGCGCGACGACGACCGGTTCGGAACTCATATTTGGATAGCCTAACCAAACATCACTAGGGTTGTGAGACGTGAACAGACCTCATCGAACGCGCTTCCGTCCGCTCGCCACCGCTGTCGCCTCTCTGGCCGCGATCACCCTGATCGCCACCGGATGCTCGAGCACTCCCGCAGCGGAGGAATCCGCTCCCGCAACGGACACGAGCTATACCGTGGTGCACGCGATGGGCGAGACGGAGTTCGAGTCGGTCCCCGAGCGGATCGTCGTGCTCGACTCCCCGCAGATGGACGCGCTGGTCGCCCTGGGCATCACTCCGGTCGGCGCACCGGAGATCGGGGCCGGACGCGGCTTCCCGGCCTACCTCGCCGATGAGCTCGACGGCACCGAATCGATCGGCTTCATCGCCGAGCCCGACGTCGACGCGATCGCGAACCTCGCCCCCGACCTGATCATCGGCTCGAAGGTGCGGCACGAGGCGCTCTACGAGGAGCTGTCGGCCATCGCGCCCACCGTCTTCTCGGAGGACACCGGCACCAACTGGACCGAGCAGGCCGTGCTGACCGCCGCCGCCGTGGACCAGAGCGACAAGATGGACGAGCTCATCAAGGGCGTCCAGGATCGAGCGGCCGAGATCGGCTCGGCGGTCGAAGCCGACGGCACCACCGCGTCGATCGTGCGCTTCCGCTCCGACAACTTCCGCCTGTACGGGCCCGGCACGTTCTCGGGATCGCTGCTCACCGACATGGGATTCGACCTGGGCGCAGACCGCGACTGGAACGAGTACTCGATGATGGAGCTCAGCCCCGAGCTCTACGAGCAGATCGACGGCGACGTGGTGTTCTACATGAGCCCCGGTGGAGACCCCACCGCGACCACGCAGGAGCGAATCACCGGCCTGTGGGGCGCCCAGCCCGGCCCTTCCGGCGACAAGGCCTTCCAGGTGGAGGACGACACCTGGATGGTCGGCATCGGCGTGATCGGTGCCAACCTGGTGATCGACCAGGTCGAAGACCTGCTCGGCTGATCCCTTTCGAATCGCCCGAATGGTTCCCTCCCACCCGAAAAGGGAACCATTCGGGCGATTCGAACACCCGGAGGAACGATGACCACGCCGCACCCGGCACTCGAAGCTCGCGGACTCGTCGTCGCCTACGACGGCAAGGTCGTCGTCGACGGCGTCGATCTGGCGCTGCCGGAGGGGTCGTTCACCGTGATCCTCGGGCCGAACGCCTCGGGCAAGTCCACCGTGCTGCGCACCCTCGCCCGCGTGCTGAAGCCCGAATCCGGCGACGTGCTCTTCGACGGCCGCGCGCTCGGCGAGTACGGCTCCAAGGAACTCGCCCGCAGGATGGGACTCCTGCCACAGGATGCCATCGCTCCCGAGGGGATGCGGGTCGCAGACCTGGTCTCGCGCGGCAGGTATCCCCACCACTCCGCACTGCAGCGGTGGACGGCCGCCGACGACACCGCCACGCGCGAGGCCCTCGCCGCGACGAACACCACCGATCTCGCCGAGCGCTACGTGGACCAGCTCTCCGGCGGGCAGCGGCAGCGCGTCTGGGTCGCGCTCCTGCTCGCCCAGCAGACCCCGGTGATGCTGCTCGACGAGCCGACGACCTTCCTCGACATCGCGCACCAGTACGAGCTGCTCGACCTGCTGCGGGACCTGAACGCGCAGGGCAAGACCGTCATCGCGGTGCTGCACGACCTCAACCAGGCGGCACGGTATGCGGACAACCTCGTGCTCATGAAGGAGGGGCGCGTGGTCGCCACCGGGACCCCGTCCGGGCTCATCACGGCAGAGCGCGTGGGAGACGTCTTCGGCATCGACGCGGTGGTGACACCCGATCCGGTGACCGGCACCCCGATGGTGGTCCGGCGGTGATTTCCGCGTCGTCCCCCACCGTTACGGTTGAAGGATGACGATCACCGCCGCCGCAGACGGCTCCGCCCTGGGCAACCCCGGCCCCAACGGCTGGGCCTGGTACATCGACGACGCGAACTGGGCGGCCGGCGGTTCGCCGCACGGCACCAACAACCAGGGCGAACTGCGCGCCGTTCTCGAACTGCTGCGCGCGACGGCCGGCACCGACGAGAAGCTGCTGATCGAGTGCGACAGCCGCTACGTGATCGACTCCGTGACCAAGTGGATGCCGGGGTGGAAGCGCAAGGGCTGGCGCAAATCCGACGGCGGGCCGGTGCTGAACCGCGACCTGCTGGAGGGCATCGACGAAGCCATCCGCGGCCGTGACGTCGAGTTCTCCTGGGTCAAGGGCCACGCAGGGCACCCGTTGAACGAAGCCGCCGACGAGCGCGCGAACGCCGCCGCCAAGGCCTACCAGGCGAAGCAGGAACCGCGTCGGGGGCCCGGCTTCACGATGGCGACGGATGCCGGAGCCGCGGTCGCCGCGTCCGCTGCAGTCGTCGCCTCCGCTCCCTCCTCCGCCCGGACGGCTTCGACGCCGGCCTCCACCCCTGCTCCCTCGGCTGCGGCCTCCCCCGCACCAGCCCCGGCCGCAGAGACACTGTGGGCCGAGGCCTCCGACCTCCTCGACGGACTGGATGCGCCGGAGGACGACCCGATCGAGCTGCGCATCCCGCTGTCGTCCGACGAGCACGCGAGGCTGCGGGACCGCGCCGAGGCCCAGGGCGTCTCGCTCGAAGAGGCGCTCCGCCGCCTGATCTGAGCGCGGCGACCGAGGCGTACACTCGCACCATGTCGACTCCCGCCCACACCATCGGCCGTATCTTCCTCGGCGCCTCGCTCGTCTTCGCCGGCGTCTCCCACCTGACGGTGGCCCGCGAGGAGTTCCAGGCGCAGGTGCCGGAGTCGCTGCCTCTCGACCCCGACACCACGGTGCTGGCCTCCGGCGTGGCCGAGGTCGCACTCGGTTCCGCTCTGCTGCTGGCACGCCGTCGTCGGCGCACGGTCGGCACGATCGCCGCTCTGTTCTTCGTCGCCGTGTTCCCCGGCAACGTGGCGCAGTGGATGCACCACCGCGACGGATTCGGCCTCGACACCGACATGAAGCGCTTCGTGCGGCTGTTCTTCCAGCCTGTGCTCGTCGCTCTGTCGCTGTGGTCGACCCGCGAGCCGCGACGCTGAGCGAACGTCGCGGGTGAGGGGCGCCCGCTGCGGCACGGCGGGTCCTCCGAGGTGCGGTCCGTAGACTCGGCGGATGACGGAATGGGTGGTGACGCAGCGGTGAAGGCCCGCACCGCCTTCGGCCTGCTCCGCCTCGGTGCCGCCGCCGTCTGCCTGGTGGCGCTCATCCACAGGCTCGCCTGGGGCCTGGCGTCGAACACCATCGCGAGCCAGAACTTCTTCGCGTATCTGACCAACCAGTCGAACATCGCGTTCGTGGTGCTGTTGAGCATCGCGGGTGTGATCGCCCTGCGCACGGCGCGCGATCCGCGCTGGCTCACGGTCGCGCTGGCTCTCGTGCTGACGTGGACGATCACGGCCGGACTCGTGTTCGCGATCCTGGTCTGGCAGGCCGGGGTCCGCGGTATCCGCATCGACGTCCCGTGGTCGGATCAGGTGCTGCACTTCTGGCTGCCCGCGGTGACGGTGGCGGCATGGGCGCTCGCCCCCGGGCACCGTTCCGTCCCGTGGCGGGTGGTGCCGGTGACACTCGCCTATCCCGTGCTCTGGGGCGTGTTCACGATGATCCGCGGCCCGTTGATCGGCTGGTACCCGTACTACTTCCTCGACCCGAGACAGGTGAGCGGTCCCCTGGAGTTCCTCGTGTCGTCGGCGATCGCCCTCGCCACATTCGCCCTCGTCGCGACGATGCTGGTGCTCATCAGCCGCATGCCGCTGCCCCGGCTGCTGCAGAGGGAAGCCGAGCAGAGCGCGGAGACGACGACGGACGAACAGGTTCCGATCGGCGAGCGCGTCGGTCAGACGTAGAGGGAGAGCGAGGCGAGGGCGGCTTCGATCGCCTCGTCGTCGTCGAGCTGCGCGAACTCGGCTGCCGCAGCACCGCCCACGATTCCCACGAGCACGTTCTCGCCCGTCGCGGGTCGCAGGTTGATCCAGGTCGGGATCGTCACGTCGGCGCCGACCGCGTGCCAGATCGCCTCCTCGCTGTCCCAGAACGCCTCGTCCCAGCGCAGCCAGACCGTCTCGATCGCGCCCATGCCGAGAGCCGACACCGCGCCGCGGTTGGAGAAGGGCAGGGGTGGGTCGAACTCGATGCTCCGGTCCTGCAGCACGCCGAGCGGCACGGTGACGACGACGCGGTCGAAAGACAGCGCCTCCCCGGTGCCGAGACGCACGCTCACCCCCGAGTCGTCGTACGCCAGCCTCGCGACGGGCGAGTTGAGGCCGACGGTGACGCCGTCGAGCGTCTTCTCGATGAACGGCGTGAGGTCGCCCGTCGCCGCCTTCGGGTCTCCTGTGGGCAGCGGCGGCGCGAACCAGCTCGAGAGTTCGTCGGCGCCGGCTCCGGTGCGGGCGGCGAGGATCGCGAGCAGTGCGGCGGTCGCGGGGTCTGCAGGGTCGATGCCCGCGGCGGTCAGCGCGTCGGCCACGGAGGTGTCTTCGGGAGCAGCCTGGGCCGTGGTGATCGCGGCGTCGAAGGGCTGCGGGTCGACCGGGTCGATGTCGCCGTCCGGTCCGCGCCAGAGCTCACCGGCGAGATCGACGATCCCGACCTCCCCGCTGCTCAGACGATCGAGCACCTCGCTGTCGTCCGCGCTGAAGAGCCAGGCCCCGAGCTGCGCCGGTACGGGCCAGGAGTCGTCGAGGCGCGAATAGACCCGTCCGCCGACGCGGTCTCGTGCCTCGAAGACCGTCACCTCCATGCCGCCTTCGGCGAGGAGCGCGGCGACCGTCGCGCCGGCGAGGCCTGCGCCCACGACGGCGATGCGTTCGCCCGAGGTTGCAGGGATCATGACCTCTTCGGCGGCGCGGGTGCCAGAGGCGATGGCTCCGCGCACCGTGCCGGGAGCGTCCACGTCTGTCGCCTCACCTGCGAAGAACAGCCGCTTGCCGACAGGCCGCGCCAGTGCGGAGCGGGTGTCGGACAGCACGCGGACCGGGGTGAAGCTGACCGCGCCGAGAGAGTACGGGTCCGTGGTCCAGGTGCTGCGCACGCTGCCTGCCGCGGCGGGGACCCCGGGTGGCGGTTCGGGTTCGCGCGTGCGGGTGGGGGTCGGCGTGGGAGCGGGTTCGGGGGTGCACGAGGCGAGAAGCACCGAAGCGACACCGGCTCCGGCGCCGAGGAGCAGAGTGCGGCGCGTGATCCTCATCGTGTCGCCACCTTATCCCGAACACCTGCCCGGACGTGCGGCACCTCGACGCGCGGCCTCGTCGGGACAGGCGAAAACGCCGGGTCAGGCGAAACGTCGCATCAGGCAAAACCGCCGGATCAGGCGAAACGCCGCATCAGGCAAAAACGCCGGATCAGGCCGCCTCGAGGGAGATCGGCCTGACCCGGCGTGAGCGCCTGAAACCGCGACGGCTTCCGCGCGCAGGATCCGACGCTAGACGGAGAGCAGCTCCCGCTCCAGGCGGGCGAACGACGACTCCATGCCGTCCACCATGCCGGTGGCGAGGATCATGTCGCGCGTCTCCTTGTCGGGGTACTCGATGAGCAGCGTGACGAGGGTCGCGCCGTCCTCCTCGTACAGGTTAAGGTCGTTGAGCGTCTCGGTGGGCATCCCCTGCATCCGCTCGGTGGTGACCGCGCGGCGCGGAGCGTCGATGAGGAGCGCCTCCCCCTCGAAGCCGAACGGCTGCCCCTCGGTGTCGCCCACCGGCGCCCACGAATTCCGGTACGACTGACCGACCTCGGTGGCAGCGACGCACTCCGTCATCTCCCACCCGTCGGGGCCGAGCATCCACTTGCGGATGAGGTCCGGCTCGAAGTGCGCGCGCCACACCAGCTCGCGCGGACCATCGACCAGGCGGGTGATGCGCACGTGCGTGTCGTCGAGCAGCTCCAGTCGCGTGCCCTTGCCCTGGGCGTAGTCGCGGAGGTCCTGCAGCACGGCGTCGAGCTGCGCCATGGCCATCTTGATCCCCTCGACCTGACCCATCTCGACGACCTGTTCGAGCGCGTCGACCGAGTCGAAGTGGCTCGTGGTGGTCATGCGGGTGCCGTCGGCGGTGGACTCGAAGGCGAAGGTCATCCGCTGGGCGGGGAAGCCGTCGAGCGGTGTGCCGTTCTCGTCGACGAACGAGTCGATGACCTCGAACGCGTTCGGCGCATCGATCGAGATGAACTCCCACGACCCGGACGACTTCTCCCCGCGCGGACCGTTCATCGAGTACTGCGCACGACCGCCGACGGTGTGGTCCCACGCGGTGAAGGTGGCCGGCCATCCGGGAGGGCCCCAGAAGCGCTCGAGCTGCCGCGGGTCGGAGTAGGCGCTCCACACCCGCTCGATCGGGGCGGCGAAGTCGGCGACCACGGTCATGGTCAGATTCTCGGCATCGGTGATGACGTCGGTGACAGGCATGTTCAGTCTCCTTGTGCGTTCTTGTCGGTATCGCTGTTGTCGGATGAGCCGGACCCCACGGTCTCGGCGAGCAGATCGTCGAGTCGGGCGATGCGCGACCGCCACAGCTCTTCGTATCGGGCGAGGAGCGCCCTGGCGCGGGCGATCATCTCGGGGTTCGCGCGGACGAGCCGCTCGCGTCCCTCGGCGCGCTTGACGATGAGGTTCGCGGCCTCGAGCACGGCGACGTGCTTCTGCACCGCGGCGAACGACATCTCGTATTCGGAGGCGAGAGTCGAGACCGACTGCTCCCGCTCGATCGTCCGGCGCAGGATGTCGCGCCGGGTCGACGTCGCCAGTGCGTGGAAGACACGGTCGACCTCCGCTTCGCTCAATTCTCTTTGTGCAACCATTTGGTTGTACGTTATGCCTGCGGAGCGGGTGTGTCAAGAGGGGTTTTGCGAATCGCGCCCCGGTGTCGGCGACCCGCGATACCGTCGCATCACAGCCCACGTCATCACGGAAGAGGCCCCCTTGTCTCGACACTCCGTCCTCGACGTCGGCGAGCATGACCTCGAAGATCTGCGACGGCGGCTGCGCGACACACGCTGGGCCGAGCCGTGGCCCGTGGAGGACTGGGAGGCGGGCACCGACCAGGCGGAGCTTCGCCGGCTCGTCGACGTGTGGCTGAACGGCTTCGACTGGCGCGCGCAGCAACAACAGATCGAGGAGCTGCCCTGGCACAGGGCGGACATCGACGGGACGCCGGTCGCTTATCTCCGCTTCGATGCCGAGCCGGGAGGGACCGGGATTCCCGTTCTGCTCACGAACGGCTGGCCGAGCACAGCACTCGAACTCGTGGATGTCGCTCGACGCCTGGCGACACCATCGCGTTTCGGGGGCGATCCCGCCCATGCCGCCACCGTGATCGTGCCCGCGCTTCCCGGGCTGCCGTTCTCACCGCAACGCCCCCGACTCGGCGTGCAGACGCACGACCTGTGGCACCTCCTGATGACGGAGCATCTCGCCTTCCCCCGATACCTCGCGCACGGCGGCGACCTGGGGGAGGGGATCACCTCCCGTCTCGCGCAGGCATACCCCGAGGAGGTGGTCGGCATCCACCTGCTGTCCACAGCCGCTCCCGCACACCTCGACGAGGAGTCGATCACCGCCGAGGAGCAGGCCCACCTCGACCGGGTACAGGAGTGGTCGGCCTCCGAAGGCGGATACCAGCACCAGCAGCAGACGCGGCCGCTCACACTGGCGGCCGCCGTCTCGGACTCCCCTGCCGGATTGCTGTCATGGATCCTGGAGAAGCATCGATCATGGAGCGACTGCGGTGGCGACGTCTCCTCCCGCTTCAGCGACGACTACCTGCTGACGCTTGCGACCGTGTACTGGTTCACGAACTCGATCGGCACGTCGTTCCGCCCCTATTACGAGTACGCAGCGGGATTGACCTCACGCATAGAACGGGTGGAGGTGCCGACCGCCGTCGCCCTGTTCCCGCACGACCTGGCGTCGCCGCCACGGAGCTGGATCGAACGCACGTACAACCTCGTCCGCTACAACCGAATGCCGCGCGGGGGTCATTTCGCGCCGCACGAGGAGCCGGCACTGCTCGCCGACGACATCTCCACATTCGCCCGCGCACTTCCGCACGCATCCTCCGCGTGAATCCACCTCCCCATCGCGGACCATGCGGCGCGGCGGCATCGATCGCCCCATCGACTGATCACAGCATCGACGTGAGCACTCCGCCATCCGCACGCACAGCCGCCCCGTTCGTGGCCGACGCGCGGGGACTCGCCAGGTAGGCGACCAGGTCGGCCACCTCGGTCGGGTCGAGGAACCGCTCGATCAGAGTGGTCCGGTTCTGGTCGATGATGACCTGCTTCATGGCCTCCGGCGACAGATCCTGCACTCGAGCCACAGCCTCGACCGCCGCAGCGACCCCATCAGAGTAGGTCGGCCCGCCCAGGACCGTGTTCACGGTGACCGAGGTACCGCGGGTGAGCTTCGACAGACCGTTGCCGAGAGCGATCATCGCCGCTTTGGTCACGCCGTAATGCACCATATCGGCGGGGACATTCACCCCGGACTCGCTGCTGACGAGGATCATCCGGCCCCAGCCTCGCTCGATCATCCCGCCCAGCAGGTGTCGTGCGAGCCGGACTCCGCTCATCACGTTGACCTCGAAGTAGCGCTCCCACTCGGCGTCGTCGACGGCCTCGAACTCCGCGAGCCCGAACACGCCCACATTGTTGACGAGGATGTCGACATCGCCCAGCTCCTCGAGAAGCCTTGCGACGTCATCCGCGTTCGCGAAGTCGGCGACGAGCCCGGAGACAGACGCCCCGGCGTGCTCCGCTCGCAGGCGCCCCACCGCCGCATCGACCGCCGTCGAGTCACGACCGTTCACGATCACTCGCACACCCTCGGCCGCGAGCGCCTCGGCGATCGCGTATCCGATCCCGCGGCTCGAACCGCTGATGAACGCCGTCTTCCCCTGCAGCTGTAGATCCATTCGCTTTCCTCCTCTTGACGCCGAACACGGCAAATCACTTGCTCGGGAAAGCGACTCTAGATCATTTCACTTGCTCAGGAAAGTCAATACCCGCGGATCTTCACGCTCGATGACCTATCCTTGACGCATGTCCGAGCAGCCGACTCCCCTGCACCTGAGCGACGATCAGCTGACGATCTGGTCCTCCGTCGCCACGCTGTTGGAGCGCCTCCCCACGGCTCTCGATGCGCAGCTGCAGCGCGACAGCGGCCTCACGCACTTCGAGCACGGCATCCTCTTCGCGCTCGATTCCGCACCGGATCGTCGCCTTCGCCTGAGCACCCTCGCCGCCTATGCGAGCTGCACGCTGTCGCGCCTGTCGCGCGCGATCTCGCGACTGGAATCCAAGGGATGGGTGCGTCGGGAGATCGACGCGGCCGACGGGCGATTCACCCTCGGCGTACTGACGGACGACGGCCACGTCAAAGTCGCCGAGTCCACGCCGGGCCACCAGGCGCTGGTGCAGCAGCTCGTCTTCGACAGTCTCACCGCTGCACAGGCGCGACAGCTGGGGTCGATCAGCACCCGCATCTCCGCGGCGATCAGTCCTGATCCGACCTGGGCTCCTTCGCCACGCACCCTCCAGTGAAGAATCCATTCACGTGAATCCACCTCCGCTTTTCAGGCGTAGGCTGGAGTGAAGGACGGACCGTCCGAGAAGATCTCCCGGCACCGCGCCCGCCCGGAAGTGGAGTCCCTCGTGGCTCAGTACGACGTCTCGAACCGCTCAGCGATCGTGACGGGAGCGGGCAGCGGAATCGGTCGCTCGACCGCCCTCCTGCTGGCGAAGAACGGTGCATCGGTCGTGGTCAACGACCTGAACGCGGATCACGCGAACGCGGTCGTCGAGGAGATCCGCGCAGCCGGCGGCACGGCCGAGGCCTCGGTCGGCGATGCGACCGATGCCTCGTGGATCGCCTCCTCCATCGAGCTGGCGAACTCCCTCGCCCCGCTGCGCATCGGCGTCAACAATGCCGGCATCGGCGGCGCATCCGCTCCGACGGCCGAATACGAGGACGAGGCGTGGGACAAGGTCATCGCGATCAACCTCAACGCGGTTTTCCGCAACATGAAGGCGCAGATCCCCTCGATCCTCGCGAACGGCGGCGGCTCGGTGGTCAACATCGCGTCGATCCTCGGCAGCGTCGGGTTCGCGAACTCACCCGCCTACGTCACCGCCAAGCACGGCGTCGTCGGCATGACGAAGTCGGCGGCACTCGAGTACTCGGCACAGGGCGTGCGCGTGAACTCTGTTGGCCCCGGGTTCATCGACACTCCGCTGCTCGCCAACATGGGACCCGAGGCGAAGGACTTCCTGGTGTCGAAGCACCCGATCGGACGCCTCGGCCAGGCCGATGAGGTCGCGAACCTCATCGCGTTTCTCGCCAGCGACGCCGCGAGCTTCATCACCGGCAGCTACCACCTGGTCGACGGCGGCTACACCGCCCTCTGATCGAATGGCATCCGACCCCGGGACCCGATTCCCGGTGGTCGGATGCCATCAGCAGCGACGCAGATCCCCCCGGCGGCGTCGCTGCGCACCCCCATCCGCCTTCGCGCACACTTTGCCCAGGAGCGCGTCGGCGGCGGAGGCGAGCTGTCAGGCGACCGCGTGCATCGCCGGAGCGGCGGACAGGAACGGCGCCAGCTCCAGGTCCGTCAGGTCAAGACCGTGCGCGGAGCTCGCCGCAGCCATCATCTTGACCAGCAATGGACGCTGAAGCTCGATCTCCTCTTCGACGGCGAAGCGCACCGGAATCGACGCGTGCATCCACAGCGTCTCGGTGCCGGAACGCGACGTGCGCAGCGTGAGGGGAAACGACTCTCCGCGGCGGAGCTTCGTCACGGTGACGAGGCGAAGATGGGCGAGCGTCGCATCATCGATCTCCACGATCTGCGATTCCCCGGCGTAACTGAGCTGGCCCATGAGTCCCTCTTTCCCGCGTATTTTGTACAGGAAATAGATTACTAGTTTAGCTAGTTAAATGGCAAGCGAAACTATTCAATCGCATCGATCTCTGACGCCAGCCGCCGCAGGAATCGCGAGATCGCGGCGATCTCGTCGGGCGTGAAACCTTCTTCCACTCGCGCCACCCGCCGCGAGATCTCGTCCGCGGGCGAGTTGATGTCGCGAAGCGAAGGACGGATCACCTTCGATCGCCTGTCGTCCGGATGCGCCGTCACCACGATCTGGCCGCGATCGGACAGACGCCGGATCACGGAGGTGATCGCCGCGGTGCTGACCGCCAGGTGAGCGGCAAGATCGCTCGGCGTCACGGGCGCATCGATCGGGGCCGCCGAGATGAATCGCAGGGCCGAGCGGTCGGTCTCGTTGGGCTGACGCCCCGCCATGAGGCGCCGCGCGAGCCGCGCCTCCACGCGCAGCAGTTCATCGACGTCGCGGTCGAGCCGAGACGCCATGACCCCCAGACTGTTCCCCATCACACCCCTCATCGGCTCCGGACACCCATCTTAGCTCGGAAGTCTTTTTATCTGTCTGACTAGCGAAATCCCGCGTGCATCACACCCTCACGCCGGTGAGAGGATGGATCTACCGCACGAAAGGACGTCATGGTCGAGCGATCCGCACTCGAGAACGAGAAGTACATCGATTACGCCGCCCTCCTCGAGCGCCTGGAACGACAGTTCCCCACCATCTCCCGCGATCGGATCGAGCAGATCATCGTGGCCGAGAACGACGCGATCACCGGCGGTTTCCTCCTGGTCGTCCCCGCCGGGGTCGCGACAGGTGCGATCGAGATGCTGACGCGGGAATCCTCTCCCGCGGCAGACGGAGAGGCGGTGGCCTGATGAGCGAGCCCCAGGAGTATGCACGCTCGGGGTACTGGTACCCCGACTCGGAGAGCGCCAGCACCGTCGATGTGCTGAACATGCTGCGGCGTTACCGGGCGGCCGAGACCGCGATGCGCGCCCGCACTCGGGCATCGATGGGCATGAACGAGACCGACCTGATGGCGCTGCGCTTCCTGCTGCGTGAACAGCGCGCGGGCCGCATCGTCCGTCCGATCGACATCGCCAGGATGCTCGACATCTCCACCGCGTCGACGACCACGCTCATCGACCGCCTCGAGAAGGGCGGACATGTCCGTCGCGAGGCGCATCCGACGGACCGCCGCGCCGGAGTCGTGGTTCCGAGCGTGAGCAGCGACGAGGAGGTCAGGGCCACCCTCGGCGCCATGCATCGCCGCATGCTCACCCTGGTCGACGAACTCTCCGACCAGGAACGAGCGGTGGTCACACGGTTCCTCGCCGGGATGACCGCGTCGATCGAAGAGGCCTCCGACCTCGACCAGGAGCTCCGGAACGTGATCCGGGACGAGAAGGGCCCCCACGCGGCGGAGTGATCCCCCGCGCTACAGCCCTTCCGCGATCTCCTTGATCGCAGCGAGGCGGCGGTCCCACTCGCGTCCGATCACGTCGAGCTTCGCCGCCGTGGCGGAGAGCTCGGCACCGACGACGCGGAAGCGCACTTCGCGCCCCACACGAACCGGCTCGACGAGCCCCACCTCCTGCAGCACGGCGAGGTGCTTGGCGATCGCCTGACGGGACACCGGAAGGCGCCCGGCGAGGGCGGATGCCGAGGCATCCCCCTCGCCGAGTGCCGTCAGGATGCTCCAGCGCGTCTCGTCCGCGAGTGCCGCGAACACGGGAAGCAGTGTTTCGGTCGTCACGCTTCGCCTTCCACGAGCGTGACCATCTTGTCGAGCTCCAGATCCCAGCCGGTGCGGTGCGACTCGAGGTTGGCCCTGGGGTCGGAGGTGCGCTCGAACCCGCTCTCGACGACCGTGAGCCGCGTGCCGCCATCCGCGTCCTCGAGCGTGAAGGTGAAGACGGTCGAGGTCGACTCGTCGATGCTGTCCGGCAGCGCGCCGAGGGCATCGTCGTTGTTCCAGCGGTACGTGATGCGCCGCGGCTCGTCGAACTCCTCGACCCGGAGGGGGATCACGTCGTAGTCGGGGAACGTCATCGTGCCGGTCGCTCCGACGCCGCTGCCCTCGAGCACCGTGCGCCCGAACCAGCGCGAGATGTGCTGCGGCTCTGCCACGGCTCGCCACACCTTGTCGACGGGTGCCGCGATCTGGATGCTCCGCCGCACCGAGAATGTCTCCTCGTCGACGACGGATGCCTCGTTCTGGGTCATGTTCACCATGATGGGTCCTTTCGGGATTTCCTGCATGTCCCGTCGGCCGGATCAGCCGACTGCAACTCCAGGGTTGCACTTCTCGGCTCCACGCACAACCCTAGAGTTGCAGCATGCTCACCGCGCACCCCCATCGCTCACTCCACATCACGCCTCACGCCGGCCTCACCTGTCGGAGGAATTCACGAATGCATGAGGAATCGCCGGAAGACCACCCGGCATCCGTGTTTTCTTCCGCCATCCGGAACCATCGGAACCCACGGAACGCAAGGGCACACCCGCACCACAACCGCAGGCCCGTGCCGGCCTCAGGCGCGAGGCCGCCGCCTCTCGAGGAAGCCCGCCAGCAGCACGGCGACGAGCGCGGCCACCGGCGCCACGAGGAGCCCCGCTCGCAGACTCTCGTTCTCGGCGATGTAGCCCACGAACGGCGGAGACAGCAGGAACCCGAGGCGCAGCAGCCACGACACGACCGTGAGCCCGACGCCCGGCCGCAGTCCCGGCAGTTCGTCCGCGGCATGCATCGCCGCAGGGATGAGCGTGGCGATGCCGAAGCCGACAGCCGCGAACCCGAGGATCGTGCCCGGCACCGAGGGGAATGCGAGCGCGAGGGTCATCCCGACGGCCGCGATGGCGCCACCGACCCGCGCGACCCACCGCTGACCGAAGCGATCCGTGAGCGGATCGCCGATGATCCGACCGATGAACTGCGCACCGACCAGGGCGATGAAACCGAGAGGAGCGATCGCCGCCGCAGCTCCGAGCGAGTCGGCGAGGTAAAGAGTCGCCCAGGAATTGCCCGCATCCTCGGCGACGGCGCCGGCCATGGCGATGAGGGTCAGGGCGATGATCGCGATGACGGTACGCGGCGTCACACCGCGGCGGAGCGTTCCGGCGAGTTCGGCCGGCTCGGCCGTAGCCTCCTCGTCGACCTCGTCGTCGCGGCCGGGGAGGCAGAAGCGCAGGGCGACGAGCGCGACCGTGGCGAACACGGCGGTCGAGATGCCCAGGTGCACGGCCAGCGGCAGCCGCAGCGCGATCGCCACCGCGGCCATCGCCCCACCCAGCACCGCGCCGATCGACCAGATGGCGTGGAAGCCGTTGATGATCGAACGCCCGTAGCGACGCTGCACCCGCAGACCGTGGGCGTTCTGAGCGACGTCGGTGATGGCGTCGGACGCCCCGCCGAGAAACAGCGCCACCGCGAAGAGCACTCCCGAGGGAGCGAGTGCCGCCGACAGCAGGCCCAGGCTCGTGAGAACGGTGCCGATCACGGCGATGCGGGCGGAACCAAACCGACGGATCAGCACCGCGGCCAGGAGCCCGGCGGCGATCGCTCCGGCAGGGAACGCCGCGATCGCGAATCCGTAGCCGAGGTTGTCCAACCCCAGAGCGGACTTGATCTCCGGGTACCGCGGGAGGATGTTCGCGAACAGCGCCCCGTTGGTCAGGAAGAGCGCGGAGACGGCGATGCGCGCGCGGCGGGATGCCTGATCCGGCACAGGTCGTCGAATCGATTCGATGGAGGCCATGTCTACGATCGTACGGTGCGCCGCGCGCCTCGGTCGACGAGATCGAGAGCCCACCGATCGAGACGCACCCGGCGCCGCACCTCTACCCAGCCCCGGCGCACCCCGCAACCCCGTTTCCGCAGGTCACTCCTCGGGCCTACGCTCTTGCCATGTCGGAACTCACCCAGCCCACCGGTCGTGAAGATGCTCTGCGCGCCATCCCCCGCGATGATGGGACTCCGCCGCGGGCCCTCGTGCTCGGTGCGACCGGCTACATCGGCGGGCGGCTGACCCCGCGACTGCTGAACGCCGGATACCGCGTGCGGGTGCTGGCGCGCGATGCGGCCCGCGCGGCTTCCTTCCCGTGGGGCGACGACTGCGAGATCGTCGAGGGCTCGGCGGATGATGCGGATGCCGTCGCCGCAGCCGTGGACGACGTCGACGTCGTCTACTACCTGATCCACTCCATGTCGGCAGGAAAGGGCTTCGAGGAGAGCGACGAGCGCGCTGCTCAGACCGTCGCGGATGCCGCTGCCCGAGCGGGCGTGCGACGCATCGTGTACCTCGGCGGACTGCATCCGGACGATGCGCAGCTCTCCCCGCACCTGCGCTCGCGCGTACGGGTCGGCGAGATCTTCCTGAACTCCGGAGTGCCGACACTCGTGCTCCAGGCGGGGGTCGTGATCGGCTCGGGCTCTGCGTCGTTCGAGATGATCCGCCACCTCACCGACGTGCTGCCGTACATGCCGGCGCCGAAGTGGGTGCGCAACCGCATCCAGCCCATCGCCGTGCGTGACGTGTTGCACTACCTCCTCGGGGCGGCGCGTGTGGAGGCGGACGTGAACCGCGCCGTCGACATCGGCGGACCCGACGTGCTGCGCTACGGCCAGATGATGAACGGCTACGCGGTGGAAGCGGGCCTGCGCCAGCGGGCGATCGCCGCCCTCCCCGTGCTGACTCCCGGCCTCGCGTCGCACTGGGTGAACCTGGTCACGCCGGTGCCGCGGTCGATCGCCCGCCCTCTGGTGGCGTCGCTGCAGAACGAGTGCATCATGAAGGATCACGCCGTCGACGAGCTGATCCCCCGGCCCGAAGGCGGCCTGACCCCGTATCGACGTGCGGTCGACCTGGCGCTCGGCCGCGTGCGAGGCGACACCATCGAGACCAGTTGGCAGGACTCCGAGGTCTCCGGCGCACCGAGCGACCCGCTGCCGAGTGACCCCGACTGGGCAGGACGCACGGTCTTCACCGATTCGCGCTCGGTCACCACGACCGCGTCTCCCTCGGAGCTGTGGCGCGTGATCCTCGGTATCGGCGGGGAGAACGGCTGGTACTCCTCGCCGCTGCTGTGGGCGGTGCGCGGGTGGATGGACCGCATCGTAGGCGGCGTGGGCCTCAGCCGTGGCCGACGCAGTCGCACCGCCGCACGTGTGGGCGACGCGATCGACTTCTGGCGCGTCGAAGCGGTCGAGACCACGGACGCCGGATCGCTGCTGCGCCTCCGCGCCGAGATGAAGGTGCCGGGAGAGGCATGGCTCGAGCTGCGCGCGGTACCCGATGCGAAGGGGGCGCGCTACGAGCAGCGCGCGATCTTCTTCCCGCGCGGTCTGACCGGACGCCTCTACTGGCTCGCCGTGCTGCCCTTCCACGGCGCGATCTTCGCGGGCATGGCCGCGCGCATCACCGCCGCCGCCGAGGACCTCGAGACTTCTCCCTCGGCACCGCCCCACCCCGCCGGAACAGGCGAACGCGCCGAAACGGGCGAACGCGCCGACTCAAGCGCACCCGCCGACTCAAGCGCACCCGCGACAACAGGAGAACGCGCGGCAACAGGCGAACCCGCGGCAAAGTCGCCTGATCCCGCGTGATTGCCTGACCCGACGCACCGACGCGCCCTGAGCCGACCCGCCCTGAGCCGACGCGCCCTGAGCCGACGGCCCACACGCTCGGCTGCACTCAAACGACCCACCCCGCCGACACAGGCGAACACGCCGAAACAGGTGACTTCCCGGCAAAGTCGCCTGATCCCGCGTGATTGCCTGACCCGACGCATCGACTCGCCGGCCTGACCCGACGCACCGACTCGCCGACCCGACGCGCACCACGCCCTGACGCGCACCCCGGCACCCCGGCACCCAGAGCCCCCGGGAGCGTCGTCAATCCGTGCGGGGCTGCGGAGCGGGGTCCGGGTCCACGGGGCCGTCTTCCAACGCAGCATCGACGACCGCGTCCACCTCGGCCGGCGGGATGATGTCGATCGCCTCGGTCGCGGCCTCGTACACCTCGGCCAACGTGTCGTCGACGGTGTCCTCGTCGATCCAGGCGAGGTCGTCCTCCGAGTGGTCGTACTCGACGGGCACGAGGGCGAAGTCGTCGCCGTATTCCTCGAGCCCGGCCATGACGCTGTGGCGGACGGCGGCGCGGGCATACCGGTCGCGCAGGATCAGGGGATCCCGTCGCAGATCCTTCATGAACGCGATCATCATGAACGTCATGATGATCGCGAACGGCAGCGCCGCGATGATCGTCGCGTTCTGCAGCGACTGCAGGCCGCTCCCCTCGGCCCCGCTGACGAGCAGCACGGCCGCGATCACACCGACCAGCACGCCCCAGACGACGGCGACCCAGCGTGACGGCTCCGGACGACCCTGCTGGGAGAGCGTGCCCATGACGAGCGAGGCGGAGTCGGCGCCCGTGATGAAGAAGATCGCGATGAGGAGGATGAGCACGATGCTGGTGATGAGCGGGAACGGCAGGTTCTCCAGCACCCCGAACAGCACCTCCTCTGGCGGGTCGACGGTGAGCCCTGCGCCGTCCATCTGCTGCTGGATCGCCGTCGTGCCGAAGATCGCGAACCACACGAGCGAGATGGCGGACGGCACCACGATGACGACCGACACGAACTGACGGAGCGAGCGTCCGCGGGAGATCTTCGCGATGAACATGCCGACGAACGGCGACCAGGAGATCCACCACGCCCAGTAGAAGATCGTCCAGCTCGACAGGAAGGCCTGCGCGGTCTCGCCCTGCGACGCGGAGCGGCCGATCATGGTAGGCAGATCGCCGATGAACTGCACGGCGACCGACGGGATCACGTTGAGGATCAGCAGTGTCGGACCGACGAAGAACACGAAGAACGCGAGCAGGATCGCGACCACGGCGTTGATGTTCGACAGCGCCCGGATGCCCTTGGAGACACCGGACACGGCGGAGGCGATGAAGCACGCCGTGAGCACCGCGATCACCGCGATGAGGATGCCGTTGCCGAGGGGCCCGATGCCGCTGACGAGCTCGACACCGTGGCCGATCTGCAACGCCCCGAGTCCGAGGGAGGCTGCCGTGCCGAACAGCGTCACGATGATGGAGAAGATGTCGATCGTGCGGCCGACCGGGCCCGTGGTGCGGTTCTCGCCGAGCAGCGGGGCGAAGATCGAGGAGATGAGCGGGGTGCGGCCGCGGCGGTAGGCGCCGTAGGCGATGGCACCGCCGACGAGCGCGTAGAACGCCCAGGCCTGCGGACCCCAGTGGTACAGCACCTGGGCCTGCGCCGTGTGCATGGCCTCGAGGGTGTTCGCTTCGACGGTGCCCGGCGGCGGGTTCTCGAAGAACGTCAGCGGCTCGGCGGCGCCCCAGAACACCAGGCCGATGCCCATGCCCGCCGCGAAGAGCATCGAGATCCACGAGAACATCGAGAATTCGGGCTCCTCGTCGTCGCGGCCGAGGGGGATGCGCCCGTACTTGCTGAAGCCGACGAACAGCATGAACACGAGGATGATCGTGGCGATGGTCGTGAAGAAGAAGCCGAAGTACTCCACGACCCAGGCGAGGACCGTGCTCGTGGTGCCGGCGAGGTTGTCGCCCGCGAACACACCCCAGGCGATGAATCCGAGGGCGAAGGCGGCGGCGACGCCGAAGACGAGCGGGTCGGTGCGGTAGGTGCGCCCCGTCTCCTCGACCGAGACACCGGGCACGAGCGCCGGGTGCACGCTGCGCGGCGGAACGGTCGTGATATCTCGGACGATCTTGCGTGCCGTCTCGGAGGCCTTGGCCGGAAGGCGGTTCGTGCCGGTTCCGACGGCGTCGGTCTGCGGACGCGGAGGGTTCGATCCTGCGGAGCGTTCGTCGGGCTTCTCGTCAGGAGTGTCCATGAGAGTCCATTTTGTCATGGACGCTGTCCGGCCGAGGCTGGGCCGAAACCCAGACCGTCGGCGCGAACCGCGGCGCGTCGGGCAGCGACGCGCCGGGCGGACGCTGTCTGCTCTGGGTTTTCGGGCGCGTCGCAGTCAGCGCGGGCGGCGCCCGCCGAACAGCGCGTGCAGCAGCGGGAGTGCCGAGACGCAGACCAGGGTGATGCCCAGGGGCGGCACCGACGGCACGAGCAGCGCGCCGCCGACCAGCAGCGCCGCGAAGAGGACGCCGGAGCCGATGCGGCGCGCGATGCCCTCGAGCCGGTCCAGTCGACGCTCGAGTCGTGAGGTGTCGAAGGTGACGTTGCCGTCGTCGAGGCGCGTGATGATCTTGTCGATGCGGCCGGGTAACGCCCAGGTCGTGGACATCGTGCCCATCGCCTGGTTCGCGAAGGCCTGCACGATGTTGCCGCTCTCGTCGCGCAGCAGACGGCCGGCGTAGGGCTCCGCCGCATCCCACACGTTGAAAGCAGGGTCCAGGCCGCTGCACATGCCGGACGTCAGCGAGACGGCACGGATGAGCAGCAGCATGTTCTCGGGCAGCTGCAGCGGGAGCGAGCGCACCATGTCGCCGAACTCCTCCGCGAAGTCACGGAACTCGCGCGGGTCGACCTTGCTCAGCTCGGCGAACCCCATGCCTCCGAAACGGGCGAACAACGTGGTGAGCGCCCGTTCGAGCTCGGCCGTGTCGGCGGACGGAAGCAGCACGCCGATCTCCTGCGCGGCGGCGACGAGGCCACGACTGTCTCGACCGGCCACCGCGATCAGGAGTGTGCGCAATCCGTCGCGGAGGCTCGCAGGAATCTCGGCCATCATGCCGAAGTCGATGAACGTGAGGCGGAAACCACGCCCCGTGCCGCCCTCCACCAGCGGCGAAGGCGTGACGAAGATGTTGCCGGGGTGGGGGTCGGCGTGCACGAAGCTGTGCGTGAACACCTGATCGAACATGACCTCGGCGAAGACGGCGGCGACCTCGGAGGGATCTATCCCCGCGGCGCGGAGGGCATCGATGTCGTTGATCTTGATGGCCGTGACGTCCGACAGCGTCAGCACCCGACGGGTCGAGCGCTCCCAGACGATCTCGGGAGTGTCGACGCGGGGATCGTCTGCGAAGTTCTCGCGGAAGCGCTCCGCACTCGCGGCCTCGTGCAGGTAGTCGATCTCCTCGAGGCTGGTCGCGGCGAACTCCTCCACGAGTGCGGGCGCATCCACGCGATCGGCGACGATGCGCACGCGCGTCAGCCAGCGCGCGACCCGGCGGAGGGCCGCGAGATCGACCGCCACGATCTCATCGATGCCGGGTCGCTGAACCTTGACCACGACCTCGCCGAGCCCCGTGTCCGCCGCGTCGAGCGCCGACAGTCGGGCGCGGTGCACCTGGCCGAGGGAAGCCGCCGCGACGGGGTTCTCGTCGAACCAGGCGTACGCCCGTTCGAGCGGGATGCCGAGCTCGGCTTCGGCGAGCGCACGGATCGCCGGGGTTGGCACGGGCGGAACCTCGTCCTGCAGCCCTTCGAGCTCTTTCGTGATCTCCGGCGGCAGCACGTCGAGGCGCGACGACATGAACTGTCCGACCTTGATCATGAGTCCGCCGAGTTCGACCGCGAGCACATGGAACCGACGCGCGAACGTCTGCATCCGCTGCCCACGCGTCCGCTCCGAGATTCGGCTCATCCCGAAACGGGGCAGGACGAGTTCGAACCACCAGATCTTGAGGAACTCACGACCGGCGAACGACAGGATGCGGCGGTACCTGGCGCGGTGCACACCCTGTGCCGCAGCATCCGTCATCGCGTGGTCCCTTCGCAGACCCCCACTCGATGCCGCACTGCGCGGTCAGTCCTGCGCGAGGATCGTGTACAGCCTACGGCGGGCCTCGTCGAGGACCTCGATCGTCTGCTGCACCTGTTCGGCGGAACCGCTTCGACCGACCTGGGCAGCCGCGGCAGCGAGGTCGACGCCCGCCTTCGGCAGAGCGTGGAAGCGGGCATTGTCGCGCTGACCGTCTTTGCCGGTCGATGACTCCCACGGCGCCGGGGTCTCCGAGCTCTCGTCGGCGACAGCACGGCCGGCCTCGGTGAGCGAGTAGGTCTTGCGGCCGTTCTGCTCCTCTGCCTCGATCAGCCCTTCGTCGGCGAGCAGCTGCAGGGTCGGATACACGGAACCGGCACTCGGCTTCCACATGCCGCCGCTGCGCTCGGCGATCTCGTTGATGATCTGATAGCCGTGCATCGGCTTCTCGGAGAGGAGCGAGAGCACGGCCGTCCGTACGTCGCCGCGGGCCATGCGCGAACCACCGGACGGGCGCGACTCGAAGGACTTCCGGAGCTGATCCATCGCCTCGAAGATCGCGGATGCCGGGCCACCGGAGCCGGTGCCGAAGCCGGAACCGCCGAAGAGTCCGCCGGGTCCGCCACTGCTGGAGCCGCCGGTGCCGCCGAACGGGTTGGAGGGGAATGCGTTGTTCATGATGACCTCCTGCTGTAGGTGTGAACGATACTCAACGATATATCGTTAACCCTGGGCGCGGGGTGGGAGTTCTGGATCCGAATGCCGGGTCAGTGAGACGGCAGCGTCAGGATCTCCGCGCCGCCCTCGGTGATGGCGATCGTGTGCTCACTGTGCGCCGTGCGGCATCCGGTGGCGCTCCGCAGAGTCCAACCGTCGGCATCCGTGCGGAGCTCATCCGTGTCGGCCATGACCCAGGGTTCGAGTGCGAGCAGCAGGCCGGGGCGCAGCACATATCCCCTGCCCGGTCGACCGTCGTTCGCGACGTGAGGATCCTGATGCATGGTCGATCCGATGCCGTGCCCGCCGAACTCGAGGTTGATCGGGTAGCCGGCAGCACTCAGGACAGTTCCGATCGCATGGGAGAGGTCGCCGATGCGCGCCCCGGGACGCGCGACGGCAATGGCGGCGGCGAGCGCGCGCTCGGTCGTCGCGATCAGCGCCAGGTCCTCGGCGGCAGGATTCCTACCGACCACGAAGCTGATGGCCGCATCGGCGGCGACTCCTCCCAGCGTGACGGCCAGGTCGAGCGTGAGCAGATCGCCGTCGACGAGCCGATAGTCGTGGGGCATGCCATGCAACACAGCGTCGTTCACCGCCGTACAGACGTAGTGACCGAAGGGTCCGCGGCCGAACGACGGTGCGTAGTCGACATAACAGGACTCGGCACCGGCGCGCTCGATCAGCTCGCGGGCGCATCGGTCGAGGTCGAGCAGGTTCACACCGACCGCAGCACGAGCTCTCAGCTCCTGAAGCATGTCGCCGACGAGGGCGCCCGCCGCCCGTGCACGACCGAGCTCGTCGGCGTTCAGTATCTCGATCACGATCTTCCCTCGTTGCTCCAATAACAATCCCGGTAATACTATCCCGGGATTAGAATGGTCGCCATGATGGTCCGCCTGCCCCTCAGCCCCGAAGACATCGAACGCGGTGAGCGCCTCGGTGTCGTCCTGCGTCGGGCGCGCGGAGATCGGTCGATGCTGTCGGTCGCGCTGGAAGCCGGAATCTCCCCCGAGACGCTGCGGAAGATCGAGTCGGGGCGCGTGGCAACGCCTGCCTTCTCGACGATCGCAGCCGTGACCGACGTGCTGGGCCTCTCCCTGGACGCGGTGTGGGCGGAGATCGGTTCTCACACAGACAGCGGCCGCGCGCCGAGCATCGCCTCCTGACCCGCGCCAGCGCTTCATCCGCGATCAGCCGTCCGAGTCGAGTTCCCTCGCGCACACGCCCGACTGTCGCGCAAGCCCGGTGACGCACACAGGAAGACGTGGTTAGCTCTGGGAGTTGTCGACTTGGGGGAGTGAGACGTTTGTCACAGAGTGATCGGCCGGAGAAGAACAGCAGCGACACCGGCAACATCCGTGTGAGCGTGATCGTGCCGGTATGGCGACCGGGCCCCTCGTTCGACGACCTCATCGCGTCACTCGACCGACAGAGCCTGGGCACCGCGTCGTTCGAGGTGCTGCTGTGCGACGACGGCTCCGGCGAGCCCACGGCTGCCCGATTGGCCGACATCGCCCGCGATCGGCCGCACGTGCGCGTACTGTCGCTGGAGCATTCCGGATGGCCTGGCATGCCTCGCAATCATGGGGTCGATGCGGCTCGTGGAACCTACGTGCAGTTCGTCGATCAGGACGACTACCTGTTCGACCGTGCGCTCGAGAAGCTGTCCGACTATGCAGACCTGCACTCCTCCGATGTGATCGTCGGCAAGGAGGTGGGCATCGGCCGCCGCCTTCCGAGCCGGATCTTCAGCCACGACATCCCGAACGCCGTCCTCGGAACCGACCCGCTGCTCGAGATGCTCACGCCGCACAAGATGTTCCGGACGTCGTTCCTGCGGGCCAACGGCATCCGCTTCCCCGAGGGCAAGGTGCGGCTGGAAGACCACCTCTTCGTGATGCAGGCGTACTTCGCGGCCTCGACGATCTCCGTCCTGGGGAGCGAGCCGTGCTACGCCTGGGTCAAGGAGCCCGGCAGCGCGAGTTCTTCGCGCATCGACCCGGAGTCGTACTTCCCGCACCTTGAAACGGTGCTCGACCTCGTCGAAGCGCACACCGAGCCGGGAAAGCTCCGCGATCGCCTTCTTCGGCACTGGTTCCGAGGCAAGATCCTCAAGCGGCTCTCGGGCCGACAGATGGCCAGGTACCCCGACGACTACCGGGAACGCCTGCTCGATGTGGTCACGCCGCTGGTGCAGGAGCATTTCGGCCCCGGCGTCGATGCCGGCCTCGGGTTCCCCCACCGGATCCGCGCAGCTCTGCTGCGCGCCGGGCGACGTGACGACCTGCTGGAGCTGGCGCGTTTCGAATCCGAGATCACATGTCGCGCCGTCGTGACCGAGGTGCACTGGTCTCGCGGTGGCGGTCTGCACTTCACGATCCGCGTGACCCTCACGAGAGCGGGTGAAGACGCGTTCGTCTTCGAAACCACGACCGAGCAGTCGGCGGACCCCGCATCCGGAGCCGCACGCTCCAAGAAGGTCACGCGGCTCATCTCGCTCCCGGCCTCGACGACCGAGAGACTCCCGGAGGACCTCGTGATCGCCAACCGCGAGCTTCGCAACGATCGGGTCGACCTCTTCCTCCGCGATCGCGATACCGGTGCCGAGCGCCGTCTCGGAGGTCGACTTCCCCGCAAGCTCGACTCCGCCCGAGTGGCGATCGACCCCGTGAAGGTGTTCGGACCGGATGACACCTCCCGCGGGGGCGCGCTGACCGTGAAGGTCCGACATGCGGGGTGGACTTTCGAGACACCGCTCGAAGCCTCCCCTGCCGTGCTTGCCCGCGCCGGACGGTCTCCGCTGCTGGCAGGCCGCTCCTGCACCCTCGTAGCGACCGACAAGGGCACGGTCGAACTGCGCCGCGAGTGGCCTGGCGGCCGGATGAAGGACCTCACCGGACGTGCTGTCCGTCGCGTGCGCGCTCTGACCAGGAAGAGCTGACGCTCCCCCGCCACCCCGGCCGCCACGGGCGACGATCCCCACGAGCGACACCCCGGCCGGCGGGCACAGCGCTCCAGCCGACAGCGTCACTGGAGGGCCGCTCGTGCGACAGCGCGCATCGCGGGGCTGATCGACCCGTACTCGCCCGGCGATGAGAGCGCGCACAGGCTTTCGATCACCCGATGCACCCCAGCCGGATCGCCCGCGCGCCAGACGCTGCCGCCCAGATGCGCCCGCGGAGACCACTCGGAGAATCGTCCATCACCGCGCCCCTCCTCCACCGCAGCCTCCCCTCGCGCCACGACGGCGAACAGCTCGTCGAAGGTCGAGGCGGATCCGTCGGCGACAGCCAGCAGGGCGAGGGTGACCGCACGCGGCCAGCCGCTGGGGAACAGCCTCTCCCTCCCCAGCGCCCGCACGCCATCGATGATCCGCAGGAACGCCCGCACCTCACCGTCGGCCAGTGCTCGCCCGAGGTGCGTGACGACGATGCAGCCACGCAGCCGACGTATCGCCTTCGTCCGTCGCGCCAGCGACGCGAGAGCATCGACCGGGTCGGGAAGGCCGGGGACCGCCACGGCCGGCCAGTCGAGAGCGTCGACGGCGTCGGAGACGATCGCGCGGGGCAGCCACCCGGCGGCCGGATCCTGGTCGACGCCGTCGGGGTCGACCCTCGTCACGAGAGTCCGGATGCCGGCCGTCGCCATCTCCGCGATCTCGGAGCCCGCCGCGGTCTCGTCGAACGGCACCGCGTCGATCAGCCGCGCATCGTCGAGGTGCGCGAGGAGGGCAAGGCGCCGAGCGGGAGACAGCCCGTCGCACAGTGCGGCCAGGGGCGAGAACGGACGGAGAGCATCGCCGGCCACTCCCCACGCCGCGGGGTCGAGGCGCGGCTGGACCAGGCCGAAACGCTGCGCGAGCTCGATCCCCACATGCTCCGCCCGGAAAGCCGGCCGCTGCGTCTGCCACTCCGTCGAGGGGTGCGCGGTCACCGGGTCGGATCCTGGCTCGATCACGGTGACCCGCGGGTCCCCCATCCGCGTCGCATAAGGTCCGCTGATCGCCACGTCCACCACGTCAGCGACGCCGGGGACAGGCACCTGTTGCGTCGGAGTTCTCCACACGCAGAGGTCGATGAGTGGCGACCGATCCGCGTCCGATTCGAGCTCGGGCGCTTCCGGTTCGAGCCCGAGACTCAGGCGATATGCCTCGATCAGCCAGTAGGAAGGGGCATCGCGCGGGACACCGATGACGCGGGTGAGCTCGGGGCATCCTGCGACCGACATCTCGACATGAAGTGCCCACGTGACGTGGACGTGCTCGGAGAGGTTCATCCGCGCAACGCTAGGTCGTCCGCAGCATCATCTCAGGACCCGAACCCACCGATTGTCGAGAACTCGACGAAGCCGTCTTCAGTGCAGAAGAGTTGCGACCACGAGCCCTGGGCAGGCGCGATCTATCGGCTCGCGAGTAGCTCCTCGAGACGCGCGGCCTCCCCCTGCGCCATCGCGTACCCGTGCTCGGGCGCAGGGTAGGCGCCGCTGCGCACCTCCGAGGCGTACGCCCCGACCCCCGTGATCGCATCCGCCCGCAGCTCGGCGTACCGCTTCACGAACTTGGCGGCAGCCCCGTCATAGAGACCGAGCAGATCGTGGAAGACCAGCACCTGCCCGTCAGCCGCCCCGCCCGCTCCGATGCCGATCACCGGGATGTCCAGCAGCGGCATGAGCGCCGCCGTCACATCGGAGGGCACGGCCTCCACGACGAGCATCGAGCACCCGGCCTCCTGCAGTGCGAGCGCATCGTCGATCACGGCCATGGCGGCTTCGGCGGAGCGCCCCTGCGCACGGTAGCCCCCGAGTGCGGTGGCGGTCTGCGGCGTGAGCCCGACATGACCGACGACCGGGATGCCCGCCTGCACGAGAGCCCTGGCGCGCTGGACCGTCGTCCCACCACGCTCGATCTTCACGAGGTCGCAGCCGGCCTCCTTGATGAAGCGCTGGGCAGTGGCGATGGCGACCTCGTCGGAGGCCTCGTACGAGCCGAAGGGCAGGTCGCCGACGAGAAGAGGCACTGTAAGCCCTCGCCGCACCGCCTTGGTCAGCATCAGCATCTCGTCGAGCGTGACCGGCACCGTGCTGTCGTAGCCGAGCACGGTCATCGCGGCGGAGTCCCCGACGAGCACCACGTCGACGCCGGCGGCCTCGACGATCTGTGCGCTCGGGTGGTCGTACGCGGTGACCATCACGATGGGCTCACCGGAGGCCTTCTTCGCGGCGAGGGCGGCGAGGGTGAGCTGGGTGCGGGGAGCGGCGTGAGCGCTCATGCGCTGACCTCCGTATCGGTTGTCGCCGCGGCATCGGCGACGTGCAGGACGTGGTTGTCGATGAGACGGGCCGCCCCGACGTGCGCGGCGACCGCGAGCAGGGCGTCACGGTCGACGCGGGCGAGGGGCCGCAGCGTCTCGGCATCGCGGAGCTCGACATACTCGGGATCGATGCCGGCATCGGCGAGCACTCCGCGCGCCGTCGAGAGGATGCTCCCCGCGTCGCGATCGCCGGCCTCGAACGCGGCAGCCCCCGCGTCGAGCGCCCGGTTCAGAGCAGACGCCTGCGAGCGCGCCTCCGAGTCGAGGTAGACGTTCCGCGAGCTCATGGCGAGGCCGTCCGCCTCCCGCACGATCGGACAGGCGATGATCCGCACGTCGAGGTCGAGGTCTCGCACCACGCGGCGGACCACGAGCACCTGCTGCGCATCCTTCTGCCCGAAGTACGCGGCATCCGGTCGGACGATCCCGAACAGCTTGGTGACGACCGTGGCGACGCCGTCGAAGTGGTGCGCCCCACGACTCGCGCCATCGAGCACGTCGGCGAGACCGGCGACGTGGATGTTCGTCGCGAACCCGTCGGGATAGATCTCGGACTCGGTGGGAGCGAAGAGAATGTCGACGCCCGCGGCCTCCGCGAGCCCCGCGTCGCGGGCCTCGTCGCGCGGATACGCGCTGAGGTCTTCGTTCGCGCCGAACTGGGTCGGGTTGACGAAGTGCGAGACGACGACGAGGTCGGACGCCTCGCGCGCAGCGCGCATGAGGGAGAGATGGCCATCGTGGAAAGCTCCCATGGTGGGCACGAGGCCGATGGTCTCACCCGCGGCTCTGGCGTCTCGGATCGCAGCGCGGACCTCGGGGATCGTGCGGAGGATTCTCATGGCGTGGGCTCCTCGAGTGCGGGCGCGGGGGCGATGGCAGATGCGGTGGCGGTGGGTCGGGCGGCGACCTCGCGCGTGGCTGCCGCGAGTGCGTCGAACAGGTCGTCGAGTTCGAGGGCTTCCGCGGCAGCACGCTGGCGCGCCACCGTCCCCTCGTCGCCTCGGGCGATGGGTCCGGTCAGCACCGCGGCAGCGCCGTTCTCCGCCCAGTTCTCGACCGTCTGACGCACGAGCGGGGCCAGGAGCGAACGGGTGATGTCGCGGGGAATCCCCGCATCAGAGGCCAGGCCCTCCGCGGCGTCGAGCACCGTGAGGACGAAGTTCGAGGCGAACGACGCGGCCGCGTGATAGCTCACGCGCTGTGCGTCGTCGATCTCGAACGGACTCGCGCCGAGGGCGGTGGCGAGCTGTTCCGCGACCTCGCGGGCTGCGGGCGTGCGACCGGCGATCGCGGCACCGATGCCGCGGAACACCTCGGCGGGCTCGTCGCCGGTGAAGGTCTGCAGCGGGTGGAGGCTGAAGTCCACGTCGGTGAGCGCTGTCGCGCCGGACACGTGCCCGAGGAAATCCGCGTGGGCGCGGGCGACGGGCGCAGCCTCGGCGATGGCCGCATCCGGGACGGTGAGGAGGACGACATCCACATCCGGAATCCGCTCGTCGCGTCCGAGGGGTCCGACGACGTCGAACCCGGCTGCCCGCAGAGCCCGCGCGAGTACGCGTCCGAGACGACCCGCGCCCACGATGGCGATGGTCGTCCCTGGTGCGAGAAAGGCGGATGTGTGCATGTCGATTGCCGGGCCGGGTCACGCGGCGCGGGTGCCAGAAGTATCTGCCCGGCACCGCGTGCGATCCAAATCGCGGAGCAATGTGAGCATACGTACGCCGCCAGAGATAGCATTATGCTCGTTCTGGACCGCTTACACCTGTCTTTCCGCTCTCCGACGGAATCGACGAACCCCTGAGGTACGCGGACGCACCCCAGGGGTCTCCCGCCCGCTGAGCTCAGTCGCGTGGCCAGACCACGACGATCCCCGCTCCGATGACGGCGAGTGCCGCCGCCCCGAGGAAGAGCCAGGAGAATCCACCGGTGAGGGCAGTTGCCTCGGAGGCTCCCTCTGCGGACAGCGCCGCGGTGCGCAGACCGGCCACGGTCCCGAGAACGGCGAGTCCGACCGCGCCACCGATCTGCTGACTCGTGTTGATCAGACCGCCGGCGAGGCCGGATTCTCCCCCGTCGACGCCGTCCACCGCGAGCTGGGTCGTCGCCACGACAGCCCCGCCGAGACCGACTCCGACCAGGATCGTCGGCCCGAGCAGCTGCGCGAGGAACGTGGCATCGGACGGCGCGGCTGCGAGCCAGGCGAGCCCTCCGGCCAGGACGAGCAGAGAACCGATCAGGACCGGGCGGGTGCCGACGCGCGCGATGAGGGCGGGTGCCCCACCCGCCACGAGCACGAGCACACCCGCAAGCGGCAGCTGCGAGAGGCCGGCAGCGAGCGCGTCGTAGTGGAGCACGGCCTGCATGTAGACGGAGAGAGCGAAGAAGAGCGCCACCATCGCCGCCCCGCCGAGCAGCATCACGATGTTCCCGAGCGCCAGGTTGCGGTTGCGGAAGACCGCCAGCGGCACCAGCGGCTCTGCAGCGCGCCGCTCGATCAGGACGAACGCGACACCCAGCGCGAGCGCCGCTGCGAACAGGATCATCGGCAGTGGGTGCACGAATCCGAGCTGTTCTACGGCGCTGAGCGCGCCGACCAGAGCCACCAGAGCGCCCGTGACCGTGACCGCACCGGCGGCATCGAGTCGCCCGGGAGAACGGGCGCCGTCGCGGGTGATGAGCAGCGGGATGGCGATCAGCACGAGCGCGCCGACGGGGACGTTGACGAAGAACACCGACTGCCACCCGAGAGTGGCCGTGAGCACACCGCCGAGCAGAACTCCGGCCGCCGACCCGATCCCGGCGACGGCTCCCCATACGCCGAGGGCCTTCGTGCGCTCCTTGTCGTCAGGGAAGAGATGGGTGAGCAGTGCCAGCGCCGCGGGGGCGAGGAGTGCGGCCGAGGCGCCCTGGAGAGCTCTCGCGCCGAGGAGCATCTCGCTCGACACGGAGAACCCGGCGAGTGCGGAGGCCGCGACGAAGCCACCCGCGCCGATCAGGAACACGCGGCGGTGTCCATAGCGGTCGGCGAGACGTCCGCCGAGGAGGAGAAGCCCGCCGAAAGCCAGCACATAGGCGGTGATCACCCAGGCGAGGGCGGCCGTGCTCATGCCGAGCTGGGCGCCGAGCACGGGGAGCGCGATGTTCACGATCGAGGCGTCGAGCACGACGAGGAATTGCGCGAGGGCGAGCACGCTGAGCGCGAGCCAACGCCTGGAGCTGCGCGGTGAGGCGGTGGCTCGGGTCGTGGTGGCGGTGGGAGAGGTCATGGGATGCTCCTGTTCTTGTTCGGTGGTTGATTCGGTTCTGGGAAGTATCTGAGTGACTGCTCACTCACTCTTGAAGGCAAACGAAGGCGCCCTTGCCGGGGACCGACGTCAGTCGGGGTGGGTGATCCCCCTGGTCAGGAGGGCGACCCAATCCCCCGGGCGCCCGTCGAGCTGCGTGGTGACGATCAGGTGGCAGAGCTGCCCGTAGGCGATGAACCGCTGCACGTCGGCATCCTCGGCGCGCGAACGCTGTCGAGCGAAGACCGTGATGCGCTCGAGCCCCGCACGAAGCGCCTCGCCGATGGCCGGGATCTCCGCCACCGACTGCGCATGCACCTGCAGCATGAGCAGTTTCCGGTCGGAGATCAGGTGCGCGTAGGCGTCCCCCATCGCGTCGAGCAGACCCTCGGGCGAGGTGTCGCCCGCGGCATCCGCGCCTTCTTCGAGGGCGACGAGGATCGCATCGAAGCAGGCTTCCAGGGCGACGACGAACAGTGCCTCCTTGCCCGAGTAGAGCTTGAAGACGTAGGCCGGCGAGATCTTGGCCTCGCGTGCGACGTCGGCGACGGTCGTGCCGTGATACCCGCCCCGCGCGAATGCCGCCAGCGCAGCCGCGGCGACGACAGGCTTGCGGGCGTCCGCCGTGGAGAGGATCGAGCTGCGGTTCGTGGACATATGAGTGACTGTACACTCACTCTCGCAGATCGACAAGATGATCTTGTGCTTCGACGCAGAGTCAGTCGCGCAGCACCGAGTCCAGCAGCCCGGGGAACAGGGCGTCGAGGTCGTCGCGCCGCAGCGTGAGCATCCGCCGGCGTCCGTTCGGCTCGTTGCGGATGACACCCGCTTCGCGCAGCACCTTCATGAAATGCGACTTGGTCGACTTCGGGAGGTTGGGGTCGGTGGCGTGGCAGGCGGCCATGTCGAGCGGGCCGTCCGCGAGCTGACGCGTGATGGCGAGTCGCTCGGGGTCGCTGAGCGCGAAGAGCACGTCGGTGAGCTGGATCTCGGAGCGCTCCGGGTGAGGAAGATCGCCAGGCATAGTTCGATAATAGTTGAACAATTGACGAAACGCGCGTACGCTCCGATAGTTCGATGATTCTCGAACCGAACGAGGAGACGCCATGACCACTACCGAGCCGATCGTCGCCGTCCCGCTGGCGAAGACCTCCCCGCAGACACGTACCCGGTTCGGGTTCGTGCTGGCGATCGTCGCACAGGTCCTGATGATGGTCGGTGCGAGTGCGCCTTCGCCCTTCTACCCGGTGCTCGCGCAGCAGATCGGTTTCGCACCCGTCGTGATCAGCGCCGTGTTCGCGGTGTACGCGGTGGCGCTGCTCCTCACTCTCCTCACCGCCGGTTCCCTGTCGGATCACGTCGGACGCCGACCCGTGGTGATCGCAGGGTTGCTGCTGCTCGCCGGCAGCATGTTCCTGTTCTGGCACGCCGACGCCGTGGCGACACTCTTCCTCGCGCGCATCCTGCAGGGCGTCGCGAGCGGCCTGCTCATCTCGGCCCTCTCCGCCACGGTGCTCGACTTCGCTCCGGGCGGCCGCACGGGGACCGCTGCCCTGTGGAACGCACTCAGCCCCGGGATCGGCCTCGCGCTCGGAGCGCTCGTCTCGGGCGTGATGCTCGACGTCAGCGGCGAGGCCTTGCTCGACGTGTTCGCACCACTGAGCTCGGCGTACATCCTGCTCGCGGCGCTGTTCTTCCTCGTGCCGGAGACCGCACCGCGCAAGCCGGGCGTCTGGGCGTCACTGAGCTTCCGGCTGTCGATCCCGACCGCGATCAGGGCCGACTTCTGGCGTGGCGCTCCGGCGGTCATCGCGGGGTGGGCGACGGGCGGGCTGTTCCTGTCGCTCGGAGCCAACATCGTCCGAGGCGAGCTCGGGGGCGAGGCGCACATCTGGCAGGGGCTCGGCGTAGTGCTGCTCGCCGGCGTCGGAGCCCTGACCGCGTTCACGCTCCGGAAGCTCGCAGCACGGTCGATGGTGATGTTCGGCACTGCCGCCTTGGCGACCGGAACCCTGCTGTCGCTCATCGCCCTCGGGCTCGGCTCGCTGCCGTTCTATCTCCTCGCTGCCGCCGTGACCGGGATGGGGTTCGGCACCGCGTTCTCGGGAGTCGTCGCCTCGCTCGCCCCGCGGATCCCGGCGACCCAGCGCGCCGACACCTTCGCCGTGATCTATCTGCTCGCGTATCTGGCCTTCGGCGTACCGGCGGTCATCGCGGGCGCGCTGGTCGGAGTCGTCGGCCTCGAGGCGGTGTGCGTGGGCTACGGGATCGTCGTCATCGCGCTGGCGGGGATCGCGTTCACGCTGCGTATGCGCCGCGCGGCATAGACGCGGAAGAGCACGTCAGCGGACGACGAGCTCAGGCGTGATCAGCGCGTGCGCGGACCCGGACTGAAGCGTGCGCGGGGCGACGATCTCCCCCGTGGGGCCCATGAGGAGTTCGAGGACGGCCGTGGCCACATCCTCGGGCCGCTGCTCGACACTCGAGAAGCCCAGCGCCTCGGCCGTCGGGGTGTTGTCGAAGCCGATCACCGGAAGCGAGAGCCCGGCAGCGGCGACGGCCAGCAGGGCGCCGACGGCGAGCGAATCGCTGGCACAGACGAGAGCGTCGGGCGCGTGACCTGCGGCGAGCGCCGCATCGACGCAGGCGCGTGCGAGGGGAACACCCTCCTCCGCGGTGAGCCGTTCGCCCTGCGCTCCAGCCGCAGCCATGGCCTCGCGCCAGCCGCGCTCGCGGTCGTCGCCGGTGCCCGAGCCGGTCGGCCATCCGAGGAAGGCCACCCGTCGGCCGTGCGTCAGCGCGTGCTCGGTCGCGGCACGTGTTCCCGCCGCACCGTCCACGTCCACCCAGAGGTGGCGCGGATCGGCGATGTCGTCCTCGCCCCAGGGGCGGCCGAACGAGATGAAGGGCAGCCCGTCCTGGTCGAGGCTGCGCACGCGCGGATCGTCGCGCGAGGTGCCGGTGATGATCGCGGCGTCGATCTCCGACCCCTCCCACAGCTCCGACAGTCGCTGGATCTCCTCTTCCCGCGTGCGGGCGGCGTAGACGAGCATCCGCATACCACGCTCGCTCGCCCGCTCCGTGACGGCGTGCACGAAGCGGTCGAGCACGACGCCGGAGATGCCGCCGAGATACGGATCGAGGCGGATCCCGATGGTCGAGCTGCGCCGCAGCCGCAGACGTCGAGCGGCCGCGTGGCGGCGATACCCGAGGTCGTGGATCGCCGTGAGCACGCGTTCCCTGGTCGCGGGGCGGACGATGTCCGGAGTGTTGAGCACGTTCGAGACCGTCTGCCGGGAGACGCCAGCGCGCTCGGCGACGTCTTCGACGGTCGGCGCCTTCGCCATCGCACCTCCTCGTCCACGTTCGGGTCCGGTCCGGGTTGACACCTCCCGTGACTCCCGCTTAGCCTATTCCACGCAGAGTTTGATCGTTCAAATTTCTGCCACGGAGCCTGGACGGTCCTCCCGAGACCGTCGTCCGCACCACTTCATCGCACCCGCAGTGACTCATCAAAGGAGAGAGACCATGACACGGCACACCACTCGCGCAGTCTTCGGCACCGGGGCGGTGCTGCTCACCAGCGCGCTCGTGCTCACCGGCTGCGGCTCCGGATTCGCCGGAGACGACACCAAGGCGGACAGCGAGGGACTCACCTCGTCCGACGACGCACTCACGGTGCTCATCGGCTCGTCCGGAGACGCCGAGACCGCGGCCGTACAGTCGGCGATCGACGCCTGGTCGGCCGACTCCGGCACGAAGGTGAAGCTGCAGACCGCGAGCAACCTCGACCAGGAGCTGTCGCAGGGCTTCGCCGCCGGCGACCCCGCCGACCTGTTCTACCTCTCCACCGACCAGGCTTCCGGCTACGCCGCCAACGGATCGCTCGAGGCCTATGGCGACCAGCTCTCCAACAAGGACGACTTCTACCCCTCTCTCGTGGAGAACTTCACGGTGGACGGCACGTTCTACTGCGCACCGAAGGACTTCTCGACGCTGTCGCTCATCATCAACACGCAGATGTGGACCGACGCCGGCCTCACCGACGCCGACCTCCCGAAGACCTGGGACGACCTCTCCGCGGTGGCACAGAAGCTCACCACCGCCGACCACGTGGGCCTGGCCTTCGGCGCCGAGTACCAGCGCGTCGGCGTGTTCATGGCCCAGGCCGGTGGCGGTCTCGTCGACGACGGCACGGTCATCGCCGACGACGCCGCCAACGTCGAGGCCCTCGACTACGTGAAGTCACACCTGGTCGACGGCACCTTCGCCTACGCCAAGGACGTCGGGGCCGGCTGGGGCGGCGAGGCCCTGGGCAAGCAGTCCGCCGCGATGGTCATCGAGGGCAACTGGATCACCGGAGCGCTGTCGAACGACTACAGCAGCCTCGAGTACACGGTCGCCGAGCTCCCCGAGGGCGCGGGCGGCAAGGGCACGCTGCAGTTCACGAACTGCTGGGGCATGGCTGCCGACAGCCCGAACCAGCAGGCCGCCCTCGAACTGGTCGAGTACCTGACGAGCGCCGACAGCCAGCTGGCGTTCTCGAAGGCGTTCGGCCCGATGCCGTCGATCAAGTCGGCCGCCGACGAGTGGACCGCCGCGAACCCCGAGCTCGCCCCGTTCCTCGCCGGTGCGGATTATGCCCAGTTCCCCCCGAACCAGGCCGGCACCGCCGACGTGATCGCCGACTTCAACTCGCAGCTCGAGTCGCTGAAGACAGCCGACCCGAAGACGATCCTCGACTCCGTGCAGTCGAACCTCGAAGCGGTCGTCGAGTAACCATGGCGGTCAAGGCAGCGTCTCGCCGCGGTGGGGCCTCCGGGCTCCGCCGCGGCGAGGCGGCAGCCGGATGGCTGTTCACGGCGCCGGTGATCGTGATCCTCGGTGTCTTCCTCCTCATCCCGGTGCTCATGGCGCTGTGGGTGAGCGTCTCCGACTGGGGCGGCCGCGGCAGCCCCCTCTCCGGATCGGTCTCGTTCGTCGGCGCCGACAACTTCTCGGCCGTCCTCACCGACGGCGGTCTCGCGACCAAGGACTTCGGCACCGCACTGCGCAACAACGCCTGGTACGTGCTGCTCGTGGTCCCGCTGCAGACCGCGCTCGCCCTGTTCCTCGCGATCCTCGTCAACCGCGCCATGCTCCGCGGCCGCGGCTTCTTCCGCACCGCCTACTACTTCCCCTCCGTGACCAGCACCGTCGCGATCACGGTGCTGTGGATGTTCCTCTTCACCTCCAGCGGCGCCGTCAACGACGTGCTCTCCTGGTTCGGCATCAACGGGCCCAACTGGTTCAACGATCCGCGCGGCATCCTGCATCTGGCACTCGGCACGGTCGGCGTCGATGCCGGTCCCGCGGCGCTCACCCAGGGCGGCACACTCGGAGTGTCGTGGTGGGAGTGGCTCGCCGGTCCGTCCGTCGCGATGAGCGCGTACATCCTGATGGCCATCTTCACGACCTCCGGCACGTTCATGCTCATCTTCCTCGCCGGTCTGCAGAACCTCGGCGCCGACGTCGATGAAGCGGCCATGATGGACGGCGCGAACGGCTGGCAGCGCTTCTGGCGCATCACGCTCCCGCAGCTGCGCCCGACCCTGTTCACCGTGCTGACCCTCGGCCTCATCGGCTGCTGGCAGGTGTTCGACCAGATCTATACGGGCACGCGGGGAGCGCCGAGCAAGACCACGCTCACCCCGGCCTACCTCTCGTACCAGACGGCGTTCCAGAACCAGGAGTGGGGGCAGGGCGCGGCGATCGCGTTCATCCTGTTCGTCATCATCGTGATCTTCACGCTCCTGCAGCGCTGGGTGCTGCGCGACCGACCGGTGTCGAAGCGTCGCATCCGCGCGTACCAGTCGTCGAAGGGAGCATCGTCATGAGACGGCTCTCGTCGAAGCAGCTGACCTGGCAGATCGCCCTCTACGCGCTGTTGATCATCCTCGCGATCATCTACATCTACCCGTTCCTGATCCAGGTCGCGACGAGCTTCAAGACCGATGAGGATGCCGCGTCCAGCGGGATCACGCTGATCCCCGACGTCTGGACGTTCGCGGCGTACGAGCGCCTGTTCCGCAACTCCGACTTCCCTTCGTGGTTCGTGAACAGCGCGATCGTGACGATCTTCGTCACCGCGGGCCGGGTGTTCTTCAACTCGCTCGCCGGGTACGCACTCGCCCGACTGCGCTTCCGTGGACGCGGTGTCGTCTTCGCGGCACTCGTGGCGGTGATGTCGGTTCCCACCGTGGTGCTGCTCATCCCCAAGTTCCTCGTGATCAACCAGCTCGGCATCTTCAACTCCTACGCCGGGATGATCCTGCCGCTGCTCGTCGATGCGGCCGGGGTGTTCATCATGAAGAACTTCTTCGAGTCCATCCCCGAGTCGGTCGAGGAGCAGGCGCGCATCGACGGCGCCGGCACGTTCCGACTGTTCTGGTCGGTGGTGCTGCCGATGGCGACGCCCGCGCTCGTGACGATCGTGATCCTGTCGTTCCAGGGTTCCTGGAACGAGCTCAGCCACTTCATCGTGTCGACCAACGACCCTGCCCTGACCACCCTGACCAAGGGCGTCGCGTCCCTCGCCAGCGGTGGACTCAGCCAGGGCACCCAGTATCCGCTCAAGCTGGCGGCCGCGCTCATCATGACGATCCCCGTCGCCGTGATGTTCTTCGTCTTCCAGCGCCGCATCATGAACTCCACAGAAGGAGCCGTCAAGGAATGACCCCCACCCCGCCCCTCCAGCCGTTGCTGGACGACGCCGTGATCATGCTCGAGGCGCCGACCCAGGCCTGGTCCGACGACATCGGCCGCATGGGTACCGCACCGATCCACGGGATCTACCACGGCGACGTCCGGCACATCCGGAGCATCGAGATCACCGTCGACGGCACCGCGCTCGAGTCCATCGGGTGCGTGTCGGCGGTGCCGCAGCAGACGGTGCTGACCGACCTGCTGCGCGGGCTCGACGACGAATCGGCCGACCCGAAGGTGCGGATGGACCGTGATCGCCGGGTCGCCGCCGGTGCGTTCTCGGAGCGGATCACGATCACCTCCCACCTCGACGCACCGGTCGCCACAGCAGTGACAGTGCGGGTGCTCCCGGACTTCGCGCCGATGCAGGAGGTCAAGGCGGGGCTGGGTACCGAGGCGACGTGGAGCTGGGACGGATCCATCTGCCGTGCAGGCGAGGCGTCGTTCACGCTCACCGCTCCCGAAGCCGCGGTGACGCAGGACGGGGAGGCCCTGATGCTGCGGTGGGATGCGGTGGTGCCGCCACGCGGATCCGTCGCCCTCGGCTGGGCGGTCGACCTCGACGACCCGACGCTCGTCGTCACCGCTGCCCGTCCGTCGCGGGCTCCGCAGCCCGCCGTCCCCGCGGATTCGCGCGCTGCCCGCTGGATGGCGCAGGCGACCGCCGACCTCTCTGCGCTCCGCCTCGCGCTACCCGACCATCCGGACGACGCGTTCTACGCCGCAGGAGCCCCCTGGTTCTTCACTCTCTTCGGTCGGGACTCGCTCTGGGCAGCCCGCCTCGCCCTCGCGGTCGACCCCGACATGGCGGCCTCGACGCTGCGGGTGCTGGCCCGGCTCCAGGGCACCGCGCACGACGCATCGACGGCCGAGGCTCCGGGCAAGATCGCGCATGAGCTGCGCAGCGGCGCCCTGTCGTTGCCGAACGAGGGCGTGCACCTGCCGCCGCTCTACTACGGCACGGTGGATGCGACCCCGCTCTGGATCTGTCTGCTCGCCGACGCCCACGCCGAGGGCATGCCCGAGCGAGAGGTGCGGGCACTGCTCCCGGCACTTCGCGCCGCGTTGACCTGGATGACGGTGCACGGCGACGCCTCGGGCAGCGGCTTCATCGACTATGCGGATGAGTCGGGCCACGGACTCGCGAACCAGGGCTGGAAGGACTCCGGCGACTCGATCCAGTGGCGCGACGGGCGCTTGGCCGAGGGCCCCATCGCGCTCAGCGAGGTGCAGGGCTATGCGTACGAGGCCGCCGTGCGCGGCGCGGATCTGCTCGACACGTTCGGCGAACCTGGCGGCGCTGAGCTGCGGGCGTGGGCTGCCGACCTGCGCGAACGCTTCCGCGCTGCGTACTGGATCACCACGCCAGAGGGCCGCTACCCCGCGATCGCCCTCGACGCCCACGGCGCCCCGGTCGACACCCTCACCAGCAACATCGGACACCTGATCGGCACCGGCATCCTCGACCCCGAGGAGGAGCGGGCCTGCGCCGCACTGCTGACCGCGCCGAGCATGTCGAGCGGCTACGGCATCCGCACCATGTCGACCGACGCTGCCGGATACTGGCCGCTCAGCTATCACGGTGGCAGCGTATGGGCGCACGACACCGCGATCGCCGTGCACGGCATGATCCGCGCCGGGCTCGATGCCGAAGCACGAGTGGTCGCCGAGCAGCTGCTCGACCTGGCGGAGGGCTTCGACTACCGCGTGCCCGAGCTGCACGCAGGTGATGCGCGCGTGCCCGGCGGCGCGCCCCTTCCCTACCCCGCCGCGTGTCGCCCGCAGGCGTGGTCGGCGGCCGCGGCCGTCGTCGTGACGCACGCCCTGGGCTGACCCGGACGGATCGGACGAGCGATCGGCTGAGCGCCCGCGGGCCTCAGTCGATCGCTCGTCCGTCCTTCCAGACGGTGTCGACGAGCGGAACGCCCGGCCGATAGGCGAGGTGGATGCGGGTCGGCGCCTTCAGCAGCACGAGGTCGGCTCTGGCCCCGGACGCGATCACGCCGACGTCGTCGCGGCGCAGTGCCTTCGCCCCGCCCGCCGTCGCGGCCCACACGGCCTCGGCCGGGGTTATCCCCATGTCGCGCACGGCCACGGCGATGCAGAACGGCATCGACGAGGTGAAGCTCGACCCCGGGTTGGTGTCGCAGGCCAGAGCCACGGTCACTCCCGCGTCGATCAGGCGCCGGGCGTTCGGATACGGCTGCCGCGTCGAGAACTCGACCCCCGGCAGCAGGGTGAGCACGGTGTCGGACCCGGCGAGCGCGTCGATGTCGGCGTCCGTCAGATAGGTGCCGTGGTCGATCGAGGCCGCACCGAGCTCGACGGCCAGACGCACGCCCTCTCCTGGACCGAGCTGGCTCGCATGCACGCGGGGGGCGAGTCCGCGCGCGATGCCGGCCTCCAACACCCGCCGCGACTGCGCGACCGTGAAGGCGCCGGTCTCGCAGAACACGTCGATCCACTTCGAGTACGGGGCGCAGGCATCGAGCATGGGCCCTGTGACCAGATCGACGTACTCGTCCGGACGGTCGGCGTACTCGGCGGGCACGACGTGTGCGCCGAGGAAGGTCACCTCGGGCGTCACCTCTGCCGCTAGGCGCACCAGGCGCTCCTCGTCGGCGACGCTCAGCCCGTAGCCGCTCTTGATCTCGACGGTCGTCGTGCCTTGGGCGAGCATCTCGTCGAGGAAGCCCCGCAGGCGGGCGCGCAGCTCGTCGTCGCTCGCGGCGCGGGTGGCCGCGACGGTCGAGCGGATGCCGCCGGCCGCATACTTCTGCCCCGCCATGCGCGCCTCGAACTCGACGGCGCGGTCGCCCCCGAAGACAAGGTGACTGTGGCTGTCGACGAATCCGGGAATCATCGCACGCCCGGCGGCGTCCACGACCTCGTCGGCTTCCGGGGCCTCTGCTGCCGCACCCACCCAGGCGATCCGCTCGCCCTCGATCAGCACCGCTGCGTCGGCCAGCGTCCCGGTGCGGTCATCAGCTGTCGCGACGTTCGTCGTCAGTTCCGCGATGTTCGTGATGAGCGTCGACATGTCCTCACCCTTTCAGAGCATCGGCACGTTCAGGCCGCGCTCGCGGGCGACCTCGCGGGCGTGCTCGTAGCCGGCGTCGACGTGGCGCATCACACCGGTGCCGGGGTCGTTCGTCAGCACGCGCTCCAGCTTCTGGGCGGCGAGGTCAGAACCGTCGGCCACCGTCACCTGACCGGCGTGGATGGAACGGCCGATGCCGACGCCGCCGCCGTGGTGCAGCGACACCCAGGAGGCACCGGACGCCGTGTTGAGCAGGGCGTTCAGCAGGGGCCAGTCGGCGATGGCGTCGGAGCCGTCCTTCATCGCCTCGGTCTCGCGGTAGGGCGAGGCGACCGAGCCGGAGTCGAGGTGATCGCGACCGATCACGATAGGAGCCGAGAGCTCGCCCGAAGCGACCATCTCGTTGAACTTGAGTCCGGCGAGGTGGCGCTCCTTGTAGCCGAGCCAGCAGATGCGGGCGGGAAGCCCTTCGAAGTGCACCTTCTCGCCGGCTTTCTCGAGCCAGCGGTGCAGGGCGGCGTCTTCGGGGAAGAGCTCGGCGATCGCCCGGTCGGTCTTGTAGATGTCTTCCGGGTCACCCGAGAGCGCAGCCCAGCGGAACGGCCCTCGTCCCTCTTCGAACTGCGGGCGGATGTAGGCCGGCACGAATCCGGGGAACTCGAATGCCCGGTCGAACCCGCCCAGCTGCGCTTCGGCGCGGATCGAGTTACCGTAGTCGAACACCGCGGCGCCCGCATCCTGGAACGCGACCATCGCCTCGACGTGCGCTGCCATCGATGCGCGCGAGCGGCGGGTGAACTCCTCCGGGTCGCGCTCGGCCTCGGCCTTCCAATCCGCCACCGAGGTGCCGAGCGGGAGGTAGGCGAGCGGGTCGTGGGCGCTGGTCTGGTCGGTCACGATGTCGATCGGCACGCCGCGACGCAGCAGCTCGGGGAACACCTCGGCCGCGTTGCCGACGACACCGACCGAGAGGGCCTCCCCGGCGTCCTTGGCGGCGACCACGCGGGCGACGGCCGCGTCGAGATCGGTCGTGTACTCGTCGAGGTAGCCGTGTTCCACGCGGCGAGCGAGGCGCGACTCGTCGACGTCGACGATCAGAACCGCCCCGTCGTTCAGGGTCACCGCGAGCGGCTGAGCGCCGCCCATTCCCCCGGCGCCGCCGGTGAGGGTCAGGGTGCCGCGCAGCGAGTCGCGGCCGAGCGAGCGGGCCACGGCGGCGAAGGTCTCGTACGTGCCCTGCAGGATGCCCTGCGTGCCGATGTAGATCCACGAGCCGGCGGTCATCTGCCCGTACATGATGAGTCCCAGCTCTTCGAGCTTGCGGAACTCGGGCCACGTCGCCCAGTCGCCGACCAGGTTCGAGTTGGCGATGAGCACGCGCGGGGCCCACTCGTGGGTGCGGAACACGCCGACCGGCTTGCCCGACTGCACGAGCAGGGTCTCGTCCGGTTCGAGCTCGTCGAGGGTGCGCACGATCGCGTCGTAGGCCTCCCAGCTGCGGGCGGCCTTGCCCGTGCCGCCGTAGACGACCAGGTCTTCCGGGTGCTCGGCGACCTCGGGGTCGAGGTTGTTCATGAGCATGCGCTTGGCGGCTTCGGCGCCCCAGCTCTTCGCGGTGCGCTGGTTGCCACGGGCAGCGCGGACGACTCGCGGTCCGGAAGCGGTGCTTTCTGATGAGACGTTCTCAGCCATGAGTGTGCTCCTTTGCGATGCGGGCGACGTCGCCCGACTGGACGAGGGCGGTGACGGCTTCCATGTCCGGGGACAGGAAGCGGTCGGGTCCAGGACCTGCGGCGACGGTGCGGACCAGGTCACGAACGGCTCCGGTCGCGGGTCCCGCCTGCAACGGTGCGCGCAGATCGAGGGCGCGGGCGCCGGTGAGGATCTCGATGGCGAGCACGCGGCCGAGGCCGTCGATCGCGCGGCGCAGCTTGCGGGCGGCGGCCCATCCCATCGACACATGGTCCTCCTGCATGGCGGACGACGGGATCGAGTCGACAGATGCCGGGACGGCGAGACGCTTGAGCTCGGAGACGATGCCGGCTGCCGCGTACTGCGCGATCATGAGGCCGGAGTCGACGCCCACCTCGTCGGCGAGGAAGGGCGGGAGTCCGTGGCTGCGGGCCGGGTCGAGTGCGCGGTCGGTGCGACGCTCGGACACCGAGGCGACGTCGGCGACCGAGATGGCGAGGAAGTCGAGCACAGCGGCGACCGGAGCCCCGTGGAAGTTGCCGTTCGACTCGATGCGCCCGTCGAAGGTGATGACGGGGTTGTCGATCACGCTGGCGAGCTCGCGTCCGGCGATCAGCGTCGCGTGGGCGAGGGTGTCGCGGGCGGCGCCGTGCACCTGGGGCGAGCAGCGCAGCGAGTAGGCGTCCTGCACGCGGCCGTCATCCGGGCCCTTATGGCTCGCGACCATGGGGGAGTCGCCGAGGAAGGCGCGGAGATTGGCCGCGGACTCGGCCTGGCCCATCTGTGCGCGGAGGGCCATCAGGTCAGCGGCGAACACGGCGTCGGTGCCGAGCTGCGACTCGACCGACATGGCCGCGGCGATGTCGGCGGTGAGCAGGAGCGTCTCGAGGTCGTGCAGGGCGAGCACCAGCATGCCGAGCATGCCGTCGGTGCCGTTGATGAGCGCGAGCCCCTCCTTCTCGACGAGGGTGAGCGGCTCGATGCCCGCAGCAGCCAGGGCGTCGGCTGCGGGGACCAGAGCGCCGGATGCGTCACGCACGTCGCCTTCGCCCATCGCGGCCAGGGCGATGTGGGCAAGAGGGGCGAGGTCGCCCGAGCAGCCGAGCGACCCGTACTCGCGCACCACGGGGGTGATGCCCTCGTTGAGCAGGGCGGCGTAGGTCTCCACCACGACCGGGCGCACGCCGGTGCGTCCGGAGGCGAGGGTCTGCAGGCGCAGCAGCTGGAGTCCGCGGACGACCTCGCGCTCGACCTCGGCGCCGGTGCCCGCGGCGTGCGAGCGGATCAGGCTGGCCTGCAGCTGCAGGCGACGGTCGGGGGCGATGAAGGTGGTCGCCAGGGCGCCGAATCCGGTGGAGACGCCGTAGTGCGGGTTCGGGTCAGCGGCGAGGCCGTCGATCACACGGCGGGTCTCGGCGACGCGGGCGAGCGCCTCGGCGTCGATCTGCACGGGGGCGTCGTGACGGACGACGGCGACGACATCGGCGGGCGACAGCGGGGCCGCTCCGACCAGCACGGGGGCGAGTTCGGTCATGGTTCGATTCCACACCCGAGGTGTCGTGCGGGACACCGGTTCGTGGGATGCTGTGTCTGTGATCCCAGACAAATCGCCTTCCGAGTCGTCCGGAGCGCAGGTGCCGGCTGCAGAGAACACGCTCCGCATCCTCAGCTACCTGGCTGCACGGCCCGCTCCTGTCGCGGCGTCGGCGATCGCGCGCGAACTCGAGCTGCCGCGATCGACGGTGTACCACCTGCTCACCACGCTCGCCGCGCACGGGTTCGTGCTGCATCTGCGGGAGGAGCGACGGTGGGGATTGGGCACTTCCGCCTTCGAGCTCGCCGGCGGCTACACACGCCAGCAGCCTCTTGCCCGCAGAGGACGGCCTCTGGTGGCTGCGCTGTCGGACCGTCTCGGAGAGAGCGCACACCTGGCGGTCATGAGTGGCGGGGATGTGCTGTACGTCGTCGAAGAGCGTGCGCCACGTCGGCCTGCGCTGGTCACTGATGTGGGTGTGCGACTTCCGGCTCACCTCACCGCGTCGGGACGGGCCATGCTCGCGGCGCTCCCCCGCGAGCAGGTGCGGGCCCTCTATCCCGATGTCTCGACTTTCCCCGATCGCACCGGGTTGGGTCCACAGACGCCGCGAGAGCTACGAGAACTACTGCGGGAGGTACGCACCCGGGGTTATGCGACGGAGAACAGTGAGATCGCGGAGGGCCTGCGCAGCGTCGGGGCCGCGGTTCTCGATGCTGCCGGCTGGCCTGTTGCGGCTGTGGCGGTGACATGGGGTCGTGAGGATCTGGACGAGGAGGAGATCGCTGCCGCCGTGCGCGAGTGCGCGGCGATGCTCGAGGCGCGCTTGAAGCGGTGAGGTTGGCACCGATGGGTGCGTTAACGCAGAAGAGCCACCCCACGAGGGATGGCTCTTCTGTGTGCGTGGCGCTGATGCCTCGCTAACGCAAGAAAGCCACCCAGCATTGGGTGGCTTTCTTGTCTAAAAGGAGTCCGGCGGTGTCCTACTCTCCCACAGGGTCCCCCCTGCAGTACCATCGGCGCTGTGAGGCTTAGCTTCCGGGTTCGGAATGTAACCGGGCGTTTCCCTCACGCTATGGCCGCCGAAAC
>NZ_JYIV01000014.1 GCF_000956405.1 Microbacterium oxydans
CGCTCGGGAGGCGACTCGAATCCTTCGGGATCAGCCCGCCGTGATGGGATGCGCGGGGAATCGCGGATCCGTTGACTGCACGGGTAATTGCCGGGCGCACCGCTTGTTGACGCGAAGTTCCCGTGCGCTCGGCAGGATCCCGTGTGCTCGGCGAGATCCTGCGGGCCAGGCGCGAAGCCCGAACCGCCCCGATTTGGGGGAGCAGTCGGGATGCCGGAGTTATGGGGAACCGAAGACCGCTGGTCATCGTGTGCGCGTGAGTGCACAGGATCGAAGCTCTGCAAAGCAGGGGCCCGCGCAGGACACGAACTTTCCAAAGCTCCGTGCGCTTGCGCCGGAGCTTTTCTCTTTGCAGGTGGTCCAGGTCGGCGCCTCACCACCGTGCGGCGCCTCGTACACACCAAGGAGTGACCATGGCGCAGAAGGATGCATCGGTCGCCGAGCTCACGAAGTCATTCGAGAACTCGACTGCCGTTCTGCTGACCGAGTACCGCGGTCTGACGGTTGCCCAGCTCAAGGAGCTGCGCAACAGCATCCGTCAGGACGCTGAGTACGCCGTGGTGAAGAACACGCTGACCAAGATCGCCGCCAACAAGGCTGGCATCTCCGCGCTGGACGACGACCTCAAGGGTCCGTCGGCTGTCGCGTTCGTGCACGGTGACTTCGTCGCCACCGCCAAGGCTCTGCGTGACTTCGCCAAGGCCAACCCGCTTCTCGTGATCAAGTCCGGCATCTTCGAGGGCAACGCCCTCACCGCGGACGAGGTCAACAAGTACGCCGCGCTGGAGAGCCGTGAGGTTCTGCTGGCGAAGGCTGCGGGCATGATGAAGGCGACGATGGGCAAGGCCGCGGCCACCATCGATGCTCTTCGCGAAAAGCTGGAGACCGCAGAGGCCGCGTAAGCGACCGGCGATCTCGTCTACAAACCCCATCTATCTAGGAGATACATCATGGCGAAGCTTTCCACCGAGGAACTGCTCGAGCAGTTCGCCGGCCTGACCCTCATCGAGCTCAACGACTTCGTGAAGGCGTTCGAGGAGAAGTTCGAGGTCACCGCTGCCGCTCCCGTCGCCGTCGCCGGCGCTGCGGGTGGCGCAGGTGCCGCTGAGGCCGAGGAAGAGAAGGACTCCTTCGACGTCATCCTCGAGGCTGCTGGCGACAAGAAGATCCAGGTCATCAAGACCGTCCGCGAGCTCACCTCGCTGGGTCTCGGCGAGGCCAAGGCTGTCGTCGACGGTGCCCCGAAGGCCGTCCTCGAGGGCGCCAACAAGGAGACCGCCGAGAAGGCCAAGGCTGCTCTCGAAGAGGCAGGCGCAACGGTTACCCTCAAGTAATCGCGACGCTCACGCGTTTCTGATCGAAGGCCCCGGGTTCGCCCGGGGCCTTCGTGCATTCCATGGCTGCGCGTTCCCGGCGTTCCACACGTTCCCGGTCGCCCGCACCGGTCTCCGTCACGGCGCCCCGCAGGTCTCGACGCTGCCATGTCGTCGCCCTGCGAGCTCAGCGCGGGGGAGCCGTGGAGCTGCGAACCACGAGGGCGGATGCGGCGTCGACACGCTCGAGTGGAGCGTCCGGGTCCTCCATCTGTCTGGTCAGCAGACGAACGGCCTCATGGCCCTGGTCGCGGGGCGACTGTCCGATCGTGGTCAGAGCGAACATGTCGGCGTGTTCGTGGTCGTCTATGCCGACGACGCTGAGTTCCGTCGGCACGGCGATCCCCAGCCGTCGGGCCGCGATGATCGCGCCGATCGCCGCCTCGTCGCACACTCCGACGATCGCGGTCGGACGACCGCGTCGATCGCCGAGCAGCCCGGCCGCAGCCGTATAGCCGCCGGGCATGGTCGGGGCCGCGCCAGCGATGCGGGCGCGTCCCGAGAGACCCGCGGCCTGCAGGGCGCCCCGGTAGCCGTCGAGTCGCTGTGCATCGCCGAAGCTCAGCTCCGCCGCATCCGTCGATCCGCCGACGAAGGCGATGTCGGTGTGTCCGAGCTCGATGAGGTGCTCGGTGGCGATGCGCGCAGCGGCGGTGTCGTCGATCGAGACGGCGCTCGATCCCTCGCTGTAGGGCCCCACGCTGACGAGCGGACGCCCCGTCTGCTGCAGCCGCTCGAGTTCACGGGCGCTCGGTTGGATGCCGACGGCGATGATGCCGTCGAAGCGGCGGCCCGGGAGAACATTCTCGAACAGTCGCTCTCTGGTCGTCGATCCCTCGGGCACCCCGTACAGCGACAGGTCGTAGTCGAGGGCGAAGAGCGACTCCTGCACTCCCGCGAGCAACTCGGCGAAGAACCACCGGTCCACGGGCGGCATGACGATCCCGACGGTCCGGGTGCGTCCCGTCGCCAGGCTCGTCGCAGATGAGTGGGCGACGTAGGAGAGTTCGCGCGCAGCGTCCGCGACGCGCTGCCTGGTGCCTTCCGACACGTAGCCGCGGCCGCTCAGCGCGCGGCTCGCGGTGGCCTTCGACACGCCAGCACGTGACGCGACGTCCGCGATCGTGCTCATCGGTCCTCCTCGACCTGATCACGCGGATGCGTGGACCCGGCGCAGGGTGCGCGCCGCGTCACAGCGTAGCCGCCGGCACGCAAAAAAGGAACCGGTTCCAGGCGTTCAACGAGGGAGCGCTCCCATGCACGGCTGGCAAGCGCCGCGAATGGTTGCGAGCTTGTGACCCTAGCGTGTTGTGCGGTGATGCTGATCGCCAGTAGGTTGGCCTGGAATCGGTTCCCTAACGACGCCCCGGGGTGGCATCGCACCAGCCGGGAACCTGTACTCGAAGAGGAGAATTCACATGGCTCTGTCACAGCGTTCCCGGCGTTACGCGCCGCTCGCCCTGCTGGGGGTCGCGGGCATCGCGCTCGCCGGATGCGGGGCTCCCGGTGGAGCACCGAGCACCGGGGGAGGTGACGGAGGCGATGCCACCGTCACGATCTACGGAACGATCGTCGACGATGAGGCGAAGCTCCTCCAGGAGTCCTGGAAGGACTGGGCCGACGAGAACGGCATCACGATCAAGTACGAGGGCAGCCAGGACTTCGAGACGCAGCTCGGCACCCGCGCACAGGGCGGCAACCCGCCGGACATCGCGATCTTCCCGCAGCCGGGTCTGTTCAAGGACTTCGCCGACCGTGACTACCTGAAGCCCGCTCCGGAAGCGGTCGAGAAGAACGCCAACGAGTACTGGACCGAGGACTGGGTCAACTACGGCACGGTCGACGGCACCTTCTACGGCGCCCCGCTCATGGCCAACGTCAAGGGGTGGATCTGGTACTCGCCCGCGAAGTTCAAGGAATGGGGCGTCGAGGTTCCGACCACGCTCGACGAGATGAGCGCCCTCACCGACACGATCCAGGCTGCGACGGGCACCCCCGCCTGGTGCGCCGGCTTCGAGTCGGGCACCGCGACCGGTTGGCCGGGGACGGACTGGGTCGAGGACTACGTGCTGCGTCAGTCGGGGCCGGACGTCTACGACCAGTGGGTCACCAACGAGGTCAAGTTCACCGACCCGCAGATCAAGCAAGCGTTCGACTCGGTCGGCGAGATCCTGCTGAACCCGACGAACGTGAACGCCGGCTTCGGTGACGTCCGCTCGATCAACTCCACCGCGTTCGGTGACGTCGCGCCCAAGCTCGCCGGTGGCGAGTGCGCGCTGACCCACCAGGCCTCGTTCCTCTCGGGCTTCTTCCCCGACGGCACGAAGATCGCGGAGGACGGCGACGTCTGGGCCTTCATGCTCCCGGGTGAGACCGCGGACGACAAGGCCGTGACCGGCGCGGGTGAGATCGTCGGAGCCTTCAGCGACTCCGAGGCCACGCAGAAGGTGCTCGAGTACCTCTCCAGCCCCGAGTGGGCGAACAGCCGCGTCAGCCTCGGCGGCGTGACCTCGGCCAACAACGGGCTCGACCCCGCGAACGCGAAGGACCCGATCCTGCAGGAGACCATCAAGATCCTCCAGGACCCGGACACCACCTTCCGCTTCGACGCGTCCGACCTGATGCCGGGTGCCGTCGGCGCCGGCACGTTCTGGAAGGGCATCGTCGCCTGGGTCAACGGCACACCCACGGACGACGTCCTCACGCAGATCCAGACGGGCTGGCCCGCCAGCTGATAGACGGGGAGGGCTGCCCTCTGGGAGGCAGCCCTCCTCATCTCTCGACGCCGCACGCCGATGCGCGGTCGTCGTTACGCTCCGCGTGATGAAGGGGAATCCGTGAACGCGACTATTTTCTTCCAGTGGATCGGCTCGCTCCCGCCGATCCTGCAGGCGGTCGCCGTCGTCATCGCATTCGCGGTGGTCGTGGCACTGATCCTGTTCCTCGTGGACATCGCTCCACGCAGGGGAGCGCTGTACACCGGCATCCGGCTGGCGATGTGCCTACTCATCCCGTTCGCCGTGATGTGGTTCTTCAACTCCTACTACTGGGCGATGGGAGTGGCTGTCGCGGTCGGAGCTCTGTTCTTCTGGCTGGACTATCGATCACGCGACGGCGCCGGCTATCTGATCCAGCTCGTCGCCTTCATGGCACCTGCCATCCTGCTTCTGCTCGTCGGCCTGATCCTGCCGTCGATCCAGACGATGTATTCGTCCTTCCTGAACTCGTCGGGCAAGGACTTCGTCGGTTTCGCCAACTACCTGTGGATCTTCACTCAGTCCGACGGCATCACCTCGGTCGTCAACACGATCATCTGGGTGCTGCTCGTTCCGACCGTGTCGACCATCGTCGGTCTCGCCTATGCGGTGTTCATCGACCGCACCCGAGGCGAGAAGATCTACAAGGTCCTCGTGTTCATGCCCATGGCGATCTCGTTCGTCGGCGCCGGCATCATCTGGCGGTTCATGTACGAGTACCGCGGGCCCCAGTTCGAGCAGATCGGTCTGCTGAACCAGATCATGGTGTGGTTCGGCGGTGAGCCGCAGCAGTGGCTGCTGAACGAGCCGTGGAACACGCTGTTCCTGATCGTCGTGCTCATCTGGGTGCAGACCGGCTTCGCCATGGTGCTGCTGTCCGCGTCGATCAAGGGCGTGCCGCAGGAGCTGCTGGAAGCGGCGGAACTCGACGGTGCGAACGCCTGGGAGCGCTTCATCTCGGTGACGATCCCCTCCATCCGCCCCGCCCTGATCGTGGTGCTGACGACGATCTCCATCGCCTCGCTGAAGGTGTTCGACATCGTCAGGACGATGACCGCCGGCAACTACGGCACCTCCGTGCTCGCGAACGAGATGTACACGCAGTTCTCGAAGTTCGAGGCCGGACGCAGTGCCGCGCTCTCCGTGATCCTGTTCATCCTGGTGCTGCCGATCGTCATCTACAACGCACGCCAGATCAAGAAGCAGCGGGAGATCCGATGACCGACACCGTGAAGTCCGAAACCGCTGTCAGCACCCGCGCGATCACGACCGGAGGCGGCATCGAAGGCTCCGCCGGACGCGCTCGCAAGAAGCTGTCGCGCCCCTGGGCGTCCGTCGCCTCCATCGTGATCGCGGTGCTCTGGACGATCCCGACGCTCGGGCTGTTCATCTCCTCGTTCCGACCGCGCGATCAGATCCAGTCGAGCGGATGGTGGACGTTCTTCGCCGATCCGCAGGTGACGCTCGAGAACTACGTCGACGTGCTGCAGTCGGGAACGACGCAGCTCACGATCCTGGAGTCGTTCGTCAACTCGATCGCGATCACGATCCCGGCCACGCTCGTGCCGCTGATGATCGCCGCGATGGCTGCCTATGCGTTCGCGTGGATCGATTTCAAGGGCCGCAACGCGCTGTTCATCTTCGTGTTCGCCCTGCAGATCGTGCCGATCCAGATGGCGCTGGTACCGCTGCTGAGTTCGTTCTCGCGAGGGATCAACCTCTTCGGCCTCCAGGTCACGCAGCCGCTCGGAGCGTCGGACGGCTACGCGCAGGTGTGGATCGCGCACACCATGTTCGCTCTGCCGCTGGCGATCTACCTGCTGCACAACTTCATGTCGGAGATACCGGGGGAGATCATCGAGGCGGCCCGCGTCGACGGTGCGTCCCGCGGCCAGATCTTCTTCCGCGTGGTGCTGCCGCTGACGATGCCGGCGATCGCGTCCGTCGCGATCTTCCAGTTCCTGTGGGTCTGGAACGATCTTCTCGTCGGATTGGTGTTCGCGGATGGAGCTGCGGCGCCGATCACGAAGCTGCTGGCCGAGATCACCGGAACGAGAGGAAACGACTGGTATCTGCTCACGGCGGGCGCCTTCGTGTCGATCATCGTGCCGCTGATCGTGTTCTTCGCTCTGCAGCGCTACTTCGTCCGCGGCCTGCTCGCGGGATCGACGAAGGGCTGACGGGCGACACCGGGAGCCTCGCGAGAGAACGGATGCCGCGGTCGGGTGCAACACAACCCCGGTCGCGGCATCCGCACGTCTACCCTGAAGTCATGAAGTACGCAGACTCGATCGTCGACCTCGTCGGCGACACGCCCCTCGTGAAGCTGAATCACGTCACCGAGGGTGTGGCGTGCACGGTGCTCGTGAAGCTGGAGTACCTGAACCCCGGCGGGTCGTCGAAGGATCGCATCGCCGCGCGGATCATCGATGCCGCAGAGGCATCGGGCGATCTGAAGCCCGGGGGCACGATCGTCGAGGCGACCAGCGGCAATACCGGAGTGGGGCTGGCGCTCGTCGCCCAGCAGCGCGGCTACAGCTGCGTCTTCGTGCTGCCGGACAAGGTCGGCGAGGACAAGATCGACGTGTTGCGGGCCTACGGCGCCGAGATCGTCGTGACGCCGACCTCGGTAGCCCCCGACAGTCCGGAGTCCTATTACAGCGTGAGCGACCGGCTGGCACGCGAGATCCCCGGGGCGTTCAAGCCCAACCAGTACGAGAACCCGAACGGCCCACGCAGCCACTACGAGACGACGGGGCCGGAGATCTGGCGCGACACCGACGGCGAGGTCACCCACTTCGTCGCAGGAGTCGGCACGGGCGGCACGATCACAGGCACGGGTCGGTACCTGCGTGAGGTCTCGGACGGACGTGTGCGCATCGTCGGAGTCGACCCCGAGGGGAGCGTCTACAGCGGCGGGACCGGTCGCCCGTATCTGGTCGAGGGCGTGGGCGAGGACATCTGGCCCGGTGCCTACGATCCGACCGTGCCGCACGAGATCGTGGCGGTCGGCGACGCGGAGGCCTTCGCCATGACCCGACGGCTGGCCCGCGAGGAGGGCATCCTCGTCGGCGGATCCAGCGGCATGGCCGTGGTCGGTGCCCTGCGCGTCGCGCGGGATCTGCCCGCGGACGCTGTGGTGGTCGTGCTGCTCCCCGACGGCGGACGCGGCTACCTGGGCAAGATCTTCAACGACGGATGGATGCGCTCCTACGGCTTCAGCGAGCTGGAGGAGGGCGAGACCGTCGCCGATGTGCTCGCCGCACGCCCGTCACGACAGGGGGCGGGCATCCCCGACCTCGTGCACGCCCATCCGACGGACACCGTGCTCGAGGCCATCGGCATGATGACCGAGTACGACGTCTCGCAGCTGGTCGTGCTGAGCGCCGAGCCGCCCGTGATGATGGGTGAGGTGGTCGGCACCGTCGACGAGAAGGGACTGCTCGACCTCCTGTTCCGCGGTGAGGCGAACGCGACCGACGCCGTGGGGGCGCACGTGGGAGAGAGGCTGCCGCTCGTCGGCATCCACACCTCGATCGCCCAGGCCAAGGCAGCGCTCGCGGATGCCGACGCGCTGCTGGTGACCGAAGACGGCAAGCCGCACACGGTGCTCACGCGTCAGGATCTGCTGGCGTACCTGTCACGCTGAGGGAAGCCGGGATGCCGCCTGACCCGGGACGTAACCGGAAGGCCGTCCCCGCGAGGGCGCACGTAGGCTGAGAGACATGTCCGATCACGCCTTCGCCACCCGAGCCATCCACGCAGGACAAGCGCCAGACCCCGTCACGGGCGCCATCATCCCGCCGATCTACCAGTCCTCGACGCACGTGCAGGACAGCGTCGGCGGCCTGCGCTCCGGGTACGAGTACAACCGCGCGGGAAACCCCACGCGTTCCTCGCTCGAGACGCAGCTCGCGGCTCTCGAGGGAGGTGCGAGCGCGCTGTCGTTCGCCTCGGGGCTCGCGGCGGAGGACGCGCTGCTGCGCGGGATCCTCAAGCCGGGGGACCACGTCCTGCTCGGCAACGATGTGTACGGCGGAACCTACCGGCTCCTGACCCGGGTGCTGGCACCCTGGGGCATCGAGACCACGACGGTCGAGCTCGCCGACATCGACGCGCTCCGTGCCGCCATCCGCCCCGAGACGAAGATCGTCTGGCTGGAGACCCCGAGCAATCCGCTCCTGAAGATCGTCGACATCGCCCAGATCGCCGAGGTCGCCCATGCGGCGGGTCTCACGGTCGTCGTCGACAACACCTTCGCCTCGCCGGCGCTGCAGCAGCCGCTCTCGCTCGGCGCCGATGTGGTCGTGCACTCCACCACCAAGTACCTGGGCGGCCACTCGGACGTGCTCGGCGGTGCGGTCGTGTTCGCCGACGATCGGTTCTTCGAGCAGGTGAAGTTCCAGCAGTTCGCGGTCGGTGCCGTCTCCGCCCCGCTGGACGCCTGGCTCACGACCCGCGGTATCAAGACCCTCGCCCTGCGGATGCGTCAGCACTCCGAGAACGCGCAGGCCATCGCCGAGTGGGCGCAGGCGCGTCCGGAGTTCGCGCAGGTGTACTTCCCCGGGCTCGCCTCGCACCCCGGCCACGAGATCGCGGCGAAGCAGATGAGCGCCTTCGGCGGGATGCTGTCGTTCGGTCTCGCCGCCGGCGCCGATGCGGCACGCGCCTTCGTCGAGAGCACCTCGGTGTTCCAGCTCGCGGAGTCGCTCGGCGGTGTCGAGTCCCTGATCGGATATCCGCCGGACATGACCCATGCATCCGTGCGGGGCACCGAGCTCGCCGTCCCGGAGAACATCGTGCGACTCTCTGTGGGTATCGAAGACGTGGGAGACCTGATCACCGACCTCGAGCAGGCGCTCGATCGCGTCGCGCGCTGACGGGACCGACTCCGAGACGCACCTCCGCGAATCGCGGGGGTGCGTTCTCCGTCCTCCCGTGGACGGACCGGGGCGGGACGGCGGTAGCATGGGGGGTTCCCCCGGCCGAAACGATTCGACCGATGCACCCCCCTGAACTCTGGAAGGACGTCGTGTCCGACGCTCCCCGCACTGATTCCCTCCCCGTCGTGAAGGCGGAGGACTCCGCCGTCGAACCGCAGGCACCGGCACCGGAACGCACCGCGACGGGAAGCATCCGCATCCCGAACGCGACCGGCGCCATCCGCACCCTCGGCGCGAACCCCGCGACCGCCCCGATCATGCTGCACCCCGGCGACGCGATCTCCCTCGGCCGTCGCACTCTGTACATCATCCTGCTGGGCGCGCTCACCGCGCTCGGCCCGTTCACGATCGACCTGTACCTGCCCGCCTTCCCGGTGCTGGAACAGGACTTCCAGACCACGGCCGCCGCCATCCAGCTGACCCTGACCGGAACGATGATCGGCTTCGCGCTCGGTCAGCTCGTGGTCGGCCCGCTCAGCGACAAGGTCGGGCGCCGGGTGCCGCTGATCACGGTCACCGCGCTGCACGTGCTCGCGAGCGTCGGGGCGGCTCTCGCGCCTGACCTCGGGCTGCTCAGCGTGGCCCGCGTACTCATGGGCGTCGGTGCCGCGGCCGGAGGAGTCGTGGCCATGGCCATCGTGCGCGACCTCTTCGGCGGGCGTCGACTCGTCGTCATGCTCTCCCGCCTCGCCCTGGTCTCCGGCGTCGCTCCGGTCATCGCACCGCTCATCGGCTCCTGGCTGCTCACGCTCATGCCGTGGCGGGGTATCTTCGGGGTGCTCGCGGCCTACGGCATCGTGATGCTGCTGACCACGATCCTGTTCATCCCCGAGACGCTCCCCGTCGCCCGTCGTCAGGACCGCGGTGGAGCCACCATGCTGCAGCGGTACCGTTCTGTGCTGTCCGATCGGGTGTTCCTGGGCGTGCTCGTGATCGGCGGGATGACGTTCTCCGGTCTGTTCTCATACCTGTCCGCGTCGCCCTTCCTGTTCCAGGTGACGCACGGACTCGATGCTCAGCAGTACGGTCTGCTGTTCGCGGTGAACTCGCTCGGCGTCGTCGTCGGTGTGCAGACCGCGTCGCGTCTTGCCGCGAGGTTCGGGCCGCAGTGGGTCATGGCCTACTCGACCGCGGTGCTGCTCCTCGCGGGAGTGGCGATCATCGTCACCGATCAGCTCGGTCTCGGACTGTGGGGCACGGTCGTCCCGCTGTTCGTGTTCATGACGGCGTGCGGATTCACGTTCCCCAACGTGCAGGTCCTCGCGCTCGACCGCCACGGGAAGGCCGCAGGGACCGCCGCATCGATCATCGGCGCGACGAACTTCGGTGTCGCCGGACTGATCTCGCCGGTCGTGGGCTGGCTCTCGCATGACGCGGGGATCACGGCGACCACCATGGCCTCCGTCATGGTCGGCTGCGCCGCGATCGGCATCCTGTCGCTCTGGTTCGTGGTCCGCCCGCGCACGGTCGGGATGCTCGCTCCCTGAGTGTTCAGACATCGTCCGACAGAATAGGACGATGAACAGGCGGATGCTGCTGTGGTGGGGAGTGGGCCTCCTCGCGCTCGCGACGGTTCTCGGCGCCGTGGTGGTGTTCGCCTACCCGCAGACGCCGGGCTTCGACAATTGGTGGAACAACACCATCGCGGGAGCGAGGGCCGACTGGATGGTCGACTTCGCCCTCGTCCTGAACTGGGTCGGCGGGGGATGGGTCGCGATCTTCGGGGTGCCGTTGCTGGCGATCCTGGTGCTCGTGCTGGCGCGTCGGTGGCGCAGTGCGCTGTTCGCCGCGCTGTGCTTCGCCGCGAGTGCCGCCGGTGTGCAGGTGCTGAAGCAGCTGTTCGGCCGCGCTCGACCAGACGACATGCTCGTGGTGAGCGACTACGGGTCCTTCCCCTCAGGGCATACCGCGAACGCCGCGACCATCGCCCTCGTGCTCTGGGTCCTGTTCCCGCGGGTCTGGGTGGCGATCGTCGGTGCGGCGTGGATCCTCGCGATGGCGCTGTCGCGAACATTCCTCTCCGTGCACTGGGCCAGCGACACCCTCGGCGGCGCACTCGTCGGAGCCGGCGTCGTGCTTGTGCTCGCCGCCTGGCTGCTTCCGTGGGTGCAGCAGAGGAAGCCGGCGGTCGAGGCGCCGATAGGCTGAGGGGACCTGTCCCCTCCAGAGGAGTCGTCTTGTCTCGCATCCGTCCGTACCGCCCCACCGATCGTGCCGCGCTGTACGAGATCTGCGTGAAGACGGCCGATGCCGGAGCGGATGCCACCGGCGTCCTCTCCGACGACTCGCTGTGGGGCGACCTGTTCGCCGTGCCGTACGCCGAGCGTCATCCCGACCTCGCGTGGGTGGTCGAGAGCGACGATGAGCGGACGATCGGCTACATCGTGGCGACCGACGACACCGACGCCTTCTACACGTGGTTCCGGGAGGAGTGGTGGCCCACCCTCGAGGATCGCTACCCGCGACCGGCCGAGATCGTCACCCGCGAGGACAGGATGATCGACTACGGGTACAGCCGCGCGGCCGGTATCGAGCCGAACGTCGTCGACCACCCCGCCCACCTGCACATCGACCTGCTTCCGGAGACTCAGGGGCAGGGACTCGGACGCCGACTCATCGAGACGCTGTTCGCCGAGCTGACCCGACGCGGAGTGCGCGGCCTGCACCTCGGCATCGACCCGAACAACACGGGAGCAGCCGCCTTCTACGAGCGCCTCGGCATGACGCGGCTGCCGGCGGAACCGGGCGGACAGATCTACGGCGTGCGCTTCGACGGCTGACCGGCAGACCGGGCGCGTCACGAGAAGAGCCCCCGCCGGCGCGGAGGCTCTTCTCGTTCTCGACGGTGATGGCGGGACTCCGGTGCTCGCTGCGCTCGCTCCTCCCCGAATCCCCAGTGCTCGACGAAAACGAGAAAAGCCCCCGCTGGCGCGGAGGCTTTTCTCGTTTTCGGCGGTGACGGCGGGATTCGAACCCGCGGTTGCTTGCACAACACACGCTTTCCAAGCGTGCTCCTTCGGCCGCTCGGACACGTCACCAAGGAACAACCTGTCCATCCTATCCGATGCGCGGGGGCCCGCGTGACAGGGTGCGCATCTCCCGGTGAACATCCATCGATGTGAAATATTGCACGTCAGACGTCACCTGGATGGCCTCATGTGAGGACGTATCGCCTTCGATCGCGATACGAGGTTTCTCTGGGGGAAGTATGCAGGCGAGTTCGACGACGACGAGAAGCAGCCAGCGCACCGCGACGGCCTTCGAGCAGTATGTGAGCGGAAGGCGCACGCTCGTCAGCGGAGCGGTGTTCTTCCTCGAATCCGGGACCCAGCTGGCCGACGTGCTCCGAGCGGCGGGGCCGAGCGACATCGTCTTCACGCCCTCGGGCTCGACATCCTGCGCACCGGGGAACGTCGTGGAGTACGGCGGTCGCTTCCGCGAGCCGGGTGATCGGCTCGTCCTCGACGGACATCATGTGGTCGAGCTGCAGGAGTATGTCGCAGCGCCGTTCCTCTCGATCGTCTCGCCCACCGTCATCCGGCAGGGCAGCGCCGAAGGACTCGCCGCCTTCCTCGGCGACGCCGACACGGCCAGGGAGGACGGGATCTTCGTCGGCCAGCTGCTGAGCCCGATCGCGGCGCTGGAGTCCCGTGCATCGTTCCTCTCCACCGGTCCGACCGGAGGCGGTCTGATCCGCGTGCACGTGACGGCGGACGGAGAGTATCGCGACGGCCCGGACGGAGCGCTGCTCGGCCACGCGGGCGACGCGAGAGCGGAGATCCAGGCCGCTGCGGAAGGACCAGTGCGCGGAAGGTCGTTCGCCCGGATCATCGACCCCCGCGTGCTCGACGCCGACCTCGACGACCGCCCGTGGTTCGGGCGCTACCTGGCAGCGCTCGATGCACTGCGGGAGTGGGGCGGGAGCCACGGCCGTCCGAGCGTCTCGGGCTTCGGCGGACACCTCATCAGAGCCCTGGATGAGAGCGCCGCGTTTCCCGTGGTGGTGTCGCCCGACGCTCCTCTCCTCATGACCGGCGACGGAGCGGAGTACCTCCTGCTCGATCCGCATCGCCGCGTGCGTGTCCGGCTCGGAATCGATGCCGCGCGGGCAGCCGAATGCCTGATGGCCACCGGCGACGAGTCATCGGCGACGGGCCTGCTGGCCTTCGAACTCGGCGTGCGGCCGACGGGAATCGTGCCACTGATGCACCGACTCCGAGAACAGCTGCGCGATGCGGGGATCGATCTCGGCGCGAACTCTCGGGCCGCCTCCTGATGCGCGGGCAGAGCGCGACGGACCCGCACCTCCTCGGGGCGCGGGCCTTCCGGGAATGGATCACCGGGGAGCGAGAGCGGCACTCTCGGATCTTCCTCGTGGAACCCGGCGCCGAGACGGATGCGATCCGCCGCGTGGCGGGCGGTGACGACCTGATCCTGCTGCCGGAGGACGCCCAGCCGTGGGCTGGTGCCGCCGGCGTGGGCAGGTACAGCGGTGCCGTACGCGACGTCGGGGACGAGGTGTTCTTCGGTGAGCGCGGCGTCGAACTCCAGGATTACGTCGCTGCCGCGTTCATCCAGATCATCGGACCCACGGCCGTCCGGTTCTTCGACGCCTCCAGCTGGCAGGCCTTCCTCGATGACGCCGAGCTCGCGCGGGACACGGGGGTGTTCCCGACGGCGTTGATCGACCCGCGCGTGCTCCTGGCCGATCGGAACACGCTCTCGGCGCCTCACGGTTCCGCTGTCCCGAGCGCGTTGCGGATCGGCGAGGACGGACTCGTCAGAGCGGGCGTGCAGGGCGAGGTGATCGGAGAGGGCGCTGACCTGCCGGTGATCCTCTCCACCCCTCTGCCGCGCGCGGCCTCTCTCGCCGGCATCGCACCGCGGGAGCGGATCGCCGGGGACCTCGCGGCTCGTGCGTGGATCGGTCGCTACCTCGGTGCCACCGATCTCATCAAGATGCTCCGCCTCGCGAACGGGACGGCGAGGATCTCCGGCTTCGGCTGGCAGCTCGTGGAAGACGACCTCGCCGACGCCGAGCCCCGGACATCCGACCCTTTCCTCCTCGAGACCCCGGAAGGCTTCCTGCTCGCGGACACGACGACTCTGCGCCGTCAGCTGTTGTCGCCGCAGACGGCCGTCGTCGTGGCGCTCACCCAGACCTCCCGCACCCTCGACCGTGCGACCGGCCGCGTGGCGACGATGCTCGGCATCCCCGACGACCATGCGAGGGTGCTGTGCCGCGAGGCGGTCATCGCTCTGGGGATCCACTGCGGCACACCGCTCGCCGGCCACGTTCTGGGGGAGGACCCGCGATGAGTGCGCCGCATGCCCTCTGGACATCGATGCTGCCGGCGGATACGACGTTCACGCCGGATCGCGTCGCCGTCGGCGCGGCCGGACACCGGATCGAGTTCGCCGACGGCTCGACGCGGCTGTGCGCCACGAGCGGACTCTGGAACGTACCGCTCGGGTTCGGCAACCCGGCGATCGGCGAGGCAGTGGCCAGAGCCACCCATGACGCGTCGTACCTGTCGCTGTTCCGGGCGCCGCATCGCTATGCCGAGGACGCGTCCGACGCCCTCATCGAACTCGCGGGCCCTGATCGGTATGACCGCGTCATCTTCTCCACCTCGGGCGGTGCGGCGAACGACGCGGCCATGAAGCTCGCGCGGCAGTACTGGGCGCAGACCGGTTCGGGTGCACGGTCGCTCGTGGTGGGACTGAAAGGCAGCTACCACGGCACGATGTACGGCAGCCACGTGCTCAGCGGGGACGACCTGCTGCAGTCCGTCTACGGCGTCGATCGTCGCTCGGTCCGGCACGTCTCGCACGCCGACGACGGAGAGGAGTTGGCCGCGCTGCTGCAGCGGGAAGGCACCAGAGTGGCGTCCGTCGTCGTGGAGCCGGTGCTCGGCAGCGGCGCCTATGCGCTCTCTGATGCGTTCATCGAGCACCTCCTCGCCCTGCGCGAGCGGTATGGATTCCTGATCGTCGCAGATGAGGTCGCGACCGGATTCGGTCGCACCGGGACGATGCTCGCCACCGACAGGTGGGCTGCGCCGCCCGACGTGCTCATCCTCTCGAAAGCGCTGACCAACGGGGTGATGGGTGCAGCCACCCTGCTGGTCGGTCCGCGCATCGCCAGTGCTTTCACGCGAGGCGGGTGGACGTTCGTCCACGGTGAGACACAGGCCGGCACACCGGCATGCGCCGCGGCGATCGTCGCGGTGATCGAGGAACTGCGCCGCATCGACGTGGAAGCAGTCACCCGGGCGCTCGCGATCGACGTGTGGGACCTGGCCGCGCGGTTGACGGCGGATGGCGTGGTGACCGAGACCACCGGAAGCGGGTGCTTCGTCGGACTGGGCCTGCAGAACGCCGACGGAACCGGGCTGTCCGGCCCGCAGGTGCTGGAGGTCGTCTCGGCCATCGCCCGCTGCGGTGTGCTCGTGCAGCCGGGCCCGAGCTCCATCGAGCTGATCCCGGCGTACGGGTTCGACGCGTCAGAGCTCCGCGAGACCGAGACCGCGGTGCGAGCGGGACTCGCCCACGTGCGGGGTGCAGCGGCATGATCGCGGACTTCTCGGCTCGTGTGCCGACGCTCTGGCACGGAGAGGGGATCGCGCCGCGCACGATCGCGCGCCTCACTGCAGGACACGACACGCTCGTGATCGCGGACTCGGCCGTCCCGTCGTCGCACCTGGCCGGACGCTCGGCACAGAGGATCGACGTCGACGCGCAGCGGGCGGACGTGACGACCGTACGGGAGATCGCACGGCAGATCGTCCGCCGACCGCCGCGCAGGATCGTGGCGGTCGGGGGTGGGAGCGTCCTCGATGCGAGCAAGATCGCCGCGCTCGTGCTCGTGTCTCGACGGATGCTCGACTACGCCATCGGCCACGCGTCGCGGTCCGCCCTCACCGTGCTGCCCGACGCGGCGCCGGCCGTCGACCTCCTGGCCGTCCCGACCACGCTCGGCACGTCGTCCGAGACGAACAGCGTCGGCGTGCTCGAGAACGAGCACGGCTACCGTCTCATCGTCGGGCGTGCGCTGCGACCTCGGCACGCCCTCCTCGATCCGCGTCAGCTGAGCTCCCTCCCCTCCACGGCGGTGACCGAGGGGGCGCTGGAGGCGTTCCTCCGTGTTGCCGGTGCCTCCACGAGTCCGCGACGAACCGCCAGAGCATGCGGGGACGCGCGTGTCCTCGGCAGGGAACTCCTCGTGGCGGCGACCCGCGACTCCGCCTCGGCCGCGGGACGGCTGCGTCTGGCACGACTCAGCGCCGCCACCCAGCGCACATCGGCGCTGCGCGGAGGCGATCCCTTCAGCGCACGCCACTGGTACCTCGCGAACGAGGTGGCGTTCCGCCTGGGCGTGCGCAAGATGGTCGCGACAGCGGCGGTGGTCAGCGCCGTGTGGGGGCGAATCGGTGCGGGAGATTCACGCTGGGGTGACGCACGCAGCCTCGCGCGCTTCTGGACCGAGGTCGCCGGCGTGGTCGACCTGCCGGTCGACCCGGCCATCGGAATCGCGGCGCTCGTCGAGCGATGGCGGATCCCACGTCCGTCGCGTCCCGCAGACCACGAGCTGCGCCACATCGCCCTCGCCACGGAGCGGGCCTGGGGCAATCGTCGACCGATGCTCCCCGGGCTGGTCGAAGGCGACTTCCACGATGTGCTCCGCGATTCCCGCTGGAGCAGCCACACGGTCGGTGCGGGTCGCCGACCCCTGACGTTCGAGCCGAAGGAGGTGAAGTGAATGAAGGAGAACACGCAGACGATCCAGTTCCAGGAGCTGGACGCGATGGAGGCGCCCAGCTGGGACAGCTTCTATCAGGGCGTGATCGGAGCTCTGGTCCTGATCGGGATCGGCGCGGCCGCGGCCACCTGATCGACCCGGACGCGGTGATCGACACCGGAGAGGAGGAAACATGCAAGCCGCAATGCCGACGCTCGAGTTCACAGAGCTCGAAGCCATGGACGCGCTGAACGACACCGATGACTACCTGCGGGGTTTCGCCGTGGGCGTCATCATCGGAATTCTCGCTCTGACCTGAACAGCCGCCGAACAGACCAATCGAAGGAGGTGCACTGTGCAGACGACGTCGCTGGAGTTCTCGGAACTCGAACAGATCGACGCGCCCACCGAATGGTGGGAGCACGCGAGCTACATCATCGCCATCATCGGCGGGGCGGCAGCCATCGCGACCTGACCGGAGTGCGGGCGGGGCGCCTCGCCCGCACTTCCCCTTCGACCCCAGAGAGGCCAGCACCGAATGTCAGACCTGATCACCGACTCCGTGTCGGCACTGCTCGACGACGCCGATGCCGTGGCGCAGCCGCTCGACCTGTACACCGGGCCGGGCACGGACTTCTACGAGCGTCTCGTCGGCCCTGACCGCGTGGAGGTCCGCGAGGTGCTGGCGCTCGCGAGGCTCACGGCCGACCCCGTGCTCGACATCGCGGCGGGGAGCGGGCGACTGACGATCCCGCTGCTGAGGTCTGGCAAGCAGGTGACCGCGATCGACACCTCGCGCGACATGCTCTCGCACCTGCGTCGTGCCATGCCCGACCACCCGAGGCTCGACTGTGTCGTGGCGGACATGCGGGACTTCAGCCTGGGACGCCACTACGGGCTCATCGTGCTCGGTGCAACCTCCGTGACCCTGCTCGACCGCGAGGATCGGTCGCTGCTGTTCGCGCGCGTGCATGAGCACCTCACCCCGGACGGGGTCTTCGCGCTGACCGTCGCGGGTGGTGCCGCGGCGGAGAGCCTGGCGTCGGCGAGAGACCAGGAGATCGAGGTCCCCGGACCCGCCGGAACGGACACCTACGTCTTCTCGCAGCAGATCGAGGAAGACGGCGCCGTCCGCGTGGTCAACTGGGTTCGCGCGTCCGACATCGCCGCCGGTGCATCGGTGCCCGTGCTCACGAGCCGCTTGCACGTGCTCGGTCACGAGGTCCTCTCGAGCGAACTCGTCGAGGCCGGATTCGCCGTGCCCGATGTCGCTCCCGTCCGTTCGCCGGGGGGAACGGACATCCTCCTGCTCACGACCTCGCGACGTCGTTCCCCGGGAGGTACGGGATGACGATCGCTCTTCGGAAGTTCTCTCGCAGGCGGGCATCCGCGGTGACGGCGCCGCTCGGAGCCGACACGCGTCCGCGGCTGGCCCCCGGCATCGTCTTCGAGAGCACGGGCGAGGACGCGGCGTGGATCGCCGTCGTCGACGGGGTGCCGTCGTCGAGGGTGTCGTCCGCGGTCATCGAACTGCTCACGGCGATGGACGGTGCGACCACGGTGCAGACCCTGCACGGACGGTTCGCCGCAGCGGAATCGCCAGAGAGCTTTCTGCGACTGGTCGGACGGTTCCGGGACAACGGACTCCTCGAGGGCGGTGCGAAGCGCGTGCCGGGGCGCATCAGCTACCGGCCGCCGTTCACCCTGCAGTTCGCGACCCTTCGCGCGCCCGCCCTCTTCGCACATCTCGACGGAGCAGTCTTCCGCCCGTCCTCTCGCGTGCTTCTGGCAACTCTTGCCGTGCTCCTCTGCGCCGGGCTGGTGGCCGCGGTCCTGCAGGCAGGCGCACTGCGAGACGTCCTCACTCGGCCGCTGCCGCTGGGCGCGGTGCTGACGCTGATCGCCCTGCTCTCGCTCATCACCCTGCTCCACGAGGGCGCCCACGGGCTCACCCTCACCCGGTTCGGCGGCAGTCCCCGACGAGCCGGATTCATGATCTTCTATCTCACGCCCGCGTTCTTCGTCGACGTCACGGACGGATGGCGTCTCGCCGACCGACGGCACCGCGTGGCAGTCGCACTCGCAGGTCCGGCGGTGCACGCCGTCGTGGCAGCGGTCGCGGTGCTGCTCGCGCTCGCCGTGCCCCGGTCCACGGTCCGCGACGTGCTGCTGCTTCTGACGACGTCCTGCGTCGTCATCGTGCTCGTGAACCTCATTCCGTTCGTGCGATTCGACGGCTACATCGCCCTGATGAACGCCCTCGACACGCCGAACCTCCGCGCCAGGACGATCGGCGACGGTGCGAACGCGCTGAGCCGCCGACTGTTCGGCGGGGCACGAGCGGACCGGAGCGTGCAGACGTGGTGGAGTGTGCCGTTCGGTCTCGCGAGTCTCCTCGCCCCGGTCGCCATGGTCGTGCTCGTGGTGACCAGGACGGTGCACGCGCTCGCCGACGGGGGACCGGTGCTCGGTCTGTTCGTGGTCGCGCTCGAAGCCGTCGTCCTCCTCGTGGGTTGCGGCCTGCTGCTGCGCGCCCTCTCCCGCGTGCTGCGATCCGGTGTCTCCCGAATCCGCGTCGTCGGAGTGAGCGTCGCCCTGGCCACGTCGGTCGTGATCACCGGCGCGCTGGTGCCCGTCCCCGCGACGGCGACGTTCGGGTTCATCTCCGACGACGGTCGGGTGAGTCTCGTCCAAGGAGGCGAGGGGATCGCGGTCGAGGTGCCCGACGGCGCCCGCGTGCGGTTGAGCAGCCGCGGCATCCTCATGAACGAACCGCTGGGGATGGGCACCGTCCACCCCCAGCCGCCGCAACCGACCACGGTTCCTGCGGATGCTCTGTTCCCGATCAGAGCCGAGGGACTGACCGTTCCCGCCGTGATCGTCGGGGCCGTCGACGTGGAGTCTTCAGACCGGAGACTCCCGTCGACGGGTCAGGCCCGTATCGAGCTCGGAACGACCAACGTGTGGCAGATGCTCTGGACGAGGGGTGTGGTGGCCCCGCTGTCGCCCCTGTGGGCAGAAGAGGAGGAGAGGCAATGAACACGAACCAGCATGCGATCGAGGTACGAGCGCTCACCAAGAGGTTCGGGCATCGGGCGGCGGTCGAGGACCTGTCCTTCGCCGTGCCGCGCGGCTCGATCGTCGGTCTGCTCGGCCCGAACGGTGCGGGCAAGTCGACGACCCTGCGGGCGATCGTCGGACTGCTCAGACCGACGAGCGGCGACTGCCTGATCGACGGGGAGCCGTTCGCGGCGCTGCGCGATCCGGCGTCGCGCGTCGGAGTGCATATGGACGGCTTCGGCTTCGAACCGGGCATCACCGCACGGCGGCACCTGGAGATCTCCCGACTCGCGGCGGGCGCGCCCCGTCGACGCGTGGACGAGGTGCTCGAAGAGGTCGGACTCGCCGACGATGCCCGTCGTCGGGTGAAGGCCTTCTCGACAGGAATGACGCAGCGACTCGGGCTGGCGACCGCGCTGATCGGCTCCCCACGCATCCTCATCCTCGACGAACCGGCGAACGGCCTCGATCCCGACGGCATCCGCTGGCTCCGACTCTTCCTCCGTGACTTCGTCGCGCGGGGAGGGACGGTCCTGGTCTCCAGCCATCAGCTCCTGGAACTCGAACAGGTCGTCGACCAGGTCGTGGTCATCAAACGTCGCGCGCTCTTCGCCGGGCCGCTCAGCGACCTCGTGGCGGGAGACGTCGATTCGCTCGAGAGCCGGTACTTCGACCTCGTCGAGGGGGCGTCCGCATGAGAGGTGTCATCCAGGGAGAGATGTTGCGGTCCGTGAGCGGGCCGTCGGTCCTCGCCGTCTATCTCGTCGCCGTGCTCATGCCGCTGTTCGTGCTCTTCTCCGACGGCTCGCGCTTCGACCTCGAGGGCGTCTCAGCCGGCGTGGCGACAGCCCGTCTGCTCGAACCGCTGGCGTGGTCGGTGATCTCCGCGGCGTTCGTGAGCGCCTATGCGGTGACTCGGGAGTACTACTACGCGTCGATGGCCAGGACGCTCACCGCGGTCGGCTTCCGGCGAGCCTTCGGGGGAAAGCTCGTGGCAGGGGTGGCCGTGGCCGTCATCCTGTCGCTCTGCGTCTTCGTGCTGTGGACGGCGGGCGTCTTCGTCTTCCTGGCCCAGGACGGTGTGGCGCCGACTCTCACCGACCAGGCGTGGCGCATCTACGCGGGTGCCATGGTCGGCGTTGTCCTCGGTGCGCTCATCGGCGGCGCGGTCGGCTGGATCACGCAGAACTACTATGCGACGGCGATCATCGTCCTGGTCTTCCCGATGGCGCTGGAGTTCGCGCTGCTGCGCACGGCACCGGAGGTCGCGAAGTTCTCGCCCGGCCTGGCGATCGCCGCCATCGGTGTTCCCGGATACCAGGGCAGACTGCTGGAGCTCGCACCCGCCGTCGTCATCGGGCTCGCATGGACGCTCGGCCTGCTCGCCGTCGCCTGGATCCGAGGACGCCGGAGCGCTGCGTGATCGGTCGTGCGCTGCGAGCTCAGACGCGCAGCCTCGCGGGCGACGTCGTCCTCCTCGGGGTCGCGGTCGCGGCGTTCGCGATGTCGCTCACGCTGGCGGCGAGCATCCCGTCCGATGTCGCGAACGCCTCCGTCGACGCCCGCGCGGAGCTGGCGGCCCCGCTCAGCACCGTCCTCGCGACCTACGCGGGGATCCTCGCCGCCGTCTACGGCTCATTCCGCTACACGATCGACCGTCGGGACGGGGTGGTCGCGCAGCGTCTGACGGTGCAGAGACGGTGGGTGATGCTCCTGGTCAGGATGCTCACGTGTGCAGTGGGCGGTGGCGTGGTCGCGCTCGCGGCCGTGATGGGCGGACACTCGGCGCTGACGGTCGTCATGGGAGGACTCCCGGTGGAGTGGTCGGTGCTCGTCTCGACCCTCGTGCTCGGCGCGCTCGCCTCCCTCTGGGGGATGGGTATCGGCCTCATCGTGCAGGCCCACCTCGCGGCGCTGTTCGTGTCGGCTCTCTCGATGGGGGTGGCGGTCATCGTCGCGATGCTCTGGAGCACCGGTGCCGCGTATCTGCCGCTTCTCGCGCTGCTCGAAGCCTTCCGGTTCGACGTGAGCGCGGTGGGAATCGCGCCGCAGCAGGAGCTGACCGGGTCCGTTGCCCTCCTGGTCTCCGCCGGATGGCTGATCGCCGCACTGATCGCGGGAGCAGCCGCTTTCCTGTCCCGCGACGTGAGATGACCGCGCGACGTGGAATGCGGGCTGCGGAGACGGACGACGTAAAATCCCTAGGTGGCAACCCCCAAGATCGTCCTCTTCTACGCGTTCACTCCTCTCGCCGACCCCGAAGCGATCCGCGTGTGGCAGCGCGACCTCGGTGAGGCGCTGGGCCTGCGCGGACGCCTGATCATCTCCAAGGACGGCATCAACGGCACGCTCGGCGGCGACATCACCGCGTTGAAGAAGTGGCTGCGTTCGTTCCGGTCCTACCGTCCGTTCGCCGGTGCCGACATCAAGTGGAGCGAGGGGACCGGCCTGGACGCCGACGGCCGCAGCCTCGACTTCCCGAAGCTCAGCGTCAAGGTGCGCGACGAGATCGTGTCGTTCGGAGCGCCGGGTGAGCTTCGCGTCGACGCGGACGGCGTGATCGGCGGCGGCACGCGGTTGACCCCGGAGGAACTGCACGGCCTCATGGAAGAACGTGGCGACGACGTGGTGTTCTTCGACGGGAGGAACGCCCTCGAGGCGCAGATCGGGCGATTCCGCGGCGCGGTCGTGCCCGACACCGAGACGACCAGAGACTTCGTCGAACTCCTCGACTCGGGGATCTACGACGACCTCAAGGGAAAGCCCGTGGTGACGTACTGCACCGGCGGCATCCGCTGCGAGGTGCTGTCCAGCCTGATGACCGCCCGCGGGTTCGGCGAGGTCTACCAGCTCGAAGGCGGCATCGTCCGCTACGGCGAGAAGTTCGGCGACGACGGACTCTGGGACGGGTCGCTGTACGTGTTCGACGGTCGAGGATCCGTCGACTTCTCCGACCATGCAGCCGTCATCGGGGAGTGCGTGGGATGCGGTGCGCCGACCAAGCGCACCGCGAACTGTCCGGACCTGTCGTGTCGTTCTCAGTTCGTCGTGTGCGAGGACTGCGACGCCGTTCCCTGCACCGCTCACGCCGCCTGAGGGGCGAGCACGGAGTGACGACTCAGGCCGTCACTCCCGGTTCCGCGGCACGTGGGGCGTAGAGGGAACGCGGCAGCAGCGTCGCCTGCACCCTCATCCTGCGATCGGCGCTCCGTCGCAAGCCGGTCAGCACCTCCTGCAGAGCGTCGGCGAGGTCGTCGGTCCTCTCGTCTGCCCGCGCGTAGTTCGAGCGCTCGACCGCGTCCGTGAGCTGTCGCATGGCCTCGGCCGGGACATGCTGCTTCGTCACCAGACCGGCTGCGCGCACTCGGGGGGTGTCGGCGTCGGAGACGGGGATCTGCAGGTCGATCACCGTGTCCCGCAACTCGGCCCACGCGGCCGCGGCGTCTCCACGGCGTGCTCTGCGCAGTCGCGTGCGGCGTTCCGCGAGACGGATCAGCGCGGGAAGCAGGAGAACCACGGCGATGCCGAACACCGTGAAGACGACAGGCGTCGGGTCGAGGCGGCGCAGCTCGTCGCTGCCGGCCGAGTTGCCCCCGGGATCGCTGCGATCGATCTCCGGTCCCGACGTCTGCTCGGTCTGCGGAGCCGCGGTCGGTGCGGGTGTCGACGGCGTTCCGGAGCTGCCGCCCTGCGTCACTCCGGGACGGAAAGCGGTGGGCACGCCCAGAGAGGCGGTGGGCTCGAAGGCGACCCATCCGATCCCGGGGAACAGCACCTCCGGCCAGGAGTGCAGCCGGTCGCTGGTCACCGAGAACACCGATTCGCTGCCGCGCTTCTCGTCGGTCAGGGAGCCGGGGAGATAACCCACCACGATGCGCACCTGCATGTCGAGGCTCTCCGCCATCAGAGCGAAGGCGCCGGCGAAATGCACGCAGTATCCGGAACGGACGTCGAGGAACTCTGCGACGGCGTCGGCGCCCGTCCCGTCGAAGCCCTCTTCCACCGGGGTCTCCAGCGAATAGGTGAACTGCGAGCGGAACCAGTTCTGCAGTGCGATGAGCCGGTCGTAGTCGGTGCTCGCCGACGCGGTCACATCATCGGCGAGCTCGCCGATGATGTCGGGCAGCTCGACCGGTTCGGCTTCGGGATCGACGACGGGCGGGGCTGCTTCGACGGCACGGATCTGCTCGAGCGTGGGGATGAGCCGGGTCGAGGTCACCGTGTAGTCGTTTCCGACGGCATCGGCGCCTCGCGAGTAGAGCGTGCGGTTGTCCGGCGCGACCCTCCAGGCGTCGCTGAGACCCTGCACTGCGGTGGCGGGGTACGGCACGGGGAGCCAGGAGCTCGACATCCGCAGCACCCGGATCGAGGTGTTCTGCTCTTCCGTCGCGATGTCCTCGCCCCATTCCGGAGGGCCGAACCCGTCGTCCTGGGCCTGCAGATCGCCGTCGTCGGGCTGCCAGATGCGTCCGTCGAAGCGGGACAGCGTGGTCAGGCGCAGGTAAGGCGCGGTGTCGCCCTTGGCGGCCACGGTGAGCACCTCGACCGGGTTGGGCTGTCGCAGATCGTCTCCGAGGCGCAGCGAGGCGTCGACCGTCACCCCTGTTCCGTTGCCGGCGAGGCTCGCGGTGACGGGCAGCAGGGGGGCGATCGCCACGGTCGTCGCGAGCGCGGCAGCACCGACCGCGACGGCCAGCGAGGTCGAGGAGCGGCGCGGGGATTCCGGGTGCCTCCGCGCGGTGAAACGCAGCAGCAGAAGCGCGATCACGCCGAACAGCACGAACCAGACGACGTTCGTGTCGCCGAGTGTCACGATCATCGGCACCGCACCGACGACTCCGGTCAGGAGCACCGCCAGAACGGCCGACCGGTGGGCCACGAGGTGGTCGAGGAGGATGGCGACCACCGCGAAGCCGACCCCCATCGCTGCGGCGAGACCGGGGGAGGGATCCAGGGGAGCGGACCCGAACACGACAGACTCGACCGCGGAGGCGCCAAGCACCCCGAACAGCGTCAGCGTCTCCGAGGTCGGGATGATGCCGAAGAGGGCCGTGTCGCCGGCGATGAGCAGGGTCAGGACGGCCACGGCGACCACGATCTGCACAGCGAGCGTGGCGAGGTCCTGCACCCATGCGGCACGGCGACGCAGCAGATGCCTCGTGAGCATTCCGGCTCCGGCGACGACGACGATCATCGCGATCACGATGAACGACCACGCGCCGGGACCGATCACCGAGGTGAACGGCCACATCGCCACCAGCGCCGCCGTCCCCGCGAGCGCCCCGGGACCGACGACGCCGGCCGGATCGTCGTGGTCGCGATGCCAGAAGGCCGGCCTGCTCACGACGGCGGCCGGGCTCGGCGGAGCGTGCTCAGCGCGGAACATCGCCGACTCCGATCCGTGCGGAGACGGCGTCCTCCCAGGCGGCGGAGACGTCGTCTCCGAGCGGCGCGACCGTCCAGCCATGGCGGGTGGCCGCCTCGGTCGATCCCGGGAGCAGTTCGGTGCTGAACAGCATGGGCGCGGCGGCGCCCGCGGAGCGCAGCAGCGTGGCGTCCTCCTCATCGAGGCGGCCGGTGATGTATACCAGCGGGCCGGGCGGAGTTCCTCCGATGAGCGCCATCAGATCACGGCTCTCCCCGCGAGGGGTGACCATCGCGAGCGTCGCGAGCAGGCTGTCGCGGTCGTCCTCGTGCCCGCGGAGGGTCCCGAGCAGTGTGCCGGCGCTGTCGATCACGTCGACGCTGTAGCCCTCGGAGGCGAGGTGCACGGCTGCGGACGCGCACAACGAGACCGCGGATTCGAAGGCCGGATCGACGTCGCTTCCCGGAGCGTCCCAACGGCGGCTGCTCCGGTCGAGCACGACCACCGCGTCGGGGCTGGATTCCTCCTCCTCCTGGCGCACCATGAGCTGGCCGCGGTGCGCGGTGGCGCGCCAGTGGATGCGGCGCATCGAGTCCCCGGGGATGTATCCGCGTGGGGAGAGGTTGTCACTGCCCTGACCGAGCCTGGTCGACGAGGTGTGCGCGGTTCCGCCGGCCGCTCCGACCCGCACGGAGAGGGGAGCGAGGGCGAACACCTCCGGCACGACCGTCACGCTTCGCGTCTCGCCGAAGGCCTGCTCGCGCTGGGCCAGGCCGAACGGATCGACGGTGCGCAGCATCAGCGGGCCCAACGGCCACACTCCTCGTCTGACGCCGGTGATCAGATAGCTGAGCTGCCCGGTCTCCGGGGGGTATTCGCCGCCGGAGTCTCCCGACACCGCCTCGGGGAGCACATCGTGCCAGAGCCCACGAGGCATTCGGATCGCGCGCAGCGAGAAGCGCACGGTCACGCGCGACGTCTCGGATACCGTCAGCAGGTCGGTGGAGATCTGCCTCGTGACGGTGCCGGATCGCCTGGGCAGTCTGACGGCGAGGAGCGAGAAGAGCGTGACCGCCGCGAGCAGCACGCCGAGGTACAGCAGGATGCGGGTGCCCAGCAGGTTGGCGGCGATCATGCAGCAGAGCGCGGCGAGGAGGGCTCCGGCGCCGCGACCGGTGAGGGCTCGTCGTCGTCGCATGGTCGATGCGTCAGGAACGGGTCGCGACGGGCACGCGCACCCGCTCGACGATCTGGGTGAGAGCGGCCTCGACGGGCTGGGCGCCCGTGCGATGCGCGCCGCGCGCCGGAAGCAGGCGGTGCGCGAGGACCGGGATGAGCAGGGCCGTGATGTCGTCGGGGATCACGTACTCGCGACCGTCGAGTGCCGCCCACACCTTCGCCGCCCTGACCAGCTGCAGCGTGGCCCTGGGACTCGCGCCGAGGTGGAGGTTCGGGTCGTTTCGCGTCGCCTGTGCGAGAGCGACGGTGTACTCCTCGAGTGCGGGTGCGACGTGCACGGATCGGGCCCAGGCGATGAGCTGCGCGATCGAGGATGCGTCGGCGACCGGCGAGACGGCGGCGAGAGGGCTGACCACGTCTCGCTGGCGGAGCATGAGGGCTTCGGCCGCGGCGTCGGGGTATCCCATCGAGATGCGCATCATGAACCGGTCGCGCTGCGCCTCGGGGAGGGCGTACGTGCCCTCCATCTCCAGGGGGTTCTGGGTCGCCACGACCAGGAACGGCTGGGGGAGCTGGTGGGTCGAGCCGTCGACGGTGACCTGGCCCTCCTCCATCGCCTCCAACAGGGCGGACTGGGTCTTGGGAGAGGAGCGGTTGATCTCGTCGGCGATCACGATGTGCGCGAACACGGCGCCGCGCTTGAACTCGAACTCCCGGTCGACGGGGTTGTAGACCGAGACGCCAGTGACGTCGCCGGGCAGCAGATCCGGGGTGAACTGGATACGTCGCACGGTCGCGTCCACGCTGGCGGCGAGAGCCCTGGCGAGCATCGTCTTGCCCACGCCGGGAACGTCCTCGATGAGCAGGTGTCCCTCGGCGAGCAGACACACGAGAGCGCTGCGCACCGCATCCGGCTTCCCATCGATGACCTGGCCGATCGAGCCGAGGATGGCCGACGTCTGCGCGGCGAACCGCTCGGCGTCGATCGTCACCGGACTCAGGGGGGCGTTCTCTGGCATGCGTTCCCTCTCACATCGCGGCGCTGCGGTGCGCGTCACTCGATCGTAACCCTGTGCAGGACACGCCGCTCTGGAAGCTTCCCCTGAGGATACGGGCCGGGTCGACTCAGCCCCACACACGGCGCCGCGGCTCCGAAGGCTCGAGCAGGCTCGGCGTGCTCCGTGCGATCTGGAGGAGCGCGAGGCCCACCGTTCCCCGGAGCTCGTGCAGCTCACAGCGGCCGACGGACTCCTGCCAGCGGGCAGCGAACCGCTCGGCGTCGGCGGCTCGACGCGAGAGCGCCTTCGGAACGGGAAGGAGACGTCGACCGGGGACGGCGCGGTCCACCAACCCGCTGATGCGGTCGAGCACGGGGCCCGAACGACCGAACACCCCCTGGTCGACCCGGAGCAGGAAGCGGGGGTTCTCGGCCGGACTGAACAGTTCCTGCACCGCATCTGCGATCAGGGTCCGCTCGCTCGGCATGCCGGCCACCTCGATCCGGAACTCGTCGGCGCCATGACGGCGCACCTGGATGGCGTCGGTGTCGAGCGCTCGGATCCGGCCGGCGTCATGCAGCCCCTGAGAGACGGCGACAGCGGCGCCCCGGTACAGCGAGGCCGGGTCGCGGAGTCTGCGCATAGCCCGCAGCACGCTCGACCCGCACACGACGGCCGTCGAGAGGGCACCGCCCAGCACCGCAGCCCCGATTCCGGCGCCGGCAGGGAGCGCGACCGCTCCGACGGCGCCCAGAGCGCCCAACCCCACGGAGATGCCGGCTGCGCTGATTCCGAAGGTCAGGGGGAGCGCCGCTCCGAGAAGCGTTCCGGTCCGCAGCATCCGTGTCCGCGGTGCGGAGTGGATGGCGACCACATCACGTTCCTCCGTCGTCCACGGCTCGCCGACCCGCCAATCCGACCTCGTCTGAGACCTGGTGCGGAACCGGGCACGTGCCTCGTCGTTGATCCGGTCGACGTCAGCGCCATCGGCTTTGTCGAGCACGGCGTCGAGTGCCGCGATCGCCGCGGGTGGGAGCGCGTGGCCCAGTCCGGAGACGATCTGGGTGTCGTCGTCGGCGCTGAGGCCCCAGAGGTGTCCGTGCCGGCGCCGCAGACGCAGCGCCTCGGTGGTGCTGTCGAGGTCGACGAAGGCGGGGATCAGGCACGCGATCGACCAGTTGTGGGCGACCTTGTCCGGCCACGCCGGGTCCAGGCGCAGGGTGCGTCCGCGCAGCTGCTGGGTGCCCGTGCTGGTGGCGACGGCGGTCAGGTCGATGAGGGTGTTCACGGAAGGGCAGTCCCACCCTTCGCCGAGCAGTCCTCTGGTGCCGACGAGCACGCGCACGATCCCGAGTCCGATCAGTTCGGATACGGCGGACACCAGCCGGCTGCGCCCTGTCTCGGGCACCTGGAGATCGCATGTCGTGCCGGACGACACGGCGATCGACACATCCGTGCCGAGTCGAGCGCGCAGGCCTGCGGCGATCTCGACGGCGTCCTCCGCGCGCACGCGCAGGTGCCGGGCGGTGAGCAGAACCGGGTGCAGGCCGCCGATGACCTCGTCGGCGGCGAAGCGTTCGAAGACGCGAAGAGCACCGGCGGGTTCACCGGCGAGGCCTCGGTGGTTGCCGTGCTCGACGAAGTCGGTGACCACGACGACGCGGATGCGTGCCCCGTCGTCGCCATCCAGCTCCCGGTGGAGGATGTCCACCGCGGCCCGGTCCTTCGACGCCGAGTACGTCAGTGTCGTCTCCAGCGGGCTGCGCCCGCGCCGGAGGCCTCGGTCCGTGAGGTGATGGCCGAAATCGGCGAGGGCACGCCGCACGTAGTCCCACTGACCACGAGCGGCCGGATCGGTGAGCAGGCGCGTCTGCGCGAAGCGGGTGAGGATCGTGAGCAGGTCGTCGGTCGTGCAGCGCCCGAACAGCGGAGGCGGAAGCAGTCCTGTCAGCGGATGAGCGGGGGCCACGACCTTCAACACCACGCCGGCGGAGCGGGTCAGCGTGAAATCGGCGGACAGTGCCCGTTCGAGTCGCGCGCGACGGGCGGAATCCGGATCCTCCTCGGTACCGGCGTCGGGATCGTCGGATTCGGTCCACGCAGGCTGCAGCTGTTCTTCGAGGTACGCGAGGCCGTCCGGTGAGGACAGGACGCGGAGCACGAGATCCTCCAACAGCGACTCGTGGCGCCGGATGAACGCCGCCTCCTCCGGTTCCGGTTCCGTGAACCAGACGTGGTCCCGATAGGGCGCGAGGTGTCCCTCCTTCACGACTGCGGGAGTCGGCACCTCGTAGTCGACGTCGCCGAGCAGCTGCGTGTAGTTGTCGTACTCCGTCTCGTCTTCGGGGGACGGCAGGGTCGCGGTGAGCCCGATCACGACCGGCCGCGCCCCGGTGGCGCGGATGCGGCCCGCAAGATAGGCGACGACCAGCGCCCAGTGATCGAGGAGATGATGGCACTCGTCGAGCACGATCGTGCGGATACCGGCATCGACGATCGTGTCGATGAGGGCGACGGCGTTCGGATGGAGCACGCGGGCGAGCTCGTCCGGCCGCTGCTGAGCGAACCGACGGCGCACACGGCGCACACGTCGTCGAAGTCCCGCCCGGTACTGTGCGGGGTTGTCGACCTCGAGAGTCGCGAGCCACGTGGCTGCATCCGCCTCCGAGCGCTCCGTGTCGGCGAGCTCCTCGACCCACAGGCGACGGGCCAGACCCTCGAAGGGCGACCCGTCACCGGTGACGCTCAGCAGCTGGTAGGTGAGCACGGTCAGGTCGCCGAGCGCGCGCGGGTCCTCCGAGACGGCGCTCGCATCCGGGGCGAGGTCTCGCGCGGTGCGCAGCCACTGCTCCCGGATGGTCACGGTCGGGGTGAGCACCAGCACGCGATGCCCCTCTCGGGCAGCGAGGAGCAGCCCGAGCAGGGTCTTGCCGGATCCCGGCGGTGCGACGATGTGCAGCTTCTCGTCGGATCCGGCCTCGATGCGCTCCAGCACCTCGGCCTGATAGGTGCGCAGGGTGCCCCGGAACCGCCACGTCGACAGCGGGAGGGCGGGAGCATTCATGACCCGCCCAGTCTGCCAAACGGTCGGACCGTGTCGTCGCACCCGACGGCATCGGGTTAGGATGGTTGACGGCTCTCCGCGTGGCGGCATCCAGGCCAATTCCCCCAGGGCGGAAACGCAGCAAGGGTAACCGGGCTCTGCTGGGTGCGCGGAGGGTCACTTTCTTTTTCCGGCGGGTGTCCGCCTGACGCTCAGTCCTCTCCTGGCTGCACCTGCGACAATCGTCCGGTGACCGTCACCCCGCCGCCGCAGCCGCAGCATCCGCTCGGCCGATTCGCCTCGCCGGTGCTGCTGCTCCTGGTCATGTGGGTCGTGCAGTTCGCCGATGCGATCCTCCCCGGCTCCTTCACCGGTTTCGGGTTGCGTTCCTGGGATTTCTCCGGCCTCGGGGGCATCGTGCTCGGTCCTCTCCTGCACGCGAACTGGCAGCATCTGATCGGCAACTCGGTGCCGTTCCTGGTGCTCGGGTGCCTCGTCGCCGTGGAAGGCGCCCGCCGGTTCTGGGCTGTCACGGCCATCGTCGCGATCGTCGGCGGTATCGGCACCTGGGTGTTCAACGCACCGGGCACCCTCACGGTCGGAGCCTCGGGGCTGGTCTTCGGCTACTTCGGGTACGTGGTGATGCGGGTGTTCGCGCCAGGTCGCGTCGCGCACCGCATCCTGTACGCCGTGATCGCCGTGGTCGTGATCGGGCTGTACGGCGGGTCGATGCTCGCCGGCGTCTTTGGTGTCGCCGAGGGCATCTCCTGGCAGGCGCACCTGTTCGGCGCCATCGGCGGCGGCATGGCCGCATTCATCGGTCGCCGTGCACGATCGCCACGCGGAGCCCTGCCCGCATGAGCGCCGCACCCCCGCGGGCGAAGCGCACGCCGGCGGCGAGGAAGGCGACGCGGCGCGGAACCACCAGGCGTCGGCGCAAGCCCGGTGCTCGACGCCAGGCGGCGAATCGCCTCCGGCGCCGGAAGATCGCGCGGCGCCTGCTGCTGTCGGCCGGTGCGCTCGTCGTGGTCGTCGGCCTCTTCGTCCTGATCCCGCTCGGTCTCGCGCGCGATCCCGCACCGATCTGCATCGACGATCCGCAGACGTTCCCCGCGGCAGGGATCGAGGGCTGGAGCGGGGAGCAGCTCGTCAACGCCGCCACGATCATCCGCACGGCGGAATCGCTCGGCTTCGGACGCGACGGGCAGATCCTCGGTGTGATGACGGCGATGGGCGAGAGCAGCCTGCGCAACATCGACTACGGCGACTGGGAGACGCGCGGATTCACCAACCCCGACGGCTCGCGCACCACCAGCATCGGACTGTTCCAGCAGCAGGAGTGGTGGGGGAGCGCCGAGCAGAGGATGGATCCGGCAACGGCGACGACGCTGTTCTTCGACCGGCTGGGGAGGCTCCCCGACTGGCAGACGATGGAGCCGTCGCACGCGATCCATCGGGTGCAGATCAACACGGACCGCGACTACTACTCCCGGTTCGGGGCCGACGCCACGGCTGTCGTCGACGCCCTGTCGGGTCCGTGCGAGTGATGCCCCGCAATTGATCCGGTGCGACGCTCGGTGCGTTCATGGACGCCGCGCCTAAGCTGAAGCCGTGGCGCAGAGCATCTACATCACCTCGGCCGAAGGCCATACCGGCAAGTCGACGATCGCCCTCGGGGCTCTCGATGCCCTGATGCGCGTCTCGCCGCGGGTCGGCGTGTTCCGTCCCATCGCCCGGTCGGTCACGGAACGCGACGAGATCCTGGAGCTCCTGCTCGCGCACGACGGGGTGAACCTCGACTACGACGACTGCATCGGCGTCACCTACGACGATGTGCGCGCCGATCCCGAGGCCGCGCTGTCGACGGTCGTGGCACGGTTCAAGGCCGTCGAGGCGCAGTGCGATGCCGTGGTCGTCGTCGGCAGCGACTACACCGATGTGGCGAGCCCAGCCGAGCTCGGCTTCAACGCCAGGATCGCGGCGAACCTCGGTGCGCCGGTGCTGCTCGTGCTCAGCGGCCGCGACCAGCAGCGTCAGGCCGAGCAGCTCGGGACGACGACGGCGCGTCCCGCTGCGGCGATCGCGCAGATCGCCGCCCTCGCCCTGTCCGAACTCGCGGAGGAGCGCGCGGAGCTGTTCGCCGTCGCCGTGAACCGCGCCGATCCCGCAGCGCTCGACGACATCGTCACGGCGGTGCACGCCGCCCTGCCAGCCGCGAGCACGCCGGTGTGGGCGATCCCCGAGGACCGCGCACTGGTCGCGCCCTCGATCCGCGGCATCCTCGCCGCCGTCGACGGGACCCTGCTCAAAGGCGATGACGATCGACTGACCAGAGAGGCGCTGACGATCGTCGTCGCTGGTATGTCGATGGTGAACGTGCTGCCGCGGCTGACCGAAGAGGCCGTCGTGGTGATCCCCGCCGACCGCACAGAGGTGCTGCTGGCCGCGCTGCTCGCCGATTCGTCTGGCACCTTCCCCCGCATCGCCGGCATCATCCTGAACGGCCCGTTCCCGCTGCCGGAGCCCATCGTCCAGCTGCTCGACGGCTTCGCATCGTCGGTGCCGATCATCACCACCGATCTGGGTACATACGACACCGCAGTGCGGGTGATGAGCACCCGCGGCCGCATCTCCGCCGACTCGCGCACACGGTACGACCGCGCGCTCGCCCTCTTCCAGGCCCACGTCGACATCACGGAGCTCACGGAGCAGCTCGGGCTCGCGGAGGCGCACGTCGTGACGCCGCTGATGTTCCAGTACGGACTCATCGAACGGGCGCGCGCCGACCGCCGCCGCATCGTGCTGCCGGAGGGGGACGACGACCGCATCCTCCGTGCCGCGGCGACGCTGCTCGCGAGAGAGGTGGCAGATCTGACGATCCTCGGCGACGAGGCGGCCATCCGTGCCAGGGCGACCGAACTCGGCATCGACATCGCTGCGGCCCAGGTGCTCAGCCCCAACGATCCCGAGCTCGTCGAGCGCTTCGCCGCGGAGTACGCACGGCTGCGGGCGCACAAGGGGATCACCCTCGCTCAGGCTGCCGACACCGTGACCGACGTGTCGTACTTCGGCACCATGATGGTGCATCTCGGACTCGCGGACGGCATGGTGTCGGGTGCCGCGCACACCACGGCGCACACCATCCGCCCGTCGTTCGAGATCATCAAGACCAAGCCGGGGGTCAACGTCGTCTCCAGCGTGTTCCTGATGGCGCTCGCCGATCGGGTGCTCGTCTACGGCGACTGTGCCGTGATCCCCGACCCCACGAGCGAGCAGCTCGCCGACATCGCGGTCTCATCGGCGACGACCGCCCGGCAGTTCGGCATCGATCCGCGGGTGGCGATGCTGTCGTACTCGACGGGGGAGTCCGGCTCCGGCGCAGATGTCGACAAGGTGCGCGCGGCCACCGCTCTCGTGCGCGAGCGCGCCCCCGAGCTGCCTGTCGAAGGCCCGATCCAGTACGACGCGGCGGCGGACGCGGCTGTGGCCAAGGCCAAGCTCCCCGACTCGGCCGTGGCGGGCAGGGCGACCGTGTTCGTGTTCCCCGACCTCAACACCGGGAACAACACGTACAAGGCCGTGCAGCGGTCGGCCGGTGCCGTCGCGATCGGACCGGTGCTGCAGGGCCTCAACAAGCCCATCAACGACCTCTCCCGAGGTGCGCTCGTCGCCGACATCGTCAACACGGTGGCGATCACGGCCATCCAGGCGCAGGGAGCGGAGCGCACGACAGAGCAGACGGGGAACCCGGCATGAGCGCCATCCTGGTCATCAACAGCGGATCCTCCTCGCTGAAGTACAGCCTGATCGACATCGAGCAGGAGAACCTGCTGGCGAGCGGACTGATCGAGCGCATCGGTCAGGAGAGCAGCCCGGTCGCACACACCGTGCGTCCCGCCGTCGACGGCGATGCCGTGCCGACGATGGTCGATGCCACCTTCCGCAGCGACCGGCCGATCGCCGACCACGCCGAGGCGTTCGAGGTGATGCGCGAGCAGTTCGCCGCTCACGGCCCCTCGCTCGACGAGCACCGCCCCGTCGCGGTCGGGCATCGCGTGGTCCACGGCGGTGCGCGCTTCTACGCGCCGACCCTGATCGACGCCGACGTGGAGCGCCAGATCGACGAGCTCGCGGTGCTCGCGCCGCTGCACAACCCCGCGAACCTCGCCGGCATCCGTGCCGCGCGGGCCGTGTTCGACGAGGTGCCGCACGTCGCGGTGTTCGACACCGCCTTCCACCAGACGCTCCCGCCCGCCGCCTACACCTATGCGATCGACGCCGCGCTCGCCGCGGAGCATCGGGTGCGGCGCTACGGCTTCCACGGCACGAGTCACCAGTACGTGAGCGAGTCTGCCGCCGCGTTCCTCGGCCGTGACATCTCCGAGCTCCGTCAGCTGGTGTTCCACCTCGGCAACGGCGCGTCGGTGACCGCGATCGACGGCGGCCGGTCGGTGGAGACCTCGATGGGCCTCACGCCGCTCGAGGGCCTGGTCATGGGGACGCGCTCCGGAGACATCGACCCGGCGGCGCTCGTGCACCTGTCGCGCCGTGCCGGCCTGTCGATCGACGACCTCGACTCGCTGCTCAACACCCGCAGCGGTCTCGCCGGCCTCGCGGGGCGCAGTGACATGCGCGACATCCTCGCCGGTGTCGAGGCAGAGGACGACGCGGCGATCCTCGCCTTCGACGTCTACGTGCACCGCCTGCGTGCGTACGCGGGTGCCTACATCGCACAGCTCGGCGGAGTGGACGTCATCGCGTTCACGGCCGGTGTGGGCGAGAACGCGGCCCCGGTGCGTGCAGCGGCCATGGCGACACTCGGGTTCGCCGGAGTGGAGATCGACGGGGCGAGGAACGAGGCGCGCGAGCGGGGCATCCGCCGCATCTCCACGGATGCGTCCCGCGTCACGGTGCTGGTGGTGCCCACCGACGAGGAACTGCAGATCGCCAGGCAGACGGCCGAGCTGCTCTGATCGCTTCTCTGATCCTTCCGCGGGGGTTACCCCGTGGCGCGTCACCGCATTACGCTTGCACAGTGGCACGGAGAGGTGCCGGCCCGACGATCGCCCTTCTCCTGGAGGCTCTGTGCCCGAAGCACTGCCCGACCTGTTCCACGCTGACGGCGTGCTGTTCGACCTCGACGGTGTGCTGACACCCACGGCTGAGGTGCACATGCGCGCGTGGAAGGCGGTCTTCGACGACGTGTTCGCGCGATGGGGCATCACTCCGCCGTACACCGACGCCGACTACTACGACTACGTCGACGGCAAGAAGCGCTACGACGGCGTGGCCAGCCTGATGCGCAGTCGCAACGTCGAGCTGCCCTGGGGCGACGTCGACGACGACCCCTCGGCCGAGACGGTGTGCGGCATCGGCAACCGCAAGAACGCCGCGTTCGCCGCGTCGCTGCGCGGTCAGGGCATCGCCGCGTACCCCGGTTCGCTCGCCCTCGTCGAGGCGCTGCATGCGGCAGGCATCCCGCTCGGCGTGGTCTCGAGCTCCAAGAACGCCGAAGAGGTCCTCGGTGCCGCCGGCATCCGCTCCTTCTTCCGCATCGTGGTCGACGGCGTCGTCGCCGAGCGCGATGGTCTGGCCTCCAAGCCCGCGGCCGACATGTTCGCCGCCGGTGCGACCGCCCTCGGTGTCGACCCGGCCCGCGCCGTCGCCGTCGAGGACGCCACGTCCGGTGCTGCTTCCGCTGCCGCAGCCGGCTTCGCGACCGTGGTCGGCGTCGACCGGGGCACGGGCGCAGACGCCCTCCGCGCCGCCGGCGCGACCGTCGTCGTCGACGACCTCGCCCTCCTTCTTCCCGCTTCCCGCACCGAGACCCCGGAGTCCGCATGATCGACCGCGACCGCTTCCCCGTCGACCCGTGGCGTCTGATCGACACGCACTATTCGGAGGAGGGCGTCGGCGAGACGCTGTTCTCCGTCGGCAACGGCTACCTCGGCGTGCGCGGCAATCACATCGAGGGCCGTGGCGCCCAGGAGCACGGCACCTTCATCAACGGACTGCACGAGACGTGGCCGATCCGTCATGCCGAGCAGGCCTACGGCTTCGCCGAGGTCGGGCAGACGATCGTCAACGCACCGGATGCCAAGGTCATGCGCGTGTACGTCGACGACGAGCCGATCTCGCTCGACGACGCCGATGTGCGCGAGTACCGCCGCACCCTCGACCTCCGCACCGGCGTGCTCGAGCGCTTCGTGGTGTGGGAGACGCCGTCGGGCAAGCGCGTGCGCATGCGCGACGAGCGCATCGTGAGCTTCGAGGAGCGTCACCTCGCGGTGCTGCGCCTCGAGGTCGTGGTGGAGAACTCCGACGCCCCGGTCACGATCAGCTGCCAGCTGCTGAACAGGCAGGACGGCGCAGGGGTGTACGCCGGCACACCGATCGGCACGAAGGCCGAGGCCTTCGACCCCCGCAAGGCCGAGAAGATCGCCGACCGCGTGCTGGAACCGGCCGAGCACTGGCAGGACGGCCTGCGCTCCGCGCTGTCCTACCGCGTCGCCGATTCGGGGATGACGGTCGCGGTGGTCGCCGACCACATCGTCGAGACCGAGAACGAGTACAACGCCCGCACGCTCGTGGAGCCCGACATCGCCAAGAACGTCTTCCGCGTGCAGGCGAAGGCCGGTGTGCCGATCACGGTGACCAAGCTCGTCAGCTACCACACGTCGCGGGGGGTGCCGCCGCGGGAGCTCGTCGACCGCTGCCGGCGGACCCTCGATCGCGCTGCGGACGAGGGCGTCGAGTCCGTGTTCCGTCGCCAGAGGGAGTGGCTGGACGCGTTCTGGGACCGGAGCGACGTGCAGATCGGCGGACGCGACGACCTGCAGCAGGCCACCCGCTGGTGCCTGTTCCAGCTCGCGCAGGCCTCGGCTCGCGCCGATGGCGCCGGGGTGCCGGCCAAGGGCGTCTCCGGATCGGGATACAGCGGCCACTACTTCTGGGACACCGAGATCTACGTGCTCCCCTTCCTCACCTACACGTCACCGCGGTGGGCCTACAACGCCCTCCGCGCGCGCGTGGGGATGCTTCCGGCCGCACGACGCAGGGCGGCGCAGCTCAACGAGGCGGGAGCGTTGTTCCCGTGGCGCACGATCAACGGCGAGGAGGCCTCCGCCTACTACGCAGCCGGCACCGCGCAGTACCACATCAACGCCGATATCAGCTTCGCACTCGGCAAGTACGTGCGTGCCACCGGCGACGAGGAGTTCCTGCGCCGAGAGGGCGCGGACATCGCGATCGAGACCGCTCGGCTGTGGGCGACGCTCGGGTTCTGGCGCGCTTCGCGTCTGGTCGAGGAGACCGGCGCGGGCGACGGGATCGATACGTTCCACATCCACGGTGTCACGGGACCGGACGAGTACACGACGGTCGTGAACGACAACCTCTACACGAACGTCATGGCACGCTACAACCTCCGCTACGCAGCCAAGGTGGTGCGTGAGATCCGCGAGAGCTATCCCGACGACTACGTCAAGCTGGTCGATCGCACGGGCCTCGGTCCCGGAGAGGCCGAGGCCTGGGACCGCGCGGCCGAGGCGATGTACATCCCCTACAGCGAAGGGCTCGGCATCCACCCGCAGGACTCGCTGTTCCTCGAGCGGGAGGTCTGGGACCTCGCCAACACCCCGGCCGAGCAGCGTCCGCTCCTGCTGCACTTCCACCCCCTGGTCATCTACCGGTTCCAGGTGCTCAAGCAGGCCGACGTCGTGCTCGCACTGTTCCTGCAGGGCAATCACTTCACGCCCGAGGAGAAGAAGGCGGACTTCGACTACTACGACCCGCTCACCACCGGCGACTCCACCCTGTCGGCCGTCGTGCAGTCGATCCTGGCGGCCGAGGTGGGGTACCAGGACCTCGCGCAGAAGTACTTCGAGCAGTCGCTGTTCGTCGACCTGCACGACCTGCACCACAACGCGGCCGACGGTGTGCACGTGGCGTCGGCCGGTGGGGTGTGGACGGCGCTGGTGTGCGGCTTCGGCGGCATGCGAGACTACGCCGGCGACCTCAGCTTCGACCCGCGGCTGCCTGCCGGATGGCCGTCGCTGTCGTTCCCGCTGCAGTGGCAGGGGTCGACGTTGCGGGTGACGGTGACGAAGGACGAGCTCCGCGTGGAGGTGCGCAACGGACCGCCCGTGCCCTTCAGCGTGCGGGACACGGCCTACATCGCCACGGTGGAGGATGAGGTCGTCGTGCCGCTCGCCGATCAGGGTCCGCTGATCCCCGGACGGCCTACCCTCCGGCAGTTCGCCGACGCCCGACGCGAGGACGGGACGCGTATGTCGGCGTCCGTTCCGGTGATCACCACGGCGATCCCGGTGATCGAACCGATCGACTGACCGCTCGGCCCGCCGAAGGTCGGTGGCACGCCGTAGGCTGTTGTGGTGACCACAGCCCTCTACCGCCGCTACCGCCCCGAAGCATTCGGCGAGATGATCGGGCAGTCTCAGGTGACCGATCCTCTGATGACGGCGCTGCGAGGTGACAGGGTCGGCCACGCCTACCTGTTCTCCGGTCCCCGCGGGTGCGGGAAGACGACGTCTGCGCGCATCCTCGCGCGGTGCCTGAACTGTGCCGAGGGGCCGACCGACGTGCCCTGCGGAGTCTGCCCGAGCTGCGTCGAGCTGTCGCGCGCCGGCGGTGGATCGCTCGACGTCGTCGAGATCGACGCCGCGAGCCACAACGGCGTCGACGACGCGCGCGACCTGCGTGAGCGGGCCACCTTCGCCCCGAGCCGCGACCGCTACAAGATCTTCATCCTCGACGAGGCGCACATGGTGACGCCCCAGGGCTTCAACGCGCTGCTGAAGCTCGTCGAAGAGCCGCCGGAGCACGTCAAGTTCATCTTCGCGACCACCGAGCCCGAGAAGGTGCTCGGCACCATCCGCTCGCGCACCCACCACTATCCGTTCCGACTCGTGCCGCCTGCGGCGATGCTCGAGTACGTCGCCAAGCTGTGCGCCGAGGAGGGCGTGATCGTCGAGCAGGGTGTGCTCCCGCTCGTGGTCCGTGCGGGTGGCGGTTCGCCGCGTGACACCCTCTCGCTCCTCGACCAGCTGATCGCCGGGTCGGACGCGCCGGCCGGGTCCGAGACGGTCACGGTGGGCTACGCGCGCGCCGTCGCCCTGCTCGGATACACGCACGCTGCACTGCTCGACGAGATCGTCGACGCGCTCGCGGCCGGCGACGCCGCATCCGCCTTCCCCGCGATCGACCGCGTGGTGCAGACCGGCCAGGACCCTCGCCGCTTCGTCGACGACCTGCTCGAGCGTCTGCGCGACCTCATCGTGATCGCGGCGGTCGGGCCTGGAGCTTCCGCCGTCCTGCGCGGGGTCGCGGAAGACGACCTGGAGCGCATGCGGGCTCAGGCCGACGCATTCGGCTCCGCCCGCCTCTCGCGCACGGCCGATGTGGTCAGCGCCGCCCTCGACGACATGTCCGGTGCCACGTCGCCGCGGCTGCACCTCGAGCTCATGGTCGCGCGCGTGCTCGCCGGAGCGACCGACACCGCTGCGTCGGCGCCCGTGGCTGGAGGCGAGCGCGCGGCGACGGCGTCCGTCCGTTCGACCGCTGCTCCGGCCGTGGCAGCTCCAGCACCGGCGGCAGCAGCACCGGCTGCACCCGCGGCTGCTCCGTCCGCCCCTGCCGTTGCAGCACCAGAGCCCGCAGCCGCGGAGTCCGCCCGTGCCGAGTCCGTCCCTGCCGGCGAGCAGGTCGCAGGCGATGCCACCGGCACCGCTCCCGAGACGGCGGCACCCGAGCCCGCCGTCCCGCAGGGGCCGGTCACCTTCGAACGGATCCGCGCAGCATGGCCCGCGGTGCTCACGCGTCTCGAGAGCATCAGCCGCACGTCCTGGTTGCTGGCCACGGCCGTGCAGCCGCTGGCGTATGTCACCGAGACCGAGGTGCTGACGCTCGGATTCACCAGCCAGCACGACGTCGCGAAGTTCAAGGGCACGACCCCCGGCTCCGGTCCCTCCGATCATCTGCGGTCGGCGATCGAGAACGAGCTCGGCGTCCGGGTGAAGTACCTGCCCGCGCCGATGCCGGCGGGAGGCGCCCCGCGCCAGCCCTCGTCGTCCGGGGCGTCGGCCCCGGCGGAGGCCGCTCCCGCATCGGAGCCTGCGTCAGCGGGTTCTCCTCGTTCGCAGGTCCGCGGTGCTTCCGCCTCCACCGTGACGGAGTGGGCTGTCGCACCGATCCCGACCGCGACCGAGAGTCCGGTGCGCGAGGCTCCGGCCCCGACGGCACCCCTCGCCGTCGACGACGAGCCGGAAGAGGTCGAGGCGGCTGCTTCGGCCCCTGCTCCTCCTTCCGACGGCGCCGTAGACCGGGACGAGCCCCCGCTGCCCGGTGATGACGAGGCTCCGGCCTTCGACGACGAGCCGCCGTACGACCCTTCTTACGAGCCGCCCGCAGAGTCGTCGCCACCGCGTCAGGCCCCTCCCGCGCGGTCCGCGCCGCAGACGCAGCGCACGGCCGCCGCCACCCCTCCGGTCGTCGTCGAGCGCCAGCCCTCCGCCGGGGGAGTGCAGCGCTACGGTGAGGCCGTGATCCGCCAGGTGCTCGGCGCGACGTTCGTGCGCGAAGAGCCCTACGAGCCCCCGACGAGGTTCTCCTGATGTATGACGGCATCGTCCAAGAGCTGATCGACGAGTTCGGGCGGCTTCCCGGTATCGGTCCCAAGTCCGCCCAGCGGATCGCGTTCCACATCCTGCAGACGCCGACGTTCGATGTCGCGCGTCTCGCCGAGCTGCTCGGCGAGATCCGTACCCGCGTGCGGTTCTGCGAGATCTGCGGCAACGTCGCAGAACAGGATCGCTGCGCCATCTGCCGCGACCCGCGTCGCAGCCAGGCCCTGATCTGCGTGGTCGAAGACGCGAAGGACGTCGCGGCGATCGAGCGCACGAGGGAGTTCCGCGGGCTCTACCACGTACTCGGTGGAGCCATTAGCCCCATCGCCGGCATCGGTCCGGACGATCTGCGCATCGCCCAGCTGATGACACGCCTCGCCGACGGCACGGTGCAGGAGGTCATCCTCGCCACCAACCCGAACCTCGAGGGAGAGGCCACCGCGAGCTATCTCAGCCGTCTGCTCACGACGATGCAGATCACGGTCTCCCGCCTCGCGTCCGGTCTGCCCGTCGGCGGCGACCTCGAGTATGCCGACGAGGTCACCCTCGGCCGTGCCTTCGAGGGCCGGCGCGTCCTGTGAGCCCGAACGCGGGCTTCTCGCGGCGCGGCTGGCTCCTCTTCGGGGCGATGGCACTGCTGTGGGGAGTGCCGTACCTGTTCATCAGCGTCGCGGTCGAGTCGTTCTCGCCGCCGGCGATCGTGGCGGGGCGCACCCTCATCGCGGCCCTGCTGCTGTTGCCGTTCGCGATCCGCAGCGGTGCGCTGCGGGCTGCTCTCAAGCACTGGCCATGGGTGCTCGCGTTCGGCGCGGTCGAGATGGCGGGGCCGTTCGTGCTGCTCGGGCATGCGGAGATGACGCTGCCCTCCGGCATGACCGGCCTGCTCGTGGCGACCGTTCCGCTGTTCGCCGCGCTGATCGCCCTGGGTGGTGGCGACCGCCGAGTGCTGCGGCCCGCACGCGGCATCGGACTGCTGGTCGGCTTCGTCGGCGTGGCGGTCGTGGTCGCGGGCCCGGGGCTCTTCGGCGGCGAGGTCAGCCTTCTGGCCGCGGGCGAGGTGCTCCTGGTCGCGGTGCTGTACGCGATCGCACCCTTCATCGTCGCGCGCAAGCTCAACGACGTCCCCTCGCTCGGCACCATCACGCTGTCCCTGCTCATGATCGGCATCTTCTACCTGCCGATCGGAGCGCTCACCCAACACGAGGTGCCCACGCTGCCGTCGATCGCCGCGCTCCTCGCGCTCGCGGTGATCTGCACGGCCGTGGCCTTCCTGGCGTTCTTCGCGCTCATCCGCGAGGTCGGGCCGGTGCGCGCTCCGCTGTTCACCTACGTGAATCCCGTGGTCGCGATCGTCCTCGGCGCCATCGTCCTCGCCGAGCCCCTGACTCCCGGCCTGCTGCTCGGCTTCCCGCTGATCATCGTCGGATGCTGGTTCGCCGCCACCGGCGGCCGCCTCCGTCCGGTCTCGCCCCAGGCGCTCCCGCCCTCGCTCTGACGCCTGCTCGCCGCGCACCCGGCAGGTGTCACATGCGCGGCGGGGCATACGCGCCGATCGTAGAATGAGCGTGGGCGGATCCGCCCGTCATCCCAGGGAGTGATCGTGGCCCTCATCGTGCAGAAGTACGGCGGCTCGTCCGTCGCCGACGCAGAGAGCATCAAGCGCGTCGCCAAGCGCATCGTCGACACGCGTCGTGCCGGACACGACGTGGTGGTCGCCGTGAGCGCTATGGGCGACACCACAGACGAACTGCTCGACCTCGCGAACGAGGTCGCGCCGATCCCGGCACCGCGTGAGCTCGACATGCTGCTCTCCAGCGGAGAGCGCATCTCGATGGCGCTGCTGGCCATGGCGATCCACTCGATGGGCTTCGAGGCGCGCTCCTTCACGGGCAGCCAGGCCGGCATGATCACGGACTCCCAGCACGGCGCTGCCCGCATCGTCGATGTGACCCCCGTGCGTCTGCGCGAAGCCCTCGACGAGGGGGCGATCGTGATCGTGGCGGGATTCCAGGGCTTCAACCGCGACACCCGCGACATCACGACTCTCGGTCGTGGTGGATCCGACACCACCGCAGTCGCGCTCGCCGCCGCGCTCGACGCCGACGTGTGCGAGATCTACAGCGATGTCGACGGCATCTTCACCGCCGACCCGCGCGTGATCCCGAAGGCGCAGAAGCTCGATCACGTCTCCAGTGAGGAGATGCTCGAGCTCGCCGCCAACGGGGCCAAGGTGCTGTACATCCGCGCCGTCGAGTACGCACGCCGTCACGGTGTCCTCATCCACGCCCGGTCGACGTTCTCGTCGTCCGAGGGCACGTACGTTCTGGGCGAGGGCATGAAGAACCCTCGCGAAGCCGAGGGAGTAGTCATGGAAGAACCGATCGTCGCCGGCGTCGCCACCGACTTCAGCCAGGCCAAGATCACGGTCGCGGGTGTGCCCGACGTGCCGGGCAAGGCCGCCGAGATCTTCAAGATCGTCGCGAAGTCGGGCGCCAACGTCGACATGATCGTGCAGAACGTGTCGGCGACCGGACGCACCGACATCTCCTTCACGGTGCCCAAGGCGGATGCTGCTGCCGCGCTCAAGGCCCTCGCGGGGGAGCAGACCGAGGTCGGGTTCCAGAACCTGATCCACGACGACCAGATCGGCAAGCTCTCGGTGGTCGGGGCGGGCATGCGCACGCACTCCGGTGTCTCGGCGACGCTCTTCGAGGCGCTGTCCGCCGGAGGCATCAACATCGAGATGATCTCGACCTCCGAGATCCGCATCTCCGTGGTGCTCCGCGACACCGACCTCACCGAGGCCGCTCGCACCGTGCACACCGCCTACGGGCTCGATGGCGATGCCGAGGCGACAGTCCACGCCGGCACCGGCCGCTGATCTCTGCCAACTTTCGCAGGCTTCCTGCCGCGTCGTCGGATCAGGCGAACGCGTCGCATCAGGCACATGCAGGGCAGATCAGCCTGATCTCGCCGTATTGCCTGACCCCGCGGATGCCCGAGGCTTCGCGGCATGGCGAGCTCTCCTCCTGGTCGCGGTAGACTCACCGCAACCCTGACACCGGCGCCAGGCGCAGCCTCAGCACCCCGACGCCGCGCCCGAAGCCTCGTACGCAGTACCGCACGACGCCAAGGAACATCATGACCCGCATCTCCGAATCAGGACTCTCCGTCGCCATCGTCGGCGCCACCGGCCAGGTGGGCACCGTGATGCGCGAGATTCTCGCCGAGCGGTCGTTCCCGATCGGCGACCTGCGTCTGTTCTCGTCCGCGCGCTCCGCCGGCACGGCGATCGAGTTCGGCGGCGCGACGGTCATCGTGGAAGACGTCGAGACCGCGGACCCGGCGGGGATCGACATCGCCCTGTTCTCGGCCGGTGCCACGGCGAGCCGTGCGTACGCGCCCCGCTTCGCCGCCGCCGGTGCCGTGGTCGTCGACAACTCCAGTGCCTGGCGCATGGACCCCGAGGTGCCGCTCGTGGTCAGCGAGGTCAACCCGCACGCGATCGACGAGCGCCCCAAGGGCATCATCGCGAACCCGAACTGCACCACGATGGCCGCGATGCCCGTGCTGAAGGCCTTGCACGCCGAGGCCGGCCTCGAGCGGCTCATCGTCTCGACGTACCAGGCCGTCTCCGGGTCCGGCCTCGCCGGCGCGCAGGAGCTGCTCGGTCAGGTCGAGGGAGTGCTGGCCCAGGGCGACACCCTTCGTCTCGTGCACGACGGATCCGCGGTCGACTTCCCCGAGCCCGAGAAGTACATCGCCCCGATCGCCTTCGACGTGATCCCCTTCGCGGGCAACCTGGTCGACGACGGGGACAACGAGACCGACGAGGAGAAGAAGCTCCGCAACGAGAGCCGCAAGATCCTCGAGCTCCCCGATCTTCGCGTCGCGGGCACCTGCGTGCGAGTCCCCGTCTTCACCGGGCACTCGCTGTCGATCAACGTGGAGTTCGCCGACGACATCACGCCCGAGCGTGCGCGCGAGGTCCTGAGCGCCGCTCCCGGCGTCGTGCTCGACGAGGTGCCGACCCCGCTGCAGGCCGCAGGACAGGACCCGAGCTTCGTCGGCCGTATCCGGGCGGATCAGTCCGCCCCCGAGGGCAAGGGGCTCGTGCTGTTCCTGAGCAACGACAACCTGCGCAAGGGTGCTGCGCTGAACGCGGTGCAGATCGCCGAGATCCTCGCCGAGCGCCTGGCGGTCATAGCCTGACGGTATCCCCGTCATGTGGAAGCGGTCTGCTGGAACCGGCCGCATGGTCGGCGGCAGCGCGCCCGCGAACTAGACTGGCTCGGTGACTGAAAACGTCGATGTCGTCCTGATCGGCGGTGGCATCATGAGCGCCACCCTGGGTACTCTCCTGCACGAGCTGCAGCCGGAGTGGAAGATCGTCGCCTTCGAGCGACTCTCCGAGGTGGCTCAGGAGAGCTCCAACCCGTGGAACAACGCCGGCACGGGCCACGCCGCCCTGTGCGAGCTGAACTACATGCCCCAGCAGGGCGACGCTCCGCTCGACCCCGCCAAGGCGGTGTCGATCAACGAGCAGTTCCAGCAGAGCCGTCAGTTCTGGTCGTCTCTGGTGGAGCGGGGCGTGCTCGACGAGCCGTCGACCTTCATCAACGCGACGCCGCACATGACGTTCGTGCGGGGCGAGAAGGATGTCGCCTACCTCAAGAACCGCTACGAGGTGCTGAAGAAGCAGCCGCTGTTCGCGGGCATCGAGTACAGCGAGGACTCTCGCGTCATCAACAAGTGGGCTCCGCTGCTCATGCAGCAGCGGCGCAAGGGCGAGCCCTTCGCTGCGACGCGGGTGCCCGCCGGTACCGATGTCGACTTCGGCTCTCTCACGCATCAGCTCTTCGACCACCTGACCGACGCGGGCGTGTCACTGCGTACGAACCACGAGGTGCGCAGCCTGAAGAAGCAGAAGGACGGCACCTGGCTGGTCAAGTACCGCAACAGCATCGGACACACCCCGAACGAGGTCAAGGCCCGTTTCGTGTTCGTCGGGGCGGGCGGCTGGGCTCTCAAGCTTCTGCAGAATTCCGGGATTCCTGAGATCAAGGGCTACGGCGTCTTCCCGATCGGCGGGCAGTTCCTCAAGACCACGAATCCGACCATCGTCGGCCAGCACAAGGCGAAGGTCTATTCGCAGGCGTCCGTCGGCGCTCCGCCCATGTCGGTCCCGCACCTCGACACCCGTGTCGTCGACGGCGAGGCGTCGCTCATGTTCGGCCCGTTCGCCACCTTCAGCCCGAAGTTCCTGAAGAACGGTTCGATGCTCGACATCGTCACCCAGGTGCGCCCGCATAACCTGCTTCCCATGCTCCAGGTCGCGGTGAAGAACCCCGATCTCATCACGTATCTCGTGAGCGAGCTGCTGAAGAACCATGCCAAGAAGGTCGACAGCCTGCGCACCTTCATGCCCACGGCCAAGGATGAGGACTGGACCCTCATCGACGCCGGTCAGCGTGCCCAGGTGATGAAGAAGGACCCGAAGAAGGGTGGCATCCTGCAGTTCGGCACCGAGGTCGTCGCGGCGGCGGACGGTTCCATCGCAGGTCTGCTGGGGGCATCGCCGGGGGCATCCACGGCCGTCCCGATCATGCTCGACCTGCTCAAGAAGTGCTTCCCGGCGGAGTACCCGGGATGGGAGCCGGAGCTGCGCGCCCTGATCCCCACCTTCGGGGAGAAGCTGAACGAGAAGCCGGAACTCGCGGAGAAGTCGACCGAAGCCACCGCAGCCGTCCTCGGCATCAACGTCTGAGGTCGTCCCGTGGCGAAGCTCTACTTCCGCTACGGCGCGATGAACTCGGGCAAGTCGACGGCTCTGCTGCAGGCTGCCTACAACTACGAAGAGCGAGGGCAGCGCGTGCTGCTCGCGAAGCCGGCGATCGACACCAAGGGCGCGTCCGAGATCGAGAGCCGACTGGGCGTCACACGCCGGGTCGATTTCCTCATCGCCCCCGACGACGATGCGCGCGTGATGTTCGCGAAGCATCGTGAGCGCATGCAGCATGCGGCCGATGAAGAGCTGCTCCCGGAAGGCCCGCGCGACGTGGCATGCCTGCTGATCGACGAGGCGCAGTTCCTCACTCCGACCCAGGTGGACGACCTCTTCCGGATCGCGGTCGTGGACGGCATCCCGGTGATCGCCTACGGGATCCGCAACGACTTTCTCACCCACGCCTTTCCCGGCTCCGCGCGGCTGCTCGCGATCTCGCACTCCCTGGAGGAGCTCAAGACCATCTGCCGCTGCGGGCGGAAGGCCGTGTTCAACGGCCGCGTGGTCGGCGGGCGCTTCGTGTTCGACGGCGATCAGGTCGCCATCGATGAGGGCGCGACCGGATCGGCGTCGCCCGAGCTGACCACGTACGAGTCGCTCTGCGGCACCTGCTACCTCGAGGAATCCGGCGGGCGCCTGGGCTGAGCCTGCCCTCCTTTCACCCGCGCCCCGCACAGCGGGTGTGCCGTCGACTCTCGTTTGCGTGGTCTGACCACACGCGATACTCTGTGGTCAGACCACAGGAGGATCGATGGCGGACCAGCCGGCACGCGCATGGCGACTCGTGCTCGAGCACATCGAACGAGACCTCCTCGACGCGCGTCTCGGTCCGGGCGACCGGCTGCCGTCGGAACGGGACCTCGCCACGGAGCTCGGAGTCGGGCGATCGAGCGTTCGGGAGGCGTTCCGCGTTCTCGAGGTGATGGGCCTCATCCGCACCGCGACCGGTTCCGGCCCGCAGTCGGGGGCCATCGTGATAGCGACGCCGACGGGAGGAATGTCGGCGTTGCTGAGGCTGCAGGTGGCAGCCCAGGGGTTCCCGCTCGACGATGTCGTCCGCACTCGCCTCGTGCTCGAGGACGCTGTCGTCACCGCGATCGCTGCCGCACCCGAGCGTGACACGAGCCGCGCCCACGAACTGCTCGTCGCGATGGATGGACCGCGGCTCTCGCCGTCGGAGTTCCTCGCCCTCGACGCCCAGCTGCACCTCGCGCTCGCCGAGGCCAGCGGGAACACGGTCATCGCCGCGATGATGGCAGGCCTGCGTTCCTCGATCGAGTCCTACGTGCAGGCGGGTGTCGCCACGATCCCGGACTGGGGCGCGATGTCGGCCCGGCTCCGTGCCGAGCACCGTGCACTCGTCGACGCGATCGACGCCGCCGATGTCGACACCGCGCGCTCCCTGATCCGCACGCACATCACCGGTTACTACACGTCCACGGGCCTCACCCGTGAGATCCACCCCCAGATCTGAGAGGCACATCATGGTGCAGCGCCAGTTCCCGAACCCCGCCGAGCTCCTCGAGCTGATGAAGTTCAAGAAGCCGGAGCTCGACGGCCGCAAGCGACGACTGGAGGGTGCACTCACGATCGACGATCTGCGCCTGATCGCCAAGCGGCGCACGCCCAAGGCAGCCTTCGACTACACGGACGGAGCTGCGGAGGGCGAGCTGTCCCTCACCCGTGCACGCCAGGCTTTCCGCGACGTGGAGTTCCATCCCGGGATCCTGCGACCGGCACCCACCGTCGACACGTCCGTCGAGATCCTCGGCGGCCCGTCCGCGCTGCCTTTCGGGATCGCGCCGACGGGCTTCACGCGCCTGATGCAGACAGAGGGGGAGACCGCCGGCGCGGGAGCCGCCGCGGCTGCGGGCATCCCGTTCACGCTCTCCACACTCGGCACCACCTCGATCGAGGGGGTCAAGGCAGCCAACCCCCAGGGGCGCAACTGGTTCCAGCTCTACGTCATGCGCGATCGCGAGATCTCCTACGAGCTCACCCGCCGTGCGGCTGCGGCGGGCTTCGACACCCTCCAGTTCACGGTCGACACCCCGGTCGCCGGTGCGCGTCTTCGTGACAAGCGCAACGGTTTCAGCATCCCGCCCCAGCTCACACTCGGCACGATCATCAACGCGATCCCCCGGCCGTGGTGGTGGTACGACTTCCTCACCACTCCGAAGCTCGAGTTCGCCTCTCTGAGCACCACCGGTGGCACGGTGGGGGAGCTGCTGGACGCCGCGATGGATCCGACGATCAGCTATGACGATCTCGCGGTCATCCGCGACATCTGGCCGGGAAAGATCGTGATCAAGGGCGTGCAGAACGTCGAGGACTCGGTGCGTCTGCGCGACGCCGGAGTCGACGGCATCGTCCTCTCGAACCACGGAGGGCGCCAGCTCGACCGCGCGCCGATCCCGTTCCACCTGCTGCCCGAAGTGCGTCGCGCGGTCGGTGACGACTTCACGGTGATGATCGACACCGGCATCATGAACGGTGCCGACATCGTGGCCGCGGTCGCGCTCGGCGCGGACTTCACGCTGATCGGACGGGCCTACCTCTACGGTCTGATGGCCGGCGGACGTCAGGGCGTCGACCGTACGATCGCGATCCTGCGCAGCGAGATCGAGCGGACGATGCGTCTGCTGGGCGTCGCGTCACTCGCCGAGCTCGAGCCCGCGCACGTGACCCAGCTCACTCGGCTCGTGCCGGTCGCACGTGCTGCTGCAGAGGCCCGCGTGAGCTGAGGCCCTGCTCGATCGGCGGCGCGCTGATCCGGACCTCAGGACTGCGTGGCCACTGCGCGCGTGCGCGGCGGCCACGGCACGAGCATCGATGTCGTGCGGCGGTAGTCGGCGTATGCCGGGTACTTCGACGCGGTGATCGATTCGGTGAAGATCGTCGAGCCGATGAACAGCACGGTCAGCAGGAAGGGGCCGACGATCGTCGGATTCAGCGCGCCGCCGATGACACCGGCGCCTCCTGCGACCGCCGCTGTCGCGCCGATCGCGTAGAAGGCCCACCACTGCGCCTGCTCGAAGAAGAAGTTCGGGTGCCTGCTGTAGCGGAACAGGCCCGTCGTCGCGAAGCCGGGGGCGAGCGTCCCGCCCGCCTTCTTCTTCCGCTGATGGAACACCCACTGCTGTTGATCGGCGATCGTCTCTCCGACCAGGAAGGCGAGGAATGCGGCCACGAATAGCGAATCCCAGCCGGTGAGCCCAGACGGATTCTGCGCGGCGACGGCCGCCGGCAGCGTGATGAGCACGAGCAGCGCCATCTGATAGCAGATGATGAACAGCAGGTTGAAGATCTGGAACTGCCAGGGTCGCATGCGTCCGCGGAGGATCGCCCAGCGGTAGTCCTCCATCCCGGTGTAGCCGCCCTTGCGGGCGAAGTTGAACGTGAGGCGCGCACCCCACGCCGTCGCGAGCACACCCATCAGGACGACGCGCACCGAGCCCTCGCCGTTCACGAAGGCACCGGCGACGAAGATCCACACGTAGGCGACGGGGACGATGGACCAGGCGCGATCGACCCAGGAGGTGTCATGGGTGATCAGGGAGAGCACCCAGCAGACTGCACTGGAGACTGCGGCGACGACGATGACGATCAGCAGGGCATCCATGACGCCATGCTAGGACCATACGGGGGTGTCGGTCCGCACGACACCACCTGGATCAGAGCGTCAGCAGAAGCGCGTCGAGCCGGTCGGCGGTGTCTTCCCAGCCTTCCACCGCGATGGAGGGCACGCCGATCGCGAGGACCGGGTAGTCGTTCCCGCCCTCGTCGAGTCGGTCGCCGTAGAACAGCATGTCGCTGAGCGCGATACCGGTGTGGGCGGCGAGCTGCCGCATGCCGAAGGCCTTGTCGATACCCGCCTGGGTGATGTCGATGGAGGTCGATCCACCCGAGCGGACCTCGAGGCCGGGCAGACGTGCGGCGACGGCGTCTCGCAGAGCGCTCCGCTTGGCGCCCGTCGGGTCCCAGTCGTGCTTCGCCTCGCGCGGTGCGCGCTGACCCAGTGCCGAGAACGTGATCTGGGATCCGCGGTCCTCGAGGATCTCGCCCCACGGTTCGGCCTCCCACAGCCCGAGGCGCTCGGCCTCTTCGCGCAGAGCCGTGAGAGCGGCCTGCTTGTCGACGTCGCTGAGGTCGTGCGCGTAGATCGGTGCGAAATCTGCGCCGTCGTGGCGGAGGTAACGGGTGCCGCAGGTCGGCAGGAGGTGCAGCCGCGCGAGGTCTGCGGCATCCGCGTCGCCGAGTCGGGCGACGACCTGTGAGCGGAACTGTGCTTCGTTGCCGCCGGAGATGATGGCGACGTCGACCGTGCGCAGGAGCGCGCGCAGCAGTTGGGCGATCCTCGGGTCGATCAGACCCTTCGAAGGGGCGAGCGTGTCATCGAGGTCGAAGGCGACGAGTGCGGGCGTGGTCATAGTGTCTCCAGCCTAGAAGGTGGACGCTGGGAGGGTCTCCGGGCGAACAGCAGGGTGACGACGACCGCGATGGCGACGCCGAGGATGGCACCCGTCGTGTTGGCCACGACATCGTTCACGGTCGCCGCGCGGTGGGGGAGGGCTAGGCGCTGCGCCGTCTCGATCATCGCGGAAAGCAACGGACCGACCAGGAGCGCGAGGAACCAGACGCGACGGGGGAGGAGTACGAAGGAGAAGATGCCGACCGGCACGAAGACGAGCACGTTCGCGAGGATCTCCAGGCGGGTGAAGTCGAGCCACTCCCAGCCGAGACGGTGCGCCGTCGTGAGGACGGCGTCGAGCAGGGTCGGCATCGAGTCCTCGACTTTAGACGGCGTGAGGGTGAGAGCGGCGAGACTGATGAGGAACGGGACGCTGAGGGCGAGCGCCCACACGCGGGCGATACGGCGCGACGGCGGGAGGAGAGAGCTCATGCGTTCCCTTCGTGCACAGTCCCGGTACAGAGAAGGCCGCCCCTGAGGGCGGCCTTCCGGTGTCACTGGTCGGGGTGACAGGATTTGAACCTGCGACCTCTTCGTCCCGAACGAAGCGCGCTACCAAGCTGCGCCACACCCCGTTTGCAACCCTCCGAGTCTACAGGGAAATGCTCTCTGCGCCGAATCGAGGCTGGATCAGACTCGGGCGGTCAGCGTGAGAAGAGTCGCCTCGGGTCGACACGCGAACCGGACCGGCGCGTAGATCGAGTGCCCGCACCCCGCGCTGACGTTGAGTGGCACGGTGCGGCCGCCATGCGACCAGGTGCTCAGTCCCTTGGCCTGCTTGAGCGGGATGTCGCAGTTCGCCACGAGCGCGCCGTACCCGGGAAGGCAGACCTGTCCGCCGTGTGTATGGCCTCCGAGGATCGCATCGGCGCCGAGATCGGTGAACCCGTTGAGCACCCGCTGATACGGCGCATGCGTGACGCCGAGGACAGGAGTCGCCGCGGCGCGGGCACCGAGAGCCGCGATGGCATCGGGAAGCGCATCCAGACGGTCCCAATCGCGGTGAGCGTCGTTGACCCCGAAGAGATCGACGTCGGTGCCGGCGATGTTCAGACGTGCGGCCGAGTTGTTCAGGTCGGTCCAGCCGAGCTCTTCCGTGAAGTACCGATCCATCGCATCCGTGTCGAGGAGCTCGGGCTTGTGGTGCTTCTTGGACGGTCCGAGGAAGTAGCGGAGAGGGTTCCGCGGTGACGGAGCGGCGACGTCGTTCGAACCGTGCACGAACACGCCGGGGATGCCGGCGAACGGAGCGAAGGCGCGCCGGATGCCGTCCAGACCCCTTTCGTGACCGAGGTTGTCCCCGGTGTTCACGATGAGATCGGGCTTCAGCTCGGCGAGCGAGGCGAGCCAGTCCTGCTTGCGGTGCTGCCACGGGGCCATGTGCGCATCGGAGATGTGCAGGATGCGAAGCGGCACTGCGCCGGGCGGGAGAGCCGTTGCTGAGGCCTCGCGCACGGTGAACAGGTACCGTTCGATGCCGATGCCCCAGATCGCCGCGCCGACACCCACGGCCCCCATCGCGCCGAGCGTGACGAGGGCCGGGTGCGCGCCGCGACGTGCCGCTACTGGCACGTCACACGCACGGCGGTGGACTTGCTCGCCGCCGTGCCCGGCGCGGGGTCGGAACCGCCCACGACGGACGTCGGCGGGTTGCACGAGTTGTCGAACTCGATGTTCGTGAAGCCGGCACCGCCGAGTGCTGCGGTCGCCTGGGCTCTCGACATCCCGACGAGATTCGCGGGCACGGTCGTCCCCTGACCATTGCTGGTCGTGAGGGTGACCGTCGCGCCGTTCGCCGCTTCCCCGTTCGGGTCCTGCGCGGCGACCAGGCCGGCGGCGAGATCGCTGTCGACCGCGCCACCGACGGAGACCTGGAAGCCGGCGTCGGTCAGGATGGCCGTGGCCTCCTCGACGGACTTACCCACGACGCTCGGGACGGTGGTGAGCTGCTGGCGGGTCAGCTTGCCGTCGGGCTGCGGGAAGGCATCGCCGCCGTACGCGGCGTTGGCTGCGGCCTGAGCCGCGCGAGCGACCGGGTACCGCATGTCATTGAGGAAAGTGCCGTTGATCCGCTTCTGATAGATGTCCGCCTGGCCCTGCCAGCGGCCTGCCCAGACAGCGGTCGCGACCTTCGTGCTGGACTCGATCATCATTGTCGACCACCGGTCGTGGGTACCGGTCTTTCCGATCAGCGGGGTCCCGTCGTTGGGGTTGGCCCGGTTTCCCGTACCCCCGCCGGCCATCACGCTCTGCAGCGCGAACGCCGCGGTCGCTGCGATCTCGGGCTGCAACACCCCATCGGTGCAGGAGGCCGCGGGCAGCTCGCGATCATTGCCGTCGGCGCCGACGACGCGGTCGATCGCGCGGGGCGTGCAGTACTTGCCGCCGCTCGCGACGGTCGCGTAGGCGTTCGCCATCGCCAGCGGGGAGATGTTCTTCGGACCGAGGACATCGAAGGGCACGTTCTCGTCGGTGACCTTGCCGCCGTTCGCGAGCGTGACGCCCATGCGGTCCGCGACCTTGTTGATCTCGCAGATGTCGAGCTTCGACGCCATCGCGAAGTATCCACTGTTGAGCGAGTTCTTCGTGAAGTTCAGCACCGAACTCGTGCTGCCTCCGCCTCCGCCGAAGTTGCCGATCTTCTTGGTGTCCGCGTTCTGCTTCACACCGCAGACCGGGATCTTGAGGTTCGTCTGTACGGTTCCGTTGAGCACCTCGTTGACGGAGTGACCCTTCTCCAGCCAGTCGATCAGCGTGAACAGCTTGTACGTCGATCCGACCTGGAAGCCGCCGGAGTTACCGTGCTCCTTGTCGCCCGCGAACACGAGCGAGGTGTAGGCCTGATCGTCGGTGGGCGTCTCGGTGAACATCGTGTTCTGCGTCATGGAGAGGATTCGGCCGGTGCCGACCTCGATCGAGACACCCGCAGCACCGAAGTTCTGATTGTCGGCGTTGGCGGGAACGACCTCGGACATGCTTTCGGCAGCCGGGGTCTGGATGCGGTAGTCGAGGGTCGTGTAGATCTTCAGACCGCCACGGCGGAGCAGATCGGTGCGTTCCTGCTGTGTCTTGCCGAAGGCCTCGTCGTTCAGCACGATCGACTTCACGTACTGGCAGAAATAGGCGCTGGTCCCTGCCGCGGCGCAACCCTGCGTCGGCGGATTCAACGCAGGCGTGATCTCAGACGCATCGGCCTCGTCGTACTGCGCCTGAGTGATCTTGCCGTCCGCGAGCATGCGACCGAGCACGTAGTGACGACGGTCCTTCGTGAGCGCGTATCCATCCGCGGCGCTGTTCAGTGCAACGCCCTCGGAGTTCGTGATCGTGCCTTCCGGCTTGTCGATCCGATAGGTGTTGGGGTTCTGCACGATGCCCGCCAGCGTCGCCGACTGCGCGACCGTGAGGTTCGCCGCGGTCGTGGAGAAGTAGTAGTTCGCGGCGGCCTCGATGCCGTACACGGTTCCACCGAAGTTGGCGATGTTCAGGTATCCGAGCAGGATGTCGTTCTTCGAGAAGTCCTTCTCGATCTGGATGGCGTAGCGCATCTCCTGCAGCTTGCGCTCGATGCCCTTCGCGCCGGTCGCATTGGTGGCGTCGAGCCAGCACTGCTGGAGGTCCTCCGAGTACGTGTCAGACGTGGTGTCGACGTCCTGCTCGCACTTCTGGATCAGCACGTTCTTCACGTACTGCTGGCTGATGGTCGATGCACCGCGACTGGACGTGCCGCGCACGTTGTCGACCAGAGCCTTCACCGTGGCTCCGATGTTCACGCCGCCGTGGCTGTAGAAGTTCTTGTCCTCACTGGACAGGATCGCGTCGTACAGAGAAGGGGAGACCTGCTCGTAGGTGACAGGTACGCGGTTCTGCTCGTAGAACGAGGCGAGCTCGACCGTCGAGCCGTCCGGAGCGGTCGCGTAGATGGTCGACTGCTCCATCGGCGTGCTCGGGTTGAGGCTCTCCGGGAGCTGATCGAAGAGGGTGAGGGCCTGGGTGCCTGCGAGTCCGGTCATCGCGAGCACCGGGGTGACGCTGGCCGTGACGAGGAGACCGGCGACGGCGCTCAGACCGACGAGCCCGACGAGACCGCCGAGCACACCTCTCACCGTGCGATTCTTTTGGGGCATACGCTTGATCGTAGGGGAGTTCCCTGAATACCGCCTTTGACGAGCCCGCCCCGGAATTCCGGTGTCGCGCCCCGATCGACAGGAGTGCCATGACCACGTGGGAGTACCTCACCACGCCGCTGCTGATCCACAACACGGCAGCCATCCTCAACAACTGGGGCAAGCAGGGCTGGGAGCTCGTCCAGGTCGTGCAGGGGCCCGAAGGCGGACTCGTCGCCTACCTGAAGCGCCCCGTGACCTCGGAGGCATCGACGAACGCCGGTCTCGCCGCCGCGGAACAGGCTGCCCGTCAGTTCGAGGGGGGTCAGGCATGAGCGTCTCCGCCCGCCTCTCCGAGCTCGGTATCGCGCTGCCTGCCGTCGCTGCTCCGGTCGCCGCCTACGTCCCGGCAGTCGTGCACGGTGGTCTCGTCTACACCTCGGGTCAGCTGCCGTTCGTCGACGGTTCGCTGCCCGCCACGGGCAAGGTGGGCGCCGACGTCTCCGCGGAGGACGCGAAGGCCTACGCCCGCACGTGTGCACTGAACGCTCTGGCCGCAGCGGCGGATGCGGCAGGTGGCGTCGACCGCATCGCCGGCGTGCTGCGGGTGGGCGGCTTCGTCGGTTCCGCGGACGGCTTCACAGGGCAGCCCGGTGTCATCAACGGTGCGAGCGAGGTGCTCGGTGAGATCTTCGGCGATGCGGGACGCCACGCGCGCGCGGCCGTCGGAGTCGCGGAGCTTCCGCTCGGCAGCCCCGTCGAGGTCGAGGTGACGTTCCTGCTCGTCTGAGTCCGCAGGCATCCGACCGATGCATCTGCACAGAGAAACGCGCCTCCCCGTCCGGGGCAGGCGCGTTTCTCTTTCGCGGTGCTCTTCCTATTTCACCTGTGCGGAGATGATGCTCATCACGGCGGTGTCGGCGAGCGTCGTCGTGTCGCCCACCTCGCGCCCCTCGGCCACATCGCGGAGGAGGCGACGCATGATCTTGCCGGAGCGGGTCTTCGGCAGCTCGCCGACGATGTAGACGTCGCGCGGACGGGCGATGGCGCCGATCTGCTCGCCGACCCACAGGCGCAGCTGCTGCGCGAGGCCCGCGGGCTCGTGCGCGGCGAGGTAGCTCTCCTTGATGATGACGAAGGCCACCACGGCCTGGCCGGTGGTCTCGTCGGAGGCGCCGACCACGGCGGCCTCCGCCGTCGCCTCGTGCGCGACCAGGGAGGACTCGATCTCCGCAGTCGACAGGCGGTGGCCGGAGACGTTCATCACGTCGTCGACGCGGCCCAGCAGCCACAGGTCGCCGTCGTCGTCGAGGCGCGCGCCGTCGCCCGCGAAGTAGTAGCCCTGGTCTTCGAACTTCTCCCAATAGGTCTCGCGGTAGCGCTCGGGGTCGCCCCAGATGCCGCGGAGCATGCTCGGCCACGGCTCGGTGATCACGAGCAGTCCGCCGCTGCCGTTGCCGACCTCGACTCCCTGCTCATCCACCACGTCGATCGAGATCCCGGGGAGCGGTACCTGCGCCGAACCGGGCTTGGTCTCCGTCACTCCGGGGAGGGCGGACACCATGATCGCGCCGGTCTCGGTCTGCCACCAGGTGTCGACGATGGGCGTCTTGCCCGCACCGATCACCTCGCGGTACCACATCCATGCCTCGGGGTTGATGGGCTCTCCCACCGAGCCGAGCAGGCGCAACGACGAGAGATCGAACTTCGCAGGAACACTGCGTCCGATCTTCATGAACGAGCGGATCGCGGTCGGTGCGGTGTAGAAGATCGACACCTTGTACTTCTCGATGAGCTCCCACCAGCGACCGGGGTGCGGGGCGTCGGGGGTGCCCTCGTAGAGCACCTGGGTCGCGCCGTTGGCGAGGGGACCGTAGGTGACGTAGCTGTGTCCGGTGATCCAGCCGATGTCGGCCGTGCACCAGAAGACGTCGGTCTCCGGGTGCAGGTCGAAGACGTACTTGTGCGAGTACGCCGCCTGGGTCAGGTATCCGCCGGATGTGTGCAGGATGCCCTTGGGCTTCCCGGTGGTGCCCGACGTGTAGAGGATGAAGAGCGGGTTCTCGGCGGGGAAGGCCTGCGCCGTGTGCTCGGCAGAGGCCGCGGGGACGGCATCGTGCCACCAGATGTCGCGGCCCTCGGTCCAGTCGACCTCGTTCTCGCCGCGCCTGACCACCAGCACGTGCTCGACGGTCTGCTGCTCGCCGTCTCCGCGGTCGGCAAGGGCCTGATCGACGGCTGGCTTGAGCGCGGAGACGCGGCCCTTCCGGTAGCCGCCGTCTGCCGTGATGACGAGCTTGGCACCGGCATCGTCGATGCGTGAGCGGAGGCTGTCGGCGCTGAAACCGCCGAACACCACGGAGTGGATGGCACCGAGACGGGCGACCGCGAGCATCGAGGCGATCGCTTCGGGGATCATGGGCAGGTAGATCGCGACGCGATCGCCCTGGCCGATGCCGAGTCCCTCCAGCACGTTCGCGACGCGCTTGACCTCGTCGGTCAGCTCGGCGTAGGTGATGCGCCGGGAGTCGCCGGGCTCTCCTTCCCAGTGCAGAGCGACACGGTCGCCGTTGCCGGCTTCGACGTGGCGATCGAGGCAGTTGTACGCGACGTTCAGCTCGCCGTCGTCGAACCACTTGGCGAAAGGCGGGTTGGTCCAGTCGATCACCTGGGTGAACGGCTTGTGCCAGTGCACCAGTTCGCGGGACTGCTCGCCCCAGAAGGCCTCACGGTCGGCGGACGCTCGCTCGTAGAGCTCGGGCGACGAGATGGTCTGGGCGACGAACTCCTCCGACGGTGCGAACTTCCGGGTCTCGTCGAGAAGATGATCGATCTGGCTGCTCATCGGCAGGCGCTCCTTTGCGGCATACGGGTGTTGCGAGCATGGTCGTGGGGGTCGGCGACCAGGTCAGGGTGAATCTATCCCTGCGGCCTCGCCTCGCATACTGCCGAAAGTCGGTAGTGCTGCCGGTTTTGTCAGGACGGTCGCCTTGCGTACACTCGACGACAGCCGAATTCTCATTCCGGCCTTGGCGCGCCCGGTTCCCCCAATCGTGGTGCGTCGTGGGCGGCATCTCATTCCCCCCGTGAGATGCCGCCCATTCCTTTGGGAGCGCTCCCTCCGCGGCCGCTCCGGGTGCGGGCTGCGGTGCACCCAGGCACTGCACCGCAGAGTGATGCATCGGCTTCTCCACAGGCGCTGGAGCGTTCGCCGCTCCTCGGCTGTTCCGCGCCGTGCCCGCGCATAACGTCGCGGGCATGCCTGATTCCTTCGTCATCCAGCCCAGGGGAGTGTCCTCGGTCGCATCCGAAGGGGCCGCGTCGCCGGACCCCCTTCGTCTGGATCCCGTGTTCGGACCGCTCCTTCCTCACCTCGACGATGCCGTCACCGATGTGTTCATCAACGGTGCGGGTGGACTCTACGTGGATCGCGGGGGTGGCGCCGAGCCGGTCGCCGCCTGGAGAGCCTCGGAGCGTGAGGTCAGAGACCTCGCCGTCGCTCTGGTCGGGCTCGGGGGACGCCACCTCGACGACCAGGCACCCTGCGTCGACGTCCGCCTCGATTCCGGCGTCCGCGTGCATGCCGTGCTCTCTCCGGTGTCGACCAGCGGAACCGCGCTCTCGATACGTATTCCCCGAGTGCGCGCTGCGGATCTCGGGTCCCTCGCCGCGCTCGGTGCCTTCGACGCGCGCCAGCACGCCTGGCTTCTCGGCCTGGTGGCCGACCGGGCGAACGTCCTCATCACAGGAGGAACGGGGACCGGCAAGACCACGCTGCTCTCCGCGCTGCTGTCCGAGGTGTCGCCGGCGGAGCGCATCGTCACGATCGAAGACGTCGCCGAACTGCGACCGCGACACCCGCACCACGTCGCCCTCGAAGCCAGGCAGCCGAATCTCGAGGGCGCCGGCGGTATCACGCTGGCCCGGCTGGTGCGGGAATCGCTGCGCATGCGACCCGATCGCCTCGTGGTCGGCGAGTGTCGCGGAGAGGAGGTCCGCGAGTTGCTCACCGCGCTCAACACCGGACACGACGGCGGCGCCGGCACCCTCCACGCCAGCGGTCTGCGCGATGTCCCCGCGCGTCTCGAGGCGCTAGGCGCCCTCGCCGGAATGGATGCGGTCGCTCTTGCGCGACAGGCCGTCAGCGCGTTCACCGTCGTCCTTCATCTCGACCGTGCTCCTGGAGGCACGCGTCGGATCCGTCAGGCGGGTCGACTCGTGATCGCGGGGGACCGGCTCGACATCGAGGAGGTGCAGCCGTGGGGATGAGAACGCCTCGCGGGGCTCAGAAGCGGAGGGCGAGCGGAGCGGATGCGGCAACGTCGGTGCAGACGCTCGCGGTGCTGCTGCAGGCAGGTGCGGTCCCCCTCGTCGCGTGGCGGCATCTCGCCGATACCGATGATGCGTCCGCGCGCGCCGTCGTCGATCGGGTCGATCAAGGCGTGCCACTTCTCGATGCCATCGAGGCCGAGGGCGGAGCCTGGATCGATCTCGCGGCCGCCTGGGAGATCGCGACGACGGTGGGCGCACCACTCGCCGAGGTCCTCCGCATGATCGCCGAGACCCTGCGCGATGCCGCGGCCGCCGCAGACGACGTGCGCATCGCTCTCGCCGAACCCGCAGGGACGGCGCGTCTGCTGTTGTGGATGCCCTTCGCCGGGCTGTTCCTCGGTTCCGCCCTCGGCTTCGACACCATCGGGGTCATCTTCGGCACCGTGCTCGGGGCGTTCTGTGTGATCTTCGGTCTCCTCCTCGTGGTGGCAGCGCGGCTGTGGACGTCGCTGCTGCTGAGAAAGGCGGCACCTGCGCCCGGCACTCCGGGCATGCGGGCAGAACTGGTCGCGATCGCGCTGGCCGGTGGTGCTTCCATCGATCGCGCGCTGCACCTGGTCTCGCAGACATCCGTCTCGGGCGGCGGTGAGGAACGCGTCGGCGCCGTGCTCGACCTGTCCCGCGCCGCCGGGGTGCCAGCTGCAGAACTGCTGCGGGCATCGGCCGCCCAGGATCGGCATGCCGCGAGGGTGCAGGGGCAGCTCCGCGCCGCGAAGCTCTCGACCCGACTGCTGTTCCCGCTCGGGGTCTGCACGCTGCCCGCTTTCCTGCTTCTCGGCGTCGGGCCCCTTCTGCTCAGCGTCCTCGGATCCACTCCCGTGTCCCTGTGACCGCCATGAACTCGTCCCCATCATCCGATGCCACGCATCGTCCAGAGAGAAAAGAAAGAAGGAACACCATGAGAAGCATTCCACTGCTCGACCGCCGACGCGCGGCAGCATTGTTCGGCGACGACACCGGTGCGGCCACGGCCGAGTACGCGATCACGACGATGGCCATTGTTGCAGAATTAAAGCAGAATTAGAACATGACCCCGAAGAAGAAGCCGGCGATCGTCCGCGCGGCCGTCTACGCGCGACAGTCCGTCTACGAGCCCGAAGGCATCGAGCGGCAGATCGAAGCGTGCCGGCAGCTTGCCGAGTCGCGCGACTACCTCGCCGCTGACGTTTACGCCGACGACAACGTGTCGGGATACCGCGACCGCGGCGACGGGACGGCATTCGCGCGGATGCTCGAGGACGCCCGCGCCGGCCTCTTCGACGTGCTCATCGTCCGCAAGCTCGACCGGCTCGCGCGCTCCCTCTCGGCGATCGAAGCGCTCACGGCCGCGCGCGTGCAAGTCGTCACGACCGACGGCGAACTTGACCTCACGACCGTCAACGGGCGACTCATCGCGAACGTGCTGACGGCGGTCGCCCGAGCCGAGAGCGAGACGAAGGCCGAGCGCCGCGTCTTCGCGAACGCCGGGCGACGACGCGAGGGCATCCCGACGTCGGGGCGCGTGCCGTACGGCTACCGATGGGTCACGACCAAAGAGCGCAAGGAGCGCGGCAGCGTCGAAGCCTACGAGCTTGACGGTGAGCGCGCCGCGGACGTGCGGCGGATCTTTGACGCCTTCCTCGCGGGTGTCCCGCTCGGCTCGATCGCGCGCGACCTCACGACGGCAGGGCGACGGACGGTCAGCACGAAGCGGCATCCCGACGGCGTCCCCTTCACGTCGACGACGCTTCGGCGCATGCTCATGTCGCCGTACTATGCGGCGTTGCTCCCGCTCCCGAGCGAAGACGGCGGCGCCTACGATCAGGACGCGATCACGCGCGGCTCGTGCGAAGTCGGCAAGTGGCCGGCGATCGTCAGCGTCGAAGAGTGGGAAGCCGCGAAGGCGAAGCTCGCGCACCCGTCGCGGAAGACGTCGCCCGGCCCCACGCGGCGATGGTTGCTCTCCGGGCTTGCCGTGTGCGGCGTCGAAGGATGCGGCCTACCCGTACGCGCCGGCGGCGGCGAGAAGGGCGTGCACAGCTACCGGTGCGCGTCGATGAAGCACTTCATGCGGCAGGGCGACCCGCTCGATGCGTTCGTCGAGCGGGTCGCGGTCGAGTACATCGCGAAGCATCGGGGCGCGCTGCTCGCTCCCCGTGAGCGCGCCGACGCGGCAGCGATCAACGCCGAACTCGCACGGCTCGACGCCGCTCTCGTCGAACTCGGCGAAGACCGCGACGCCGGCATCATCGATCGCGCCGAGTACCTTCGTCGCCGGCCACGGCTCATCTCGAAGCGCGACGGCTTGCGGCGCGACCTCGCCGACGGCGCTGACCGCTCGGCGCTCGAGGGCATCGTCGACGCGAGCGACGTGCTCGCGGCGTGGCGCGGCCTGTCGCTCGGCGAGAAGCGCGCCGTGCTCGGCGACCTCTTCGAGATCCGCGTGCTCTCGGTCGGTCAGGGTAACCGACGCAACATGCCCGCTGACAAGTTTGCGAAGACGGTCGTCATCACACCGACGAGCGTCGCGGCCTAGCTTTCGTCGGTGTGGTCGACGAATTTAGCGTCGCCGCCGTGGTTGTGGACGAGATCCATCGAGTGCTTCGCGTCTTCCTTCCGCACGTAGTTCTCGCTCGTGCAGATAACTTCGCCGTTCTGCATGACGTTGAGCGTCCAGTGATACGGCTGACGCACGTTCGGGTTCTTGTACAGGTGGAACTGAAGCACGTTCTCGGCCATGCCGACTCCTTTGTCTCGGGGTGTACCACGTTAGCGCCAGCCACCGACAACGGGGCGCTCGGGTACGCGCTAAGCGCGACGGCGGGCGCTGTCGTCGTTGCGGCGTGCCCGAGCGACCGATACGCGGGCATCGGCAGCGGAATAAGGGCGATGCGGCAGCGCTCTAGGGGATAGCGACGTTCGCGAGCGGGTGGGGAGTAGCTAGCGCGCGAGGCAATGCGTAGATGCGTGGCTCGCGACGACTCGACGTCGTTGCTCTCTATCTGTTCCCGGAATGTTCCCGGCTGTTCCCCGGAACAGGTCACAATGTGTTCCCGATGTTTCCGGGTCTTTAGCCCGGAACACGGAACAAGTGACATCACGGCACACGGCACCCTGGCCACGGCGCAACGGGCATGACGTCATGAAGCCGCCGCCTCTATCGACCGGACACGCCGCATTCCCGATACATGTTGACGAAGCGGGGATGCGTGTTAATCTGATCGCAGCGGGAAGCCCTCGGGCATCTCGTGGGAGACAGAAGGGCAATCCCGCCCCGGTCACAGCCGAGATGGCAATCAACCTCAATCTGAGGGATTGCCATCGTGTCTTCCACTACCGAGCACAACCCGCTCGACGTCCTCTTCCCCGACCCTGACGGCGTCATCGCCGCTCTCGTCGCCGATCTCCCCGCGCCCGCTCCCGACAGCGCGGCCCGCGTCTCGGCGCTTCTCATGGTGGCGCGCTGATGCCTACCGTCCGCACGTCCGAAGAGGCGAAGGCGCTCGCTCGCCGCCGCTGGGACAAGCCCCGGCCCGCTCCCATCGACAAGCGCGTGCGCACGCTCCCGTCGGGATCGAAGCTCGAAGAGCGCTGGTTGGCAAAGGCCGTCGATCTCGGGCTCGTCTACGAAGGCATGACGCGCAACGCGCATCGTCGACTCGCGAAGCGTCTCGCCGACGACGACACGGCTCGCAAGATCAAGCGCGTGCATGATGCGCGGCCGGCCGGCATTGCCGACGATGACGATCTCTTGCTCGCCCATCTCGAGGCCGAGGCGGCTCGGTGGCGCGCTCGCGTGAAGCGCGACCGTCAGATCGCCCTTGCGCACGAGCTGCTCGCAGAGAAGGCCGAGCAAGAGCTTGCCGATCTCATGTGGAAGCTCGGGCTGATCTCATGAAGATCAACGACGCCGAAGTCATCCGCGTCAGCGCGTCGACCCGCGACGACGTCTTCGCGGATGCCGCCGAGATGGTTCGCCGCGATGCAGACAACGTCCCGGCCGCGGCGCTCGCGATCGTCGAGTCGACGGGCACGCCCCGCCGCGACGCGATCGACTACGTCATCGAGCACGCACCCGTCATGGAAGCCGACGAAGAGCGCAAGATCCGCCGGCGCGCGAAGAAGCTCATCGAGAAGAAGCACGATCCGCGCGTCGTCGCCTACGTCGGTCGCACACCGGATGAGCTTTCCCGGCTCGCTGAGTTCGACGAGGACATGGAAAAGGAACGCCGGCGCCGCGCCGTGCGTCGCGCGCTCGACGCCGAGGAAGCCGCGACAGGCGACGAACCGGCCGACGACTACGCCGACGTCGCCGCGCTCATCGAAGCGGGCGTCACGCGCCGTACGCCGGATGCTGGCGCGCTCCGCAACGACGGTGTGCGGCTCGCGTACAGCGGCGCCGTGAACGGCCTTGTCGGCCCGCCTGAGAGCGGGAAGACGCTCGTCGCCATCGCGAGCGCGTGCGACACGCTCAAGGCCGGCGGGAGCGTCCTTCACATCGACAGCGACCACAACGGCGCCGAGGCAACGATCTCGCACTACATCGCCGCTGACGGCGTCGAGCGCGACGTGCTCGCCGACCGCGCCCGCTTCCGCTACGTCGACGTGCGCTCGGCCGATCACCTTCGCCGCGTCGTCGCCGAAGCGGCCGAGTGGCGCCCCGACTTCGTAGTCGTCGACTCGGTCGGCGAGATCGTGCCGCTCATGGGCGGCGAATCGAACTCCAACGATGACTATCGCCGCATCCATCGCGAAGTGCTCTCGCCCCTCGCCGATCTCGGCGCGGCCGTGCTCGTGCTCGATCACGTCACGAAGGAAGAGGGGCGCGGCGGGTACGCGATCGGCGCCGGCGCGAAGAAGGCCGCGATCGACGGCTCGTATCTCGCCGTCGCCACGGTCGAGCCCTTCGTGCCCGGCGTCGGCGGCGCGGCGTCGCTCTCGATCCTCAAAGATCGCCACGGCGGCTTGCGGGCCGAGTCGCCAGCCGGCAAGAGCCCGACCGCCGCTGTCTTCCGTCTCGACTCTCGCGACGGCGCGTCGACGTGGGAGTTCTGGCGCGGTCGCTCGTCCGAAGAGCGCGACGACGAACAGGCCGAGGCCGACGTCGCCTTCGTGCTCGCGCTCGATCCGTTCCCGACTAGCCGCACGAAGCTACAGGCCGCGCTCAAAGCCTCTCAGGGCAAGGGCTGGCGCGACGAGCGCGCGAATGCGGCCCTCACTGAAGCCCGACGTCGTCGCGAGTCCGCGGCGACGACCTTCCCCATCGAAAGCAAGGAATAGCGAACATGGCCATCATCAGCGAAACTATCTCGGGCGTTCTGATCCAGATCCCCGACGACCTCGCCGCACCGAAGACCCGCGCCGCCGTCGAGCACGCCCGCAAGGCGAAGAAGGCGCGTGAGCGGGCGTTCGCCGAGCGCGACCGCGCGGCGGATCTTCGTTGGAAGGTCGATCAGCAGATTGCGATCGAGCACGGCGCGCTGCTCGACGAAGACCCCGACGCCGAGCTTCCCGACGGTGGCGCCATCGTCGCCGACGCACAGGCTCTTCTCGAAGCCCGCCAGCGCGAGCTTGACGCCCGCCTCGAGGCCGAGCGCCGCGCCGCGGTCAAGATCCGCGAGGCGGTCGCCGACGAGCTTCCGACGCTCGCGCGGACGTCACTCGCCGAGGGCGACACGGCGCTCGCCATGCTCTCAGCCGTGATCGAAGACGCGGGCGCCGCGCGGGATGCCTTGTGGTCATCGATCGGTGTCGGTCGCATGTGCGCCCGTCTCGACGACGACCCTGGCGCCCCGATCGCGATCCAGCACAAGGCGTACGGCTACACGTTCGATCTTGAGGCCGCGATCGAAGGGCTCAACGAAGCACTCACGAAGGCCGGCGCCGAACTCGCCGAGCTACGCGGCGACGTCAAGGCCGAGACGGGCAAGAAGACCCGGAAGCCGCGCAAGACCGCGAGCGGGGCGCAGAACGCCGCGCAGACGGCACCCGCGGGTGTTTCCGCCGCCCTCGGCGACCTGACGATCGGCGAAGACGATGACTGACACGCGCGACCCCGAAGAGATCGACCGCGACTTCTTCGCCGTCGACGCCGACCGCGTCGTCTACCCGCCGGGATTCAACCCGTACCGGGAGACGCTTCGGATCATCGACCGGATGCTCGACCTTCTCGACCGCGTCGTCGCAGAGAACGGCGTCGGGGAGATCCCTACCGCAACAGGAACGCGAGCGAAGTGATGGCGATCAAGCGACCGAAGCGGCACCACTACGAGAGCGAGCCCGACTTCCTACTCGCATGTCTTCGCTATCTCGACGCGAAGTACCCCGGCCGAGAAGGGCAACGGAAGCGGCTCGCGGCGTGGGAGCGATGGGAGCGAGAGCGCGACCCGGATGCGCTCCGCGACCGCATCCGGGAGCTCGTCGAACTCGACGAGTGGACGGACAACGAAGCGGCCGAGTTCGACCGTCTCGCCGCCGCCTGGCGCAACCGAGCACGAAGCATACGACCTACCCCCGACACAACCGAAAGGCAAGAATCGTGAGCACAGCATCTGAACAGGCCGCGGCCTTCCTCGCAGCCAAGACCGCCGATGGCGAGCGCGAGGGGGAGCGGCAGGGCGCGACAGGCGAGTACGCGCGTCTTCGCGATCTCATCGAGAAGGACGACCTCACCGACGACGAGAGCGCCGAGTTCTCGTCGCTCGCCGAGAAGCGTCGCGCCGGCACGCTCGAAGGGCGACCGCGCCGCACGGTGTACAAGCGGCAGAGCGTCGCCGGCGAGCGCAGCGAGGACGGGCGCCCGACGACGGCGCCGACGGCATCCGATCAGGCCGCGCGGTTCCTTCAAGGGCACAACTCATGAGCATCGCGACGGCGAGCGTCGCCGAAGCGCTCGACGAACTCGAAGCGACGCTCGCTCATCTACTCGCGACCCTCGAGAGAGCCAACGCCGACGAGAAGGGATCCGGCGATGCGTAGCTCGCGGCAAGGGGCGATTCCGTCGGATCTCGGGTGGCTGATCGACGAACTCGATTCGTTCTCTGACCGGCTTCGCACCCTCGAGGCGCCGTCGGGTGAGTCGCTAGGGAACACTGTCGCGAAGCTGCAAACGCTGGTGAGCGACATTCAATCGCAACTCGACGCGTGGGCGGCGGGACGGCGTACGGACGCGCAAACGGATGTGGTGATCGATCAGAAGATCGCCGCGTACGTCGCGGCGGTGCTTGCCGGAAACGTGGCGATCGGCGGGGCGCTGACGGTGCAGGGGGCCGTGCGGATGCCGACCGTCCGGGCGACCGATCTCTCGTCCGCCTCGAGTCGTGTCACGATGTGGCAGGCCGGCCCCGGCGACGACAGACTCGGCCACACATGAGCATCGCGATCTGTCGGGTTGACCGCTCACGGGAGACGGGAACCCTCGTAGTCTGCACGTGCGGCTTCGCACTCGGCCCGTTCCAGAATCACGAGATGGCTCTCGACGAAGCCGCGAAGCATCGGCGCAACCACGACATTTCGCACCGAGCGAGCTAGAGCTTCACCCTAAGATAAACGCCCCGGTGGCACACGCCGGGGCGTTTCGCCATGATGGGCCCATGCCAGAAACGCATCCCGACCCCGAGGTCGCCGCCCGCCTATCGGCAGCATTCGCCGCCGAGGAAACCACTCTGCGCGCGGCGCTCGATCGCGCACGAGCCGATTTCGAACACCGCGGCGTGCGTGGTGACGCCGTCGAGCGAGCCGTGCGCCACTTCCTATCGCGGCACCTGCCACGGAAGTACACGGTCGGCACCGGAGAGACGATCGACAGGCTCGGGCATCGAAGCAATCAGCTTGACGTGCTCGTTCTCAACGACGAGCAACCGTTCGTGCAGGAACCCGACACGAGTGGCCTCTACCTGATCGAAGGTGTTGCCGCGGTGGGCGAGATCAAGACCTCTCTCGGTAGTTCCGAGCTTGACGACATCCTCTCGAAGGGGCAGCGCCTTCGTCAGATCCAGCCCACTATCCCGGCAGGGTCGGAGGTTCGCGGTTTGATCAGCGACATTCACCGCTTTGTCGACTCCGTCCCGTACTTCGCGCTAGCGCTGGGGTCTAGCCTCGCCTCGGAAACCATCCTCCAGAAGCTCATGGACGCCCCGGATATCACCTCTTGGAACGGCACAACGGTGCCGGCGCTCGACGCGCTCTTCGTGCTCGACCGCGGAGCTTATCTGAACTTCGGTGATGGCGAAGGCGCGCTGCAATTTCGGCTTCCTGACGGCAGCGCCGGTACGGGATGGTTCGGCCCGTTTCCGGACGGCGCGCTCGTCGCGCTATTCAACTGGCTCAACGGTTCTATCTCCCGCGTGCGCTACGGATCCTCGATCGCGTCGCCCTATCTCATGGCGACGAACGTGCCGCCCGACAACGAAGATCCGCCGGCCGCGCTCTGACTACTCAGCGTCAAGTCGGGCGAGCAGGGCTTCGACTTCGGAATCGAGCTTGTCGCGGCTGACGATCTCAGCGACGACGGTCGTCGGGAAGTCGAGCCCGAGAAGCTTCGCCTCGCGCGTGTGGATATCGAGCAAAAGCCGCGCCGCATCCTTGTCGATCTGCCCGCCGGCCGCGGCCTTCGCGAGCGCAGCTTGAGCGAGCCGGGACAGCTCGTCGAGTTCGGCGATCTGTCGCTCGCGAGCCGTGACGGCATTCGCCTCGAGAAGCGGCCGCATGCGCTCGCGGTAGCCGTCGAGCCTTTGCTTCACCGTGTACTCGCTCAGCGCGTAGCCGAGTCCGCCTTCGCTCTCGGGGAGGGCAGACCGACGTGCGATAGCCACATAGCTAAGGCGCTGTCGCCAGGCGTCGTACGTCCATTCCTGCTCCCGCAGCACTCGCACGGCGATGAGTTCGCTCTGTCGGCTCACGGTCGACCTCCATATCTGCTCTTTCTTGCCTACGGTGGCCGCCGTCGCCTTCGCCGGGCTGCTCGTCGTCATCATGCGCTCCGATGAGGTCCGCGGCATCCTCACGGATCTCGTGCGGCGGGCACTCACGGTGTCGTGATGATCACCACGGGACGTGCGAGCCGCGGGCCCGGCGGTGATGGGCCCGGCGGTGATGGTGCGAGACGAGGGCCACGGCGCGGGGACGAGGGCGGATCCGTCGCGGCGGAGCTGGCACTCGCACTTCCCGCCGTCGTACTCGCGTTCCTGCTCGGCGCAGGGGTGCTGGGAGCGGCGTCCCGACAGGTGGCGTTGCAGGATGCGTCCGCTGACGCGGCCCGTCTTCTCGGTCGCGGTGAGGGCCACGGTGTGGCGGAGCGGGTGGTGCATGCCGCCGTGCCGGGGGCGGGGATGTCGTCCTCGCTCGCGGGCGACCTCGTGTGTGTCACCACCTCGCTCGATATCTCCGTCGGCGCGTTGATCCGCATGCCGCTTCGAGCGTCGAGCTGTGCACTCGAGGGAGGGCTCTGATGGCCGGCTCGGCACTGGCGGCCGGCGTGCTCGCGGTGACGGCTGCACTGTCTCTCGGGCTCGCCGCCGTCGGAGGCGCGGCCGTCACAGCGCAGCGGGCGGCGGGAGCTGCCGATGCTGCCGCGCTCGCCGCGGCCGACGCCACGAGTGGTGCCGTGACCACGGCCGAGCAGCCCTGCGCACTCGCGGAGAGGGTCGCGCTGGCGGCTGGCGCGACCCTCACCGGCTGCGCCGTCGAGGGGCTCGTGGCGACCGTGGAGGTGCAGGCGGCGTACGCTGGACTGGCAGCCGTCTCCCGAGCCCGTGCCGGGCCGCCCGAGGGATAGCGACGGCTGCGCGACCTCGCTCACTGTGAACGACCCCACACAGTGGTGTGTATGGTGTGCTTCGAAGAAAGGACGCACCCTTGGCTGAAGGCAAGAAGCTCGTCATCGTCGAGTCCCCGACGAAGATGCGGTCTATTCAGGGATACCTCGGCGACGGCTACGAGGTGCTCAGCTCCGTCGGCCATATCCGCGACCTCGCTGACAAGAAGGACATCCCGGCTGCAGACAAGCAGGCGTACGGGAAGTACTCCATCGACATCGACAACGGATTCGACCCGTACTACGTCGTCTCCGATCGGAAGACCAAGACGGTCGCCGAGCTCAAGCGCGCGTTGAAGAGCGCCGACGAACTCCTGCTCGCCACTGATGAGGACCGCGAAGGCGAGGCGATCGCCTGGCATCTGCTGGAGACCCTCAAGCCCAAGGTCCCGGTCAAGCGCATGGTGTTCCACGAGATCACCAAGGACGCGATCCAGGCCGCCGTCGGCAACACTCGCGAGCTCGATCACGATCTCGTCGACGCGCAGGAGACCCGCCGCATCCTCGACCGCCTGTACGGCTGGGACGTCTCGCCCGTGCTCTGGTACAAGGTCAAGACCGGGATCTCGGCCGGCCGCGTCCAGTCCGCCGCGACGCGCCTCATCGTCGACCGTGAGCGCGAGCGCATGGCGTTCACCTCGGCCGAGTACTGGGATGTCGACGCGGCAGCAGCCGCGACGGGCACGTCGTTCAAGATCCGTCTCGTCCGCGTCGACGGCGGCCAGCTCGCGCGGGGCTCCGATTTCGACGACGACGGCAAGCTCAAGAAGGCCGTCGTCATCCTCGACGAAGCGGCAGCCACCGCACTCGCCGAGGCCATCGACTCCGTCGGCACCGGAAGCGTCACGAAGGTCGAGGCCAAGCCGGGAACGCGCAGCCCTTACGCGCCGTTCACGACATCGACGATGCAGCAGGAGGCCGGTCGCAAGCTGTCGATGGGAGCCAAGCAGGCCATGGGCGTCGCCCAGCGTCTGTACGAGAAGGGCTACATCACCTATATGCGTACCGACTCCACGTCGCTGAGCACCCAGGCGGTGCAGGCGGCACGGAGCCAGGCTGTCGCGCTCTACGGCGATGCAGCCGTGCCGCTGAAGCCGCGCGTCTACAAGTCGAAGAGCAAGAACGCCCAGGAAGCACACGAGGCCATCCGCCCCTCGGGTGACAACTTCCGCACACCGGCTTCGCTGTCGTCCGAGCTGGATCGCGATGAGCAGCGTCTCTACGACCTCATCTGGAAGCGCACCGTCGCCAGCCAGATGTCCGACGCCAAGTACGAGACCACCACGGTCACCATCGCCGTCGACGCCGCAGGGAAGAAGGCCGAGTTCACGGCCTCCGGAACCGTTTACACCTTCAAGGGCTTCCTGGAGGCGTACGAGGAAGGTCGCGACGAGAAGCGTGGCGACGCGGACGCTGCCGAGAACCAGTCCCTGCCGGCCGTCGCCGTCGGCGACCAGCTCTCCGTGTCGGACGCCGAGGCCAAGGGACACCGCACCACGCCGAAGCCGCGCTACACAGAGGCCTCGCTCGTGAAGGTCCTCGAAGAGAAGGGCATCGGGCGTCCTTCGACCTTCGCCTCGATTCCCGAGACGATCCTCGACCGTGGATACGCGGTCAAGCGCGGGCAGGCCCTCGTGCCGACGTGGCTCGCGTTCAGCGTGGTGCGTCTGCTCGAAGAGCACTTCGCCGACCTCGTCGACTACGACTTCACGGCGGCGCTCGAAGACGACCTCGACACGATCGCCCGTGGCGAGCAGAACCGCGTCGAGTGGCTCAAGTCGTTCTACTTCGGCTCGGACTCCCACGTGGGGTTGCGTCAGGTCGTCGACAACCTCGGTGAGATCGATGCCCGCGCGCTGAACTCCACGCGCATCACCGACACCGCCACGCTCCGCTTCGGCAAGTACGGCCCCTACCTCGAGGTGACCGACCCGGCGGACCCTGACGCCAAGCCGCGCATCGTCAACGTTCCCGAAGACCTGGCACCGGACGAGCTGACCGCTGAGCGCGCGCAGGAGCTCATCGACGCTCCGGTCGCCGGCGACCGCGTGCTGGGCGAGAACCCCGAGAACGGCAAGATCATCGTCGTCAAGGACGGTCGGTTCGGCCCGTACGTCCAGGAGAACGACCCCGTGGCGGAAGACGCCGCCGTCGACGAGGCGACCGGCGAGGTCGTCGAGAAGCCGAAGCCGAAGCGCGGCGCGAAGAAGGAGGCGGCTCCCAAGCCGCGCACCGCGTCGCTGTTCCGTTCGATGTCCGTCGACGAGATCGACCTCGACACGGCACTGCGACTGCTGAGCCTCCCGCGCGTCGTGGGCGTCGACCCCGAATCCGGCGACGAGATCACGGCGCAGAACGGGCGGTTCGGGCCGTACCTGAAGAAGGGCACCGATTCGCGCTCGCTCGAGTCGGAGTCGCAGATCTTCGACGTGACACTCGACCACGCGCTGGAGATCTACTCTCAGCCCAAGTACGGTGCGGGACGTCGGGCCTCCAGCGCGCTCGCCGAGTTCGAGGCCGACCCCGTCAGCGGCAAGCCGATCCGCATCCGTGACGGACGCTTCGGTGCGTACGTGACCGACGGTGAGACGAACGTCACCATCCCGCGTGGGCAGAAGGTGGAAGACATCACCTTCGAGATCGCGGTGCAGATGCTCGCCGACAAGCGCGCCAAGGGCCCCGCCCCCAAGCGCGGCGCCGCCAAGAAGGCTCCTGCGAAGAAACCCGCAGCGAAGAAGGCACCCGCCAAGAAGACGCCGGCGAAGAAGCCTGCCGCGAAGAAGACGACGGCTGCCACGTCCGCGGCCCGGTCCGCGGCAGCGAAGAAGGCCGCCGCGACGCGTGCCGCGAACGCCGCGGCGAAGGCAGCGGAGAAGGCGGACTCGTGACCTCAGGCCACGGGGTGTGGATCACCCTCGAGGGCGGCGACGGCTCGGGCAAGACCACGCAGTCGAACCTGCTCGCGAACTGGCTCGAAGAGGCCGGGCGGACGGTCGTCCGCACCCGTGAACCCGGGGGCTCGGAAGTCGGTCAGCTCATCCGCGACATCGTCCTGCACCATCGCGGCGACATCGCTCCGCGCGCGGAGGCTCTGCTGTACGCCGCGGATCGGGCGCACCATGTCGCCACCGTGGTGCGACCGGCGCTCGGCCGGGGCGAGATCGTGCTGCAGGACCGCTACCTGGATTCGTCTGTGGCGTATCAGGGCGCCGGCCGGGTGCTCGATGCGACCGAGATCCGCGACCTCTCGCTCTGGGCGGCCGAAGGCGCGCTGCCCGACCTGACCATCCTGCTCGACCTCGCTCCGAGCGAGGCGCGGGCCAGGCTGGACTCCGCAGACAAGCCGTTCGACCGGCTCGAAGCGGAGCAGGCGGACTTCCACGGTCGCGTACGAGACGCCTTCCTCGGGCTCGCGCGAGCCGAACCGGACAGGTTCCTCGTCGTCGATGCCGCAGCTGCACCGGATGCCATCGCGGAGCAGATCAGGGCAAGAGTCGGCACCCTTCTCGCCTGACCAGCACAGTGGTGTCCTTCCGTGCTTCCGACGTCGGCGGTCGCGATTAGGCTGAGTGCATGCCCCAGACCGTTCCGCCCCCTTTCCCGTGGGCGGATGTGTGGGGGCAGGACGCTGCCGTCGACACGCTCCGTGCCGCGGCAGCCGATCCGTCAGCGCTCTCGCACGCCTGGCTGATCACGGGGCCACCCGGGTCCGGCCGCTCGACTCTGGCCTACGCCTTCGCGGCTGCACTGATCGCGGATCGACCGGACGACGAGACGGTCATGCGGCAGGTGCTCGCCGGCACCCATCCCGACGTCACGGCCTTGCGCACCGACAAGGTCATCATCACGATCGCCGAGGCTCGCGGCCTCGTCGAACGCTCCTACTTCGCACCGTCTGCCGGCCGCTACCGGGTCATCGTGGTCGAAGATGCCGATCGCATGGTCGAGCGCACCTCCAACGTGCTCCTGAAAGCGCTCGAAGAGCCTCCTGAGCAGACGGTGTGGATCCTGTGCGCGCCCAGCGAGGCCGATCTGCTGCCCACGATCCGCTCCCGCGTGCGCTCGCTGCGGTTGCGGGAGCCCGATGTCGCCGACGTGGCCAGGCTCATCAGCCTTCGCACGGGCGTCGACGAGTCCGTCGCCGAGCAGGCGGCTCGGCATGCGCAGCGCCACATCGGCATGGCTCAGCGTCTGGCCACCGACGACGCGGCTCGCCGTCGACGCGACGAGACGCTCCGTTCGGTCCTCGGCGTCAGGGGAGTGGGAGACGCGGTCGAGGTCGCTGGACGCATCATCCAGGCCGCCACCGAGGACGCGAAGGCGCTCACCGCCGAGCGCGATGCCGAGGAGCGGGCGTCACTGCTGCGCACGATCGGGATCGCCGAGGGGCAGGCGGTTCCACCGGCACTGCGGACGCAGCTCTCCGCGCTCGAAGACGATCAGAAGAAGCGAGCGACACGAAGCCTGCGCGACGGGATCGACCGGGTGCTCACCGATCTGCAGTCGCTGTTCCGCGACGTCGTGATGCTGCAGTTCGGGCAGGGCGACGATCTCATCAACAGTGAGTTGCGCACCGAGCTGTCCGACCTCGCTTCCGCTTGGCCCGAGACCCGTACTCTTGTCGTACTTGACCACCTTGCCGAGACGCGGCAGTCGTTGGAGCGCAACGTCGCCCCGCTGCTCGCCCTGGAGAGCTTGCTCGTGACGATCACGAGCGGGAGGAAACCGTGAACAACCGATCGACTTCCCGCCTTCGTCGCGCCGCCGCGGTCATCGCAGGGCTCGCGGCCGCATCCGTCGCCCTCTCCGGCTGTCTGTATGCGATGATCCCCGAGCAGTCGTCGCGGCCGTCGACGACGAACGCGCCGGACACCGAGGGCGTCGCCGAAGACCTGCTGCCGTTCTACTCGCAGGAGCTGACCTGGACGGAGTGCGGTGTCGGCTTCGACTGCACCGACGTCACCGCCCCGCTCGACTGGGAAGACCCGGGCAAGGGCGAGATCACCCTCTCGGTCGTCCGGCACCGCGCCGAGGGCACCCCCGTGGGCTCGTTGCTCACGAACTTCGGTGGTCCTGGCTCGAGTGGGGTCTCCTTCCTGTTGGAGAACCTCAACTTCGCCATCGGGAGCGCGTTGATCGAGAATTACGACGTGGTGAGCTTCGACCCGCGCGGTGTCGGCGCCTCCACGGCTGTAACCTGTTACGACGCGCCCGAGATGGACGAGTACCTCTACGGCATTCCGGCGGCACCCCGCGGTTCCGACGCGTGGGAGGACGAACTTCTCGAGTCGCACAAGGCTTTCGCTGAGGCGTGCGACGCGAACAGCGGTGGCATTCTGCCGTACATCACGACTGTGAACGCCGCACGCGACATGGACCTGATTCGTGCTGTGCTCGGCGACAAGCAATTGGACTACCTCGGATACTCATACGGCACGTTCCTCGGGGCGACCTACGCGAAGCTCTACCCGGAGAAGGCCGGGCGATTGGTCCTGGACGGCGCCATCGATCCTTCGGTTCCGGGCCTCGAGGTGGGTGCCACCCAGGCGCTCGGGTTCGAGTCCGCGCTGCGCGCCTACATGAAGGACTGCCTCGATTCGGGGGAGTGCCCGTTCAACGGCAGCGTCGATGAGGCGATGGTAGACCTGGGAGCGTTGCTGGCGAGCGTCGACAGCACGCCTCTGAAGGGCGGTGACGGGCGTCAGATGGGCGCCGATGCTCTGATGACCGGGATCATCGCCGCCCTCTACTCGCAAGACAGCTGGCAGGCGTTGACCCAGGCATTGGACGAGGCGCTCCAGGGGGATCCCACCACGGCCTTCCGCCTGGCCGACTACTACAACGGACGAGAGCAGGACGGCAGCTACAGCGACAACTCCTCCGAGGCGTTTCGTGCCTATAACTGCATGGATTACCCTGTCGAGGACGATCCCGAGGCGGAGGCAGCCATCGAGAAGAGGATCCTCGACGGTGCACCGACCATCGCACCGTACTGGAGCGGCCCCGACTCTTGCGCGGAATGGCCGTACCCGCCGACGGGTACTCGAGGCGATATCGCGGCGGAAGGTGCCGGGCCGATCGTGGTGGTGGGCACGACCAACGATCCGGCGACCCCTTACGAGTGGTCGGTATCGCTTGCCGACCAGCTCCAGGAAGGTGTACTCGTCACGCGCGTCGGCGAAGGACACACCGGCTACAACAAGGGGAATGCCTGTGTCGACCGCGCCGTCGAAGGCTATTTTCTCGAGGACGTCGTGCCGGAAGATGGATTGCGCTGCGAGTAGCGACCTGGACGATCGAAGGTCCCGATCGTAGACGAAACGGGTGGTTCGGTTCGCTCGAAAGGCGGAACCCCCCGACCGCGACCTCCCTCGAACGTCCAGAGATCGCCCCGGTGCCTTGACGCCCCTGACCGAGGTTGATGGGTTGGGCAGTATGAAGAACTCACTCAGAAACAAGACAGCGGGACTCGCCGCAGCCGCTGTGCTCGGCATTGGAGTTGTCATCGGCGGTGCCGTGCCCGCACAGGCGGCCGAGGTCGCACCGAAACCCCCGATCTGCACGGGACAGAAGATCGTGATGTATTCGGTCGGATTCACCGGCGAGCTCACGCCCGTGAAGCCCTACTTCGGGGTAGGTGTCGAGGTCGTGGAGCACATTTGGTACTCGGCGCGTCCCATCTACAAGCCCGGGACGCGTCTCGTGCAGGGATGGGACTACAAGTACCAGGCCAACACGATCGGTCAGGATTTCGGCTACCCACGGCTCTCGGACCCGTCGGTCCTTTGCCTGCGTACCTGAGCCGCCGTTCCGGTACTGGCGGCCATCTGTGTCACCGCGCCGCCCAATCACGATGGCCTCGATTCGCGAGTGAGCGCGAGACAGGGTAATATCGGTGATCGCGCCGCTCATGCGTCGCACGCCGCTTTAGCTCAGTCGGCAGAGCATTTCACTCGTAATGAAAAGGTCGTCAGTTCGATTCTGACAAGCGGCTCCGAAGGCCCCGTGATGTGAAGAACATCACGGGGCTTTTCCCTTTCCTCACCGCGTACGCTCGAAGCATGAGCAGAGCGCTTCTCATCGTCGATGTCCAGAACGACTTCACCGAGCACGGCGCCCTCGCGGTCGCGGGCGGCGATGCGGTGGCCGCCGCCATCACCGAGTTCCTCGCCCTTCACGCTGCCGACTACGAGGTGATCGTCGCGTCGAGGGATTGGCATGACGCCGAGGGCGACAACGGCGGGCACTTCGCGGAGGACCCCGACTTTGTCGACTCCTGGCCGGTGCACTGCGTCGCGGGATCCGACGGTGCCGAGTACGACCCGCTGTTCGTGACCGCTGCCGTCACACATCATGTGCGCAAAGGGCAGGGGAAGCCGGCTTATTCGATGTTCGAGGGGCAGACCGCCGCAGGGGAGACAGTGGGCGCGATACTGGCCGCATCCGGCACGCTCAGCGCCGATGTCGTGGGCCTCGCGACCGATCATTGCGTGCGGGCGAGCGCCCTCGACGCGATCGCTCACGGTCTGCGGGTCCGCATCCTGACCGACCTCGTCGCAGGTGTCGCGCCGGAGCCCAGCGAGGCCGCACTCGCCGAACTCGTCCACGCGGGAGCGGAGCTGGCCGAGAGCGCCGAGGCGTGAGCCGCAGCGTCCTCCTGCTGCGGGCCGTCAACGTCAGCGGCCGCAACAGCGTCCCGATGGCGCGTCTGCGCGAGGTGCTCGCCGCCGAGACCGATCTGTCGGATGTCTCCACCTACATCGCGAGCGGCAACATCGTGTGCGCGACGCCGGACGAGCCCGATATCGCCTGCGCGGCCGTGCGAGCGGTGATCCACGACGAGTTCGGAGTCGACACGCCCGTCATCCACCGCACGCATGCGCAGCTACTCTCTTCCGAGTCCGCGCAGCCGTTTCCGGAGGGTGATCTCACGCTGGTGCACGCGATGTTCCTCGCGGGCGCGCCGTCGCCCGGAGCGATGGAGGCGCTCGAGACACGTCTGCTCCCGGCGGAGCGCATCGCGCTGATCGGGGACGATCTGTGGATCGTCTACGGCGAGGGCGGCGTGCACTCAACCAAGCTCACGAAGACGGTGCTGGACCGTGCGCTCGGCGTCGCGGGGACGGCCAGGAATCTGCGGACGACCAGGAAGCTCATCGAGCTGACCGCGTGACTCCCGGGAGTTCCGCGCTCAGCGCTGCGGGTGGCGTGTGCGGGTGAGGCTGCACGTCGACCCGGTGTGTGCGGCAGCTCGCGCACCGCACGTAGAGCACGATCCCCTCACTCGTCGGATGCCGCGACTCCACCAGCCAGGCATGCTCGTGGGCCTCGGGGGAGGGGGCGACCCGGGGGATCGGGAGAGTGTTCAGCGAGGTCATGCATCCAGCGTGGTGTAATGGTCTTATGCATCTCAACCCTTACGGCGAATACGCGGTGCTGCTGGCCGCCTCGCTGGCCAACGACTGGCCCGCCGACCGCGCCGGGATCGAGGAGCGCACCCTCGAGCAGGGGATGACGATGACCTTCCCTCCGGCCCCTGACGATCACCAGCGGGTGAGGGAGGTCATCGACGAGTGGCTCGCGATCGTCGACGAGCCCGACCCCGACGCGCGAGCGGTCCTCCTCAACGCGCAGCTCGCCGTCGCGGCCGCCTACCCGCGGTTGACGAACCACGACGGCGAGGGGTGGCATCTGCACTATCGGGACGACGTGCCGTCATTGCCTTTCGTGCTCAGGGCGATCATCAGCCTCGGCACCTCGCTTCACCTGGTCACTCGGGGAATGAACCGCCTGAGCCGCTGCCAGGCCGCGCCCTGCACCAACGTCGTCGCCGACGTGACACGCAACGGGCGTCAACGCTTCTGTTCCGTGCGCTGCGCCAACCGTGCAGCGGTGCGTCGGCACCGGGCGCGGACCTAGCCCCGTCGTCAGGCGGTCTGCCCGGCGTGCGTGCCTTCGCCGATCTCCTCGACCAGCTTCGCGTTGAAGGCCGGGAGGTCGTCGGGGGTGCGGCTGGAGACGAGGCCTTCGTCGACCACGACCTCCTCGTCGACCCACGTCGCGCCCGCATTGCGCAGGTCGGTGGTCAGACTCGGGTAACTGGTGAGCGTGCGTCCATCGACGACGCCGGCCTCGATGAGGATCCAGGCACCGTGGCAGATCACACCGACCGGTTTGTGCTGCTCGAAGAAGGCCCGTGCCAACGCGATGGAGGCCTCGTCCATGCGCAGGTGATCCGCATTGACGACGCCGCCGGGAAGCACGAGAGCGTCGAACTGATCCGCGCTCGCCTCCGAAGCGCGCAGATCGACCGCCTGTTCATGCCCGTTCTTGCCGGTGATGGCTGCGCCGTCCGGAGCGATCATGGTCGCGCTCGCGCCTTCCGCCGTCACTGCTTCCCAGGGACTGGTGAGCTCGCTGTCCTCGAATCCGTCTGTTGCGAGGAATGCCACGCGGCTGCCGCTGAGGGTCATCGTTCGTCCTTTCCTGGAGTGTCGTCCGCCGTTCGGGGACGACTCGACGATCTCTCAGCTCGCGCGGGGATGAAAGGGGGTGGCCGATATGAGGAGCCGGTGGTACGGGGCGAGCACCTCTCCGCGGAGCGCTCACCGCGGATACGGGCGGAACGGCAGTACGATCCAGACATGCGTGTGCGTCCTGCCCTTGTCGTCCTCTCGGCGCTCGTCCTCCTCGCGGGGTGCGCTCCCGAGCCGGAGCCGAGCCCGTCGCCGTCCGAGTCGTCGTCGGCGCCCACTCCTTCGCCTTCGCCGTCGCCCTCGGCTTCGGAGTCCGTCGAACCACCGGTGGCGGGAACCGAGTTCACCACGACGGTCCTCGTCCAGCTCTGCACCGAGAGGACACGAGACCTGGCGCCTGGTGCCACCTACTTCGCCGACATGGCGACCACCGAGTGGCTATCGTCCTCGTCACTCTGGTTCGTGGTGATCCCCAAGACGCTGGACGGTGTCGACAGTGTCGCCGTCTGCGGGATCGGAGGAACCCAGGAGGCGCCGGTGGTCGCCCTCGCCGGGGAATCCGTTCCGAGCGGAGTGGCTGACGTCCGCCAGGAACTGCTGGCGGGGGCACCCGGCGGCGAATCCTGAGACGGCCGCCGGGAGACCACGTGCGGTGGGCCCCGTGGGGCTCGAACCCACGACCCGCGGATTAAAAGTCCGATGCTCTGCCAACTGAGCTAGAGGCCCCTCATCAAAGTCTAGTGCGCACGACGAGGGGCCGTCGGCGACACAGCACCGCCGACGGCCCCTTTCCTTCCCGGGTTCCTCCCCCTGCCCCGAGAAGGGCGTGTGCCGGGTGTCCTCCCACCCGGCTGTCCCAGGCTCAGGAAGCCGGGGGCATCAGAACCGTGTCGATGAGGTACACGGTCGCGTTCGCGGTCTGCACTCCACCGCAGATCACCTTGGCGTCGTTGACCATGATGTCGTCGCCGCTGCCCGTGACCGTGAGGTCTGCACCCTGGACCGTGGTGTGCGTGCCGTCGATGTCAGACGGCTCGATCTGGCCGGGGACCACGTGGTACGTCAGGATCGAGCTCAGCGTCGCGCTGTCGGTCTTGAGTGCCTCGATGGTGGCCGGGTCGATCTTCGCGAAGGCGTCGTCCACCGGAGCGAAGACGGTGAACTCGCCGCCGTTCAGAGTGTCGACCAGGTCGACGTCGGGGTTGAGCTTTCCGCTCACCGCAGCGACCAGCGTGGTCAGCAGCGGGTTGTTCGAGGCCGCGACGGCGACCGGGTCCTGAGACATCCCCTGGACCGAACCAGCGCCGTCCGGCACGGCGTCGGCGTATGCCGCGCAGCCGGGGCCGACCAGGTTGGCCGCGGGGTCCATCGCCGCAGGCGTCGACTCCGACGTCTCCGGTGCCTTCGGCTCGGAAGACGAGTCCGTGCTGCTACCGCTGCCCATCGAACAGGCCGAGAGCAGGAACGCGCTCGCCAGGCCGAGGGTGATTGCCGCGGTGACCTTCTTCTTGGTGCTGAACATGTCGAGCTCCTTCAGAACTGAGCCACGGCCTCTCCGTGGCGTCGAGGGCTGTTCGGAGCCCCATCGGGATCGGATGGGATGAATCTGAGAAAACTTCGAAACCAATCCGATGACGCCCAGGGAGCGAACAGCTGCCGACAGAAGTGGGGACCTCATGGACCTGATCATCATCGGCCTGCTCGGCGGGCTCATCACCGGCATCTCGCCGTGCATCCTGCCCGTGCTGCCCGTGATCTTCCTGACCGGGGGAGCACAGTCCGCGCGTTACGAAGACGAGATCGTGCCGGCCCGGCGCAGCAGGCCCTATTTCGTCATCGCGGGACTCGTCCTGAGCTTCACCCTCGTCACGCTCGGTGGTTCTCTGCTGCTGGGGCTGCTGAACCTTCCGCAGGACATCATCCGCTGGGTCGGCATCGCGGTGCTCGTCGTCATCGGCGTCGGCCTCATCGTCCCCCGCTTCCAGCACATCCTCGAGCGTCCGTTCCAACGGTTCGGACAGCGCGAGGTGAAGAACCGCGGAAGCGGCTTCGGTGTCGGGCTCGCGCTCGGTGCGGTCTTCGTCCCGTGCGCCGGCCCCGTTCTCGCCGCGATCATCGTGGCCGGGTCCACCGGGCAGATCGGCGTCGGGACGATTCTGCTCACGGTCTCTTTCGCGATCGGCGTCGCCGTGCCGCTGCTGGTCTTCGCGCTCGCGGGCCGCAGCGTGGTCGAGCGCATCCGCTCCTTCCGTGCGAAGGAGCGCGGCCTGCGCATCGCCGCCGGAATCGCGATGATCGCGCTCGCCGTGGGGCTGGTGTTCAACGTGCCGCAGGCGCTCCAGCGTCTGCTTCCGGACTACACCGCCCCACTGCAGGAACAGATCGCCGATTCCGAACAGGTGCAGGATGCGCTCGATCTGGGGGGACTCGTCAACGACGAGAACAAAGACCTGGACAAGTGCACCAACGGCGCGCAGGAACTGGAGTCGTGTGGGACAGCCCCGTCGATCAAGGGGATCCAGGAATGGCTCAATACGCCGGATGGCGAGGCGATCGACCTGAAAGACCTGCGTGGGCAGGTCGTGCTGATCGACTTCTGGGCATACTCCTGCATCAACTGCCAGCGCTCGCTGCCGCATGTCGTCGCCTGGGACGAGGCGTATCGGGACGCCGGGCTGCAGGTCATCGGAATCCACTCTCCCGAGTACGCGTTCGAGAAGGACCCTGGGAACGTGGCGGCGGGCGCGCGCGGCTTCGGTATCGAGTACCCCGTCGCGCTCGACAACGACCTGGCGACCTGGACGAACTACCGCAACAGGTACTGGCCCGCTCACTATCTGATCGATGCAGAGGGCACGGTTCGCCACATCTCCTTCGGAGAGGGCAACTACGCAGCGACGGAGTCGATGATCCGCGAGCTGTTGAAGGATGCGAATCCGTCGGTGAAGCTCCCGTCTGCGCCCGACGTGGCCGACGACACCCCGGAAGTCGGATCGACCACGCGCGAGACCTTCCTCGGCTCCTCGAAGGACGTCAACTACGGGGGAGACGGCGCGTACCGGAAGGGGACGAGCGCCTACGAGTTCCCCGAGGACCAGCCCGCCGACAGCTTCGCGCTCGACGGGGACTGGACGATCCAGACCCAGTACGCGAAGCCCGAGGGCGGAGCGGGAAGGATCAACCTCGAGTACCGCGCAGCGGAGGTGCGGGTCGTGGTGGCGGGGTCCGGCGACATCGTCGTCACCCGCGACGACGGATCGACGAAGACCATCGCGGTCGACGGGACGCCTCGCTCGTACGAGCTCATCAAGCAGAGCGACATCGCCCGGGGCGCGATCACGCTCGACGTGCCGGCGGGGATCGAGGTCTATTCCTTCACATTCGGGTGAAGTCTGCGGGCGATCGGGGAGGAGATGCGGCATGCTTATGGAGATGGTCATCGATGGTTTCGACGTTCCCGACGAAGGAGCGACGCAGGATGCTGTCGCCGACCTCCTCGTCCGCGTCGCGTCCGGTGATCAGGCTGCCTTCGCGACGCTCTACGACACCCTCTCCTCCCGTGTGTTCGGTCTCATCCTCCGTGTGCTGGTCAACCGCTCTCAGAGCGAAGAGGTGCTGCAAGAGGTCTTTCTGGAGATCTGGCAATCCGCTTCGCGCTTCGCTCCGAACAGAGGTCAAGGACGAGCGTGGATCATGACGATCGCTCATCGCCGGGCCGTCGATCGGGTGCGTGCATCGCAGTCGAGCGCCGACCGGGACGTACGGGCAGGATTCAAGGACATCGGCATCGCGCACGACAGTGTGGCGGAGCAGGTCGAATTGGGGATCGAGGGAGGGAAGGTCGTCGAAGCACTTTCGGGGCTTCCGGAAGCGCAACGCGAAGCACTCGTCCTTGCTTATTACGGCGGTTACAGTCAGAACGAGATCGCGGCCCTCGTCGGGGCGCCGCTGGGGACAATCAAGACACGGATGCGAGACGGACTCAGTCGTCTGCGCACGGCGATGGGGGTGACGGCATGAACGAGAAGGACTTCGAGGAGCTCGCGGCAGGTGCCGCCCTGCACTCGCTCTCCGCAGACGACGATCGTCGTTATCGCGCCGCTCTCGCCGAGCACCCGGAGTGGAGGGCCATCGTGGATTCGGACACCGCGACCGCTGCGACCCTCGCCGATTCCGTGGAGCCCGTCGCCGCGCCCGCCTTCATCCGCTCCGCTCTGCTCGCCCGGATCACGGACATGCCGCAGGACGGGGGAGCCGGAACTGACCCCGGTGCCTCTGACGCCGAGCCTCGCCTCGAGTCGGCGCCCGAGACCGAGAGCCGGTTCGAGCTCAAGAAGCCGCGCCGTTGGACACGCACGATCTTCGCTCTGGCCGCATGTCTCGCTCTGCTCGTGGGCGTCGGAGTCGGTGCGATCGCACTCAACCAGCAGCTGAACCCGCCGGAGAGCGTGGTCGCCCTGCAGGAGATCGAAGCCGCTGGAGACGCTCAGCAGGCGACGGTGGAACTCGACGGCGGTGGCACGGCCACGGCGCACTGGTCGGGCTCTGCCGGCAAGGCCGTCCTCGTCGCGGACGGTCTTCCGAGCGCAGGCGACGGCAAGACGTACGAGCTGTGGTTCGTCCGCGGAGACGCACCGGTGTCCGCGGGTGTCTTCGATGTCGACGGCGGCGACGCCACAGCGCTGCTCTCCGGCGACATGCAGGCGGGCGACGCGATCGCGGTGACCGTCGAGCAGGCGGGCGGATCCCCGACGGGACAGCCGACCTCCGACCCCGTGATCGTCATCCCCACGGCCTGAGCTGCTCGATCCCGCGTACCCTGGAGGGATGCCCGAGCAGCACCACCGCCCCGTGCGCCGTCCGACGAACGCCTTCGACAACATCGTCGGAGCGCACGATCCCGCCGAGGAGACGCGCATCGCACACGCGACCGCGTCCGCCCTGCTGACCCGCGTCCGAGCGGACGAGAGCGGCGCGAGTGCTGAGCGTCTGGTGGCGTTCACCGCAGAGCACGGTATCGACGAGATCGCCGAGTTGTGGTCGAAGGCACCGTCGCGCACGCTGCCCGGTGCGCTGTGGCGGCTCTACGTGCTGCAGCTCGCGATCCATGGCGACCCGCACACCGCTGCCCTCCTGTACGACCGTGGGCGGGTGGAGCTGCCGTCAGCGGACGCGGTGATCGCCGGCGCGCCCGTGCCGGCGAGTCCCGATGAGCTGGTCGTGCTGATCGACACGATCCTGCGCGGGGCCTTCCGAGGTGACTTCGCCGTCGCGCTCGACCGCGCCGCGGCCTTCTGCCGTGTGCAGGCATCCGGCGCGACACACACGGCGGACGACTACGAACCGACCGAGCCGGCTCGGGCCAGCGAGCTGACCACTCGTGCGCTGCGCTTGAGCAGCTACGGCCAGGACCTGGCAGCAGCGGCCGTCCTGTGGCGCACAGACGCCCTCGCCTGACCCGACATCGGTAGCGATGCGCCCGCGGGAGCGAAAGGCTCCGGACATGAAAAGACCGGGCCGCAAGAACGCCTCTCGGCGGAAGGCCGCTCGCAGCGGCAAAAATTGGAGCCCGGGGTTATGCGGCCCGGCCATTCAATTGTAACGCGATGAGGCGGTGGGTATTCCCTCCCTCTAGGCTCGGATCATGACCGGGCGCTTCGCACTCATGATCGATCCCGTGGCTGCCGACGAGCAGCGCACCGACTTCGCGGACACGTTCACGCAGGTCGACGCCGCAGCGCCCGCGCTCAGCGTCGGGGAGCTGAGCACGCAGCGCGGTGATGGCGTGTTCGAGTCCATCGGCGTCATCGACGGACATGCCCAGGAGGTGGTTCCGCACCTGGAGCGTCTCGCGCACTCCGCCCGGCTGTGCGACCTCCCGGTGCCGAATCTCCCCCAGTGGCGTCAGGCGATCGATCATGCCGCGGCACAGCTCGGCACGGGTGAGTCGGTCATCAAGCTCATCCTCAGCCGCGGAGTCGAGCACGGGCCCACTCCGACGGTGTGGGTGACTGCTGCGCCGGCCGCCGACTTCTCCGCCGTGCGCGAGAGCGGGGTGCGGGTCGTCACGCTCGACCGGGGCTACGACCTGGACGCGGCGGAGCGGGCTCCCTGGCTCCTGTTGGGCGCGAAGACGCTGTCGTACGCCGTGAACATGGCTGCCTTGCGCGAGGCGCATCGACGGGGAGCGGACGATGCGATCTTCCTCTCGAGCGACGGCTTCGTGCTCGAGGCCCCGACCGCCTCGCTCATCCTCCGCTTCGGCCACCGCTTCGTGACTCCGGCTCCGACCGGCGGAATCCTGCACGGGACGACGCAGCTCAGCGTGTACGAGCACCTCGCCGCTCAAGGCTTCGAGGTGGGGTACGACCGCATCCCCGCGACCGACCTCCCGCAAGCCGACGCCGCCTGGCTCGTGTCGAGTGTGCGTCTCGCCACCGCGATCACCTCCGTCGACGGCGTACCTCTCCCGGTCGACTCCACCCTCACCGCGGCCCTGAACCGCTACCTTCTCTCCCCCCGTACCTGACCCTCCTGTCCACTCCCTCCCCTCTCCCTCCCTCTTCCTTCCTTCCCTCTCTCCCTCTCCTCCTCTGG
>NZ_JYIV01000015.1 GCF_000956405.1 Microbacterium oxydans
GAGACAGGGACAGAACCGGTGGGGGTGGGGGTTCGGACGTTCATGGCGCCTCCTGTGCTCGTGGGGTGCCCCCACGCTAGGAACCCGATGCCCGTTCGGGAACACCGTTGCCAGAGCGGCGAGGAGGAGCTATGGGGCGTCGTCGTGCTCGCCGGCCCGACGTCAGATCTCGCGAGGATCTCAGGTCTCGCCGGCCCGACGTCAGCTCTCGTGGGGGCGGCGTTGCAGTTCCGTGACGACGACGCCCGACTCGTAGGCGACGGTCCGCACCGCATCGAACCGCTCGGGACGATACGAGCGCTCGTGGAAGAGCGGGATGCCCGCCCCGAAGAGCAGCGGCTGCCGCTTCAGCACGAGTCGATCGATCTCGTCGGCGAGGGTCGCCGCGAGTGCGCCGCCGCCGCACAGCCAGATCGCTGCTCCCTCCTCCTGCTTCAGGCGTCGCACGACCGAGACGGGGTCCTCCGCTGTCACCTCGAGGTTCTCGCCGTCCGCTGTCCTCGTCCTGCTGAACACGATCTGACGGAGGTGTCGGTAGGGACTCGACAGCCCGCCCACGGCGTAGGTGTTCCAGCCCATGAGGACGGTGTCGAACATCTCGCGCCGTTGCGGAACCCCGAGGGCTTCGGCGGCGACGGTCGGCAGCGTGTCGGCGAAGCGGGCATTGATGCCGTCCATGTGGTCGCCCTCGATGAGGAACGCGTCGAATTCACCGCTGGGACCGGCGATGTACCCGTCGAGGCTGACGGCGGCGTAGTACACGAGCTCTCGCATGCTTATCCAATCACTACATTTGTAGCGGTTACAGTACAACAGGCGTAGTGATTGCGCTAGGGTTCCTTCCATGGTGAAGAACGATTCGCGACGACGGACCATCGCGGATGCGGGACTCGCGGTGCTCGCACGCGAGGGGTCACGAGGGCTCACGCACCGAGCCGTCGACGTCGCCGCTCAGGTCCCGATCGGCACGACGTCGAACTACTTCCGCAGCAGAGACGCTCTGATCGAAGGACTGGTCGAGCGGATCGGGGAGCGGCTCGCACCGAGCGCCGCTGATCTCGCGCGCCGGGCGAAGGCTGAGCCGGGACCGGCGCTCTTCGCCGACTACCTCCGCGACATCGTGCGGCGCCTGACCGACGATCGGGACGTGACGCTCGCGCTGTTCGAGCTGCGGCTCGAGGGCGGTCGGCGGCCCGAGGTCGCCGCCGTCCTCGGTGCGTGGCAGCGCGCCGGCTTCGACGCCGACGTGGCTTTCAACACCGCGGCGGGACTCCCGGGAGGACGCCGTGAGATCGCCCTGTTCCACTACGCGATCGACGGACTCCTGCTCGACCGGCTCACGACGCCCATCGATCAGGAAACCTCCACCGACGACGTCATCGACGACCTGGTCGCGGGGCTCATCCGCTGACGCGGCGGGGTGTTCCCTCGGGAGCGCGCTGCTCGTACACTGAGGCAACGCACGCTCTCGACGATCGGAGACCGCTGTGTCTGCGCCGTGGCAGGTATCCCGCGAGTCGCTCCCCCCGACATCGCGACTTCTCATCGAGCGTGCGCACGAGGAGCTGCTCGCCGGCAACCTCGAGGACCGGCGTCTGCAGCAGGTGCGACCGCTGGTGCGGGAGTCGTGGGAACGGGCATGGCGCGGGCGCGTCGGCCCCGAGGGCGCTCCTCCGCTCGACCTCGTGAGCGAGGAACTCGAGGCGTATCGGCTCGCTCATCCGCTCGCCTCGGTCATGGACATGATCCGTGCGCTGCTGCTGCCGGGTGAGGCGCAGGATGCCGGAGTCGTCATCGCGGTCGGCGACCAGGCCGGCCGACTGCTGTGGATCGAGGGTGACGCGCAGCTGCGGTCGCTCACCGACGACATGGGTTTCGTCGCGGGAGCGAACTGGTCGGAGGACGCCGTGGGCACGAGCGCGCCCGGGACCGCTCTGGTGCTCGGCCAGTCGGTGCAGATCCGCGGCGCGGAGCACTACAACCGCCTCGTGCATCCCTGGTCGTGCACCGCGGCTCCCGTCCGCGACCCGGAGACGCAGCGCGTGCTCGGGGTCATCGACATCACGGGAGGAGCAGAGGTCGTGTCTCTGCAGGCACGGCTGCTCGTGGATGCGACGGCGCGGGCCGTGGAGTCGGAGCTGATGGTGGCGCGTCTGCGGGCGCGCAGTGAGACGCCCCGACCTCGTGCAGCGGCTGCGAAGTCCCGCGTGCCGGCCACGGCGCGGGCGACACTCCACGTGCTCGGACGCGATCGGGCACGACTGGAGACGGAGTCGGATCACGACGAGTCCGTGATCGAGCTCAGCGCCCGGCATGCGGCGATCCTGCTGATGCTCGGCGTGCACCGACAGGGGCTCTCGGCCGAGCGCCTGTGCGAGCTCGTGTACGGACCCGGCGTCTCGCCCGACACGCTCCGGCCCGAGATGGTGCGCCTGCGGAAGGTGCTCGAGCGCACGGCTCCCGATCTCGTGCCCGAGTCGCGGCCGTACCGGCTGCCCGTCACGCTCGACACGGATGCGCACGACGTCCTGTCGCTGCTGGACCGGGGTGCGCACAGGGTGGCGCTCACCGCCTATCGAGGACCGGTGCTGCCGGAGTCGACGTCTCCGGGCGTCGAGGAGTTCCGCGAATCGGTGCGCGCGGCGCTGCGTGAGGCGATGCTGTCGGAGGCGAGTCTCGATGTGCTGCTGTCCTATGCGGAGATCCCCGAGGGACAGGGCGATGCGGAAGCCCTCCGCCTCGCGCTGGAGATGCTGCCAGCCCGGTCGCCGAAGCGCGCGGGACTGGTCGCACGGATCGAGCGTCTCGAAGCCTGAGCTGCTGCAACCGCTCGCAACGTTGCGCATCGAGTCGCAACGTCGGTCGACCTAGCTTCGGGGAAGAGCCGCAGCACCGAAGCGCGGCGCACCCGTCGAAGGAGACCCCCATGACCATCGTCGAAGAAGACGTGTCCGTCGCCCCATCCTCCACCGCGTACGCCGCGCCCGGGCAGCCCGGAGCCGTCGCGAACTATCGACCCCGCTACGGCCACTACATCGGTGGCGAGTTCGTGGAACCCGTCAAGGGCCAGTACTTCGAGAACGTCAGCCCCGTCAACGGCAAGCCATTCACCGAGGTCGGCCGCGGCACCGGCGAAGACATCGACCGGGCGGTCGACGTCGCCTGGAAGGCGTTCGCGAGCTGGGGCAAGACCAGTCCCGCCGAGCGCTCCGTCATCCTCAACCGCATCGCCGACCGCATCGAGCAGCACCTCGAGGAGATCGCAGTCGCCGAGACGTGGGAGAACGGCAAGCCCGTGCGGGAGACGCTCGCGGCCGACATCCCGCTCGCCGTCGATCACTTCCGGTACTTCGCCGGGGTGCTGCGGGCGCAGGAGGGCGGCATCAGCCAGCTCGACGAGAACACGGTGGCCTACCACTTCCACGAGCCGCTCGGAGTGGTCGGGCAGATCATCCCGTGGAACTTCCCGATCCTGATGGCGGTGTGGAAGCTGGCGCCCGCGCTCGCCGCAGGCAACTGCGTGGTGATCAAGCCCGCCGAGCAGACCCCGGCCTCGCTGCTGTTCCTGTTCGACATCATCGGCGACCTTCTGCCCGCCGGCGTCGTCAACATCGTCAACGGGTTCGGCATCGAGGCGGGTGCTCCGCTCGCGCAGCACAAGCGCATCCGCAAGGTCGCCTTCACCGGGGAGACCACGACCGGGCGACTCATCATGCAGTACGCCTCGCAGAACCTCATCCCGGTCACGCTCGAGCTCGGAGGCAAGAGCCCGAACGTGTTCTTCGAAGACGTCGCCGGGTCCACGAACGACCCCTTCTACGACAAGGCGCTCGAGGGGTTCACGATGTTCGCGCTCAACCAGGGCGAGGTCTGCACCTGCCCTTCTCGCGCACTCATCCAGCGCTCGATCTACGACGGTTTCCTCGCCGACGGCCTGGAGCGGGTGGGCAAGGTCGTGCAGGGCAACCCGCTCGACCCCGCCACCATGATCGGCGCACAGGCGTCGAACGACCAGCTGGAGAAGATCCTCAGCTACATCGACATCGGAAAGCAGGGCGGTGCCCGGCTGCTGACCGGTGGGGAGCGCGTCGACCTCGGCGGCGATCTGAGCGAGGGGTTCTACGTGGCACCGACCGTGTTCGAGGGCACGAACGACATGCGCATCTTCCAGGAGGAGATCTTCGGGCCCGTGCTGTCGGTCACCTCGTTCGACGGCTTCGACGACGCGATCTCGATCGCGAACGACACGCTGTACGGACTGGGCGCCGGTGTGTGGAGCCGCAGCGGCGACACGGCCTACCGCGCGGGACGAGCGATTGAGGCCGGGCGGGTCTGGACCAACACGTATCACCAGTACCCCGCGCACGCGGCGTTCGGCGGATACAAGCAGTCCGGTGTCGGACGGGAGAACCACAAGATGATGCTCGACCACTACCAGCAGACCAAGAACCTCCTCGTCTCGTACGCAGAGGGTCCGATGGGCTTCTTCTGAGTCACCTCTCCGGGCGGACGCACGAGCGTCCGCCCGGACACATTCCCGGAAAGGCATGAACCGTGGGCGGAGAAGAGACTATGGACCGCGTGGCCGTGACGGAGGCGGCGGCATCGCTCGTGCGCGACCTCACCGCGCAGCACGGGCCCCTCATGTTCCACCAGTCCGGCGGCTGCTGCGACGGCTCATCACCCATGTGCTACCCGATCGGAATGTTCATCACCGGACCGGGCGACGTGCTGCTCGGTGAGCTCGATGTGGGCCTGGAACGGGCCGTCGAGGTGTACATGTCGGGGTCGCAGTTCGAGTACTGGAAGTACACGCACCTCACCATCGATGTCGTGCCCGGCCGCGGAGCGGGGTTCAGTGTCGAGGGTCCGACCGGCATGCGGTTCCTGATCCGCTCCCGGATGCTGGACGACGCGGAGCTGGAGCACTTCGGCCTCACGCCGACGGCGTGAACCGAATCACCTCAGCGCGGCAGCCGAGGAACAGCGTCGACGAGCGCCCGCGTGTAGGGGTCCTGCGGAGCGTGCAGCACGTCGGACGTGGCGCCCTGCTCCACCACACGGCCGTCCTTCAGCACCACGGTCCGGTCGCAGGCCGAGGCGATCGCGGTGAGGTCGTGCGACACCATCACGAGCGAGAGGCCGTTCTCGCGGCGCAGGCGGTCGAGCAGCTCGAGCACCTGCACGCGAGTGGTCACATCGAGCGCGCTGACGGGCTCGTCGGCGAGCAGCACGCGCGGGCGGGAGACCACGGCGCGCGCGATGGCGATGCGCTGACGCTGTCCACCCGAGAACTCGTGCGGGTATCGGCGTGCGGTGTCGGCGGGAAGCCCGACTGCGTCGAGGGCCTCGGCGATGCGTCGCTGAGCGTCGGCGCCGGACGCAAGCCCCAGCGACCGCAGCGGTTCGCCGATGATCCGGTCGATGCGCTGTCGGGGGTCGAGCGAGGAGTACGGGTCCTGGAACACCGGCTGCACACTCGCGCGGAAGCGACGCATCTGGGCGCGGTCGCGCAGGTTCAGGACGGCGCCTTCGAACAGCACCTGGCCTTCGCGTGGGGCGGCGAGTCCGAGCAGCAGGCGCAGGATCGTGGACTTGCCCGCGCCGGACTCACCGACCAGGCCGAGCGAGTCGCCCTCGTCGAGCTGCAGTGAGACGTCGTCGAGCACACGACGGGATCCGTAGGCGAAGCCGGCGCCGTGCAGTTCGAGCAGCGTCATCGTGCACTCTCCCCGGCGTCGAGGAATGCGTCCAGCGCACGAGCGCTGTCGACCAGCATCCGTGTGTACGGTTCGGTCGGCTCGTGCAGCACCTGCGAGACCGAGCCTGCCTCGACCACGAGCCCGTCGCGCAGCACGACGATGCGATCCACCATGCGTGACACCACGGCCAGGTCATGGCTGATGAACAGCAGCGACATGCCGCGCTCGTCGACCAGGCGTTCGAGCAGCGCCAGCACGCCGTCCTGCACGGTCACATCCAGCGCGGTGGTCGGCTCGTCCGCGATGAGCAGCTGTGGGCGGGCTGCCAGGGCGATGGCGATCGCCACGCGCTGCCGCTGTCCACCCGAGAGCTCGTGCGGGTAGGCGCGGGCGATTCGGGCGTCGGAGAGCGCGACCTCGTCGAGCGCGGCGGCGACGGCCTCCGCCAGTGCGGAGCCGCGCAACCCGAGATGGCGTCGCAGCGGCTCGGCGATCTGACGTCCCACCCGCATCAGGGGATCGAGCGCGGTGAGCGGTTCTTGGAACACGATCTGCGCGACGGGACCGCGCAGCGGACGCAGTTCCGCGTCCCGGGCGCCGACGACCTGGTGCCCGTCGAGCAGCACCGAGCCCGACGCGCTCAGAGCGTCAGGGAGCAGGCCGGTCACCGCGAGCGAGGTCAGCGACTTGCCCGATCCAGACTCGCCGATCAGGCCCAGGCGCTCACCCGGTGCAAGGGAGAACGAGACATCGCGCACGAGAGTGCCGGCACCCGAGCGGATGGTGAGTCCCGAGACGTCCAGAATGCTCATCGGCTCCTCCGGCGGGTCGGGTCGGCCAGGTCGCGCAGGCCGTCGGCGAGGAAGTTCACACCGAGCACGAGCGCGATGATCGCGATGCCGGGAGCGATGGCGCCCACGGGGGCGACGAGCACGGTGCCCTGCGCTTCCTGCAGCATCCGTCCCCATGAGGCGTTGGGCGGCGGGGCACCGAGGCCCAGGTACGACAGGCTCGCCTCGGCGAGCACCGCCGCGCCGAACTGCAGCGCCAGACTCACGGCGAGGGTGGGTGCGATGTTCGGCAGCACGTGCTGGAACACGATCCCGAGCACTCCGGTACCGCTCGTGCGCGCGGCGGTGATGTACTGCTCCTGCAGCACGCGGCGCGCCAGGATGCGCGTCAGGCGGGCGACGACCGCCGACATCGCGAGGCCGATCGCGAGCACCGCCGACCACAGCGACGCGCCCTGGACGGCGACGACCAGCATCGCGAGCAGCAGCACGGGGAAGGCGATCACGACGTCGAGTCCGGCCGAGAGCGTGTCGTCGACCCAGGGGCGGGCGAAGGCGGCGATGAGTCCGATGATCGTGCCGAGGACCGCGGCGATCGCGACGGCGCAGGTGCCGACGATGAGCGCGATGCGTGCGCCCCACATCAGTTGCGAGAACAGGTCGCGTCCGAGTCGATCGGTGCCGAGAAGATGCAGGGTGCTAGGCCCTTCGAGGCGACCGCCGCTGGTGTCGGCGAGCGGATAGGGCAGCCAGAACAGCGACACCAGAGCGATCAACACGATGAGACCCGTCAGCACGATCCCGATCAGCAGGGTCGTCTTCGGACGCCGCCGCACGGGCATGGATGCGGTGACCAGCTGTTCGGCGACGCGGCTCATCGGTTCCCCGAGACGCTCGTACGCAGGCGCGGATCGATCAGGCGCTGCAGGATGTCGGCGGCGAACCCGACCAGCAGCACGAAGAGGGTGCTGACCACGAGCACGCCCTGGATCACCTGGAAGTCGTGCTGTTCGATGGCCGACAGCAGCAGGCTGCCGAGGCCGGGCAGGGTGAAGACGCTCTCGACGACGACCGCACCGAGGAGGGTGGTCGACAGTTCGATGCCGAGCACCGCGACGACCGGAACCGCGCCGTTGCGCACACCGTGACGCAGGAGCGCCTCTCCCATGCCGGAACCTCCGGCGCGGGCGGTGCGGAGGTAGTCGCTGCCGAGCACATCGAGCGTCGCCGAGCGGACGTAACGGCTGAGGGAGGCGCTCATGACGATCACGATCGTGATCACGGGCAGCGCGAGCGAGCGCAGCGCGTCGGCCGGATCCTCCCAGTCCTTGCGGGGGAAGCCGCCGGACGGCAGCACACCGAGGCCGAGCGCGAACACCCAGACCAGCACCACTCCGACCCAGAACACGGGAACCGCGACGCCGAGCTGCGCGAACCCCGAGAGCACGATGCCGTACCAGCGGTCGGACTTCACGGCGGCGGTGATGCCGATCGCGAGGGAGACGAGCAGTGCGATCGCGAAGGCGATGAGCGTGAGCGGAAGGGTCACGGCAAGGCGGTCCGCGATGTCGGGGCCGACCGGGCGTGAGCTGAGGAACGACTCACCCAGGTCGAAGCGCAGCAGTTGACCCGCCCACGTCGTGAACTGCTGCAGCAGCGGCTGGTCGGAACCGACTTGGGCTCGGGCGGCCGCGATCTGCTCCGGGGTGGCATTGACCGAGAGCAGCGCGTTCGCGGGGTCACCGGGGAGCAGGCGCAGCAGCACGAAGATCGCGATCATCGCGACGACGAGCGAGATCGCGAGGAACGCGAGGCGGCGCAGCAGATAGGCGAGCATGGCTTCTCAGGATGAGGTGGGGGATGCCGACGCCCGGCATCCCCCACGCACGTCAGGACTTGACGATGTCGTACGCGAAGAACTGCGAGTTCAGGCCGTTGATCGGGTATCCGCTGAGGTCGCTGGAGGCGACCACGATCTGCGGGTACAGGTACAACCATACGCTCGCGGCATCCGCGGCGATCTTCTCGTTGACCTGCTTCAGAAGGGCGGTCTGCTCGTCGGTCGTCGCCGCCTGCTCGGCCTCGGCGACCCACTTCTGGACATCGGCGTCGTTGTAGCCCCAGTAGAAGTCGGGGTTGCCGTACCAGACCACGTCACGGTCGTTCACGTGCTCCTGCAGCGTCGCCTGGAAGTCCTGCTCCTTGAAGACCTTCGTGTACCACTCGTCGGCGCTGATCGTGTTGATCTCGACCGTGATGCCGACCTCGGCGAGCTGCGACTGCAGGAACTCCGCGACGGCGGGGTGCGGGTCGTAGCTCGGGGTGTCGAGCGTGAAGGTGAAGCCGTCGGCGTAGCCCGCCTCGGCGAGGAGCTTCTTCGAGAGGTCGACGTCGTACGGGTTGACCTGCGTGAGGTCCTCGTACCAGGGGTCGGTGGGCGGCACCATCGAGCCGATCAGCGTGCCGTAGTCGCCCCAGATCGACTCGAGGAGCTTCTTCGTGTCGATCGCGGAGTAGATGGCCTTGCGCACGAGCGTGTTGTCGAACGGGGCGACCCTGTCGTTGAAGGCGAGCAGCTCCTTCGTGGTCGAGGTGCCCTCGCTCACGACGTAGTCGTCGGAGTCGAACTGCGTGAGCGAGTCGGGGTTCTGCACGCTCGTGATGACGTCGATCTCCCCGGTGAGGAGCGCGTTGTTCTCCGCAGTCGCGTCGGTGAAGTACGTGTAGACGACCTCGGCGTTCTTCGCGGGCTCTCCCCAGTAGTCGTCCCAGCGCTCGAGGGTCAGGGTCGAGCCCTTCTTCCACTGGTCGAGCGTGTAGGGGCCGGTTCCGTCTTCGGTGCTGGTGATGTCTCCGGCCTCGTCGTTCACGATCCAGACGTAGCTGAGGTTGTAGAGGAACGAGATCGAGCGCTGCGAGAGCGTGAACACGACGGTCTTGTCGTCGGGGGTGGCGATGTCGGCGATCGTCTTGAAGCTCGACTTGCGGGCGGAGACCGAGTCTTCGGCGGTGACGGCTTCGATGCTCGACTTCACGTCGGCGGAGGTGAGCGGGTCGCCCGAGTGGAACGTCACGTCGTCGCGCAGGGTGATCGTGTACGTGAGGCCGTCGTCGGACACCTGGGCGTCCTCGGCGAGGAGCGGCTCGACCTCGCCGTCGTCGGTCAGCCGGTACAGACCCTCGTAGACGTTGCCGGTGAGGGCTTCCGTCACTCCCTGGCCGCCACCCTGCGTGTTGCTCAGGTTGGTGGGCTCGTACAGCGATCCGATGAAGATCGTGGCGTCTTCGCTCGCGGTGGCGTCGTCGTTCGCGCCGGACGCGCAGCCGGCCACGAGGGCGATCGTGGCGGCAGCGCCGAGCGCGCTGAGGAAGCGGGTTCTTCTCATGAGTACTCCAGGGTGAGCGGGTGCGGCGTCACGCCGCGTAGATGTCGAAGCCGTCGCGGAACACGACGTTCTTCTCGCCTGCTCGGATAGGCAGGGGGAAGCGGTTGGATGCCGGCGGGAGGGGGCAGTTGTACTGGGCGCTGAAGCCGCAGGGGGGCACGAACGCGCGGTTGAAGTCGAGCACGACGGAGCCCTCGTCGTCGCGCAGCTCGACGAACAGGAAGCGGCCGGATCCGTAGGTCTCCGATCCGTTCGTCTGGTCGCCGAACACCAGCAGCAGCGTTCCGCCGTCGTCGAACGCGGCGAGAGTGTACTCGTGGCCGTCGAGCTCGAGGCGGATGTCGCCGGGGACGACCAGGTCGCGCGTGCCGCCGTTGTCGCGGATGTGCTCGAACGACACCCGGCGGTCGCCGGAGACCGGGGTGAAGTGTCCTTCGAGGACCCATGCGGGGTCGTAGTCGTAGGTGTCGATGCGGTCGAAGGCGCGGATCGCGGGGGAGTCGGCGTCCCAGACACGCAGTCCGTGCTCGGCTTCACCCGTCTCGATGTTCGTGCGCTCGATCGGGGTCACGGTCACCGTGTCGGCCGCGGCGTGCTGTTCGGCCTCCACGTCGGGGCGCTCGCCGGTCCAGCGGGTCTCCGTCAGAGCGAGGTTGCCGGTTGCGGAAGTGACGGCGGCGCGGCGCTCGGCCTGCCAGTGGGTGTGATCTTCGCGTTCAGACATCACTTTCAATTCTCTTGCATGCAGAACGCGGTGGCGTCGGGCTCGTCACTCGGGGTAACGCGCGTGCGGACAGGAGGATTCCCCTCCTGTGTACGGAGATCTGCCGTACACTGGTTTTCATGACTGCTTCTGCATCTCCGCTCAAGAGCGCCCGACTGGAATTCCGCGTCACGGCGGATCAGAAAGCGGCGATCGAAGAAGCGGCCGCGATCGAGGGACGCACGGTGACGGACTTCTCCGCGTCGGCGCTCGTGGAGCGCGCGCAGGAGGTCATCGAGCGCGAACGCCGATTGCAGGTCGACGCCGTGCGGTTCGGTGCTTTCATCGAGGTCATGGAGCGTCCTGCGCGTTCCATCGATGGTCTGCGCGAACTGCTGCGACGCGAGTCCGTGTTCGTTGACTGACTTCCTGACTCCGCGGCCGCTCGCTGCCGGCGACCGGTTGTCGGAATTCCATTGCGGCGAGGAGAGCCTCGATATCTGGCTGCGGGGCCGGGCGCGCTCGAATGAGAAGCGCGGGGCGTCGCGCACGATGGTCTCCGTCACGAGGGACGGGAGAGTGGCCGGGTACTACTGCCTGTCTTCCAGTGCCATCGACCGCGCAGATGGACCGCCGCCACTCGCCGCCGGTATGCCCTCGTCGATCCCCATCGTGCTGTTGGGGCGTCTGGCCGTAGACCGCGAGTATGCGGGGAGAGGACTCGGGTCCTCGCTTCTCCAGCACGCGACCATCCGGGCGATCGAGGCTGCGGAGGCCATCGGCGTCCGGGCGATCCTCGTGCACGCGATCAACGACGAGATCGTGCCGTTCTACGAACGTTTCGGCTTCACGGCGTTCCCGGACGCGCGGCGTACGCTCTACCTCCGCGTCAAGGACGCTCGCGCCACCCTCGCCGTCTGAGGCGAGTGGAGAGACCTCACCCGTTGAGACGCTCGGTGAGATGCACCGTCACCTCGTCTCCGTCGCTCTTGCCTATGCGCTTGCCTGGAGCCTGAGGATGCAACCTGCTGCAACCTCTGCCGGTATACCATTTGGGCATACGCCCAGCAGCGTCAGTCCCCAGCTGACCGTGGGCGGGGCGGCTCAGCCGTCATGCGGAGGGAGAGTGGATCTCTTTTCGATCCCGAGGGGGGATGGGGTGGGAGCTCGGTCCCCAGCCGGCGCCCACCCCCACACTCGGGCCCTCCGCCACTCCGCTTCGATTCAGTTCATCCGGCTCAGTTCATCCGACTCAGGATCCAGAACATCAGGAACCCGAACACCACGATGAGCGGTATCCACGTCCCTCCCCGCTTGAGGCGACGACCTTGCGGTGCGACCCCCGGTGGCGGGGTGAGCATGCCGGCGGGTGGCGCGAACGGAAGTGCGGGCGTCGACATCGACGGCGGTGCCGTGGTCGCTGCCTCGGCGATGAGACGTTCGTCGCGCCATCGCGCCCACTGATCGAACTTCGTCAGCAGTGCTCCGACGGTGCCGAACAACCACGCCCAGGTGGCGGGGTCGAGGGTGGAGACCTTGCGCTGTGTGTACAGGAACAACCAGTCGTCGACGATCTCCACGTCGAGCTCTGCGGCGTTGTCGATGAACCGCGCCATGATGTCGGGCGTGAACAGGTACAGCGCATCGCGTTCGTAGCCGCGGGGGCAGTAGAGCGTGAAGTGCTGGTCGAAGTCGCCTTCGAGCGACAGCCGTTGGCTCTTCTGGAAGGACGCCGGCAGATTCGATCCGAATCCGTTGTTGCCCTTGGCGTCGAGCACGATGTTCGGGAGCGGCACATCGAGCTTCACGGCCACGTAGCCCCAGCGATAGGTCGTGGAGTTCTTTCCCGACTGCACCGTGTACTGGTAGTTGCCGAACTCGACGAAGCGCGGCCGGGTGCCTCGGATCAGATCGGTCGCCTGGCGTGCACGCCCCAGCTGGAAGATCATGCCGGGCAAGGGCGGGTCGGAGATCTTCGGCTCGTAGGTCATGCCGTTCGCCCGGGCGAAACCGTGCAGTCGATACCGCCGCACCTGCGCGTTGCGCACGCTCATCCAGATCATCACGCCGACCGCGGTCAGGAGCAGGACGATCAGCACGAGCGGGATCGCCGCTGCTCCCGGAGACGCGCCGAACGACGCCAGGCTCAGCACCACGCCGACGAGGGTCGGGATCAGGACCACCGCGGCGATCGCGACGGCGACGATCCCGATGATCGTGGACGCAGAAGGGCCCCCGGTCGGCCGCGAACGGAGCTCGGCCGCGAAGGCACGCACTTTCGCGGGATCGACGGGGTCGGTGAGAGGGCGGGCATCGAAGCTCATCGGCGGGCGCTCAGCTGTTCACCGTGTCGGCACCCCAGGTGAGGTCGGCGTCTTCCGGGATCGGGAGCGCCTCCAACTGCTCGTCGGCGCAGAGCGCCTCGATCAGCGCGGGGGAGCCCGCCACGATCGTGGAGTCGAAATCGACCTCGCTGACCATCACCCAGGAGCGGTCTTCGGGCCAGAGCAGGCTCGGGCTCTGTGCCGAGGGTGGGAACCCGTGCTCCTCGGCGGGGCGATCGCGCCAGGGCACGTGCAGCACCCACTCCGGATCGGCGAAAGCGCGCGGGGGTGCGGAGAACAGCACGTGGTCGCGGCCCGGCAGTGCGAACCGCGGGCCTTCGGAGATCTCCCGCGACAGGATGCCCTCCTGCCAGGTGGGTCTGCGGAAGACGTTGTTGAACGGGTCGTGCGCGCTGCGATCGAGCATCGCCTGGTGGTTCGGGTCGTCCGAGAAGGTCAGGAACGACCGCGAGGGGGCGATGCCGAAGAAGCCCAGCAGTCCTCCACGTCCTTCCCACAGCGCCGCGAAGCCCGAGTCGGGCGTCTGGGTGTGGTCGACGAGGTGGGCGGCGATGGCTGCCAGGTGCGCGGGTTCCAGCTCGCCCTCCATCGGGGCGGTGAACTCGCGACCGTCGGGGGCCGTCCTCGTGCGCCAGTCGCTCTCGGGCGGGGTGCGCACCAGTCGTCGCCATTGCGCGAGCGGATGCAGCACCGTCCCGAACGCCGCTGCCGTCTCCGCCCACGAGACCCGCTCATCGACGAACCCGGCCATGAGCGCGTTCTGCTCCGACTCGGGCATGCGCACCAGCTGTTCAGCCGTCGGAACCGCTCGTCCGGGCAGCGATCTGACGATGGCGGGATGGAAGATGCGCGCGTACGCCGGATACCCCCGGGGAACCACTCCGTGCATGGTCTCGTAGCCGGCGTCGAGCCGCTCGCGCAGCCATGTCCCCGCCGAGGGATCGGACATCCACTCCATGCCACCACGCTACCGGCCCCCATAGTCTTGAGCGGTGGAGAACGAGACCGTCGGCCCGGCGATCACCCGCGTGCGAGCGATCGTCCGCATCGTGACGGGAGCCGCAGTCGTCGCTGTCCTCCTGTACGCATATGCCCTGCGCATCGCCGTCGCCGACGGGAACCCGTTCGACTACTTCGGCTACTTCACGAATCAGACCAGCATGATCGCGGCACTCGTGCTGATCGGTGCCGGAGTGCTCGGGGCGAGAGGCCGACCGGTTCCGTCGTGGGTCGTGCTGCTGCGCGGCATCACGACCACCTACCTGATCGTCGTCGCCGTGATCTACAACGTGCTCGTCCCCGGCACGGGCTCGGCGCCGCCGTGGGTGAGTGTGCTGCTGCACGTCGTCTTCCCCCTCCTCGTCGCGCTCGACTGGCTGCTCGTCGGCGACCGCCACCCGCTGCCCTGGCGACTCCTCTGGACGCTCCTGCCGTATCCGCTGATCTGGCTGGTCGTGGTCCTGATGCGCGGAGCCACGGATGGCTGGGTGCCCTACGGCTTCCTGCTCCCCGAGCGGGGCCCGGTGTCGCTGATCCTCCACATCCTCGGCCTGCTTGTCGTCATCGTGCTCGCGGGCGTCGCGGTGTGGTCGGCGAGTCGATTCCGCGGCGTGTGGATGAGGGAGAGCGCGTCCTCGCCCCACTGAGCCGCATGCCCGTGTGGCTCTTCCCGAACTGCCCACTACGGTAGGAGTCGCGTCACGCGGGGTGACCGTCATGGGGAGAGGTCGAAATGCTGAATCAGGCGGAAGCGGTCTCTGGTGAACGGGTGTTCCGCAGGAACCCGCTGCGCTCAGTCGTCGGAGCGATCCTGCTCTCCGCGGCACTGTCCGCGGCGACGCTCTTCGTGCTGCCGAAGTTCCTGCCGGGCACAATGAACATCTCCACCCGTGGCGTGGTGGTGCTCGTGGTGGTGATCGCCCTGACGGTCGCGGTGTTCGCCGGGTTCTTCTGGTTCCGCAACATCCGGATCGTCGTGCGCCCCGATGCGGTCGAGATCGGCAAGGCGGGCAGCCGCGAGACGTTCGCGCGTGCGTCGACGCAGTTCCGTTCCAAGATCACCGAGCATCGGACCAACGGACTCCCGAGCGGCACGACGCGCGCCCTGATCGTGCAGACGGGCGGCCGTGAGATCACGATCGAGCTGCCGGGGTACTCGCGGACGATGTTCAATGAGCTCATGGCGACCCTGAACCCGATCGCGCTGCCCGTCTTCGAGGATCCGGTCGCTGCGGCGCGCGCGGTGTCGCAGCTGCCGACGCAGTTCACCGTCGACGGCACCGGCGAGCGGCGCCTCGCCGCCCGGGTCACGATCGCCGCGGTCGTCTTCCTCGTGATCGCGGTCGGTGTGGGCCTGCTCGCCGCGGTTCCCGGATTCCTCGACGGCGAGCTCTCCGCCCTCATCCTGCTCGCGCCGTTCGCCGCGCTCGCCGCCGTCGGTTTCGGGATCGGAGCGCTGCAGCGCCGACGCGTGGTGCGGTCGATCCCTACGCAGGTCTCCGTCGGTGTCCAGGGCATCCGGATCGACGACGTCGACACCCCGTACGCGCACCTCGATCGCATCTGGCTCACTCCGCCCGCCTACCCGGTCAGAAGGCTTCGGCTGCAGCGCACCGGTGGCCGGACCACCACCCACCTGTTGGCGTCCTCCCGCGTGGAGATCGAGCCGGAGTACAACGACCTGCTGTTCGTGGTGCGTGCCAGGACCGCCCAGCTGCCCGGTCTGCTCTCCTTGGACCTCGAGTGACGACCGGGCCCGCGGTACCGTCGGTCGGGCATGACCCCGAGTACCCGATCGTCACGGAGCGCCTGTTCCTCCGCCCGATCGAACCCTCCGACGCCGTCGCGATGCACGCGTACAAGTCGAACCCGGAAGTCGTGCGCTACGTGCCGTACGCGCCACTGGAGCTCGCCGACGTCGAGGGGCGCATCGGCACGACCTGGTCGAACACGCGACTCGCTGCCGAGGGCGATGCCGTGTGTCTTGCGGTCGAGGAGCGCCGGACGGGATCGCTCATCGGAGACGTGGTGCTGTTCTGGCGCAGCGAGACCGACCGATCCGGCGAGGTCGGATACATCTTCGACCCGCGGGCCGCGGGGCGAGGCTACGCGACCGAGGCGGTCCGCGCCCTGCTCGCCCTCGGCTTCGACGGCCTCGGCCTGCACCGCATCGTCGCGCGGATCGACGAGCGCAACACGTCGTCCGCTCGAGTGGCCGAGAGGCTCGGATTCCGCCGCGAGGCACGGCTGGTGGAGAGCGAGTGGTTCAAGGGCGAATGGGCGACGCTGCTCGTCTACGCCCTGCTCGAGCACGAGTGGCGCGAGCACTCCGCGGCGACCGACGCCTGACGGCATCCTCCATAATCGAGGATGTGACTGCGACTGCAACCCTTCCCTCCCTCGACGGCCGCCGATTCCGGATGGTGTCCTCCACGACCTCGGCGGTCGACCCGAAATCCCCGAGCATCTTCGAGTACTTCGAGCGCGACGGCGCGATCTGGGGCGGGTACGAGGGCGACACGGTCACCTTCGGCAAGTTCGTCGGCACCCGCACGGGCGACACGATCTGGGTGTCGTTCGTCCATGTGCTCAAGAGTGACGGCACGGTCGTGACGGGCGACGGAGAGAGCGAGCTGGAGCTGACCGACGACGGCGGCATCCGTCTCGTGGAGCACTACGAGATGCACGGTCTGCCGCAGCTGAGCGTGTGCGAGGAGATCTCGGCCTGACGCGGGTCAGCGCGGCGGGAGCGTGTCACGCCCCGGGGAGGCCGGCGTCCATCGCGTCATGCCGAGGGGTGCGGTGACACTGCTGCGCTCCGGCAGGTCGCCCGGCAGCAGGTAGGGGCGGCGGATGACCTCGTCGAGCACGACCACGCTGACCACCGTGCGCACCTCGGGCAGCTGGGCGATCACCCCGGTGGAGAACTCGTGCACGCCGCTGACGTCGACGGCGCGGATGAGCAGCATCGCATCGTGCTCGCCCGTCGTGATGGCGCACCACTCGACATCCGGCATCTCGGTCACGCGCTCGCGGAACGAGGCCCATGCCTGTGGCATCACCGTGACGAACACGAGCGCCCCGATCGAGAGGCCGGCCTTCGCCTGATCCACGCGGGCACTGAAGCCGGTGATCACCCCGTCGTGCACGAGCGATTCGACGCGCGTGTAGGCGTTCGCGCGCGAGATGCCGACCTTGTCGGCGAGGGCGGCGATCGAGACACGACCGTTATCACGGAGTACTTCGAGGATTCTGTACGCCGTCTCGTCCAAGGGTGCGGCACTTCGTCCAGAATGCTTCGACTCTTCCGCATTCTTGCTGGACATATTGTTACCCACAATCGAGGTTCTGGACAGAGCGTGCCGAGGTGACCCGCTCTTGCTGGACACATCGTCGCATATGATGCGAATCTGATCCACGGTCGTCCACATCGGTGGCGGCTCACCCGAATGTACTCCTCGCCCTTGGAGGCCCTCATGTCGTCACGCCGTATCACGCCGGTCATCGCGCTCGGAGCCGTCGCGCTCCTCGCGCTCGCAGGTTGCTCGGGAGGGAACTCGGCGAACAACGGCGACTCCTCGCAGGGCTCCGACTCGCTCGTCATCGACACCGCATTCTCGATCGAGACGGCCGACCCGGGTCACACCTACGACCCGACCGGCAACATGATCGCCAAGGCGCTCTACGAGACCCTCGTCGACTTCAAGGGCTCCGACGTCTCCACCCCGATCCCGGGCCTCGCGTCGTGGGAGCAGAACGACGAGGCGACCGAGTTCACCTTCACCCTCGAAGGCGACCGCGTCTTCTCCGACGGCTCGCCCATCGAGGCGAAGGACGTCGTGTTCTCGCTGCAGCGCATCCAGGGCATGGAAGACGCCAAGCCCAACTTCCTCCTCGGCGGCCTCACCATCACCGAGGTCGACGACAAGACGATCCAGTTCACGTCCGAGACCCCGCTGCTGCAGCTTCCCGCGATCCTCGCGAACCCGGCGCTCGGCATCGTCAACTCCGACGTCGTGATCGAGAACGGCGGCGCGATCGACGGCACCGACTCGGCCCAGAAGTTCCTCGACGGCGAGTCTGCAGGTTCCGGCCCGTTCGTGCTCGACACGCTCGACCTCAGCTCGCAGGTCGTGCTCAAGAGCAACGCCGAGTACAACGGTGACGAGCAGTCGGCGTACTCCCGCGTCGTCGTGCGCAACGTCTCCGAGAGCGCGACGCAGCTCGCCAACCTCAAGGGCGGCGACTCGATGGTCGCGATGGACCTGAACGGCGACCAGGTCGCGGGTCTCGGCGACGACATCACCGTCGACTCGGTTCCTTCCGGTCAGACCATCTTCCTGCTGCTGAACCAGGGCACGGCGGGCGGCGACCTGGCGAACGTCAAGATCGCCGAGGCCATCCGCTACGCGCTCGACTACGACTCGCTGCTGGAGCTGGCCGGTGCCGGCTCCGTCCAGGCGACCGGCGTCATCCCTCCCGGCTTCGAGGGTGCACTCGACAGCGGCGTGAAGCAGGACCTCACCAAGGCCAAGGCGGCACTCGCCGAGGCCGGATACACGGGCCAGACGCTCAAGCTGCAGTTCCCGAACGACTACCCGGTCGGCGGCGTGGAGTTCACCCCGCTCGCCGAGCGTGTGCAGGCGCAGCTCGAAGACGCCGGCATCACGGTCGACCTCGCTCCCGCGCCGTTCGCGACCGAACTCGACGCCTACGTCAACGGAACCGAGGGCTTCGGCCTGTGGTTCTGGGGTCCGGACTACGCCGACTCCGCGAACTTCCTGCCGTTTGCGCCCGGTCTGAAGGTCGGCCTCCGTGCCGGCTGGGCCGCTGACGCCAACCCGGAGATCGCGGGCATCGCCGCTGGTGCCGCCGCCGCGACCGATCCCGAGCAGCGCACGTCCGCGTTCACCGCGTTCGCCGAGGCGATGCAGGCCGAGGGTCCCTTCGTCCCGCTCATCGTCCCCGGCCGCAACATCTCCGCCGACAGCGTGAAGGGCGCCGTGTACAACTCCGTGTGGGAGATGGACATCGCCGAGATCACGCCCGCCGGCTGATCGGACGACTCATGACGACAGTGGCCGTGCAGAGGCAGGCGCAGCGGCGCCGCTCGCCTCTCGTCGGATACCTGCTGCGGCGGGCCGGCACCTCCCTGCTCCTGTTGGTGGGCGTGACGATCGTCACGTTCGCGCTCACCAACCTGGTGCCGGGAGACCCGGTCTCGGCCGCGCTCGGTGAGGGCGCGTCGCAGAACCCCGCGACGCGGGACGCGTTCATCAAGGAGCACGGTCTCGACCAGCCACTGTTCGTGCAGTACTTCATCTATATGGGGAACCTGCTCCGCGGGGACCTCGGCACGTCGCTGGTGACCGGACGCCCGGTCACCAGCGACCTCGCCACCGCCGTTCCCGCGACGATCGAGATCGCGATCGGCGCGATCATCGTCAGTCTCGCGGTCAGCATCGTGCTCGGCACCCTGGCTGCCTACCGCCGCGGCCTCGTCACCGACCAGGTCATCCGCGTCGTCACGCTCGTCGGGCTCAGCGTCCCGACCTTCTGGCTCGCGCTGGTCAGCTTCTACGTGTTCTTCCTGGAGCTGCGCATCGCCCCGGGCTCCGGACGCATCTCGCCGTCGATCACCCCGCCGCCGCGCGTGACCGGGCTGTACACGGTCGACTACCTCCTCAACGGAGACGCGGTCGGCTTCTTCGACGCCCTCGCGCACCTCGCTCTTCCGGTCATGGTGCTCTCGCTCGTGACCATCGGGCTGCTGACCCGCTTCATCCGCACCTCGGTGCTCGAGGTCCTCGGCAGCGACTACGTGCGCGCGGCCCGGGCCAAGGGACTCCCCGCTATGCGCGTCATCCTCGACTACGTGCTGCGCGGAGCATCGCTCCCGATCCTCACGGTTGTCGGCGTCGCGTTCGGTGCCCTGCTCTCCGGAACCGTGCTCGTCGAGTCGGTGTTCGCCTGGCCGGGGCTGGGCACGTACGCCTACAACTCCGCCGCGAACCTCGACCTGCCCGGCATCATGGGCGTCGGTCTCGTGGTCGGCGTCATCTACCTCCTCATCAACTTCATCGTCGATCTGCTCTACGGCGTGCTCGACCCGAGAGTGAGGATCGCATGAGCCGCATCGCCGCAGCGACCCCTGCCGGACGCTTCCGTTTCCGCTGGCCGCGTGCCTGGCGCACCCCGCTCGGCATCATCGGCACCGCCATCGCCGGGGCCTGGATCATCGTCGCCTTCACCGCGCAGTGGTGGGTGCCGTATCCGCCGAACGCGCAGGTGCTCCCTCGCCTGCAGGCGCCGGGCATCGACACGCTCCTCGGCACCGACGGCAACGGCCGCGACATCTTCTCGCGACTCATGACCGGGGCCACCGTGAGCCTGCCGCTCGCGCTCATGCTCGTGATCGCCGCCATGATCATCGGCACGCTCATCGGCGCGCTCGCCGGATACTTCGGCGGCTGGGTCGACGAGACCCTCATGCGCATCACCGATCTGTTCATGGCGTTCCCGACCGTGATCCTCGCCATGGTGGTCGCCGCCTCGCTCGGGCCGTCGCTGTTCAACGCGGTGATCGCGGCGATCGTGGTCTCGTGGCCGCAGTACGCTCGCGTCACGCGCAGCATCGTCCTGGGCCTGCGCGGCCAGAACTATGTGATCGCCGGTCGCCTGCTCGGTCACTCGCCGGCGCGCACGCTGTTCGTCGACATCCTCCCGAACATCGCCGGCCCGGTTCTGGTGCTCGCGACGCTCGACATCGGTGCGGCGATCCTGCTCCTCTCCGGACTCTCCTTCCTCGGACTGGGCGCCCAGCCGCCGACCGCCGAGTGGGGGTCGATGATCTCCGGCGCGATGCAGAACTTCGACGCCTGGTGGCTCGGAGTCTTCCCCGGCCTCGCGATCCTCACGGTGGTGCTGGCGTTCAACTTCCTCGGAGACGCGATGCGCGACGTGCTCGACCCCACCGCCGAGATCACGCACGAGAAGGCTGCGGATCACAAGGCATCGGCGACGGGAGTGGCCGCATGAGCGCCTCGTCCCTCCGCATCCGCGACCTGACGATCGACATCGGACGACCGCTCGTGAAGGGCGTCTCGCTCGAGCTCGAGGCCGGCCGCATCCACGGCCTCGCCGGGGAGTCCGGCTCGGGAAAGACTCTCACCTCGCTCGCCGTGCTCGGGCTGCTGCCGCGTCAGGCACGCGTCGGTGGATCGATCCTGCTCGCGGGCGAAGAGCTGGTCGGCCGGAAGCGCCGCTCCCTCAACACGGTGCGCGGCAAGCGGATCGCCATGGTGTTCCAGGATCCGTCGGCGTCGCTGCACCCGCAGCTGCCCGTCGGTCGTCAACTCACCGACCACATGCGCGTGCATCTCGGACTCAAGGGTGCGGCGGCACGGGCACGCGCCGTCGAACTGCTCGAGACCGTGCAGGTGCCCAATCCGACGGAGGCGCTGAAGCGCTACCCGCACCAGTTCTCCGGCGGACAGCGGCAGCGCATCGCGATCGCCTGCGCCCTGGCCTGCGATCCGGAGGTGCTGCTGGCGGACGAGCCCACCACGGCGCTGGACGTGACCGTGCAGGCGGGGATCCTCCAGCTGCTCCGCGACCTGGCGACGGAGCGCGATCTCGCCGTGCTGCTCGTGACCCACGACCTGGGCGTGATGAGCGCGATCGCCGATCGGGTGGCCGTCATGAAGGACGGCCGGATCGTGGAGCTCGCCGATCGCGAGGCGCTGTTCCGCGACCCGCAGCACGAGTACACCCGCATGCTGCTCGCGGCCCTCCCGGGGTCGCGCATCGACGAGGCACCGGAAGGGCAGGCCGCAGATGAGTGAGGTCGCAGTCCTCGACGCGCAGGACGTCGTCGTTCGGTACCCGGGCAACCCGCCGGTGATCGCCGTGAACGGTGTGTCGATCCGTGTGGCTGCGGGCGAGACCGTCGCCCTCGTCGGCGAGTCGGGCAGCGGCAAGTCCAGCCTCGCCCGTGCCGTGGTCGGCATCGAGAAGACCGCCGCGGGGACCGTGCGGTTCCGTGATGCCCCGGTATCGCCGCTCGGCATCCGCCGTCGCTCGATCGCGCTGACCGGCATCCAGATGGTGTTCCAGGACCCGGCGACCTCGCTGAATCCGCGGCGCCGGGTCGGCGACCAGATCGCCGACGGCATCGCCACCGCCAAGGCGCGGGGTGCCGAGGGTTCGACCGTCGAGGAATGGCTCGAGCGCGTCGGGCTGCCGACGAACGTGAGCACGCGCTTCCCGCACCAGTTCTCCGGCGGGCAGAAGCAGCGCATCGCGATCGCCAGGGCCCTGGCCGCGCGGCCTTCGCTGCTCGTGGCCGATGAGCCGATCTCGGCGCTCGACGCCTCCACCCAGACGAGCGTCGCGGGCCTGATGCGCGATCTGGTGGCCGAGTCGGGCGCGGGCATGCTGTTCATCTCGCACGACCTGGCAGTGGTACGCCGCATCGCCGACCGCACGTTCGTGATGTTCGGTGGCCGCGTGCTGGAGTCGGGTCCGACGGATCAGCTCTGGGCCGCGCCGAGGCATCCCTATACACAGGCGCTCCTCGCGGCGATCCCCGAGCCAGACGGAGCCGGACGCATCCCCGCCGCCCCCACGGTCGACGACCGCACCGTGTGGGCGGAGATCCCCCCGGTCAGCTACTGACCCGCGTCCTCCTGCCCTGTCCTGCCCTGTCCTGCCCTGCCCTGCCCTGCCCTGCCGAAACGGAGACGACCCCTCCCGCCAGCGGAGTGTCGAGGTGCGACACTCCGCGCTGAGAAGGGATCGTCTCCGTTTTCGCCGGCGGCCCTGCGGATGCGGCCCTGCGGATGCAGAGAGCGCGGATGTCAGAGTGGTGCGACGATGTCCTGCTTCACGTCCCACTCGGTGACTTCCTGGATGCTCTCGATCTTCTGGCCCTCGACCTCGGTGGAGGCGTTGGCGGCGAGCACCGCGTAATCGCTCGTGACCTCGAAGACCATCGCGACGCTGGTGCCCTGCCCCTCCGAGGTGCCGGTGAGAAGGAACACGTCCTGGCCCAGACGCGTGCCCTTGCCGGTGACGGTGTACTCGCCGGACAGCGTGTCGGCCACGCCCATCGGGTCGGACGCGTCGACGGCCTTCGCGGCCGTGCTGAGCGTGCTGATCTCCTGGTCGGTCGAGTTCTCGTCGGCGACCTGCCACTCGCCCGTCGCGGACTTGACCCACGCGTCATCGCCGATCACGATGACCGACCCGAACGTGGTGGTGGTCTCGACCGCGTCGTCGGCCGGGTTGTATCGCGTGGTCGATTCCATGCCCAGGGTCGTCATCTTCGCGGAGAAGCCGGCGGTGTCGGCCATCGCGGCCGTGACGCACTCCGCGAGGGTGGCGCCGTCGATCGTCGTGCCCTCCTTCAACTCGGGGCAGTCCGTCTGCGGTGCTTCCGCCTCCTGCGAGGCTCCCGGCACTGGGCTTCTTCTCGGCGGTCGAGTCCGATCCGCTTCCGGTGCATCCGGTGAGCAGCACGGCGGCGGCGAGCACGACGCCGACCCCCCATTTGTTGACGCGCATCGCGTCCCCCCTCTGGTCGAACGCCCGATGACCGTCATCGGGCACTCTTTCCAGCATGTCAAACACCCCAGACGTTCCCGTCACCACCGACCGCTGTGTCGGGGTCTTGTTCGCGGCCGCAGCGCTCTTCCGCTAGACTGTCGAGGTTGTCTGCCTTGCGGCGTCCATTCGGGATTCCACGGGCGGGCACGTGCACACACCCTCCTGCTCCCGGGAAATTCCCGAGAGCCGTTCTAGTCCGAAGGAGGTGGGTAAGTGACGCACCAGTACGAACTCATGGTCATTCTGACCCCCGAGATCGACGAGCGCCAGGTCGCACCTACGCTCGACAAGTTCCTGAAGGTCATCACCAACGATGGTGGCTCTATCGAGAACGTCGACATCTGGGGCAAGCGCCGTCTCGCCTACGAGATCCAGAAGAAGACCGAGGGCATCTACGCCGTCGTCAACTTCACCGCGACCAGCGCCGCCACGCAGGAGCTCGACCGTCAGCTGAAGCTGAACGAGCAGATCATGCGCACCAAGGTGCTCCGCGCTGAAGAGGCTCAGGCGATGATCGCTTCCGAAGCCAAGCGCTCCGAAGAGAAGGCTGCCCGCAAGGCCGCCAAGGCTGCGAAGGCCTAAGTCTCATGGCCGGCGAAACCGTCATCACCGTGGTGGGAAACCTCACGGCCGACCCCGAGCTGCGCTACACGCAGAACGGGCTGCCGGTGGCGAACTTCACCATCGCATCGACGCCTCGGAACTTCGACCGTGCCGCGAATGAGTGGAAGGACGGCGACGCGCTGTTCCTCCGTGCATCCGTCTGGCGCGAGTTCGCCGAGCACGTGGCGGGTTCGCTGACGAAGGGCATGCGCGTCATCGCGCAGGGCCGTCTGCGTCAGCGCTCCTACCAGGACCGCGAGGGCAACCAGCGCACCGCGATCGAGCTGGAGGTCGACGAGATCGGCCCCTCGCTCCGGTACGCGACCGCGCAGGTCACCCGTGCGGCCTCGACCGGCGGTGCCGGCGGCGGTGGCGGTGGACAGTCGCGCCCCGCGCAGCAGCAGGTGTCGGAGGAGCCGTGGTCCACGCCCGGTTCGTCGACCAGCGCGGATGCCTGGAGCACTCCGGGCAGCTTCGGCGACGACACCCCGTTCTGAACAACTTCTGGATCCGGCCCGCACGGCCGGCATCCGCTCATCACTAAGGAAAAACTATGGCTGGAAAGTCGAGCGGCGACCGCCGCAAGCCGCGGAAGGGTGGCAAGCCCACCGCTCCCGCGAAGTCCATCCGGGTCGGTGTCATCGATTACAAGGATGTCGCCACCCTCCGCAAGTTCGTCTCGGAGCGCGGCAAGATCCGCGCCCGTCGTATCACCGGTGTCTCGGTGCAGGAGCAGCGTCTGATCGCCACGGCGATCAAGAACGCGCGCGAAATGGCGCTCCTGCCCTACGCTGGCGCCGGCCGGTAAGGGGTATCGAGATGGCAAAGCTGATTCTCACGAACGAGGTCGCCGGGCTCGGTAGCGCCGGTGACGTGGTCGAGGTCAAGAACGGGTACGCCCGCAACTTCCTCATCCCGCAGGGCTTCGCTACGGCGTGGACCCGCGGTGGCGAAAAGCAGGTCGCATCGATCCAGGCCGCGCGTCAGGCACGCGCGATCCACGATCGTGACGACGCTGTCGCGCTGAAGAACGCTCTCGAGGGCACCAAGGTGCGCCTCACGGTCAAGGCCGGCAAGGAGGGTCGTCTCTTCGGCTCCGTCAAGACCGACCACGTCGCGGATGCAGTCGCAGCCGCCGGCCTGGGTTCGATCGACAAGCGCAAGGTGCACATCCCGTCGCCCATCAAGGTGACCGGTGAGCACGAGGCGACCGTGCGTCTGCACGACGATGTCACCGCAGTCATCACGCTGCAGGTCATCGCCGCCAAGTAAGGCACGTCGAGAAAGCCCCCTGTCCTTCGGGACAGGGGGCTTTCTGCATGTTCGGCGGTGAGGTACGCCTCTCAGAGATCGCGGCCGTGGACGGGCCTGGCGTTCGCCGGGGGAGCTCCGACCTCGTCGACGGTGTGGCCGGTGCAGGCCGCTGCCGTCACGCTGGCCCGCTCGACGCGCGAGACGGTGAACCACCGCATGGCATCGCGCAGCCGACACCAGCCGACCAGGTACCACCGCCCGCCTGTGGAGGCGAACAGCACGGGTTCGACGTCTCGGGTGGTCGTGAGGCCGTCTCCAGAGGTGTAGCGGATACGCACCACGCGCTGCTCGGACATCGCCTCCTCCAGCGCTGACCGGACCGCGCGCGACGGGGAGGGGGATGCGTCGACCCAGACGCGGTCGGCGAGGGCCTCGGCTGCGGCACGGGTGCGAGGGTCGAGGACGTCGATGATCTTGCTCACGCCTGCTGTGGCCAGATCGCCATACGGTGCATCCGGGCTCGCTGCCACGGCTGCCATCAGCGCCACTGCCTGCGCAGGGGACAAGCTGACGGGAGGCAGGGATGCGCCGGCCGCCAGTCCGTATCCCCCGCCAGGGCCGGGCCGTGACCACAGAGGCGCACCGCTGCGGCCGAGGGCTGCCAGGTCGCGTTTGACCGTGCGCACGGAGACCTCGAACTCCCGCGCCAGACGCTCTGCCGATACGCCCCGTGATCCGCTGCGACGCAGCATCTCGGAGAGGGCGTGAAGTCGCTCCATGCGCTTCATCGGGCAGCCGCGATCGAATTCATGACATAGATAGTGACACACACCTGCCAGCCGCGCGGACCAGGCTGGTCTCATGACACACACGACGAGCACCCCGACCATCCTCTTCATCGCCGGACACTGGCTGGGGGCGTGGGCCTGGGATGAGGTCCTCCGGCAGCTGAACGGTGATGGCCCTCGCGCGGTCGCGATGACGCTGCCCGGACTCGATGCGGACGACCCCGACCGTGCGTCGAGGACCCTCGATGACCAGGCCGACGCGATCCGCGCACAGTTCGAGCGCCTCGGTGTCTCGGAGGACGAGCGCGCGATCATCGTCGCGCACAGCGGCGCGAACGCTCCGGTGAGCCTGGTCCTCGATCGGCATCCTGAGCTGGTCGCACGCGTCGTCTGGGTCGACTCGGGACCGGTCGCGTCCGAAACCGTCTTCGCTCCCGACCTGCCGGAGGATGTGCAGGATCTTCCGCTGCCGCCATTCGACGTGCTGAGGCAGCAGGCGAGCCTGGAAGGCCTGAGCCCGCAGATGCTCGATCGCTTCCGAGAACGGGCCGTCCCCGAGCCCGGGCCGGTGCTGCGTCAGCCCGTCGAGCTCGTGGACGAGTCCCGCCTCTCGGTTCCGACCACACTCGTGTGCTGCTCGATCCCGAGTGAACAGCTGCGGGAACTGGCCGGAGCAGGACACCCGATGTTCGCCGAGGTCGCCCGCCTGACGGATGTCGAGATGGTCGACCTCCCGACCGGCCACTGGCCCATGTGGAGTCGGCCGGGCGACATCGCAGAGCTGGTCCGGGCGGCGGCTGCCCGGACCAGCTGATCGAGTCGGAGCGCTACTCGCGCTCGGCTGCGACCTCGAAGATGTCGGTCGGCGTCTCGGCTGCCGCGGCACGTCGCTCCTCGCGCCGGGCCCGTCGCTCCGCGCGCTTCGCGATCCGGCGGTCCCGGCGGCGCTCCACCAGCGTGTAGAGGATGGGTACCAGCACGAGGGTGAGCAGGGTCGAGGACACGAGCCCGCCGATCACGACGATCGCCAGAGGCTTCGAGATGAACACCCCGCCACCCGTCAACCCGAGCGACATCGGGATCAGGGCGAACACCGTGGCTGCCGCCGTCATCAGGATCGGACGAAGTCGCAGACGTGTGCCGTGCTCCACGGCGTCGTCGAGGCTCGCGCCCGCACCCCGAAGCCGGTTCACCAGGTCCATGAGCACGATCGCGTTCGTCACGACGATTCCGATGAGCATCAGCAGACCGATCAGAGCGGGCAGGCCCATCGGCGTGCCGGTGAGGAGCAGTCCGAGGATCGCACCGGTCGCCGCGAACGGGATCGAGATGAGCAGCACGAGAGGGCCGCGGAAGTTGCGGAACGTCGCCACCATCACCAGCAGCACGAGCACGATCGCGCCGAGCATCGCCAGACCGAGCTGGCCGAACGCCTCGTCCTGCTGCGCGGAGGCACCGCCCTGCTGGAAGGTGACTCCCGCCGGGAGGTCGGTCTCGGCGATGGCCTTGTCGATGGCCCGTCCGGCGGCGGAGAGGCCGCCCTTCTCCGGCGTCACCGTGAGGATGACCTGGCGCTCGCCGTCGGCACGGGTGATGGTCGGAGCCGTGAGCTCTTCCTCGACCGTGGCGATCGCGGCGAGCGGGATCGCGGTGCCGGTGACCTCGCTGGCTGCCTTCTGTTCGGCCTCGGCGGCCTCGGCTTCTGCCTGCTGAGTCGCGGCGTCGGTGCGGCTCTGACGCAGGGCCTTGATCTGCTCGTCGGCCGCCTTGATCCCGGACTGTGCGCCCTCGATCGCACCCTGGAGCGCCGCGAGCTGTTCTGCGCGCTCGGTCTGCGCCTTGAGCATTGCCTCATCATCGGGACTCAGCGGATCCGCCGGCACGATGGGTGCTGCCGACAGCTCGGCCAATTGCCGGTTCAAGGCACCGATCTGGCTCGCCATCTCGGCACGCTGCTTCGTGGCCGTGTTGATCTGCGAGTTGAGCTCGTTCTCGGCCTTGACCTTGGCCTCGTTCGCCTTGGCGTCAGCCTTGGCCTGAAGGGCATCCGCTGCCGCCTTCTGCGCTTCGGCGGTCTGCTGAGGTGTGACCGGAAGCATGATCTCGCCGAGCTTGTCGGCCGTGCGTGCCGAACCTGGTGTGCGCACGACGATGTCCCGCTCCTGGCCCTCGTACATGAGGGTGCCGACCGTGGTTCCGGAGAGCGCCTCCTGGACGGCCTTGGCGATCATGGTGCGGTCGAATCCGAGGCGCGTGGCCAGCCGCTCGTCGACCTTCACGCGCAGCACCGGCTGTTCACCGGACAGCTCGCTCTTCACGGAGCGCACTCCGTCGGCGTCGGCCAGCTGCTTCTCGAGCAGGTCGCTCGCCGTCCGCAGCGCGGTGGGGTCGTTGCCCTGGATCTGGAGGGCGATGCCGTCACTCGCTCCCGCCAGGGAGGCATCCTGCGCGGCGAGCTCGATCTCTCCGCTGTCGGGCAGCCCGTCGAGGGCCTTCTGCACCTGTGCTTCGACATCCGCGACCTCGGCGCCGTCCTTCACGCGCAGGTCGTAGGTGATCGATGTCGGCGTGCCGGGGGTGGGCACCGGGATCGACGTGGTGATGTCGGCGATGCCCTCGATCTTCCCGAGCGTCTTCTCGACCGGCTCGGCGGCGGCGACCAGATCGGCCGTGGCCTCCTTCGGCGGCGTCTGCACGACCTGGAGGCTCGCCTGACCGGACGAACCCAGGAAGTCCGTCTGGATGAACGGGAGCATGCCCAGGGTCACGACGAGCAGCAGCGCGGAGGCGACGAGGGTGATCGCCGGGTGCCGACGTGTCGCGTTCAGGGCGGGCATGAAGGTGCGCTGCAGGCGGTCCGGAGCGGAGTGGATCTCGTCGAGCTCCGAGGGGATCTCACCCTCGACCGACTGCGCCACGGGGGGCTGCGCCTCCTCGGCGGGAGACGTCTTGTGCCGCGGTGCCTTGTTCAGGAACCAGGATGCGAGCACGGGCACGATGGTGAGCGACACCACGAGCGAGGCGAGCAGGGCGATCGAGACGGTCACCGCGAACGGGCGGAACAGCTGACCGGCGATGCCGGAGACGAACGCGATCGGAAGGAACACGGCGACGGTGGTGAGTGTCGATGCGGTGATGGCGCCGGCGACCTGTCGCACGGACGCGACGATGCCGTCGATCGTGAGCGGGCCGTCGCCGCGTCGTCGGGAGATGTTCTCGATCACGACGATGGAGTCGTCCACGACGCGTCCGATCGCGATCGTGAGCGCCCCGAGCGTCAGGATGTTGAGAGTGTTGCCGCTCCACCACAGACCCACCAGCGTGATCAGCAGCGACAGCGGGATCGACACGGCCGCGATGACCGTCGAGCGCCATGAGCGCAGGAACGCGAGGATCACGAGCACGGCGAAGAGGAGCCCGAGACCACCTTCCACCGAGAGGTCGTGGATCGACTGCTCGATGTAGGGCGCCTGGTCGAAGATGGTGACGAACTCGGCGTCGAGGATCGGAGCCAGTCGGTCGAGCTCGGCGTTCACACCGTGCGAGATGTCGACCACGTTGGCACCCTGTGACGGGATGACCTGGAGCGTGAGAGAGGGCTTGCCGTTGACGCGCGAGATGGTCTGCGCGGGCACGGTCTCGATCGAGACGTCGGCGAAGTCGGACACGGCGACCGCGCCGTCGGGGGTGGGGACGGAGAGGGTCTGGATGTCCTCCAGGGTCGCCAGCCGGGACCCGACGGTGATGGAGAGCGGGCCGTCGGCGGAATCCGCCTGACCGGCGGGGAGCGCGGCGCCGTGGGCCTCCAGGATCGGTCCCAGTGTGGAGGGCTCGACCTTGAGGCGCGTGACGTCTGCAGGTCGGAGGTCGATCGTGATGCGCTGCGTCTCCTGACCGGCGAGCGTGACGTCGCGCACCCCCGAGACGCTCTTCAGTGCGGGGACGACGGTCTGCTGCAGGGCGTCGCCGAACGCCTCCTGGTCACCGCCGCTTCCCGCGCTCAGCATCATCGCCGGCAGGTCGCCGGCACCCCCCGAGGCCACGTTGACCTCGGTGCCGGAGGGGAAACCGGGCTTCAGGGCTTCCGCCGCACTGCGGATGGTGCGCAGCGTCTCCTCATCGTCTTCGCCGAAGGTCCACTCGACGAGGACCTGCGCATCGCCGGTCGCCGTCGTCGAGGTGACGCTGGTGACACCGGGGACGGCGCGGACCGCCTGCTCCAGCGGCTCCGTGATGGTGCTCGCCATCTCTTCGGGGGCGAGGCCCTGCGACTGAGCCGAGATGAACGCCATGGGCGCCTGCAGCGACGGCATCAGCTCCTGCTTGAGCGAGTTCATCGATATCAACCCGAGGGCGACGATCGCGAGCGTCGTGAGGGCGAGGATGAGGCGGTTCTTGAGGCTGCTGCGGGTGAGGAACGACATGGCGCGATGGCGTGCTTTCGTGTGAGGCGCGACGGACGAGCAGACGGACGCGCGGCGGGTGCTGCCGGCGGGCAGCCGCCAGTCGTCGGGCCGTACCGGTTCCCGCCCGGTTCCCGCACAGATCGAAGAGAGGCGACTGCGCAGCGGCGACACGGTCGATGCTTCGAGCCTGCCGGGTCGGCGGCGCCGGGACATCCCCCCGAGGGTTGATAGCGGTCCTCCCGCGGGACGATGATCGGTCGGGAACAGCGCCCCGTCTGGGGAGCGCGGTTGCGGGAGCGTATGCGCTTCTGCATACGCTCCCGCAACATCGACTGCGCTTGGCTCGGATGCATGACTGCACTCCCGCTGAACTCTGGGTCTCGTCGGCGAACCGGCGCCCGCGCGTGACCGCGGTCTCGCCGCCACCGCGCGCCGCGTGGGGTGACGCCGCGAAAGGGCTGCTGATCGTCCTCGTGGTCTTCTGGCACGTCGTGCTGAAGACGTACCTGCAGATCGATTGGCGCATCGGCATCCCGATCCCCGGTGTCTGGGGCCTGGCCGGCGATGTCATCTGGCCGTTCCTGATGCCGCTGTTCCTGCTCGTGTCGGGCTACTTCGCCGCGGGTGCGCTCGCGCGGCCATGGGCTGCCGTGTGGCGACCTCGGGTCGTGCGCTTCCTCTACCTCTACCTGCTGTGGACGCTGATCCACATGGTCGCGATGTGGGCGTTCCCCGACTTCCCCACGTTCGTTCCCCGGAGCGTGTCCGAGTTCGTCGAGGGGGTGACGATCAGCCCGCCGAACACCTGGTATCTCTATGCGCTCGCGCTCTACTTCCTCGTGGCCACGGGGCTGCAGCGGGTTCCGCGCTGGGTGCTCCTGGTCGCCGCGTCGGCGCTGTCTGTCACGGTCGCCGCCGGCGTGGTCGACGTCGTGAGCAACCGAGGGTCGCTCCTCTACAACCTGCTGTTCTTCCTGATCGGGGCCTATCTCGCGCCGCAGATCGGTCGCTTCACGGCCCGGCCTCGGCGCCTTGTGGCGGGACTGCTCCTCCTCGCCTACCTCGTCGTCTACGCCGTGATGCGCGTGACGGGAACGGAGCAGGTCCCCGGGGTCTGGCCCGTCGTCTCGGTCGTCGGGGTGACGATGGGCCTCGCCGTCGCGACCCTCCTGCCCGGAATGCCGTTCCTGGGGAGAGGGCTGACGTGGCTGGGCGCTCGCACGCTGCCGGTCTATCTCCTGCACATGCCGCTCCTGGTGATCGCGGATGTCGCTCTGGTCGGCCCCCTGTCCGACGCGGGGAACGCCGTGCAACTCGTCGCTGCGCTCGTACTTCCTCCGCTGCTGACGGGCGCGCTCGTGGCGGCCTGCGTCTTCCTCGCACGGCTCACGGATCGGGATGGGCTGTCCTGGCTCTGGGATCTTCCCCGGCGGCGGGCAGGCCGCACGGGATCCGCCCGCTCCACACGCGTTCCCTGGCGCACGCCGGTGGCGGTGCTGGTGCTCGCCGCCATGGCCGTCGGGCTGAGCGCGGCCGCAGCATTTCCGGCACGGACGTCAGAGGTGCGCACCTCCTCGGCGGCACGTTCGGGAGAGGTGAGCATCGGGGCGGCGGGCGACATCCTGCTGTATGACATGCAGCATGCCGTGCCGGATGATCGTGGCCGGACGTACTTCGACGACGTGCGTCCGTGGTTCACGGAGGACATCGTCACGGGGAACCTCGAGCAGGCGATCAGTGCGGACACCGGGTACGACAAGTGCGGACGCACTGCGAGCTGCCTGGCGTTCCGGAGCGACCCCGATGCTGCCGCGTACCTGCAGGGGTTCGACTTCCTCAACCAGGCGAACAACCACAGCCACGATTACGGGCGGACGGGTTTCGACGAGACGAGGACGCTTTTGGGTGCGGTGGGGATCGACGCCGTGGGGGAGCGCGACGAGATCGTCGTCACCCACGTCGGGAGCACGTCGGTGGCGATGGTCGGATTCGCACCTTACAGCGGCTTCAACCGCATCACCGATCTGCGGCACGTGCGGCAGCTGGTGCGCGCTGCGGCGGCGCAGGCCGACATCGTGGTCGTGCATGCGCACATGGGGGCGGAGGGGCCAGGCGCCGACGCGGTGACCGCGGGCACGGAGTTCATGTACGGCGAGAACAGGGGCGACCCGATCGCGTTCGCGCATGCCGCTGTGGATGCAGGCGCCGACCTGGTGATCGGCCACGGCCCACATGTGCTCCGCGGGGCGGAGTTCTACCGCGGACGTCTGATCGCCTACAGCCTGGGCAACTTCGGGGGAGGGGGAGTGTTCGGCGCCGAGGAGGAGACGCGGTACGGGGCATACCTCTCCGTGCGGCTGCGAGCGGATGGCAGCATCGTGTCGGGGCGGGTGCGACCCGTGCGGTTCGAGTTCGACGGGGGCGCACCCCGCCCTGATTCGACCGGGCATGCGACCGAGCTGATGAACGAGCGGAGTCGGCGCGACTTCCCCGACACGGCGGCACTCGTGGATGGGGGCGGCGTGCTGCAAGGACCCTAGCGGGCGGGCCTGGCCGGGCTTGGCCGGGGCCTGGTCGAAGGTCGTCGAAGATTGGACGAAAGTCGCCCCGGTTCGGCGTAATGATCTGACCTCCCGTTCCATCTCTCAGGTGTGAGGGTTGCTCGGTCGAAAGGGGGCCGGGCTCTGCGAGGGGTGAGGGAAATCGTGAGTGGTCGAAGCCCGGTGGATCGGCTTATGGATGAGTTGGAGGTCGAGTGCGGGGCGAGCGTGCAGTGCGTCACGGATCGCGTCTCCGCCCTGATGGGCATCGATATCGAAGTGCAGGTTCTCGGGGAGGCGGAGTGGCAGAAGGTGCCGCGGCACGTGCTGGTGGAAGGTGATCGCGCCAGGATCCCCATCCGGGCCTCGGACCCGCGCTGGTATCGGTTGCATGTGGTGGTGCACGAGCTGGCGCATCTGCTGAGCGGAGACTGCCGCTGCGCAGCACTGCCCATGTCGTTCGAGCAGCTCCGCCGCCCCGCGCAGGCGCGAGTGCTCATGCATGCGGGTGCCAGTGGGTTCGAGCCGGAGGAGCCGGACGCCGACCAGGTCGCGGAGCAGCACGCCGATGCACTCGCCCGCCGGCTGGGCGCATTGCTGTGAAGTGACAGGCGCGAACGCCGCACGCTTGTCGGGAGGGTGAACGACTTCCGGGCGCGACGGATGCCCCGTGGTGGGGTTGCCACGGGGCATCCGCCCTTCTGCGCCGGCGTCGAACGACGGTGTGAGCTGGGGGCTACGACTCCGTCGACGTATGGGGTGGACGCATCGGCGCACCGGCGATGCGGGTCTCCTCCCCCGAGGACGAGCGCATCGCCGGCGTCATCGCTACGCCGTCAGCCGGCGACGTCGCAGCAGGCCCGCGCCTCCGAGGAGGAGCAGGAGTGCGGCGAGGGCGATCAGTCCTTCAGAGGGCGCTCCGCCCGTCATCGCGAGCCCGCTGGCCTGGCCGGTGGTCGCTGCGCCTGAGGCGAAAGCGGCTCCGGACGTGCCGGGGGTCGAGGTGCTGGGGTTCGTTCCCGGGTTGGTCCCGGGGTTCGTTCCCGGGTTCGTCCCCGGGTCGGTGCCGGGGTCGGTGCCAGGGTTCGTTCCCGTGCCGGGGTCGGTCACCGTCGCCTCCCCGATCACGGAGATGGCGTTTCCGCCGAGCGTGATCGGAAGGCTGATGGGCAGCGCCACCTGGGTGCCGCCGAGGATGCCGTCGGTTCCGGTGGTGGTGTTGCCGCCGGTGGGCGGGGCGGGGGTGGTGGTCCCGCCGGTGCCGGTGCCGGTGCCGGTGCCGGTGCCGGTGCGGGTGACGGTGGCGTCGTCGAGGACGGAGATCGCGTTGCCGGTCACGCCGATGGGGGCGGTGACGGGTGCGGTGATCTGGGTGCCGCCGAGGATGCCGTCGGTTCCGGTGGTGGTGTTGCCGCCGGTGGACGGGGCGGGAGGTGCGGGTGAAGCCGCTCCGCTGCCCGTGGCCGAGGTGTCGCCCAGCAGGGAGATCGCGTTGCCCGACACCGTGACCGGTGCCGTGACGGGCGCAATGACCTGCGTGCCGCTGCCGACGCCGTCCTCTCCGGACGTCGTCGATGCGGCCGGGGTGGAGGGTGCCGGTGCTGCGGCTCCCTGCCCGGCCGGAGCGGTGCTCTCGGTGTCGCCGAGCACCGACACGGCGTTGCCCGTCACGGTGATCGGTGCGTTGACCGCGAGCAGGGACTGCGTGCCCGAGAGCACGCCGTCCAGGCCGTTCGTGGTCACGAGAGGCGCCCCGGCCGATGTGCCGGCCTGGGGAGCCGGGCTCTGGGGAGATCCGGCCGGGGCGCTGGTCGTTGCGGTGTCGACCACGCTCACGGCGTTGTTCGACACGGTCACGGGGAGGTTGACGGTGACGGCTGCCTGAGTGCCGGATGCCGTCCCCGACGCGCCGCTCGTCTGAGCCGGTGCCGGTGCCGGTGCCGGGGCTGGGGCTGGCGCGGGTGCGGGTGCGGGTGCGGGTGCCGGTGCGGGTGCTGGCGGGGCTGCCACCGCGGCGTCGCTCAACACCGAGATCGCATTGTTCACGACGGAGATCGGGGCGGTGATCGCCGTCTCCGCCTGGGTGCCGGAGAGCAGTCCGTCGTCTCCGGTCGTCTCGGCCGCGTTCGCGACCGTCGCGCCGAAGAGCGTGATGCCCCCGGCGATGAGCGTGCCCCAGAGGGCCCGCTTCAAGGAAGTACGCATGATGGTTCTCCTGACTGGGTTTGATCGTCTGATGGGTGCACGCGATCAGAGTGCGCGTGCAGCACGGCATCTGTCGTTCCTCGGGGGAACGACGTGACGGTCCGTCAGTCAGGAGAGACGTCGGTGTCGGCGACGGGCGACGAGGGAAGCTCGTCGTCGGATGCGCCGGAGGTCCGCTCGCCAGCACGGAGCGGAGAAGTGTTCGCGTCGCTGAGACGCGCGTGAGATGTGCTGCCTCCGCCACCGGAACCGGCGGAGGAGGACGCGGGAACGACGGCCCCGGGTGGGCTCCCGGCCGGAACGCCGCTGGGCGCATGGGTGCCATCGTCGGCGGCTGCCGAACCGCTCGAGGATGTCGAGGACGGAGCTCTTCCCTGCGACGCAGACGTCGGAGACGGAGACGGAGGCGTCGCCGCAGGCTGCGCGCTCACGTCGAGGCCGTCGGTCGCAGTCGCGGCGACAGGCTCTGCGACGTTCTCGGCACCTTCAGCCGGTTCGCCCGGCGTCGTGGGTGCTGTCGGGTCGAGGGCTCCCAGGACGGGAGGGACGGTCTCATTCGTCACGTTCCCGAGCAGCGCGGTGGTGTCGTCGACGACGCCGACCACGTCTCCGACCGCCGAGATCAGGCCGAGGTCGGAGACGAGCCCGCCGACGACGGGGAGATCGGATACGGCTTCGAGCACCGGGTCGGTGATCTGCGAGACGGGTGCTCCGGTCAGGGTGTCGGTGACGGGCGTGACGACGGCGGTCGCCGTCTCGGTCACGGCATTCACGACGGGTGCGACGACCGGCCCGACGACCGGCGCAGTGGTCACCGGCTGCGTCACGGCGGCGACCACGGCGGGGGCGGCCTGCTGCACAGGAGCGACCACCTGCGTGACCACGGGGGCGACGACCTGGGTGACGATCGGTGTCACAGGGGCCGTGACGGTCGACACCGTCTCGCTGACCAACGAGGTGAGTCCATCGAGGGGGGCCGTCGTGCTGCTCATCGGCATGCGCGGACCCGCCCGCGAAGAGCACCGCGAGCGTGGTCAAGGCGAGCACGCCGATGCCACCCCAGAAGACGCCGGCAGGTACGCCGCGTCGGGTGGCTCGAGCGTCCACGTCAACCTCCCCCTCAGAAGGCGATGCGCATTCGCCTTCCCCTCAGAAGGCGACACATCTCGGCGCACATGCGTCGATTGCGGGCGACGATACTCGCGCTCGGGCGTTCTGTCTAGGGGTTATCCGCGGGTTTCCGCGGATGTCAGCGCATGACGCGCCCGAGGAAATCTCGGCTTGACTTTCCCCAAGTTCTACACATCTCATACACGCGGTGGGCAACCTTCAACGCCCGATTTAAACTGATTTCCATCCACAGGCTGGGGAATCGACAAAGTCCAGCTCAGGACGAATAAAAAAGTTTCGGTCCTCGCTCCTCCACGGGGTTATCCACACCCGTTGTGCACAGACACTCCAGGTTTGTTCGCACGCTCTCCACAAGGTTATCCACAGGCCGTCTTGCATGGGGAAACCGTCGCTCGTAGCGTGGGCGAGCGACCGAATGTCGGACGCACCTGTTTTGCTGTTCAGGACGGTGTGAGGGTCGAGTGCCGCGGGGGTCAACCCTCGAGGCGTCCCCCACGACATCGCATCGAAAACGTCGCATCGAAGGGAAGACTGTGTCGATCGCCGACATCTCCGAGGAGCGCATGGGCGCGAAGCGCGCTCCAGAGCGCACGCCTCCCCACGATCTCCTCGCCGAGCAGAGCGCCCTGGGCGGCATGCTCCTGTCGAAGGATGCGGTCGCCGATGTCATCGAGACGCTCAAGGGCGCAGACTTCTACATCCCGAAGCACGAGCTGATCTTCGAAGCGATCCTCTCGCTGTATTCGCACGGTGAGCCCACCGACGTCGTGGCCGTTACCGACGAGCTCATCAAGACCGGTGAGCTCGGCCGCGCCGGCGGTGCCGACTACCTGCACACGCTGACGTCGATCGTCCCCACGGCCGCGAACGCCGGATACTACGCCGGCATCGTCTCGGAGCGCGCGATCCTGCGCCGCCTCGTCGACGCCGGCACCCGCATCGTGCAGCTCGGCTATGCCGGCGAAGGCGACGCGACCGACATCGTCAACAACGCGCAGGCCGAGATCTACTCGATCACCGGATCCGAGACGGCCGAAGACTACGTGCCCCTGCAGATCGCCGTCGACGCCGCGCTCGAGGAGATCGAGGCGGCGAGCGGCCGCGACGGGTCCATGACCGGCGTGCCGACCGGCTTCAAGGAGCTCGATGAGCTCACCAACGGCCTGCACGGCGGTCAGATGATCGTCGTCGCCGCCCGACCCGCCATGGGTAAGTCCACGCTCGCGCTCGACTTCGCGCGCGCGGCATCCATCGGCCACAACCTCCCCTCCGTCTTCTTCTCGCTCGAGATGGGCAAGAGCGAGATCGCCATGCGTCTGCTCAGCGCCGAAGGTGCCATCCCCTTGCAGAACATGCGAAAGGGAAACCTCGACCCGCGCGACTGGACCACCGTCGCCGCGACGCGAGGACGCATCAACGACGCCCCGCTCTACATCGACGACAGCCCCAACATGACTCTCGTCGAGATCCGAGCGAAGTGCCGTCGCCTCAAGCAGCGTGAGGGCCTGCGCATGGTCATCATCGACTATCTGCAGCTCATGACATCGGGCAAGCGCGTCGAGTCGCGTCAGCAGGAGGTCTCGGAGTTCTCTCGAAGCCTCAAGCTCATCGCCAAGGAGCTGCAGGTTCCGGTCATCGCCCTGTCGCAACTGAACCGTGGTCCGGAGCAGCGCACCGACAAGAAGCCCGCCATCAGCGACCTGCGAGAGTCCGGCTCGATCGAGCAGGACGCCGACATGGTCATCCTGCTGCATCGCGACTCCGTCTACGACAAGGACGTGCGTCCGGGTGAGGCCGACCTGATCGTCGCCAAGCACCGTAACGGTCCCACCGCGACGATCACGGTCGCCTTCCAGGGGCACTACTCGCGCTTCGCCGACATGGCACCCGGCGGCGACTTCAACTGATCACGGGGCTTCCCTGACGCGGCGTCGGCGCGAGAGGGACGGCGACGCCGCTGCGGTCAGAGCGTCAGCAGTCGATCCGCCCGCACCCTGTCGATGCCCCCGCGCCATCCGGAGAGCGGCGGGGTGATGTCCGACCGCGGCCCGCCCGCCCAGGCGTCCGCGACCTCCCTGCGCGAGACGAAGCGGTCCCAACTCGGGGACAGCGTGCTCGGCAGCAGACCGTACTCGGCGAGTGCGATGAGGATGCCGTACCGCTGGTACTTGTCCGTCCCGGGGATGATCTTGGCACGGGCCACGGCTTTCTCGAGCCCGCCCGCCGTCGTGCCGGCCGGCTGCGAGTCGATCAGGTCGATGAGGGTGCGCAGCCGTTCGCGGTCTTCATCCGTCGGAGCGGGGAGCCCCGTCGCTGCAGCGGTCTCGAGGTCGGGGAGGTAACGAGCGGGCTGCTCGTTCCAGGCCCAGCCGAGCGCGATGCGCAGCAACACCTCGGTGGCGTCGAACTCATGGGCGTCGCCCTGTCCGAGCGCCAACCCGCAGTCCGGGAGCCCCTCGACGCCGACGGGAGCGGTCGCGAGGTGACGTGCCCAGGCGAAGGAGATGACGATCTGGCGTCCGTGCGCTGCGCTGCCCAGGCCCGCCACGAAGGCAGCGAGCACCGCATCCTCATCCAGTGCCGAGGCGGCGGAGATCGATCGTTCGAAGACCTCGACGGGAGCGAGGCGCTCTTCCGCCCGAATCGGCCAACCGGACGATTCGGCCGCGGCCACATCGCCGGGGTCATCCGACCGCTCGGCTCCCGCGACGCCGCCCGTCCGTGTGAAGCGGTATCCGTACAGCCGCATGAGGATGTCGAGTTCGGCTCCGGCGGGAAAGCGGCGTGGTGCGGTGATCACCTCGCCAGGCTAGAGCACGCGTGGTTGAGGAGGGCCTCAGGGCCGGGCCGGATCGCCCCGGCCCCCCGCAGCCATTCGGAACCCGCGCGGAGTTCAACCAGAGCCCGAACACACGGCCCCGGCCGAACTCACGCTACAGACCGAAACGCATACGCTCACGCAACATCCGATGCGGTGGGGTGGACTCATGACCCCCTCAGCTCACTCACGCGCATCGTCCGGTCCGCGGCTGCTCGTCGCGGGGCTCGCGGCGCTGGCGGTCGTCGTCGTCACGCTGACACCGCGTCGATTCGCCGGCCCCGCTCGTGCGCTCTTCATGGACTTCGCCCATGTGTTCGCCGGGCCGCTGGTCGAGCCGATGAGCTATCTCCAGTTGGAGAGCACGCTGAACGCTCTGCTCTTCGTGCCGCTCGGAGCAGCGGTGGCGCTCGCGCTCAGCAGACATCTCTGGATACTCGCCCCCGTGCTGGTGTTCGGCGCGTCGTTCGCGATCGAACACGTGCAGGCCTCGATCCCCGGGCGAGTTCCCGACGTGCAGGACATCATCTGGAACACAGTGGGTGGAGTCGTGGGGGCAGCGGTGGTGGGGGTCGTCCGTGCGATCGGGGGAGCACTGCGGCACGGTCGATGACGACGGGGTCGATGACGACAGGGCCCGCCGTGCCGTCAGGGGCTGGTTGCGGTGTGCGGCAGGGCGCGGGTGGTCGCTCCGGACGCGGCGACGACGAGCGCGAGTGCCGCGAGACCCCAGGGCAGCGTCGCGGCCACGGCGACGGCTCCGACCAACAGCGGCCCTCCGGCGTCGCCGAGTTCCCGACCGAGCTCGGCTGTTCCCATCGTGCGTCCCATCCGCTCGGGCGGTGTCGTGTCGGCCAGGTGGGCGAAGGCGAAAGGCGTCGAGATACCGATTCCGACGCCGAGCAATGCGGCGGCGACGTACAGGCACGGAATCGCGGGGACGATCGCGGCGAGGAGAATGCCGGCCGTGATGATCCCGAGACCGAGCGCCATCGCGGCACGATCGCTCAGGCGCCCCTTGTCGCGGAGCCGCCCCGCCCAGGGCTGGGTGAGCGCCGAGCTGAGTGCCAGGACCGAGGCGATCGCGATGCTCGCGAAGAGCGGTGCGCCTTCACTGCTGGCCAGCGCGGGGAGGAAGCCGATCGATGCGCCGAGCGCCCCGGTGGACGCGGCGAGCACGAGCGTGGGGATGAGGAAGCCCCGCTCGGTCGTCTGGCGCACCAGATCGGCGATCGTGTACCGGGGTCGAGGAAGCGGCTCGAGGCGGGGCAGAGAGATCGCCACCCAGATCGCGGTGACGACAGCGAGCGCGCTCAGGGAGGCGAAGAGCAGGGTGAAGCCGCCCAGGAAGATCAGTGCGGCGCCGAGGAGAGGACCCAGGGTGTAGCCGAGTCCCTTCCAGGAGCCGTATCGGCCGAAGTATCTGCCCTTCGCGCCGGGTGAGGCCAGACGCGCGACTGTCGCGGACGACGCGGGTGAGAACGCCGAAGCAGCCGCGCCCTGTCCGAGTCGCGCGATCGCGAGGGCTGCCGTGCTCGACGACCACACCCCGATGAGCGAGGCGACAGCGAAGGCCACAAGCCCGAACACGATCACCGGCTTCGCGCCGATCCGGTCGGACAGCGAGCCGAAGACGGGTTTGAGGAACACCTCGGCGAGGTCGTAGATCGCCAGAAGTGCCCCCAGCCGCAGGAGGTCGAGCCCGATGTCCTCGCCGGTCGCGTCGATGCCCGCGGCGATGCTGTGGGCGCCGAACGCGGTGACGAAGCCGGCCGCATACAGCGGTGCCACCTGGCGGGTCGCCGGTGCGGCGGTCGGCGCGCTCACGCGTGGACGGCCTGGTAGACGAGGTCGGCGAAGCGGGCGAGGTCTTTCACGCACGCGGCCAGCTCGCGGTCCGCGCCCTTGGACGAGGCGGAGTCGAACACGTCGCGGGCGCGGATCGTGCGGTGCCAGCGCTGCAGTCGGTCGAGGCTCTGCTCCTCCTCCTCGAGCTCAGCCAGCGTGAACTTCTTCTTCTCGATCTCACGCGCGATCTCGGCGCGGTACTTCGCGCAGTCGGCGACGAACTCCGCCCAGTCGTCTGCTCTCGCCGCGTCGAACAGTGCCCGGAGCGCAGCGGTGTCACCGCCATCGGCCTGGGTGCGGAGCACGAGGATGTCGCCCTCGCCGCGCTGCGCGAGCGCCCGCGCCCGTTCGACCCCTTCGACGCACGCCGGTACATCCGGCGTGACCCAGGTGCCCTGCCCCGCGGGTACCGCGCCGAACTGACGCAGCTCGCGCCAGACGGCAACGCGATGCCGCGACGGTGAGGCGGGTACCTGCACCAGGAGCACGAGCCAGTTGTCCGATTTCGTCACACCCAGAACTGTAACAGCTGTTACATCGATCCGCGCGTGCGACCCCGATAGCGTGGAGTCCGATCATCGCGAGAGCGGGGAGACATGGCTCAGCAGGAGACAGGCGATGTGCGTGTGCGCGAGGGGTACGCCGCGCGAGCCGCCGAGTACACGGAGCTGTTCGGCGACATCACGCAGATGGACGACGACGACCGGGAACGCATCGGCCGTTGGGCGGACGGCATCGACGGACGCATCCTCGACGCGGGGTGCGGTCCGGGGCACTGGACGGCGTTCCTCGTCGAGCGTGGTGCCGACGCCGAGGGCATCGACCTCGTGCCGGCCTTCATCGCCGGCGCCACGACCAGGTTCCCCCGTGTCTCGTATCGGACGGCGTCTCTGGCCGAGGCCGACATCCCGCCCGGTTCCTTGGGTGGCGTGCTCGCCTGGTATTCGCTGATCCACGCGACCCCGGATGAGCTTCCACATCTGCTCCAAGCCGCTCGCCGCGGGCTTCATGAGGGTGGACAGCTGCTGGTCGGCTTCTTCGACGGGGCGGACGGGCGGCCTTTCCCGCACGCCGTCACGACGGCGCACTACTGGTCGGTGCCGGGCATGTCGACTCAGCTCGAACGCGCCGGCTTCTCGGTGCTCGACAGCGAGACCCGGGAACAGGAGGGCAGGCGTCCGCACGCATCGATCACCGCTGTCGCGATCTGAGCGATGCGTGCGTGCCCTGCGCAGATCAGGCGAGACCACGGAAGAACCTGCGGATGTCGTCCGCCAGCAGCTCCGGCTCCTCCATCGCCGGGAAGTGCCCACCCGCGGCGAACTCGCTCCAGTGGTCGATCGCCTTGGCAGGGTCCATCGTCCGCCGGATCAGGGGATGCGCGTCGAAGACGGCCCAGCCCGCCGGCACTCCCGAAGGCAGGACGAACTCGAGATCGGAGTGCTCCGACTCGTAGAAGAACGGAGCGACCGACGCCCCGCTGCGGGTGAACCAGTAGAGGCTCACGTTCGTCAGGAGCTGGTCACGGTCGACGTCCGGCGCCCGGTATCCGCCATCGATCCTGCGCTTGAACTTCTCCACGATCCACGCGAGCTGTCCGACGGGTGAATCCGTGAGAGCTGGTCCGATCGTGTCTGGTCGATGGTTGTGCATGCCGATGTACCCGCGCTCCGCAGCGCTCGCGGCTCGTGCGGAGTCGAGCTCGGCACGCTCTTCCGCAGACAGGTCGTCGGGTGCGGGGACCATGTCGCCCACCAGCCCGAGCCACACACGATCGCTGGCGAAGTGCGTGCCGATGACGTGCTCCGGGTGGATCGCGGCCAGTCTTCCGACGATGCCGGTGCCGACGTCCGTGCCATGCGCTGCGAACCGGTCATAGCCGAAGCGCGCCATGATCTCGACGTAGGCGTCGGCCGTTCGGGCCAGATCCCAGCCGGTGCCGGACAGGGGGTTCGAGAAGCCCAGTCCGGGCAGGGACGGGATGACCACGTGGAACTCGTCCGTCAACAGCGGGATCAGCCGCTGGTACTCGACGAATGACGCCGGCCAACTGTCGCTGAGGAGCAGTGGAGTGGCATCCGGGTTCGTCGACCGCACGTGGAGGACATGAAACGTCTGCCCGTCGACGATCGTCGTGTACTGCTCGTATCCGTTGAGGGCCTTCTCCTGCGCCCGCCAGTCGAATCCATCGCGCCAGTGCTCCGCGAGATCCTGCAGGTAGGCGAGGGGGGTTCCACGGGTGAAGTCGGTGCGGTCCTCCCGTCCGGGAACGGGGCGTGGCCACCGCGTACGGGTCAGGCGATCGCGAAGGTCGTCGACGGCGTCCTGCGGGATGTCGATGCGGAATGGGCTGAGGGTGGTGTTCTGGGTCATGTCGTCCACGCTCTCAGCCAATGCGGAAGATGAGTTTCCGCATTTGCTGAGATGATCAGACATGCTCGAGACCTCGGCCCGCCTGCTCGAACTGCTGTCGCTGCTCCAGCTTCCGCGCGACTGGACCAGTTCCGCGCTATCCGAGCGGCTGGGCGTGAGCACGCGGACTGTACGTGCCGACATCGGCAAGCTGCGTTCGCTCGGCTATCCGGTGGATGCCCGACCCGGAGTCGCGGGTGGATATCGTCTGGTCGCCGGAACCGCGATGCCGCCGCTGCTGCTGGACGATGACGAGGCCGTCGCGGTCGCCGTCGGACTGGGCGTGGCGGCGACATGGCGGCTCGGTGTCGAAGAGACGTCGCTCACCGCCCTCGCGAAGCTCGAGCAGGTCATGCCCTCGCGACTGCGCCGCCGCGTGGACGCGATCCGTGAGGCCACGAGTGTGGTTCCTGGGGCCGAGCCTCCGCTCGACCTCGCGGCGCTCAGCGCCGTCGCCGCGGCCATCCGCGCCCATGAACGGCTTCGCTTCGGCTACACGAAACCCGGCGGGAACGAAGAGCAGAGGCACACCGAACCGCAGCGCCTGGTGAGCTGGGGGTCGGTCTGGTACCTGCTCGCGTGGGACCTCGATCGGGAAGACTGGCGCATCTTCCGCGTCGACCGCATGGTTCCACGGGCGTCGACCGGGGTGCGCTTCCGACCGCGAGCCATACCGGAGGGCGACGTCGTCGAGTACGTCGTGCGCCGTGTCACGGAGGCGTCTGTCTCCTGACGTCGCGCTGCGGTCCATCCGCTCATCAGGGGATCGGCACCGCGCGGTCGGCGCCGAGTCGCTTCATCACCATCGTCGACGTCAGCCGCTGCACGCCCGGCAGGGCTCCGAGGGTGTTGTCGTAGAGCTCCTGGTAGGTGCCCATGTCGCGCGTGAGGATGCGCAGCATGTAGTCGGGGTCGCCGAACAGGCGCTGCGCCTCGACGACCGCCGGGATCGCCACCACGGCCTCTTCGAACGCGACGATGGTGTCTTTGTCGGTGCGCCCGATCGTGACGAAGACGATGGCTTCGAACGTCAGGCCGACGGCCGCCGGGGCTACCACCGCCCGGTACCGTTCGATGGCTCCAGACTGCTCCAGTTCCTTGAGTCGACGATGGCACGCGGACAGACTCAACCCCACCCGGGACGCGAGGTGCGTCGCGCTCATCCGGCCGTCGTCCTGCAGTAGAGAGAGAATCTCCCGGTCAAGTGCATCCATGGTGACAATTCTTGCAGGCGGACGGCGCGATGTGCCGAAGAATCGAAGCACCTTTCGCGTCATCCTTCGTAGTCTCTTCCTCGGATTGAGGAGGACCGATGGACATCGCTCTGGTCATGCAGTTCTGGCTGGTCGCCGTCATGCTCGCGTTGACCCCGGGCGCGGACTGGGCGTATGCCATCTCGGCCGGCCTCCGTGCCCGCTCGATCGCCCCGTCCATCCTCGGCATGATCGCCGGGTACACGGTCGTGATCGTCGCCGTCGCGCTGGGGCTCGGAGCCCTGGTCACCGCGTATCCCGTCACCCTGACGACCCTGACCGTGATCGGCGCGCTCTATCTGGTCTTCCTCGGAGCTACGACTCTCGCCAGCCGCCCTGCCCCGATCGCGGAGAGCGGCGAGCCGATCGCGACCGGAGGATGGGGGCAGTTCCTGCGCGGCTCCGGCGTGAGCGGCATCAACCCGAAGGGTCTGCTGCTCCTGCTCGCGCTGCTGCCCCAGTTCACGAGTCCGACCGGCTGGCCCTCGACCACGCAGATGCTCGCCCTCGGGGGACTGCACCTGCTCAACATCGCCGTCGTGTACACGACGGTCGGGCTGCTCGCCCGTCGACTGCTGCGCACCAGACCACGCGCGAGCTCGATCGTCACGCGGATCGCCGGCATCGCGATGACGGTCATCGGCGTCGGCATCCTGATCGAGCAGGTGCTCGAATGGCTGTGACGGCAGAGGCCCGTACCTGGGCGCATGCCGTTCCCGAGAGGGTCCAGGCCTTTTCCCCGGTGGATGCCGACCTCAGCCCGACGCTGCGGAGGTAGCGTCGAAGGGCGGGATGATCGGCGCGCAGGAGGACGATGTGATATCGGCGGGACGGACGACCACGGCCCTGCGGCTGCTGCTGCCGGCGTTCCTGCTCGGCGCGATCATCGCGATCTCGTTCCTCGAGGCACCGCTGAAGTTCCTCGCGCCCGGCGTCACGATCCCGATCGGTCTCGGCATCGGACGACTCGTCTTCACGGCGCTGAACGTGCTCGCGGGTGTCGTGCTCCTCGTGCTCACGTTCGTGAGCGTGCGAGCGAAGGCGGGACGCACGCCCCTCACGATCCTGGGCGCGATCTGGCTGATCTTCGTGGTCGAGGTCGCCGTCATCCGCCCCGTGCTGAACAGGCGCAGCGACCTCGTGATCGCGGGTTCGGAGGCGCCGGGCACCAACTGGGCGCACTATGCATACATCGCGGCCGACGTCGCGATCATCGGGCTCCTCGTGGCGCTGATCGTCGTCACGGCGCGCGCGGTGCTTCCTCCGCCGCACACCGTGTCCTGACCGGATGGTCGGTGCGCGCGTAATCGCGCGGTGCATCCGCCGTCTTCTCTGCGGAGGCAGCGCACCTCCACCGATCGTCTGATCGGACGCCGCGACGACGGGCCTCAGGCCTCGCCGATCGGCAGACGGCAGCGTGTTCGACCCGTGCCCTCCTCGGCGCGGAGGAACCGCCGGCCGGCGCACGAGGGCACGGCTGGGGAGTCGTGGCCCTCGGGGCGGGGTGTCCCGTTCGTTCCCTCGCGGACCGCACACCCCGCCCACTCGGCCTCCCGAGGGGAGTGGGCCTGCGGGAGGAACCGCTCGGCGATCAGGGCGCGATGTCAGGGACGGACGCGGACGGTGCGTCCCTCGAACGACACGAGGTCGCCGTCGCGCAGCTGTCGTCCGCGGCGTCGATCGATCTCGCCGTTCACCGTCACGTACCCGTCGATGATGACCTCTTTGGCGTCGCCGCCCGAGTCGAGCAGGCCGGCGAACTTGAGGAACTGTCCGAGGCGGATCACCTCACCGCCGATGGAGATGTCGTCGATCGGATCGGAGTTCGTCATCCTTGAATGCTAATCGGACTTACGTGCTGATCGGGGTCGCCACCGCAGGACGAGATGGTGCCGCCCGGTGGGGAGCGGCGGCACCATCATGCCGGGCGTCTCGGGTCCGTCCGACAGGACGCGGCCCGCACCGACTCAGTCGATGTCGGTGCCGACGACCGCGAAGTCGGCGTCGAACTCGATGTCGATCGAGCGGCTGTCCGCGGTGAGCACCGAGGCGTCGTAGGGGCTCACGTCGTCGCCGTCGACATCGAGGTCGGTGATCATGCCCTCGGCCTCGGCGAGTGCGGCGGCGACCAGTGCGCGGATCGTCTCGTCGTCGAGGGTCAGCGTCGGGCCGGTGTCGTCGCCGTCTGCCGCGTCGGTCGAGGCGACGCTCGTCGCGAGATCCTTGTCGACACGGACCTCGGTCTCATCTCCCGCCGCTGTGGTCAGCTGCACCTCCCAGGTCCCGTCGCGCTTCGCATCGATCGAGGTGACATCGCCGTCGGCGGCGCCGCGTGCAGCATCCGCGATCGCGATCAGCTCGTCGGCGGAGGCGGAACCGATGCCCGTCACCGGGCCGCGACCGTTCGAGGGGGCGTCACCGCGGTCTTCGCTCCGGGGGCCGTCACCGGGCCGGTCGTGATCCCCGTTGCCTTCGTGGCGCGGACCGTCGGACATCGGGGCACGGTCGTCATCGCCGAACTCGTCGCCGATCGCCGCGCCGATGGCGATGCCGCCGCCGGCGAGGACCACGGCCGCCGCGATGCCGCCGCCGATCAGGAGCGCGCGCTTGCGGCCGGGTTTCGCGGAGGCCGCCGGAGCGTCGGAGGTCGGCTCGGACGCCGGGAACGTCGGGTGCTGCCCGGCGCCGGGTGCGGGTGCCGACGCGGCCGGGGGAGCAGGGGCGGTCGGAGTCGTTGCGGCATCGGGGGTCGGGCTCACCGGTACGGTCGGCGCGTCCGGGGTGCTCTCGGGCGTCTGATCGGGAGAGGGTGTCTTGTCGTCCATGTCTCGATGCTCTCCCGCGAGCGCTGAAGCCTTCCTGAAGCGTCCTGAAGACCTCTTCAGGAACCGGTCCGCTCGAGCGCTTCCGTCGTTCAGTCGCTTCCGTCGTTCAGTCGCTGAGGGGGAGGGTGAGGACGAAGCGTGCGCCGCCCCACCGGGAGTCGTCCACTGTGAGGGACCCGCCGGAGGAGGTGGCGATGCCGCGCGCGATCGCGAGCCCGAGGCCGCTGCCACCCGCGTCGCGGCTGCGGGCCTCGTCGAGGCGCACGAACCGCTCGAAGATGCGCTCGCGCTCCTCGGCGGGAACTCCGGCGCCGTCGTCTTCGACCGTCACGAACACGCGTCCGTCCGAGGGGAGCACTCCGATGGCGACGCGTCCGCGGCTGTGCCGCACGGCGTTGTCGGCGAGGTTGCGCAGCAGCTGACCCAGAAGTCGCGGGTCGCCCTCTGCTCTGGCGGCGGTGATGCCCGCGCCGTCGACATCGATCCCGGCCGCGCGAAGCCGTCGAACCTCCCCGAGGGCGATGTCGTCGAGGTCGACCGCTTCATCGTGCGTGCTCGCACCCTCGTCCAGGCGGGCGAGCAGCAGCAGCGACTCCACGATGCCCTGCAGGCGGAGTCCTTCCTCGGACACGACCTCGGCGAGCTCCCCGATGCTCGTCACCTCGGGGTGGGCCTGGGCGAGCTCCGCATGCTGGCGGATGGTGGCGAGGGGAGACCGCAGTTCGTGCGAGGCGTCCGACACGAAGCGTCGCTGGGCCGTGGCCGCCGCGTCGAGGCGGTCGAGCATGCCGTTCATGGTGGTCGCGAGCGCGGCGACCTCATCCGCGGTCTGGGGCACGGGCACGCGCTGGTGCAGACGCTCGGCGGTGATGCCGTCGACCTCTTCACGGATGCGTTCCACCGGGCGCAGCGCGCGCCCCACGACCAGCCAGGTGGTCACCGCGACGAGAAGCAGCAGCAGGGGAACCGCGATCCCGAGCAGCGTCGCGACCGTCGCCAGGGTCTCGGCGTCATCGTCCATCGAGACAGCGAGCACCATCGTCTGCCCGCCATCGATGTCTTCCGAGACCACGAGGACCGTGTCGCCGTCGACGGTCGTCGTGCGCGGATCGTCGTCGGCGGGAAGCGGCGTCGAACCCAGTTTGTCCCGACCCTCCTCGCTCGCGGCGCGTACCGACCCATCCGGACCGAGGATCTGCAGGATCTCATCTTCGAGGACGTCGATCCCCTTGCCGCCCGGCCCACCTGCGCGTTCGGCGAGTTCGCTGAGCCGCTGTTCCGCCGCGCGCTCCGTGCTGTCGTGGATGCTCGCGCTGAGCACACCGTAGAACGAGAAGGCGCCGACCAGCAGCGCGACCGCGACGACAGCGGTGGCGCCGAGCGTGGTCCTGGCGCGCACCGAACGCCAACTGCGGCTAGCCACCGTCCGCCGCCAGACGATAGCCCGCCCCGCGGATGGTCTCGATGGCCTCACGGCCGAACGGCTTGTCGAGCTTGCGGCGCAGGTGCCCGACGTAGACCTCGACGATGTTGGGGTCGCCGTCGAAGTCGTCGTCCCAGACGCCCTCGATCAGCGCGCGCTTCGACAGCACCTGGCCGCGATGACGCATGAGGTATTCGAGCACCGAGAACTCTCGAGCAGTCAGGGCCACGGGCTTCTCCCCGCGCCACACGCGGTGCGCGGCCGGATCCAGCCGAAGATCGCCCGCCTCCAGGATCGCCGGACGCGCCACGGCCCCGCGGCGCACGAGAGCCCGCAGACGTGCCACGAGGATCGCGAAGGAGAACGGCTTCGTGACGTAGTCGTCGGCCCCGCTCTCGAGCGCCTCGACCTGATCCCACTCGCCGTCCTTCGCGGTGAGCATCAGCACGGGCGTCCAGTTCTCCTCGGCGCGCAGGGCTTCGCAGACCTTCCAGCCGCTCATGCCCGGCATCATCAGGTCGAGCACGATCGCGTCGTACGCCGTCTCGCGCGCCCGCCAGAGCCCGTCGACGCCGTTGTGTGCGACATCGACGGCGAAGCCCTCGGCCTCGAGCCCCCTGCGCACACCGTCGGCAAGGCGCACCTCGTCGTCCACCACCAGGATCCGCATGACTCCAGTGTGACCGCTCGACGCTGAATCGGGGCTGAAGCGGTCGGGCCGACTCATCGACCGCGCCTGGTCGGGCTTTCGAATCGCGCAACTGGTTCCATCTGCGGCTCAGATACAGCCAGTTGCGCGATTCGAAAGCGGGACCTCCTCGACGGCGGACGAGAGGTGCGCCTGGATCTCGCGGATCACCTCGCCGAGGGGGCCGGAGGAGAGGAGCCCGGGGCCGAGAGGGCCGGCGGGGTCGGTGCCCAGCGGTGGGAGGGTGCACAGGGCTGCAGCGGCTTCGGGGGAGAGGTGCGCGAGTTGCCAGCGCATCTCGGCGGCACGGGCGTCGGGAGCCTCCGGGTGTGCCAACTCGACGGCCCATGCGGCGTAGGCGGCGGCCCCCAGAGCATGCGCACCCATGTGCGCGACCCCTGCGGCCTGAGCTGCGGAGCGGGCGGCGGCTTTCCCGACAGGAGTCGCCGCGGCGTGAGCGGCCCTGCCAGCCAGGAAGCGACGACGGATCTCGCCCGCAGCCGTGAGCTCACCCCGCGCGAAGGCGCGCGTCCGGGCGATGGCATCACGCGCACGGTCGTCGTCCGGGGCCTCCCTCTCGAACAGCGGCAGGACGCGCTCGGCGCAGTCCGCCGCCCACACCGCGACGATCCGACGGTCGGTCTCGGTCATGCCCTGCGGAGTCGACACGGGACTCACCTCGCCCGTCGTCCGGTGCGAGAGCGTGCCGCCTCGTGCGCCTCGCGGAGGAGGGCGAGCACAGCGCCCTCCGTCGCCTCTGCGGGGTCGATCACGCACACCCAGCCGGCGGTGCCGTACAACGGGTGGGGCCGGAAGACGTCGACCGCCGTCGGATCGGTGTCGCCGCCCGTGAGAGACCCCGCCTCGATGATCGACTCCGCGCGCTCGCGTCCGACGTGGATGTTCACCCGGAAGCGCCCTGGAGTGTCCAGCGCCGAGGACGTGTCGTCGGGATAGTCCTTCGTGATGATCGTCCCGTACGGCTGCGTGCGCTCCGGCACCCGGCCGTCGGGCGCGTGGTAGAAGTACGCGTCACCCCATGACAGTTCGGGGAATTCGCTGCCTGCCTCCGGGGCGACGACGAGCACGCCGTCGAACGAGCGGACCTCTGCGATGATCTCCTGCATATCCATCCTTCAATGCTGAGGCTGATGTGCTTATGTGGACTCACGGACCGGAAAGACGAGGAATCACGTGCAGAACCCTCAAGAGCGGGGGATGACCACTGCGGCGCTCGGACGGCTGGTCGACTACTCGACGCAGCAGGTGCGCGACCTCGAGCGACTCGGTGTCCTCCCCACCGCAGAGCGCGGTGCGAACGGGTACCGGCGGTATCGGACGCCGCATGCCCTGGCGCTGCGTGCCTATCGCGCGTTGGCGACGGCGCTCGGTCCGGTGCCCGCGCGTCGACTGATGCCCGCTCTCATCGGCGGATCGGTCGAGCACGCGGCGGAGCGGATCGACGACCTGCACGCGGATCTGGCCCTCGAACGCTCACGGGTGCGCGCGGCCCTGCGCGGACTCGAGGACGCGGTGGCGGAGGCCGACGATCCGTTCGTCGAGGACGATGCGATGGCCATCGGCGAACTCGCCCAGGCGCTCGGCGTCCGTTCCTCCGCACTGCGGCACTGGGAGCGAGAAGGGCTCGTGCGCCCCCTTCGGCGTGCGGGATCGGTCCGCTCCTATGACTCCGCCGCGATCACCGAGGCGCGGATCGCCGCCGCCCTGCGCTCGGGTGGGTACGGCATCCCCGCCGTTTCGCGGATCATCGACGAGGTGCGCGCGCACGGTGACACCGAGCAGGTGCAGCGCATCCTCGCGGAGCGGCTGGCCGACCTCACGCGCCGCAGCGTCGCGCTCCTCGGGGCGGCAGGACATCTGCACGCCCTGCTGACGGAACGTCTCGCGGAGGAGGAGGGTTCGTCGCTCACGCCCGCGCCGGGAGCTGCGCCAGGACCTCAGGGATCAGCGGATTCTCGTCGAGCGGGTCGGTGATGACCGCGGCGACCGCCTCGAACGGCAGCACCGGGTAGCGCGAGGCGGCGCCGATCTTCTCGTCGCTCGCGAGCACGACGGTCTCGGCGCATCGGGAGGCGATCGCCCGCTTGGTGACGGCATCGTCGAGCTCGCCCGTCGTGAGACCGTGTCGCGGGTCGACGCCCGTGACGCCGACGAAGAACACATCGGCGGCGAGGTGCTGGACCGCCTCCATCGCGAGTCCTCCGCCGGCGACGAGGGAGTGCCGGGCGAGCTCGCCGCCGATCATGATCACGCGCGCGTCCGAGTGCTCGGCGACGGCGAGGGCGACGGCGGGACTCGGGGTGATGACGGTGACGTCGGTGCCGGAGGGCAGCAGCCGCGCCATCGCGAGCGTGGTGGTGCCGGCATCCAGCACGATCGTCGATCCGGGGCGGATGGTCGTGACCGCCTGGCGGGCGACCCGCTCCTTGCTCTCGGTCGCCAGGTCGTGGCGCTCACGCACCGGGCGATCGGCCGCGGCGATGGGCAGCGCGCCGCCGTATACGCGCTGGAGCCTGCCCTCCTCGGCGAGCTCGCGGAGGTCGCGGCGGATGGCGTCTTCCGATACTCCGAGTTCATCGGCCGCAGCCTTCGCCACGACCCGTCCCTCGCGGGCGAGCACGGCGAGCAGGTGGTCCTTGCGCTGAGCAGCGAGCATACGTTTCCTCACGAAGTTGCACGTTTATGCATGATTCAGACTACAGTCATCATCCATGATGAAGCCACTCCTGATCCTGATCGCCGGCCCCTACCGTTCCGGCACGAACGGCGACCCCGCCCTGATCGCTCGCAATCTCGCGCGCCTGGAGGAGGCGTCCGGTCCGATCTTCCGGCTCGGCCACGTGCCGATGATCGGGGAGTGGGTCACATTGCCGGTCCTGCGCACCCTCGAACCGGGCGACTCCGGCGAGGGCGACGTCATGTACGAGACCGCCCGCCGACTGCTCCTGCACTGCGACGCGGTGCTCCGGCTGCCGGGGGAGTCGTCCGGCGCCGACAAGGACGTCGAGATCGCCCACGAGCTCGGGCTGCCCGTGTTCCGGTCGCTGGAGGAGATCCCGGCTGCCGCGACTCCGTAGGCTGGAGGCATGACCAAGAACATCTGGACCGTCCTCGGCGTCATCCTCGCCGTCGTGATCGCGTGGTGGATCGTGAGCGCCCTGTTCTCGGTCCTCGCGTTCATCTTCAAGCTCGGGATCGTCGCGGTCGTGGCCGTGGTGGTGTTCCTCGTGCTGCGAGGGATCTTCAGCCGCAGCGACGACTGACGTCTACACCGCGGTTCCGGGGTCGTGTCGGCGGACTTTCGAATCGCGCAAATGGTGGTGAAACGGCGTTCGAAGCAACCAGTTGCGCGATTCGAAAGGGGAACTAGCCGACGCGGTACCGGGCGGCGCGGTGCGTGGGCTGGACCCGGTCGCCGCGGCCGTGCAGCTTGTGGCGGAGCGTGCCGGGCACGTACTCCTCGGGGTAGGCGCCCCGCTCCCGCAGCACCGGGATGACGTGCTCGATGACGTCCTGCCACGTGCCGGGGGTGACCGCGTAGGCGAGGTTGAAGCCGTCGATGTCGGTCTCGTCGACCCAGGACTGCAGCTCGTCGGCGATCTCGACCCCGGAGCCGACGATCGTCGGACCGAGGCCGCCGATCGCGTTGTGGCGGCCGAAGTCGCCCACCGTCCACTCGCGACCGAGATCGGCCTCCTCCTTGAGGTGCTGCAGCACGGACTGGATCGCGTTCGACTCGACGTTCCCGACCGGCTCGTCCTCGGCGTACTGCGACAGGTCGACGCCCATCCACCCCGACATGAAGGTGAGCGCCCCCTCCGGGCTCGCGTAGGAGAGGTACTCGGCGTGCTTCGCAGTGGCCTCCTCGCTCGTCGCCGCGGTGATCACCGTCAGCAGCGTGTAGATGCGGGCGTCGTAGCGATCGCGCCCCGCGGCCTCGAGAGCGTCCCTGATGCGCTTCACCGTCCCGGCGAGCACCTCTTTCGAGGGCGCTGCGACGAAGATGGCCTCGGCGTTCTCGGCCGCGAACCGCACCCCGCGCGGGCTCGCGCCGGCCTGGTAGATCACCGGGGTGCGCTGCGGCGACGGCTCCGAGATGTGGATGCCGGGTACGGAGAAGTGCTTCCCCTCGTGCCGGATCGGGTGCACCTTCGACGGGTCGGTGAAGATGCCGCGCTCGCGGTCCTCCACCACCGCGTCGTCCTCCCACGAGCCCTCCCAGAGCTTGTAGAGCACCTCGACGTACTCGTCCGCGTGGTCGTAGCGGTCGTCGTGGGCGAGCTGGTCCTCCTGACCCATGTTGCGGGCGGCGCTGGGCAGATACCCGGTCACGACGTTCCAGCCGACGCGGCCCTGCGTGAGATGGTCGAGCGTGCTGAGTCGTCGAGCGAACGGGTAGGGGTGCTCGAACGCGGTGCCGGCCGTGACGCCGAACCCCAGATGCTCGGTCACCGCGGCCATCGCGCTGACCAGGAGGATCGGGTCGTTCACCGGCACCTGGGCGCCGTTGCGGATGGCGGCCTCGTTCGTGCCGCCGTAGACGTCGTAGGTGCCCAGGACGTCGGCGATGAAGATGCCGTCGAAGGTCGCGCTCTCCAGCAGCCTGGCCAGGTCGGTCCAGTACGAGAGGGTGTTGTACTGCCGAGACCGGTCGTCGGGGTGGCGCCACAGGCCGGACGACTGGTGGGCGACGCAGTTCATGTCGAAGGCGTTGAAGCGGATCTGCCGGGTCATGGGCTCCATGAAAGGCGAACCGCGCGCACGAATCCAGGGTCGCCGACATGCGCAGTCACATTCGGGTGCGACGGCCTCCGCTCTGGCCGTCAGCGCACCGCCGCGGGCTCTACCCTTGACTGGTGACCGACGACACCCTGACCGCCCAGCGTCTGGTGCGCCGCTTCGCCCGCGAGACCAACCTGCTCGTGGCCGGCCGGGATTTCACGGTCGTCGGGACGGATGGCGTGGCCGACGAGCTGCGTCGACTCCTGCCCGCATTCGGCGCGCATCTCGGCGACGCCGGTACCGTCGGCAGCGGGGTGGTCTTCGCGCCGGGTTCGACGCCCGAGATCCTGCTCGACGGCAAGGCTCTCCCGGCGCGCGAGACGGCACGCGACCGCGTCGACGCGGCAGGACGCCACATGTCCGTCTCCACCGATCGCGCGCGACGCCTGCGCGAGGCCGGCACAGTGGAGGGGGTGCGGATCGGCATCGCGATGGTGCTGGAGCCCAAGACCGCCCAGCTCGCCCTGCTGCTGCGCGATGCCGGAGCGACGGTCGCCGTCTACGCCCATCCGGACGAGATCGACGTCGAGGTCGCCGAGGTGCTGCGATCCCGTGGAATCCCCGTCGACGGCGACCCCGCCCTGTCGGGAGCTGCCGAGCGCGCCGCCGCCGTGGCCTTCCTGCGCCGCGGCTTCGACCTGCTGCTCGACGACGGTTCGCACCTGATCCGCCTCGCCCACGAGGAGGGGATCGTGGCCGGACTGCGCGGCGCGGCCGAGGAGACCACGAGCGGCCTCACTCCCCTGCGGCTCATGGAGCGCGACGGAGTGCTCGAGATCCCGGTCATCGCGGTGAACGACGCCCTGACCAAGACATCCTTCGACAACCGCTACGGCACCGGTCAGTCCTGCGTGTTCGCGATCGCCGATGCCCTGGACGACGCCGGCATCGATCTCCGCGACCAGCCGGCCGTGGTCGTGGGCTACGGACCCGTCGGAGAGGGCGTCGCCGCCCACCTGCGGGCACTCGGTGTGCAGGTCGGCGTCACAGAGACCGACCCGGTGCGAGCGCTTCGGGCCGCGCACGACGGCTACCGGATCGGGCGGCTGCACGACCTCGCCCCCGGAGCGCTCGTCGTCTCGGCCACCGGTGCGCCGCACACGGTCGATGCGGAGGTGGTGCGCACGGCGGCGATCGTCGCGGTCGCCGGCGGTGTTCCGCACGAGGTCGACCTCGATGTGTCGACGCTGCAGCCGTACGAGGGAGCGGATGGGAAGGTATCACCCTTCGTCGAGCGTGCGGGAGGCGGCGCGCTCGTGATCGCCAGGGCCGGATGCGTGAACCTCTCAGCCGGCGAGGGCAACCCGATCGAGATCATGGACCTGTCGTTCGCCGTGCAGCTGTACGCCGTCGAGCACCTGCTCTCTCGCGCGCTGCCCGCCGGAGTCCACGCTCTCCCCGCCGAGGCAGACACCGCCATCGGCACGGCCGCTCTCGCCCTGCGCGGAGAGCGCATCGACCAGCGCAGCTCCGCCCAGATCGACGCGCAGCGCGAATGGCGCTCGCCGCGTTTCCGAGGAGAGTCCGCATGACCGCCGTGACCGTCTACTCCGCGGGGCTCGTCGTGCCGATCACCGCACCGCCGATCGTCGACGGTGCAGTCGCCGTGCGCGACGGCCGGATCATGCACGTCGGCGAACGCGAGTGGGTGCTGCGGTCGCTGTCCGAGCGCGGCATCGACGCGGAAGAGGTGCACTGGGACGGCGTCCTCACCCCCGGTCTCGTGAACGCGCACACCCACCTGCAGTACACGGGCATGGCCTCGGTCGGGCGCGGGCAGTACGACGGCTTCGACGACTGGGTGCGGGCGTTCGATCCGGTCTACGAAGGTGGTCGTGACTGGGCGGCGGACGCGGCCGACGGTGCCGCACAGGCGCTGCGTTTCGGCACGACGGCGGTGGCGGATGTCGTGACCGACAGGGCGGCCGCGACCGCATTGCACGACGCCCGCCTGCACGGCATCACCTACTGGGAGGTGATGAGCTGGACCAACGCCGACTGGGCCCGTACCGGGCGGGAGCAGGTGGAGCAGGCGCTCGACGCGCTGCCGACGCCGCCGGGGACGGGCCTCTCGCCCCACGCTCCCTATTCGCTCGACATCGAGCCGCTGCTGGAGATTCCCGACATCGTGCGCGAGCGCGGCGGACGCATCCACATCCATCTCGGCGAGGCCGCGTTCGAGAGCGAGTTCGCGCACGAGCACCCGCAGGCCTGGCACACCGCGGGGCTCGCCAGCTTCCAGGAGCTGCGCAAGGCCGGATTCGGCACCAGCGCCACCGAGTTCGTCGATCAGCTCGGCGTGCTCGGACCGGACTGCCACATCGCGCACGGGGTGTACATGAGCGCCAGGGACCGTGCCATCCTCCGGGAGCGCCGCACCACCGTGGCGCTGTGCCCGCGATCGAACGCCGTCATCGGGCTCGAGGAACCCCCGATCGCCGCGTACCTGCGCGAGGGCAGCCCGATCGCCGTCGGCACCGACTCGCTGTCGTCGAGCCCCTCGCTCGATGTGCTGGCCGACGTGGCCGAGCTCGCGCGCATCGCCCGCTCGCAGGGATACACCGACCGCGATCTGCACGCCCGCCTGCTGGGTGCGGCGACCCTCGGAGGGGCGCACGCCATGGGGATCGACGTCGGCCCCGACCGCACCGGGTACCTCGCGGTGGGGGCGCTCGCCGACCTCACGTTCTTCGATGTCCCGGCCGGCCCCGACGCCGTGGTCGAACTCGTCGAGCACGGGGCCGGCCGCGCCGCCGCCACGGTCATCTCCGGCGAGGTCCGCTACGCCGTCGATTCGTTCCCCCGTGCAGCGGCCACCCCTTGATCGCTCCCGTCGCACTTTCTGTCGCTCCAGCCCGCTGAAGCGACAGAAAGTGCGACGGGAGCACTCATCTTCCCCGAAACCGGAGCATCCGCATGACACAGCGCCCCGCCACCGCCGAGCGGCTCGACCTCGCCCCGCACCCCGAGGGCGGCTGGTTCCGTCGCACCTGGACGAGCCCGCTTCCCGTCGAGACGCCGAACGGCCCGCGCCCGGCGGCCACCTGCATCCACTACCTGCTGCTGCCGTCGGAGCGGAGTGCGTGGCACGTCGTGACCAGTGACGAGCTGTGGCTGTGGCACGGTCCAGGGAGGCTCGAACTGAGCCTCGGCGGAGACGGCGCTGAGCCCGGGACGGCGACTACGGTGGTGCTCGGCCCCGACGACGCGGCGCAGGTGCTCGTGCCCGCCGGAGTCTGGCAGGCCGCGCGACCGCTCGACGCCGACGAGGTGCTGGTGTCGTGCTTCGTGTCCCCAGGTTTCGACTTCGCCGATTGGCGACTCGCCGCATCGCCTACTCTGTAGAGGCAGACCCGTCTGGATTCCCGGCGGACCCGCCCTGCCCCGCGCTCTCCTCCCTACCCTTCTTCGTCCAGGAGTCATCGTGCCCTTCGCCCTCTCCCTCCGCCGCGCAGCCGCCGTCACCGCTGCGGCCGCCGCCATCGCGCTCACTCTCTCCGCGTGCACCGCGCCGTCCACGGACTCCGGCAGCGGAGACGGGTCGGGCCTTCCGACCGTGACCGAGGGCAAGCTCACCATCGCCACCGGCGAGCCCAACTACGAGCCGTGGTTCGTCGACGACGACCCCTCCAACGGCAAGGGCTTCGAGGGTGCGGTCGCCAACGCCGTCGCCGAGCAGCTCGGGTACGCGGCCGACGACATCGTCTGGGTGCGCACCACCTTCGACGGCGCCATCGCTCCCGGCCCCAAGGACTGGGACATCAACCTGCAGCAGTTCTCCATCACCGACGACCGCAAGAAGGCCGTCGACTTCTCGTCGCCGTACTACACGACCACGCAGGCCGTCGTGGCGGTGGGTGACTCGCCCGCCGCATCGGCGACCACGATCGACGAGCTCAAGGCCACCAAGGTCGGCGTCGCCAGCGGCACCACGAGCTACACGGTCGCGAAGGCTCAGCTCGGCGAAGGCAACCTCAGCGTCTTCAACTCGGTCGACGACGTCGTGCTCGCGCTCAAGGGCGGTCAGATCGACGCCATGATCACCGACCTCCCCGGGGCCTTCTACGTCGTCGGGGCTCAGCTCGACGACGGCGTGGTCACCGGACAGTTCGCCGACGCGAACGGCGGAGACGAGTTCGGCATCGTGCTGCCCAAGGGCTCCGCCCTCACGGCCGACGTCACCAAGGCGGTCGACGCACTGCGCGACAACGGCACGCTCGACGAGCTGCAGCAGAAGTGGCTCAGCGACGCGGTCGACGTCCCCGTCCTGAAATGACCTCGACCTCCGTCGACGCGGAGTGGCAGCCGAGCGAGCTCGAGCTGTCACGCCGCGCTCTGCGGCGCCGGGCCACCACGCGCTCGGTCCTGATCGCCTTCGGCAGCAGCCTCGCGCTCGCCGTGGTGCTGATCGTCGTCGTCGTCAACACCCCCGGTTGGGCGATCGTCAGCCAGACGTTCTTCGACCCGCAGGTGGCACTCCAGAGCATCGGCCCGACCTTCCAGGGGCTGCTCGTCAACCTGCTCGTGCTCGTCATCGCCGTGGTGTGCGTCGCGATCCTCGGCACGCTCCTGGCCACTCTGCGCTCCCTGCGCGGTCCTGTGTTCTTCCCGTTGCGGGCGCTCGCGGCGGCGTACACCGACTTCTTCCGCGGTATCCCGCTGCTCATCGTGCTGTACCTCGTGGGCTTCGGCATCCCCGCGCTCGGGATCTTCCCGCGCATGCCCGCGATGTTCTGGGGCACGATCGCCCTGGTGCTCACCTACTCCGCGTACGTCGCCGAGGTGCTCAGGGCCGGCATGGAGGCGGTGCACCCCTCGCAGCGCATCGCGGCGCGCTCGCTCGGACTCACGCACGGGCAGACGTTGCGGATCGTCGTGATCCCGCAGGGTGTCCGCAAGGTCGTGCCCGCACTCATGAACGACTTCGTGTCGATGCAGAAGGACGTGGGTCTGATCTCCGTCCTCGGCGCGGTCGATGCCGTCAGGGCCGCGCAGCTGATGGTCGCCGAGACCTACAACTTCACCCCCTACGTCGTGGCCGGTCTCATGTTCATCGTGCTGAGCTGGCCGATGATCCGCCTGACGGATGTGGTCACGGCGCGTCTGAACAAGCGCGAGCAGGCCGGAGGAGTCGTATGAGCGTGCCCGTGATCGAGGCCAGAGGTGTGCGCAAGCGCTTCGGTGACCACGACGTGCTGCGCGGCATCGACCTCTCGGTCGGCACACACGAGGTGGTCGTGCTGATCGGCGCATCGGGTTCGGGCAAGTCGACGCTGCTCAAGACGATGAACCTCATCGAGGGGATCGACGACGGGCAGATCTTCCTCTCGGGGGAGGACATCACCGACCCGCGGGTGGATGCCGATGCCGTCCGCGGGCGGATCGGCGTGGTGTTCCAGCACTTCAACCTGTTCCCGCACCTCACCGTGCTCGACAACGTCACGCTCGCCGCGGTCCGCGTGCACGGGATGCGCAAGGCCGAGGCGCGGGCGAAGGCGCGTGCGCTGCTCGAGACGCTCGGGCTCGGCGCGAAGGCCGACGAGTACCCTGATCGGCTCTCGGGTGGACAGCAGCAGCGCGTGGCGATCGTGCGCGCGATCCTCACGCAGCCCGAGGTGCTGCTGCTCGACGAGATCACCAGTGCGCTCGACCCGCAGCTGGTCGGCGAGGTGCTCGACCTGGTGCGAGAGCTGAAGGTGCAGGGCGCCACGATCGTGATGGCCACGCACGAGATGTCCTTCGCGCGTGAGGTGGCCGATCGCATCGTGTTCCTCGAGCACGGCGTGGTCGTCGAAGAGGGTCCGCCCTCGCAGGTGTTCGACGCCCCGCAGCAGGCCGCCACGGCGGAGTTCCTGGCCCGCGTGCAGCACTGACGCCCCCGGCCCGACGCGCCCTGAAACACCGACGCCACGTTCATCCGCACGACGGATCGGAGCGGTACCGAGGGGGGATGCGCGTCCCCGACCGCTCATGGTGAGCTTGACCTCTCCGCGAATCTTCGAGAGGTCACCCGTGAGCGCACCGCACATCACCCCGCCGACGGCCGACGGTTCCACGACCGGGTCGGGCGGTCGACCCACCAGCCGATCCGGCTCCGCACCGAGCCGACGACGCATCGTCGGGGTCGACGTGGCGCGCGGTCTCGCACTCGTGGGCATGTTCGGCGCGCATCTGATGGTCGCGTCCGGCCCGGAGTTCACGCTCACGGATCCCACGACGTGGCTCGACATCGTGAACGGGCGCTCCTCCCTGCTGTTCGCTCTGCTCGCTGGAGTGTCGCTGGCGCTGATGACCGGCGGCGCCCGGAATGCGACGCCGGAGGAGCTGAGGACGATCCGGCTGCGGCTGGTGGGGAGAGGGGCGGCGATCTTCGTGATCGGCCTCTTCGTCGAGCTGCTCGGCTCCGGCATCGCCGTGATCCTGACCCTCTACGGGGTGCTCTACATCCTGGCGGCGTTCACGGTGCACCTGCGCACCAAGACCCTCGTGATCGCGGGAGCGGCGTCGGGTCTCCTCGGCCCGCCGCTGCTCGCACTGCTCAGCACGCTGTCGCCGGACCTGGGCGGGCCGGGAGTCTCGCTCGTGCTGTTCGGCACCTATCCGATCACGGTCTGGGCGACGCTGCTGTGCGCGGGTCTCGTCATCGGCCGTCTCGATCTGACGCGGGTGAAGACCGCCGCCGTCATGGTCGTGTGCGGTGCTCTGATCGCCATCGGCGGCTACTCGCTGGGCGGCCTGCTCTCCGGCTCGCAGCCGGGGACCGACACCTCGTCTTCCGCGTCGAGCTCGATCAGCACGATCCCGGGCGACGAGGTCGACGTGTCAGGGCTCACCTGCCAGAAGAGCGACGGCGTGGTGGCGTGCTACGACCCCGGCATGGCTTCGCTCTTCGGCGGTGACGGTGCGACGGGCGACGAGCAGTCCTACTTCGAGCGGGTCGTGGCGCAGAATCCGCCGGCGCAGATGCTCCAGGCCGTGATCGGCGCCTCCCCGCATTCGGGTGGGGTTCTCGAGGTGCTGGCCTCCGGGGGATTCGCGGTCGCCGTCCTGGGCCTCTGCCTGTTGGTGACGCGCTACGCGAGATGGGTCGTGCTGCCCCTCGCGGCCTACGGCGCGGTTCCGCTCACCGGCTACGTGGTACAGGCGATCCTGATCCTGGCCGGTGCCGGAACCTGGCTGTCGAACCCCGTGCTGGTCTGGGTCGCCCTGTCGCTGTTGATGATGGCCGGCGCGCTCATCTGGACGCGCACCGCCGGCAAGGGGCCTCTCGAACGCCTCACGGCGTGGGCGGCAGACGCCATGGCGCTCACCGGCGGGCGCGCCGCCAGGGAGCGGCTCCGCGTGTGACCACCGATCTCGTGCCGAGGAGGGGCGGTATCGAGCCGGAGGGGATGCCGGGGGAGGGAGCGCTCAGGCGAGCTCTTCCTCCTCCGGCCGTCGGGGGCTCGGGTCGGGCGGAATGATCTCGATCGGCGGTGCGGCAGTACGCTGTGCCCGCCACCAGATCACGAAGCCGACCGCGGTGAAGACACCGTAGAAGACGTACATGAGGCCGGTCGCGTAGTAGCCGGAGCCGAACAGCAGCGGCACCCCGACCACGTCGACGGCGATCCAGATCAGCCAGAACTCGGTCCAGCCCTTGGCCATGCCGTACGTGGCGAGCAGCGAGCCGACGAACGTCCAGGCATCGGCCCAGACCGGTTCCCACGACCCGAGCAGCCGGAACAGCGGGGTCAGCGCGACCGTGCCGACGATCATGACCAGCACGATGCCGATGCGCGCGCCGGTCGGTGCCCATCGCGGGACCACACGTCCGCCGTCGAGGTTGCGCCAGCGGATCCAGCCGTAGATCGCGACGGCGATGAACATGATCTGTCGTCCGGCCTGACCCAGCAGATGCGGCAGCGACGGGTCGGGGCTGAGGGCCGAGCCGAGGAAGACCGTGAGCAGCAGCACGTTGCCGACGATGCCGACCGGCCACGCCCACACCTTGCGGCGCATCCCGCCGAGAGCGCTCGCGAGGCCGAAGGCGTTGCCCACGACTTCGCGCACCAGGAGCGTCTGGCCACCCGGCAGCATCCACTGCGAGTTGAAAACGTCCACGAACCACTGCAGCAGGTTCATCGTCACGATCCGCCGGGTTCGGTGCGATCGTCGAGGGTGAGTTGCAGCATGCTCAGGTCGAGCCAGCGTCCGAACTTCGCACCGACCTGCGGCATGCGGCCGACTTCGACGAAGCCCAGGCGCTCGTGCAGCGCGATGGAGGCCGTGTTGCCGCTCTCGACCCCCGCGATCATCACGTGCATGCCGGCGGCGCGGGCGCGCTCGAGCAGAGCGAGCATCAGCGCGGTGCCGATGCCCCGACCGTGCTGGCCGTCCCGCACGTAGACCGAGTGCTCGACCGTATGGCGGTATCCGCTGTGCGGGCGCCACTGCGCGTACGACGCGTAGCCCAGCACCCCCGTGTCGTCGACCGCGACGATGATCGGAAAGCCTCGGGCGGTGCGATCAGCCAGCCACGCGACGCGGTCGGCGAGATCGACCGCCTCCTCGTTCCAGATCGCGGTGGTGTGCAGCACGGCATGGTTGTGGATCGCGGTGATCGTCTCGAGATCGGCGGTCTCGGCATCCCTGATTCGCACGGCTGTCATCGGCGGGCGGTCTCTCTTCTTCTGCGCTTCGGGTGCGCATCCTTCATCGGCGCTCGGGTGCGCATCGCCGACGCTAGCAGGAGGAGCGGAGTTCGGGCGCGCTGCGACCGAACAGTTACGAGGAGCGCCGCGCCGGCGCCGTGCTCACGGCCTCGCGCACGAGGATCGCTCGCCGCATGTCGGCCATGATCGGGTCGAAGAACCGCTCCCGGTAGCGTGCCTCGCTCACCGCGGAGAACACGAAGGGGAGCGCGGCGATCACGGCGAGCAGAGTGGCGGCCTTGAGCAGGTTGACGGTGAGCGGCAGCTTCGCTCCGAAGAACTCCAGGGGCTGCACCGTGAGCGGCTGGGCGGCGCTGCCGGGACCGAGCCAGATGCCCACGACGCCCTGAGGGATCGCGATGCCTCCGATCACGATCAGCAGCGCCGCGAGGAGCCCGGCGAAGAACAGCGCCTGCACGAGCTGCGCGACGGTCATCGCGAGCAGGATGTTGATGCGTTGCGGTGCATGCAGACGTCCCGGCCGCTCGGGGGCAGGACGCCCCTCCGCGGGGGTGTCGACGAGCAGGGCGGCTCGCTGTTCCGCCGACGGCGCCTGAGCGTCGTCATCGATCTCCGACGCGCTGACGCGCAGGACGACGATGCCGGCGAGCACCGCGACGACGAGGCCGACGAGGGCGATCGATCCCCATGACAGCGCGGAGGCCATCTGCCAGACCTCGGCCGAGAAGAACGAGAACACCACCAGCATCAGGATCACGGGGAGCGCGATCGATGCCATGTGCCCGATCGCCGAGGCGTTGCGCACCGCGAGGCGCGAGGCCCAGGAGATCATGGCGCCGCCGCCCATGCCGGTCACCAGGATGCAGAGGGCGAGCACGAGCGCCGTGCGCAGGATCGGCCCCACCGTCGAGTGCGGATGGGTGCTGTAGTCGTAGACGATCGTGAAGGCGAGACTGACGGCGATCAGGACGAGGGCGACCGCCGTGCCGATCCCCGCAGGGAGACGCCGCAGCAGGGCTCGGACGAGGAAGTAGGCGGCCCAGGCGAGCCCCACCGCCAGCAGGAAGATCGTGAGGGCGAGGGGGACGATCAGGAACTCCCACCCGATCGAGTCGTCCTCGAGGGCGAAGTCGAACACGACCTCGATCCCGTCCTGGAAGAGGTAGGCGGCCACCGCGACCCAGGCGATGAGGGGTGCGACACGGCGGGGGAGGTCGGTGAACCAGCGGCGCAACGGCACGAAGGTCGGAAGGCCCTGCTCGCGGAACCAGCGGTCGGCGTCGCGCTTCGAACTGCGGGACTTCGGCGACGACGAGGTGGCGGACATGGCGATGACACTACGGCAACGGCGGGCCCGGGGTTATCCACAGCCCTTCCCGAGTGTCGAAGATATGTTCTAATCTTGAGTCATGTCGAACCCGCATCTGAGTCCCCTCCTCGAGGCCGTGGAGTGCCTCGAAGACGTGTGGGCGGATGCGTCGAGCGCGGCCGAGCTGACCAGAACACAGCTGCTCGAGGCGCATCGCACGATGGGGCTGCTGCAGCGTCGTCTCGACGGCATCCACGCCGAGATCGCGGCGAGCATCGCGCGCGAGTCGCGCCCGGAGCTGGGAGCGGCCGGCCTGGCGAAGGAACAGGGGTTCCGCAGCCCTGAGACCATGATCGCGGCGACGACCGGCGGATCGACGGGGGAGGCGGTGCGGCTCGTGAAGGTGGGAGAGGCGATCGCGCCTCGGAGCAACCTGATCGGCGAGGCGCTGCCCCCGCGTTGCCCCGCCGTGCAGCGGGCGATCGCGGCCGGTGCTCTCAGTGCGGCGGGTGCGGCGTTGATCGTGACCCTGCTCGACCGGGTGCGGCTCAAGGTCGGCGTCGAGCGCGTCGTCGAGGCCGAGCGGCTTCTCGTCGAGCATGCGGCAGAGCTGTCGCTCGACGACGTGCGCAAGCTGGTCGTGCACGCCGAGGCCTGGCTCGACCGCGACGGTGTGGCTCCGCGCGAAGACGAAGCCCGATCGCGGCGCTCGCTCACGATGTTCGAGCGCGACGGGTCGCTGCACCTGACGCTGCAGACCGATATCGCCTCGGGGGCTCCCGTCAAGGCGGCGATCCAGGCCTACGTCACTGCGACGTTCCAATCGAGGGCGCGCGTGCTCGATCCGGAGGCGCCCGATGCCGATCGACGCACGGTCGCGATGCTGCAGGCCGACGCGCTCGCCGAGATCTGCGTACACGCGAGCGGATGCGACAACGGCGGCCTTCCCGTGTCCGGAGCGACGGTCATCGTGCGGGTGGGGCTCGACGACCTGACCGACGGCACCGGGTTCGCGACGGTCGACGGCCTCGATGAGCGGGTCAGCATCGCCGCCTGTCGTCGGATGGCGGCGGGCGGCGGCATCATCCCCGTCGTGCTCGGCGGTGGAGGCGAGATCCTCGACTGGGGCCGCGAGAAGCGGCTGTTCACCCGCGCTCAGCGGCTCGCGCTGGTGGAGCGCGACGGCGGTTGCGTGATGTGCGGGCTCGCGCCACAGATGACCAGGGCGCATCACCTGCGCTGGTGGCAGCGGGATGCTGGGCCGACCGACCTCGACAACGGAGTGCTGCTCTGCGAGAGCTGTCATCATCGCATCCACGACAACGACTGGGAAATCAGGATCGAGGGTCGTGGGGTGGGTGCGAGGGTGTGGATCATCCCGCCGCCCAACGTCGATCCGGAACGCAGACCGAGGCTCGGGGGTCGAGCGCGCTACGACATCGCGGCGTGAGCGGGTGCCGCGGGTGTGGCTCAGACGTGCACGTCGGCGGGGGAGGTCTCGCCCTCGTGGAAGCTGGGGGTCTTGCCGAAGAGCCGCGCGATGCCGAGCACGATCCCGACGATCAGCAGCCCCAGCGCGAGGCCCGCGATCGCCGACACGATCGTCTCGACCAGCCAGACCACGAAGCCGCCGGCGGGCTCCAGCGCGTGCTCGATTCCGTGCAGCACATCGGTGGTGAAATGCAGCCCCACCTCGCCCAGGTTCACGAGCACGAGGTGACCCCCCACCCAGAGCATCGCGACCGTGCCGAGGATGCTGATGAAGCGGAACACCGCCGGCATCGACCGCACGATCCTGGTGCCGGTGTGACGCACACGCTCCACCGGATTCTTCGCCATCTTCAAGCCGATGTCGTCGATCTTCACGAGCAACGCGACCGCGCCGTAGACGACGCCCGTCATGAGGAGGGCGATCACGGCGAGGATGGCCAGCGTCGCCCAGATGTCGAGCCCCTTCTCGAGGCTCGCGAGTGAGATGAGCATGATCTCGGTCGAGAGGATCAGGTCGGTGCGCACGGCTCCGAGCACCAGCTTCCGCTCATCGCGTGCGCCCTCGTCGGCGTGCCCGTGCTGCACGCCGAACCACTCCAGCACCTTCTCCGCTCCCTCGAAGCAGAGGTACGTCCCGCCGAGGATCAGCAGATACGGCAGCACCCACGGCGCGAACGCGGTCAGCAGCAACGCCACCGGGATGATGATCAGGAACTTGTTCGCCAGCGACCCCAGGGCGATCTTGCCGACGACGGGCAGCTCCCTGGCCGGAGTGAGGCCCTGCACGTACTGCGGTGTGACCGCGGCATCGTCGATCACGACGCCCGCCGCCTTCGCCGACGCCTTCATCGCCGCGCTCAGGATGTCGTCGACGACGGCCAGAAGTCCAACGGACATGCGTGTGTTCCCCTCGGAAAGCGTGCAGTGCGGAGGCAACTCTATCGAGTCGGAGGGTCTCCACCGCGTCGGGCGGGGGCTGCGCCTGTGAGCTCAGTCCTGAGCGTCGCCCGCGGCACTCGCGAGCACGCGCTGCAGCGGCTCGTAGTGCTCGACGACCGCCCGGCGATACCGGTCGACGTCGCCGGAGCGCGCCGCTTCGAGCATGTCGCCATGCGCCTTCGCCGTCTTGTGGATGTCATCGGGCTGCGGGATCCCCAGCTGGGGGAGCACCGCCGTGTGGACATCCCAGAAGGCGCCGACGAGCTGCCCGACCAGGCGGTTGCCGATCGTGCCGAACAGACGGGTGTGGAAGGCGCGGTCCTCCTCGAGGAAGTGCTCGCCGCGCTCGGCCTTGTCGACCATGTCGGCGACCAGCGCGTCGAGCTCGGGGTCATCATCCGTCTTGGCCGCTTCCACGATGCGTTCGGCCATCGAGAGGTCCAGCGCCAGGCGCACCTCGACGACCTCGCGCAGCGCCTGCAGCGACCCCTCCGGCGACAGCACCCCGCGGAACACGAGCGCCTCCACCATCGGATCCAGCGACATCGGTCCGACGTACGTTCCGTGGCCGTGACGCACGTCGACGATGTCGAGGGTCGAGAGGGTGCGGATGGCCTCACGCACGGAAGATCGCGAGACGTCGAGCTCGTCGCAGAGCTCCGCCTCCGTCGGCAGCGGGTCGCCCGGGGTGAGCCCGCGCGTCAGGATGAGCTGCTTGATCTGATCCGCCGTGGTCGAGCGCCGCATACGTGACGCCCTACTCGTGGTGGACTTCATGGGGCTCCCTCTCGTGCCTGGCAGAAACGCTCCGATCATCTCACTCTTGTGATCTGATCGAACCTGTGTTTAGAGTACATCAGACATCAGATGTCCTCAAGATGTTCCCCCCACCACCCTGGAGCACACATGAACCGACACTTCACCCGCCGCCGCGCGGGTCGATTCGCGATGGCGGTCGCCGGCACAGTCGCCGCATCCGTCGCCCTCGCGGGCTGCGGCGCCGGCACCACCGCCACCCCCGACGAGAGCGCGGCCGCGAGCGAGATCAACCCGGACGCCATCATCGAGGCGGGGATCTCGTACACGCTGAACGGCAGCTTCGACCCGATGGTCGCCTCCGGCGCCGTCACGGTCTCGGCCAACTGGCACATCTTCGAAGGTCTCGTCGACCTCGACCCGGTCACGCAGAAGGCGGCGCCCGCCCTCGCCGCCGACCTCCCGACGAAGATCGACGACACGACCTACGAGATCGACCTCCGCGAAGGTGCGACCTTCCAGAACGGCGACCCGGTCACGGCGGACGACGTCGTCTTCAGCTACGACCGCGTGCTCGACCCGGACAACAACTCGCTCTTCCTGTCGTTCGTCGACTTCATCGACACCGTCACCGCGGTCGACGACGACACCGTGCGCATCACGACGGACTACCCCTTCTCGCTGATCAACGACCGCCTCGGCGTCGTCAAGATCGTCCCGAAGGCGGTCGTCGAGGCCGACCCCGAGGACTTCGCCGCCAACCCGGTCGGCTCCGGCCCGTACTCGCTGGTCTCCGCGGTCCCCGAGGACAAGCTCGTCTTCGAGCGCTACGACGATTACAACGGCCCGCGCCCCGCGCTCGCCGCCGGCATGAACTGGAACCTGCTCGCCGATGCCTCGGCCCGCGTCACCGCGATGTCCACCGGCACCGTGCAGGCGATCGAAGACGTGCCGTACATCGACGTCGACACGCTCGCCTCGTCGGCCGACGTCGAGAGCGTGCAGTCGTTCGGCCTGCTGTTCATGATGTTCAACACCAAGGCGGCGCCGTTCGACGACGTGCGCGTGCGGCAGGCCCTGCACTACGCCCTCGACATGGACAAGATCATCGGCACGGGCATGCTCGGCAACGCCACGCCTGCGACCTCGTTCCTGCCCGAGACGTACCCGAACTACCACGAGGCCTCGACGGTCTACACCTACGACCCCGAGAAGGCGAAGGAGCTGCTGGCCGACGCCGGCGTCTCCGATCTGTCGATCACGCTGCTGACCACCGATACCGGATGGGTCAAGGAGGTCGCCCCGCTGATCAAGGAGTCGCTCGACGCGATCGGCATCGACACCACGCTCGACATCGGACAGTCCGCGTCGATGTACGAGAAGGTCGACTCCGGCGACTACACGGTGGCCGTCGCCCCCGGTGACCCCTCGGTCTTCGGCGTCGACCCCGACCTGCTCATGAACTGGTGGTACGGCGAGAACGTCTGGACCCAGACCCGCACCAACTGGGCTGACTCTCCCGAGTACGCCGAGCTGCGCACGCTCCTCGACACCGCCGTCCAGCAGGAAGGCGACGAGCAGCAGAAGACCTGGGACCAGGCGTTCGACCTGCTCTCCGACCAGGCCGTGCTCTACCCGCTGTTCCACCGCAAGCTGCCGACCGCCTGGAGCAGCCAGGAGCTCGTCGGGTTCCAGCCCGTCCCCACCACCGGACTGTCGTTCCTCGACGTCGGCGTGGCCGCGAAGTAGCACCCGAACAGAAGCAGCACCCGAACAGGGGGCGCGCTCACCCGACGAGCGCGCCCCCTGCACCTCCCTCACCCTCGGAAGGAGCGGCACGTGTCCCACACGCTCCGCCTCATCGGCCGGCGACTGCTGCAGCTGCCGCTGATGATCCTCGGCATCACGTTCCTCGTGTTCTTCGTGATGTCCTTCTCGCCCGTCGACCCGGCCCGCACGGCGCTCGGCGAGACGGCGTCGCCCGCAGCCCTCGAGGCCTACCGCGAGGACCACGGCCTCAACCTCCCCCTGCTCGTCCGCTACGTGAACTTCCTGTTCGGACTCGTGCAGGGCGACCTCGGCACCTACTCCGCGCGCAGCCTTCCCGTGATCGACGAGGTCGCCCGCGCCTTCCCGGTCACCCTGGCGCTCACCTTCCTCGGGCTCATCATCGCCGTGATCGTCGCCTTCGTGATCGGCGTCCTCGCCGCCGTCTACCGCGACCGGTGGCCCGACCAGGTGATCCGCGTCTTCGGCGTCGCGGCGCTCTCCACCCCGTCGTTCTGGCTCGCCATCCTGCTCATCCAGGTCTTCACCCTCGGGCTCGGACTGCTCCCCGCCTCCGGCCCGCTCCCCGACTTCTGGACCGACCCCTCCGGATGGCTCGCCCGGATGACCCTCCCTGCGATCGCGCTCGCGGTGCCCGTGATCGGTCAGCTGTCGCGCGTCGTGCGCACCTCGATGGTCGAGGAGCTCGACCGCGACTACGTGCGCACCGCCCTCGGCGCCGGCATCCCGCGCGTGATCGTCGTCGGCCGCAACGTGCTGCGCAACGCCCTCATCACCCCCGTCACGGTGCTGGGGCTGCGCATCGGATACCTGCTCGGCGGCGCCGTGGTGATCGAGATCATCTTCGCCATCCCCGGGATGGGAACCCTCATCCTCAACGGCGTCACCAACAACGAACCCAACCTCGTGCAGGGAGTGACGCTCGCGGTGGCGCTCGCCTTCGTCGTGATCAACATCATCGTCGACCTCCTGTACGTGCTCATCAATCCTCGAATCCGGGCGGTGTGACATGCGACGCAAACTCACGGAACGGCTTTCCGTCCCGGGCCTCCGCTGGGGCCGCCTGTCCCTCGGGTCGATCATCTGCATCGCCGTGCTGGCGATCATCGCCCTGGCCGCGATCTTCGCGCCTCTCATCGCGCCGTTCGACCCGCTGGCCTCCGGGACTCCCGTGCAGCCGCCCGGAGCGGAGCACTGGTTCGGCACCGACCGTCAGGGCCGCGACATCTTCTCGCGCCTCTTCTACGGCGCCCGCTACTCGCTCGTGATCGGTATCGGGGCGACCCTCGTCGCCCTGGTCGCCGCATGCGTGCTCGGCACGATCGCCGCCACCGCCCCGAAGTGGATCTCCGAGACCCTCATGCGCGTCATGGACGTCGTGATGTCGTTCCCCGGCATCGCGCTCGCCGCGGTGTTCGTGGCGGTGTTCGGCAAGTCGCTGCCCGTGCTGGTGCTGACCATCGCGTTCCTCTACGTGCCGCAGCTCACCCGCATCGTCCGTGCGAACATCCTCGACCAGTACGGGGAGGACTACGTCTCGGCCGTGCGTGTGATGGGAGCGGGCACCCCGCGCATCATCGTGCGACACGTGGCGCGCAACGCGATGGCGCCGGTCCTCGTCTTCGCGACCGTGCTCGTCGCCGACGCGATCGTGTTCGAGGCCTCGCTGTCGTTCCTGCAGGCCGGCGTGCCCGACCCCGAGCCGTCATGGGGCAACGTCATCGCCGCGGGCCGCAACCTGCTCATGAGCGGAGCGTGGTGGGCGACCTTCTTCCCCGGCATCCTCATCATGATCACGGTGCTGTGCCTCAACATCCTCTCCGAGGGGATGACCGACGCCATGGTGTCGCCGCGGGCGCGCAAGATCACGGCCGACGCCGCGAACACCGAGGAGTCCACGCACGAGCTCGAGGTCGCAGCGATCCCGGACGACACGCATGTGATCCCCACCGTCGACACCGCGGTGAACCTCTCCGTGTCGAGCGGAGTCCCCGACACTCTGGTGCCGCGCGCCGAGGCCGTCCCCCTCGCCGCACGACTCGCCGAGCTGCGACGGCGCGAACTCTCCCGCACGGATCGCCTCGAGTACACGGGCGACGAGAAGCCGCTGCTCGACGTGCAGGACCTGTGCATCTCGTTCCCGCGGCACGGCGACGTCGACGTGGTCGACCACGTCAGCTTCACGGTGCGCCCGGGCGAGACCATGTCGCTGGTGGGGGAGTCCGGATGCGGCAAGTCGATCACCTCGCTCGCGATCATGGGCCTGCTCGACCCGAAGGCCGACATCCGCGGACGCATCCTGTTCGACGGCAAGGACCTGCTGCAGATGGCGCCGAAGGAGCGCAACGCGCTGCGCGGACACGACATCGCGATGATCTACCAGGACGCGCTGAGCTCCCTCAACCCGGCGATGCTCATCCGCTCGCAGATGAAGCAGCTCACCTCGCGCGGCGGCACCCGCTCTGCCGAGGAGCTGCTGACGCTCGTCGGTCTCGATCCGAAGCGCACACTCTCCTCGTATCCGCACGAGCTCTCGGGAGGGCAGCGGCAGCGCGTGCTCATCGCGATGGCGTTGACCCGGGATCCGCGGCTGGTGATCGCCGACGAGCCGACCACCGCGCTCGACGTCACGGTGCAGGCCCAGGTCGTGGAGCTGCTCATGCGGCTGCAGCAGGAGCTCGGCTTCGCGCTCCTGTTCGTCTCGCACGACCTCGCACTGGTGGCCGAGCTCACCCACCGGATCACGGTGATGTACGCGGGCCAGGTCGTGGAGCAGGGCACCACCCGCGAGGTGCTCACCCAACCCGTGCACGAGTACACGCAGGGCCTCCTGGGCGCTGTGCTCTCGATCGAGGCCGGCTCCGACCGCTTGCATCAGGTCTCGGGAGTCGTGCCCTCACCGCGCGACTTCCCGGCGGGCGACCGCTTCGCCCCGCGGTCCAGCGACCCCTCGCGGTATGCCGGCACCACCCCGGTACGCCGACACATCGAGGGGACAGAGCACTACTACTCCGCGCATCCGGACGATGCGCCCGTCGAGGCGATCGGAGCAGGACGATGAGCGAATCCGTCATCGAGCTGAAGGACGTGCACGTCCGCTACAAGACCCGTGCGTCCTCACTCTTCCGTCCCGAGTACGTCGATGCGCTCGCGGGCGTCTCGCTCACGGTGAAGCGCGGGCAGACCCTCGGAATCGTCGGCGAATCCGGCTCGGGCAAGTCCACCTCGGCCAAGGTGCTGATCGGCCTCGAGAAGCCGACGAGCGGACAGGTCGTGTTCGGCGGCGAGCCGGTGCGATCGTTCACGCCCGCCGTGCGCAAGCGGCTGGGGCGCATCCTGTCCGTCGTCTTCCAGGACCCGGCGACCGCGCTGAACGCCCGGATGACGGTGCGCGATGCGCTGCTCGACCCGCTGCAGGTGCACCGCCTCGGCAGCGCGGCGACCCGGGGTCGCAAGGTGCGCGACCTGGTGGGTCTCGTCGGGCTGCCGCCCTCGGCGCTGGACGCCCTTCCGAGTCAGCTCTCCGGAGGGCAGCGCCAACGCGTAGCCATCGCCAGGGCGCTCGTGCTCGACCCGCAGGTGATCGTCGCCGATGAGCCCACCTCGGCGCTCGACGTCTCGGTGCGGGCGCAGATCCTGAACCTGCTGACCGACCTGAAGGAGCAGCTCGGCCTCGGGATGGTCTTCATCTCCCACGACATCCAGACCGTCCGCTACCTCTCCGACGAGATCGCCGTGATGAACAGGGGGCGGGTCGTCGAGTTCGGCGACGCGGCCCGCGTGTTCGACGCGCCTTCCGACGACTACACCAAGACGCTGCTGGGCGCTGCGCCCTCGCTGCTCGAATCCCACCACTGAAACGACCGGAACACACATGTCTGCTGCCCCCTCCGCCCCCGTCTTCGCGGGCGTCGTCCCGCCCGTCGCCACCCCGCTGCTCGGGGACGGGTCGATCGACCACGCCTCACTCTCACGTCTCGTCGACCGTCTCGTCGACGAAGGCGTCTCCGGACTCTTCGCCCTCGGCTCCACAGGTGAGACCGCGTACTTCACCGACGACCAGCGCGTGGAGCTGCTCCGCACGATCGTCGCGGCGAACGCGGGCCGGGTGCCGATCATCGCCGGCGCGATCGAGCTCACGGCTCCCCGCATCATCGAGACCGCCCGCCGTCTGGTCGACGCCGGCGCGCAGGCGATCGTCACGACGGCTCCGCTGTACACGCTGAACTCCGCCGCCGAGGTCGCCGACCACTTCCGCACCATCGCCGCGGCCATCGATGCCCCGCTGTGGGCCTACGACGTCCCGGTGCGCGTCCACTCCAAGCTCGGCATCGACCTGCTTGTGCAGCTCGGCAGCGAGGGCGTGATCCAGGGCGTGAAGGACTCCTCGGGCGACGATGTCTCGTTCCGGCGTCTGATCGCGGCGAACCGGGCGGCGGGGAGCCCGCTGCAGCTGCTCACCGGTCACGAGGTCGTCGTCGACGCCATGGCGCTCGCGGGTGCCGACGGCGTGGTCCCCGGACTCGCGAATGTGGAGGCCGCGGGATACGTGCGGCTGTGGGAGGCGGCGAAGAGCGGCGACTGGGCGACCGCTCGGGCCGAACAGGAGCGCATCAACCGTCTGTTCGACATCGTGTTCCAGCCGAAGGGGCTGTCGGGGGATGCGACCGGCGTCGGAGCGTTCAAGGCTGCCATGCACGCCCGCGGCATCATCGACCACGCCACCATGGCCCGCACCGTCCAGGCACTCGATGCCGATGCGGTCGCCCAGATCCGCGACATCCTCGACGAGCTGCACCTGCTCCCTGTCGCCGTCGCCTGATGGGCGAGGTCGTCCTCGCCGTCGACATCGGCGGCACCAAGACGGCCGCAGCGCTCGCCGACCGCCGCGACACGCTGCTGCGCACCGAGGTGACCGCGACGCCCGCCGCGGAGGGGCCGACGGCCGTTGTGGCCACCGTCGTCGCCCTCGCCGAGCGGCTGCTCTCCGGCACCGGGCTGCGGCTTTCGGGGGTCGGCATCGGCACCGCCGGGGTCGTCGATGCCGGGAGCGGAACGATCGTCTCGGCCACCGACACGTTCGCAGACTGGCCGGGCACGCCGCTCGCCGCCCTCGTGCGCACCGGGCTGGGGGCGCACCTGATCACGGACGCTCCCGTGCGCGTGCAGAACGACGTCGACGCGCACGCGGCGGGGGAGTACCGGCACGGCGCGGCGGCCGGGGCGGCGAGTGCGCTCATCGTCGCGGTCGGCACCGGTGTCGGTGCCGGACTGATCCTGGGCGACGACGCCGTGCGCGGAGCGCATCACGTCGCGGGGGAGATCGCGCACCTCCCGGTGCCGGGATCCGCGCACCTGCGCTGCCCCTGCGGCAGACCAGGACACCTCGAGGCGATCGGCTCCGGCATCGGCATGCACCGGCACTTCCTCTCGCTCGGAGGAGACCCCGGGATCACCGACGCCCGGGGGATCGCGGCGGCATCCGTTGCCGGTGACCCCATCGCCCGCCGCGCGCTCGACGAGTCGGCCGCAGCGGTCGGACGCGCCATCGCGGGAGCAGCCACGATCCTCGATCCCGAGCGCATCGTGGTCACCGGCGGCGTGCCGAACATCGGTGAGGACTGGTGGCGCCCGATGCGCGACGCCTTCCACGCCGAGGCGATCGATGCGCTGCAGAACACGCCCATCCTGCCGGGCACTCTCGGCGACGACGCCCCGCTGCGGGGAGCTGCGGCATCCGTCTGGAGGAACCCATGAGACTCGCCGACCCCCTCGAGCAGTTGCGTGGCGGCCTGATCGTCTCGTGCCAGGCCTACCCCGGTGAGGCGATGCGCGACCCACGGACGATGGCACAGGTGGCCGCGGCCACCCTCGTCGGGGGTGCCGCGGGCATCCGGGTGCAGGGGATCGGCGACATCCGTGCGACGGCCCACCTCCCCGTGCCCGTCGTGGGACTGTGGAAGGACGGTGATCGCGACGTGTTCATCACTCCGACACTCGACCATGCCAGGGCCGTCGCCGACGCGGGAGCCGACATCATCGCGATCGACGGGACCCGTCGCGATCGTCCGGACGGGTTGACCCTCGCGGAGACGATCCAGGGTCTTCGCACGCTCACCGACGCCCTGGTCATGGCCGACTGCGGTTCGCTCGACGACGCGCTCGCCGCAGAGGAAGCGGGCGCCGACATCCTCGGCACCACCCTGTCCGGCTACACGGGGGAGCGCCCGAAGACCACCGGGCCCGATCTCGAGCTCATCGAGCTGATGGCCGCCCGCTGCCGTCGTCCGATCGTCGCCGAAGGGCGCATCCACACGCCGGCGCAGGCCGCGGACGCGATCGCCGCCGGTGCCTTCGCCGTCTGTGTCGGCACCGCCATCACGCACCCCTCGACGATCACGACGTGGTTCGCCGATGCGGTCGCGGGAGCCCGCGCATGACTGCGCCCGTTCTCGTCAGCGCCTATCCGGCCTCTCCGGCGCACGCGCGCTGGGACGCGGAGCTCGAAGGGGAGCTGCTGCCCGCGCTGTGTGCGCTTCCCGGGGTCGCCGGGCTCGAAGTGCCGTGGATGGGAGGCATCCACCCGCACGACGAGACCTGGTTCCTCGCGAACGTGCCAGCCGTGCCGCTCGCCGTGACACCGATCCCCTTCGTGATGGGGCGCCTGGGGAGCGACTCCCGATACGGTCTGGCGTCGACCGATGAAACGGGTCGCACGGCAGCCGTCGACGACCTGCGCCGCGTCGCCGCCGACATCGCGCGCATCGACCGCGAGAGCGGCGCGACCGTGGCCGTGGTGACCCTGCACACCGCCCCGCGGGGGACGGGAGCCGTGGAACCGTTCGTGCGTTCGCTGCAGGAAGCCGCCGCCCTCGACTGGTCGGGCGCGCGCCTGGTCGTCGAGCACTGCGATGCGTCGGTGCCAGGGCAGATCCCGGAGAAGGGTTTCCTCTCCCTCGACGATGAGATCGCGGCGATCCGGGCGGTCGGGGCATCGGTCGGGCTCTGGCTCAACTGGGGTCGTTCGGCGATCGAGCTGCGCGATGCGGACGCCGTGACCGCGCAGATCGCCGCAGCCGCAGCCTCCGGGTTCCTCGTCGGACTCGCCTTCTCCGGCGCTGCGGCCGTGCAGAGTCCGTACGGTCCTCCGTGGGTGGATGCGCATCTGCCGATCGCCTCGACGCATCCGGAATCGGCCTCGCTCCTCGATGATGCACACGTCGCCGCGGCACTCGCGGCAGCGGGCGACGTCGCCTGGGTGGGGCTGAAGACGGCCCGACGCCCTGACGACGTCAGTGCCCGGGACGCCCTGCGCACCGTCGCGCGGAACCTCGAGGTGCTGCGCCGACCCTTGTTCGACGTCTGACCTCTCGCTAGAGTGACTTGAAATCAGACATCAGACGTCTGATTTCCGCACGAACAGAAAGGTCTGTCCATGCACGTTCCTCTCCCGCCCTCCTCACGGAATGGCCGTGGTCGCCGCCGCCCGCTGCTGCGATACGGCACGATCGCGGCGCTCGTCCTCGCCCTCACCCTCCCCGCCACCGCAGCCTCGGCGGCCCCTGCCCCCGGCTACCTGACCGATCCGAACGCGGATCCGGGCGACTACCTCGAACTGAACATCGGTGCCGACCGCACCGCCGCGAACTACTTCTATCGCATCCCCGCGCTCGCCCACCTCGGCGACGGCGTGGTCCTCGCGTCGTGGGATGCCCGACCGGGGAGCGCGGCCGACGCCCCCAACCCGAACTCGATCATCCAGCGTCGTTCGACCGACAACGGCCGCACCTGGGGCCCGCTGCAGATCATCGCGGCAGGGAAGACCGGAAGCGGCCAGTACGGCTACTCCGACCCGAGCTACGTCGTCGACCGGGTGAGCGGCCGCGTCTTCGCGTTCTTCGTGCACTCCAAGGACCAGGGATTCCAGGGGAGCGCCTACGGAGACGACGACGCGAACCGGCAGGTCATGGGCGCTGCGGTGATCCACTCGGACGACGGCGGTGCGACATGGAGCGCGCCGCGGCTGATCACCGACGTCGCCAAGACCTCGAACGGCACCACCAGCGCAGGCGTGTACACGCCCGTGGCGGGGGACGTGAAGGGCACGTTCGCGACGTCGGGGGAGGGTATCCAGCTGCGTTACGGCGTCCACGCCGGACGACTCATCCAGCAGTACGCCGGCACGGTGCGGCAGTCGAACGGATCGACGGCGATCCAGGCGTACTCCGTGTACTCCGACGACGGCGGTATCACCTGGGAGCGCGGCGAGTACGTCGGCACCGGCATGGACGAGAACAAGGTCGTCGAGCTCTCCGACGGCCGCGTCATGCTCAACTCGCGCGACAGCTCCAACGGGCGTCTGCGCAAGGTGGCGATCTCGACGGACGGCGGCCACAGCTACGGGCCGGTCACCCGTGACGCCGAGCTACCCGACCCCACGAACAACGCCTCGATCACGCGGCTGCATCCGGAGGCGCCCGCCGGCAGCGTCGACGCGAAGAAGCTGGTCTTCACGAACGCGAACAACGGCGCCGACGGCAGCCGCGTGAACGGGGCGGTGCGGCTCTCGTGCGACGACGGAGAGACCTGGCCTGGCCTGCGCACGCTCGAGACCGGGACGTTCGCCTACTCCAGCGCCACGGCGATCGACGACGGCAGGGTGGGGGTGCTGTGGGAGGCCGGCTATACGAACACCATGCAGTTCTCCTCGTTCGACGAGGCGTGGATGAATGCGGTGTGCGCCCCGCTCTCGGTGCCGCAGACCGCGCTCACCGCCGGTGCGGTGACCACGGTTCCGGTCACCGTCACGAACCAGGAGTCGACAGCGCTCAGCGGCGCCGTGACGTTCCACACTCCGACCGGCTGGACGGCGACGACCGCACCGGTCACCGGCCTCGCACCGGGCGCGAGCGCCACCGTGAGCGTGCAGGTCACCGCGCCGCAGGGAGCCGCGGGCGCCCAGCGTCTGCAGGCCGCCTTCACCGCTGCCGACGGACGCCTGAGTCAGACGACCGCGACGCTCACGCTGCCGCAGTCGTCCGTACTCGGGGCGACCCTCACAGCGACCAACACATCGGCCGCGCGGAACGTCGTGACGAATCCGTACACCGCCGGCGAGCAACTGAGCTTCCAGGTGCGGGTCGTGAGCACGGCGGGCATGAACACGGTCGTGACCCCGGCGGCGAACACCTTCACCACCGGCTTCGCGCCCACCGCCTGCCGGTGGCTGAACCTGCCGGCGTACGACGCCTACAACTGCGGCACCCCACGGCGCACGCTCACGCAGGCCGACATCGACCGCGGCTGGTACACGCCGGAGTTCAGCTTCACCGTCGCGCCGGTCGACGGCTCGGCCCCCGCTGTCACCGTGACCCATGCGGCCGCTCCGGTGGTGCTGCGCGACGGCGTGCTCGCGGCGACGATCACGGGAGCGCGGGCGGACGCGGGGCGGGACCTGGAGACGAACCCCTACGCGGTGGGTGAGCAGGTGCCCTACGGCTTCCGGGTCGACAACCGCAGTCCGGTCGTGGTCTCGGTGGTTCCCGCATCCGGTGACTTCTCGCCCTTCCTGCCGCCGGCGGCCGGCAACTGCCGCTACCGCGACCTCCCGGTCGGCTCGGGCTACGACTGCGGGACCGCGCGCCACACCGTGACCCAGGCCGACGTGGATCGCGGGTTCTTCGTCGCCGACACCACGTGGACGATCGAGGCGGCAGGGCAGTCGACGAAACGCATCGCCGTGGCGGGCGGCGAGATCGATGTGATCGCGCGCGCCCCGGGCGTCTCCGGCACAGCAGTGGGCGAGTGGGCGGACGAGAACGGGAACGGCGTGGCCGATGCCTCCGACACCGTGACGTGGACCCGTACCGTCGAGAACATCGGCAACGTCGCGCTCGATGCCGTGACCGCTGCCGGAGCGGACGTGGGCGTGCTCGCGCCCGGTGAGACGGCGACCCCCGATCCGATCGTCGTCCGGCTCACGACGCTCGACTGACGCTCCTCCGCAGAGGGGCAGCCGACGAGCGGCCTGAAAACTCACAGCCCGTTCCCAGGGCTGCGGGACCAAATCGGGCCGCTTGTCGGTTCTTCTCTGAGACGGCGCAGCCAGCGACGTCGGAGAAGGAGTCAGATCATGTCGAACGACTACGGCAAGACCCCCGAGGCCGTCAGCGGTCTCACCCCGCTGCAGTACGAGGTGACGCAGCGGGACGCCACGGAGCCGCCGTTCCGCAATGCCTACTGGAACAACCACGACGACGGCATCTACGTCGATGTCGTCTCCGGCGAGCCCCTGTTCTCGTCGACCGACAAGTTCGACAGCGGGACCGGCTGGCCGAGCTTCACCAAGCCCATCGATGCCGACGCGGTGACCACCCGCACCGACCGCTCGCTGTGGATGAAGCGCACCGAGGCGCGTTCCGCCGGTGCGGACAGCCACCTGGGACACGTCTTCGACGACGGACCCCGCGCCGAGGGCGGCCTGCGCTACTGCATGAACTCCGCGGCCCTCCGCTTCATCCCGGCCGACAGCCTGGAGGAAGAGGGGTACGGTCGCTACAGCGCCCTCTTCGCCCGCCCCACCACCACCGATACCCCCGACACCGCTGAGGAGCAGTCATGACCGACGACGGCAACATCACCCGCACCCCTGGAACCGAGACGGCCGTCCTCGCCGGCGGTTGTTTCTGGGGCATGGAAGACCTGATCCGCCGCCAGCCCGGCGTGCTCGACACCCGCGTCGGCTACACCGGCGGCTCGAACGACCACGCGACCTATCGCAACCACCCCGGCCACGCCGAGGCCGTCGAGATCGTGTTCGACCCGACGAAGACGACGTACCGCGACATCCTCGCGTTCTTCTTCCAGATCCACGACCCGTCGACCAAGGACCGTCAGGGCAACGACATCGGATCCAGCTACCGTTCCGCGATCTTCCCGCTCTCCCCGGAGCAGGAGACCGTCGCGCGCGAGACGATCGCCGACGTCGACGCCTCCGGCCTGTGGCCCGCGAAGGCCGTCACCACGATCGAGCCCGCCGGCCCGTTCTGGCAGGCCGAGGAGGAGCACCAGGACTACCTGATCAAGTATCCGAACGGCTACACCTGCCACTTCCCGCGTGCGGGATGGGTGCTGCCGAAGCGCGACGAGGCTGCCGCCGTCTGAGCGCACCCTCACGTGTGGCCCGGTCGATCGTCGACCGGGCCACACGTCTGTGGTTCATGACTCTGCGGGCTACGACTCTGCGAGGAAGGCCACGGCGGCCTCTTTGAAGTCGCGGGAACCCGGGGCGTTGAAGTGGTTCCGGTTCGGGATCTCGAAGAACCGGCCGTCGGGAGCTGCAGCGGCCAGCGCCCGCGAGCCTTCGATGATCGCGTCCTTCGACCCGGTGGCGAACAGGATCGGCCGGATCGGCGCATCCGAGGGATCCGGGTCGATCATGCCCGACGCCCGCATGCCCTCGGCGAGTGCCACGAGCGCCTGCAGGTCGTTGCCCGGTACCCGCTCGGTCAGGGCGATGTAGTTCTGCGTCGTCCGGTCGGCCACGGGCGTGCCGTCGGCGATGTAGGCGCGCACCTGATCGAGGTCGAGCCGCGCGAGGGGGATGCCGTCCGGTACGCCTCCCAGCACTGCCCGTCCGATGCGGTGCGGCAGCTCGCGCGCGACCTCCCAGCCCACCCGTGCACCCAGCGAGTAGCCGACGTAGAACGCGTCGTCGACGAGGTACGTGTCCATGACGGTCTCGACATCCGTGACGAGCGTGCGGATGCGGTAGCCGTCTGGGTCGTGCGGCTTCTCGCTGAGGCCGTGCCCGCGCTGGTCGAGCGCCAGCACGCGATATCCCTCACGGGTGAGCTCGCGTACCCAGCCTGTGAGCACCCAGTTGTCGCGCGCGTTCGACGCGAAGCCGTGCACGATCACCACGACCGGGGCGTCGAGATCGCCCCAGGTATAGGTCGCCAGCCGGGTGCCGTCGGCGGCGTAGACGTGTTGCGGTGCGGGCATGCTGGTCAGGTCGGAGAGAGGGACGGCCACCTCTCCATCTTGGCCCTGTTCGCGGGTGTGCGGCTCAGAGCACCACGAGGAAGCCGAGCACCGCGCTCGCGACGCCCAGCACGGCGAGCACGAGTGCGGGTGCGGCCGTCTCCTTGCGGCGCAGATGCACGACGACAGCGCCGATCATGATGATCGCGATCCCGGTGCCGGCGAGTGCGGCGAGGATCGGGGCGATGCCGGTGGCCAGGGGCAGGATGAGCCCGAAGGCGCCGATCACCTCGAGAGCGGCGATGGCCTTGATCGACCCGGTGGAGAAGTCCTCCGTCCATGCCATGCCGCGTTCGGCGAGGGTCGTCTTCGGGGTGACGAGCTTCATGAAGCCGCCGCCGAGCATGGCGAGGGCGAGCAGGCCGTTGACGATCCAGAGGGCGATGAGCATAGGGGTTCCGTTCCGTGTGTTTGTTACGATCAGTAACCGATCGACCATCAACAATGGAGGATGCGGATGGCGACTGCAAAAGGCACATCCATGTCACCGACGCACATCGATGAGTCCACGCTCGCCGGATTCCCCGGCTACGAGAGCTCCTGCTCGGGCGATGAGGACGCGGGTCGCGCCATCCGCGAGGTGCTCGACCGTGTCGGGGACAAGTGGTCGCTGCTGGTGATCGCCACCCTGCGTCGTGATCGCCTGCGATTCAGCGAGCTGCTCCGGCACATCCCGGGTATCTCGCAGCGGATGCTCACCCTCACGCTGCGCCAGCTCGAGCGCGACGGGCTGATCGGTCGCACGGCGTACGCCGAGGTCCCGCCTCGGGTGGAGTACGAGCTGACCGCCCTCGGCGAGACCCTCATCCCGATCGCGAAGACCATCGGCGACTGGGCGCTCGCGAATCATCCCACCATCGAGGAATCCCGCGCGCGGTACGGCGCGACCCGCTGAACCGGCTCGATGCCGTCCGGCCCCCGGGGTCGGCACCGTCGACCGCCCACGATGACGAAACCCCCTCCTGTCGCCGGGCGAAGGAGGGGGTTTCGGTGTGGAGACGATGTCTCCGCGGGTAGATGGATCAGACCCGATCGCGCAGAGCAGCGCCGAGCTCGGCGTCGACGTTCGTCCAGTACTGGAAGAAACGCTCGCGGATGGCGTCGACCGTGATCGAGCGCCCCTGGCCGGTCAGCGTCTCCAGGAAGCGGGCGCGCTGCTCACCGTCGAACACCTCGCGGTAGAGCGTGCCGGGCTGACCGAAGTCGTCGTCCTCGGCGTGCAGGGTCGCCGCGGAGCGCTGGATCTCGCCATCGGCTTCCCAGTTCACCTCGATGCCCTTGGCCGGGTCGGCTTCCGGTCCGCCCGCCGCTCCGTAGGAGTTCGGCTGGTAGGTGCGGTGCGCGGCGTCGTTGAACTGGTAGCGCATCGAGCCCTCGTGCTGGTAGTTGCGGGCCTCGCTCGCGTGCGGCTGGTTCACCGGCAACTGGTTGTAGTTCGGGCCGATGCGGTGGCGCTGGGCGTCCGGGTAGGCGAAGATGCGCCCCATCAGCATCTTGTCCGGCGAGATGCCGGTGCCGGGCACCTGGTTCCCGGGCGAGAACGCGGCCTGCTCGATCTGCGCGAAGAAGTTCTCCGGGTTGCGGTTCAGGGTCAGGGTGCCGACCTTGATGCGCGGGTAGTCCTTCTTCGAGATGGTCTTGGTGAGGTCGAACGGGTTGAACCGGTAGTCCTTGGCCTCGTCGTAGGGCATGATCTGGACGTAGAGGTCCCACTTCGGGAACTCGCCGTCGGCGATCGACCGGAACAGGTCGCGCCGGTAGTGGTCGGCGTCCGACCCGGCGAGCTGCTCGGCCTCTTCGTTGCTCATCGCCTCGACGCCCTGCTGCGAGATGAAGTGGTACTTCACCCAGAAGACCTCGCCCGCGGCGTTGACCCACGAGTAGGTGTGCGAGCCGTAGCCGTTCATGTGCCGCCAGCTGAGGGGGAGACCGCGGTCGCCCATGAGGTAGGTGACCTGGTGGGCGCTCTCCGGCGACAGGGTCCAGAAGTCCCACTGCATGTCGGGGTCGCGCAGGCCCGAGTCGCCCAGTCGCTTCTGCGAGTGGATGAAGTCCGGGAACTTGATCGCGTCACGCAGGAAGAAGGTCGGCGTGTTGTTGCCGACGATGTCGAGGTTGCCCTCTTCCGAGTACATGCGGAGCGAGAACCCGCGCACGTCGCGCCAGGTGTCGGGGGAGCCCTGCTCGCCGGCGACCGAGGAGAAGCGGATGAGGGTCTCGCTCGTCGCGCCCGGCTGGAAGACGGCGGCGCGGGTGTACGCAGACACGTCCTCGGTGACGACGAACTCGCCGAACGCGCCGCCGCCCTTCGCGTGCGGGTTGCGCTCCGGCACCCGCTCGCGGTTGAAGGCCGCGATCTTCTCGACCAGGTAGTGGTCGTGCAGGACGGTGGGGCCGTCTGCGCCGACGGTGAGCGAATGCGTGTCGCTCGCGATCGGGGCTCCGGCCTGCGTGGTGGTGGCAGGTTTCGTCATGGTGTTCTCCTTCTCCGCGCAGGCGCAACGAATACCCCCATCCGTGGATGGGTGATCGGCGGACTGCTCCTACGGGGCGTTCTGGCAACTGGGGCAGAGGCCCCAGAAGGTGACTTCGGCTGTCTGGACGGTGAATCCCCCCGTCGAGGACGGGGTGAGACACGGCGCTTCTCCGACGACGCAGTCCACATCGCCGATCGCACCGCAGGAGGTGCAGACGACGTGGTGGTGGTTGTCGTTGATGCGCCGCTCGTAGAGCGCCGCGGATCCTGCCGGTTCGATCCGGCGGATGAGGCCCGCCGTCGTCAGGTCCGCGAGGATGTTGTGCACCGACTGGATCGACGTGGTCGGCAGCACGTCGGACACGGCGCGGTAGAGCCGCTCCGCATCCGTATGGGCCATGGAGTCGAGAGCCTCGAGAACGGCGACGCGGCCCGCGGTCGCCCGAAGCCCAGCGCCGCGAAGCGCCGAGTCGAGTTCTGTCTCCATCCCTCGAGGCTACCTTGTTTTTTGAATAACTCAAAAGAAAGAATACCGGCATGACGCGTGCGGGCTCATCTGCGGGCGTGAAATCTAACCCAGGTGAGGTCTCAAAAAGGGCGAGGCGTTTCGAGGTCGCCTTCGTTACTCTGGGCAAAATCACAGCTTGGGCGGCGGGGGTGGTCGCTCATTCGATGCCGAGGGGGCCTCGATGCCGTTCCAGACCAGCCTGCCCAATGCCAGGCCGCGTGCACACGAGCCGCGGCGCAGATCACTTCTGGATCGGCTCCGCCTCTCCCGCGCGCGCCGGAAACCGCTGGCCGTCGTCGCCCTGCTGACTCTCGTGGCGGCAGGACTCGTCGTCCCCGCGACCACGGCGACCGCGGCTCCCGGTGATGCCGCGCAGTTGTACCTCGGACCGTCCTACGAGGACGCGATCGTCGGATCGGACAAGGATCTGACCGCGCCGACGGAGTGCCCGTCGAACTCCGTGCTCACCGGGGTGCAGACCGAGAACCGCCAGCAGACCGCTCCGTCCAGTCCCAATGCGAACTCGATCCTGGTGCGCTTCAGCCTGCAGTGCTCGACCATCACCGTGAGCAACGCGGGCGTCGTCACCGGCACGGTGAACCCGACCTGGATCACCGGCCCCACTTGGGATCAGAGCCGCGGCAACGTGCAGACCGGCACCTGCCCTGCGAACACCTTCGCGCATCGCATCACCGGCACGACCTATGTCGGCGACAACGGGGCACGCTGGCCGTCGTCCGTCCAGATCACCTGCCGCCCCATGATCCTCACCGCGGCGGGGCAGCTCCGCGTCGACCTCGCGGCGACTCCGACGGTCCTGACCATCGGCGAGAACTTCAACACCAACGGCGGCCTCCAGACACCGACCCCGCGCTGCGGCCCCGGCGACACCACCGGCACCAGCGACATCCTGGTCCGCGGCTACCGCGCGCAGGGCGGCGGTGAGGGCATCGACGGCTTCAACCCCTCGTGCGCCACGATCCCCGACGACTTCGGCGACGCGCCGGCCAGCTACGGTTCCGCCTCCCATGAGCTGAACGCCGCGACCTACCTCGGCTGGTCGGCCGATGCCGAGACCGCGATGCAGTACAGCGCGAACGCCACTGGCGACAACCAGGTCGGCGGCACCGCTCCGAACCAGTTCATCGACGACGAGAACGGCGTCTCCACGTTCGGCCCCATCACGGCAGGTGTCACCAGCAGCTACTCCGTGTCGGTGCTGGTCGCGAACAAGGTGCCCGGCACGACGGCGACCCTCGTCGGCTGGGTCGACTTCAACCGCAACGGCGTCTTCGATGCCAACGAGGGCGTCTCCACCACCGTGCCGGCCGGAACTCCCGACGGGTCGTCCGTGACGCTCACCTGGCCCGGCATCATCTCCCAGACGGTCGCGGGCCCCACCTTCGCCCGATTCCGGATCACAAGCGGCACCGACCTGACGCCGGCAACTCCGACGGGGGCGGCCCTCACCGGCGAAGTAGAGGACTACGCCCTCACCATCGCCGCAGCGAACCCCGGCATCTCGGTGCTCAAGACCGCGACACCGTCGGGACCGGAAGCGTTCACCGTCGGGCAGGTCATCACCTACTCGTTCCTGGTGACCAACACGGGCGACGTGCCTCTCACCGGCGTCGCGGTCACCGAGACCGCGTTCAACGGCACCGGCACGATGTCTCCCGCCGTGTGTCCGACCACCACCCTGGCGGCGGGCGCATCGACCACGTGCACCGCGAACTACACGCTCACGCAGGCTGACATCGACAGGGGCTCGCTGTCCAACACCGCGACGGCGACCGGAACCCCTCCCGGCATCCTCACCCCTCCGGTCTCCCCGCCCTCGTCCGTGACGGTGCCGGCTGCGCCGGCTCCGGCGATCACGCTCGTCAAGAGCGCGAACACCACCGAGATCACCTCCGCGGGCCAGGCGATCACCTACTCGTTCCTGGTGACGAACACGGGCAACGTCACGCTCTCCAACGTGTCGGTGGCGGAGACGGCGTTCTCGGGCACGGGCACCGCTCCCGTGGTGACCTGCCCGGCGGGAGCAGCATCGCTGGCGCCCGCCGCACAGGTCACGTGTCAGGCGACCTACACGACGACCGCGGCCGACTATCGCGCCGACTCCCTCGACAACACGGCGACGGCGACCGGTACGCCGCCGACGGGTACGCCTCCGGTGTCGCCGCCGTCGACCCTCGAGATCCCGGTCGTGCCCGCTCCTGCGTTGACCGTGGCCAAGTCGGCCGACCTCGAGGAGCTGACCGCCGCGGGTCAGACGATCAACTACTCCTTCCTGGTGACCAACACGGGCAACGTGACGATCACGGACGTATCGGTGACGGAGACGGCGTTCTCGGGCACCGGCACCGCTCCCGTGGTGACGTGTCCTGCGGGCGCGGCATCTCTCGCGGCGGGAGCCAGCGTGACCTGCACCGCGTCGTACGTGGTGACCCAGGCCGATATCGATGCGGGTGGTGTGACGAACACCGCCACGACGACGGGCACCCCTCCGACGGGCACACCTCCGGTCTCTCCGCCCTCGACGGTCGAGGTGCCGGTCGATCCCGCTCCCGGGATCTCGGTGGTGAAGTCGGCGAGCCCGAACACCGCTGAGGCGTATGTGGTGGGTCAGGAGATCACGTACTCGTTCGTCGTCACCAACACGGGCAACGTCACCCTCCGCGATGTGACCGTGGACGAGGGGACCTTCACGGGGTCGGGGACGCTGTCGCCGATCACCTGCCCCGCGGGGGCGGCGTCGCTGGCACCGGGTCTGCAGGTGGTGTGCACCGCCTCGTACGTGTTGACCCAGGCGGATGTCAACGCCGGGAGCGTGTCGAACTCGGCCACCGCGACGGGTGTCCCGCCGACGGGCACGCCGCCCGTGTCGCCGCCGTCGACGGTCGAGGTCCCGGTGGATCCGGCTCCGGCGATGACGGTGGTGAAGTCGGCCGATCTGCAGCAGCTGACGGCTGCGGGGCAGACGATCAACTACTCCTTCCTCGCGACCAACACCGGCAACGTGACCCTCACGGACGTGACGATCACGGAGACGGCGTTTTCCGGCACGGGGACGGCTCCGGTCGTGACCTGTCCGGCTGATGCGGCTTCGCTGATCCCGGGGGCCAACGTGACCTGCACGGCGTCGTACGTGGTGACCCAGGCTGACGTGGATGCCGGTGGTGTGACGAACACGGCCACGACCACGGGTACGCCGCCGACGGGCACGCCTCCGGTGTCGCCGCCGTCGACGGTCGAGGTGCCGGTGGAGCCGGCTCCGGCGATGACGGTGGTGAAGTCGGCCGATCTGCAGCAGCTCACGGCTGCGGGTCAGACGATCAACTACTCCTTCCTCGTCTCCAACACCGGCAATGTGACGCTCACTGATGTCTCGGTGACGGAGACGGCGTTCTCGGGAACGGGTACGGCGCCGGTCGTGACGTGTCCGGCGGGTGCGGCATCTCTCGCGCCGGGAACGGATGTGACGTGCACGGCGTCGTACGTGGTGACGCAGGCTGATATCGATGCGGGTGGTGTCGCGAACACCGCGACGACCACGGGTACTCCGCCGACCGGCACGCCTCCGGTGTCGCCGCCGTCGACGGTCGAGGTGCCGGTGGATCCGGCGCCGGCGATGACGGTGGTGAAGTCGGCCGATCTGCAGCAGCTGACCGCTGCAGGCCAGACGATCAACTACTCGTTCCTGGTGTCCAACACCGGGAATGTGACGCTCACGGGGGTCTCGGTGACGGAGACCGCGTTCTCGGGGACCGGGACGGCTCCGGTCGTGACCTGTCCGGCCGGTGCGGCCTCGCTCGCGCCGGGAGCCGACGTGACGTGCACGGCGTCGTACGTGGTGACGCAGGCCGACATGGATGCGGGCGGTGTGACGAACACGGCCACGACGACGGGTACGCCGCCGACCGGCACACCTCCGGTCTCGCCGCCGTCGACCGTGGAAGTGCCGGTGGGGCCGGATCCCGGGATCTCGGTGGTGAAGTCGGCCAGCCCGAACACCGCTGACGCCTATGTCGTGGGCCAGGAGATCACGTACTCGTTCGTGGTGACCAACACCGGAAACGTGACGCTGACCAACGTGACCGTGCAGGAGGGGACATTCACGGGGTCGGGCACGCTGTCGCCGATCACCTGCCCCGCGGGCGCGGCGTCGCTGGCTCCGAGCGTCCAGGTGGTGTGCACCGCCACGTACGTCCTGACCCAGGAAGACGTGGACGCGGGGAGCGTATCGAACTCGGCCACCGCGACGGGTGTCCCGCCGACGGGTGGCACGCCGCCCGTCTCCCCGCCGTCGACCACGGAGATTCCGGTCACTCCCGCCCCCGGCGTGAGCATCGTGAAGTCCGCGACGCCGGAGACCATGACGACCGTGGGGCAGACGCTCTCGTACTCGTTCGTGGTCACCAACACCGGCAATGTCACCCTGACCGACGTCACCGTCGACGAGACGGCGTTCTCCGGCTCCGGCTCGCTGTCCGCCATCGAATGCCCGGAGGGCGCCGCACGCGTGCTCCCCGGCCAGATCATCACGTGCACGGCCGAGTACCGCACGACGCAGGCGGATGTGGACTCGGGTCTGCTGACGAACACCGCGACCGCGACGGGCACCCCGCCTTCGGGGCAACCTCCGGTGTCGCCGCCGTCGACCGTCGAGGTGCCCTTCGACGGGGACAACTCGCTCGGACTCGAGAAGCGCGCCAACCCGGTCGACGTGAACGGCAACGGCGTGATCGATCCGGGCGACCGCATCGAATGGACGATCATCGTGACGAACACGGGCGCTCAGACCATCGCCGACATCGTGGTGTCCGACCCCACAGCCGGAGCGGTCACCTGCCCTGCGACCAGCCTCGCCTCCGGGGAGCAGATGACCTGCACGGTTCCTGCGCACACGGTGACTGCTGCCGATGTGCGCAGCGGTCAGGTGCGCAACGTCGCGACGGCCACGGGCACCCCGCCCGGAGGAGACCCCATCGACCCGCCGAGCTCGGAGACGATCACGCGGGTGTTCCCGCCCCCGCCGCCCACGCTGGCCGTGACCGGTGGCACGCTGTCGGTCGGCCTGCTGTTCGGAGGGCTGATGCTGGTCGTGGGTTCGGCGCTCCTGCGACGGCGTCGAGTGAGCTGATCGTCGGTCAGTGGGCGGAGGTCGGGATTCCCGGGCACTCCGCCCACCCCGGCCC
>NZ_JYIV01000016.1 GCF_000956405.1 Microbacterium oxydans
GGGGTCAGGAGGGGTGGACGTAGGTCGTGAGCTCCGGGCCGGGGTGCAGCACGCCGTTGACGATCGCCCGGATCGCGAACTCGCTGGTCGCGCCGAGCTCGATCGCCTCCGGGCGCAGGAGCCACTGCAGCTGCAGCCCGTCCATCACCGCGAGGATCGCCGCAGAGGCCGCGGCGACGGAGTCAGGATCGCGCACGCCCTCCTGGGCGCACAGCTCGTGGAACGCGTCGGCGACCTCGCGCCGCAGCGTCGTGTACCTGTCGTCGAAGAACGGGCGCGAAGGATGCTCGTCGGTGACGGATTCCGCGGAGAGCACCGTGTACGCCTGCACGATGCCCGGTCGCTTCTCGTTCGTGAAGGCGGTGCGCACGAGGTGCAGGAACAGCTCCGGTCCTCCGGGGATGTGCTTCTGGGCGAGGCCTGCGACGTCGTCTCTGTCGCGGTAGGCGAGCACCTCGAGCAGGAGCTTCTGCTTCGAACCGAAGTGGTGCAGCACTCCGGCGTGCGTGATGCCGACCTGCTCGGCGACGTCTGCCAGGGTCCCGTTGGTCGAGCCCTTGTTTCCGAAGATCTCGATCGCGGCCTTGAGGATCTGCTCGCGTTTCTCGAGCGTCGCCGGGCGCACGCGTACTGTCTGGTCGCTGTCTGCCACCGCGGCCTCCTCTCCATCGTGGGACTGTGCTTGCGGTCAAACTTACTACTCGGTAACCTCACGGAAGCTTACTTTCTCGACAGTAAGCAAATCACGATGGCCGGCGGGCCCCCGTCCGCCGGCGACACAGCACAAAGACCCGTGCCTAGGAGAAGCAATGAAGCTCAGAAAGTCTCTGATCGCCGCGACCGCGATCACCGCACTCGGCGTGTCAGCCCTCGCCGGCTGTTCGGCGGGCGGTGGATCCGCTGACGGCGGTTCCGCATCCCTCACCATCGCCAAGCCGGACGGCGCGATCACCACCGAGTCGAACAACCCGTTCGTCGGCGACTCCGCCGCGTCGAAGTACGGCTACGCCAAGGTCGTGTTCGAGACCCTGGCCCTCGTGAACCAGACCGGCGACCGCGGTGTCACGCCGTGGCTCGCCGAGAGCCTCGAGTGGAACGACGACTACACGCAGCTCACGGTCGTCCCCCGCGCCGACGTCACCTGGAGCGACGGCGAGCCGTTCACGGCCGAGGACATCGTCTTCTCCTTCGAGACCGCCTCGATCCCCGCCCTCGACACCGCCGGCCTCAAGTTCGAGGGCGCCGAGGTCGACGGTGACAAGGTCGTGCTGAGCTTCGGCGACTCCAAGTACGTCAACCAGGCACGCGTGCTGCACGTGCCGATCGTCCCCAAGCACATCTGGGAGAACTTCGACGACCCGGCCACCGACCCCGTCAAGGGCGACGACCTCGTCGGCACCGGCCCCTACGCGATGGCGAACTGGTCGACCGAGTCGGTCACGCTCGACGCGCGCGACGACTACTGGGGCGGCGACCTCGCCGTGCCGGAGCTGCACTACGTCTCGTACGGCGACAACACCGCCCTCACCACGGCCCTCGCGAACGGCGACGCCGACTGGGCGCAGGCGTTCATCCCGCAGATCCAGGAGCAGTTCATCTCGGCCGACCCCGAGCACAACCAGTTCCTCGCCTCGCCGACCACCGGCTCTGCCACGCTGTTCATGAACCTGCAGCAGAAGCCGTTCGACGACCCGGCCTTCCGTCAGGCGCTCGCCTGGGTGATCGACCGCGACGCCTACGTCGACATCGCGCGCGAGGGCGCCAGCGAGGCCGTCTGGTCGGTCACCGGTCTGTCGTCGATCCTCGAAGACGAGATCCAGCCCGAGTTCCAGGGCGTCGACTACAAGGTCGACGCCGAGAAGGCGCGTGGCCTGCTGGAGACCGCCGGCTACACCTGGAAGGACGACGCCCTGATGGACCCCGACGGCACGCCCGTCTCCTTCACGCTCTCCGTCCCGTCCGGCTGGAGCGACTGGAACACCGCGCAGGAGCTCATCGCCGAGGACGTGAAGGACAGCATCGGCGCCGAGGTCAAGATCGACATGCCCGACTGGGGCGGCTGGGCCGATCCCCGCGACAACGGCACGTTCTCGGCGATCATCCACTGGCTGGAGGACAGCGGCACCGCATACGGTCTCTACACGTCGACCATGGACCCGCGCTGGATCTCGCCCGAGGGCAAGGCCGGCTTCAACTTCGGCCGCTTCGACGACCCGGAGGCGACCGCTGCGCTGAACACCTACGCCAACGCCTCGTCCGACGAGGAGCGCACCACCGCGATCGACACGCTGCAGACGATCTTCTCGGAGCAGGTGCCGGCCATCCCGCTGGGCGCCCACCCGCTGCTGGGTGAGTTCAACACGCGCAACTACGTCGGCTGGCCGTCGGAGACCGACACCTACGCGTCCGCCGACCCGACGCAGCCGAACATCGTGCAGATCCTCACGAAGCTGAAGCCCGCCGAGTAAGCACCACCCGAAGGGGAGCCCGGTCCGGTCACACGGCTCGGGCTCCCCACCAGGTCGACGAAGGACACCCCATGCCAGATCCCCTGCTCACCGTGCGCGACTTCTCCGTCGTGTACGACGTCGATCCGCCCGTCGAGGCGGTGAAGAACGTGACCCTCGAACTGCAGCGCGGCGAGATCCTCGGCCTCGCCGGGGAGAGCGGATGCGGCAAGACCACGCTCGCCTACGGTGTGCAGCGCCTGCTGCGTGCCCCGGCCGTGATCACGGGTGGCAGCGTCACCTTCCACGATGCGACCGGCATCGACGTCGACATCAACGCGCTCGACGTCGACGCGATGCAGCGGTTCCGCTGGGACAAGGTGTCGATGGTGTTCCAGGGCGCGATGAACGCCCTCAACCCCGTGGCGACGATCGGCTCGCAGCTGGAGGACGTGTTCGAGATCCACCGCCCCGACATGAACCGCAAGCAGCGGCGTGCCGAGGCCGAGGAGCTGCTCGAGATCGTCAAGGTCGGCCGTCAGCGTGTGCGCTCCTTCCCGCACGAGCTCTCCGGCGGCATGCGTCAGCGCGTCATGATCGCCATGGCCCTGGCGCTGCGTCCGCAGCTGATGGTCATGGACGAGCCGACGACCGCGCTCGACGTGCTGGTGCAGCGGGAGATCCTCAAGCAGATCTCGCAGCTGCGGCACGAGTTCGGCTTCTCGGTGATCTTCATCACCCACGACCTGCCGCTCCTGCTGGAGATCAGCGACCGGATCGCGATCATGCGCGAAGGCGAGATCATCGAGCTCGATACGGCAGAGCGCATCTGGACGCAGCCGGAGCACGAGTACACGAAGACGCTGCTGTCGTCGTTCCCCCGGCTCACCGGGGAGAGAGGGGTGCTGGTGCGATGACCACCCTCGAATTCCGCCACGTCACGAAGGCCTACAACGTCCGAGGTGCAGGGCAGATCAAAGCCCTCGACGACGTGAGCTTCACCCTGACGTCGGGCCAGACGATCGGCCTGGTCGGACAGTCCGGCAGCGGCAAGTCCACGATCGCGAAGATCCTCACCCAGCTCGAGACCCCGACCAGCGGCGAGGTGCTGCTCGACGGCACGCCCATCCCGCGCCGCGGCAAGGGCCTGCGAAAGTACCGCCAGCAGCTGCGGATGGTGTTCCAGGATCCGTTCGCCTCGCTCAACCCCTACCACTCGATCCGCTACCACCTGGAGCGGCCCATCCGCCTCGACGATGTGGTGCCCAAGAAGGACACCGAGAACGAGGTGCGCCGACTCCTCGACCGGGTGCGCCTCGATGCGGACGCGGTGATCGACCGCCGCCCCCACGAGCTGTCGGGTGGTCAGCGTCAGCGTGTGGCCATCGCCCGTGCCCTGGCCTCGCGTCCCTCGCTCCTCGTCGCCGACGAGCCGGTGTCGATGCTCGACGTCTCCATCCGGCTCGGCGTGCTGAACCTGCTCGCCGACCTGCAGCGCGAAGAGGGACTAGGCGTGCTCTACATCACGCACGACCTGGCCACGGCCCGTCACTTCAGCGACGAGATCATGGTCCTCAACCAGGGGCGCGTGGTCGAGTACGGCACCGCAGACGACGTGATCCTCGACCCGCAGGACCCCTACACCCGCGAACTGCGCGCGGCCTCTCCCGATCCGGAGAAGCATTTCGCCGCAGCGGCATCGAACGGAGGCGCGCTGTGAGCACCGCATTCCCCCAGCTCGACGACAACGACCTCGTCGCCCGCGATGCCCTCGAGGTCGGCACGACGGCGACCAAGGCAGAGCGCACCAGGCGGCCGGTGCCGTGGCGCTTCTTCGCCGGCCGTGCGGCGTTCTACCTGTTCACGCTCTGGGCAGCGATCACGATCAACTTCTTCCTGCCCCGCCTCATGAAGGGCGATGCGGTCAGCTCGTATCTCGCGCGCAACCGCACCGTGAGCCCCGAGGCGGCAGATGCCCTGCGCGTGCTGCTCGGCATCGACACCGACACCTCGATCTGGCAGCAGTACCTCGAGTACTGGGGGATGCTGCTGCGCGGCGACCTCGGCATCTCGACCCTGCACGGTTTGCGGCCCGTCGCCGAGGTGCTCGCCGCCGCCCTGCCCTGGACGCTCGGGCTGGTCGGCATCGCGACCATCATCTCGTTCGCGATCGGCACGCTGCTCGGAGCCGTCGTCGGATGGAAGCGGGGAAGCAGGCTCGACGCGATCATCCCGGTGACGACGTTCTTCAACACGATCCCGTACTTCTGGCTGGGACTCATCGCGATCGCGATCTTCTCCTCGACCCTGAAGTGGTTCCCGTCCTCGCACGCCTACGACAAGGGGCAGTCGCCGGAATGGAGTCTCGACTTCATCGGCCAGGTGATCATGCACGGCACGCTCCCGGCACTGACCATCGTGGTCGCCTCGCTCGGCGGCTGGGTGCTCGGCATGCGCAACATGATGCTGACGGTGCTCGACGACGACTACATCACGGTCGCGCAGGCGAAGGGCATGCCCAACAAGCGGGTGCTCTGGGGCTACGCCGCCCGCAACGCGGTGCTGCCGCAGATCCAGAGCTTCGCGCTGTCGATCGGCTTCATCGTCGGCGGCACGATCGTCATGGAGATGGTCTTCAGCTATCCGGGTGTCGGCAAGCTGCTGCTCGACGCGACCAACGCCAAGGACTTCGCCCTCATGCAGGGCGTGTTCCTCGTGATCACGCTGTCGGTGCTCGTGGCCAACATCCTCGCCGATGTCGTCTACGCCTACCTCGACCCGCGCACGCGCCAGATGGAGTCCTGACATGACCGTTCCCACCACCGCAGCGACCACGGCGCCGGACGGATCGGCCGTCGTCTCCGGCATGCCAGAGACCGCCACGTTGCGCACCCCGCCGGCGGGAACGCCACCGCGCAAGACCTTCTGGTCGCAGCTCGCGCAGGCGTTCGCGATGTTCCGCAACCCCAAGTCGATCGCCGGGCTCATCATCCTCGGGGTGTTCGTGCTCATCGCGATCCTCGCCCCGTGGATCGCCCCGTACGGGCCGACCCAGAAGGACCGCACGGCGCTGCGTCAGCCGCCCTCCTGGGAGCACTGGCTGGGCACGACGCACATGGGCGAAGACGTCTTGAGCCAGATCATCTACGGCACCCGCGGGGTGATCGTCGTCGGCTTCCTCGCGGCGTTCATCGCCACGATCATCGCGATCACGATCGGCGTGATCGCCGGCTACGTGCGCGGCTGGAAGAGCGAATCGCTCTCGGCGCTGACCAACGTGTTCCTGGTGATCCCCGGCATCCCGCTCATCATCATCATCGCCTCGCAGTTCGAGAACCCGCCGCTGATCGTGATCGCCGCGGTGCTCGGGATAACGGGATGGGCATGGGGTGCCCGCGTGCTCCGTGCGCAGACCATGTCGCTGCGCAACCGCGACTTCATCCAGGCCGCCCGCGCGAACGGCGAGCCGCTGCGCCGCATCATCACGGTCGAGATGCTCCCGAACCTCATGGCGCTCATCGCCTCGAGCTTCGTCGGCACCGTGACCGCGGCCATCCTCGGGCTCACGACCCTGGCCTTCATCGGCGTGATCCCGGTCAGCAACCTGAACTGGGGCACCATCCTTTTCTGGGCGCAGCAGAACGGCGCCTTCCCGCGGCTGTGGTGGTGGTACGTGCCGGCAGGGCTGTGCATCGCGATCATCGGCGTCGCGCTCTCGCTCATCAACTTCGGCATCGACGAGTACGTCAATCCGAGGCTGCGGTCGGCCGGAGAGCGGGCCAGGGCGATGAAGAAGAAGGGGCTGAACGTGAACGACGCCGTCACGGTGGTCCGCAGCGTGCCCCTGCCGAAGAAGGCACCCGATCCCGTATCGTCGGCGACCTCGTCGGGCGCTTCCGACACGACCGACACGACCGACTCCTCGAAGACCTCGACACCGAACACGAACCAGAACACGAAGTGATGACCTCTCAGACTCTGACCACGCAGCTTCCGTACCAGGACCCCGCCCTCTCGATCCCCGAGCGCGTGGCGGACCTCCTCAGCCGCATGACGCTGGAGGAGAAGGTCGGGCAGATGCTCCAGCTCGACGCCCGCGACGACATCGACGACCACATCGCCCGTCGGCACGCGGGGTCGATCCTGCACACCTCTCCCGAGCGCATCCTGCGGGCGAACGAGCTCACGGCGCAGACCCGGCTCCGCATCCCGCTGCTGGTGGGCGAGGACTGCATCCACGGGCACTCGTTCTGGCCCGGGGCGACCATCTACCCCACGCAGCTCGGCATGGCCGCGTCGTGGGATTCCGAGCTCGTGGAACGCGTCGCCCGCGCCACGGCCGAGGAGGTCGCGGTGACCGGCATCCACTGGACGTTCTCGCCCGTGCTGTGCATCGCCCGCGATCTGCGCTGGGGCCGTATCGACGAGACCTTCGGCGAGGACCCATTCCTCATCGGCGAGCTGGCCTCGGCGATGGTGCGCGGCTACCAGGGCGAGGGACTCGACGACCCCACGGCCATCCTCGCCACGGCCAAGCACTTCGCCGGGTACTCCGAGACCCAGGGTGGGCGCGACGCGAGCGAGGCGGACATCTCCCGCCGCAAGTTGCGCTCGTGGTTCCTGCCGCCGTTCGAGCGCGTGGCCCGCGAGGGCTGCCGGACGTTCATGCTCGGCTACCAGACCACCGACGGCGTGCCGATCACCACCAACGACTGGCTGCTCAGCGACGTGCTGCGCGGGGAGTGGGGCTATACCGGCACGCTCATCACCGACTGGGACAACGTCGGCCGCATGGTGTGGGAGCAGCGGATCCAGCCCGACATCACGCACGCGGCCGCGGCGGCCGTGCGCGCCGGCAACGACATGATCATGACCACGCCGGGCTTCTTCGAAGGAGCGCTGGACGCGGTGGCGAAGGGCATGCTCGACGAGGACGCCTTCGATGCGGCGGCTGCCCGCATCCTCACCCTCAAGTTCGAACTCGGCCTGTTCGAGAACCCTCGTCTGCCCGGCACCGAGCTCGACGCCGTGGTGGGCAGCGCGGAGCACGCGCAGCTGAACCTCGAGGTCGCCCGCCGCTCGCTCGTGCTGCTCGAGAACGACGGTGTGCTGCCCCTCGACCCTGCGGCTTCCCTGAAGGTCACGGTCACCGGACCGCTCGCCGACGACGCGCAGACTCAGCTCGGCGACTGGGCCGGCGGGTCCGGGCAGGCGGGATGGCTCGACGGTCAGCCCCGCGAGATGATCACGACCGTGCTCGACGGGCTGCAGGCGATCGACGGCTGGAGCGTCACGCACACCCGCGGCGCCGACATCCTCACGCTCGAGGAAGACCCGCAGGGGGCATTCTTCCCCGACAAGCAGCCCCGTCCCCCGGTCGTGCGGGCCTGCGAGCCCGATGCCGCGCTGATCGCGGAGGCTGTGGCTGCCGCTGCGGAGTCCGACGTCGTCGTGGCGGTCGTCGGCGACCGGATCGAGCTCGTCGGCGAGGGCCGCTCCACCGCGACCCTCGAGCTCATCGGTGGGCAGAACGCCCTGATCGATGCGCTCATCGCGACCGGGAAGCCCGTCGTGATCGTGCTGCTCGCCTCGAAGCCGCTCGTGCTCCCGGCGTCCGCGTCGAAGGCGGCAGCCGTGATCTGGGCGGCGAACCCCGGCATGCAGGGCGGGCGTGCGCTGGCCGAGATCATCTCCGGGGCGGCCGAGCCGTCCGGGCGTCTGCCGATCTCCTTCGCCCGCCACGTGGGTCAGCAGCCGACGTACTACAACCAGATCCGCGGACAGCACGGCGACCGCTACGCCGACCTCACGCAGTCGCCGACCTGGGCGTTCGGAGAGGGCCTGTCGTACACCACTGTGGAGTACTCGGACCTCGTGCTGGAGGAGACCTCGTTGGGGGAGTCCGACACGATCGTCGGGCACGTCACGGTGTCGAACACCGGCGACCGACCTGCTCGCGAGACCGTGCAGGTGTATGTGCGCGACTCCGTGACCAGCGTGAGCTGGACCGACAAGGAGCTCAAGACCTTCCGCCAGGTCGACCTCGCTCCGGGCGAGTCCGTGCGGGTGCAGCTCGAGCTGCCGGTGTCCGACTGCACGATCGTCGACGCCGCGGGCACGCGTCTGGTCGAGGCCGGCACGTTCGAGCTGCTGGTCGGCCCGAGCTCCCGCGATGAGGTGCTCCTCTCCGCGGACTTCGAGGTGCGCTGAACCGTCGAGACCCACTCTCCTCGCCCAGACCCACTCCCGCCGACGCATGCGGCGATGGGTCTCGGCGGCGGGAGTGGGTCTCGCTGCGTTCGCAGGGGAGTGGGCCCTAGTCCTGCAGTCGCTGCGGACCGGCGCCTTGCGTTCCGAGCGCGTCGTCGGGGTTGAGCAGTCCGCAGGCCTTCATCGACAGGCAGCCGCAGCCGATGCAGCCGGTGAGTTCGCGTTCCAAGCGTTCGATGCCCTCGCGACGTTTCTCCAGCTCACGCTTCCAGCGGCGGGAGGCCCGCTGCCAGTCCTCGTGGCTCGGGGTCTCGGTCAGCGGCACGTCGGCGAAGGCCGTCTGCACGTCGGAGAGCGGGATGCCGAGGCGCTTGGCGACGGTGATGAGCGAGACGCGGCGCAGCATGTGTCGTGCGTAGCGGCGTTGGTTGCCCGGGGTGCGGGTCGACGCGATGAGCCCGAGGGTCTCGTAGAAGTGCAGCGCGGAAGCGGCGACTCCGGTGCGTCGGGTCATCTCGCCGATCGTGAGCGGCTCGTCGGGCGCATGCGGACTCATCAGGCCGCCTTTCCTTCGATTTGACCTCAAGTGTACTTGAGGTTTTACGGTAGTCAGATGGCCCGGCAAGGGCTGATCGACCCGAACGAGGACAACGTGACCCGAACGAAGACCCTGCGATGACCTATGTGATCGCCCTGCCGTGCGTCGATGTGAAGGACAAGGCCTGCATCGACGAATGCCCCGTCGACTGCATCTACGAGGGCGAACGCTCGCTCTACATCCACCCGGACGAGTGCGTGGACTGCGGCGCCTGCGAACCCGTCTGTCCCGTCGAGGCGATCTTCTACGAAGACGACCTGCCCGACGAGTGGCAGGACTACTACAAGGCCAACGTCGAGTTCTTCGATGAGATCGGGTCTCCCGGCGGTGCCGCGAAGACGGGCATGCTTGCCTTCGACCACCCGATCATCGCCGCGCTCGCGCCCCAGGGAGAGCACGCATGACCGCCGCCGGTTCCCCCTCCACGGAGCCGCGCATCGCCATCGTGGGAGCGGGCCCTGCGGGCATCTACGCCGCCGACATCCTGCTCGACCGCATCCCCACGGCGGCCATCGACCTGTTCGAGAAGCTCCCGGCACCCTACGGTCTCGTCCGCTACGGCGTCGCGCCCGACCATCCGCGCATCCGGAAGATCACCGATGCACTGCACGAGGTGCTCGTGAACCCGCGCATCCGGCTGCGGTGCAACGTCGAGATCGGCGTCGACATCGGGATCGACGATCTGCGTGCCGCATACGACGGCGTGATCGTGGCGACGGGCGCCGACCTCGATGTCGCGCTCGACATCCCCGGCATCGATCTGCCCGGCTCGTTCGGCGCCGCCGACTTCGTGGCCTGGTACGACGGGCACCCCGATGCGCCGCGTACCTGGCCGCTCGCCGCCGAGTCGGTCGCGGTGCTCGGGGCCGGCAACGTCGCGCTCGATGTCACGAGGATCCTGGCCAAGCACGCCTCGGCGCTGACCCACACCGACACTCCTGACGCCGTGCTCGAGCAGCTCGCCGCCAGCCCGTTGCGCGATGTGCACCTCTTCGCTCGGCGAGGACCGGCAGATGTGCGGTTCTCGGCGATGGAGTTGCGCGAGCTCGCGGAGCAGGACGATGTCGATGTGATCGTCGACCCCGAAGAAGTCGCTCTCGACGAGCACGCCGAGAGGATGGTCGCGCAGTTCTCGCAGCGGCGCATCATCGTGCGCACCATGACCGAGTGGGCGGCCATCGACCCCGCGGCCCGCACGGCCTCGCGCCGCATCCACCTGCACCTGCGCCAGCGCCCGGTGCGTCTGCTCGGCACCGACACCGTGACCGGCATCGAGATGGAGCGCACCGCGTCCGACGAGCTCGGTCGCATGGTCGGCACAGGCGAGCTGCTGCGCTACGACGTCGGAGCGGTCTACCGCGCTGTGGGGTATCGATCGACGCCCGTGCCGGGGGTGCCGTTCGACACTACGCTCGGAGTCGTGCCGCATATCGAAGGTCGCGTCGTCGACGCGCAGGGCGACCCCATCCCGCGGCTCTATGCCACGGGCTGGATCAAGCGCGGGCCTGTCGGACTCATCGGCTCGACCAAGTCGGACGCCGCGCAGACCATCGGCCATGTCGTCGACGACCTCGCATCCGTCGAGCGAGAAGCGCGGGACGCCGACCCGGTCGCCCATCTCTCGCACGCGGTCGACCTCGACGGCTGGTTGCGCATCGACGCGGCGGAGCGCGACGCGGGAGCTGCGCGTGGCCGCGAGCGGACGAAGATCGTCGAGCGCCAGGAGATGGTGGCACATGCGAAGCAGGAACAGATGATGGAGGTCGGTCGATGACCGCGACACCCGTGCCCACCCCGGTCGGCGAAGGGCTCAAGGCTGCGTTCCGCACGCATCCCGCCGGCGTCGCCATCATCACCGCCAGCACTCCGGACGGACCGGTCGGCCTCACGGCGTCGAGCGTCGCATCCGTCGCGGTCGACCCGGCGGCGATCGTGTTCTCCGTGACCAGGGCCACGGGGTCCGCGGGAGCGATCCTCGGGGCCGACACCTTCGTGGTGCACCTGATCGACGACGAGCACTCCGAACTCGCGCAGAGCTTTGCGGTCAGTGGGTCCGAGCGCTTCACCCCCGAGCAGGGGTGGGCGACGCTGCCGACCGGAGAACCGCACCTCCCCGAGGCCAGAGCGGCGCTGCGGTGTCGCACCATCGAGACCGTCGCAGTGGGGTCGTCGACCGTGGTCATCGCCGAGGTCATCGAGGTGCTGTCCGGTCCGTCTGGGCGTCCTCTGGTCTACCTCGACCGCCGTTTCCACTCGCTCCCGCACGACCCAGAGCACTGATCCGCACCCTGACCGCACCATCGAAAGGAAGACGTCATGTCCACTCTCTACACACTCCCCGAGCTGCCCTACGACTACTCCGCGCTCGAGCCGCACATCTCCGGCAAGATCATGGAGCTGCACCACTCCAAGCACCACCAGGCGTATGTGACGGGTGCGAACACCGCGCTGGAGCAGCTCGCCGCCGCCCGCAGCGCCGGTGACCTCGCGAACGTCAACAAGCTCGAGAAGGACCTCGCGTTCAACCTCGGCGGCCACATCAACCACTCGGTGTTCTGGCAGAACCTCTCACCCGAGGGCGGCGGAGCTCCGGAGGGCGAGCTCGAAGCTGCACTCGTCGATGCTTTCGGCTCGATCGACGCCTTCCGCGCGCACTTCACCGCGACCGCGCTCGGCGTGCAGGGATCGGGTTGGGCCGTGCTCGCCTGGGACAGCGTGGGCGCCCGCCCCGTGATCTTCCAGCTGTTCGACCAGCAGGGGAACGCGCCGCTCGGTGTGACGCCGCTGCTGCAGCTCGACGTCTGGGAGCACGCCTACTACCTCGACTACCTCAACGTGCGCGCCGACTACGTCAAGGCGTTCTGGAACCTCGTGAACTGGCCCGACGTGCAGCGCCGCTTCGAGGCTGCGCGCACCGCGACGAAGGGTCTCATCGTCGCAAGCTGACCGCTCCGCGTCAGGCGAGGGAGAGGAAGAGCTTCTCCAGTTCGGCCATCGACACCCCTGCGGTGTCGGTGGCCGCTTCCGTGTCGGTGTCACCCGAGGTGGCCTCGGTGTCGGTCAGGCAGTCCTTCATGGCGGAGGCGATGATCTGGAACCCGGCCTTGTCGAGGGCGGAGATGACGGCGGCGAGCTGGGTGACCACAGTCCGGCACTCGTCGCCCCTTTCGACAGCGGCGATCACGGCGCCGAGTTGGCCTTGGGCGCGCTTGAGGCGGTTGGCGATCTTGCGCTGGGTCTCGGCATCTGCGGATGTCATGTGGCTCCCTGAACGGCTGCTGTGCGAACAACTATACCCCCTGGGGTATAGTTTCCTCTCGAATACCCACCGGGGTATCAGTGAGGAGCAAGAAGATGTGTCGAGCGGTTCGTTGCAAGACCTGCGGCAAGACCACCTGGGCGGGCTGCGGACAGCACGTCGAGTCCGTGCGTCGGACAGTGCCGGCGGCGCAATGGTGCACGGGGCACACCGCCGAACCGGCTCAGGGCGGCTTCTTCTCGAGGCTGTTCCAGCGATGACCACCGCCGAACGACTCCGGGTCGTCATCGTGGGCGGTGTCGCCGGTGGGATGTCGGCCGCCGCACGTCTGCGTCGCCTCGACGAGAACGCAGAGATCACGGTCTTCGAGCGAGGGCCGGAGGTCTCCTACGCGAACTGCGGCCTGCCCTACTACGTCGGCGGGGTGATCGCCGAGCGCGATTCGCTGCTCCTGCAGACGCCCGCGTCTCTGCATGATCGCTTCCGGCTCGACGTGCGCGTGCGCCACGATGTGGTGCGCATCGACACCACACACAAGGTGGTCGAGGTCGTGGACCTCGAAGCGGGTCATCGTTTCGTACAGCACTACGACACTCTCATCCTCGCCACGGGGGCCCGACCGCGTCGCGCGGCGCCCACGTCCGGCATCCCGGTGCGCAGCCTGCGCACCGTCGAGGATGCGGATGCCATCGATGCCGCTCTCTCGAGGGCGGGCGTCCCGATCGTGGTCGTCGGTGGGGGCTACACGGGTCTGGAGGCGGTCGAGAACCTCGTCGCGCGCGGTGCGTCAGTCACTCTCGTGCAGCGCGGCCCCCGACTGCTCACGCCACTCGATGCGGAGATGGCCGCCCCGATCGCGGCGGAGGTCCGTGCGCACGGCGTCGACGTGCGCCTCGGCGTCGAGGTCGTCGGCTCTGCCCAGGGGGTTGTCACGCTGAGCGACGGCACCTCGGTTCCCGCGGCCCTCGTGATCGACGCGGCAGGAGTCGTCCCTGAGACCGCGCTGGCGGAGGGTGCCGGCATCCGGATCGGCTCGACCGGGGGCATCGAGGTCGACTCGATGTGTCGCACGAGTGCTCCCGACGTGTTCGCGGTGGGCGACGGTGTGGAGAAGCACGATCTCGTGGGCGGGGAGGCGGCGCTCATCACGATGGCGGGTCTCGCGAACCGTCACGGACGCATGGTGGCCGACCTCATCGCGGGGCGGGCCGAGACCGCGCGACCCGCTCTCGGCACCGGCATCGTCCGGGTGTTCGGTGTCACGGCGGCGAAGGCAGGGTGGAGCGAGCAGCAGCTCCGTGCGGCGGGGCGCGACTTCTACGCGGTGCACGTGCACCCCGGGTCGCACGCCGGGTACTACCCCGGTGCCGAGACGCTGTCGATGAAGCTGCTCGCCGATCCGACCTCCGACGCCATCCTCGGCGTGCAGGTCGTGGGGCGGGACGGCGTCGACAAGCGGATCGACGTGGTGGCCACTGCGATGCAGGCCGGACTCCCGGCCGCCGAGCTCGCGCATCTCGAGCTGGCCTATGCGCCGCAGTTCGGCTCGGCCAAGGATGCGGTGAACATCCTCGGCTATGTCGCAGAGAACACCCGGACGGGGATGACTCCCACGATCCAATGGCATGAGCTCGATGCCGAGCTGCGGGCGGGCGCGACCCTTATCGATGTGCGTTCGCCGGCGGAGCACGGATCCGGAGCGATCCCCGGCGCCGTCAACGTGCCGCTCGACGAGCTCAGGGACCGATCCGAGGAGCTGCCGGACGGACCGATCCTCGTGCATTGCCAGGTCGGTCTGCGCGGACACATCGCCACGCGGCTCCTCCGGCAGCGGGGCGTCGCGGCGCGCAATCTCGACGGAGGCTATCGCACCTGGCGTGACGCCGTCGTGCTCCCCGGCTAGACCAGCCGCGCTGTTGTCCCGCGCACGTTCAACTCGTACGGCAACGCCGACGGGATGTGCACCGCATCGGGGGTGGCGAGCTTCGCCAGCACGGCGTCCGCTGCGCGCTCACCCTGTCCCAGCGGGAACTGGTCGACGGTGGTGAGGCGGAAGAACTCGCCGAGCTCGTGTCCGTCGATGCCCACGATCGACAGCTCGTCCGGCACGCTGAAGCCGAGGTCGCGGGCCGCGAGCAGCGCGCCGATGGCCATCTCGTCCGATGCCGCGAAGACGGCGGTCGGACGGGGTCCCGGTCGGCCGAGCAGCTGCTTCGCCGCCCGGTAGCCGCCCTCCACCGTGAAGTCGGCGGGTTCGAGGAAGGCGTGGTTCAGGGGGATCCCCGCCGTGGCGAGAGCCTTCTCGAAGCCCAGGCGACGGTTGGTCGGGATGTGGAAGTCGATGTCGAACTCGGGGTTGGCTCCGATGTGCGCGATGTCGGTGTGGCCGAGGCCGATCAAGTGCTCGGTGGCCAGCTGCGCGACGGCGACATCGTCGACGGTCATGGTGTCGAGCTTCGGGTTCGGACCGCCGATCGCGATCACGGGAAGCCCGAGGTCGAGCAGATACTGCGTCTCGTCCTCGTCGAGCTCGATCGACACCGCGATCACGGCGTCCACTCGCTGCCGCCGCAGGAAGGTGTCGAACACGTGTCGGCGCACGTCCTTGTCGGCGGTGATGTTGTACAGCGTGATGTCGTAGCCCTCGCGCATGAGCGCGGCCGAGACGCCGGAGAGCACCGTGCTGAAGAACCACCGGTCGAGGAACGGGACGATGACCCCGACGTTGCGGGTGCGACCCGATGCCAGGCTCGACGCGCGGGACGACACCACGTAGCCGAGGGTCTGCGCCGCGGCCTGCACCCGCTCCTTCGCGGAATCGGACACGTGGCCGCGCCCGCTCAGTGCGCGCGAGACGGTCGCGGTGGAGACTCCGGCGAGCCGGGCGACCTCATCGATGCTGGCCATGGCTTCCTCTGTCGAAAAGCTCCGGTCGCGGTAGCTGTCGCTTCACGGGGAGGTGAGCGACAGCAACCGCGACCGGAGGGGGTGTCAGGCGTGGGTTGCGGAGGTGTACCAGACGGCGGTGTCGACCGGGACGGCCGCTCCTTCGAACGGCTGACTCTGCAGGATCACCAGGGCGTCGGCCGGCAGCTCGATCGGGTCGGTGCCGAGGTTCGCGACCACGTGCACGTCGCCACGGCGGAACGCCACCGCGTCGGGACCAGCGTCCTCCCACACCAGCGATCCGCTGCCGAAGCCGTGCTCACGACGCCCGGCGAGCAGGCGCTTGTACAGCGCGAGCGTCGACGCGGGGTCGACCTCCTCCACATCGCGGGCGTATGCCGCCCAGTCGGCGGGCTGGGGCAGCCACGACAGTCCGGTGTCGTTGAAGCCGAAGGCCGGAGCCTCTGCGTTCCAGGGGAGAGGCACGCGGCACCCGTCGCGTCCGTATCGGGCACCGTTCGTGCGGAACCAGGTCGGGTCCTGACGGTACTCGTCGGGGATCTCCATCGCCTCGGGCAGTCCGAGCTCTTCGCCCTGGTAGAGGTACGAAGAACCGGGCAGGGCCAGCATCAGAGTCGTCGCGGCGCGGGCGCGAGCGAGTCCGGTCGCGGTGTCCGGCTTGTCCGGGGTGTTCGGGCCGATGCCCTCGCCCTGGGGGTTGTCGGAGGTGAGGGCGAGGCGGGTCGCGTGGCGCACCACATCGTGGTTCGACAGCACCCACGTGCTCGGAGCGCCGACCTCGCCGAACGCGTCCAGCGATTCGCGGATCACGTCGCCGAGCTTCTTCGCGTCCCACTCCGTCATCAGGTACGGGAAGTTGAAGGTCTGGTGCATCTCGTCCGGGCGCACCCAGAGCGCGGTCTGCGTGAGGGTGGGCATCCAGGCCTCGCCGCAGAGGGCGCGGTCGCCGTCGTACTCGGCGAGCACCTTGTGCCAGTCGCGGTAGATCTCGTGCACGCCGTCCTGGCCCCAGTAAGGCACGTTCGACTCGCCGCCGCCCATGGAGTCCGCGTCGCTCGGGGGTGTGTAGTCGGGCAGGCCCTCGGTCTTGATCATGCCGTGGGCCACGTCGACCCGGAAGCCGTCGACACCACGGTCGAGCCAGAAGCGCAGGATCGAGCGGAACTCCTCCTGCACCTCTTCGTTGTTCCAGTCGAAGTCGGGCTGCGTGGCGTCGAAGATGTGCAGGTACCACTGGCCGGGGGTGCCGTCTGCCTCGGTCACGCGCTGCCACATGCCGCCGCCGAACACCGACTCCCAGTTGTTCGGGGGCAGTTCGCCGTTCTCGCCCTTGCCGTCGCGGAAGATGTAGCGCGCACGCTCCGGGCTGCCGGGTGCGGCCTTGAGCGCCTCCTGGAACCAGGGGTGCTGGTCGGACGAGTGGTTGGGGACGAGATCGACGATCACGCGGATGTCCCGGGCATGGGCGGCTTCGAGCATGTCGTCGAAGTCGGCGAGCGTGCCGAACAGCGGGTCGACGTCGCGGTAGTCGGCCACGTCGTAGCCGGCGTCGCGCTGCGGGCTCGTCATGAACGGGCTGAGCCAGATCGCGTCGACGCCGAGTTCCTGCAGAGCATCGAGGCGGCCCGTGATGCCCGGCAGGTCGCCGATGCCGTCGCCCGAGGCGTCCGCGAAGGAGCGGGGGTAGATCTGGTAGATGACGGCGCTGCGCCACCACTCGGAACCGGGGGCTGCGATCTGCTCAAGCTGTGCCATGGGAACAGGCTAGTGCAAACGCTTACATTCATGCCAGAGCGGGGATCGAATCGGTTCGAAGCGCCCGGTTTCCTCGGGGGCGGCCTACTCGGTTGCATGATCGTTCCCCACCTGCATGAGCCTCCGGCGTGCCTGGTCATGCAGCTGTCGCAGGATCATGCAGGTGTCACCCGCACGATAGGCCGCCCGGGAGTATGGTGAGGCATCCGACGAGTGGAGGCTGTCATGGTTCCCGAGATCAACTATTGGGCGGTCCTGCTGGCCGCCGCATCGAGCATGATCGTCGGCTCGATCTGGTACGCGCCGAAGGTGTTCGGCACACGCTGGTCGAAGCTCGCGAACGTCGACATGGACAGGCCGGCGGCGACGGCGGTGTGGCCCATCGTCACCACCGTGATCGTGAGCTTCATCACGGCGTGGGTGCTCGCCGGTGCCTCGTCGATCGCCTGGCACTTCTACGGCGGATCCTTCTTCTGGGGCACGGTCGTCACGGCGGTCACGCTGTGGGCAGGGTTCACGGCTGCACGTTTCATCACCCACGACGCCTTCGAGGGCCGGTCGACCCGGCTCACCACGCTGAACATCGCGCACGAACTGGTCACGGTCGTCGTGATGGCGCTGATCATCGGGGTATGGCCACCGGCCCTCGCGTCCTGAGCGTACGAAGCGGTCAGGGTGTCGGCATGCCGCCGTTCACGTTCAGGGTCTCTCCGGCGACGTAGCTCGACTCCGCCGAGGCGAGGAACACGTATGCGGGGGCGAGCTCGGCAGGCTGTCCCATGCGCCCGAGGGGTGTGTCCTTCCCGAACTCGGGGAGCTTCTCCTGCGGCTGTCCGTCGCTGGGCTGCAGAGGCGTCCAGATCGGCCCCGGTGCCACGGCGTTCACGCGGATGCCCTTCGGCGCGAGCTGTTCCGCGAGGCCCTTGGAGAATGCGTTGATCGTGGCCTTCGTCGAGGCGTAGTCCACCAGGATGCCGGAGGGCGAGTACGCCTGGATCGACGTCGTGTTGATGATCGTCGAGCCGGCCGGGAGGTGGGGCAGCGCCGCCTTGGTGATCCAGAACATTGCGTACACGTTGGTCTTGAAGGTGTCGTCGAACTGCTCGTCCGTGATGTCGGTGAGCGTTTCCTGATACACCTGCTTGCCGCCGTTGTTGACGACGATGTCGAGGCCGCCCAGCTTCGCGACCGCCTCGGCGACGAGGGCACGGCAGTACTCCGGGTCGCGCAGGTCACCGGGGATCGTGGCGACCGTCGCACCGGCGTCGCGCAGGATGTCGGCGATCCGACGCGCATCCTCTTCCTCCTGTGGCAGGTAGGAGATCGCGACGTCGGCACCCTCGCGGGCGAAAGCGATCGCGGTGGCCGCACCGATGCCGGAGTCGCCGCCCGTGATCAGGGCCTTGCGTCCGGTCAGGCGCCCCGTGCCGCGGTAGGACTCCTCCCCGAGGTCGGCGTGCGGGGTGAGATCCGCGTCGAGTCCGGGCTCCGGCATGTGCTGCTTCTGCGGCTCGATGTCGGCGTAGAGCGCGGACGGGTCTGTGAAGGAGTACTGGTCGCGGGGCATGGGGGATCCTTTCCGAGGTGGTTCGGGGGTGGGAGGACCATGCTCAATGCCCCGGAGAGATCGCACAAACGCCTTGCACGGTGGTGGCGCCTGCGCTACGAGAGACGGGATCTCGTCACTCCGCGACGAAATGTGGCCGAAAGACACTTCACCTGTCGACTGCTGTCATGACAGGCTTCGCATCGTCCCCCACGTCATCCGTGCGCCCAGCCCGCGAGGCTGCTGCCGTTCGAGAGGTCCCGATGCCCGGTTCCGCCCGCCGATCCGCCCCCTGGGCGACTGTCGCCGCGCTCGTCGTCGGGGCCGTGCTCGTGGGGGCCGCGCCTGCGGTCTCGGATGCCTTCGCGGCGCGAGCCGACGCCGCGGCTGATCCGGTCGCCGATCCGGCGGCGTCGGTCGCGCTGGCGTATGAGTTCCTGGATGCGCGCACCGACGAGTTCTGTGATGGAGCGGGCCGCTGCCTGCCGCGCAGCTATGAGGGCGGCTTCTTCACGACTCCGGCCTGGGATTTCACGCCCTCGTTCGTCTACGACGACGCACTCGTGATCATCGCCTACACCGCCCGCGGCCTTCCCGACGACCTCCGGCGTGCACGCGCGATCGGCGACACCCTGCTCTTCGTGCAGGAGAACGATCCGGTCGGCGACGGACGTACCAGGGCGTCGTACGAGCCGCACGGAATCCGTCAGGGGCGGGTGGAGATCACGGGAGCCGGGGCGTTCACGGGGAACCAGGCCTGGGTCGGTCTGGCCCTCACCCGTCTCGCGCACGCGACAGGGGATCACCGATACCTCGACGGTGCGGTGCGGGTCGGCGAGTGGATCCAGGACCACACGGCCGACATGACCAGAGCGCCGTACGGGTACACCGGGGGTGAGCTCGAAGACGGCACCTCGCTGACGTGGAAATCCACCGAGCACAACAGCGACATCGCCGGTTTCTTCACGCAGCTCGGCCAGCTCACCGGCGACCAGGTCTGGACGGACCGGGCAGCGGTCGCCGCGGGTTTCGTCGCCGCCATGCAGAGCGCCGACGGCCACGTGAACACCGGAACCGGCCTCGACGGCTCGACGATCAACACCCGTCCGATTCCGCTGGACGCCCAGACGTGGAGCGCCCTCGCCACGGGCGACCCGCGTTACGGGGCGGCGCTCGATTGGACGCTCGCGAATCTGCTCGCAACCGATGGCCCGTACACGGGACCGTCCATCAGCGAGGTCGATGTCTCCAAGGCGTGGTTCGAGGGCAGCGGACATCTCGCGCTCGCCCTCACGCTGCGTGGCGGTGCCGGCGACGCCGATCGTGCCGAGACGCTGCTGAGCAGTATCCGACTGGCGCAGCGCGACGCTCCGAACGGCGACGGCAAGGGGATCGTCGCCACGTCGAGCGACGGCCTCGACTCCGGATTCGGCGACCTGTACTACGCGAGCCTGCACACCGGCGCGACCGCCTGGTACCTGCTCGCCGCGATCGGGGACAATCCGTTCGCTCTCCCGGAAGACTGATCCGATCCGGACCGGCCGATGCGGTCGGTACGGCGGGGAAGGAGACTAGGCGGCGACGCGGGCGACCGCGGCGATCGCGCTCGTGAAGAACTCGACCCCGTCGACGCCGCTGCGCATCGCGGCGGCGGTGTCGGGACCGAAGCCCGCCTCGGTAGCGTGCTCGGGGTGCGGCATCAGGCCGACGACGTTGCCTGCTGCGTTCGTGAGGCCGGCGATGTCGCGCAGCGATCCGTTCGGGTTGACCCCGGCGTAGCGGAACGCCACGAGGCCCTCGCCCTCGATGCGATCCAGCGTCTGCTCGTCGGCGATGTAGCCACCGTCGGCGTTCTTGAGCGGGATCACGATCTCCTGACCGGTGCGGAACGCATTGGTCCACGCGGTGTCGGAGTTCTCGACCGTGAGCTTCTGGTCGCGGCGCACGAAGTGCTGGTGGTTGTTGCGGATCAGACCGCCGGGGAGCAGGTGCGCCTCCACCAGCATCTGGAAGCCGTTGCAGATGCCGAGCACGGGCATGCCCTTGGCTGCGGCGTCCTTGACCTCGCTCATGATCGGCGAGAGTGCGGCGATGGCGCCGGCGCGGAGGTAGTCCCCATAGCTGAAGCCACCCGGCAGGACCAGCGCGTCGACCCCCTCGAGGTCGTGCGATCCGTGCCACAGGGCGACGGCCTCGGCGCCGGCGATGCGGACGGCGCGCTGCGCGTCGCGGTCGTCGAGCGAGCCCGGGAAGGTGATGACGCCGATGCGGACGGTCACTCGGCGACCTCGATGCCGACCACGTCTTCGATCACGGAGTTGGAGAGCACTTCGTCGGCGATGCGCTTCGCCTCGGCGAGCACCTCGTCGGTGACCTCTCCCTCGACGGTGAGCTCGAAGCGCTTTCCGATGCGGACGTCGGTGAAGCCCTCGACGCCGAGGCGGGCGAAGGCGCCGGAGACGGCCTTGCCCTGTGGGTCGAGCAGTTCGGGCTTGGGCATGACGTCGACGACGATGGTGGGCATGACGGCTCCAAGAGTCGCGGGCGGACGGGCGCACTCAGTCTACTGCCCTCGCCGCATCCGCTCGGCGCCGTGGAGGAGTCAGGCGGAGTGGAAGACGGTGTGGAGGTCGCCCACGGCGTCACGGCCGCCGAGGCCGTCGATCTCGAAGAGCACGGAGATGCCGATCACGTGGCTGCCGAGGCGCTCGACCAGTTCGCGACCGGCGGCGAGGGTTCCTCCGGTGGCGAGCACATCGTCGATCAACAGCACGCGCGAGCCCACGGGCAGGTCGTCGTGCATCTCGATCGTGGCGGTGCCGTACTCGAGCGCATAGTCGACGGATGCGGCGGGCCGGGGAAGCTTGCCCGCCTTGCGGATCGGGATCAGGCCGACCCCTGCGGCGATGGCGGCCGCGCTGGCGAGGATGAAGCCGCGCGCCTCGATGCCGGCGATCACGTCGAACTGGCCGGCGAATGGCTCGATGATCGCCTCGGTCGTGACGCGGAGGGCATCGGCGTCGGCGAGGAGAGGCGTGATGTCGCGGAAGATGATGCCCGGCTGCGGGTAGTCCGGCACATTGCGGATCAGGGTCTCGGCGCGGACGAGGGCAGGGGAGAGTGTGGCTTCGGGCACCGCCCAAGGGTACGCCGTGTTCGCAACTCAGGAGAAACGCGACGGAGAGGACGCGCGGCCGCAGAGGCGCCAGGTCGCGCCTGGGTTATTCGGAAGCGGTGCCGCACCGCCACGGGTTGACACCGTGGGAGCGCTCCCATAGAGTTGCTGCTCGGTCGTGGGAGCGCTCCCACGACGTCCCGACGCATCACACGCACGACCACCACCGCACGACCACCACAAAGGAGTGAACTGTGAACACACGTGCCCGCCACCGGATCCTCGCGATCACCGCTGTGGCCTCCGTATCCGCCCTCGCCCTCGCCGGCTGCTCCGGCGACAACGGCGACAGCGGCGACGCGAACGGCGACGAAGAGGTCACGCTGACCGTGACCACCTTCGGCACCTTCGGCTACGAAGACCTCTACAAGGAGTACGAGAAGGCGCACCCGAACGTGAAGATCGAGGCGACCAACATCGACACGGGCGGCAACGCCCGCACCGATGCCTTCACCAAGATCGCCGCCGGCTCCGGTCTCAGCGACGTCGTCGCGATCGAGGAGGGCTGGCTCGGCGCGATCATGGACGTCTCGGACACCTTCGTCGACCTGCGCGACTACGGCATCGAGGACCGCAAGGACGACTGGGTCGACTGGAAGTACGGTCAGGCCACCGACGCCGAGGGCCGTGTCATCGGCTACGGCACCGACATCGGCCCGAGCGGCATCTGCTACAACGGCGCGGCTTTCGAGGCGGCGGGTCTCCCCAGCGACCGCGAGTCGGTCGCGGAGCTGCTCAACGGAGACTGGGCGAACTACTTCAAGGTCGGAGCCGACTACACCGCGAAGACCGGAAAGGCCTGGTACGACCACTCAGGGTTCGTCTGGAACGCCATGGTGAACCAGCTCGACGAGGGCTACTACACCGCCGACGGCGAGCTCAACGTCGAGGGCAACGACGAGCTCAAGGAGCGCTTCGAGCAGCTGGGTGCCGCGACCGAGGGCGGCCAGTCCGCCGCGCAGACGGCCTGGGACTGGAACGGCGGCAAGTCGTTCGTCGACGGCACGTTCGCCACCTTCGTCTGCCCGGGCTGGATGCTCGGCGTGGTGCAGGGTCAGGTCGAGGCCGGCGGGGGAGACGCCTCCACCGGATGGGACTTCGCCGATGTGTTCCCCGGCGGCGCGGCCAACTGGGGCGGCGCGTTCCTGTCCATCCCGGAGTCGTCGCAGCACAAGGAGGCCGCGGCCGAGCTGGCCGACTGGCTGACGCAGCCCGAGCGGCAGGTGAAGCAGTCCGCTGCGGCGGGCAACTTCCCCTCGACGATCAAGGCGCAGGAGGAGCTCGCGGCCGACGCGACGCCGAACGCCTTCTTCAACGACGCTCCGACCGGCGCGATCCTCGCCGAGCGGGCGAAGGGTGTGGTCGCGCAGTTCAAGGGCGCCGATGACTCGGTGATCCAGGAGAACGTCTTCGGCCCGGCGCTCAGCAGCCTGGACCGTGGAGACACCGACACCCAGGGCGCCTGGGATCAGGCCATCGGTCTGCTGCACGACCTCGTCGGCTGACCCACCCTCCTTCCCGTCGCAGTTTCTGTCGGTATCGCGCACGCATTCCGACAGAAACTGCGACGGGAACCCTCGGAACCCCCGGGACAAGGACACCCCATGACTCTCACCGCCCCTCCCGCGCAGACGCAGAGCGCGGCATCCGCGCCACAGACCGACGCCCCGGAGAAACGCTCCTGGCGGCACCGGCTCTCCCGGTTCGACCAGAACGCCTCGCCGTACTTCTACATCTCGCCGTTCTTCCTGCTGTTCGGGCTGGTCGGTCTGTTCCCGCTGCTCTACACGGTCTGGGTCGCCGTGCACGAGTGGGACCTGCTCAAAGGCGAGGGGGACTTCGTCGGCATCGGCAACTTCGCCAAGATCCTCGGCGATGCCATGTTCTGGAACTCGATCGGCAACACTCTGAGCATCTTCCTGCTCTCCGCGATCCCCCAACTGGCGGTCGCGCTGGTGATCGCCTACCTCCTCGACCGCGGGCTGCGGGCTCCGACGTTCTGGCGCATGAGCGTGCTCATCCCGTTCGTGGTCACACCGGTCGCTGTCGCCATCATCTTCTCGAGCATCTTCAACGAGGCCGACGGCCTGGCCAACAACCTGCTCAACCTCATCGGCATCGCCGACCAGGAGTGGAAGCACAACACCGCGCTGTCGCACATCGCGATCGCGGTGATGGTGAACTTCCGTTGGACGGGCTACAACGCCCTCATCCTGCTCGCCGCGATGCAGGCCGTGCCGCGTGACCTGTACGAGTCCGCGGCCCTCGACGGGGCCGGTGCCGCTCGCCGCTTCTTCTCCATCACGATTCCCACGATCCGTCCGACCCTGATCTTCGTGATCATCACCGCGACGATCGGCGGGCTGCAGATCTTCGCCGAGCCGCGTCTGTTCGACGTGTCGACGGCCGGGGGCATCGGCGGCAGCGACCGCCAGTTCCAGACGACCGTGCTGTTCCTGTGGGAGCTGGCGTTCTTCCGTCGCAACCTCGGCGAAGCGTCGGCGGTCGCGATCCTGCTGTTCCTGCTGATCGTGTTCATCGGCGTGATCAACTTCCTCATCTCCCGACGCATCTCCACGGGGGATGCACCGAAGGACCGCACCGCTCGCCGCCGCGCGCGCACCGCCGGCGCCGCAGCAGCCGCCGCCGCCGGAACGACGATCGCCACCACCACCGAGGAGAATGCGCGATGACCGCCACGCAGGCGCTGAGCGTCCCCGAGAAGATCCGCCGCCGTCGCGCCGCCACCGGGGGCACCGCCGGTATCGGCAGTCGCCCCGGCTTCCTCACCTACGGGCTCCTGGCGGCCTTCATCATCGGCAGCGTGTACCCGCTGTGGTGGTCGGTCGTGGTCGCGAGCGGCACCAACGCGACGCGCGGCGAGACGCTTCCGCTCATCCCGGGCGGCAACTTCTTCACCAACGCCGCCAAGGTGTTCGACGCGATCCCGTTCTGGCTGGCGCTGGGCAACTCGTTCCTCATCTCGGGCATCATCACCGTCTCGGTGGTCACGTTCTCGACCCTGGCCGGCTACGCCTTCGCCAAGCTGCGCTTCAAGGGGCGCGACGGTCTGATGATCTTCGTGATCGCGACCATGGCCATCCCGACGCAGCTGGGCATCATCCCGCTGTTCATGCTGATGCGCGAGCTGGGCTGGACCGGCTCGATCGGCGCCGTCATCGTGCCGACCCTCGTCACGGCATTCGGTGTCTTCTTCATGCGCCAGTACCTGGTGGACGTGATCCCCGACGAGCTGATCGAGGCCGCCCGCATGGACGGCGCGAACCAGTTCCGCACGTTCCTGACCGTGGGGCTCCCCGCCGCACGGCCCGCCATGGCGATCCTCGGCCTCTTCACGTTCATGACGGCGTGGACCGACTACCTGTGGCCGCTGATCGTGCTCTCCCCGCAGAACCCGACCCTGCAGACGGCGCTCAGCCAGCTGCAGTCGGGCTACTACATCGACTACTCGATCGTGCTCGCCGGAGCGGTGCTCGCGACCCTTCCGCTGCTCGTGCTCTTCGTGGTCGCGGGCCGGCAGCTGGTCAGTGGCATCATGGCTGGCGCGGTGAAAGGATGACCCGTATGACCCGCTCCTTCCCCGAGAACTTCCTCTTCGGCGCAGCCACGGCCGCGTACCAGATCGAAGGGGCGGCGTTCGAGGACGGGCGCACCGCATCGATCTGGGATGCGTTCTCGCGCGAGCCGGGCGCCGTGATCGGAGCGGAGAACGGCGACGTCGCGTGCGATCACTACCATCGGTACCCGCAGGACGTCGCGCTCATGAAGCGGCTCGGCCTGCAGACCTACCGGTTCTCCACCTCGTGGTCCCGGGTGCGTCCTGACGGCGGAGCGGTGAACGCCGCGGGCGTCGACTTCTACGAGCGCCTGGTCGACGAACTGCTCGCCGCCGACATCCTGCCCTGGCTGACGCTGTACCACTGGGACATGCCGCAGGCGCTGCAGGAGGCCGGGGGATGGACGAACCGCGACACCGTCGACCGCTTCCTCGAGTACGCGGGGACCATGCACGATGCGCTCGGCGACCGGGTGAACGTCTGGACCACGCTGAACGAGCCGTGGTGCTCATCGTTCCTCTCCTACACGGCGGGTGAGCACGCGCCCGGCCACACCAGCATCACGGAGGGGCTGCTCGCCGCGCACCACCTGCTGCTCGCCCACGGCAAGACGGTGCAGGAGCTGCGGGGGCGTGATGCCTCGCTCAACCTCGGGATCACGCTGAACCACACGGTCGCCGATCCTGCCGATCCGCAGAACCCGGCCGACGTCGACGCCGCCCGCCGCGTGGACGGCCAGTTCAACCGCTGGTTCCTCGATCCGATCTACCGCGGCAGCTATCCGGCCGACATCGTCGAGGACATCCGTGCGGTGGACGCGGAAGCGGTCGCCACGTTCGAAGCGGCCGTGCGTGGCGGCGACCTCGACGTGATCGCGCAGCACATCGACACCCAGGGCGTGAACTACTACCACGGCGACCTCGTCTCGGGCGCGGCACCGGCAGACCAGCCCGTCTCGGCAGAGCCCGACACCGAGCGAGTGCGTCGCAGCCCGTATCCGTCGAGTGAGGGCATCCACGCGGTCGAGCGAGGTCTGCCCCGCACCGCGCAGAACTGGGAGGTGCAGCCGGAGGGGCTCACCCGTGTGCTGCAGCGGGTGTGGACGGAGTACGCCGAGCCCGCGGGAACGGTGCTCTACATGACCGAGAACGGCGCGGCCTATGACGACGTCGTGGTGGTCGAAGACGGCGAGGCCCACGTGCACGACGCCGAGCGCACCGAGTTCCTGAGGCTGCACCTGGGGGCCGTGCTCGACGCGGCGGAGGCGGGTGTCGACGTGCGCGGCTACTTCTACTGGTCGTTGTTCGACAACTTCGAGTGGGCCTGGGGCTACGACAAGCGCTTCGGCATCGTGCGCGTCGACTACGACACGCAGGAGCGCACCCTCAAGGACTCCGCCCACGAGTACGCCCGCATTATCGCCGACCGCGCGCTCTGAGCGCCACCGGGCCTTTCGAATCGCGCGAATGGCTGGATCCGTGGTCGAGATGCGACCATTTGCGCGATTCGAAGCGACATGGTCGTTCGACCGGTGAGAATAGGGCGATGGAAGAGTGCGTGCGTTGATGTCGCCCCGAGCGACCATCGAAGAGGTGGCGTCGGCTGCCGGTGTCTCCCGATCGACCGTGTCGCGGGTCGTGAACGGGTCGACGGCCGTGAGTCCCGAAGCGCTCGCCGCCGTGCGCGCCGCCATCGACGAGCTCAACTATGTGCCCAACCGCGCGGCACGCTCGCTGGCATCGCGCCAGACGCACGCCATCGCGCTGATCGTTCCGGAAGACACCACGCGCTTCTTCGGGGACCCGTTCTTCGCGGCGATCGTCGCGGGCATCACCGGGGCGCTCGGCGGCTCCGACTACCTGCTCAACCTGCTGATCGCGAGCGATGACCCCGGCGACAAGATGACGAGCTTCGTCCGTAACGGTGGTGTGGACGGTGCGCTCATCGTGTCGCACCACACGAGCGATGCGTTCGTCGATCGGATAGCGGATGCAGTACCCGTCGTGTTCGGCGGACGCCCCGTGCGTCGACGCGAAGGCGACTACGTCGTCGACGTCGACAACGTCGCCGGGGCGAGGAACGCGACCCAGCGGCTGATCGACATCGGCCGCACGCGCATCGCCACGATCTCGGGTCCGCTCACGATGGTCGCCTCGGAGGATCGTGTGCAGGGCTTCCGGGCCGCTCTTGCCGGAGCGGCGCTCACCCCCTACGCGGAGGAGGAGGGCGATTACAGCGAGAGCAGCGGGGCAGAGGCCGCGAGGCGCTTGCTCGACGGAGGTCGACCTGACGCGATCTTCGTCGCGAGCGACCTGATGGCCCGCGGTGCGCTGACGGCACTGCGGTCGGCTGGACTTCGAGTACCGGAGGACATCGCCCTGGTCGGCTTCGACGACTCCTCGGTCGCCGTCACGACGGATCCGCCGCTCACCACCATGCACCAGCCGATGTATGCGCAGGGTGAGGCCATGGCACGGGTGCTGCTGTCACGTCTCGCGGGCGAGAATCCGCCGACCACGACGATCCTCCCGACCGAGCTGGTGGTCCGCGCCTCCGCCTGAGGTCTGCGCGGCAGGCCCCGACGGGAAAGACACGGCTGCGGCCCTGGCGCCCCCTCCGGGCCAGGCCCACAGCCGTGCGTCTGAGGGCTCAGTCGACGAACGAGCTGAGCAGATCACCGCCGAACAGGGTGAAGGCGGTGATGCCGGCGGAGAGCAGCAGCACCGCGGCGGTGCCGGCCACGGCGAAGACGGAGATCCCGCGACCTCCCAGCCGCTGTCCGCGCAGGCCGACCGACACTCCCGCTCCGGTGGCGATGGCTCCGGCCGCGTCGTCGCGGTACAGCTCGGTGCGGGCGGCGAAGCGCCGGTGGAACTCCTCGGCCAGGGTGACCGCGGACGCCATGGTCTCGGCCCGATCGAACCGCGTGCGCGACGGCAGGTAGACGTAGAGGCGATCGGAGACGAGCTCGATCTCGGCACCGGAACCGAGATCGAGTACCCGGGCCATCAGGTCGGGCGTGAAGATGTAGAGGGCATCCCGCTGATACCCCTCCGGAACGAGGAGACGGAACGTCTTCGCGAAATCCCCCTCCAGCTCCATGCGGGCCGCTCCGCGTCCGAGTCCGAGAGTGGGGACGATGCTGTGCTTCCGGTTCGCCAGCACGATGTGCGGAACGGACGCGGGAAGCGGCAGCTCGATGAAGGCGAACGGGCGTTGGATCGTCGCGCGCTCCTGCCCGCGCGAGACCGAATGGTGCATCCCCAGCTCGAAGGGCATCCGCTCGTCGTCGCAGGCGATGACTGCCCGTTCGCGACCGTGCACGACCCTGGTGAATGCCGCACCGGGACGCCGGGTGCGCTCGAGGATGTCGGCGTACGCCCAGCCGTTCTGCCACGCGAACGCGGCGATCTTCACTCGACGGCTCAGGCCGACCGCCCACCACAGGAAGCCGACGGCGGCGAGCACCGTGTACCCGATGACGAAGACCCCGAGGATCGGTGCGACCGTCAGGATGTCGCCGCGCCCGAGGAACCACAGTCCGGTCAGCATCGCGATGGCGAACAGCAGCACGGCCACCAGGATCACCAGGAATCGGCGGTGCGGCGGGATCCCGCAGGTGCGCTCGTAGGTGAGGATGTCGCGGAGACCGGCGCTTCGTCTCAGCGGTTCCAGGTCGACGGCTACAGGCTCCATGACAGCGTCGCCCACGGGCCGTTGCGCTTCTCCGTCGCGGCGGCCTTGAAGTCGGACCAACCGTCTCCGAACTTCTCGAACGACTTCTCGTCGACGTTGCCGTCCGACCAGTGCATCACGCGACCGACGATGTAGCTCAGCCCGAAGTCGGCCCAGGACTCGAATGCCGGGCGGGCGTCGACGTTGATGCGGTGGATGATCGCTCGCGCTTCGGCGATGTCGGCGTGCCCGAGCGCGACACCCCAGGTCGCCATCGCCACGGCCTGACCGATCGCGTAGCCGTCGAGGGTCTTCACGAACAGGTCGGGGGTGACGATGTCCTTGCCCACGCGCTTGCGCACCTGCGCTTCCGCGTACTCGATCGAGGTGATGAAGGTGCGGGCGTCGCGCTTGTCCCCGCCTTCCTGCACGATCGCGGCGAGCCATTCCTTGGCCTTCGGCGCTCGGGCCAGACGCTGAGCGAGTTCGGTGCGCACGGCGAGGTAGAGCACCCACACCTCGCGGCGTCGCCGGACTGTGCTGAGTCGCTCGATGTTGGCCAGCCACTCCTCTCGCGTGTGCACACCCCACTGGTCGACGAGCACCTTCTTCTCGCGGTCGCCGAGGAGCGAGGCCGTCGGATCGTTCCAGTGCCCGGAGGGGAGGTTGACGATCTGCAGGAAGCCGAGCGCGATCTCGTCGGCCTCCACGCCGGTGGCGGGGTACTCCGGCGAAGCCTTGACCTTGGCGTCCGGGAGGATCCAGGTCACGAGGAAGAACAGCACGATGACGCCGACGATCGCCCAGGCCCACCACTGTCCGACGAGCCACTCGAAGATCGAGGTGATGCTGTTGAAGTCGACGCTCGCGAAAGAGTGCATTGATGCTCCTGGGAGGGGGTGAATCCGCGCCTGCTCATAGATTGAACAAACATTCAGTGAGTAATCTATACGGCGGGGGGCGATTCGGAAAGACAGGCCGGCGGGACTCAGGAGGTGGATGCCGATGGCACGCTCCGACGAGCAGAACCGGGTGGCCAGGGAGCGCGCCAGGGAGAACATCCTGCAGGCGGCGATCGAGGCGTTCAGCGAGCGAGGCGTCGCGGGGGCGAGCATCGCCGAGATCACGAAGCGGGCCGGCGTCGCGCAGGGCCTCGTGAACTACCACTTCGGCGGCAAGGAGCAGCTCGTCGCGGCCGTGATCGACCGGTGGTTCGAGACCGTGCTCGGGTTCGCCCGTGTCGATGGCACGCCGGACGAGATGCTCGCCGCGGTGATCGACGGCGCCCTCACCGCGACGGCGTATGCCATACCCCTGCAGCGGGCCGTGCTCGCGATGCAGCAGCAGCCGGCCACGCATCGGCTCTTCGCGGAGTCGGAGGCGCGGCACGAGGCGGGTGCCACAGCGGCCGAAGATGCGGTCCGCGACCTGTTCCGTGCACGCGGGGCCGAGGATCCGGCGCTCGAGGAGGTCATGCTGCGCAGCACCATCGAGGGCGTCTTCGTGAAGTCCGCCGTGTTCGGCGACACCTACCCGCTCGAAGAGGCGCGACGGTGGATGTTCCGTCGGTACGGGCTGCCAGAGCCCACCGCTCCCATCGCGCCTCCGGCTCCGCTCCGCGACGGTGAACCGCGGCCGCGGGCGACAGCGGCCCTGCGTCCGGATGAGGCTGTGCCGAACCCGCGCCTCTGATGCGGCGGCAGACGAACGCGGGGCCCGGTCGAGAACGACCGGGCCCCGCTGTCTCCGACGGTGCGGAGTGCGTCAGTTGCCGTAGAGCGAGACGACACCGGCGGTGTCGACGCTCGTCATCGACAGGTCGTCGGAGGAGCCGTTGCACTGCGGGTAGTGCATGATCGATGAGGAGTCGTACGGCGTCAGCGGACGCCAGTTGTTGTCCTCGAAGCAGGTGCCGGCTTCCGGGCGGGTGTGCTCGTGGCGGAAGCCGAGAACGTGGCCGAGCTCATGTCCGAGCACGTTCGTCGGAGTCCAGGACGACCCGGGGGTCCAGATCGAGTCGTCGATGAGCACGTTCTGCAGGCGCGGTGCCGTGCTCGGGAAGAAGGCCCTGGCGATGTACTGCGTCGTCTGCACCGGCTCGACCGAGAACAGGACGGCGTTGTTGCGCGTCGTGCAGTTGGCGTCGGCGCTGCTGTCGTAGATGAAGTTCACCTTCGACGACGCGGCCTCCCACAGTGCGGCGCCGCTCTCCATCGCGTTGACCACGTCGGCGTGACGAGCGCCGAAGGCGGTGCTGACGCAGTAGGTGAGGTTGCCCACCTGGGCGTTCGACCACTTGTCGTCGATGTTGTTGACCGTGTTGACGATCAGCCCGTTGGTCACGGGGTCGGCACCGAGGAGCTGCTCGTAGAACGACCGCAGCTCGCCCTGGTTGGAGATCACCTCGTCGCCGTTGACGACGTAGGCGCCGTCGACGTCTCGGTAGGTCGACGCCTCGAACTCCTGGAAGGTGGGGATGTCGTCGGCGTCGGGCGTGGAGTTGGCGGCAGCGGGGATGACCGTGCCGAGGCAGAGCGCAGCAGCCGCGGTAGCGGCGAACGCCAGTTTTCTCGTGAGTCGCAAAGTAGTAGTCCTTTTCGATCTGAACGATTCCGCGCACCCCCTCGGTACGCGGCCTCCGGGTGGACAGGGGAGCAGCTCTGCGCCCCGATCCCTCCGAAGTCCGCTCACGGTAAGCACCGCTTTCACGGGATGGCAAGGCATTTCCCGGCACGTTCACAGATTTATGCACTCAGGTCAGAAATACCGAACACTGTTCTGGTCGAAGGTGCTCCCAGGAGCCGCGAGAGGTCGGGGGTCAGGGGTGACCCATGCGGGCGAAGGCTCCCAGCACGCTGCGTTCGGAGGCTGTGAGGTATCGCTCGAGCTCTTCCGCGGCTGCCTCGGGACCCCTCTCGAGGAGGGCTGTGAGCACCGCACGGTTCCGGCGGACGAACGGCTCATGCAGCGACCGCGGCTCGTCGATCTCGAGGAAGACGAGCCGCAGCTCGGCGGCGACGTCGCGGTAGGTGCGTGCCAGGCGTGCGCTGTCTGCGAGGGCGACGATCGCGTCATGGAAGGCCATGTTCGCGCTGCCGATGCGCCGCCAGTCCTCGTGCGGCAGCTGCTCCTCGGCCTCGGCGAGGGCGTCGTGCATGAGCTGTACGGCAGGGTGCTCCGGCTCCGACTGGCGTAGGGCCGTGCACTCGATCACGCGGCGGGCGCGGTAGATGTCGATCACGTCGGCGATGGTGGGGGAGGCCACCGAGACGCCGCGGTGCGGGATGTGCTCGACGAGGCCCTGCTCCGCGAGGACGCGGAACGCTTCGCGAAGGGTGTTGCGTGAGACGTCGAACTGCTCGGCGAGGGCAGACTCCGACAGGCGGGAGCCGGGGGCGAAGTCGCCGTCGATGATGCGCTGACGGAGCACGTCGGCGAGCGGGCCCTGCTGGTTCATGCCTTCATCGTAGGCGTCGGTGCTCGAGTCGGTGCTCCCGGATCGTTCGCGACTGTGCGGGGGAAGTCATGCGACAGCCATCGGTCTGTAGCACGACCGAAACATGATTGTTGAACAATCGAGTTCTATCCGTTCTACACTGGGGGTCACCCGACACCCACCAACGACGATGGGAATCCCCCTCCATGTCTGAGCAGTCCACTGCCTCCCTCTCGCCGGAAGACGAAGCACGTCTCTCCTCGGCCAAGAAGCGCGCCGGGCGCAGCGCCGTCATCGGTGCGATCTTCCTCATGGCCACCAGCGCCATCGGCCCCGGCTTCATCACCCAGACCGCCACGTTCACAGCGACGATGGGTGCGGCGTTCGCGTTCGCGATCCTCATCTCGATCCTCGTCGACATCGCGGTGCAGCTGAACATCTGGCGCATGATCACCTCCTCCGGAAAGCGCGCGGGTGAGCTCGCCAACAGCGCCATCCCCTTCTCCGGGCATCTGATCGCCGTGCTCGTCGTCATCGGAGGGCTGGCCTTCAACATCGGGAACATCGCCGGTGGCGGACTCGGTCTGAACGCGCTGCTCGGAATCGACGCGAAGCTCGGCGGCGTCATCACCGCGATCCTCGCGATCATCATCTTCCTGGTGAAGAAAGCCGGCCCCGTGATGGACGTCGTCCTGGTCGTGCTCGGCCTGGGAATGATCGTGATGACCCTGATCGTCGCCTTCATCGCCCAGCCGCCGATCGGCGAGGCGTTGCGTCAGACCTTCGTGCCCGATGAGCTCAACTTCGCGACCATCACCACGATCGTGGGCGGAACCGTCGGCGGATACATCACCTACTCCGGCGCCCACCGCTACCTCGACTCGGGTCACACGGGTCCGGAGCACGCCGGCCCCGTGATGCGCGCGGCGACCAACGGCATCCTCGTCACCGGCGTCATGCGCTACGTGCTGTTCCTCGCGATCCTCGGTGTCGTGGCCTCCGGCGTCACCCTCGACCTGTCCGGGCAGGGTGCGAACCCCGCCGGTCAGGCGTTCGGCGCGGTGCTCGGCGACGCGGGCCTGCGCATCTTCGGTGCGATCTTCTGGGCCGCGGCGATCAGCTCGGTCATCGGTGCCGCGTACACCTCCGCGACCTTCCTCTCCACGTTCACGACCAAGCTCAAGGGCGGGTGGCCGCTGCAGCTCGCCACCGTGGCGTTCATCGTCGTCTCGCTGGCGGTGTACCTGTCGATCGGCACGGCTCCTGCGGCGATCCTCGTCTTCGTCGGAGGCTTCAACGGGCTGATCCTGCCCATCGGTCTCACGGTATTCATGTACATCGGCTGGTTCCGCCGTGACCTGCTTGGCTCGAAGAAGTACCCGATGTGGCTGCTCGTCGCCGGTACGCTCGTGACGCTGCTCACCTGGTACATGGGGATCGTGTCGATCGGTCCCATCTTCGCCTTCCTCGGAATCGGAGCGTGATCGCATGACGTCGATCGACTTGAACTCGGACCTCGGCGAGAACGTCGCCGACCGGATCGTCAGCGACGACGAGAGCATGCTGCGCCTCGTGACGAGTGCGAACGTGTCGTGCGGGTTCCACGCCGGGAGCCCTGAGGGGATCCGGGACACCCTCGCGGCAGCGGTGCAGGGCGGCGTCGTGATCGGCGCGCACCCCGGCTACCGCGACTACGAGAACTTCGGGCGCACGAAGGTCGACATCGATTCGGCCACCTTGCAGGCCCATGTGGAGTACCAGCTCGGTGCGCTGATGGGGATGGCCTCCGCGGTCGGCGGCAGGGTGTCATACGTCAAGCCCCATGGGGCGCTGTACAACACGATCGCGCGCGATGAACGGCAGTCGAAGGACGTCGTCGCGGCTATCAGGGCGATCGATCCGAACCTCGTGCTGCTGGGATTGTCCGGCGGTGTCGTGCTCGACGTCGCCGAGCGGGCCGGGCTCGCTGTGGCCGCCGAAGCCTTCGCTGATCGCGCGTATCAGCCGGATGGGCAGCTCGTGTCGCGCACCGAAGACGGAGCGGTGCTGCACGACCCCGACACGGTGGCCGAGCGCATGGTGCGTCTGGCCGCCGAGGGCGTGATCCGTGCGATCGACGGCACCGATGTGCCCGTGGTCGCGCAGTCGATCTGTGTGCACGGCGACAGCCCCGGATCGGTGGCGATGGCCGCTGCGACCAAACGGATGCTGCAGGATGCGGGCATCACCATCGCCCCGTTCGCGGGAGCCTGACGTGTCCGTCGTCGCCTCCGTCGCCGACGCGGACCGCCTCGTCTGATGCGCATCCTCACCGCATCCGATCACGCCCTGCTCGTCGAGGCGGCCGACCTCGACGAGGCGATGCGCCTGAACCTCGCCTGGGACGGACTGCCCGGAGTCCTCGAGCGCATCCCCGGTGCCAGGACCGTCCTGGTGCGTTTCGACCCGCTTCGCATCTCGGCGGCCGACTTGGGGTCAGTGCTGGAGGCGACAGAGGTCGATGCGGCGCACCTCCCGGCGACCGGCGATGCCGTCATCCCCGTGCGGTACGACGGCGAAGACCTCGACGAGGCGGCGTCGCTGCTGGGCGTGTCGGCGGAAGAGCTCGTCAACAGACATCTCGCTGCCGATTGGCGGGTCGCCTTCTCGGGGTTCGCCCCCGGCTTCGGGTACGTGGTGAGCAGCGATCCGCTGTTCGACGTGCCGCGCCGATCGTCGCCGCGCACCCGCGTGCCTGCCGGTTCGGTCGCTCTCGCCGGGCAGTTCACCGGGGTGTACCCGCGCGAGAGCCCCGGCGGATGGCAGCTGATCGGCCGCACCGATGCCGTGATGTGGGACATCGACCGCACCCCGCCCGCCCTGTTCGCACCCGGTGTGACCGTGCGGTTCGAGCGCGTGCAGGAAACAGCTCGGCTGGAGGAAAGTCATCCGGGCCGAAACGGAGATGACCCGGCGCGCACTGGGCGTGTCGCGGAGCAACACGCGGCGACGGATGCGGATGGTCTGGGTTTCGGCACAGATGCTGCGGTCGAGGTCATCCGCCCGTCGCTGCAGCTGCTGGTGCAGGATGCCGGGCGTCCCGGTTATGCGGCTCTCGGGGTCTCGGCGTCGGGGGTGGCTGACCGTCGGGCGATGCGCGACGCCAACCGGGCTGTGGGCAACGCGGCCGATGTCGCGGTGCTGGAGAGCGTCGGGGGAGCGGTCCTGCGGTTCCGGGGTGCCGGAGTCGCGGCGGTCACCGGTGCTCTCGGTGCTCTCACCGTGCAGGACGCCGAGGGGTGTGAGCGCTCCGTCGCGCACGGTGAGCCCTTCGCCACGGTCGACGGCGACGAGCTGACTCTCGGTCACCCCGAACGCGGGCTGCGCTACGTCATCGCCGTGCGCGGCGGGCTGGATGTCCCCGCTGCTCTGGGCAGCCGCGCCGCGGACACGCTCGCCGGGCTCGGCCCGGAAAGACTCGGAGCCGGTGCCGTCATCCGGATCGGCGATGCCGGCGTGCACCCGGTCGAACCCGATGCCGTGCCGCGCGATCTGCCGGCCCCCGGCGAGCTCATCGACCTGGAGATCACGCTCGGCCCGCGCGACGACTGGTTCACGGCGTCGGCACTCGCCACCCTCACCGGGCAGGAGTGGACGGTCACGCCACGGTCCGATCGTGTGGGCATCCGCCTTCAAGGCGATGTCCCGCTCCAACGCTCCCGTCGCGGCGAACTCCCGAGCGAGGGTGCCGTCACCGGCGCGATCCAGGTGCCGCCCGACGGACAGCCGGTCCTGTTCCTCCCCGATCATCCGCTCACCGGGGGATACCCCATCATCGGTGCGCTCACGGATCGCAGCCTCGACCTCGCGGGTCAGCTGGCTCCGGGAGTGCGTCTTCGTCTCACCGTCAAGGAGTCCTCATGACCACCGCGTCATCCACGCAGAAGGTGCTGATCGCGAATCGCGGAGAGATCGCGGTCCGCGTGATCCGCGCCTGCGCCGAAGCCGGGTACTCCTCGGTCGCGGGCTATGCGGATCAGGATGCCGATGCCCTGCACGTGCGCTTGGCGGACGAGGCCGTGGGGCTGGGCGGCTCCACGGGGGCCGAGACGTACCTGTCCGTCGACGCGCTGCTCGCGGCCGCACGGCAGTCGGGGGCGACCGCCGTGCACCCCGGATACGGATTCCTGTCGGAGAGCGCGGCCTTCGCCCGTGCCGTGGAGGACGCGGGGCTGGTCTGGATCGGACCGACCCCCGAGAGCATCGACGCGCTCGGTGACAAGATGACCGCGCGCCGTATCGCCCAGCGGGTCGGAGCGCCGCTCGCCGCCGGCACCGATGAGCCTCTGGCAGGGCCTGAGGAGGCGGTGGCGTTCGCCGAGGAGCATGGTCTCCCCATCGCGATCAAGGCCGCGTTCGGCGGCGGCGGACGCGGGCTCAAGGTGGTGCGTGAGCTTTCCGAGGTCGCCGAGGCCTTCGACGCGGCCACCCGCGAGGCGATCGCGGCGTTCGGTCGAGGAGAGTGCTTCGTGGAGCGCTTCCTCGAGAGTCCACGCCACATCGAGGTGCAGGTGCTCGGCGACGGACTCGGCGGTGTCGTGGTGGTCGGCGACCGCGACTGCTCGATGCAGCGCCGTAACCAGAAGCTCATCGAGGAGGCGCCCGCTCCCGGGCTCTCCGTCGAGCAGCGGACGCGGTTCCACGATGCAGCGCGCTCGATCTGCGGTGAGGTGCAGTACCGCGGAGCCGGCACCGTGGAGTTCCTGCTCGCCGCCGACGGCACCATCTCGTTCCTCGAGGTGAACACCCGACTGCAGGTGGAGCATCCGGTCACCGAAGAGGTCACCGGGACCGACCTCGTGCGCGAGCAGTTCCGCATCGCCTTCGGCGAGGGCCCGTCGTTCGTCGAGACACCGACACCCGTCGGGCATGCCTTCGAGTTCCGCATCAACGCCGAGGACCCCGGCCGTGGCTTCCTTCCCAGCCCCGGTCGCGTCGACCGTCTGCGCATCCCCGGCGGACCCGGTGTGCGGTGGGACAGCGGTATCGACGAGGGCGATGTCGTGCAACCGGCCTTCGACTCGATGATCGCCAAGCTGATCGTGCATGCCGACTCCCGCGATGCCGCCATCGTGCGCGCACGGAGGGCTCTGCGCGAGCTCGCGGTCGAGGGACCGGCCACCGTCATCCCGTTCGATGTGATGGCGCTCGACGAGCAGGCGTTCGCCACGGCGACCTTCGCGGTGCACACGCAGTGGATCGAGAAAGCGCTGCTGCCGAAGCTCGAGGCCCAGCTGCGACCGGCAGCGGTGCCGGAAGCCGCCCTGCAGCGCTTCCCGGTCGAGATCGACGGCCGACGCGTGATGCTCGGGATCCCGGCGGGGTTGTTGTCGGGCCTCGGTCGTCCGGCGGACCCCGCGGCCGCGGCACCTACGACCGATCCGAGTGAGCTGCGCTCGCCGGTGCCCGGCACGCTCGTGCGCTGGCTCGTCGACGACGGCGCCGAAGTCACGGAGGGTGAGCCCGTCGCGGTCCTCGACGCCATGAAGATGGAGACCACGGTCACGGCGCACCGCTCAGGAGTCCTGTCGCAGCGCGCCGAGCTCTCCGCCGTGGTCCCTGTCGACGCTGTGCTCGCCGTCATCGCCTGACCGCTGCGCCCCATGCGTCCCCGCCGCGTCGGGGTTCCTCGTCGCTCCCGTCGCACTTTCTGTCGGTATCCCGAGGGCAGAGCGACAGAAAGTGCGACGGGAGCAGAGGGGGTCCTACTCGGGGTCGCCGCCGAGCGGGCCGACCGCCTCCAAGGGCTTGGGGTCGTCGGCGCCCGTCTTGCGCAGGCGGGCGATGAGGTTGCCCAGGTGGTAGATCAGGATCGCCGCGACCGTGGCGATGACGATGCCGCCCAGCTCGAACCCGGAGGCCTCGTCCTTGATCATGAAGCCGCCGACGGCCATGATCAGCGCGACGGCCGCCGTGTACTGGTTGACCGGGCGGGAGAAGTCGACCCGGTTGTCGACCCAGATCTTGATGCCGATGACACCGATCAGACCGTAGAGTGCGGTCGTCACGCCGCCGAGCACACCGGCGGGCACCGAGTTGATGACCTCGCCGAACTTCGGGGAGAGGCTGAGCAGGATCGCGGCGGCGCCGGCCACCCAGTAGGCGGCGGTGGAGTAGACGCGGGTGGAAGCCATCACGCCGATGTTCTCTCCGTAGGTCGTCGTGCCCGAACCGCCGAAGAATCCCGCGAGCGTGGTGGAGACGCCGTCCGCGATCAGTGCCTTGCCGGTCTGCTGGTTCACGGTCGAGTCGCCGGTCATCGTCGCGACGCCGCGCACGTGCCCGACGTTCTCGGCGATCAGGACCAGGACGACCGGGAGGAACATCGCGAGCGCGGTGAGGGTGCCGGGCTCGGTGAAGTTCGGGAAGTGGAAGGTCGGGAGGCCCACCCAGTCCGCCTTCTCGACGGCCGAGAAGTCGAGCTCTCCACGGAACCCCGCGAAGATGTAGCCGGCGATCACGCCGAGGAAGATCGAGATGCGGCCGAGGAAACCGCGGAAGACGACGGCGAAGAGGATGGTGATGGCGAGAGTGAACGTCGCCGTCACGGGTGCTGCGGCGTAGTTGTTGTGTGCGGCCCCGGCGAGGTTGAACCCGATGAGGGCGACGATCGTGCCGGCGAGGACCGGGGGCAGGAAGCGATCGACCCACTTCACTCCGACCGTGTGCACCACGACGCCGATGATCGCCAGCAGCACGCCGACCGCGACGATGCCGGCCAGGGCGGTGCCCATGTTCGCAGAGGCGGTCGCGGCGGTGACGGGGGCGATGAAGGCGAACGATGAGCCGAGGTAGCTGGGGAGCTTGTTGCGTGTGACGAGCAGGAACAGGATCGTTCCGAGGCCGCTGAAGAGCAGCGTGGTGGCGACCGGGAACCCGGTGATGATCGGCACGAGGAACGTGGCGCCGAACATCGCGACGACGTGCTGGAGTCCGATCGCGATCGTCGCGGGCCAGTTCAGACGCTCATCGGGACGGACGACGGCGCCGGGTTCGACCGTGCGGCCGTTTCCGTGCAGCTTCCACAGGGCCATGCGGGCTCCTCAGGGTTCGGGGGATGGCAGGAGTGCCGGAGCAACATTACCGATTCCTGAGTTTTCACTGAACGTCTTCTACCATGGTAGATGGCGAGGTAGAATGGTAGACATGAGCCTGAACATCAAGAACGAGACGACGCATGAGCTGGTGCGCCGGCTCGCGGCGCTCACCGGGCAGAGTCAGACCAGTGCGGTGGAAGATGCCGTTCGACGGCGCCTCGCCGAGCTGGAGGAGCAGCGCTCAGGCGAAGAAGAGGAGCGCCGTCGCCGTATCCGGGCGGTGATCCGCCGGGCGCAGCAGATTCCCTCCACCGGACGCACGACCGAGGAGATCATGGACGAGCTCTACGACGAGACGGGTATGCCGCGTTGATCGTCGATTCCTCGGCCCTCGTGGCTGTCTTGATGGCTGAGTCCGACGCTGCCGAGATGGGCGAACTGTTGGAGGCGGGCCCCTTCTCACTGTCCGCGGCCACGCTCACGGAGTGCATGATCGTGCTCCGCGGTAAGGGAGGTGAGGCGAAGGTGCTCGCGCTGGACGAGCTTCTGGAAGTGACGGGTGCGACCGTCGTTCCGCTCGACGAGGCCCAGGCGCGCCTGGCAGCCAGGGCGTACGTCAGATTCGGACGCGGTTCCGGGAGCGCCGCTCGGCTGAACTACGGCGACTGCTTCTCTTACGCGCTCGCGATCAGTCGCGACGAGCCTCTGCTCTTCACGGGTGACGACTTCATCCACACCGACGTGCGCCGGGTGGAGCTGGCCTGAGGCGTCAGGCGCCGAGTCGCTGGATCAGCTCGCGGTAGCGGTCGGCGGTGCGCTCGACCACGTCGTCGGGAAGAAACGGCGGCTCGCCCTCCTGGTCCCAGTTGGCGGCGAGCCAGTCGCGCACGATCTGCTTGTCGAAGCTCGCCATCCGCTCGCCGGGAGTCGTGCCGGTGCGCCAGGCCTCGGCATCCCAGTAGCGGGATGAATCGCTCGTGAGCACCTCGTCGGCCAGGCGCAGCGTGCCGTCGGCGTCCGTGCCGAACTCGAACTTGGTGTCGGCGAGGATCAGACCCTTCTCCTCGGCGATGCCGGCCGCAGCCGTGTAGATGGCAAGGGACGTGTCGCGCAGCTCGGCCGCGCGTTCGGCGCCGACGAGTTCGACCGTGCGCTCGAACGTGATGTTCTCGTCGTGCTCACCCATCGGGGCCTTGTATGCCGGAGTGAACAGCGGCTCGGGCAGACGGTCGCCGTTCTGCAGACCCGCAGGCAGCGGGATGCCGCACACCGTGCCGCTCTCCCGGTACTCGGCCCATCCGGAACCGGTGATGTAGCCGCGTACGACGCACTCGATCGGCAGCATCTCGAGCGACTGGGCGAGCATCGCGCGATCGGCCACGGCCTCAGGCAGCTCGCCCTCGGCGATGTGGTTGGGGAAGTCGGAGAGCTGCGCGAACCACCAGCGGCTCAGTCGCGTCAGCAGGGCGCCCTTGTCGGTGATGCCGGGGGAGAGGACGAAGTCGAAGGCGCTCACCCGGTCTGAGGCGACGACGAGGATGCGCGTGTCCGCCGGATCCTCGGAGGCGTACAGGTCGCGGACCTTGCCGGAGTAGATGTGCCGCCAGCCGGGGATGCTCTGTGCCGTGCCTTCTGAAGGTGTGCTCACCCGCCCATTATCCCGGTTCCCACCGCCGCCGAACGCCGTGGCATCGAGGCGTCGGTGGGGAGTCCTAGCCTGGTGGCGTGAACACCGACATCCTCACACCGCGCCTTCGGCTGTCCCGCCCGACCGCCGCCGACCTCGATCCGCTGTTCGGGATCTCGGCCGACCCACGGGTGTGGACGCATTACCCCAGCCTTCGCCATCAGCGTCGGGAGGACACCCTTGCCGCGATGGCACGCTGGGAGACGAGCTGGTCCGCCGCCGGTCTGGGGTCGTGGGCGGTCCGCCTGCGCTCCACGGGTGAGCTGATCGGCAACGGCGGGTGCACGCTGCTCGGTGGCGAGGTCTGGAACCTCGGGTATCGGCTGTCGGCCGACCATCACGGTCAGGGGTACGCCACCGAGCTCGCCCTCGCTGCGGTCGAGGCGGCGTGTGCGGTCGATCCCGATCGCCCCGTGATCGCATATCTCGTCGAGCACAACCTCGCGTCGGCGCGAGTCGCCGAGAAGGCGGGGCTCGAACCCGTGCACCGTGCGCCGGATGCGGGAAACCCCGATCCCTCCGTGTGGCGACTCGTGTACGCCGACCGTCCGCTCACGGAGGCGCAGCTCGCGGCGACCTCGCTGTGAGAGTTCATCGATCCGTCACGACTTCGTCTTCTCGGCGGGCGGAAACAGGCGTATAGTCCACATGGACTAATTGAGGTGGGACATGAAGAAGGATGCCGTCGACCGGCTCACCCCCATGGGGGTGATGGTGCTCGCGCTGCTGCGCGAAGGCGACATGCACCCCTATGAGATGGTGCGTCTCATGCGGGCCCGCCACGACGACCGCCTGCTCACGATCACCAACGGGACGCTGTATCACACGGTGTCCCGGCTGCATCGTGCGGGCCTGATCGACGAGCTCGGCATCGACCGCGAGGGAAATCGGCCCGAGCGGACGACCTACTCCTTGACGGAGACCGGACGTGAAGCGGTCGTGACGTGGGTGCGGCGTGAGCTGCCCCGCATCGATCACCCGGCCGACTTCCGCATCGCGCTCGCCGAGGCGCACAACCTCGAGCGTCCGGAGGTCGTCGACCTCCTGCGCGCGAGGAGGATCGCACTGGTCGACGATCACGCACGGCATCGAGACGGGCTCGGCAAGGCCAGGGAGAAGCACGTGCCGGAGCAGGTGCTGGTCGAGATCGAGCGTCAGGAAGCCCTGCTGACGGCAGAGCTCCGCTGGCTCGACTCGCTCCTCGATCGTCTCGAAACCGAGGTCCTGCCGTGGGGTCCCACGGCATTCCAGAACTCAGACCGCTACCGCGCTCAGCGAAAGGCTGCACAGCAATGACAGATACGCCTCGCGACGGAGACCGCCCGCCGGTGTCCGCGCCCTCCACCTCCGGTCCGTCGACCGGCACGTACTCCGTGGGCCACAAGCCCGCGAGTCCCTGGCCCGCCCTCTGGGCGCTGGTCATCGGCTTCTTCATGATCCTCGTCGACACCACGATCGTCTCGGTCGCGAACCCGGCGATCAAGGCCGCCCTCGACCCGAACACGAACAACCTCGACAACGTCGTGTGGGTCACGAGCGCGTACCTTCTCGCATATGCGGTCCCGCTGCTGATCACCGGTCGCCTGGGCGACCGCTTCGGTCCGAAGAACATCTACCTCATCGGCCTTGCGGTGTTCACCCTCGCCTCTCTGTGGTGCGGGCTGTCCGATTCGCTCGGAATGCTCATCGCCGCGCGCGCCGTGCAGGGTCTCGGCGCTGCGTTCATGACGCCGCAGACCATGGCCGTGATCACCCGCACGTTCCCGCCCGAGCGTCGCGGCGCTGCGATGGGCCTGTGGGGTGCCACCGCCGGTGTCGCCACGCTCGTCGGACCGCTCGTGGGCGGCCTGCTCGTGGACGGCTTCGGCTGGGAGTGGATCTTCTTCGTGAACATCCCGGTCGGCATCGTCGCTTTCGTGCTCGCCTGGCGTCTGGTTCCGAAGCTGGCCACGCACCCGCACCGCTTCGACGTCGTGGGCGTGGTGCTCAGCGCCGTGGCACTGTTCCTCATCGTGTTCGGACTCCAGGAAGGAGAGAAGTTCGACTGGGGCGTGATCTGGGGCCCGATCTCGGTCTGGAGCCTGATCATCGCCGGACTCGTCGTGCTCGGGCTGTTCATCTTCCAGCAGGCGAAGACCCGCAGCGAACCTCTCGTGCCGCTCGAGCTCTTCCGCGACCGCAACTTCTCCGGGGCGAACGTGGCCATCGCCGCGGTCGGCTTCACGGTGACGAGCATGTCGCTGCCGATGATGTTCTTCCTGCAGACCGCGCGCGGGCTCACCCCGACGGAGGCGGCGCTGCTGCTGATCCCGATGGCGGTGCTGTCCGGAGTGCTCGCTCCGGTCGCCGGCAAGATCCTCGACCGGGTGGATCCGCGCATCATCCTGATCCCTGGGCTGCTCTGTGTCGCCGGGGCGCTCGTCTGGTACTCGGCGCTGATCAACATGGACACGCCGATCCTGATGTTCCTCCTGCCGTCGGCGCTGATGGGTATCGGCAACGCCGGAATGTGGGGCCCGCTCGCCACCACTGCGACGCGCAAGCTCCCGCCGCGTCAGGCGGGCGCAGGTGCCGGCATCTACAACACGACCAGGACCATCGGATCGGTGATCGGATCGGCCTCCATCGCGGCGTTCATGCAGTCCAGGCTCGAGGCGAACCTCCCGGGCCTCGCAGACGCCCCGGCCGGGATCTCGACCGGCGGTGCACTGCCGCCGCAGGTGGCGGACGGGTTTGCCGCAGGGATGTCGCAGGCGATCTTGCTGCCGGCGTGCGTCATGGCGGTCGCGCTCATCGCCTCACTGTTCCTCGGTCGGTACGACAAGACAGAGGTGCCGGCTCCCGCATCCGCGCGCACCGAGTAGTCGACGACTCTCCCTCCACGATGAGTCCGAGGGGTGCGTACTCCGCACCCCTCGGACTCATCGTCGTCCCGGCTCGGTTCGGTCCGGCGGGCCGAGCTACGGCCGGTAGAATCGGCCGCGAAGACGAGGTTCGATGACCGCGAACTGCGGGCGCTCCGACGGTTGATCGAGCACCGGCGCGAGCTGATCGAGGGGGCCTGGCATGAGCACTTCGGTGGATGACGCGGTCGCGGTGGGGGCCCAGATCGACGAACGGGACCTTCACGTGCGGATGAAGGACGGACGCACCATCAGCGTCCCCCTGAGCTGGTTCCCGCGTCTTGCCGATGCGAGCGCGGAGGAGCGTGCGGATTGGTATTTGATCGGCGAGGGTGAGGGCATCCACTGGCGACAGCTGGATGAGGACATCTCCATCGCCGCGCTGCTTCGAGGCCGCTGACCCGTTTTGTCGGGCACTCCGAAATGTGATGTCATCGGGCGATGACGATCGCACTCTCTCGACCGAGCATCGACCTCTTCGACTCCTGGGCCGCCGCCGTGGCCGAGTTCGAGGGCGGACAGGTCGACGGCGGCGGTATCGAGAAGGGCTTCGTGCCCGACCGGGCCGCTTTCGAGGCGTTCGTCGAGCGCGCAGAGCTCTACGCCACGCCTGGTGCGGTGCTCCCGCAGGGCCACGTGCCCTGTGACCACTACTGGATCACCGAGGGCGACCAGGTGGTCGGCTTCCTCTCCTTCCGCCGGGAGCTCAACGACCACCTGCGCCGCTTCGGCGGCCACATCGGCTATTCGGTGGTCCCTTCCCGTCGCCGCGAAGGGATCGTGCGCGAGGCGATGCGGCAGGTGCTCCGCCAGGCGAAGGTGGAGGGCTACGAACGCGTCATGCTCACGTGCGACGACGACAACATCGGGTCCATCCGCACGATCGAGGGAGCCGGTGGAGAGCTCGAAGACGTGATCGAGGCGCCGGAGACGGGACAGCCTCTCGTGCGCCGGTACTGGATCGATATTTCGAGTACCTGACTCGCCGCGAGCTAGGGTAGTTCCTCGGCGGTCGTCCGGTCGCTGCTGTCGACCCGAGGAGCACACGTCGTGATCCGAAATCCATCCACCGCGGCTGGCCGCCTGCGCCGATCGGTGCGCACCGTCGGCGCGGCCGCACTCGTCGCGTTCGTCGCGGTCGGGGCACTGCTCGCCGGTGCCGCCCCCGCCACCGCCGCGAACGACGGCGACAAGTACGTCATCGGCACCGACACGACGTTCGCGCCGTTCGAGTTCACGAATGCCGACGGCGACCTCGTCGGTATCGACATGGACCTGCTCCGCGCGATCGCGAAGGACCAGGGGTTCGAGGTCGAGATCCGTCAGCTCGGATTCGACGCCGCCGTCCAGGCTCTGCAGTCGAACCAGGTCGACGCGGTCATGGCGGGCATGTCGATCACCGAGGAGCGGCAGAAGACCTTCGACTTCAGCGAGCCGTACTTCACCAGCGGCATCCAGCTCGGAGTTCTCGAGTCGAGCGACATCCAGTCCCTCGACGACCTCGACGGCAAGAGCGTCGCGGTCAAGACCGGCACGCAGGGGCAGACCTTCGCCGACGAGAACAAGGACGAGTACGGCTTCACCGTCACCCCGTACCAGGACACGACCGACATGGTCGACGCGGTGAAGGCCGGCCAGGCGGTCGGCTACTTCGAGGACTTCCCGGTGCTCGCCTACGGCATCCAGCAGGGCTCCGGCTTCCGTCTGGTCGGTGAGCCCGAGCTCGGCGGCGAGTACGGATTCGCAGTCAACAAGGGGCAGAAGCCCGAGCTGATCGAGATGTTCAACGCGGGGCTCGCGAACCTGAAGTCCTCGGGTGAGTACGACAAGATCGTCGACACCTACCTGTCGGGTGGCGAGGAGTCCACGCAGCCGACCGACATCTTCTCCGTCGCGGTGAAGTACTGGCCGGCGCTCATGGAGGGCCTGTGGCTCACGATCCTCGCGACGATCGTCGCCATCGTGGCCGCGTTCATCCTGGGACTCATCTTCGGTTTCGGCCGGGTCTCGAAGTTCGCGCCGTTCCGCTGGGTCGCCACCGCCTACGTGTACATCTTCCGCGGCACTCCGATCCTCATCCAGGCGTTCTTCGTGTTCTTCGCGATCCCGCAGCTGTTCCCCGGCCTCACCTTCAACCCGTTCGTCGCCGGAGCGATCACGCTCTCGCTCAACACGGGTGCCTATATGACCGAGATCATCCGCGGTGGCATCCAGGCGGTCGACCCCGGCCAGAACGAGGCCTCGCGCTCGCTGGGTCTGAGCCACTGGAAGACCATGCAGAAGGTCGTGCTGCCCCAGGCGTTCCGCATCATGGTCCCGTCGTTCGTGAACCAGGGCATCATCACCCTCAAGGACACGTCGCTGATCAGCGTCATCGGCCTCGCGGAGCTGACGTTCGTGTCGCGCCAGATCATCGCCTCGACGTACTTGTCGGCACAGGTGCTGACGATCGTCGCCATCATCTACTTCGTCGTGATCACGCTGCTGACGCTGCTCGCGAACCGCCTGGAGAGGACGTTCAACGCATGAGCAAGATCCTGGTGCAGAACCTGCACAAGTCGTTCGGCGACAACGAGGTGCTCAAGGGCATCGACCTGGCCGTGGAGGATGGCGAGGTCGTCGCGGTCATCGGCCCGTCGGGCTCGGGGAAGTCCACTCTGCTGCGCTGCCTCAACAAGCTCGAGGAGCCCACGTCGGGGCACGTCATCATCGACGGCGTGGACCTCACGGACAAGAGCGTGAAGCTCGACGAGGTGCGCCAGCGCATCGGCATGGTGTTCCAGCACTTCAACCTCTTCCCGCACATGACCGTGCTCGAGAACATCACGCTCGCGCCGGTCGAGTGCGGGAAGCTGACCAAGGCGGAGGCGAAGGAGCGGGCGCTGTCCCTGCTGGAGCGTGTCGGCCTGTCGGAGAAGGCGGGCGCGAAGCCGGCATCCCTCTCCGGTGGTCAGAAGCAGCGCGTGGCGATCGCCCGCGCACTCGCGATGGACCCCGAGATCATGCTGTTCGACGAGGCGACGAGCGCGCTCGACCCGGAGATGGTCGGCGAGGTGCTCCAGGTCATCCGCGACCTGGCCTCCGGCGGCATGACGATGGTGCTCGTGACGCACGAGATGGGCTTCGCGCGCGAGGTCTCCGGCCGCACGGTCTTCATGGACGGTGGTGTCGTGGTCGAGGAGGCCCCTCCCGCCGAGCTGTTCGGTGCCCCCAAGAACGAGCGTCTGAAGGACTTCCTCTCGAAGGTGCTCTGAGTCCGCCCCGTTCGAATCGCGCAAATGGCTGCATCCCACTCTCGGATGCAGCCATTTGCGCGATTCGAACGACCGTCAGGGGGCCGGATGCCTGCGGATGGTCGCGCTGACCAGGGCGGCGACGGCGCACAGGCCGGCGGCGGCGAACCACGCGACCGTGTACTGACCGGTGTGGTCACGCACGATGCCGGCGAGGATCGAGGCGATGCCGGCACCGATCTGATGCGCCGCGAACACCCAGCCGAACACGAGTGGACCCTTGTCGCCGAAGACCTCACGGCACAGTGCGATCGTCGGCGGCACGGTCGCGACCCAGTCGAGCCCGTAGATGACGATGAACACGACGATGCTCGGCTGCACGTCGGCGGAGAGCAGGCTCGGAAGGAAGAGCAGGCTCACCCCGCGCAGTGCGTAGTACGCGGCGAGGAGGATGCGCGGATTCACGCGGTCTGTGAGCCAGCCCGAGAACACGGTGCCGACGATGTCGAAGATGCCCACGACGGCGAGAAGCCCTGCCGCGGTCGTCGTCGCCATCCCGTGGTCGTGGGCGCTGGGGATGAAGTGCGTGCCGATCAATCCGTTGGTCGTCGCCCCGCAGATCGCGAAGCCGATCGCCAGCGCCCAGAAGGTCTTGGTGCGCGCGGCCTCTCGGAGCGTCGAGAGGGCGAGCTTCGCGGCGCCCCACGCCGTGCCTCGACGCACGGGTGCAGAGGTGGGTGCGAGTGAGGTCTCGCCGTAGCGGGCGACACCGAGGTCGCTCGGCCGGTTGCGGAGGAAGATCCAGACGAGCGGCACGACGGCGAGAGCGCCACCCGCGATGATGAGTGACGCCCCGCGCCATCCGACATCCTCGGCAGCGGCCGCGATCACGGGGAGGAAGACGAGCTGACCTGTCGCGCTGCCCGCGGTCAGGACACCCGAGACGAGTCCGCGCCGGGTGGCGAACCAGGTGTCGGTGATGGTCGCCGCGAACACCAGTGCCATCGAGCCCGTGCCGAGTCCGATCAGCACGCCCCAGGTCAGGATGAGCTGGCCTGGTGTCGCCACGAACACGCTCAGGGCTGAGCCCGCCCCGATCACGATAAGAGCGACGACCGTGACCGCGCGGATCCCGAAGCGCTGCATGAGCGCCGCGGCGAACGGGGCGATGAGCCCGTAGAGCAGCAGGTTGATCGAGACGGCGAGCGACAGCTCGGCCGTGGTCCATCCGAACTCCTCTTCGAGAGGAACCATGAGAACGCCGGGGGCTGCGCGGAAACCGGCGGCGCCGATCAGAGCGATGAGAGCCACGAGGGCCACAGTCCACGCGGGGTGGAATCGACGCCGTCCTGCGTCGAGGGGTTCCTCGATCGGCCCGTCGAGCGATTCGGCGGTCATGCCGCGCGTCCGGTGAGGAGGACGAACGGCTCCCCGCCCATGCTGCGTCGCGCCCAGCGGGTGCTGTCGACGTCCAGCGATGCGGCGCAGGTGGCGCACCAGTCGACCGAATCGGAGACCTCGCCGCAACGGCCGCAGCTCACCGTCAGACCCCAGGGGCCGTCGGGATCGGTGGCTCGCGAGAACCGGGCGTAGGCGTGCAGGATCGGGAGTGTCTGCCGTCCCGCGGTCGTCACCCCGTAGCCGCTGCGCGCATCGGCGGGGTCTTCGCGCTCGACGAGTCCTGCTTCGCTCATCGCGGTGAGTCGTCGAGACAGCACGGAGTCGGCCGCGCCGGTGGCGTCCCGCAGCTGGTCGAAGCGGGTGCGTCCGGAGAAGAGCTCACGCAGGATGAGCAGCACCCAGGGGTCGGCGAGGATGTCGGCGGAGCGCGCGATGGGGCAGGTCGCGGATGACCAGTCGGAGCGGAGCGGCATGCGACAACTTTCTTGAAGAAAGTATCGGTTGTCAATCGACGTCACTCACGTTGGCAGTTATCCGCTCCGCATTCGGCGGATATCGTGCGCTCGGCAGCGCGGGCGGCGCCGACTGTCCGTGCACTCGCCGAGCGCACGGACGGTCGGCGGGGCGAAGCCGTGCGTTCGCGCAGCAGCGCGATGCGACCCGGCGGGCGGTTACTCGGCGACGCGGGCGGCGATGTCGGTACGGTAGTGGGAGCCGTCGAGGCGGATGCGGGCGATCGCCTCGTAGGCGCGGTCTCGCGCGGTGCGGAAGCCGGAGGCGACGGCCACCACGTTCAGTACGCGTCCGCCCGTGGCGATGAGCGATCCACCCGGGGCATCGGGGCTCGCGGTGGCGGCGTGCACGATGCGGACGCCCTCGACGGCCGCGGCGTCGGCCAGGCCCTCGATCGGACGGCCGGTCTGCGGCGACTCGGGATAGCCCTCGCTGGCCAGGACGACCGTGATCGCGACGTCGTCGCTGAACACGGGGTCCGGCTGATCCTCGAGGGTGCCGGATGCCGCGGCGAACAGCAGCTCCGACAGCGGGGTGACCAGACGTGGAAGCACGATCTGCGTCTCGGGGTCTCCGAAGCGGGCGTTGAACTCGATCACGCGCACACCGGCCGGGGTCAGGATCAGCCCTGCGTAGAGGAGTCCGATGAACGGGGTGCCCTCCGAGTCGAGCTGCCGCACCACGGGAAGCGCTACGTCGCGGGTGACCTCTTCGACGAAGGCCCGCTCGCTGCCGAACTGCTCGTCGAGCCACGGCAGCGGCGAGTAGGCGCCCATGCCTCCCGTGTTGGGTCCTGCGTCGCCGTCGAGTGCGCGCTTGAAGTCCTGCGCGGGGCTGAGCGCGCGCACGGTGTCGCCGTCGCTCAGGAAGAACAGGGAGACCTCGGGGCCGGAGAGGAACTCCTCGATCAGCACCGGGCCGGCGGGGAGGTACTGCTCAGCGTGCGCGAGCGCCTCCGCGCGGTCGGACGTGACGATGACGCCCTTGCCCGCAGCGAGCCCATCGGCCTTGACCACGTAGGGGGCACCGAGCTCGTCGAACGCCGACTCGACATCGGCCGTGGTGGCGGCACGGACCGCGCGGCCGGTCGGCACACCCGCGGCGTCCATCACGCGCTTCGCGAACGACTTCGAGCCTTCGAGCTGGGCCGCGGCCTTGCCCGGTCCGAACACCGGGATGCCACGGACGCGCAGCGCGTCGGCGACGCCGGCGACGAGCGGCGCTTCCGGGCCGACGACGACCAGGTCGATGGCGTGCTCATGAGCGAAAGCGGTGACCGCTCCGCCGTCGAGCGGATCGACCGAGACGGGGACGGCATCCTGTGCGATGCCGGCGTTGCCCGGAGCGACGAAGATCTCATGCTCCGTCTGCTCCGCCCGCAGAGCGAGGATGATCGCGTGCTCACGGGCACCGGAACCGAGGACGAGAATCTTCACCCGTCCAGACTACCGAGGGTCGGCTGTCGGGTTTCGGCGGGCGGGGCACCATGCCCGCGCGGTGAGGTTCAGAGGTCGACGGTCCGCTCGATCGAGGCATCCCACGGCAGGGTCCAGCCGGCCGCGTCGAAGAGGGCATCGAGCACCATCGCGGTGAAGCCCCAGACGATCGTGCCGTCGACGTCGAACGCCGGACCGCGGAACGTGCGGCCCATGCGGGTGATCGTCGAGGTGAAGCGGGTCTCGGGGTCGAGCAGCTGCGCGACGGGGACTCGGAACACCTCGACGGTCTCTGCGTGATCGACCGCCACGACCCGCGACGGCGACTGCCACCAGGCCAGGACGGGTGTCACCAGGTGGTTGCTCGCGGCGAGGGGGATCACCGGCAGAGTCGCCAGCACCTCGACGCCTGTCGGGTCGAGTCCGGTCTCCTCCTCGGCTTCGCGCAGGGCGGTGGCGATGACGTCGGCATCGTCCGGCTCGACCCTGCCTCCGGGGAACGAGACCTGTCCGGGGTGGGACGAGAGCGTGGGTGCGCGTCGTTGCAGCAGCACATCGAGGTCGCGGGCGATGGTCGAACCGGTCGTGGGGGCGGGGATTCGGTCGAGCACGCCGAACAGGATGAGCACGGCCGCGTCGTGGGCGCTCTTCGGGTCGGCGAGGCGAGGGATGCGCACGCCCCACGAATGGTCGGCGACCGCCGCGAGCAGCTCGGCGCGGGCGCCCGTCGGATGCATGCTCATGCGTCCGAGCATAGGACGCCGCCGGGCGTGCGGTCGTAGTCTGGAGCGATGGCCAAGAAGATCGACATCGTGGACGGACGCACGGCTCTCGATGCCGTCCGCGCCGCGGAGGCCTCGGGGGCGAAACCGCAGCGCACCGAACTCGCCACGGCCGTGCGGTACCTGCTGCAGCTGCTCGACGAGAAGGCACCGGGCAACAGCGTCGAGGTGCGCGTCCCACCCTTCGGCGCGGTGCAGGTCATCCAGGGTCCCCGGCACACCAGAGGCACACCGCCGAACGTGGTCGAGATGGATGCAGCGACCTGGATCGCTGTGGCGACAGGGGCGGAGCGATGGGTGGATGCTGCTTCGGGCGGACGCATCCACGCCTCGGGCACGCGCGCCGATCTGAGCGACGTTCTGCCGGTGCGGCCGTAGCGCGGAGCCGGTCAGGTCGGACAGTCGAGTCCGGTTCAGGGCTTCGGGTGCCGCGCAGTCTCATCGATGAGCTGCTGCACCCGGGTGGGGTCCGCGTCTCTGGCGAGGGCGACGTAGTGGTCCATGACGGCGGGTCGATACCGCACCGGCATCGTCTGTCCCGGTGCGAGCCGGGTCAGCTCGGTCACCGTGAAGTCCTCATCTGCGATGCCGCGGAACGAGGCTCCGTCCGCGGTCGTCACATCGAGCATGAGCACCAGGCGGACGCCGCCGTCGCTGCTGACCTCGCGCCAGTCGACGAGGGTGCCGATGGCGAGTGCTCCTGCGCGGAGTTCGGTGTTGCGCCGTCGGGCTTCACCGCTCAGGAGCGGGTTCAGGGCGACACCGGGAAAGGCGGGTCCGACGCCGAGAGACTCACGGCTCAGGTCGGGCCGGAGCTGCTCCATCAGATCGCTGAACCGCTGTCTCTTCTTCTTGGAACCGAACATCCTGGCTCTCCCTCGCGCTCGGTCAGCAATCTACCGGCCTTCGGGCGACCCCGCACGGTTCAGCGCCGAGCGACCACGAGTGGCACACCGGTCGTGGGGTGGGGGAACACATCCACCGCCTGACCGTAGACGTGCTCGATCCGCTCGGCGGTGAGCACCTCCGTGGCTGTACCCGTCGCGGCGACCCGCCCGCCCGAGAGCAGCGTGACACGGTCGGCGTGCGCGAGGGCGGCGTTGAGGTCGTGCAGCACGATGGCCACCGCGATCCCCGCATCGGCACGTCCTCGGATCAGACGCATGACGTCTTCGTGATGCTTGAGGTCGAGGGCCGCGGTCGGCTCGTCGAGCAGCAGGACGTCGGTGCTCTGGGCGATCACGCGGGCCAGGGCGACCCTGGCGCGCTCGCCGCCGGACAGCGAGGGCACCGCCCGGGCTTTCAGGGCGGCCACCTCGGTCTGGCGCATCGCCCAGGCAACCTGCGCGTCGTCGTCCTCGGCTGCAGGGGTGCGCGCCCACGGCCTCCGACCCATGCGGACGACCTGCTCCGCGTCGAAGGGGAACGTCACCGTGTTCTCCTGCAGCAGCACCGCGCGCTGCTGGGCGAGCGTGCGCGGTGTGATCCGGTCGATCGATCGTCCGTCGAGCTCGACGCTTCCCGCGTGTGCGGTGACATCGCCGGCGAGCACTCCGAACAGGGTGGACTTGCCCGCGCCGTTCGGGCCGACCAGGGCGTGGATCTCTCCCGCGTGGATCTGGATGGAGGCGTCGTCGAGGATCGTCCGTCCTTCGCCGACGCGCACCGTGAGCCCCGATCCGCGCAGCCGCACGCTCATGCCCATCCTCCCGAGCGACGGCGCGTGCGCACGAGCAGCCACAGGAAGAAGGGGCCGCCGACGAGCGAGGTGATCATGCCGATGGGCAGATCCGCGAGCGGCACGGCGGTGCGAGCGACCAGGTCGGCGACGGCGATGAGCAGTGCGCCACCGAGTGCCGAGGCGATCACGAGCGGCAGGTGGGCAGGGCCGATCATCATGCGCATCAGGTGCGGGACGACGAGGCCGGCGAATCCGATGATCCCGGCGAACGCGACAGCAGCGCAGACCAGGAGTGCGACCGTGACGATCACGACGATCCGCAGCAGTTCCACATTGACGCCGAGGTGTCGGGCGGTGCGCTCGCCGAGTGCGAAGAGGTCGAGGCTGGGCGCGACGATCAGGGCGACGACGACGCCGATCAACACCAGGGGTGCGACGAGCTGGATGTTCGACCACAGTGCGCCGTTGAGGGAACCGAGCTGCCAGAACACGATCTGCTCGCGCGTCGACGTGGTGCCGAGAAAGGTGAAGAAGGCCATACCGGCCCCGGCGATCGCATTGATCGCGATGCCCGTCAGCAACAGGGTCACGACTTCGGTGCGCCCGCCGGACCGACTGATGAAGTACACCGAGAACACGGCGACCAGGCCGCCGAGGAAGGCGAACGCGGGCGTGGTCCACATCCCGAATGTCGCCAGGCCGAACGTGATGCTCGCTGCCGCGCCGAGAGCAGCGCCCGAGGAGACCCCGACCACGCCGGCATCCGCGAGCGGGTTCCCGAAGATCGCCTGCATGAGCACGCCCGAGACGGCGAGGGCGGCACCGACGAGGAGCCCGAGCACGATGCGCGGCATCCTCAGGTTGAAGATCACGCCGTAGTCGGTGGAGGTCGCCGGAGCCCAGGGGGTATCGATGCCGGCGCCATGCAGCAGCACGCCGATCAGCGAAGTGGGGGAGAGGTCGTACTGCCCGCTCGTGATCGACACGATGCAGGTGATGGCCAGCGCGACGACCAGACCGACCGTCACCAGCGCGAAGCGCAGCCCCCGGTGTCTCGACGGAGTCGGTGTGACGACCTCCCCGGTCACTTCGCGGACTCGGGAGCGTAGAGGGCGCGGGCCAGGGCGCCGATCACACCGGCGGTGCGTGGACCGAAGCTGAGGATCTCGCTGTCGGCCATGTCGATCACTCGACGGTTCGCCCCGGCCGGGGTCTGCGCCACGGCAGGGATCCGCTCGATCAGCCCGTCGATACCGCCGACGGATTCGAGTCCGTCGGTCATCATCACGAGAACGTCGGGCTGGGCGGCGACCAGTGCCTCGGCGGTCATCGGCTTCATGCCCTCCCAGCCGATCTCGGCCGCCACGTCGATCCCGCCGACCGCGTCGATCAGCGAGTCGGCTCCGGAGTCCTCGCCGAAGATGTAGTACACGTTGGCGCTGCCGCGCACGTAGAGGAAGAGCATCCGCGCTCTGTCCGACCCTGCGGCGGGGACCACCTCGGCGACCTCGTCGAGGGTCTCGTCGAGCGAGGCATAGAGCCGGGCGATCAGGGCCTCGCCTCGACCGGGCACTCCGAGGGCGGTGGCGATCTCAGTCACCAGATCGTCGGTGGTGTCGATTCTGCGGTCGCTCGAGATCACGACCACGGCGATCCCCGCGTCACGCAGCTGTTGGCGCACCTCCTTCGGGCCGATCGTCGTGTCGGTGAGGACGACGGTGGGTGCCAGCTCGAGGATCGCCTCCGCGTTGAGCGTGTGGCCGGCCTTCGTGACGACCGGAAGGTCTTCGGTGCCGGCGAACACGGTGGAGGCGTCGCGCCCGACGACCTGTTCGCCGAGACCGAGTGCGAACACGGTCGATGCGATCGTGCCGGAGATGTCGATCGGGAGGATGCGGTCGATGTCGGTGATCTCGACCTCGCGGCCCTCGTTGTCGGTCACTGCCACGGGGAGCTTCGGGGCGCTGTCGTCGTCGACGGGCTCGATCGCGTGGGTCGGGAGGCAGGCGGTCGAGGGGCCTTCGTGCGTGCGCACGTCGTCGATGAGGTCAAGGGAGGCGAGCGGGACGGAAGCCTGCGGGCAGTCGTCCTCGGCGACCGTGGCCGGTGCTGCCGTGGCTTCCGGATCCGCGCATGCCGCGAGCCCGACGGCGAGAGCGGCGACGAGGAGAAGGGCGGAGACGCGACGCATTAGGCAAGGCTATCCTAAAACTTGACGCCGGATGATCCGCGCCTCTACGCTCAGAGATGTCGGCTTACTTAGCTAAGCCTAACCAAAACCCTACCCCGCCCGATTGCATTGCGGCACCGCCGGCGCGCGTGCTCTTCTGCGCGCCCGGAGCCGTGGAGAACCGTGAACGCCACAGCCACAGCATCCCCAGGGAGCGGACGCATACGCGTGCTGCTCGCCGCCTTCATCTCCTTCCTGCTCATCGCCGCCGGCGCGGTGATCGTCCCGCCCGCGCATGCCGCCGGTGCAACGGTCACGACCACAGTCGCCTCCGCCACGACCGCAGGCGTGAGCGTGCAGGTGCAGGCGACCGGTCTGCCCGAGGTCGAGGGTGCGTACGCGGCCCTCATCGTCAGAGGCACGGAGTCCGGGCTCACCGGTGGTGGCGGCTATGCCGCCTTCATGATGCCGACGGTCGCCGCGGGCGCGAGCACGTTCACGCTCGAGGCGCCGGCCGGCTCGCTGGACCGCGCGAAGACGTACGAGGTGCTCGTGTGGCAGAAGCACTCGAACCCGGACGAGACCACGATCTACGGTCGCGGTGACGTCATCATCTCGGACGGGCAATGGAATGCCGTGTTCGGCACCGCTCCCGCTGATCCGGGGACCGATCCTGGAACGGACCCCGGTACCGATCCTGGGACGAACCCAGGCACCGATCCTGGTACGGACCCCGGCACTGACCCCGGTACGGACCCTGGTACTGACCCTGGCACCGACCCCGGTACGGACCCCGGCGAGTCGCCGAAGTCCGCGGCACTCGAGGTGTTCCTGGCCGATGGCGCGACCCCGGCCGCGGGTGTGGTGCTCAGGGCAGGCGACAAGGTCGTCGTGAAGGGCTCTGGCTACGACCCGACGGCGAACCTCGGGACCGAGGGCCGCGGTGTTCCCATCCCGAAGCACCTCCCGCAGGGCACCTACGTCGTGTTCGGCAACTTCGCCTCGACGTGGCAGCCTTCGACGGGCGCGGCATCGTCGAACCGTTCGGTAGGCGCGCAGGCCTGGGCTCTGGCGGAGGGCGTGCTGAATCAGGTTCCCGCGCAGTACCAGAGCGCGATCCGCGCGCAGTGGGTCGACATCGCGGCAGACGGCACGTTCCAGGCCACTCTGACGCTGAAGGATGCCCCGGCCTCTCCCGGCACCTACGGCGTCTACACGTACGCCGCCGGCGGCGTGGTCAATGCCGATCAGGAGCGCAGCGTCGTCCTGAACTACGGCAACACCCCGGTCGTGACCTCGACCGTCAAGGCCGCGAGCACGACGGGCGGACTCACCGTCACGGCCTCCGCCTCCAAGCTCGACGCGGTCACCGGGGCGTACGTCGCGCTGATCGAGAAGGGCACGGAGGCGAACGTCACCGCCGGCAGCGGGTTCCTCGCGATGCAGTACGTGCGCTCGATCTCCGGCGGCGTCTTCACGGTGGACCTGACCGCCGCTGCCGACACGCTCGACCGCGCGAAGTCCTACGAGATCATCGTGTGGAAGCAGCATTCGATGCCGGAGGCGGGCACGATCTATGCGCGGAGCACCGTCACGGTGACCGACGCACAGTGGGACACGCTCTTCCCAGCAGGCCCGTCCGTGGCCACGACGGTCAAGACGGCGACGGCGAAGGACGGTCTGACCGTTACCGCGTCCGCCACGAATCTCGGCGAGATCCCCGGCGCCTATGTCGCACTGATCGAGGCCGGAACCGAGGGTGCCGTGAGCGCCGACGGCGGGTTCCTCGCGATGCAGTACGTGCCGAAGGTCACGTTCGGCGCCTTCGCGGTCGACCTCAACACCGCGGCGAAGAACCTCGACCGCACGAAGACGTACGAGGTCATCGTGTGGAAGCAGCATTCGATGCCCGATGCGAGCACGATCTACGCCCGCTCGACGGTGACCATCACGCCTGCGCACTGGGACGCGCTGCTCGATGTGAAGATTCCCGAGGTGCCGGAGACACCGGTCACGCCGACCAATCCGCCCGCGAACGTCCCCGGCGGTTCGCTCCGCTGGGCGATCTCCTCGTCGTTCACCGAATACATCACGAGCAACATCGCGAAGGGTTCCATCTCGGTCTCCGACGGTGCGACCCGTTCGGGAGGACAGTTCCAGTTCGGCCAGACCGTCGGGGGCGACTTCGATGTCAACACCGGGCTCGGCAGCGTCGTGTACCGCGGTTCGGTGCGCTTCATCGGTCATCAGGGTGTGCTCGATGTGACCGTGTCGAACCCGCTGATCCGCGTCACCTCGGCGAACGCGGCGACGCTGTACGTCACGAGCGGTGGCGCACAGGTCCCGTTCGCGACGCTCGACCTCTCGAGCGCGGCGCGCATCGCGGCAAACGGTGCAGTCACCTATACGGCGGCCCCCGCGGCGCTCACCGCCGAGGGGCGCGACCGCGTGCTGTCGGGCTACGGCACCACGCTGAATCCGGTGACGTTCACGATCGGCTCCGTCGCGGCGGCACCGGCCGGGTCGAGCGGCACAGTGGCTGCGGCGGTGGTGAAGCCGAAGACCACTCTCCCGGCGACCCCGCCGGCGACCCAGGGCATCGAGGCCGACGAGGCCAACCTCGCAGCACTCGCGTCCGGACAGCCGGCGACGGTGTCCGCATCCGGTTTCCAGGCGAACGAGCAGGGCATCAAGGTCGTCGTGTACTCGACTCCGGTGCTGCTCGAGACGGTGACCGCTGACGCGAACGGCGTCGCCACCTGGTCGGGTGCCCTTCCGGCGAGCCTCGAGGACGGCGAGCACACGCTCACGTTCCAGGGGTCGGTGAACCGCGGCCTCGCCTTCATGCTCAACAGGGCGACCACCGCGATCGGCGTGTGCACGGTGGAGGGTGCGATCCTCAAGTGGGGTTACAAGGAGTCGTTCCGCACCTACATCGAGGGCATCGCGAAGGGCGGCTGGACGCTGACCGACGTGGCCTACCAGTACCCCGACTACGTGTGGGAGAACGGCACGGGATCGTTCGACGACAAGACCGTCGCGGGCCTGGTCACCTACGGCGGCAGCATCACCTTCACGGGTCACGACGGGGCGCTGAACACGACGCTCGCGAACGCGGCGGTCGAGCTCGTGGGAGACAAGGGCTACCTCGTCTTCGACGTGACCGGCACTACGCAGGGCGGCGAGAGCATCGACCAGAAGGGCGTCCGCCTCGCGGAGTTCGCCCTCGGTGATGCCGCGGTCGTCGACGGCGTGCTGACGCTCGATGCGATCCCGACCACATTGACCGAGGCCGGAGCGTCCGCGTTCGGCACCTACGCCGCAGGCGAGGGGCTCGACCCGGTCACGGCCGTCATCCCGGTCGGCACGAACTGCGGCGTCGCCGAGGAGAAGCCCGAGGCCGACTCCGAGGTGACCGCCGTGGTGACCACCGCGAGCGAGCCAGCGGATGCCGAGGGTGCCCCGGTGTGGCCGTGGATCGTCGGCGGCCTCGTGGTCGTGGCGCTCGCTGCCACCGGCGGTGTGCTGATCGTCCGCCGCAAGCGCGCGGCGGAGGCCGTCGAGACGACCACCGAGGTCTGATCGCGGCGCGACATGCAACGGCCCTCCCCGCAGCGGACGCAGGGAGGGCCGTTCTCCCGTCACTTCGATGCGGTCAGACGATCAGGCGGTGGCCGTTCCAACCGTTTCCCACCTTGAGGGGCGCGCCGAATCCGGATCCGCCCAGCCCCGGGTAGAGCCAGAGGTCTCCGGCGGCATCGCGGGCGAGGACATCGGCGTAGCCATCGGTGCCCATATCCGCTCCTCCGGTGATCGCGGTCATACCGCTCCACCCGTTGCCGACCTGGCTCGGAGCGTTCAGAGTGGCCCCGTTTCCGGGGTACAGGCGGAGGGCGCCACTCGTATCGCGGGCGAGGATATCGCCCTTCCCGTCCGTGCCGAAGTCGCCGGCAAGGATCATGTCCACGGCACCCCACCCGTTGCCGATCTGGACGGCCGCGTTGAAGCCACCGGCGCCGTTGCCCGCGTACAAGTACAAGTTCTCATCGCTGCCGATGGCGACGAGATCGGCTGCGCCGTCGCTGTTGAAGTCGGCTCCTCCGGTGACGAGGCGGAAGGTACCCCACCCGTGTCCGACCTGCGACGCCTGAAATGTGTTGTTCCCCCCACCCCGGTAGAACCACAGGGTGCCGTCATCTCGCACAGCCACGATGTCACCATGTCCGTCGCCGTTGTAGTCACCGTGGATGAGAATGCGAGTGGTGTCCCACCCGGGTCCTAGGGTGACAGGGTTCCAGCCGCCGTTCCCATTACCGTTGTATGCGGTCATCTGTCCGGTAGTGGAGACAGCGAGCACGTCGGCTTTCCCGTCGCCGTTGTAGTCCGCGTTCAATCCGCTCGTGCCGATCGGTCCGGTTCCGAGGTACTGCAACGCAGTCACGGTGCCTTGGTAGCACGAGTAGTACTGGTTCGTGATGTTCGACCCGTTGCGGTAGATCTCGAAATGCATGTGTGCGCCCGTACTGTTACCAGTGCTGCCGACGGTTCCGATCCGCTGCCCCTGCGCGACCGTCGCACCGTTGGAGACGGTGAGTGAGCCATTGACCATGTGCGCATATCGAGTGGAGTAGCCGTTGGCATGAGAGATGACGATCTGGGTGCCATATCCGGTTGTGGCGTTTGAGTTGATCGCCGTCGTCACCTTTCCGGCTGCCGAGGCGTATACGGGCGTCCCACCGTTGCCGTTGATGTCGACTCCCTCGTGCGTCGGACGAGTGCCCCCAGGGCAACCGTCGACGATGTCGGCGACGTGGCCGCTGACGGGTTGCACAAATCCGGAAGCGGCGGACGCGGGTGATACAGGCACGAGCGTGCCGATCGCGATCGCGAGAGCTGTCCCCGCCGCGGCCAAGAGCCGACGAGATGCGGGCGGATTCGATGTGCGCGGTGTGCGCTTCAGGAGACTCATGGCCACAACGTAGCGAGGAGATCGGGCTCCTCGCTGTCCTCTCTTCGGCCTACAGACCGACGACTGCTCCTCCCTTTAAGCTGAGACGGACCGTGCCCCTCGACGGCGTCGGGACACCGGCACACAGCATCCGCCGGCGGTGGGACAATGGAGGTATGACGCCCACCGACTCCCACCAGACCGTCGAAGCGACCGTGCGCCGCGTGCCGCGGTACGGCGTGCTCATGGGTATCGGCGTCGTGGTCGGTGTGATCGCGGCTGCCATCCTCACCTGGACCGGCAGTTTCGACGAGTCGCAGGCTCTCGACATCGTCTACCCGCCCGGCCAGGTGTTCGGTTTCCTGCTGCTGTGGACGGTTCCGATCGGGATCGCCCTGGGTGGCGTCGTCGGACTGATCCTGGAGCGTCTCGCCCGTCGCCACGACCGGGTCGTGCGGGTCGACCGCGAGACCGTCGTCGACGAGGACTGACCGCTACGCCAACTCGGCGATCACCGGACGGATCGCGGCGTCGAAGGCCACGACATCGCGACGCAGACCATCGGTCACGGCGACCGTGAGAGCTCCGATCCACCAGATGCCGCGCTGCGAGAACGGCAGCACCTGCACGTTCAGCTCGAACGAGTGGGCTCGACGACCGACCTCGCGCTCGAACTCCGCGATCGCACTCGCATACGCACGGTAGGCATCGCCGCCGGTGTGGCTCTTCATGGACGCCACGTATCTGTCGTGAGCGGCGCGCGCGTAGAGCAGAGCCGACGTCGCGTGCGGTGCGATCGCCGCCATCAACTCCTCTGCGCCGCGGGCGGGCAGCGCGACGAGCGTGTCGAATCCGTCGACGAGTTCGAGGGGCACGTCCGAGGGGTGGGCGCGCGGCTCCACCGTCATGTCCCAGTAATGGCGCCATTGCGCTTCGAGATCGGGTGAGGCGTCAGCGGCGTCGGGGGCGCGGACGGCGAGCTCGCGCAGGCTCGGAAGGTCTTCCGGAACCCGGATCCCGAGCTGTTGCCGCAGTGCGAGCGCGACGAGCACCGGAACGCTCGCGTCTTCGCGGATGAGCCACTGCGGCTTGTCTGACATGGCCCCATCGTAGGCGGACGGTCCACGGCGGCGGCTCTCCGGGATCACATGTCGTCGGGTGAGAACTCGGGTGGACGCTTGGCGAGGAATGCCCGGATGCCCTCGTCACTGTCCTGATGCGTGAAGGCGATTCCGTACAACCGCGTCTCCTCCGCAAAGGCCGTGCTCCTGTCTTCCTGCACAGCGGCTCGCAGCGCCTGACGGGCCATCGCGGTGGCGGCGCGCGAGCGGCGTGGCCCCGACGAGAGAGCCGCGACCGCCTCGCGAAGGACGCTGTCCCTCGGCGCGAGACGGGTCGCGAGGCCGTGCGCCTGCGCCCCGACACCATTCAAGGCCCGACCGGTGAGCACCATCTCCGCCGCCAGTCCTGGCCCCACCCGCTCGACGAGTCGCCGAACTCCCCCGAAGCCGGGAAGGAGGCCGAGAGTCGGCTCCGGCAGAGCGAAGTGAGAATCCGGTGTCGCGTAGATCGTGTCGCAGGCGAGCGCCAACTCCAGGCCGCCCCCCACCGCGGGGCCGTCGACGCACGCGATCGTGGGCCACGGCGAATCCTCGATCTGCGACAGGAGCGACTTCGCCGCCAGGGCGATCCGTCGTCCTGCTGCGGCCGGGTCGTCGGACACCCGCGCGAGGTGCAACTCGCCGATGTCGGCTCCGGCGCAGAACGCGGATCCGGCTCCGCTGATCACGATGCCGGACAGCGTCAGGTGCTCGAGGGCGCGGACGGCACGACCGAGCTCGGTGAGCATGAGGGCGGACAGCGCGTTCCGCCGCTCCGGTCGCTGCAGCCGAATGTGGGCGACGGGGCCCTTCGTGATGACCTCGATCGTCTCGTAGCTGTGCTCCATGTTCTCCCGATCGCCGTTCATGAGTCCCAGATCGCTCCGAAGGCGGGGATCCCCTGCTGTTCGAGTCCTTCGACGATGGACCAGGTGGTGGTGCTGTTCGAGATGCAGATCACTGCTTCGGCTCCTGTCGTGGCGACGGCGTGGCGGGCGAGGGCGAGGAGGTCGGGCTTGCCGTCGGAGGCGGTGTCCCAGACGAGGGCATCGGGGACGGCCCTGCGGATCTCGGCGACCAGCTCGATCCCGTAGGTGTTCCGCGGAGCGCGTGCAGACCAGACCAGGTGTGCCGGCGCCGTGCCGGCGAGCAGATGCGGCAGGCACGGGCCGATGCCGCTGCCGGTGGCCACCCAGACCACCTTCCGGAACAGCTTGTCGATGTTGCCGACGCCGGCGGTCGGGATGCCCTTGACCCACACGTGTCGTGGCTTGTCGTCGATGAACCGGCTCGTCCAATCGCCGGCGCGCGAGATCGTCAGCCGGAAACCCGGTTCGCCGGGCGTCGGCACGTTCGCGAAGGAGTGCCATTCGAGCAGCGGATTGCGACTGATCGACGTGGAGGACCCGGCGAACGGGGTGACGCCGTAGTCGAACCGGGCGATCGCGACGTGGCTCGACGGTGTCGAGACGTCGACCGGGACCCTCCGCAGCCGCATCCAGGGGAGCGCGACGCTCACCGTCGTGGCGAGGAGGAGCCAGAGCCCAGCGGAGGAGAGCACGTGCAGGAGCGAGGCCCGCGCGTCGACGAGCGTCGCGACCGTCTGCACCCAGACGAGGACCAGCAGCAGCCAACCGCCCAACCGGTGCGTGACCTCGAAGGCGTCGTGCCATCGCGCACGCAGGGGCGGCAGGGCGGTGACGAGCATCGCGATGAGGACCGACGAGCCCAGGACCGCGGTGATCGCGAACAGAGGCGAGGGCCCGTCGGAGATCGCGAGCACGCAGAACGCGACGTACCAGGCGGTCGCGCTCACGGCGGCGCCGACGTGCACCCCGCCGAAGCTGTAGATCTTGCCGAGACCCCACCTCACGCGAAGCGGGGCCGTGGAGCGGATGCTCGTCGCCAGCCGGAACAGGGCGTTGATCACATACTGCTGACGGACGATCGCCGCCACGAAGACGTTGACACCGGCGACGACGAATGCCTGCTCCGCGGTCGGAGACGGATTCGCAGCCCACGCGACGAGATTCAGCAGGACGGTCGCCAGCGCGAGACGGTTGTACGGCCTGAGACGGCGGGACCGCCGCAGCTGGGACCACCGGCCCGGGACCGGCGGTGTGTCGAACGTCGCTGCGGAGAGTGAGACGCCGGTCATGCCACTCGCCTCGGTCGTGCGCCCGTATCGATCATGCGCAGCACCGCCGCGCGGTCGGCCTTGCCCCGTGCCGTCAGGGGGATCCGATCGACGGTGATGATGTCGGACGGCACGCAGTAGTACGGAAGCAGCGCGGCGACGGCGGCCCGTGCGGCCTCGGGGTCTGCGCTCGCCGGGGTGATCACGGCTCCGAGGCGTCGCGCGTCGAGTTGCACGGTGACCGCCGTGGTGCAGGACAGGCTCGTCTCCAGCGCCCGCGACACCGAATCGAGTTCGACGCGGAATCCGCGTACCTTCACCTGGTCGTCCGTGCGGCTCAGGTGCTCGAGTTCGCCGCGAGACGTCCAGCGGCCGACATCGCGGGTGCGGAACATCCGCCCGCCGTCGGCAGAGAAGGGATCGGGGAGATAGCGCTGCGCCGTCAATTCCGGATCACCGATGTACCCGAGGGTGACGCCGGCGCCGCCGACCCACATCTCGCCGATCTCCCCCGCGGGAACCGGTTGCTGTTCGTCGTCGAGCACATAGACCGTCGTGCCGGGAACGGGGGTCCCGATCGACAGTGCTCGGCCGGGAACATGCTCCACGAGGGTGTTGATGATCGTGATCTCCGTCGGCCCGCACGAGTTCAGGAAGCGATGCTCCGCCGCCCACTCGTCGGCCAGCGCCTGTGGGCAGCGCTCGCCGGCGACGACGACGGTGCGCGCGTGGCAGCGTGCGGACGAGAGGGTGCTCACGATGCTGGGCGTCGCGATGAGCACATCGACCTGCTCGGCGGTCTCGGCGATGTCGGAGCCGCGGATCACCAGAGTTCCACCGTTGACCAGCGTTCCGAGGATCTCCCACATGGCCATGTCGAACGCGATGTTGAGCACCTGGCCGACCGTCGTCCCTCGGCCGATGCCCAGATCACCCGGGGTATTGCGGAACAGGTTCACGAGGTTGCCGTCCGTGACCTGGACTCCGTTGGGCGATCCCGTGGTGCCTGAGGTGTAGATCACGGCGCAGACGTCCGACGCGCGCCGGTCCACGGATGCGCGCGTCATGACCGCTCCTGCGTCGTCGAGCTGCGTGTCGTCGATCAGGGCGGTGTCGATCACCATCGCGTCGACGGCGTCCGGCATGGCGTTGAGGAAATCCTCGGTCGTGAGTGCGACGCGCATGCGCGATGAGGCCGCCACTCGACCGAGCAGCATCCGTGGGGAGATCCGTGCATCCTGGGGGGCATACGCCGCGCCGGTCTTCAGCACGGCCAGGATGCCGATGACCATCGGGATCGAACGCTGCACGAACACGCCCACCACGTCACCGCGTCCGACGCCACGCGAACGCAGTCGCGCGGACAGTGTCTCGGCGGCTCGATCGAGCTCGGCGTAGGTCATCGCGGCGGACAGGTGCCGCACCGCCGTCTCGTCGGGCTGCCGATCGACGCGCGCTTCGAAAAGAGCGGTGACGGTCGAGTCCGGTATCTCGTGCGCGGCCGAACGCGCGGGTGAGGCCGCCGAGGCAGCACGGGCGATCGAATCGGTCATCGAGTGTCCTTTCCCTCCGCCCCGCATGCGGATCCCGTGGCCGGAAGGACGACGACGGATCGGGGCGTGAGCGCCAACGCTATGAAGCGCCTCAGCGGGGTGGGGGAGTTCTTTCAGAACGGTAAGGAACCGAGGGGTCTCGTCACTTCGGGCGTCATCATGTCGACCCCGAACCGGTCCGGACCGCCGAGGCTCCCGCCTCGGACTTCGCGGAGAGAGCGACCTGCTTCGGGCGGTAGGCTGGGGGCGTGGCTGCCTCCCCCACCAACCCCTATTCCGAAGCCGGCGTCGACACCGCTGCAGGTGATCTCGCCGTCGAGCTGATGAAGTCGTCCGTGCGCGCGACGCACGGCCCCGAAGTGCTCGGCGGTGTCGGCGGATTCGCCGGCCTGTTCGACGCCAGCGCGCTGCGCGACTTCCGTCGTCCGCTGCTCGCGACCAGTACCGACGGCGTCGGCACGAAGGTCGCGATCGCGCAGGCCATCGACAAGCACGACACGATCGGCCAGGACCTGGTCGGCATGGTCGTCGACGACATCGTGGTGGTGGGCGCGAAGCCTCTCTTCATGACCGACTACATCGCGTGCGGCAAGGTCTATCCGCAGCGCATCGCCGACATCGTGCGCGGCATCGCCGAGGCATGCTCCGCGACCGGCACGGCTCTGGTCGGCGGCGAGACGGCGGAGCACCCCGGTCTGCTCGGACCGCGCGACTACGACGTGGCGGGGGCGGCGACGGGTGTGGTCGAGGCGGATGCGATCCTGGGCGCCGACCGCGTGCAGGATGGCGACGCGGTCATCGCCGTGGCTTCCAGCGGACTGCACTCCAACGGCTACTCCCTCGTGCGGCACATCATCACCGGTGCCGGCATTTCCTATGGCGACAACGCCGCTGACTTCGGAACCACGTGGGGCGAGGCGCTCCTCGAGCCGACCCGCCTCTACACGCTTCCGCTCCTGCGTCTGATCGAGCAGCTCGGCGATTCGACGGGGGTGGGTGGCGTGCATGCGCTCAGCCACGTCACCGGCGGCGGCATCGCGGCGAATCTCGCGCGCGTGCTCCCGCAGGGGAGCTGGGCCGAGGTCGACCGCAGCACGTGGTCGCCGAGCCCGGTCTTCCGAGTTCTGAGCGACATCGCCGGTTCCACGCTGGAGTCCGCCGAGGGCACCTGGAACCTCGGCATCGGATTCCTCGCCGTGGTCGCCGCGGACAAGAAGGACGCCGCGATCGCCGCTCTCAACGCCGAGGGCATGCCCTCGTGGCAGGTCGGGACCGTGGGCTTCGGCCCGCGTCCAGCCGGTGAATTCGAACAGGGCGCCAAGGGCGTCGATGGTGGAGCAGTGCGCCTCGTCGGCGCCTATGCGGACGGAGCGAAGTAAGAGCCCATGTGCGGCATCGTCGGAATGGTGGGCTCGGCCCCGGTCAATCAGGACATCTACGACGCACTCCTGCTGCTGCAGCACCGCGGCCAGGACGCGACGGGCATCGCCACCGCCGAGGCGAACGGCGTGATGCACAACGCCAAGGCGCAGGGCATGGTCCGCGAGGCGTTCCGCACCCGCGACATGCGTGCGCTGCTCGGCAACGTCGGCCTCGGTCACGTGCGCTACGCCACGAAGGGCACGGCCTCGAACGAAGAGGAGATGCAGCCGTTCTACGTGAACGCCCCGTACGGCATCATCCTCATCCACAACGGCAACCTCACCAACACGCGTGAGCTCACGGCCGACATGGCCAAGCGCGACCGGCGCCACCTCAACTCGTCGAGCGACACCGAGCTGCTGCTCAACGTGCTCGCCGGTGAGCTGCAGAACACCACGTCGACCGTCGACCTCGACCCCGAGCGGGTGTTCGAGGCCGTGGCCCGCACGCACGAGCGCATCGAAGGCGCCTACGCGGTGATCGCGGTGATCGCCGGATACGGTCTGCTCGCCTTCCGTGACCCGTTCGGCATCCGCCCGCTGATTCTGGGCCGTCGTCCGTCCACCGTGCCAGGGGCCGAGGGCAAGGACGAGTGGGTCGTCGCGAGCGAGTCGCTGGTGCTCGAGAACGGCGACTACGAGGTCGTGCGCGAGGTCGAACCCGGCGAGGCGATCTTCATCACCAACGACGGCGAGCTGTTCTCCCAGCAGTGCGCCACCGCGGCGACGCTCGCCCCCTGCGCGTTCGAGTACGTCTATCTCGCCCGCCCCGACTCGGTCATGAACGGCATCTCCGTGTACGAGTCGCGGCTGCGCATGGGCGACAAGCTCGCGGACACGATTGCCAAGCACGTACCGATGGACAAGATCGACGTGGTCATGCCGATCCCCGACTCGTCGCGCCCCGCCGCGATGGAGGTCGCCCGCAAGCTCGGCATCGAGTACCGCGAGGGCTTCTACAAGAACCGCTACGTCGGCCGCACCTTCATCATGCCGGGGCAGGCGGTGCGCAAGAAGAGCGTCCGCCAGAAGCTCAACGCGATGTCGACCGAGTTCCAGGGCAAGAACGTGCTCCTCATCGACGACTCGATCGTGCGTGGAACGACCTCCAAGGAGATCATCCAGATGGCGCGGGACGCCGGCGCCGCCTCCGTCACCTTCGCGTCCGCTGCCCCGCCCGTGCGGCACCCGCACGTGTACGGGATCAACATGCCGTCGCGCCACGAGCTCATCGCGCACGGACGCACGATCCCCGAGATCGCCGAGGAGCTCGGCTGCGACCACCTCGTGTATCAGGAGGTCGAAGACCTCAAGGCCGCGATCACCGAGGGCTCGGTGCTCACGGATCTCGACATGAGCTGCTTCGACGGCCGCTACGTGACCGGCACCGTCTCCGACGAGTACCTCGCCTGGGTGGAGGGGTCGCAGACTTCATGACGATGCCGAGCGCACGACCGCTGTGGCAGGGTCGGGCTCTCGCACTCGTGGGGATCGTCCTGGTGGCGTTCTCGCTGCGTTCCGCGGTCGCCTCCCTGTCGCCGGTCATCGATCACGTCGCCGCGGACTTCCCGGTCTCGCCCGTCGTGATCGGTCTGATCGGGGCCGCGCCTCCGGTGTGCTTCGCGATCTTCGGTCTGCTCACGCCGCTGTTCGAGCGGCGGTTCGGTCTGGAGCGGATGGCGGTCGCCGCGATCACGCTGATGGCGGCCGGCATGCTCCTGCGCGGCGTCGCGCAGGACTCGACGAGCCTGCTCGCGGCCACCGCTCTCGTGTTCGCGGGTGTCGGCTCCGGCAACGTGCTGCTGCCGCCGTTGGTCAAGAAGTACTTCGCAGACCGGCTCGGCGTGATGATGACGGCCTACTCGACCACGCTCGCCGTCTCGACGTTCCTGCCGCCTCTGGTCGCGGTTCCCGTCGCGGACAGTCTGGGCTGGCGGGTGTCGCTCGGCATGTGGGGTGTGGTCGCCGCTCTGGCTCTGGTCCCCTGGATCACGCTGCTGGTGCGTTCACGCTCCGAGCCCGACGACCGCACGATGACCACGGAGCTGCTGGTCCCGGATCCGACCGACGGCGTGGACGACGTGCGCGACGCGGTGGCCGCATCCACCGGACCGATCACGACCCAGTCCGCCAACCCGAAGGCGTTCGGGCGGCTGTGGCGGCTGCCGCTGGCCTGGTCGCTCGCTCTGGTGTTCGGCACCTCGTCCACCATGGCCTACGTCGCTTTCGCGTGGCTGCCCACCATGCTCGTCGACATCGGCGGCGTCTCTCCGGCCACGGCGGGTTTCCTGCTGTCGTTGTTCGCCCTGGTGGGTCTGCCGTGCTCGATGCTCGTCCCCGTGCTCGTGGTGCGCTTCCAGGCGACCCGGCCCCTGTTCTTCGTGGCGGTGGCCGCGGGGCTGGTCGGTCTTCTCGGCCTGCTGCTGTTCCCGACCGTCGCCCTGCCGCTCTGGGTGGCGATCTTCGGCCTCACTGCCATCATGTTCCCGCTCAGTCTCGTGCTGCTCAGCATCCGTGCCCGCACTCCCGAGAGCGCGGTGGCGCTGAGCGGCTTCGTGCAGAGCATCGGGTACGGGATCGCGGCGACCTTCCCGCTTCTCGTCGGACTCCTCCACGAGACCACCGCGGGCTGGCAGGTTCCGCTGCTCGTCGTCGCGGGAGTGCTCGTGGCCTCCATCCCCGCGGGCATCGTCGCGGGTCGTCGGCGCACCGTCGAGGACGAGTGGGAGCGCCGGCACGGGCGCTGGTGATGCGCTCGATCAGCGCGCCGACCGCGGCGGGGCCGTCGAGGAACGCACGATGAGCTGCGGGTCGGTGGACGGCATCTCGCCGACCGCCTCGTGCCCTTCGATCTGGGCGATCACCCGGAGCGCGGCGGCCCGGCCCATCGCCTCGAAGGGCTGGCGGACAGTCGTCAACGCGGGGGAGGCATAGGCGGCGAGGGCGATGTCGTCGACACTCACCACCGAGACGTCGTCGGGAACGCTGCGTCCGGCTTCGTGCAGCGCGCGGATCAGGCCGAATGCCATCTCATCGCTGCTGACGAACACGGCCGTGGCTTCCGGGATGGCGGCGATCGTACGACCGGCGCGATACCCGGACTCGGGTGTCCAGTCGGCGGGGATCTGCGGCGGGGGCACGATCCCTCGGTCGCGGAGCGTCTGCTCCCACGCCTCGCTGCGCTGCTGCGTCTCGGTCCAGTAGTCGTCGCCCGAGACGTGCCACACGGTCTTGTGGCCGAGGTCGAGGAGATGCTCGACCGCGAGGCGGGCGATCGCGCGCTGATCGACGGCGAGCGGAGCATCCTCGTCGAGAGAGGTGCGCTCGCTGCGGGTCGCGGGCGTGCGCTCGGTGCGCGCCCTCATGGCCGGGCTCTCGAGTTCGAGCGGCACACCGAGGATGATGCCCTCAGCTCCCTGGCGCTCGAGTCGGTCGAAGGCTTCGAGGAAGGCCTCAGCCGACGCGTGATCGGCGACGGCTGCGGTCGAGACCGTGTATCCGTTCGCCGCCGCCGCCTGTTGGATGCCGACGCCGAGCGCGGCCGACGAGTAGCGGTCGGTGGAGACGACGATCACGCCCAGCACCCTGGTGCGACCGGAGGCGAGAGAGGCAGCGGCGGCGTGCACGCGGTAGCCGAGCTCCTCGACGGCTGCCAGTACTCGCCTGGCCGTGTCGGGGCGCACGTTGTCCTGCCCCGACATGACACGGGAGACGGTCTGCGTGGAGACACCGGCAAGTTGGGCGACATCGACCTGGCTGGGGGCGCGGTCGTCTCTCGGGCGACGAGGTGACATGTGCTCAATGGTAGCGATCAATCGGCGTGAATCCAGGAAGCGCGGAGTAGCGTGATGCGATAATGTGAACGCAAACACTCGTGCTTGGAGCGCTATGCCTGACCTTCTCGCCTCGGCTGTCGACGCCGCGTCCGTTGCCGTCGACACTCGGGCCTCCGTGCCGCCGATCGGCGCTCCCGCCCTGTCCTGGCGCGATGGGGAGATCCTTCGCGACGGCGTCGCGCACCGCATCATCGCCGGCTCGATCCACTACTTCCGGGTGCATCCCGACCAGTGGGAGGACCGCCTCCGCCGCCTCGCCGCGATGGGCGCGAACACGGTCGACACGTATGTCGCGTGGAACTTCCACGAACGCGTCGAGGGTGACGTGCGCTTCGACGGCTGGCGCGACATCGAGCGCTTCATCCGCCTCGCCGGAGAGGTGGGCCTGGATGTCTTCCTGCGGCCGAGCCCCTACATCTGCGCGGAATGGTCCAACGGCGGCATCCCGTTCTGGCTGTCCGGTCGCGTGGCTGCTCTGCGCACGAGCGATGCCGACTTCCTCGCGGCCGTCGACGCCTGGTACGACGAGCTGATCCCCCGCCTCGTCCCGCTGCAGGCCGCGCACGGCGGACCCATCGTCGCCGTCCAAGTCGAGAACGAGTACGGCTCGTTCGGCAGCGACCCCGCCTACCTCGCGCATCTGCGTGACGGGCTGCGTCGCCGCGGGATGGTCGAGATGCTCACGACCGCCGACGGCATCACGAGCGACATGATCGAGCACGGCAGTGTGCCCGGGGCCATGGCGACATTCACCTTCGGCACCGGCGTCGCGACGGCGGTGGAGCTGCGTCGTCACGGCGATGCGCTCATGTGCAGTGAGCTGTGGGGCGGGTGGTTCGACCACTGGGGGGAGCGGCACCACGTGCGTTCGGCCGCGAGTGCCGGCGGCACCATCGAGGAGCTGCTGCGTGCGGGCGGATCCGTGAGCCTCTACATGGCGCACGGAGGCACGAACTTCGGTCTCTGGAACGGGGCAAACCATGATCAGGTGCTGCAGCCGACCGTCACCAGCTACGACTCGGATGCGCCGATCGGTGAAGACGGCACCCTCACCGAGAAATTCCACGCGCTGCGGGCGATGTTCGCGCCCTTCCATGCGGCTGAGCTTCCGCCGGTCCCCGCGCCACCACGGCGACAGACTGCGGCGACGGCGGTGCTCGACCCCCGTGCGTCCCTGATCGAGCTGATCGCCTCGCTTCCCGTGACCGGCGACGTCTCGCCGCGACCGCGCACCTTCGAAGAGCTCGGCGCCGAAGACGGGCTCGTCGCCTACGAGGCTGACGTCTCCTTCCCCGCAGAAGCGACACTCACTGTCGACGGACTGCACGACCGGGCAGTGGTGTTCCTCGACGGCCTTCGGCTCGGCGTGCTGGAGCGTGACGGCGAGACCTCTCTCCCCCTGCCGCGCGACGGTGGTGCGGGCCGCCTTATCCTCGTCGTCGAGAGCCTCGGGCGTATCAACTACGGCCCCTACACCGGCGAGGGCAAGGGCATCATGCGCGGCGTGATGATCGGCCGCCGGCTGGTCAACGGGTGGACGCATCGCCTCATCCCGCAGGACGCTCCTGCGGCGACGTCCGCGTCTGCTGACGGTGCCGGCGACGGGGTTGCTGTGGCCTCGTTCGACGTCGCCGAGCCGCTCGACGCCTGGCTCGCCTTCCCTGGCGGCTCCAAGGGCATGGTCTGGTTGAACGGATTCCTCCTCGGTCGGTACTGGAAGATCGGGCCGCAGGTGACGCTGTATGCACCGGCGCCGCTGTGGCGGGCGGGTCGCAACGAGATCGTGGTGCTCGACACCGATGGGCTGGGCGCGACGGTCGAGATCCGCGAGCAGCCCTCCTTCGGCGAGACCGAGGAGTTCATCGGCTCCTGACCGCTCTGCTGCTGCTCCGAGACCCATCCTCCGCGCCGAGACCCATCGTCTCCGGCGGCTGTGAGGGTGGGTCTCGGCGCGGAGCGTGGGTTTCGCCGGCGCGGCGCTTCGAGACATGTTTGCGCTCGCTCAGCGAAAAGCCTTGATCTACATGGCCGCGTCCGCTTACAGTGATAGCGCAAACATCGATGTGGTTCGTCGATGATCACTTGCGACGCGCTGGGGCGTCTCTCCTCCCGGGCGTCGCTCCGATCGAGAGGCAAGACGTGTCGAAACCTTCCCGACCGCCCCGCGCCGCCGTCGCTCTCAGCTCCGTGCTGGCGACCGCGCTCGCAATCGGCGGTGTGCTCACCCCGGCGACGGCCGCGCAGGCCGCCGATCTCGTTCCGGTGCCGAAGACCGACTACCGCCTGCACGCGGTCTCGAGCGAGTCGGATCCGTACCCGGCGCCACCCTCGCTCGACGGCACCGCGCTGGGTGCCTTCGACGGAGACTTCGCGACGCAGTGGACCTCGCGCTACTCCGCGAATGCCCCGTTCCCGCACTGGATCGTCGTCGACCTGCAGCGCTCGCTCTCGGTGAAGGCCCTCGACTACTCGGTCAAGAAGGGGCAGGGCGTCGCCGCCAAGACGGTGGAGGTCTATGTCACCGACGACGCGGATGTCGCGCGCAACTCTCCGGCCGACGGCGGATGGGGTGCGGCTTCGGGAGCCGCGACACTGCACGCGCCCACCGCGAACGACGAGAAGCAGCGCATCACGCTCGACTCCGCCAAGGACGGCCGCTACGTGGCGTTGCTCGTGATCGACGCGCAGGGCACCACCGGGGGAGGGGCAGGCGAGATCGAGGTCCTCTCCGACGAGGCGCTGCCTCCTATCGTCACCGAACCGGAGACGCCCGACACCGATGAGACCGTCGAGATCGCCGACGGCGGTACGACGGCCATCGTGTCGACCGAGTTCCCCCGCATCACCGGATACCGGGTGGGAAGCGAGAGCATCGCCGGCCAGCGCAGCTCCGCGAAGACCTGGGCGGTGAACGGCACGACCTATCCGTCGACGACCACCTCGACATCCTCGGCGAACGGCGTCGATTACGTGTCGACGCTCACCGGCATCGACGTGACCGTGCGCAGCAGCATCCGCGTCGCGAAGGACGGCACCGTCGGGTTCGAGGTGACCGCCGTCGAAGGCGGAGCCACCGTGACCACGCTCGGACTCCCCGACAACGCGTTCCTCTCCGTGAGTGCCGCGGATGCCGGTGCAGCGCTCGACCGCACCGTGATCAGCCCCGACAGCACCAAGAACGCCGACGAGCACATCGCCCTCAACGCCTCGACGGTCTCCGGTCAGAAGGGGGCGGCCTTCGCCTTCCTCGGCAACGGTGCGCTCGTGGGCAGCGTCATCACCAACGCGACGACGCAGGCATCCGGCGGCACCGCCTCCTGGAACACGCGCCTGACCACGCGCGTGACCGAGGCTGCCGGACGCACCGCTGAGATCGGATCCAGCGCCTGGCTGATCCACCCGACCACCGCTGTGGACAGCCGCGTGACCACGTACGCCCTGCCGAAGGTCACGGTGCTCCTCGCCGCAGATCGCAACGGGGACGCGACGGTCGACTGGCAGGACGCCGCGATCCGCTACCGCGAGGTCGACACTCCGCGTCTCGGCGCCGACCGGGTCGCGGAGCGCGTCGTCAGCCGCATCCCGTTCAACTTCGCCTCGAGCGCGACGAACTACTTCGACCTCACCCTCGACAACACCAAGCGCATCGCGAACCAGACCGACGGCCTCGGACAGTGGGTGCTCAACAAGGGCTATGGCAGCGAAGGCCATGACTCCGCGAACACCGACTATGGCGGGAACTACAACGAGCGCGCGGGAGGGCTCAGTGACCTGAACAACCTCGTCGATGAGGGAGCGAAGCTCAACGCCGACATGAGCGTGCACGTCAACGCCACGGAGATGTATCCGCAGGCCAACGCGTTCGACTCCGCGATCATCGATGGAGCGGCGCCCTACAAGCCGGGCTGGAACTGGCTCGACCAGTCGTACTACATCAACCAGCAGGCCGACCTCGGCACGGGGCGCGTGCTCGACCGCTTCCAGCAGCTGCGCGACGAGGTCCCCGGTCTCAGCGGTGTCTACATCGACGTGTACTACTCCAATGGCTGGGTCGCCGAGGAGCTCGCGGACGAGCTGAACGCCATGGACCTCGAGGTAGCCACCGAGTGGGGTGACAAGTTCGTCGACAGCACGGTCTGGTCGCACTGGCCGAACGACCTCAGCTACGGCGGTGTGACCAACAAGGGCATCAACTCGACCATGGTGCGTTTCATCCAGAACGGGCAGGCCGACGTCTGGAACGACGACGCCCTGCTCGGCCAGCAGCGCCTCGTCGACGCCGAGGGGTGGGTCGGCAACCGCAACTGGGACGGCTTCGTCGACAACATCTGGACGCAGAGTCTGCCGACCAAGTTCCTGCAGCACTTCGACCTGCTGACGTACGAGGCCGGTGCGCAGGCGACTCTGACCGATGATGTGGCCGTGCGGATGGACGGCAGCACCAGGGTCGTCACCATGGACGGCGCGACGGTGCTGCGCGGCGACTCCTACCTGCTTCCGTGGCAGTCGCTGGCGTCGAACCAGGACGCCGGCTCGCCGGTCGATGCCGACAAGATGTACTTCTACTCCGCATCCGGCGGCGAGAAGACCTTCGGTCTCACCGACGCGTTCCGGGGCAACACCGCCTTCGACGTCTTCGAACTCGGCGATCAGGGACGCGTCAAGGTGGGCACGGCGACCGCGAACGACGGTGAGCTCACGCTCAGCGGCGACAAGGGCACAGCCTACGTCGTGGTGCCGCAGGGCGGTGCACAGCGCGCGGCGGTGGAGTACCGTGATGCGGGCCTCCACGACCCGGGATTCAACTCCGGTTCGCTCGATGTGTGGAGCCCGCAGGGCGATGTGACCATCGAGCGCACCGACCTCGGCAACGCGAAGAACGAGTCCCGCGGCGACAACATCGCCGTGTTCGGCGCCGCCGCCTCGTCGATCTCGCAGACCGTGACCGGGCTCACTCCCGGCCAGCGGTACGCGTTCTCGGCGCAGGTGCAGATCGATCCGACCGCGACCCGCGACGTGAGCGTCTCGGTCGACACCGGTTCCGGCGCGGTGACGCGCACGTGGAACCTCTCCCCGACGTACAACTACATGCGAGCCGACTCCAAGGCGGGCCAGTACTACCAGCGCGGCTCGACGTCGTTCCTCGCTCCGGCTTCCGGTGAGGTGAGGGTCTCGATCGGTGCCGTCGCCGGCGACGCGAAGGTGCGCGTCGACAACGCCCGCATCTCGACCGACACCACCGGCCCGTTCGCAGCCGGCACGGTGTACTCGAACGACTTCGAGGGCAACGAGGCGGGGTGGGGCCCGTTCGTGAAGGGCGACGCCAGCGGCATCGACGATCCGCGTACGAGCATCTCGCGCCGCCACGACCCGTACGCGAGCAGCGAGTGGCGGAACACGGCCAAGCCGTTCGATGCGGGCCCCCTGGCCGGTCTGGCCGTCGACACTACGCTCAACGGCGACCACTCGCTCATGTCGCACTCCGAGAACAGCGGGGTGGTCTACCGCACGGATCCGACCCTCGTCCCGCTGCAGGCCGGGCACTCGTACCGCATCGGCTTCGACTACCAGGCCGGCGCGAGCGGGGCGTACCGCTGGCTCACCGGCACCGATGCGGTGGCGGGTGGGAAGATCACCTCGACCACGCTCAGTCGCACCGGCATCGCACAGGCGCTGGAGACGACCGCGTTCTCGCAGGACGTGATCGTCGGCTGCGGCGACTACACCTGGGTGGGACTCGAGCGCGTGGGCGGACCGGACGTCGACTTCGTCTTGGACGACTTCACCGTCACCGACCTCGGCCCCACGGCCGGCGGAACGCCCTGCGCGACCGTCTCGGGCGAAGCGGGCGTCCTGAGCCCCGGAGCGCAGACCGCGTTCACGACCACGTTCACCAACAGTGAGTCGATCGCCGTGGAGAACATCGGCGTGCAGCTCGAGGTTCCGGAGGGCTATGTGGTCGAGGTCGCCGACGGCTCGTCGAACCTGTTCGACGAGGTCGCGGCGGGCGACAGCGTGGATACCACCTGGCTGGTCACCGCGCCGGCAGAGGCAGCCGGCACGACGGTCGGCATCGGGATCGCGGCGACGTACCTGGCCGACTGCGATGTGCGCACGGTCAGCACGACCCAGGAGGTGTCGGTGTCCTCACGGGCCCGCATCCCCAACGCCCAGGTCTCCGTGACGGCGAGCTCGGAGGAGACCTCGGGCGAAGACGGCGCGGCCGCGAACATGCTCGACGGCAACGCCGGCACGTTCTGGCACAGCCGGTGGAGCTCGGCGGCCACCTCGTACCCGCACGTGCTGACGTTCGACCTCGGTGCTGCCGAGAAGGTCGACGGCATCTCGTACCTGCGCCGAGGAGCCAACCAGAACGGGCCCATCAAGGGATACGAGGTCGCGGTGTCGACGGACGGACAGGCGTACACACCCGTCGCCTCGGGAGAGTGGAAGAACGTCGCCGAGTGGCAGGATGTGGACTTCGCGGAGACCACGGCGCGCTACATCCGTGTGACCGCGCTCTCTTCGATCTCGGGGACACAGTTCGCCGCGGTCGCGGAGATGGCCGTCTACGGCTCCTCCGCACCACGGGCCGGACACGCGCCGGCGACCCGTCCTGTGGATGACCTGAGCGCGTGCAACCCGGTGATCGACCCGAAGCTCGGGCTCGACGGCGACACCGTGCGTGCCGGCGAGACGGTGGGCATGGCGCTCACGGGCTTCGCGCCGCGGTCGACGGTGTCGGTCTGGCTGGATGGGACCAAGCTCTCGGATGCCAGGGTCGATGCGAAGGGTGCGTTGACGACGCGGCTGCTGATCCCCGCGAACGCCGAGGTCGGAAAGCACCGTGTCATCGTGCAGGACGCGGCAGGCACAGAGCTCGCGAGCGCACCGTTGAAGGTCAAGAAGGCGAAGCCGGGGAAGAAGGCGACCGTCACGGCCTCCATCGGCTCTGTGTCCGCCGGGGCGACGCTGACCGTGCAGCTGAGCGGCTTCGAGCCCGATGCGCTGGTGCAGCTGTGGCTCCACTCCGAGCCCGTCCGGATCGGCGAGGTGACCACGTCGGCAGAGGGCGACGCGGTCGTGACCGTCACGATCCCGGCGTCGACACCGGCCGGCGCGCACGCGCTCGTCGCGACCGATGCCCAGGGCGTCGAGCTGGCTCGGGGCGATCTCGCCGTCACAGCTGCGACCGGCAGTGGCAGCAGCGGGGGAAACCTCGCGACGACGGGCGCTGAGGGGGCGATCTGGGCCGGTGCGGCTCTCGCGGCCCTGCTCACCATGGGCCTCGGTCTGACCCTGTGGCTGCGGCGGCGTCGCCTGAGCTGACCAGCATCCGCACGAACGGCCCGGAGGCATCCCGCCTCCGGGCCGTTCGGCTGCGCTCCCGAGAAGGCTTCCTGCACGACAGGTGTCGATATCGGGCTCTCCCCATTCCTCGGAGCACTGCCCCTGCGCAGCGAGTCGGTCGGGTGTGACGAAGCAGGATGGCATCCGTAGCCGAGCGAGAGGAATGCATGCATACTGTAAGCGTGCCCCATGTACTGATCCGTGACCTCGACCCGACGATCCACTCGGTCCTCGCTGCACGCGCGGAGTCACGAGGGCAGTCACTGCAGCAGTACCTGACATCTGAGCTGGCGCTCATCGCATCGCGCCCCACGGTTCCGGAGCTCTTGGCCGCCCTCGGGGAGCGACCTGTCTCTCCGCCCATCGCGCCGGAGGCGATCGTCGCGGCGATCAGGGAGGGGCGAGCCGACCGATGATCGTCGTCGACGCATCCGTCGTGGTCGACGTCTTCTGCAACGTCGGTTCCACCTCTGCCCTCCATCGGCGTCTGACCGACGAAGTGCTGCTCGCGCCTGACCTGTTGCCGGTCGAGGTCGCGTCCGCGTTGCGCGGCCTGAATCGCGGGGGTGCGCTGACCGATGCCGCACTCGAGACCGCAGCCGTCGACCTCGCACGGCTACGCGTCGAGCTGCACCCCACCCTGCCGCTCATTCCGCGCATCCTGGCACTCCGCCACACCATGACGGCCTACGACGCCGCCTACGTCGCGCTCGCGAGTGTGTTCGGGTGCCCGCTCATCACGCATGACCGAAGGCTCGCGCGTGCAGCCTCCGGCCATTGCGCAGTCGAGGTGCCTGTCATGCCCGACTGACCCGGGATCAGCCCTTCACGGCGCCGGCGGCGAGGCCGGAGCGCCAGTACTTCTGCAGGGCGAAGAACAGCAGCACGAGCGGGATGACTCCGAGCAAGGCGCCGAGCATGACGGCTCCCTTGTCCGGGGCGAAGTAGCTCACCATGCCGTAGAGCCCGAGGGTCACGGGCTTCAGATCCTGACTCGAGATCATCATGAGCGGCAGGAGGAAGTTGTTCCAGGTGGCCACGAAGATGAACAGGAAGATCGTCACCATCGCCGGACCCAGAAGCCGCATCACGATCGTGAAGAAGATGCGCGCCTCGCCGGCACCGTCGATGCGGGCGGCTTCGAGCAGCTCGGTCGGCACCGACGACTGGGCGTAGACCATGCCGAGGAAGACGCCGAAGGGCGACACCGCGGAGGGGATGATGATCGCCCAGACGGTGTTGGTGAGTCCGAGCGCCTGGAACTCGATGTACAGCGGCACGGTCAGCAGTGCGACCGGGAGCAGCAGCCCCGCCATGATCACACCCACCGCGATGCGCTTGCCGGGGAAGGCGAACTTCGCGATCGCGTAGCCGGCCATCACCGCGAACAGGGTGCCGATGACGCCCGCGCTCACGGAGTACAGCATCGAGTTGCCGACCCACCGCCAGAACAGGCCCTGGGTCCAGTTCATGAGGCTGTCGTAATTCGTGTCGAGGTTCCAGTCGGCGAACCAGAAGCCGAAGGTCGACGTGAGGTCGGTGTTGTTCTTGGTCGACGCGACGATCAGCCAGTACACGGGCACGAGGAAGTACAGCGTGGCCACGACGAGCGCGATGATGCCGAACGCTCGAGCGGCCGGTGTGGGGGCGATCGAGGGTGGCGGGGCGTCCACGTCGCGCGGGGGGCGCGGACGTCGACGCGGCGATGCTCCGGTGGTGATGAGGCGCGTGGTGGTCATGCGTCGCCCTTCCGGCGCTGCAGCAGCGCGTACACGATCGCGAGCACACCCGCGATCAGAGCCATGAGCAGGGAGTAGGCCGATGCGGGGCCGCTGCCGGACGGCGAGATCTCGCCCATCATCGTGTTGTACGTGAGCATCATGGGCGTGAAGTCCTTGCCCATCCACGAGTTCGCTGCCTGCAGCACGACCGGCTCGTTGAACAGCTGGATGGTGCCGATGATCGACAGCAGCACGGCGAGCAGCGCGGCTCCTCGCACCAGCGGCACCTTGATGCGCATCGAGATCTGGAAACCGGATGCCCCGTCGAGGCGCGCGGCCTCGTACAGGTCACGCGGGACGGCCTGCAGCGCTGACAGGAAGATCAGCATGTTGTACCCCGTGTAGGTCCAGGTCGTCATGTTCGCCATCGAGAACAGGATCGTTCCCGGCGCCATGAAGTCGGTGCCCTGAGGGAGGAACGGGAGGAAGGGTGAGACCTCCGGGGTGTAGAGGTACAGCCACATCATCGCGGCGATGATGCCGGGAACCGCATAGGGGAGGAAGAAGGAGAGCCGGAAGAGGGTGGGGCGGCGCACGATGAAGGAGTCCAGCAGCAGGGCGAGGCCGAGAGCGACGAGGATCATCACCGGGATCTGCAGCGCCGCATAGAGCACCACGCGACCCATGCCGGTCCAGAAGGCGCCGTTGGTCGCGGCGGTGATGAAGTTCTCCAGACCGACGAACGTGTCGACGAGCTCACCGCCGCCGTAGAGACCGTCCCCGGCGGGAACCTGTGCGAAGAACGACGACCGGATCGACACGATGATCGGGACCAGGAAGACCAGGACGAACAGCACCGCGAACGGCGTCATGAACAGCCAGCCCGTGAGGCCTTCTCTCCGGGTTCCGAATCGGCGTCTGCGGGCCGGATCCGCGGGGGTGCGCGGAGGCGCTGTCGACGCAGCGCCTCGCGTCTCGGTCACTGTGACCATGGTGTCGCCTCTCGATGTCAAGACGACGGCGGAGTGCACGATTGCGCGTGCACTCCGCCGTCGATCATCCGATGATGCCTTCTCGCCCGGTCACTCCGCGACCGGGAGGCCGAGGTCCTTCAGAGAGGCCACTGCCGTGTCCTGCGCCGTGGTGAAGATGTCGGCGACCGTCGCGGTGCCGGCCACAGCTGCCGCTGCGGTCTCGTTCATCTTCGACAGCGTCGAGAACCCCGGTGCGTAGGGGAAGTCGGGGTTGAGGTTCTCGGTCGCGGTGCCGAGCTCGGAGAGCACGTCCTGTCCGCCGAACTGGCGCAGCATCTTCTCGGGGGTCTCCACCTCGCCCTTCGCCGCGACGACGAGGCCCTGCGACGCGAGGTCGTCGACCTGGGTGTTGAACCAGTCGTTGAACTCCATCGCCTCAGCGGGGTGCTCGCAGCCCTTCATGACCGAGACACCGGAACCGCCGTCGGGGCCGCTCATGGCGCCGGCGCCGAAGTCGGGGAGCTGGGCGACGCGCCACTGTCCTTCTGCGGGGGTGCCGTCGAGCGAGTCGAGGAGGAATCCCGCCTCCCACGCCGCTCCGACGTGGCCGATGAGGCTGCCGTCGTTGAGCGCGGCGGTGAAGCCCTCACCCCAGCGCTCGGTCGCGAGGGTCTGCTTGCCGTCGAGCAGACCCTGCCAGAACGCGGCGACGCGCTCGGAGCCCGCGCCCTCGGCGTCGACCTTCCACTCGTCGCCCGCGGTGCTGAACCAAGTGTCGCCTGCCGCAGCCGACTGGGCGGCGAGCCAGTTCTGCGCCTCGTCGGGGGTGAACGCGGTGACGTACTTGCCGGCAGCTGCTGCCGTCGCCGAGTCCGCCGTCAGATCGTCGAGCGTCTTCGGGGCATCGAGGCCGAGTGCCTGGAACTCGGCCTCGTTGTAGAAGTACACGAGGGGTCCGGTGTCCTGGGGGAGGCCGACGATGGCGTCGCCGACCTTCATGCCGCTGAAGGCTCCGGCCGAGAAGTCGTCCTCGTACTTCTTGGCCTCGTCCGCCACGTCCTGCAGCAGGCCCTTGACGAACAGCTGCGGCACCTCGGAGTAACCGGTCTGCGCCAGGCACGGTCCGTTGCCCGCCTTCACGTCGGTCTCGAGCTTGAGGATCATGTCACTCGACTTGCCGTCGAACTTGGTCGCCTTGACCTGGATGTCGGGGTGCTCGGCGTTCCAACGATCGACGATCTCGGACGTCGGGGTCATGCCCTCCCCATCGGGGAGACGGTGCAGGTACTCGATCGTGATGGGATCGCCGCTCGCCCCGCTGTCCCCGGAGTCGCCGGATGAGCAGGCTGCGAGGCCGAAGGCCGACACCGCGCCGACGGCGACGATCGCGGCGGTGCGGGTGAAGCGAGGGGTGATTGCCATGCTGTTCTCCTCTTTGAGGTCATGTTCCTGCGGATCGCCCTGGGCGGGGGACTGGCACCGTGGCGCCGTCGATCACATGCACATCAAATCAGAAAATGTTTGCGCTCACAAGCCTGAGATGATGACATCACAGGCGCAATCGCGGACGATAAAGGGAGCGCTGACATCGAGCATCCGTCCGGGTGGACGTGCAGCTCAGTCGACGCGAACCTCGTCGCCGACGCGGACCACTCCGCCACGCCGAGTGCTGTTGTCATCCGCATCGGGCCAGCCGGGAAGAAGCAGGCGTCCGAGGGTCGGTTCCTGCTGTCCGAAGGCGCCGGTGAGTGTCGTGAGCACCTTCGCGTCCCGCCGGCCGTCGTCGGGGTTCGCGTGGGTCGCCAGGCAGCGCACGATCGGGCCCGCGGTGAGGAAGCCCAGCTCGCCGATGTGCACCTCGCCCGCCCAATCGAGTTCGCTCCAGGGGGCGGCGTCGTCGATCACGACGTTCGAACGGAAACGCCGATCGTCGATGCTCATCCGGAGAGCTTCGCCCAGCGCGCGGACGCTGCCCCGACTGTGCACCGACACGTAGCCGCGCGACCGATCCTGGAAGCGGGACGTCTCGCCGTCGCCGACGAGGACGAGGGGGAGGCGGCCCGGTCGTCGCAGCCGACGCCCCTCGGGGGTCGCGAGAACGAAGTCGGTGATGGCATCGGCGAGCTCGCGCCGTCCCTCGTCGTCGATGCCGGCGTCGACCAGCGTCGCGCCGGCGTGCTCGATGTGGATGCGGCGCTGCCGGTCGTCGTAGCTCGTGCGCAGAGCGGCGAGAGAGGGGAAGTCCTGGAGAGCGAGCCCTTTGGCCTTCGGCCAGTAGTCAAAGCCGTCCCGGTCCTCCGGCTCGGTCGCGTCCGCGAACCGGAACGCGAGGACGCGATCGCCGTCGACTCTGCCGTCCGGCTGCACGGTCAGGGAGTCACGCGGTTCGGGAGTGAATCCCTTGATCGGGTGACGGTAGAGGGCGACGACGCGGGCCATGAGGAGATCCTCTCAGCTGCCGACCCCAGGGCACGACAGACGGCGCTCTGTCACCGAGCGGTCTTCTCGGCGACAGAGCACGACGAAACACCCGCAGGTCGTGCGGGTGTGACGAACCGAGAGGCGGTCAGGCCTTCTCTAGTTCGTCCTCGTCTTCGTCGGCATAGTCATCAGCCCACTTGTCGACATATGCGTCTTCGTCGGTCGGGTGACCCAGCTCGCGCTCGAGAGCGGAGTAGTTCACCGACGGACTGTACGCCTTGAGTTCGCGGGCGATCTTTGTGTGTTTCGCCTTCTGACGGCCACGGCCCATGCTCGAGACCCCCTCACGATTTCAGCGACGGGCGGTTGAGGCCCGAGGCATTTCACGACACCGGTTCGAGGCCGGTAAGAGTAGCATTCAGAATAGCACGCGGGTTAGCCCCTCTGGCTGACGCCAGGCTGGTGAAGGGAACGATCTTCATGACCGACAACACCTCCACTCCGTCCGATGAGGCTGCACAGAACGCGGCGCTGCAGAAAGCCGTCATCGTCGGCATGCAGCTGGACCAGGATCGACACGTGATCGACGAGGCCGTGCGCTATGCGCGATTGCTGAACGCACCACTGGTGGTCGCGCACGTCGATGTGACCCGGTTCGTCACGTACGAGGACCCGGACGGCTACGTGCATTCGGCTCCGATCGACATCAACTTCGACGCCGGCGCTGCGGAGTTCGAGGCGGTCGAGGCGGCGGCCGCCGGCATGCTCGCCGGTACGGACATCACCTGGACGGCGCGGCAGCTGGTGGGAGACCCCGCCCTGGCGATCAAGCAGCTCGCCAACAAGCTCGACGCGCAGCTGATCGTCGTCGGCACCCGCAAGCGCGGCATCGGCGAGTCCATCAGGGAGTTCTTCACCGGGTCGGTCGCCGCGCGTCTGGCCCATCGTCAGCATCGCTCCGTCCTCGTGGTACCGCTCGGGGAGTCGGTGCCGGACGAGCAGAAGGAGATCTGGCCGGACAAGTAGTGGTTCCGGACGCACGAAAGGTGTCGGCATCCCAGGTGGACGCCGACACCTTTCGTGTGACGGGGGTCAGGAACCGGAGCTGGAGCCGCTCAACGCGACGGTGATGCCGCGTGCTGCGCTGTCGAGGGCCGTCTCGAGCTCGGTGACGACCGACGGCGACAGCGTGCCGCCCTTCGCGACGTGAGTCCGCAGGTCGGTGCGCACCCTCGCCCGGAAGGCGTTGATCACGGCATCCGCGCGGTGCATCTCCTCGCGGCTGACGAGACGGGAATCGTCGGTGGCCGTGCGTGGACGGTTCTTCGCCGCACTGCGCTCGTCCTTCTCCGCCGCAGCCAGGTCGGCGCGGAGGCTCTTCATCGCATCCTTGACGCTCTGGCGCACCTCGCTCGCGATCAGTCGCACGGAATCGGTCAGCCCCGCCTCGATGCCCGCGAGGTCGCCTTCCCGTGAGGCGAGCTCCGCCCGACCGGCCTCGGTGATCGAGTAGATGGTGGTGCGGCCGTCGACCGTCTTGGTGACCAGGCCCTCCTCCTCGAGCTTCGCGAGTCGGGGGTAGATGGTGCCGGCGCTCGGCGTGTAGGTGCCACCGGTGCGATCGGTGAGCGACTGGATGATGCCGTATCCATGCTGGGGTGCCTCGGCGAGGAGCGACAGCAGGTACAGGCGCAGGTCGCCGTGGGAGAAGACCGCGGGGCTCATGCTTCCCACTCCGGGTCGTCGGCGATCGACGCGGGGGAGCGGCGCAGCACGGTCACCCCACCGGAGACGGAGTTCGCGCGCAGGTCGACGAAGCGCCCCGCGAGTTCTCCGGTGGTGCCGGTGTAGTTGCTGGGGCCAGAGGTGCTGCGCTCGACGCCGTCGATCAGCAGACGTCCGCTCAGCGACCGGATCACGTAGTTCGCGGCGAGCGACTCGTCGAGGCGCACGGTGGTGCCGCCCGACACCGAGTTGACGGTGATGGTGTTCACGTCGCCCGCGGCATCGACCAGTGTGGAACCGGAGACGATGTCGACCGTGGCCCGGCGGACGGCACCCGTGACGGCCACGTCGCCCGACACGCTGTTCGCGCTGATCGAGCCGGTGAGTCCGCGCACCTGCACGTCGCCGGAGACGGAGTTCACGGTGAGGTCGCCGATCAGGGTGTCGACGATGATGTCGCCGGACACGGTGTTGAGGCGGGCGTCGTTGCGGAGGCCCGACACCAGGGCGCCGGCACTGACGACACCGAGGTTCAGCGCGATCGAGCGGGGGACGGCGACGCTCACCTCGGCGCGGGGGCCGCCCGAGCCGAAGTTGCGGAACACTTCGAGGAAGTTGTCCCAGCCCAGCTGTGGGTGGTCGATCTCGACCTCGCCGTCGTGGGACTCGATGCGCAGGTCCTTGGTGGTGACGCCGTGCACCTCGATGCGGATGCCCGGTTCGTCGTGGGCGATGATGTCGACCTGTCCGCCGACGAGGCCCACTTTGAGGCGGGTGACGGATTCGATGTCGATGACACGTTCCTCGCCGGGGGCGATGAGCCACTTCTCGGTCATGTCTGCTTCTCCTGGGTTCGCGGTCACGATATATCGTGTGTCGTCACCATAACACGATATATCTCGTTCCTGTCAAGGAGTCTCTTCGAGAAAGAGTTGACCTTGACGGTGCGTCAACTTCTACAGTCGAGGTGTCCCGCAACGGAAGGAGAGGCGATGAGCAAGGACGACTGGTCGATCCAGGAGATCGCCCGACTGGCAGGCACCACGAGCCGTGCTCTTCGCCACTACGACGACATCGGGCTGCTGCCGCCGTCGCGCATCGCGCCCAACGGGTATCGGCACTACGACGGGAAGGCTCTCGTGCGTCTGCAGCGGATCCTGCTGCTGCGGGAGCTCGGACTCGGGCTGGCGCAGATCGCGGAGGTGCTGGGCTCCGCATCCACCGCGGACGCCGGGGCGATCGAGGCCTCGGCTCTGGAAACCCATCTCGCGCTGCTGCGCGACGAACAGACCAGGCTGGCGCGCCAGATCGCGTCGGTCGAATCCACCATCACGGCATTGAGAGGAGGTGAGAACCTCATGGCAGAGAACATGTTCGACGGTTTCGACCATGCGAAGTACAAGGACGAGGTCGAGGAACGCTGGGGGAAGAAGGCCTACGCCGACAGTGACAGCTGGTGGCGCGGTATGACCGACTCCGCACGCGGCGAGTGGCAGCAGCGCGTGTCCGACCTCGGACGCGACTGGATCGCGGCGGCGGAGAGCGGTATCGATCCGTCTTCCGCCGAAGCCCAGGAGATCGCGCGACGCCACGTGGAGTGGCTCACGGGCATCCCCGGCACACCCGCCGCGGTGCCCGGAGGCGACGTGAAGGCGTACGTGATCGGGCTCGGTGAGATGTATGTCGCAGACCCGCGTTTCGGCGCGAACTACGCGACGTCGTCCGGCGGCACCCACGGCGCGGAGTTCGTCCGCGACGCCCTTCGCGTCTACGCGGAAGACAACCTCTGAGCCGTCCATCCTCCGGTCGCGATATGTCGGCTGCAGCCACCCGTGCAGCGGTCATGTCGCGACCGGAAGCGCGTCCCGTGCGTACCGAACGCGCGCGACCGACGCAAGGGGGCGATCGCAGGGCACTCCCGGGCGTAGGGTCGGGGCATGGCTCACGGACCCCGGCGCATGGACGCGGCGCCGCTGTTCGTCGCCGCGGCCACCGCGTACGGAGCGAACTGCGCTCTCGGCGCGTCCGTCGCAGTGCGGGTCGTCGACACTCGGAACTTCCGGTGGTTGCACCACCTGCTCTACATCGTCACGTGCCTCACGACCGCTCTGGCGCTGAGTGCAGGGCTGTGGGGCCGCCCGCGCCGACAGAGCCGTCGCGCCGCGCTCGGGATGCTCCCCGCCGCCCTGCCGCTCGCGGCGATCCCGTATCTCGGCACGCACGGTCGACGGCACCCGTTGGTCGCCCTCGCTGCCGCGCCCTTCATCGTCGCGGGGCTGCTGCTCTCGCGATCCACCGCCGACCGGAAGTGACACGCATGGAGCTGCTCGACGCCATCCGCCGCCGCAAGACCACCAACGGCGCGTTCCTGCCCGATGCCGTCTCCGAAGAGCATCAGCGCATCCTCCTCGAAGCTGCCGGGCGCGCGCCGTCGCAGCTGAACAGTCAGCCCTGGCGATTCGTCGTGATCGAGAACCGTGACACGATCGAGCAGATCGCCCGCATCTCCGGCGAGAGCATGACCGAGGCGATGTCGAACGGCACCTTCTTCGAACGCTACAAGCCATATTTCCGCTTCAGCCAGGCCGAGATGGAGGAGAAGCGCAGCGGCATGCTTTTCGACAAGCTGCCCGCAGCGCTCCGACCGTTCACGAGTCAGGTGTTCACCAAGCGTGGGCAGACGCTGATGAACACGTTCGGGGTGCCCAAGACCCTGGGCGCCGAGAACAGGAAGCTCGTCGCAGGGTCGCCTCTGCTGCTCGGGGTCATGCTCGATCGCAGCGAGTACCGACCGGGGCAGCTGTCGTCCTTCTACTCCGTGTTCAGCATGGGTGCGGCGATGGAGAACGTCTGGCTCACGACCGTCGAGCTCGGCATGGGCATCCAGTTCATCTCGTTCCCGATGGAGGTGCCTGGGCGATGGGACGAGATCGTCGAGCTGCTGCGTGTGCCCGACGACCTCGAGCTCATGGCGGTCTACCGGCTGGGCTACCTGCCGCCCGAGCAGCGCCGTCCCGCGATCGACTGGTCGAGCAGCGAGCGCAAGCTCGTGTCGCAGTACGTGTTCCGCGAGAACGGCGACACCCCGCAGCAGGGGTGGGATGGTCCACCTCCCGCGGGCGATGTCACTCCGGGTCCGCCGACGACAGGGGCGTGAGGTCGCGCAGCGCCGGACCCTCGATGCGGGTGCCGTCCGGGGCGAAGCGCGATGCGTGCAACGGGCAGTCCCAGGTGCACTCCGCGTCGTTCCAGCGGAGGACTCCGCCGAGGTGCGTGCACACCGCACCCACCGCCCGTGTCACGCCGTCCACGGTGGAGACCGCGACAGGACGACCCGCGCGATTCGCGACCACTCCTTCGCCCTCCGCCGGCTGAGGCACGGGTGTGCGGCGCCGTTCCGCATCCACCCACCCGGAGGCGAGGGCCGCCGCGACCTTTCCGCCCTCCACGGCTCCGCGACCGAGGTCGGCGGGAACGGTCAGGCGCGTCCCGATCGTCGTGATCCACGTCGGGCGATCGCGGCGAGGGGTGCCGAGGATCTCGGAGGTGAGGCGCTGGGCTGCGGCCGGGGCGTTCGACAGGCCCCACTTGGCGTAGCCGGTCGCGAAGCGGATGCGACCGAGCCCGCGGGGCATCGCGCCGACGAACGGGATGAGATCGTGCGACTCATAGTCCTGCGCCGACCACCGATGCGTCTCCTCCGCGCCGGGGAAATGCAGCTGCGCCCACGCGACGAGGTCCTCCACTGCGGCTGCCTCGCTGTCGGACCTGCCGACCGGATGGCCGTTGCCTCCGACGACGAGGCGGGCCCCGCTGCCGGGGCCATCCGCCACCGTCACGGGACGGATCGACCGGGTGGGTCCGTCGACCGAGAGGAACGTGCCCTCGGGCACATCGCCGGGAACCCGGAACGACACGCAGTACGACCGCAGCCCGCGCACCTTGGCGAAGTAGAGCCCGCGGTCCGTGATGGGCGTGCCGGTCGCGAGCACGATGTGTTCGGCGAAGAGCGGTCCCTGTGCGGTGTCGACGCGCCCGGCGAGCGCCCGCGTGCCTGTCGCCCTGATGCCGGTGTGCAGAGTCCCGCCCGAGGCGAGCAGCTCCGCGGCCAGCGCCACCGCGACGGCGACGGGATCGATGGCGACCTGATCGTCCAGGGCTACTGCGGCCGCCACGGGGAACGGGGTGGGCGGGAGCTCGGTGGGCGACAGCACCCTGGCCGGCAGACCCGCCTCACGAGCAGCAGCATGCTGCTCGTCCACCGTGCCGAGGCCCTCGGGGCCCTGAGCGTAGGAGTGGTCCGTGTGGCGGGTGAACGGAACGCCCGAGAGCTCGGCGAACGCGAGCAGCCATTCCATTCCCGAGCGGTTGGCATCCACGTAGGCGCGCACCAGCTCTGCCGGATGGTGTCGACGGATCGTCGCGAGCTGTGCGCCCTGCAGCAGGGACAGCTTTCCCGTGTTCGCGCCGCTGGCGAGCTCGGCGATCCCGCCGGCATCGATCACCGCCACGTCGAGGCCCGCTCTGGTGAGCATGACCGCCGTCGAGAGCCCGGTGAGCCCGGCGCCCACGATCACGACGTCATGGCGCGCGCCGGACTCGAGAGGTGTTCCGGTCGGCAGGGTCCGGTCGAACTTCCACAGGGGATTCATGCGCTCAGTCAACGCGGCCCGCATCACGGTATCCACCGCCTTGACATCCGGACGGTCCACTGCCAGGCGGCGACTACAGTGGCGGACGTGAACCTTCGCCGCATCCTCCTGGTCGCCGCCGGCGGCACGGTGGGCACGGCGGCACGGCTCGGGCTGGGGCTCATGCTGCCTGATGCCGGGGGCTTCCCTGTGGCCGTGCTGGTCGCGAACGTCGTCGGGGCACTCCTGATCGGACTGCTGGCCGCGCGCCTGCCCGCCACGGCCGAGCTCCGACTCGCGCTCGGCACCGGCGTGCTCGGAGGTTTCACGACGTACAGCGCCTTCATGACCGGCACTCTGTCCCTGTGGGCGGACGAGCCTGTCGTCGCGGTCGCCTATGCGGTCGGCAGCCTTGCGCTCGGGCTCGCCGCGGCGGCTCTGGGCCTGCGCATCGGGCGGCCGCGCGCGGGAGGGGCCGCATGACGCCGCTCCTGTTCATCGGTGCAGCGCTCGCCGGAGGGGTGGGCGCAGTGCTGCGCTACCTGGTCGATCTCGGTGTGGCCCGGCTGGTGGGGCGGCGTTTCCCCTGGGGCATCCTGCTCGTCAACCTCACCGGCTCGTTCGCGCTCGGACTCGTCACCACCGCGCTGCCCGAGGCGGCGTTCCTCCTGGGGGCAGGGTTGCTCGGCGGGTACACGACCTTCAGCACGGCCATGCTCGACACGGTGGCACTGTGGCGCGACGGCGAGCGCCCGGCGTCGGCGTTCAACGCGGTCGGGATGCTGCTGCTCGGCCTGCTCGCCGCGGCACTCGGGCTGACTCTGGGCGCCGCACTGTAGTTCTCCGACCTTTCGAATCGCGCAAACGGTCGTATCCGCGGCCCGGATCGAACCATTCGCGCGATTCGAACGAATCGGTGGTTGCGGGGGTCGGGGACCTCGGGGTAATGTCCTTGCTAATCGATTAGCGCTAAACGATTAACACTCGGAGAACGCGCCCGTGCACTGTCGAAGGAGACACCGATGCCCCGTACGACCCGCCGCGCTCTCGGCGCCCTCGCCGCGTCAGCCGCAGCCGTCCTCGCCCTCAGCGCCTGCTCGTCCGGAACGGCAGGTGCAGAATCCGACGGCGAGGTCACCCTGAGCTACGCCATCTGGGACGAGAACCAGAAGCCCGCGATGGAGGACATCGCCGCGGCATTCACGAAGGAGCACCCGAACGTCACGATCGACATCCAGGTGACGCCGTACAAGGAGTACTTCACCAAGCTGCAGACCGCCGCGACCGGCGGTTCGGCGGCCGACGTGTTCTGGATGAACGGCCCGAACTTCCAGCTCTACGCCTCGAACGGTCAGCTCGCTCCCCTCGACGACGGCGGGATCGACGCGGCCGATTACCCGCAGGGCCTTGTCGACCTCTACACCTACGACGGGAAGCTCTACGGGGCACCGAAGGACTTCGACACCGTCGCCCTCTGGTACAACAAGGCACTGTTCGACGCGGCCGGTGTGGAGTACCCCTCGGCGGGGTGGACGTGGGACGACTTCACCGCCGCGGCCGCGAAGCTCACCGACCCCGCCAAGGGACAGTTCGGAGTCGCGGCAAGCCAGTACGGGCAGGAGAACTTCTACAACTCGATCGCGCAGGCCGGTGGTGAGGTGATCTCCGCCGACGGCACGAAGAGCGGCTATGGGTCGCCCGAGGCACTCGCCGGCATAGAGCTGTGGACCGACCTGATCGCCGCAGGGTCTTCGCCCACGGCGCAGCAGATGACCGACACCAACCCCGAGGACTTCTTCCTCTCCGGCAAGGTCGCCATGTTCCAGAACGGCTCGTGGGCGGCCATCGCCTATGCGGACAACGCCGACATCGGCGGCAACGTCGACGTCGCTCCGCTTCCCACCGGAGCAGAGGGCAACCAGAGTGTGATCCACGGCGTCGGCAACGTCGCCAATGCCAAGAGCGCGCACCTCGCCGAGGCCAAGCAGTTCGCCGAGTTCGCCTCCGGGGAGCAGGCGGCGAAGATCCAGGCCGAGACCGGCACCGTGATCCCCGCCTTCGACGGCACTCAGCAGGCGTGGGTCGACGCGCTGCCGCAGTACGACCTGCAGGTCTACATCGACGCGCTCGACAACGCCGTGCCCTACCCGGTGTCGAAGAACACGTCGGCCTGGACGAGCATCGAGAGCGAGGTGCTCTCCCAGGTCTGGTCGGGCGCGGTCGCTCCGAAGGAGGGTCTGCAGGATCTCTCCGACCAGATGCAGGCGGCACTGGACGCCGAGCAGGAGTGATCGCATGACCGTCATCGCGCCTCGCGCGGTCGAGACGGCGGAGCGGATGCCGGCGACCCCGGCATCCGTCCCCCGCCGTCGCCGACGGAGCCCCGGAGCCTCGGCCTGGTGGGCGCTGGTGTTCCTCGGCCCCACCGCCGTGGGCATCGCCGTCTTCTACCTCTGGCCGACCGTCCGCACGCTCATCATCTCGTTCACGAAGTCCGGCCCGTTCGGCGGGGCCGAGTGGGTCGGCCTCGACAACTACACGCGCCTGTTCCAGGACCCCGAGCTGATCGGAGCGCTGCGCAACACCGCGATCTACACCGTCATCGCTCTGATCGGCATCCCGCTCGCGGTGGGCATCGCCGCGCTGCTGAACACCACGGGGCTCAAGGGGCGCAGCGCCTATCGCACGCTGTACTTCATCCCCGTGGTCACCATGCCCGCCGCGATCGCGCTCGTCTGGCGAATGATCTACAACGGTGACTACGGCGTGCTGAATGCCGCGCTCGCCGCCGTCGGCATCGAGGGGCGCAGCTGGCTCACCGATCCGAACACCGCCCTGATCGCAATCGCGGTCGTCGGCATCTGGGCAGGACTCGGCACGAACATCGTCATCTTCCTGGCCGGGCTCCAGGGCATCCCCGACACGATCATGGAGGCGGCAGACCTCGATGGAGCAGGGCCCGTGCGCAAGTTCTTCTCCATCACGATCCCGCTGCTCTCGCCGTCGATCTTCTTCGTCAGCGTGATCAGCGTGATCGGGGCGCTGCAGGTGTTCGACCTCATCTACATGATGCTCGGACGAAGCAACCCCGCGATGCCGAACACCCGCACCGTCGTCTATCTCTTCTACGAGGCGGGCTTCCTCGATAACGACCGTGGCTACGCGGCCGCCGTGGCGTTCCTGCTGCTGGTGATCATCCTGATCCTCACGATCGTGCAGTTCCGTCTGCAGAAGAAGTGGGTGCACTATGAGTGACGTCTCGCTCGACACACGCGCCATCGTGGGCGCGAAGCCCGCGCGCTCCGGGGCGGGGAAGCCCACGAACCGCGGTCTCTGGATCGTGCACCTCGTGCTCGCTCTCGGTGCCGTGCTGATGGTCTTCCCGTTCGTCTGGCAGCTGCTCACCTCGTTCAAGACGCTGTCGGACTCGGTGCAGGTGCCGCCGTCGTTCCTGCCGCGCGAATGGGTGTTCACCAACTTCGCCGAGGTGTTCGACTCGATGCCGTTCGCGCAGATGTTCCTCAACTCGGTGTGGCTCACGGTCGGGCGCACGGTGGGACAGGTGGTGCTCTGCACCATGGCGGGCTACGCGTTCGCGCGCATCCCCTTCCCCGGTCGCAACGCCCTGTTCGTGGTGTTCCTCTCGGTGCTGATGGTGCCGTCGCAGCTGTACCTGCTGCCGCAGTACGAGATCATCCAGTCGCTCGGCTGGCTCAACACCCTGCAGGCGCTCATCGTGCCCGGCATCTTCAGCGCCTTCGGCACCTTCCTGATGCGGCAGTTCTTCATGTCGATGCCCGCCGAGCTCGAGGAGGCCGCCCGCATCGACGGCGCGAATCCATGGCAGACCTTCTGGCGCATCATGGTTCCGCTCGCGAAGCCTGGCATCATCGCACTTGTGGTGTTCACTGTGCTGTGGTCCTGGAACGATCTGCTCTGGCCGTTGATCGTGACGACCGATCCCGCCAAGATGCCGCTGTCCGTGGGCCTGTCGCAGCTGGTCGGCATCCACGGCACGGACTACCCGGTGCTGATGGCGGGCGCGCTGCTGGCGACACTGCCCATGCTGGTGACCTTCATGGTGCTGCAGCGGCAGTTCATCCAGGGCATCGCGTTCAGCGGATCGAAGGGCTGAGGCATGGCGAAGAGCGAGCATCAGGTCCCGCGTCGTCCGACCCTCAGGATGGTCGCCGAGCGGGCAGGAGTGTCGACGGCGACGGTGTCGTACGTGTTCTCCGGCCGCTCGGGCGCGAACGGGGCCGGCGTCGCCGAAGCCACGGCGGCGCGGGTGCTGGCGGCCGCCGAGGAGCTGAACTATCGGCCGAACAGCGCGGCGCGGGCGATCCGCACCGGACGCAGTGGCATGGTGCAGCTCTCTCTGCACATGCTGAGCGACCCCTGGTCCCTGGCCGTGGCCGATGCCGTGAATGCCGAGGCGAACAGGCACGGGCTCACCACGCTGATCCTCGCGGACGGCGACTGGCACGCGGCCCTCGACCGGGTCGAGAGCGACGTGGCATACCTCGACGGTGTTGGGCTCGACGACGCGGCGCGGAAGAACCTCGCCGACCTCGTGCGCCGCGGACAGCGCCTCGTGGTGTTCTCCGAGCATCTGGACCCGGACGGCTTCGACGTCATCCGCTCCGATGCGATCCCCGGCTGTGAGATCGCGATGGATCATCTGCTGGAGACGTACACCGCGATCGGGTGCATCGCCGCGGACGGGGCGGTGCGGCTCGCCCACGAGCAGGTGACCCGCTACACGCCGTATGTCGAGAAGCTCGCCGCCGCCGGCATCGTGCCCGACCCTGCGTGGACGGTGACCTACGCCGACACCCAGGCGAGTGCCTTCACCGCTGCGGTCGAGCTGCTGTCCGGCGAGAACCGGCCGAACGCCGTGTACGCCACGACCGACTTCGCCGCGATCGCCACGATCAACGCCGCGCACATGCTCGGCCTCCGCGTGCCGCACGATGTCGCGGTGGTGGGTGTCGGCAACACCCCGGACGCCCGCCTGATCGCTCCCACCCTCACCACCGTCGGCCCGACCGACTTCTACGAGCGGCAGGCGCGCATCATCGTCGACCGCGCGCTCGAGACCGACCCGGCACCCGGGCGCCTGCACGAGTTCGCATGGACGCTCTTCCCCGGCGGATCGACCGACCTCGACGCCCCCGCACCGCGGGCCCGTTGACCTCGGCGTCCCGCACAGACTCATCACACAAGAAGGACCATCGTGGATCTCCAGATCGGCATCATCGGCTTCGGCGCGCGCTCGACCCTTCAGGAAGAGGTGCATCGGCCCGGCCACGGCTCGCGCATCACCGCCGTGTGCGACCTCGCCCCGCGTGCCCGGGAGGACGCCCGCCTGCTCGTGCCCGACGCGCTCATCACCGATTCGCTCGACGAACTGCTCGCCTCGGGCGTCGACGCCGTCATGGTGCTCACCCCGGACGACACGCACGCCGCGCTCAGCATCCGGGCTCTCGAAGCGGGGGTTCCCGTCTTCTGCGAGAAGCCTCTCGCGATCGATCTCGCCGACGCAGACCGGATGCTCGAGACCGCACGCCGCACCGGTACCGGCCTCTACATCGGCCATAACATGCGTCACATGCCGGTGATCACGCTGATGCGAGGGCTGATCCAGAGCGGACGCATCGGGCAGGTCAAAGCCGTGTGGGTGCGGCACTTCGTCGGACACGGCGGCGACTTCTACTTCAAGGACTGGCACGCCGACCGTCGCCGCACCACGGGACTGCTGCTGCAGAAGGGCGCCCACGACATCGACATCATCCACTGGCTCGCCGGTGCGTACAGCGAGCGAGTCTCGGCGATGGGCGCGCTGAGCGTGTACGGCGACATCACCGATCGGCGTGACCGTACCGGGGAGCGGATGCCGGACTGGTTCAGCATGGACAACTGGCCGCCGACCGCGCTCACGGGACTGCACCCGGTGGTCGACGTCGAGGACATCTCGATGGTGAACATGCAGCTGGAGGGCGGCATCTTCGCGTCGTACCAGCAGTGCCACTTCACTCCCGACTACTGGCGCAACTACACCGTGATCGGCACCGAGGGGCGCATCGAGAACTTCGGCGACGTGGCCGGCAGTGAGGTCAAGCTGTGGAATCGGCGTCATGCCGGGGCAGCGGCGGCCGACGAGACCTTCATCGTCCCGGAGGTGCCAGACGCGGGTCACGACGGTGCGGACGCCCTGCTCGTCGCGGAGTTCCTGCGCTTCGTGCGCCACGGGGGTCTCACCGAGACGTCGCCCGTCGCGGCGCGCGAGGCCGTGGCTGCCGGCATCCTCGCGACCGCCTCGCTGCGTGGCGACGGCTCCGCGATCGAGGTCCCGCCGCTGGACCCCGAGCTCGTCGCCTACTTCGAACGCGGGCAGGTCGAGGCCGCGCTGGTCTGACCCGGCCTTTCGAATCGCGCAAATGGTCGTATCCGCGGCTCGGATCGAACCATTTGCGCGATTCGAAACCCCGGGGGGTTCGCCGCCTCCCAGCGTCTTCACAATCCTGAAATGTACAAACGTACATGTACGGATGTCCAAGGGGGCGGGATGAGGCACGGGGAGCGTCGGCGACGTGACCCTGAGGCGCGCCGTCGTGAGATCGTGACCGCGACCGCCGAGCTCATCGTCGAGGTGGGCGCCGATGCCGTCACGCACCGCATGGTCGCCGCGCGCGCCGAAGTGCCGCTCGGGGCGACGACCCAGTACTTCGACACACTCGACGACCTCAGAGCCGCTGCGTTCCGTGCACTCGCGGAGGAGGTCGATGCCCGCCTCGATGGAGTGCGTCAGACCATCGCCGAGCGCGGCGACACCCCCGACGTGATCGCCGCCCTGGTGTTCGAGAGCATGGACGACCACCATGCCGTGCAGGCCGACCGGGCCGTGGTCACCGCGGCCGTGCACGACCCCCGCCTGCGCGATCTCGCCCGTCACCTGTCGGACCGCCTCGTCGAACTCCTGACGCCGACCTATGGCGAAGACCGCGCCAGAGCAGCGATGATCTTCATCGACGGCGTCATGTGGAGCATGCAGATCCGCGACGACCGCCTCACCCAGTCCTTCATCGAGTCCGCACTGGCGCGGATCCTCGGAGACGACGTCTCCCCACCCTCCGCAGCGACAGCCACACCCTGACACCGAGGAAACCGCCTTGTCGAAACTCGCCATCCTGAGCCTCAAGAACCGCGCGCTCATCGCCCTCATCACCATCGTCGCGGCGGTGTTCGGAGGGCTCGCACTCACGAACCTCAAGCAGGAGCTCATCCCCTCGCTGGAGCTGCCGGCGCTCGTGGTCATGACGACCTACCCCGGTGCATCGCCCGAGGTCGTCGAGAACGACGTGTCCACCCCGGTGGAAGCGGCCATCCAGGGCGTGCCCGGTCTGGAGTCGACGACGGCGACGAGCACGACCAATGCGTCGATCGTGCAGGCGATGTTCTCCTACGGCACGAACCTCGCCACGGCCGAGCAGAAGATCCAGCAGGCGATCAACCGCATCTCCTCGCAGCTTCCGGAGGATGTGACCCCGCAGGTGCTGTCGGTCTCGATCGACGACTTCCCCGTGATCCAGGTGGCCGTCACCGGATTCGAGGATGCGGACAACGCGCAGGCCCAGCTCGAATCCGTCGCGATCCCCGAGCTCGAAGACGTCGACGGCGTCAACGCAGCCGAGATCGTGGGCGGGGTCGGCCAGCGCATCAGCATCACGCCCGACGTGGCGAAGCTCGCTGCTGCCGGCCAGAGCACCTCGGCGATCAACGACGCACTCGACCAGAACGGCACGCTGTTCCCCGGTGGCGACATCACCGAGAACGGGCAGACCCTGACGGTGCAGACGGGCGCGAAGATCACCTCGGTCGAGGAGATCGCGGCGCTTCCGCTGGTCGGTTCCGACGTCACCATCGGCGATGTCGCGACGGTCGTGCAGGAGTCCGACCCCGTCACCTCCATCTCGCGTGTCGACGGCAAGGATGCGCTGTCGATCTCCATCACCAAGCTCCCGGCGGCGAACACCGTCGAGGTGTCCAACGGCGTGATCGCCGCACTCGACACGATCGGCGATGCCTTCCCCGACGCCCAGTTCACGGTGATCTTCGACCAGGCGCCGTTCATCGTGCAGTCGATCGAGACGCTCGCCACCGAGGGAATGCTCGGCCTGGTGTTCGCGGTGCTCGTGATCCTCGTGTTCCTGATGTCGGTGCGCTCCACCCTCGTCACCGCGATCTCCATCCCCACCAGCGTGCTCATCACGTTCATCGGTCTGCAGGCGTTCGGCTACTCGCTCAACGTGCTCACGCTCGGTGCGCTCACGATCGCGATCGGTCGAGTGGTCGACGACTCCATCGTCGTGATCGAGAACATCAAACGTCACTACGTGGGCGATGCCGACAAGGGTGATGCGATCCGCCTCGCCGTGCGCGAGGTCGCCATGGCGATCACGGCGTCGACCATCACGACCGTGGCGGTGTTCCTGCCGATCGTCTTCGTCGGCGACATGGTCGGCGAGCTGTTCCGGCCGTTCGCGATGACCGTGACGATCGCGATGGTCGCCTCGCTCCTGGTCGCACTGACGATCGTGCCGGTGCTCGCGTACTGGTTCCTCAAGCCCGGCAAGCCGTTGCTCGACGAGCACGGCGATGCGATCGACCCCGAGCACCCGGATGCCCCGCCGACCCGGCTGCAGCGGCAGTACCGTCCGATCCTGGACTGGACGCTCAAGCACTCCGGCCTCACGGTGATCCTCGCAGTCGTCGTGCTCGGCGCGACGCTCGCGGCAGCACCGCTGATGAAGGTGAACTTCCTCGGCGACTCCGGTCAGAACACCATGACGATCACGCAGGACCTCGGCCCGACGGCGAGCCTGCAGGCCAAGTCAGATGCGGCAGTGGCGGTCGAAGACGCCCTGCTCGACATCGACGGCATCGAGCACGTACAGGCCTCGATCGGCACCAGCGGCTCCGCCCTCAGCGATGCATTCTCGGGCGGTGCGGGCGTCACGTACTCGGTGCTCACCGACTCGAACGCCGACCAGGAGAAGCTCCGCGCCGATGTGCAGGACGCGATCGATGGCCTGGGCGACGACGTCGGCGATGTGGCGGTCTCGGCCTCTGCCGGCTTCGGATCGAGCGACATCGAGATCACGGTCAGCGCATCGAACTCGGACGACCTCCAGACGGCCACCACCGCGCTGGTCGAGGAACTCGACGGCAAGGACGGCGTCGGACAGGTGAGCGACAACCTCGCCGCGTCGCTGCCGTACATCGCCGTCGTGGTCGACCGGGAAGCCGCCGCGCAACGTGGACTCTCCGAGGTCGCGGTCGGTGCCATCGTCTCGGGCACCATGCGCCCGCAGCAGGCCGGATCCGTCGAGATCGACGACACCGCGCTGACGGTCTACATCGTGACTCCGAACCCGCCGACCACGGTCGACGCGCTCAAGCAGCTGACCATCCCGACGCCGACCGGCATCGTCCAGCTGCAGGACATCGCGACCGTCGAGCAGCAGAACGGACCCACCTCGATCACCACCGAGCAGGGCCGTCGTACTGCGACCATCACCGTGCCGCCGGCGTCCGACAACCTCGCCACGGCCACGCAGTCGGTGAACACCGCGCTCGCGGCGGTCGACCTGCCCGACGGTGCATCCGCCGAGGTGGGCGGTGTCGCGTCCCAGCAGGCCGACTCGTTCTCGCAGCTGGGACTCGCGATGCTCGCGGCCATCCTGATCGTCTACGTGGTCATGGTCGCGACGTTCAAGTCGCTGCGCCAGCCGCTGCTGCTGCTCGTCTCGGTGCCGTTCGCGGCGACCGGTGCGATCCTGCTGCAGATCATCACGGGTGTGCCGCTCGGCGTCGCATCGCTGATCGGCGTGCTGATGCTCATCGGCATCGTGGTGACGAACGCGATCGTGCTCGTCGACCTCGTGAACCAGTACCGGGAGAAGGGGCTGTCGACGATCGAGGCGGTCAAGGCCGGTGGCGAGAAGCGTCTGCGCCCGATCCTCATGACAGCGCTCGCGACGATCCTGGCTCTGACTCCGATGGCGCTCGGCATCACCGGCCACGGCGGCTTCATCTCGCAGCCGCTCGCGATCGTCGTGATCGGCGGTCTGATCTCGTCGACCGTGCTGACGCTGATCGTGCTGCCGACGCTCTACAACCTCGTCGAGGGTGCCAAGGAGCGGCGTGCTGCCCGCAAGGCAGGTGGTTCCGATGCCGGTGCGGCGCCCGCTCCGGATGCTCCGGCCGGTCCCGCAGCACCTGCCGCAGCGACGGGCCCCGGTTCCCCGGTGCTGATCGACGCGTCCGGCCTGCCGCACGCGCCGCAGCTCACCCGCCGCGAGCTGCGGGAGCGCGGGGAGTAGGTCGCGCCTCCTGGCCCGCCCGGCCGAAACGGAGACCATGTGTGCCGGCCTCGGCGAGTCCTCATCCGACTCGCCGGGGCCGCGCCATTCGGTCTCCGTTTTCGCGGAGGAGAAAGGCGTGGGTTGGGCGCGGGGGCTGGGGGCTATGAGGGTGCG
>NZ_JYIV01000017.1 GCF_000956405.1 Microbacterium oxydans
CTCCACACTCCCTCCCACCCTCCACACTCCCTCCGCACTCCTGACACTCCACCCGCCAAAACGGAGACCATCCGCCCGCACCCCGCGTGTCGCCCCCGAGACTGAGGCCGACGCGCCGAGCCAGCTCCGGACGGTCTGGGTTTTCGCCTGGGCACGCCTCCTAGCTGCGGAGCGCGGCAGAAGCAACCGGGTGCACAGGGCGGTCGACGGTCGCTACGCTCGGTGCGCGTGAAGGTCCCTCCCCGTCTGCGTGCCCGCCGTTCGGGTATCGCCCGCTCGCTGCATGAGGCCGTGCTCCCCGCGCGCCTCCTGCTCGTCGCGAAGACGATGCTCGCGGTCGGGCTGGCCTGGGCGATCGCACCGCACATGCCCGGTGTCACCGACGAGTACCCGTATTACGCCCCGCTGGGTGCGCTGGTGAGCATGTATCCGACCCTGATGGGCTCGGCGCGATCGAGCCTGCAGACCTTGCTCGGGCTGGCCACCGGAATCGGCCTCGCGACACTCATCGTGATCACCGTGGGCCCGACGTGGTGGTCGATCCCTCTCGTCGTCGGCCTCGGCGTGCTCGTGTCGGGGACAGGGTGGTTCGGCGTCGGTCGCGAGTACGTGCCGATGGCCGCCCTCTTCGTGCTGATCATCGGCGGACAGAACGCCGACGACTATTCGCTCGGGTATCTCACGCAGATGGCGGTCGGGGTGGTCATCGGCCTGGTGGTGAACCTGATGATCGCACCGGCACCACTCACCATGGCCGCAGCCGGACGGGTGGCCGACTTCCGCGAGCAGCTGGCCGCGCATCTGCACGACATCGGCTCGGCGGTCGCGGAGTCGTGGCCTCCCGAGCACGAGCAGTGGGCCGACGATGCGGCCTCGCTGGCTGACACCTCCTCGGAGCTGAGGACGGCTCTGACGGAGGCGGAGGAGAGTCGGCGCGGCAATCCTCGCGCGAAGGGACACCGCTCCCGGATTCAGCAGAGCGACGATGAACTCGCGGCCCTCGATCGCATCGGCCACCTCATCCGCGACATCGCCGACGAGATCGCCGACACCATCTGGGAGAGGCCGGCAGGCTTGGCTCTCGACCCCGCTCTCCCGGAGCCGCTGTCGGCCGCGTGCCATGCGGTGGCCGAGGTGATCGCGCGCGGCGATGCCTCCTCCAGTGAGGATCACCGTGTCCGCGCCGAGGCGGCGCGCGCGATCCGACTGCTTCTGGAGGCAGTCGACGATCGCACCATCGACGTCCGACGATCGATGGGACCGGGAGTGCTCACCGCGATGCACCTGCGCCGCATCCTGATCCTGAGCGGCACGGGCTCACCCTCCGGCGCGAGCGAAGAGGAAGCTGAGTAGTCGCGTCAGATGGTGTCGTCGGCGGCGATCACGTCCACCTGCCAATAGCGCCCGTCGGGGTCGGCGTCGTCGTGCGCGTCGTCGGCAGCACTCATCAGTTCGTTCACCTTGACCATCAGGTCGTCGAACTCAGCCTCGGTCAATCTGATCGTGCGCTGCGTGAAGGCGGCGTGCACCTCAGCCGTGCGCCCGGCGACGTACTCGGGGGTCCAGGCGGTCACGCGGCGCATCAGATCCTGGTGATCCTCGACCAGCGCGGCGATCACGGCGTTGCCGAGTTCCTCGTCGACGACCGGACTCTCCGGGCCACCCACATTGAGCGGTCCTTTGTGTCCCGTCCAGACACGGTCGCGCCGGTCGCGGGCCTTATCCGGCGCCTCTTCGATGAGCCCGGCATCGGCGAGCGCACGCAGGTGGAAGCTGGCACTGTTCGCCGGCACACCCAGCTCGGCGGCGATGTCGGCGGCCCGCAGGAACTCCCGCCGGGCGAACAGCCGGATCATCTGGCGCCGAAGCGGATGCGAGTAGGCCTTGAGCATGGCCGACGTCATCCAGGCGGGATCCTCGCGCGTGCTCTTCGTGCGATCCTCCGTCATCCCCCGATCCTATCCGCACTCACAATTGCGCAATAAGACTTGCGCAATATTTCTTGCGCATCTAGTCTCGACGCATGACGACCCTGACCGAGCCTCATCGCCTGTGGCGGAACACGCGCTATCTGACCTGGCTGGCGAGCGATACGAGCAAGGGACTCGCGGCCGCGCTGTTCGGCTTCGCGATCCCCCTGCTCGCTCTGATCGTGACGAACGACCCCGCTCAGGCGGGCATCATCGGCGGCGTCGGGATGGCGGCCCGGCTCCTCGCGACCCTTGCAGGCGGCGTACTGGCCGATCGCCATCGCCGTATCGCGCTGATGCTCCTCGGCTCGCTCATCGGCATCGTGCTCGCCGGGGGCTTCACACTTCTCGCGCTGGGAGACGCTCTGACCTTCACCTCGCTGCTCGTGATCGATGTGCTGCTCGCCGTGCGCAGCGGCCTCTTCGACGTGGCGGGCGAGAGCGCCATCAAGGAGATCGTCCCCGACGACGCGATGGGGCGCGCCCAGGCCGCGAACCAGGGGCGCGATGCCGCACTTCAACTCGCCGGGGGCCCGCTCGGAGGACTGTTGCTGGGCGTCGGCGGCTGGCTCGTCGGCGTGGTCATGACCCTGTGTCACGTGATCGCGGCTGTGACTGCATGGATGCTGGGGCGTCAGGCGCGACGTGCCGGAGTGGTCGATGCGGGCGAAAACCCAGACGACGTGCCCGCACCTCGGCGAGTCGAGCCCGAACACGCCGCGAGTGCGGCGGATGGTCTGGGTTTTGGCACAGCACCCACCTCGACCTCGGCACCGACCCCGCCCGCGGCGAAGCCCGACGCGTGGAAGGAGCTCCGCGAGGGGTTCGGGTGGCTGCTCTCCCGGCCCGACCTGGGCGGGGTGCTGCTCATCACGACGGTCATCAACCTCGGCTTCAACGCCACGATCACCACCATCATCTACGCCCTCCAGCAGGACGGGCACTCCGAGCTGCTGATCGGCGCCCTGAGCGCGTCGATCGGCGCCATGATGCTTGCGGGAGCCGTGGTGGCCCCTCTGCTCATCCCGCGCATCAAAGCCGGAATCCTGACGATCGCGGGGCTCTGCGTGATCTCGGCAGGCGCCGTCGTGCTGTCGCTGGTCACCGACCCGCTGATCATCGCCGTGGTGCTCGGCGTCTCAGTGCTGCTGGTCCCGGCGCTCAACGCCGCCATGATGGGCTACTTCATGGTCGCGACCCCGAGCCACCTGCTGGGACGCGCGAACAGTGCCGCCGGCGTGCTCGGCATGGGCGCGATGCCACTCGCACCGCTCATCGCCGGCTTCGGCCTCGCCTGGATCGGCCGGGAGTGGACCATCCTGGTGTGCGCAGCGCTCTGCCTCGTCGCCGTGGTGATGGCTGTCAGCAATCGGGCGCTACGCGCTCTGCCCGTCGAGTCCCGCTGGGCCGACCACGCGAAGCAATACGAGAGGGCCTGAGCTCCCGGGAGAACGCGGTCGGCGCTAGAGCACCCCGGTCAGCGCGGCGATCCCCGCCAGCAGTGACACGAGAGCGAGCACGAGCGCAACCGCGATGAGGACGGCATGCACCTTGAGGAACGGAGTGGCCTTTCCGTTCTGGTCCCGCGCCCGCGGGTCCTTGGACACGCGCTTGTAGAACTGCGGCCAGACCAGGGCGTTGAAGGCGGCGTTGAGGAACAGCAGGACGGCGAGGGTGATCACCCCTCCACGCTATCGACTTCATCTATGGGCCGATCGTCTGAGCCTTGCCGCCACGGACGCTTCGGACTTTCGCTCACCAGCGGCGCGAGATCTACATGTCCCCCAAAGAGGGGACAGAACGATGGGAAGAGAAGAGGTAGCTTGGAGAAGTAACACGTTAGATGTTAAATGCTCACAAGGGAGTGGCCGTGTCAACATTGGGTTACGCACTGTCGGCGCTGGTCGGGCTCATTCTCGTCTTTACTGGCGTCCTCAAGCTTCGAGAAGGACGCAAGCTCGGCGAGACGATCGCGAGGTACCGTGTCCTTCCTCCGCCGATGGTGCGCCTGACGGCTTCCTTCCTCCCGCCGATCGAACTGGCGGTTGGGCTTTGCCTGGTCCTTGGAATCACAGGACCCTGGCCATTCGCGGCCGCTGGGCTCATCGTGATCTACACCTCGGCGGTGGTCTCGGTGATAACCCGAAGGATCTCGACGGACTGCGGGTGCTTCGGCTCAGTTCTCAGATCACAGGCCAACTGGGTCGTGGTCGGGCGCAACGCTGTCATGATGCTCGCCCTGCTGCCTTCAATTCTTCTGCCCCCAGCGGCGTTGATCGAAGGGTGGGTCGGATGGTGTCTCGTCGGCGTGGCAACCCTCGCTGGTCTAACTCGGGCGCTCTCACCGGACCAGCACACGGCAAAGGAAGACGAGAGCGCCGCGCCTCGAACTCAAACAGTGGCGCAACGGATTGGAGATCCATCGTGAGCATGAAACGCAGATCGTTCATCGGAATCGGGCTCAGCGGTCTCGCTGCAGTGGTATTCCCCGAGTTCGCGAGTGCCGGGATGCGTCCACCCGCGGCAGAAAGCTCCGACGGAGAAGCGCCCTGGCAGTGGCAGCCGAGAGAGGCAAGAGCAGCGACTGAAGAAGAACGTGCGAGGTATCTTCGCTTCTTCGAAGACGACCTCGAGAGGATGGAACGCAGTTACGGGGCGCGCGCAGAAGGCGCTCCATTGCCCATGTCTGTTGCCGCGGGCATGTCCGGCACGGTTGTCGCCCTCAGCGCCTCCTTGGCCACGTCGCGCATCTATGCCCGACACGTGCAGTTGGCATCTGACGACACCGTCCTGCGTACTGCGACGACGACCTTCACGGTCTCGGAGGATGGCAGAAACATGAACTTGGATTCCATGGGAGTGGACGCGCGGTCAGCGATGACGAGTCGAGCGAAGTTCGACGCGAGGGTTGCCGCATCCGCAAAGGCTTGCCCTCCAGGAAAACACTCGTGCCGCACGTGTTCTGATCTGAACACAGCGGCGGTTCTCACCTGCTGCGGTGGCTGCGCATGGGCGGGAGGAAATCCGATCGCGCTCCTGTCTTGCGCAATCATCATGTGTTCTCTGTGCGCTTCTCAGAATTGTCGGAGGTGGACCTATGCGTGCTGCGGTGTCTGACCTGGAGAACACTGTGTTGGACGATGACGACGGCCAGACTCAGCGCGCGAAACGGTGGGCACTTCTGTCGTTGACTTTCGCGTTCAACGCTTTCGCGACGTACTACTACCTCGCCAAGGCAGAGATAACGCACCCCGCCGTGCTGACCACAGGCCTCGTGGTTCTTTGGGCCGTTTGGGTGGCCCTTCTGGTCGTCGCTCTGACCGCACGTCGAGCGAAGCGGATACACCGCGCCGTGGCCAACGTTGCCCCGGTGTGCGTCGTCATCGGTGTGGCTCTGTACTTCCTGGTCTAGCGGGACGCTGCACGACGCTCGGCCCCCGCCTCAGCATTGACATACCGATCGCGCACGATCATCCGCGCGGATTCTTGGATGCGGACATGTATCAGAAAGCCCTTGCCGCGCTCCTGGTAGGTGTGATCACAATGGGCTTCATGATCGACGGTGCACCCGGCACCGCTCACGATCCTGCCTCGGACGACGGGCGCGCACGCTGGGAGCGCGCCGCCGATCTGTTCGATGCATGGCGCGAGAGCGACAGCCGCGCGATGGACGAGCTCGTACGGCTGATGACGCCCGTGCTCTGGCACGTCGTGCGCGCCTATGGGCTGGAGCGCACCCTCGCCGAAGACGTGGTGCAGACCACCTGGCTGCAACTCGTCCGCGGCCACGACTCGATCAGCGACTCACGGGCCGTATCGGCTTGGCTCACGACCACCGCCCGCCGGGAGGCCTGGAAAGTCGCGAAAGCGCACGGCAAGGTCGACACGACCGACACGGACGACCTCGATACGCTGCTGCCTGAACAGGCGTCGGCCGAAGAGCACGCCACCCTCGGCGACGAGAACCGCCGACTGTGGGCGGCTGTGCGGCGTCTGAACGAGCGCTGCCAGAAGCTGCTGCGTGTGATCGCGTTCGAGGATCGTCCGGACTACGCCCGCATCGCCACCGACCTCGCCATGCCCATCGGCAGCATCGGCCCCACGCGGAACCGATGCCTCGCCAAACTGCGTGCCCTGCTGGACGCGCCACCGACAGCGCAGGCAGGGGGATTCGCATGACCGAACACGAGGACGCCCAGATGTTCGCCCGGCTCCGCTCCCTGTGGAGCGACGTGGATCCGGTGCCCGCCGGCCTCATCGACCGCATGGTCGCCGCGGTCGCCGCCGACGGCTTGAACCGTGAGTACGCGCTGCTCACCCTGGTCGAAGGGCAACTCGGCGCGGTGCGGGGCGAGGCCGACGCGCTCACCCTGCAGTTCAGCGACGGATCGACGAGCATCCTGCTGCACGTGACGACGACGGCTTCCGGGCGCCGCCGCGTCGACGGCTGGGTCGACACCGCAGCCGCCGAGATCGTCCTGACTCAGGGCGAGAAGACCAGGTCGACCACGCCGGAGGAGACCGGACGCTTCGTGTTCGACGACGTCCCGCCGGGCCTCACGCGCGTTCAGCTGACCACCGTGATCGGGGACGAGACGCGCACGCTGGCGACCCCGCAGTTCGAGCTGTGACCACGGGCGCCGCCCGTCGATGAAGACGCGGGTCCACCCGCAGGAAGAGGATGACGCATGGATCAGCCCAAGGGATGGACCTGGCAGGACCGCGCGGAGGGATCGATCCGACGGGGTACGGCGCTCGACCCGAGCACGGAGCCGGTGGACGGAATCCGCGCGTTCCCGACGGCGTACCTGCCGGAACGCCTGCTGATCACCCGCGCTCTCGGCGATGAGGAGGCCTACGACCGGGAGGTGCGCACGCTCCGCGACGCGGCGGACACGTTCGGCTGGCAGCTCGAGATCGAGGACGACACCCGCTCAGCGGTCGACGGCGAACTCGTGCCGGGCGTCCCCGGTTTCCTGCGCGCACGACTGCGCACGCCGGACGAGCCGGTGCGCGGTGAATCCCCCGTCGCACCGGATGCCTGGCGGGTGCTGCAACGTGCACGTCGCATGTCCCGCTCCACGATGCCGCGCACGAGCCTCGACCACGTGCTCTCCATCGACCCGGTCGGGCTCAATCCCTTCACCAGGACGAACCCCTTCACCCGCACCAACCCGTTCACCCGCACCAACCCGGTGCGCGGGGCGGGCGGCGCCGGCGGCAGCGACGACTACCTGGAGCCCGGACGCGGAGCACGACAGCCGGTCACCTGGTTGGGGCCCGCACCCCTGCGCGGCCCCAACCCGAAGCGTGGCCGGCGCCCGGTGGTCGCCGTGCTCGACACCGGCTGCGGGGAGCACGCCTGGCTTCCCGCCGACATCGTCACCCGCACCGTCGAGCTCGACGGAGTGCCGGTCGGGCTGACCGATGACGCCGATCCGGAGCGTTACCCCGACCTCTACGGGCAGCTCGACGGGGAGATCGACGCGGTCGCGGGACACGGCACCTTCATCGCGGGACTCGTCCGACAGGCTGCTCCGGATGCGGACATCCTCTCGATCCGGGTGGCGGGGGCGCTCGGGGTCGTGGACGAGAGCACCCTCCTCGAGACGGTCGCCCAGGTCGTGACGCTGCTCGCCCGCCACCGCGAGAACCCGAAGACGGGCTTCCCGATCGACGTGCTGAACCTGTCGCTCAGCTACTACCACGAGACGCCGACCGACGGGCTGTTCAGTCTCACGCTCTATCAGCTGCTCGCCAAGGCCCGCGAACTCGGCTGCGTCGTGGTGTGCTCCGCAGGGAACGACGCGATCGATCGCCCCTCGTTCCCCGCGTCTCTGTGGCCATGGCCGGGCGCGGACAACGGCATTCACCGCGATAAGGGCGCACCGCTCGTGTCCGTCGGCGCACTGAATCCGTCCGGTGATTCGGTCGCGCTGTTCTCCAACATCGGCCCCTGGGTGCAGGCCTATGCGCCCGGGGCCGCGGTGGTGAGCACCTCTCCCGCGTTCGTGGGGGGCGCTCAAGCGGCGACGAGGGCCGACGTGGATGGTCTCCGCCGCGAGACGATCGACCCCGACGATTACCGCGGCGGCTTCGCGGTGTGGAGCGGCACCTCGTTCTCGGCACCGTATGTCGCGGCTCGCGTCGCCGCTCAGCTCGGCACGGTGCCGGTCGGCGGCGCAAGCCCCGGCGCAGCGGCGAAGGCGGTCGCCGCCGTCCTGAAGTCGCTGCCGAGCCCGGTCGATCCCGTCTGACGCACCCCCGGGACGAGCCGTCCGTACCGATGCGGGCGGCTCGTCCTGGTGCCGGGCGGCTGCCCGGGGCGCCCGGCGGTGCACCTGCAGGACGAATGCACGGATGCCGGATCAGGACGCGGCGCGTCGTCCGACGAATGAACTTTCTCCCGACGGGTGTCACGCTCGACCCGCACTCTTCCGCGGAGCCCGGGAGCACGGCATCCTGGAGGGATGCCCCTGTCCGCGATCGAGCTGCACCGGCGCGGCGTCGAGGCGGCGAATGCCCGGCGGTTCGCGCAGGCTCGGCGAGCCCTCGACGCCGCATCCGTCCGCGCTGACGATCCCGATCTCCGCGCACGCATCGATGGCACCGTCGCCTACGTCCTCGCTCAGACGGGGAAGCCGACCGCCGCCGAGCAGCTGTGCCGCGAAGCGCTCGGCCGATCCGGCCTGCGGAACGAGACGATCGCGGTGCTCAGCGGGCAGCTCGGCACCCTGCTCATGCACGGTGGTCGACTGGCCGAGGCGGAGATCGAGCTCGGACGTGCGATCGACACGCTCACCGCGATCGGAGACGCCACCACCGAGCTCGCGAACTGTCTGATGAACCGCTCGGTGGTGAGGATGCAGCAGCGTGAGCTGGAGACCTGCGTCGAGGATCTGCGGCGCGCGGTGGCCGTGTACGAGGCGAATGACGACGAGGAGCCGCTCGCCGAGGCCAGGCACAACCTCGGGTACGCGGCCCTGCTCGGAGGCGATCTCGTCACCGCGCTCACCCTGATGACCCGTTCCCGTCCGAAGCTCGCCGCGATCAGCGACCTCGCTGCGGCCATCAGCGACCTCGACCGCGCGGAGGTGCTGCGAGATGCGGGGCTCACGACCGAGGCCGAAGCACTCCTCGAACAGGTCGCCGTGCAGTTCGGGGCCCAGCGGATGCGACAGGCCAGAGGCGAGTCGGAGTTCCACCTGGCTCGCTCTCTCCTGCGGCATGATCCCGCCGCCGCCGAGCGCGCAGCGCGCACGGCGGCGCGGCGCTTCACCGCGCTCGCGAACGACGGGTGGGCGGCCCGAGCGGACGCGGTGCGGCTGGAGGCGCAGCAGCGGGCGAAGCCGCATCGCCGCATCGACGACGCGGAATTCATCCGGACGGCGAAAGCCCTCGAACGCAGCGGCTTCCGCACCGAGGCGACAGGGCTGCGTCTGAGTGCGCGCCGTGACGGCTCCGGCCGCCTGCCGCGACTCGACGACACCGCGCCGACACCCCTGCGCCTGCGTGCCCAGGAAGTGCGTGCGGCGCGCGCCGCGGCTGCCGGCCGTGACCGCGATGCTCTGCGCGCCGCCGCCGATGGCCTCGATCTGCTCACTGCGTGGCAGCAGTCGTTCGGCGCCCTCGACCTGCAGGCCTCGGTCGCCATGCACGGCAGCGACCTGATGTACGCGGGGCTGTCCGCTGCGGCCCGGCTGCGTGATCCCGCCACACTGTTCGAGTGGTCCGAGCGTGCGCGCCATCTCAGCCAGCAGGTCGCTCCGGTGCGACCGCCCCACGACGAGTCCCTCGCGATGGACCTGGCCGAGCTGCGGATGCTGCGCGCCGAGCTGGCCGGGGGCGACTGGACGACGGATGCGAGGGTGCGGGCGCTCCGCGACAGGGTGCGCGAGCGGCAGTGGGCGGCCACCGGTTCCAGCGGCACCAGGGAGCGGCTGGGACTCGCGGAGGCGACGGCACTGCTCGACCCCGACTTGGCGATTCTCTCCTACGTCTTCACCGGACGCGACCTGCAGGCCGTGGTCACGACATCCGCCGGCGCGACCATCGTCGACCTGTCGTGGGGGCGGGTGCAGACGGCGCTCGACGGCCTCCGCGCCGATCTCGACATGGCCGCGCTCACGCGCGGGGGACTGATGGGGGCGGTCACCCAACGGGCGCTCATCTCACGGCTGGGGCTCCTCGACGCCGAGCTGCTCGACCCCGTGCGCCGTGCCGCGCCGTCCGCGTCGCGCGTGGCGATCACGGTTCCCGGCGCGCTCGGCGGAGTCCCCTGGGCGATGCTCCCCGGCATGTCCGGCATCCCGTTCACTCTTGCGACGTCGGCGTCCCGCCTGCTCGGGGGACCGTCACGCACGACCACCGCGCCGTCCATGATCGGCTTCGCCGCCGGTCCGCGAGTCGCCCGCGCCGACGACGAGATCGAGCGCGCGGCGGAGACCTGGCGAGCGACCGGCCGCGCACCGCGAGTGCTGGACCCTTCGGAGGCGACGGTCGCAGCTGTGGCCGAGCTCGCGGCGGCGTCGGATGTGCTCCACATCGCCGCGCACGGCAGGCATGCGGTGGACAACCCGTTGTTCTCCGGTTTCGAGCTCGCCGACGGCGTGCTGTTCGGCTACGACGTCGACCTGATCCCGGAGGTGCCGTCGACCGTGATCCTGTCGGCGTGCGAGCTCGGGCGCTCGTCCGTGCGATGGGGCGAGGAGGCCCTGGGCATGACGCGGGTGTGGCTGCACGCCGGGGCCGACTGTGTGATCGCCGCCCCCGTCGCCGTTCCGGATGACGTCGCAGCCGAGCTCCTCAGCGCCGTGCACACCGGCCTGTCCGAAGGTGCCGCACCGGCCGTCGCGCTCGCGCGGGCATCCACCGAGACCGGCCTGAGCGCGCCATTCCAGTGCCACGGCAACGGATTCTGAACTTTTCCTCCATTCGGTGTATCAGAAGGAGGACCGCTGACTCCTGTTCTTCGGAAGGTGCCATGCGAAGGGCCTCGAAGGGAGAGGCGCGAGGGAGGCGCAGTCGGATCTGGGGATCATGCGCACTGGGGAGCGCGAACACGACACGGACACCATCTGCTCGAGGATGATGCGGCAGGCCGCCGCGGCACCCTCAGAGGGCCTCGACGATCTGGGGACGTCGGGGCCCTTGGGGTGCGACGCTCCTCAGAGTTCGAGGAAGTCACCGAGCCAGGCACGTACCGAGGCCAGGCATTCCTCCGTGACCTCACCTGCCGTCCCCGTGAGGCGGTCGCGGGAAAGCGTGCGAGGTTGCTCGGTCATGATCCACGATGGCCGATCGAGTCCGCTCGGCCCGTCCACGACGACGTGATTCGGCCAGCCCCGGTCGGTCGTCGTGATCGGCAGCACGATGGCCAGCGTGGTCACGGCATCCACGTATCCAGCCGAGGCCACGACCAGAACGGGACGATGTCCCCCCTGTTCCCTGCCGCGCACCGGCTCGAGTGCGGCCCAGACGACTCGTCCTGGTGCGAGCTCCGAGGAGGAAGTCACGCGGTCGCGTCGGTCAGGTCAGTCCGCTCCCATTGGGCGGCTTCTGCAGCATGCGATTGCTTGTCGGCCGCAGCCGTCCGCTCGATCGCATGCTTCAGCGACTGCAGTCTCCGACGGCGGTCCTCCGCGTCGGCAAGGTGAGCGAGATGCGCGCCGAGAGTGAGACCGTCACGCGCGGCCTGCTCCTTCAGCCGGTCGCGCAGGTCATCGCTCACCTTGATCGTCGTAGTCATACTTTGAGTATACCGCGCTCGGTGCGTGACCCGTCAGGCCACAAGCACCGCGTAGCCCGCGGCACGGAGCGCTGCGAGCACCTCGGCGTCGGCTCCGGCGTCGGTGATGACGGTCGGGAAGAGGTCGACGCCACCCACGGTCGAGAACGCCTCGACGCCGAGCTTGCTGCCGTCGGTCACCACGACCGCTCGGCGTGCGCGTTCGGCCATCATGCGGTTCACCGCGGCCTCGCGCTCGTCCTGCGTGGTCGCACCGGCGACGGCGTCCATGCCGTTCACGCCGATGAAGGCGATGTCGAGCCGCACCCCGCGCAGCAGCTGCTCCACGAAAGGGCCGACCAGTTCGTAGCTGCGCGAGTGGATGACGCCACCGGTGACGACCACCTTGATGTCGGGCCGGGTGGCGAGCTGGGCGGCGATGTTCACGGCGTTGGTGACCACGGTGATGCCACCGCTCCCCGCGAGGTCGTCGCGCGCGGCGAGCGCTGCGGCGATCGCGGTCGTGGTCGTCCCTCCCGAGAGCCCGACCACCATCCCGGGTGCGACCAGGCCGGCGGCGGTCTGCGCGATGCTGGCCTTCTCGTGCGTGCGCAGGTGGCTCTTGTATCGGATGGGCAGTTCGTACGCGACGGTCTGCGCGACCGCTCCGCCGTGCGTCCGGGTGAGCAGACGCTGCTCGGCGAGCGTGTCGAGGTCTCGACGGGTGGTCGCGGCAGACGCCTCGAACTGCTCCACCAGCTCTTCGACCGTCACCTCGCCCTTCGCGGCCAGCAGGTCGAGGATCGCGTTCAGCCGGGCAGCGCGCTTCATCGGGTGACCGGTTCCGCAGGCTGCAGCGCGAACAGCCGGAGCATGCGCGCCGCCTCGTCCGCGAGGGCGTCGCGAGCCGGGGCGAGGTACTTGCGCGAGTCGACCAGGCGTTCGTCGGCGGCGAGCTTCTCGCGGACGGCACGCGTGAAGAACCCGTTCAGGTGCGTCGAGACGTTGATCTTGGTCATGCCGGCGCGCACGGCATCGGCGATCACGGCATCCGCGACACCCGATGATCCGTGCAGCACCAGCGGCACGGGGAGGGCCTCGTGAAGGCGCCCGATCAGGTCGAGATCGAGCGATGCGGTGCGGTCGGTCATCGCGTGCGACGAGCCCACCGCGACCGCGAGAGCATCCACACCGGTCGCCGCCACGAACGCACGCGCCTCGTCGGGATCGGTGCGCACGCCGGGTGCGTGGGCTCCGTCCTTGCCGCCCACTTCGCCGAGCTCGCCCTCGACGTAGACACCTGCCTCGTGCGCGCGCGCCGCGACCGCCGCGGTGAGCGCCACGTTGTCGTCGTAGGGCAGCGCGCCGCCGTCGAACATGACCGAGCCGAAGCCGAGCGCGATGGCCTCGTCGACGAGCTCCGGCCGCTCGGCGTGGTCGAGGTGCACCGCCACAGGCGTCTGCGCGCGCCGTGCCACCGCGAGAGTCGCCAGGGCGATGGGCTCGAGACCACCGTGATAGTCGGCGCAGTTCTGGGAGATCTGCAGGATGACGGGGAGCTGCGCGAGCGCGGCGGCCCGCACCAGGCCCTCCGCGGTCTCGAGGTGGATCACGTTGAACGCGCCGATGCCCGTGCCGGCAGCGGATGCGGCGGAGACGAGGTCGCGAGCGGAGACGAGGGTCACGAGGGGTCCTTCCGGAAGGATGTGGGGTCGGGGTGCGAGACGCGCAGCTGCTGTTCGAGCTCGGTCCAGCGCGGGGAGATGTCACCCGCGAGAGGCGAGAGCACCGCAGCAGCCGACCAGGCCGTGGCCCGGCGGAGGATCTGCTCGGGGTCGCGCACCCCGGCGGCGTAGAGCACGGCGCAGGCCGCGACACCGGCATCGCCCGCACCCGTCGGGTTGCCGGAGAGCGGTTCGTCCAGGCGCGCATGCACGAGCTCGGTCGCCGTGACAGCGAGCATGCCCTCGGCGCCGAGCGAGAGCAGCACGAGCTCCGCGCCCCTGGCGATGAGCGATCGGGCTCCGTCGACCGGGTCTGCGTTGCCGGTGGCTTCGACCAGCTCGGCCGCATTCGGCTTGAGCACGGTGGCTCCGGCGTCGGCGGCGAGCAGCAGCGCAGGGCCGGAGGTGTCGACGATGACCGGCACGCCGGCATCCCTTCCCACCGCGATGAGCATGGGGATCAACGACTCCGGCGCACCGGGTGGCACACTGCCGGACACGACGAGCACCCGGGCACCCGCGAGCCGTTCGACCACCTCGGCGAGCAGCGCGGCCCACTCGACGTCGGTCGGGTTCACGCCCCGTTCGTTGATGATCGTGGTGTCTCCGAGGGTCTCGTCGACCACCGCGATGCTGCGACGGGTCTGGGCGGAGACCGGCACCAGAGCGTGGGGCACTCCGCTCGCCCGCAGCTCCTCCGCGAACTCCTCGCCGACCCGACCGCCCACGGTGGTGACCGCGAGCACGGCCGCGCCTTCCGTGTGAGCCACGCGGGCGACATTGAGCCCCTTGCCACCCGCGCGTGCAGCTCCGGCCTCCGCGCGGTGCGTTCCGCCCTCGACGAGTCGGTCCACGCGCCACGTGAGATCGAGGGCGGGGTTGGCGGTCACGGTGAGGATCACGTGAGCTCCCGAGCTCGAAGCGCGGCGCCGAGCAGACCCGCATTGCCGGAGAGTTCGGCCGGGACCAGAGCGGGGATGCGGTGGAAACTCAGCCGCTCCGCCAAGCGCGTGCGCAGTTCGTCGAACAGTGCACCGCCGGCACGCGACAGCCCCCCTCCGACACCGCCGCCCAGGTGGATGAAGAGCCGGTAGCCGGACGGCGACTCCTCCATGCCGGCTTCGGCGATGGCCTCCGCGTCGACGTCGTTGATCAGCAGCACCGGCGCACCGAGCACACGCTCGAACCGTTCCGCGAGGGGGACGTTCTGCCACTTCAACTGCACGCTCTCGAGCACCACGCGCCCATCGGTGGTGCCCGGCAGCTGCACACCGGCGGCGAGCAGCCTCCCGCCGAACTCCTCTGCCACGGCGGAGACGGCGTCGTCGAGGGTGCGGTCGCGGTCCTCCACGGAGTAGCTCACGCGCCGGCCGTCCACCTCGGTGCCGTCGAGCGCGACGAGAGCGATGTCGGCGTGACGGGGTTGGATGACCAGCACCAGGATCACGTGGTGGCTCGCGTCGACGCTCAGGGTGGTCGCCCGCTTGCCCCCCGTGCTCGCCGCCTGCTCCCCCTCGACGATCAGCCGGTTCTCGATGAGCTCGGCCACGAGGGACGACGCGGTGGCGGCGGTCAGACCGGTCGAGCGTGCGATGCCCGCGCGCGTCTGCGTTCCCGGGTTCCGGAAGACCAGCTGCAGCGCCCGCCGCAGGTTCGCACGCCGGACGGACGCCTGGGTGTCGAGGCCGTCATCGGTGCTGAGCATGTGTTCCCGTTCCGAGGCTCGCTCCTTGCGAGCTGTTGACAGATCGTCGTGCGATCCGTAGTCTCTCCCTAAGTTTATTCATTGAACTTAGTTGGTCAATGAACCTCGAGCTCCGGACGGGCGAGTGCTGCACACACCGTCGCCCGTCCGGCACCTTCTTCTCAGCGACTCTCGGCCGCTTCGGTGTGGTGGCGGATGACCTCCGCCACCACGAAGTTGAACCACTTCTCCGCGAACTCCGGATCCAGGTGCGCCTCCTCGGCGAGCGCGCGCAGTCGGGCGACCTGCTGCTCCTCCCGATTCGGGTCCGACGCCGGCATCTCGTGCTCCGCTTTGAGATGCCCGACCTGCTGCGTGGCACGGAAGCGTTCCGCCAGCATGAAGATGAGTGCGGCGTCGATGTTGTCGATGGTGGCACGAAGTCGGAGCAGTTCGGCCTTCGGGTCTTCGGCGGCGGTCATGCCCCCTACTCTAGAGCCGCGTGACAACCTGGTTTCGATCCGGCCCACCGCTATCGTGAGCACATGAGCAACGAAGAGTCGCCGGAATCCGCGCCGCACGACGAAGACGCACCCGCCACCGCTCCCGCCACGCGGACTCCCGGCCGCCGTCGACACTCCACCCCCGACTCCGCCGCCGCGGTGATCGCCTCGGCGGCCGACTCGCCTCGTCCGGTCGTGATCGAGCCGACGACACCGAGCCGCTCGTTCTGGACGCGCATCGACCGTCCGTTCGTGTTCGGGTTCCTGGTGACTCTGGGTGGACTGGGCGCGATCGTGATCGGGCTCGCGCTGTCGAACCTGTCCACCGTGCTGATCTACATCGCACTCGCGCTGTTCGGTGCGCTCGGCCTCGATCCCGCCGTGCGGTTCCTGGAGCGCCGCGGTCTCTCTCGCGTCATCTCGGTGGTCATCACGATCCTCGCGCTCATCGTCGTGTTCGCCCTGGTGCTCTGGATGATCGTGCCGGTGGTGATCGATCAGATCGTGAGCTTCGTGGAGTCCGTCCCCGGCATGATCAAGGACTTCACGCACAGCGACATCTACGCGACTTTGGAAGCGCAGTTCGGCGATCAGTTCCAGGACCTCGTCGCCCAGGTGCAGTCGTTCCTGACCGACTTCGGCAACCTGGCCACGATCGGCGGCGGTGCCCTCGCGGTCGGAGCCTCGATCGCCACCAGCATCTCCGGCGCCATCGTGGTGCTCGTCCTCACGCTGTACTTCCTCGCATCGCTCCCTTCCATGAAGCAGGGGATGCTGCGTCTCGCTCCAGCGCGCGACCGGGCTCGCGCCGGAGACATCGCCGACCAGATCACCGATTCCGTGGGCGGTTACGTGATGGGCATGGTGATCCTCGCGTTCTGCAACGCGACACTGGCCTTCCTCCTCTACTTCTTCCTCGGTCTGCCTTTCCCACCGCTGATGGCGGCGATCGCCTTCTGCGTCACCCTGATCCCGCTGGTCGGTTCGGTGCTGTTCTGGATCCTCGGCACCTGCCTCGCGCTGTTCACCAACCCGATCGCCGCCCTGGTCTTCGCCGCGATCTACCTCGTCTACATGCAGATCGAGGCGTACGTGATCACCCCGCGCGTGATGAACCGGGCGGTTTCGGTCCCCGGATCCCTGGTCGTGATCGGAGCTCTGGCCGGCGGCACCTTGCTCGGCCTGCTCGGCGCTCTGGTGGCGGTGCCGGTGACCGCGTCGATCCTCATCATCATCAAGCAGGTCCTCGTGCCGAAGCAGGACGCCAGGATCTGACCCCCGCGCGAGTGCAGCACGACCTTCACACCGGCTGAAGCGCTTTGATCGGGCTGGAGCGGAGCGCCCGCCGCGAAGGTGCAGCGGTCGCGATCAGAGCCAACGCAGCGCTGGCGACGATCACGGCACCGATGAAGACCCACGGGATGCTCGGTGCCACGAAGCCGCCCACCAGCGACCCCAACAGGGATTGCGCGCCCGCCCACCCGAGGAAGACGCCGAGCAGCAGGCTGACCCCCACGCCGGCAGCAGTCGTCTGCGCTACCTCCCAGAAGATCAGACGCCGCACCTGAGCGGCCGTCAACCCCAGCGCGCGCAGAAGTCCGAGCTCGCGGCTTCGTTGCGAGATGCTCAGGCTCACATTGTTGACGAGTCCCACGCTCGAGATGATCGTCGAAAAACCGAGGATCGCACCGAGAATTGCCACCGTCGTTCCGATGACCCCGTCACCGCCGGACTCCGTGCCCGTATCGAAGCGCGCCAACGCATCAGCGAAGGTCGCGGATGCGACGGCCAGAGTCATCACGAGCGTCAACCCGATCACCAGACCGACCAGGGTGCGGATGCTTCGTTGCGGGTTCTGCCGCAGCGACGTGGCCGCCATCCGGCCGAGTGCGCCGCGCCGCAGCGGAAGGCCGACGAGCCAGAGAGACGAACGGGCGAGCAGGTGATCGCCGACGATCACACCGGAGAAGACGAGCACGCCTCCCACGAATGCGGGAGCGAGGGCGAACGGCGTGTGGATGCCGAGTGCGACGGAACCGCCCAGCGCTCCGAGACCCACCAACAGCAGGAGCACACTCGACACGGTGCGCACCGGGCGGCGGTGAGCGACCTCAGGCACCGGTTCCACATCACTGTTGAGGGCTGCGAGCGGCGAGACGGCGGTGACTCTGCGAGCGCCCGTCCACGCCGCTGCCCAGGTGACCGTCGTGACGACCACGATCGGGGCAAAAACGATCGGGGTGACGACCTGATACTCGAGGTCTGGTATCGCCTTCGTGAGCACGAGCAGCGGCACAGCCCCGGCGCACAACCCCAGGGCGATTCCGGTCCCGAGCGTGCTGCCCACGATACCGACGAGCAATCCGTCGCGAGCTGCCTGACGGCGAAGAGTGGTGGCCGACGTGCCCAGGAGGCGGAAGAGGGCGATCGTGCGGACGCGTCCGGCCAGTGCCGTGGCGAAGGTGTTCGCCGTCACCACTCCGGCGACGTAGAAGGCGATCGTCGAGAAGATCCCGGCGATGACGGTGAGGAGAACATTCACCGTGAACGATTCCCCGACGCTCGACCCCTGGACGACGACCGTCAGGAAAGCGGTGGCGACGAGGAGCGTGGTCCCGAACCAGGCGCTGAGACCTGACACCAGCACCGTGGCCCCTCGCCCGGCGGAGATGTGCGGTCGGATCGTGCGAGTAAAATTATACATTCTTCAATGTTGACAACTTCTGGCATGGGAAGCGTCATCCGCGAGCATTAACTCTGCCGTCGGCAGGATGACTCTGCCTTCCGGCAATGACGAAGCGCCCGAACCCTTGCGGGTCCGGGCGCTTCTGTCTGCCCGACTCAGCTGAGGTCGTTGTCGGCCAGCCACTTCTTGGCGATGTCCTCCGCCGACTTCTGGTCGACCGTGCTCTGCACGTTGAGAGCGACGAGCTGCTCGGCGGTGAGCTTCTTGCTGATCGCGTTGATGACGTCGGAGATCTCGTCGGCGACGTCGCTCGAGGCGATCGGCACGACGTTCGAGGCCAGGATGATGTTCTCCGGGTCCTTGAGCGCGACGATGTCCTCAGTCTGGAATGCGGGGTCGGCCGAGTAGATGTCCGCCACCTGGATCTCGCCGGCGAGCAGGGACTCCAGCGTGGTCGGGCCGGTCGCCGAGAAGCCGAGGTCGACGCCGTAGACCTCCTTGGCCTTGGCGGGGCCGTAGGGGCGCTGCTCGAACTCCGGCGCGGCGCCGATCGTGACCGGGGTGGTCACCTTGGAGAGGTCGCCGATCGAGGTGAGGCCGTTCTCCTCGGCGAAGCTCTTGAGCACGGTGTAGGTGTCCTGGTCGGAGGCCTCGGCGTAGTCGAGAGCCGTCAGCCCGTCGGGCAGCGCGTCCTTCAGAGCCGCATAGACGTCGTCCGGACTCGTGGCGGTCGCGTTCTTGTCGAGGTACTCGAGCAGGTTGCCCGTGTACTCGGGGAACAGGTCGATCGCGCCGGACTCGACGTCGGGCATGTAGGCGTCGCGCTGGCCGATGTTGAACTGCTTGTCGACCTTGAAGCCGGCGCCCTCCAGTGCCTGGGCGTAGATCTCGGCGATGATCTCGTTCGAGTAGTAGGCCTGCGAGCCGATGACGATGGTGTCGTCACCGGAGCTCGATCCTTCGGTCGGGGTATCGAGCGGGTTGCTGTTCGCGCAACCGCCGAGGACGAGCACCGCGGCGAGCGCGGCTCCACCGGCGAGGGCGAGACGTGACTTCCGTGCTGTGAACATGGGACTTCCTCTTCTCTGGGACAAACGGGGGTGAGGCTGTGGAACGGTATTGGGCTGTGGGATGTATAAGGCTGTGATGCGCGTCAGGCGGTGGCCGGCGTGGGCGAGGCCGCGGCCGCGCGGGAACGGCGCTTCGTGATCGGTGCGCGCACCCCTGCGGGAACGGCGGCGTGCTGGAGGAGAGCGAAGATCAGGTCGACGACCAGCGCGAGCACGGCCACGAGGATCGCACCGCCGAGCACCTGGTCGAACTTGCGCAGCGGGATGCCCTGGATGATCGGCCAGCCGAGACCCCCGAGGTTCACGTAGGCGGCGATGGTGACAGTGGCGATCACCTGCAGCAGGGCCGCGCGGATGCCACCGACGAGCAGCGGGAGCCCGAGGGGCACCTCGACCTTCCAGAACACCTGCCACTCGGTCATGCCCATCGAGCGCGCGGAGTCGAGCACGCGACGGTCGATGGCCTCGAGCCCGGTGTAGGCGCCGGCGAGGAGGGAGGGGATCGCGAGGAGCACGAACGTGATGATCGCGGCCTCGGGCACCCGCAGCACACCCAGGATCAGCACGAGCAGCACCATCAGGCCGAACGAGGGGATGGCGCGTGCCGCACCCGAGACGGCGACGGCGATCTCGCGGCCCTTGCCGGTGTGGCCGATGAGCCACCCGAGCGGTATCGCGATGACGCCGGCGATCAGCACCGAGATCAGCGTGTAGTACATGTGCTGGCCGAACAGGACCGGCAGCGAGTAGGTCCCCACCCACCGGTCGGGGGAGAACAGCCAGGCGAAGGCTTCCGTGAAGACGTTCATGCGGCGGCCCCCAGTGCGGCGGTCTGCTTCGCGGCAGACGGCGTCTTGGCGGCGCGCGTCCAGGGCATGAGTGCGCGACCAAGGAGCATGAGCAGCAGGTCGATGAGGAGAGCGATCACGACGACGGCGATCACTCCGGCGAAGACCTCGGCGAGGATGCGTCGCTGCAGGCCGTTGGTGAAGAGATAGCCCAGGTTGGTCACCCCGACGAGGATGCCGACCGTGGCGAGGGAGATGGTGCTGACGGCTGCCACGCGCAGGCCCGCGAGCACGACGGGACCGGCAAGGGGGAAGTCGACGGTCCAGAACCGGCGGAAGCCTCCGTAGCCCATGGCGGTGGCGGATTGCCGGATGGCGGGGTCGACCGAGTCGAGGCCGTCGGACACGGCCCGTACGAGGATCGCGACGGCGTAGATCGTGAGGCCGATGATGAGGTTCACAGGGCTGCGGGCGGGATAGCCGGCGACCGAGGGGAGCAGGATCAGCAGCGCGAGCGAGGGGATCGTGTAGAGCAGTCCGGTGAGGACGATGACCGGCCCCTTCACCAGCTGATATCGCCATGCGACCCATCCGAGGGGCAGCGACAGCACGAAGCCGAGCACGATCGCGATCGCACTCTGCTGCAGGTGGATGGCGGTCAGCTCGAGGATGAGGCCGATGTTGTCGACGATCCAGTTCACGGAGCGCCCTTCGTCACGCTCTCCTCGCTCAGGAGCGCGTCGGTCACGGCATCCGGCACATCGACGATCGAGCCCTGAGTGCGCCCTTCTGAGTCGACCACGACCGTGCCACGGGGAGTCTGCTTGAGGTGCAGGGCGCGGCGACCACGGTCGGCGCCGATGAACGCCGAGACGAAGTCGTCCGCAGGGTTCTCGATGATCTCGCTGGGGCTGCCGACCTGCACGATGCGCGCGCCCTTATCGAGGATGACGACCTGGTCGCCGAGCAGGAACGCCTCGTCGATGTCGTGCGTGACGAACACCACGGTCTTGTCGAGCTCGTGCTGCAGCCGCAGGGTCTCCTGCTGCAGGTCGGCCCGCACGATGGGGTCGACCGCGCCGAAGGGCTCGTCCATGAGCAGGATGTTCGGGTCGGCCGCGAGCCCGCGGGCCACGCCGACGCGCTGCTGCTGACCGCCCGACAACTGGCTCGGGTACCGCTCGGCGAGTGCCTGGTCGAGGCCGACCGTGTCGAGCAGCTCCCGTGCGCGCTTGTGGGCGGCAGTCTTCTTCACACCGGTCAGGCGCAGCACCGTGGCGACGTTGTCGATCACCGTGAAGTGCGGCATCAGGCCGGAGTTCTGCATGACATAGCCGATACGTCGGCGCAGAGCGACCGGGTCACCCTGGAGCACGCTCTCGCCGTCGATCTCGACCTCGCCGGAGGTCGGCTCGACCATGCGGTTGATCATGCGGAGCAGAGTGGTCTTGCCGCAGCCGGACGAGCCGACGAACACCGTGGTCTTGCGCGAGGGCAGCACGAGGCTGAAGTCGTCGACGGCGAGGGCGCCACCGGGGAATCGTTTGGTGACGTTGCGGAACTCGATCATGGGCTGGTCTCCAGTCGGTCGATCGATGTGAGAGCGGAGGAGTCTGTGCTCTTCAGATGCTTACGGGGGCTCTTCAGATGCGTACGGGCTCTTCAGATGGCTACGGGCCGACCTCGACACGGGGATCGAAGGCCACGAACCCGGAGAAGTCCTTGCCCACCCGATCGAAGGCGGAGGGGTAGGGGTTCGGATACGACCACGCGTAGTCGGTGTGGAGCTCGCCGTCGGTCTGCACCGAGTAGTACTGAGCCTCACCCTTCCACGGGCAGGTGTAGGGCGTGGGGCTCTCGACGAGAACTCCGGGCGTGATGGACGCCGGCGGGAAGTACCAGTTCCCCTCGATGCGGGCGAGATCGCTCTCGTCGGCTTCGGCGATGACGGTTCCTGCGAGTACAGCCTTCATGGTCCTGCCTCCTCGGATGTGGGTATGAGCGTATAAGACGGGTGCGACATCGTGGGTGAGGGTTGCATCGGGGTCGTCAATATGAGAAACAATCCGGATCCTGTTCGGCACGATCACACGAACGGATTGGGTCGGGATGCGCGCCAGACGCCGTCGTCGATCAGGCGGAGTCGCGGCCGTAGCCCTCCAGCAGCCGCAGCCAGATCTCGCTGATCGTGGGGTACGACGGCACCGCGTGCCAGAGGCGGGCGATCGGCACCTCTCCGACGATCGCCACGGTCGCCGCGTGCACCAGCTCGGCCACCTCGGGCCCGACGAACGTCGCACCGATCACGACGTCGCGATCGGTGTCGACCACGAGTCGCGCCTGGCCTTCGAAGCCGTCTTCGTAGAGGCTCGCGCCGGCGACCCAGCCCAGGTCGTAGTCGACGGCGTTGACCGCGATGCCGGCCTTCGTCGCCTGAGCCTCGGTGAGTCCCACCGATCCGACCTCGGGGATCGAGAACGTGACCTGCGGGACGGCGGCCTGGTCGGCGGTCGCGACGTGGCGACCCCACGGGGCATCGTCGACATCTTCGCCCTTGGCACGGGCGACGATCACGTCGCCGGCGGCGCGCGCCTGGTACTTGCCCTGGTGGGTGAGGAGCACGCGGCCGTTCACGTCGCCGACCGCGTAGAGCCAGTCGGATCCGGGGACGCGGAGCGTGTCGTCCGTCTCGATCCAGCGACCGGGTTCCAGGCCCACGACGTCGAGGCCGATGTCACCGCCGCGGGGCGAGCGCCCCGTCGCGACGAGCACCTCGGTGGCGGTGATCTCCTCGCCACCGTCGAGGGTGATGGTCACGCCGTCCGCGCCGCGGCGCACGGATGTGGTGCCCGTGCCGGTGCGCACGTCGACGCCGAGTTCCCTGAGGCCCGCGGCGACGCGTTCGCCCGCGAAGGGCTCCATCCCGCCGAGCAGACCGCTGCGGGCGATCACCGTGACCTTCGAGCCGAGTGCGGCATAGGCGGTTGCCATCTCGACGGCGACGACGCCTCCGCCGATGACAGCCAGGCTGTCAGGCAGCTCTTCGGCGCTGGTGGCCTCGCGGCTGGTCCATGGGGTGGCTTCGCGGAGTCCGTCGATGGGTGGGATGACGGCATCCGATCCTGTGCTGATGGCGACAGCGTGCCGGGCCGTGAGCACGCGCTCTGCGCCGTCGGCATCCGTCACCGTCACTTCGCGCTCCCCCGTGATGCGGCCGTGGCCACGAGCGAGGTCGATGCCGGCCGAGTCGAGCCACTTCACTTGGCCGTCGTCCGACCAGTTGCTGGTGAAGGAGTCGCGGCGGTCGAACACAGCCCGCACATCGAGCTTTCCGGTCACCGCCTGGGAGGACCCACCCACGTGCTGTGCGGCCCGGAGCGCCTGCGCCGCCCGCAGCAGCGCCTTCGACGGCATGCACGCCCAGTAGGAGCACTCACCTCCGACGAGCTCTCTCTCCACGATGATCGCGGTGAGTCCGCCCTGCACGGCTCGGTCGGCGACGTTCTCGCCCACCGGACCACCGCCCAACACGATCAGGTCGTACTCGTCGGTCTTCTCCGCAGCGTTCATGCGTCGCACCTCTCCGTGAGCCGATTACGTGGCCCAGTCTCGCTCATGACCAACGCCGAGTCACGGGTGAGTTGTTCCCTGCGGCGTGGTGTCAAGCCCGGCGGAGGTGGCCCTCACGCCCCCGCAGCCACCGCCCGGCCCCGCCCGCCATCAGCGAAAGCACGCGGGTAGGCACGACGGAGCGCGACGACGACCAGCGTCGCGGCCACCACCTTGATCAGGTCGCCCGGCAGGAAGACGAGGCTCGACAACGCCGTGGGCCCGAGGGGTACTCCGGTCACGAGCGCCTGCACCGGGATGCCGAATGCGTAGACGACAAACACTCCGCCGATGAGCGCCGCCCCCGCGGACCGCCACCACATGAAGCGGCCTGTGCGCATGAGGAGCCCGATCACCACGACGCCGGCGATCCACCCGAGGAGATACCCGGCACTCGGTCCGACGAAGACACCCAAACCCCCGCGACCTCCCGCCAGCACCGGCAGACCGACTGCGGCGAGCGCGAGCACGAGCACGACCGCGAGTGGTGCGAGGCGCGGACCCAGCACGAGTCCAGCCAGCATGACCCCGAGGGTCTGCGCAGTGATCGGCACTCCGCTCGGCAGGGGCACGATGACGGCGCCGAGCACGACGATCAGTGCGGCGAAGACGGCGATGCGTCCGAGCGAGGCGCTCGCGTCGGTGGCGCGGGACATGGACATGAATCCTCCTGAACACCGTTCACCTGAACGGTGTTCATTAGAATAGGGAAGCGCCGTGTCTCCGTGCAAACCGCTCTCCCGCAATCCGTCCCCCGCACACCAGCCGAGGAGTTGTCACGTCTCTCTCCCCGATGCTCCATCACGTCGCCACCGCAGACCCTGACCGTCCGGCGATCGTCGGCACGGACGCGCGCCTGACCTACGGCGAGCTCCACACACAATCCCGCGGGATCTCCGCGAGTCTCGACCGGGTGCTCGCGACGACGCGCTCGGGATCGCCCGGTCACCCACCGCTCCCCCCGATCGTCGCCATCTGCCTGTCGACCGCCTTCGACACCGCCCGCATCGTCGTCGCTGCGGAGGCGGGTGACCGCATCCTCACCGTCATCGACCCGCAATGGCCCGTGACGCTGCAGCTCGAGCTGATCGTCGCGTGCGAGGTGACCGCCGTGATCACAGACGTGCCGTCACTCCGACATGCCCTGCGATCGCGCGGGTGGCCGGGCCTGGTGCTCGGGCTCGCCGACGTCGGACCCTCCGCCTCGGCTATCCCCGCCACCGGCGAAACCCCGGCCGATTCTCCCTTCCTGCTGCTGACCTCGTCGGGCACGACGGGCGCTCCGAAAGCGTTCCTCAAGACGCGGACCCACTACGCGGCGAACATCGCCGTCTCCCGAAGCTACCTGGGCGCAGACGAGCGCGTCGCCACCTTCGCTCCGGGGCCGATGTCGTACAGCCTGACGCTCTTCACACTGTTCGAGGTGTTGGCCACGGGCGGCGAGCTGCACGTCGCCGACCGCCTCGACGACCTGTGGCTCACCTCCCGCGTGCACGACGAAGGGATCACCCGTGTGGTCACGGTGCCCGCGGCGGTGAGCACTCTCGTCGATGCAGCCCTGCGCCATCCAGGCCGATACGACGCCATCGAGCTCATCGTGACCGGTGGCGCCGCGCTCTCTGCCGCCACCCGAGCACGCGCCGCCCTGGCACTCCCGCACGCCACGACAATCGGCTACTTCGGCACGGGCGAACTCGGCTTCATCGGCGACGACCGTGCCGGCGACGGCGACATCCGCCTCTACCCGCATGTCGAAGCCCGCGTGCGCGACGACGAAGGCAACGACCTGTCGCCGGGCGAGCTCGGCAGCCTCTGGGTACGGTCCCCCTCGTGTTCGACGACCTACCTGCGGAGCACCACCTCGGTGCCGCTGTCGGACACCGACGGCTGGGCGAGCGTGCACGACCAGGGACGGCTGCGCGACCGGGACTTCGCGTTCGTCGGCCGCCACGGCGACGTGGTCACCACCGGGGGACACACCATCGCCCTCGACGAGGTGCAGCGCGCCTTCGAGGGGATGCCGGGTCTCGGCGCCTGCTGCGCGATCGCCCAGCAGGATGATCGACTCGGCACGCGGATCGCACTGGTCGTCGAGGGGGAGGCCCCGACCACCGCGGAGCTGCTCGGGTGGGCGCGTGACCGGCTCGCCCCGGCATCCGTTCCCCGTCGTTGGTACGCAGTCCCGGAGTTCCCCCGAACCGCCGGCGGAAAGATCCGTCGCGCGGCCGTCGCAGAACTCGTGACGCGCAGAGGAGGACGATCATGAGCACCGGACGACCCGTCGTCCTCACCGGCGTCGGCGCGGTGACGCCGAGCGGTCTCACGGCGCCGGAGCTCTGGTCCTCCGTGCGCACCGGACGCAGCGGAATCACCGCACTCCCTCCGGAGATCGTCGGATCCGGGCCGGTGCGAGTCGGCGGAGTGGTGCGTGGATTCGTCGACCCCTCCGGCCTGTCGGCCCCTCTCGCACGGCGCCTCTCGCCGATGCAGCGGTGGTCGATCGGCGCCGCGGACGAAGCACTCTCGGACGCAGGGTGGAACGACCGGCCGGGGGACGCCTGGGCAACGCAGGTGATCGTCGCCACCGGATCAGGGCCGATGGATGCGACGGTGCGGGCCGCGCGTGCGCTGGGCGAGGAGGGTCCGCGCCGGGTGCCCGCAGGACTCACCGTCTACGGCACGGCCGACGCCATCGCCGGGGTGCTCAGCCGACGACACGGCTTCCTCGGGCAGACTCACGCCGTCGCCGCGGCCTGTGCGAGTGGAGCCGTGGCCCTCGGGGAAGCCCTCCGACGGATCCGACACGGCTACGCCGACGCCGTGCTGGTCGTCGGAGTGGAGGACTGCCTGAACCCGCTGCACCTCGCCGCGCACGCGAACCTGCGCTCGGTCGTGACGGGGTTCGACGACGACCCCGTCTCGGCCTCACGCCCGTTCGACAAGGCACGCACGGGCTTCGTCATGGCTCAGGGAGCAGCCGCCGTGCTGCTGGAGGCTGCGGACGTCGCCCGAGCTCGCGGCGCCCGGCCCCTCGCCACGCTCGCCGGATTCGGTGCGACCAGCGACGCGCATCACGCCACGGCACCCGATCCCACTGCGACCGGGGCGACGAGGGCGATCACCGCCTGCCTGGAGGACGCGGGGCTCCACGCAGCAGACATCGACCACGTGAACACCCACGGCACGGGCACGGTGCTCGGCGACACGGCAGAGCTCATCGCCCTCGAACAGGCTCTGGGCACGCGAGCCAGATCCGTTCCCCTGACCGCGACCAAGTCGAGCACCGGACACCTGCTCGGAGCCGCGGGTGTCGTCGAGGCCGTCATCGTGGCACTGACCCTGCGCGATCAGGTCCTCCCTCCGACGATCAACCTTTCGCATCCGTGCGCGGAGGGATGGGACTTCGTCCGCGACCGCGACCGAGCACATCCAGTCCGCACCGTGCTGTCGACCTCTTTCGGCTTCGGCGGGCACAACGCGGCGCTGCTGTTCACCGCGAGCGAGTGAATCGCGCCGAAGTCAGCGCACCGGAAGGAAGTGCGTCGGCGTCGGAACCTGCGCTTCGTGGCGGACGCCGAGGGGCGCGCCCGTGCGCTCGTCGAGGTCGATCAGGCTGATGGTGTCGGAACGCTGCCCCGCGACAAGCATCTTGCCCTCGTGGACGAGGTGGTGCCGAGGCCAGTCGACGCCGGAATCCGCCAGCGCCACCGACTCCAACGCCTCGCCCCCGCCGCGCACCCGCAACGCGGCGATCGTGTTGCTTCCACGCAGGGCCGTATAGAGGAACTGTCCGTCACGGGTGCGGGCGAGCTCGGCGGGGAAGTCTGTGCCCACTTCGGAGATCGGGCTCGTCAGGGTCACCGACACCACGCTCCAGGTGCCATCGACCGCGCGGCCGAGTGTGAACACCTCGCACGAGTACTCGGTGACCACGTGCAGGTGCCCGCTGGGGTGCAGCACCATGTGCCGCGGTCCAGTGCCGAGCGGCAGAACCACCTCGTGGTCGAGCACCAGCCCGCTGCCACCCTGCCGCCAGAACCTCACGAGGTCGAACCCGAGGTCGGTCGTGGCGACGCGTCCATCGGGGAGGAACACCGCGGCGTGCGCATGCGAGACACGGTCGCCGCCCACCCCGTACGGGTCCACCGCCGCGACGCCGTCTCCGGGAGGGGTCGGAGCGGGAGCATCAGGATCCGCGTCATCACCGAACAGTGCGGCCCGGAGTGCCGCCGCCGCATCCGCCTTCGCGGGGACTATGCGCCCTTCTGGGTCCAGCCCGAGCCTCACGACACGGCCGTCGCCGTAGCAGCTGGCGATCAGCGCCGAGCCGTTCGGGGCGACCGCCACATGACACACGTACTGACCGACCGGCGCGGGCGCACCCAGCGGCACCAGCACACCCTCACCCGCACGAACGAACGCCTGCACCGCGGAGTCTCCTTCGAGCGCCGCGTAGACGACGTCGAGGGTCGGATGCTGCGCCAGCCAGGACGGCGAAGGAACCTCCACCGCAGCGCCACGGTAGGCGAGAGTGGACGCCTCGCGACCCTCATCTCCTGCGAGCAGGCCGATGCCGTCGGCCGAACCGTCCATCGCGGGGCCGTAGCCGCCGAGCCAGAAGCGCGTCATCGGGTGCGGATCAGTCGAGCAGGTCGTGACGGACGATGACCTGGTCGCGCTCCGGACCGACACCGATGACCGAGATGCGCGTGTTGCTCATCTTCTCGAGCGCCAACACGTAGTCCTGCGCCGTCTGCGGCAGGTCCTCGAAGGTCCGCGCGACCGAGATGTCCTCATTCCAGCCGGGGAAGTACTCCAGGATCGGCTTCGCGTGGTGGAAGTCGGTCTGGTTGACCGGCACCTCGTCGAACCGCTCGCCGTCGACGTCGTAGGCGACGCACACGGAGATCTGCTCCAGGCCCGTGAGGATGTCGAGCTTCGTGAGCACGAGGTCGGTGATGCCGTTGATGCGCGTGGCGTAGCGCGTGATGGGGGCGTCGTACCAGCCCACCCGGCGCGGACGGCCGGTCGTGGTGCCGAACTCGAAGCCCTGCTTGCGCAGCCACTCGCCCTGCTCGTCGAACAGCTCGGTCGGGAACGGACCAGAGCCCACGCGGGTCGTGTAGGCCTTGACGATGCCGACGATGCGGTCGAGCGCACCGGGACCGACACCGGAGCCCGTCGCCGCTCCTCCGGCCGTCGCCGAAGACGAGGTCACGAACGGGTAGGTGCCGTGGTCGATGTCGAGCATCGTGGCCTGGCCGCCCTCGAACACGACGACCTCATCGCGGTCGAGCGCCTCGGCGATCAGGTAGCCCGTGTCGGCGACCATCGGCCGCAGCCGCTCGGCGTAGGAGAGCAGGTCTTCCACGATCTCGTCGCACGTGACCGCGCGGCGGTTGAAGACCTTCACCAGCAGGTGGTTCTTCTGGTCGAGAGCGCCCTCGACCTTCTGGCGCAGGATGTTCTCGTCGAACAGATCCTGCACCCGGATGCCGACGCGGTTGATCTTGTCGGCATAGGCCGGGCCGATGCCCCGGCCGGTGGTGCCGATGTTGCGCTTGCCGAGGAACCGCTCGGTCACCTTGTCGAGCGTGCGGTGGTACTGCGTGATGATGTGCGCGTTGGCGCTCACCTTGAGTCGAGAGACGTCGATGCCGCGGGCAGCGAGAGCTTCGAGCTCGGAGAACAGCACCTCGAGGTCGATCACCACGCCGTTGCCGATCACGGGCGTGACGCCGGGAGACAGGATGCCGGAGGGCAGCAGGTGCAGCGCGTACTTCTCGTCGCCGACGACGACGGTGTGACCGGCGTTGTTGCCGCCGTTGAACTTCACCACCCAGTCGGTGCGCTCACCGAGCAGATCGGTGGCCTTGCCCTTTCCTTCGTCGCCCCACTGCACGCCGACGATAACGATTCCTGGCATGGGTAACCCCCTGGCTTTCGCCGGGTTTGCACCGGCCGATGAGCTGGCCCTCTTCGGGCCGTCCCATCCTATCGGCAGGGGCCTGGTGCACCCCTTCTGGGGCGTGCCGCTCGCCCGCCGCCGACACGCTCCCGTCGCAGTTTCTGTCGTTCTCACCTGCTCAGAGCGACAGAAACTGCGACGGGAGTGGAGACATGGTTCCGTCCGAGTAGCTGACTACGGTGCAGTCACCCAGGGGGCGCCGATCGTCCATGCGACGTCGGGGATGTAGTTCTGAGTGTCATCCGCGTTCGGAACCCCCGTCCACCAGGAGACACCGCCGTAGACGAGGCCGTTCTTGTGGCTGCGCAGCACGCGCCACGAATCACTGGAGATGCTGAAAGTCAGCCCCTTCCCGAACGCCGCATCCTCCGCGCACCACGTCGCGCGGTACGGAACCGTGGGAGCAGCCACCGAAATGCTCTCACCGACGTTCAGGTAGAGGTAGCGCCCCGGCGCCGACAGCGACTCGAAGCTGTAGCACTGCGGGTTCGCGAGGCCCGGGACCACTCGGAACGTGGCATCCGTTCGCGCGCTCAGCGGCGACGCATCGGTAAGCATCGGGATCGTGGCCTGAGCACCGCCCGCGGTCGCGGACAGCGACTTCCCGGTCTCCGCGGTACGAAGCGAGACGAGACTCCCCACAGGGGCGATGTCGTACCGCATCTGGGTCGCATTGCGGTAACGCCACTGCTGCTGCGGCGACGCGGCGACGGGCGCAGCGAGCGCCACGGTGCCGGCCGTCGGAGCTGCCAGGGCCTTGCCCGACCCGGCGTTCAAGACCGTGACCACACCGGAGGGAAGGGTGGTGAAGGACCACCGCTGCTTGGCATCGGTCAGATCGCACGGCGCCTGCACGACCGCGCTGCCCGCCGCGTCCGCGCTCCCGAGGCACAACGTCCGGGTGACCGTGTTGCGCAGTGCGAATGCCCCTGCGCCCGACTCGATCAGCTCCCACTGACGCACCTGCCACACCTCGGAGCAGCCCACCGCGACGATCACCGCACCCGCGACAGCGCTACGGTCCTTCGCCGTCACGCACTTGCCACTCTGCGCGACGCTCTCAAGTTCGAGCACCTGCGCGGGAGCCAGTGTCGGCGGCGCCCAGGCCTCACCGATCGTCCACGCGGTGTCGGGGACGAAGTTCTGCGTGTCGTCAGCGATCGGGATGCCGGCGTACCAGGAGGCTCCGCCGTAGACGAGGCCATTCGAGTGGCTGCGCATCACACGCCACGGGTCCGTCGCGGTCGAGAAGGTGACGCCTTGACCGAATGCGGCGTCCTCCGCGCACCAGGTCGCACGGTAGGGAACAGTGGGAGCGCTCACCGTGACGAGTCCGCCGATGTTCATGGTGAGGTACTGCCCCGGAACCGTGAGCGACTCGAAGCTGTAGCACTGCGCGTCAACGAGACCGGCCACGACCCGGAAAGTCGACGCCGTTCGTGTGGCCAACGGCGAGTTCGCGACAACGTCACCGACCGTCACCTGCGCCGAGGCCGCACCGGCGACCACGGACTTCCCGCCGACAGCGGTGCGCAGCGAGACGTAGCTGCCGATCGTCGCTGCGTCGTATCGCATCTTCGTGACGTTGCGGTACTTCCAACGGTCGGCATTCGCCCCGGTGTCGGCACGCAGCGAGAGGGTGGTCGCGGTCGGCGCGGAGAGGACATTGCCGGAAGCGGCGTTGACGATGCTCACGGCACCGGCGCGCTGCTCACGGAAGGTCCACTGCTGCTTCGGGTCGGTCGTAGCGCACACGGCCTGCACGACGCCCGTGCCGGCTGCATCGGCCGCGATGCACTTGTCCCGATTCACGTAGTTGCGAAGCGCGAAGACCGTCGGGGTGACCTCGACGAGCTCCCACCGACGCTGCTGCCAGACCTCGGTGCAGACCACTCCGACGATCACGCTGCCCACACCGGTGTTCCGGTCCTTCGTGGTCACGCAGGCTCCCGCCTGAGAGATGTTCTCGATCTCCAGCACCTGTGCGGCGCTGATTCCGGCGAGCTTGCGTCCGTTCTCGATGGTGGTGGCCACCCAGGGTGCGATGATGTCGCCGCGCGTCGCCGTGACCGATCCGGTGCCGGCGGGGATGCCGGACCCGTAGCAACCCGCCTGCGAAGCCTGCGAGGCGACGGCGACGAGCGTCTTGGTGCCGTTGACGTCGCGAACCCCGGGGGCGCCGCCATCACCGAGGCAGAGCGATGCACCGGACGCCGAACCTGTCACGGTGGTCGCGTTGACGGCCGTCACCGGGTAGGTGTTCGTGTGCGCAGCGAGTGGGACCCAGACGGACGCGGTGCGACCGAAGCCGGTGAAGGCGATGTCCTGACCGGCGACCGGAGCGGTCGTGGCGATCGGCATGGGGGTGATGTCATCGACCGGCGCCTCCAGCTTCGCCAGGACCGCGTCCTGACCGTTGCCGGCCGGCTCCAGGTGCGTGATCTTCACGCCCAGATCCCCGGTCCCGCTCATCGTCTTGTCGTTCGCGACATCCGGGCCGAACAGCACTCGAGCCGGAGCTGCCGGGGCTCCCGCGACCAACGTCGCCGGGTCGGCCGCGAAGCAGCTCGCCGCCGTCAGCACCCACGACCGGTCCACGAGCGTTCCGGTGCAGGACCCGAGACCCGTGCGGATCTTCGTGCTCGCCGTCCGCGGATGCGTGGTGGTCGTCGCCGGCACATCCGTCGACACCGCGTCAACCTCGATCTTCACGACCGTCGACTGACCCGTCTGCAGCTCGTCGACCGTCCGCCGTCCATTCGCAGGAACCGGGAGCTCCTTCTCCGGAGCACCCGCGACCGAGTATGTGACGTCCATCGGCTGCTTGCCGGCCTTGACCCCGAACGACGCCGCGATCTCCAGATTCAGTACCGCTGGACGGAACACCGTCTCAAAACACACCTTCGCCTTCTTGCCGGCCTTCTCGAACTCGACCTCGACCTGCCCGGTCCCCGTCGCGCACGTGACCACCCGCAGGCCGCCGTTGCCGTCCTTCAACACGATCCCGGCCGCCGCACCCACCGCGGCCCCCTCCGGATACGCACCCGACTCCACCAGGAACCCCGGAGCATCATCCGCCACCGCCGACGACACCGGAACCGAGACGAGCAACGCCGACACCAACGCCGCCGCCACCCCCACAGCCACACCACGACCCCGACGGGGAACTTTCAATGAGAACATGCAATGCCTTTCAAGAGAACCGAGAGTGAGTGTGAGAGTGGGCTCAGCTGAACAGTCGGAGCGAGGTCCATCCGTTGCCGACGCGTGTGGAGGCTCCGAACCCGGATATGCCGAGTCCGGGGTACACGTACAGTCCGCCGTCACCCGTCCGGCCGAAGAGGTCGGCTTTGCCGTCCAGGCCGTAGTCGACGCCTCCCGTGATGGCCGTGATGTTGTTCCACCCGTTGCCGACCTGCGGACCACCCGTGAGCGTCACGTTGTTGCCCGGATAGATAAGGAGGTCTCCGGTCGACGAGGTGGCGAGGATGTCGCCCTTTCCGTCACCTGTCCAGTCACCGGCGAGGACCCGAGAGATCCCGCCCCAGTCGTGGCCGATCTTCATCTTGGCTCCGAATGTGCCGTTCCCGTTGCCCGGGTAAGCGTAGAGGTGGCCGTCGGGCTCCCGGGCGACGAGGTCGGCCTTCTGATCGCCGTTGAAGTCGATGCCACCCGTGATCAGCCCCTTCGTGTCCCACCCGCGGGCGGCGAGTGCCTTCGTCGGGAAGCCCAGCGCACCATCACCCTGGTAGTACCAGAGCGTGCCGTCGGTGTTGACGACCATCATGTCGCCCTTGCCGTCCCCGTTGTAGTCGCCGTGGGTGATGGTCTTGGCCGACGCCCACCCAGCGCTGACGGAGGTCTGGGTCGTCCATCCTCCGTTGCCGTTGCCGTGGTAGATGTACAGCGCGTTGGATGAGGTGATACCGATCACATCGGCCTTGCCGTCGCTGTTCAGATCGAACGACGGCTTCGCCGGCGTGAGCGGCACACCGTGGTACTCGAAGTGGTTGTGGGAGCAGTCCTCTTCGGTCTGCGCCCAGCCGTTCGGAACTGTGAGTGCCGGGCGGCACGCGACCTGACCGATTCCCGCGGGCGCCGGCAGCGCGGTGAACATCGCGGTCGCCAGAGCCAGGTCCTGAGCGGTGTTGCCTGTCGCCGCGACGCCGTTCACCACGCTGATGTCGACGGCGTGACCGCCGCTGTCCTTCGCGTGGTAGCTCGTGGCCGACGGCGTCGCCGTGAGGCAGTACTCATTGAGAGACGAGACCGTGACCGTGAAGTGCTGATCCACCACGACGTTCTTCAGCGCGGAGAGGATGACGGGATCGATCGTGCAGTCGCGAATCTGTCCGCCGATCAGGTGGCCGCGCTTGAAGCCGTCGGCATACGCCTGGATCTGCGCAAGCGCCTCGGTCCCGCTCACGCGTCCGGTAGCCACGATCTGCTGCGCAAGCGCCTGATCCGCCGCGGCCACCGGGGTCGTGTCGAGCCCCTTCTGGACCGTGGCAGCCACCCATCCGGCGATCACGTCGCCACGGGTCGCGATGCTCGAAGCGGTGCCTGCCGGGATGCCGGAGCCGTAGCAACCGGTCTGCGAAGCCTGCGAGGCGACAGCGACGAGCGTGTCCGTTCCATCGATGCTGCGGACGCCGGGGGCGCCGCCGTCACCGAGGCAGAGGGACGCACTGGATGCCGCGGCGGTCACGGTAGCCGTACTGACGGCGGTGACCGGGTACGTGTTCGTGTGCGCGGCAAGGGGGACCCAGACGGACGCGGTGCGACCGAAGCCGGTGAAGGCGATGTCCTGACCGGCGGCCGGAGCCGATGTCGCGATCGGCATGGGGGTGATGTCGTCGACCGGCGCCTCCAGCTTCGCCAGGACCGCGTCCTGACCGTTGCCGGCCGGCTCCAGGCGGGTGATCTTCACGCCCAGATCCCCGGTCCCGCTCATCGTCTTATCGTTCGCGACATCCGGGCCGAACAGCACACGAGCCGGAGCTGCCGGGGCCCCCGCGACCAACGTCGCCGGGTCGACCGCGAAGCAACTCGCCGCCGTCAACACCCACGACCGGTCCACCAGCGTTCCCGTGCAAGACCCGAGACCCGTGCGGATCTTCGTGATCGCCGTCCGCGGATGCGTGGTCGTCGTCGCCGGCACATCCGTCGACACCGCATCCACCTCGATCGCCACGATCGTCGACTGACCCGTCTGATTCTGGTCGACAGTGCGACGCCCACCCGCCGGAACCGGGAGTTCCGTCTCCGGACCACCCGCGATCGAGTACGTGACATCCATCGGCTGCTTACCGGCCTTCACACCGAACGACGCCGCGATCTCCAGATTCAGTACCGCTGGACGGAACACCGTCTCGAAACACACCTTCGCCTTCTTGCCCGCGTTCTCGAACTCCACCTCGATCAACCCGGCCGCGACCGGAACCGGGACCGGACACGTCACCACCCGCAGGCCCCCGTTGCCGTCCTTCAGAACGATCCCACTCGCCGCCCCCACCGACGCCCCATCCGGATACGCCCCCGACTCCACCAGGAACCCCGGAGCATCATCGGCCACCGCCGAGGTGACGGGAACCGAGACGAGCAACGCCGACACCAACGCCGCCGCCACCCCCACAGCCACACCACGACCCCGACGGGGAACTTTCAATGAGAACATGCAATGCCTTTCAAAACGTTCTGGCTGTCTGGCCAGCTTTGCGATAGAGAGCTGCCTGGGTACAAGTTCCTTTGAGCGAATTCTTCGTGTGGTGATTCGCTAGTCCGACGATTTGAATCCGAAGAACCCTCGCAAAAGCCGATGGCTGGTTCTCGCTCCGGACCCGCCCAGTTCGGCAGGCCGCAGACGGGCAGGGGCTGTGGCCAGCCGCGGATTGTCTAGATCGTCTTGCACAGGCGTCAACTTCTCGGGCAACCAGGACCGCCGTCCTGAGATGCGCGCGATCTCCTCCGCATCGACCGGGTGCAGCGCCCAGCGATGGAGGATCCCCTCCGGGTAGGTCACGGTTTGCTCTGGTTTCAGATACGGTCGCACTAGTTCTCCGTAGCTAGGGGAGAACCATGTGAGCCATTGGGGAACGCGTGGAAGACCCGGCCATTCGCCGGTACCAATCTGCGGGACAGCCGACGCGAACTCGCTATCGTTGACCTCGATGCAGGCAAAGAAGCTCGACGTTCGCTTTGCAAACTCCACGAAGAACGTTTCCAGGCCGCTCAGGTCGGCGGAACGAGAGCCTGTCAGCTCAAGTGTCAGTCGGACCGACGGCCACAGCGGATCTGACCATTCGGAAATGAATCCCCTGATGAGAACACTTTCCCCTTTGATAATGAGCCTGCTCGCTGAACATTCATCGCGAAAATAGCGGTCAAAACCATCATCCCCGTCCCTGCGGAGACTGCCTGACAATGGGTCGTGCGTCCCAAACCGAACGGGTGCCACTCTGTCATAGAACCGCCTGCCGGTCTCGAGATAGATGGCGGCAAGTTCTGGGCTCCCCTCACCGAAGTACCACTCAGCATGAAGGAATCGCGAACCCGGAGGCCGGCCATCCTTCTTAGCACCCACGGACTGCGTTTGAGGATCCACCACCCATCCGGCAACTCGTGCGGCCAGGCGCTCGGCGAACGCTTTCGCTGAGAACACACCATCAGCACCGCCGCGCTCCACCACGATTCGATACAGAACCGTCGCCAGCGCGAGATCAGACTCGTGGCCTGCCGGCAGATCTTCCGGTTCAATTCGATAGGCACCGGACAACACGAAGGCGTACTTGCCGGACTCCGCGAAGATAATAGGGACAGCAGGAGGCGCCAATGCCATGGAGTCATCAACGATCAACTGATCGTCGGCGATCACGAACTCCCTCATTTCGTGTGACGACAATTCGATTCGACCATAGACCTCCAGGTCGTACGACATACGATCACCTCCTCCTCAGAAGCACAGTCACTTGCAGATCGTCTTGATCATGTTCTCCGAAAGTCCGCCACCGTTCTCATCAGGGAGGTACTTCACGAAGATACTCACACCGGTTGGTGGCGAGCAGAGGACGCCCTTCAGATCAGGATGAAGTTTCGTGTCGTCTCGGATGATAAGACCGAACTCAGAGGCCTTGTCGGTCTCACCCTTCTTCGGCGCTTTCGACATTGCGTACGCCATGTAGTCCTGCAACTGGTTGGTGTAACGCAGCATGGCAACATTCTTCACATCCGCAATCGTTGTCTTTGTTACACCCGCAGTTTCCGTTTTCAGAAGAATATCCGGCTTGCGATAAGCGGCCGTCCCATTGAGCGATTCGATGCGATTGTTCATCCCGGGTGGAATCCCCGCGTTGCGTTCAGCCCACCGACCGATGTCTCTAATTCCCGGCATCTGTCCCGGGAGCAATTTACCCGGGTTCGTTGCGGCGAGCTCCAGCGTGAGGTTGCACCCATCTCCATCGAGGCATTGGCCTCGGACCATATCGCCGGCCTGGGTCTTGTTCTTCTTGAGAAGGCTGAATGCGTCGCCGACCTTGTTGACGAAGCCGACGACCTTGTCGGCGAGCTTCATGATCAGCGGGATCGACTCGACCAGCTTGGCCAGCTTGCCCCAGGGGGCGAATCCGATGATCGCCATGAAGCACGCACCGACGTCTCCCTTGGTGACGCAGTCCATGATGTCGGTCACGCCGATGAGGTCGAGGAGGACCGTGCCGCCCTCTTGGATGATGAAGTTCAGCAGCGCATCGGGCTGCGTCAGCGCGTGGGCGTCCTTCAGCCGCTGCACCTCGGCGTCGCCACCGAGCGCGTACGCAGCATCGATCTGCTCCTGCGTCAGCTCTCCCTCCTTGCCGGCAGGGGGCGGGTAGTTGTCAGCCCCATCCTCCGCGCGCTGCTTCGACGCCGCGATCTCGCGTGCCTCGGTTGCCGCCTTCACGGCAGCTTGCGCATCCAGCCCCGCGTTCGTCGCCGATGTGGCCGCACGGCTCGCCGCATCGTTGGCCCGCGACGCCGCCGCGCTGGCCGACTGCGCCGATGACGTGGCCTGCGCGGCGAACCCGTTGGCCTTCCTGGCGTCCGCTGTCGCAGCCGTCAGCGCCTGATGCGCCCGCTGCGACGACTGACGCGCCTCGTTCTCGGAAGCTGTCGCCTGGTTGGCTGAGGTGGCCGCCTGCGCAGCCCAGCCCTGCGCCTCCTGCGCATACTGCCGAGCCTGTCGGGCGCTCTCCTCGGCCTCCGCCGCCGCCTGCCGTGCTGTCGCTGCCGCCTTCTCCGCGAGCGCAGCTGCTTCCCGCGCAGACGCCGCCTGCTGGTCGGCCAGGTGCAGCATGCTCTGCATCTGCGCCACGTGCGCCGCGGTGTCGTTGTCGCGCTTGGCGGCCTCGTACTGCCCCTGCTCCAGGAACCTCTTCAGCGCCGTCTTGGAACCTTCGAGCGCGATGTTCGCGGCCGCCTGCACCTCGGGGCCGCCCGACGTGCTGAGGGCGAACGCCGCCGCACGCTGGTCTACCTCCAGTGCGTCGTACTGTCCTTCGGCGATGAACTTCGCGAGAACCGCGGGGTCATCGGCGTCGAGCGCACGGTTCGCCTCGCGCTGCATGGCCGGTCCACCCTCAGTGGCCAGCACGAACGCGATCTGCCGGTTCTCGAGGTCACGGATCTCGGGTAGCCGTTCGGTGAGGAATGCGGCGACGTACTCCTCGCCGTTCTCGAGGACGTCGTACGCCTCGCTCTGCAGCATCGTGTTCTCGCCGTCGTACAGCAGGGCCTTTGCTTCGTCCCACTGGTCCTGCTCGAGCGCGATGCCATACCCGTTCTTGAAGAATTCGACGACGGCCTCATCGTTCCCGATGACAGCCTGCTCCGCCGCGGCGGCGATCCACGGGGTTCCCGACGTGATCAGAGCCAGCATCGCCGAACGCGCCTCCGGCAGCAGCTCCTGCAGGTTGGCATTCGGAGCCGTGATCTTCTTCAGGAACGCGCTGCTCTCAGCAACCGCTGCCGCGCCCTCCTTCTTGGCCTCGTCCTTGAGCTCCTTCTCTTCGGCTTCCTCTGCTGCGGCGATCTCCGCCTGTGCCAGCCCGAATTCCTCTTCAGCTGCCAGGCGCTCCGCGTCGGCCTTCCGCGCCAGGGCGAAGATGGTCTTCGCGAGTTCGACATCCTTCGTCGCGGCATCGGCAGCGGCCGCCGCCTTCGCCGAAGAGGCGGTCGCCCGAGCCGCAGCGCCCTGCGCCACACCGGCCTGAGCCGCGGCCGTGTCCGCCTCGATCGCAGCAGCGTTCGCGTTGTCCGCCGCACGACCGGCCGCATCCCGCGCCTGCTGTGCGACAGCCGAAGTCTCGGCGGCAAGACGATCCGTCCGCGCCGTCGCGGATGCGGCGCGGCCCTTGGCCGCATTCGCCTTCGCCGCAGCAGCCCGCGCCTGCGCGGCAGCCGCCGACGACACTCCCGATGCCTGGGAGGCTTCCATCGCGTACCCGGCCGCCTCGCCCGAGTAGCCTGCCGCAGCACCCGCCGCCTGAGATGCACGGTTCGCTGCATTCGTCGCGGTCTCCGCCTCGGCCGCAGCGCGCTTGGCCTTCGCTGCCTTGTCGGCGGCGTCGCGCGCCTTCTCCGCCTCGGCGCGCGCCGCAGCTGCCATTCCTGCCTGGCCCGCAGCATTCGCGGCCGCACCATCGGCGTTCGCGGCCGCACGGTTCGCCCGAGCCGCAGCCGAAGCAGCCGTTCCGGCCGCGCTCATCGACGCATTCATGGCCTGGTGCGCTGCGGCAGCTGCCTGCACCGCGAGATCGGCAGCGTCGGCCGCTTGACGCGCGAGTCCCGCCGCCCTGCTCGCGGCGGCACTCGCCTGCTCAGCGTTCCCCTGCGCGGCGGCGGCCTGCTGGGCGGCGCGCTGCGTCGCCTCCTTCGCGAGCTTGGCGGCGAGGACCGCCTGGGCGGAGGCGTTGTCGGCGTTGCGACGCTCCTCCTGAGCGACCATGTTCGCCGCGATCACCTGATTGGTCAGCTGGGCGATCGTCGCCGCCTCGGCATCGCGCGCGCCGGCGACGAACTGCCCGTATCGCAGGAAGTCGGCGACGGCCTGCGCGTCCTCGGATCCATCCGGGAGAGTGGCGTCGAGCGCCGCCTCCGCCGCGGCGATCACACTCGGCGACCCGGTGGAGGCGAGCACATAGACCGCTGCCCGGTCATCGATGATCTTGGCGTCGTACTGACCGATCAGCAGGAACTGCGAGACAGCGCTCGGGTCGTCGGAATCCAGCGCCTTGTTGGCCTCTCGCTGGACTGTCGGCGTCCCGGTGTCGGCGAGCACGAACGTCGCCGAGCGGTCGTCGACTTCCCAGGCGTCCTTCCACCCCTCGGTGACGAAAGTGCGAAGCTGGTCGGGATTGTTGGCCGTGAGCGCGGACTCCGCCTGCTGCCGGACGGCACGGCCACCCGCGAGGCTCAAGCGCAGGGCGATGAGGCGATAGTCCTGCGCGATCGCCTCATGCTGACCCGTGGTGATGAAGTGCTCGATGCTCTGCCCGCCCTTGAGCAGCGCCTGCCTCGCGGCCGCCTGCACTGCAGGCCCGCCATCGGTGAACTGCGTGACCACACCGGCAGCATCCGTCGACGGAGCGAAGAGCCCCGCTGGCGGCGAGACCTGAGTACGCGCGGTCGCCGCGGCAGTCGCCGCCGACGCCTCGAGAGGCTGGAACAAGCCCACAGCGACGATGGTCGCCATCAACATCGCGGCGAGCGCGAACGGAAGTCGCCGAACAGGCGCGAAACGCAAGTGCCGACGGCGAGGTCTGGTCTTCATCGCAGGATTCTTCTCCAGGGGGACACGACAGGGTTCGAACCGCGCGGCGATTGCGAACGCTGCGACGACGGCGCCCCCGAGCGAATCTGGGCGCACGCGCACAAGCACGACGGAACGCACGCAGACCACGACCTCGAACGGGACCGTCACGCTTCGACCGTGGGCTTGCGGCGGTACTCGCTGGGGACTCTATCCGTCAGCTGTGAGTCTTGTCTGTCCCCCGAACGGCCTACTTGACGCTGAGTGTCAGCTGTGAAGCATGCAGTAATGGCAACATTTGACTACATTCCATGCTCATGCGACTGGCCTGCGGTGCGCGAACTTTTTTCCACTCAAGTGAGGAACGTGAACTGGCGGCGAAGAATTCGTGAATCGACACCATCGAATCGCGGTCCGAGATCGGCTGAAATCCGACGACGGGTGTCACTCCGACGGCTCGTCCGGCGTCGGTGCCACCTGCCAGGATCGGAAGATGTCAGCAGCCACATCCGGCGACCCCGGGATCACCTCCGACGGGATCCGCGCCGACGGTGGGGCACCCAAGAAGCAGGGCGCGCTCGTCCTCGCCGCCGCGCTCGTCACGGTCGTGCTGTGGGCGTCCGCCTTCATCGGCATCCGCGGTGCGGGTCCGCACTACGACCCGGGTGCCCTGGCGCTGCTGCGTATGGCGGTCGGCACGGCCGTGCTGACGATCATCGCGGTTCGACACGGCATCCACATCCCTGCCCGTCGGCACTGGCTGCTCATCGCGGCGTGGGGCATCGGATGGTTCTGCGTCTACAACCTCGCCCTCAACAGTGCGGAGTTGACGCTCGATGCGGGCACCGCCGCGATGGTCGTGAACCTCGCTCCCCTCATGGTCGTCGTCTTCAGCGGCCTGTTCCTGCGTGAGGGTTTCCCGAAACCGCTCGTGATCGGCGCACCCATCGCCTTCCTCGGGGTCGTACTCATCGGCATGAACTCCACCACCAGCGCCGGGCCCGACATCACGGGACTGTTGCTCGCGCTCCTCGCCGCGATCATGTACGCCGGGTGCACGCTCGTGCAGAAGCGCCTGCTCACCTCGGGCGTCGACTCGACCACTCTCACCTGGCTCGGCGCGGGCGTCGGCACCATCGCGTTGTTGCCCTGGCTGGGCAGCCTCATCGGCTCCCTGCAGTCGGCACCACTGGATGCCACGCTCTGGGTCGTCTACCTCGGCGTCTTCCCCACGGCCATCGCCTTCACGACCTGGGCCTACGTGCTGCAGCGCAGCACCGCGGGGCAGACCTCGGCGACTACCTACGTGGTTCCGGCGATCGCGATCCTCATGTCCTGGGCGATCCTCGGCGAGGTACCGACGCCGCTGATGTTCCTCGGTGGCGCGCTCTGCCTCCTCGGCGTGCTCATCACGCGTCTCCGCTGGCGGCAGCGCTCCTGACGCCACTCACCGCCCCGGTCTACGTCGGAGTGACGCTACAGTTTCGCTCGGAGGCGAAATGACGACCTGGTGGCCCTACGCACGACTCGCAGCATCGGTTCTCGCCGTGGCGGCCATCGTCGCCCAGCTGGTGCGGACCCTCGAGATCGCGCTCGCGTCCGAGACCGCGTGGGGCGCACACCTGCCCACGGTCTTCGTGAACTTCTTCAGCTTCTTCACGATCCTGTCGAACGTGCTGGCTGCCGCCGCGCTCGCCATCGGTGGGATCTGGGCACTCGCGAATCGTCGCACGGCATCGCCGGAACCGGGCTGGTTCGCCGTGTTCCTGGTCTGCGCGAGCACGTACGCGATCGTCACCGGGGTCGTCTACAACACCCTGCTGCGGGGAATCGAACTGCCCCAGGGGTCGACGGTCCCCTGGTCCAACGAAGTGCTGCACGTGGTGGTTCCGCTCATCATGCTGCTCGACCTGCTCTTCGCACCACGACGCCGAGCGCTCGGTTGGGGCGCCGTCGGAGTCGCAGCCATCTTCCCTATCGTCTGGGTCGCCTACACGCTGATCCGAGCGAACCTCGTGATCTCTCCATCGACGGGTGAGCCGTGGTGGTACCCGTACCCGTTCCTGAATCCGCACAGGTACGGATATGGCGGCGTCGCGCTCTGGGTGCTGCTGATCGCCGCGATCATCATGGCCACCGCCGCTCTCGTCGTCTGGGTCGGACGCCGGCGAGGCACCCGCGACCCCGCCTGACGAGAACGCCCCTCCCCTCCGTGAGAGAGGGAAGGGGCATCGAAGCACCGGGTCAGACTGCGGCGAGCGCCTCGCGGTCGTCATCGCGTGGTGCGTCCATGATCCGCCGCGCCTCGAGGGAGTCGGCGTCGACGTCCAGGTAGCGTTCGAGCGAATCGTCGAGCTCCTGGAGCCACGGTGTGTGGTGCACGACGGCGATCGTCCCCGTCATCACCGACTCGTAGGTGCGGTCGCGATAGCCCATGATGTCTTCCTTCTTGTCGTGCTTCCACGCGAGGAAGATCTCCACGACCCGGTCGAGGTCGAACTCCGGGTAGTCGGTGAGCTGGAGGAGGTCGCGGATGTAGTCGGCCTGGAAGCGGATCTCCGTCGCTGCCGAGTCGATCTCCGCGAACCGCTTCCGCCACGCGGCGATGGACGCAGCGCGCTCGGCCTCATCGGGCAGGGTGATCCGGCCGAGGATGACGTCGCGCACGAACCAGGCCTGCGCGTCGAACATGTTGAACGTGAACCACTGGTCCTGCGCACCGAGGTAGGCCAGGCGCGGGTTGCCCTGCCACAGAATCCCGCGGTACAGACCGTCGGGGTAGACGTTGTTCGGCGACGACAGCGCGAGGTCTGCCGGCAGGAACGGGTACTTGTGCAGGTAGCCGGTGCACAGGATGACCGCATCGACCTCCTTCGACGTGCCGTCGGCGAAGTGCACGGTGCGACCCTCGAAGCGCTCGACGCACGGACGCTCCTCGAAGCCCTCGGGCCAGTCGTACCCCATCGGGGCCGTCCGGTAGCTCGCGGTGACCGAACGGGCGCCCATCTTGAAAGCCTGGCTGCCGATGTCCTCCGCTGAGTAGCTCGACCCGATCACGAGCACATCGCGGTCTGCGAAGGCCTCGGCGCCTCGGAAGTCGTGGGCGTGGCTGACATAGCCGGGGAAGGTCTCGATCCCGGGCACGTCCGGCACATTCGGGAAGGAGAAGTGTCCGCTGGCCACGATGACGCGGTCGAACTCCTCCGTGGTCGTGCGTCCCGTCGGCAGGTGCTCGCTGGTGAGACGGAACACCTCACGATCCTCGTCGAACTCCACCCATCGCACCGAGGTCTCGAAGCGGATGAGGTCGCGCACGCGGGTCTTCGCGAGGCGCCCTGCGATGTAGTCCCACAGCACCGGGCGCGGCGGGTACGACGAGATCGGCCGTCCGAAGTGCTCGTCGAAGGTGTAGTCGGCGAACTCCAGCGCCTCCTTCGGGCCGTTCGACCACAGGTTGCGGTACATGCTGGAGTGCACGGGTTCGCCGTGTTCGTCCAGCCCGGTGCGCCAGGTGTAGTTCCACTGTCCGCCCCAGTCGGCCTGCTTCTCGAAGCAGACCAGTTCGGGGATCTCCGCCCCCGCGCGGGCTGCCGACTCGAAGGCCCGCAGCTGCGCCATGCCCGAGGGGCCGGCGCCGATGATCGCTACTCGTTCACTGTTCGTCACGTATCGTCCTCACACTTCCGTCATGTATCGATGAGCGGCCGCGTCCGAGCGAGGAACAGTTCTGTCCCGGTGGGAGCGGAAAGCTCGACCAACCCGGAAAGCGGCTGCCCTTCGACGTTAGCAGGGCCGGTGATCGGCACCGGAGGAGCGGAATCGCGCGCGAGAAGTGGAGGTCGAGGAGCCCAGACCCGCCCCCGGGGTCCGAGCTCGGGAGAGATGTCCTGCCCACCGGGAACGCCGAAGACTCCGGAGTACTGTGCAGGCGCGAAGGGCGTTCCGTCAGCCACCGTGGAGCTTCGAACCGCGAAGGTCGGGACGTCGGGAAACGTGAGGGAGGGTCGTTCTTCTTCTGCGTGTGCTCTGTCCTGCGAGGACGGTACCGACGGGCACGTGGTTTCCCGCAAGGGGTGCAGGTCGCCTGCGGGTAACCACCCGACGCCCGACGGGATCAGAGACCGGGGAAGCGCTGGATGTTCGCCTCGACCCAGTCGCGCAGGCTCTGCAGGGGCTTCGCGACGTCGGAGCCGAGCGCGGGCAATCAGGACTATGTGCTGTTCGAGTCACGCAGCGAACCGGGCACGTTCTACATGCGCGAGGCCTTCGATGACCGGGCCGCGCTCGACACCCACTTCGCGACACCGCACTTCCAGGCATTCGCTGACGGCGTGGATGCGCTGCTCGCCGCGCCGCTGGAGCTGCTGTTCCTCGACCGCCGGTCCGAGTAGCCGTCTGCGCGACGCGACCGCCGTCGTGCCCCGAGCGGAGATCATCCGCTGGATGTACGACGCCGGCACTCAGGGCCGATGCCCCGCAGTACCGACCCGTCCTAGCGTGGAAGACATGTCAACGACCGTTTCCCCTTCAACCGTGTCTCCTTCAACCTTGTCCGACCCTGCGACCTCGACCGCGAAAGGGACCGTCAGTCTCGTTCTCGGGATCTGCTCGCTCTTCGCCGGCTGGACCTTCTTCGCGCCGGTCATCGGACTCATCGTCGGCATCCTCTCGCTGCGTCACGAGCCGCAGGCGCGCACCAGGGCCGGGTGGGGAGTCGCCCTCAACGCGATCGCCATGAGCGTCTGGGTCATCATCCTCGTCCTGGCCCTCGCGCTCGGAGGCATCGCAGCCGTCGCGACGATGTTCGGTCAGTAACGGCGTCCCCCGAACGCATGATCTTTCGACGGATGCAGGAGGTCTGCGCGACGCCTCTTCCTGCATCCGTACTCAGTTCATGCAGGTGAGCGGAGCGGTAGTCGTCAGACCGCACACAGCCGGCCGCTCCGTCGTTGCGATTACGCTGGTCCGCGGGGGACGGCCGCGTCGCGGGTCCCCGAACGAGGGAGCCTACCGATGACCGAGTCCTCCACGCCGGACCTGCGGACGATCTCCGCCCCACCGCCTCCGCCCGGTCCCGCGCACACGCCCGCACCTGCCGCCGCACCCACGAACGCCGCCCCCACCGATGCCGAGATCCACCGCGCGATCGAGGTGCTGCGAGTCATCTCCACCTCGTACTCCGCGAAGATGGTCGGCCAGGAGCGCCTGCGAACCAGCCTGCTCGTGGCTCTGATCGCCGGCGGGCACATCCTCCTGGAGAGCGTGCCGGGACTCGCCAAGACCACTGCGGCGAGCACCCTCGCCGACACCGTGAAGGCGCAGTTCAAGCGCATCCAGTGCACCCCCGACCTGCTGCCGAGCGACATCACGGGCAACCAGATCTACGATGCGGCGACCGGCTCGTTCCGCACCGTGCTCGGCCCCGTGCACGCGAACTTCGTGCTGCTCGACGAGATCAACCGCTCCAGCGCGAAGACCCAGAGCGCCATGCTCGAGGCCATGCAGGAGCACCAGACCACGATCGGCGGAGAGATCCACCACCTGCCCAAGCCGTTCCTCGTGATCGCGACGCAGAACCCGATCGAGCAGGAGGGCACGTACGAGCTGCCCGAGGCGCAGATGGACCGCTTCCTGCTCAAGGAGATCGTCGAGTACCCGAGCCCCACCGAGGAGCTCGAAGTGCTCAGCCGCATCGACTCCGGCGTGCTCGACCCCGACCGGCACGTGACCAGCGCCGTCAGCCTCGACGACGTGCACCTGCTGCAGGACGTGGCGAGCCGCATCTACGTCGACCCCGCGATCCGCAACTACATCGTGTCGATCGCCTACGTCACCCGCAATCCCGCTCCGTACATCGGCGAGGAGCGCGCCCGCTTCATCAAGTACGGCGCGAGTCCGCGCGCGAGCATCGCCTTCCTGCAGGCCTCGCGCGCGCTGGCCCTCCTCAAGGGACGAGCGCACGTGCTGCCCGAGGACATCCGCGAGCTGCGTCACCTGATCCTCCGGCACCGCGTGCTGCTGACCTTCGAGGCCGACGCCGAGGGCATCCGCAGCGAGGAGATCATCGACCAGATCTTCGCCTCGGTCCCCACGCCCTGACCCGGGCGACCTCGGACACACCGCCACATGGCCAGCCTGATCACGCAGGTGAAGAGCAAGCTCTTCATCCACTCGACGCGCAAGTCGCTGCACGCGCTCGACGGCGCCTACGCGTCGCTGCTGCGTGGGCGGAGCCTCGACTTCGAAGACCTGCGCAAGTACGAGTACGGCGATCAGGTGCGCGACATCGACTGGCGTGCGACCGCCCGACTGGGGACGCCGCTCGTGAAGCGCTCGCGCGCCACGCGCATGCACACCGTGTTGTTCGCGGTCGACACAGGGCGCTCGATGTCGGCCCTCGCGGCGGACGAGCAGTCGAAGAAGCAACTGGCGATCCTCGCCACGGGAGTGCTCGGCGTGCTGACCCTGCGTCACGGCGACGACTTCACCATGATCTACGGCGACTCCTCGAAGGTGCGCCGCCTCGCGCCCGGCCGCAGCGAGGGCGCACTCGAACATGCGCTGCGCACGATCGACAGGGCCGTGGACGAGAGCAGCGCCCCGAGCGACCGCGACGCCCTGCTCTCGTTCGTCACCCGCACGATCGCCCGCCGCATGATCGTGGTGGTGATCACCGACGAGGCTCCCCTCACGAGCGAGACCGAGCGGATGCTGCGTCGACTACGTGTGCAGCACGACGTGCTGTGGCTCACACTGCGTGACGCCGAGCCTGTGCTCGATCACGCCACAGGACGCATCCGCAGCGACGTCGACAGCCGGTGGCAGGTGCCGGGCTTCGTGCAGGGCGACCGGGAGATCGTGCAGGAGCTGACCGCCCAGCGAGAGGCCGATGCCGCTTACCTCGACGAGCTGCTCACCCGCATGGAGATCAGCCACTCCACGTTGGAGGGGCAGGATCACGCCATCGCCCAGCTGCTGACGTTGCTGAATCGGAGGTCGAATGCCCGGCTCTGACGACCTCTACCCGCCGGCCCAGTACGGCTGGGGGTGGATGCTGCTCGCGATCGGCATCCTCGCCCTGCTGGTGCTCGGCGCGTGGCTGTTGATCGTGCTCACGCGACCCCGTCGGGCCCTGGCGACCGTGGACCCGAACGCGGGGCAGGCTCCGCTGATCATCGACGTGCTGTCGCAGCTGCGCACCGAGTATCAGGCGCGCATCCAGCAGATCGAGACCGACTACCGGGAACGGCGCCTGTCGGCTCGGCAGGCGAACGTCGAGCTGAGCCGGGTCGTGCGCGCCTTCGTGAACGAGTACAGCGGCCTGGAGGCGCCGGTGCTCGCGCTCGACGACCTGGTGGCACGCGGCGTCCACCCCGCACTCATCGACGCGCTCGGCAGGCACTACTATCCGAGCATCTTCCGGCCCGGCCCGGTGATCGACCCCATCGCCGGCGCCGAGGCGGCCAGGACGGTGGTGCGCACGTGGCACTAGCGAACATCTGGATGCTGGTCGCCGCGGTCGCCGTCGTGGTGGTCGCACTCGCGGTCGGGCTCATCCTCGGCCTCCGACGCGAGGGACGCGCCGGAGGTGGCGGTGCCGCCCGCGTCGCCCGAGCGGAACGCCTGCGGACACTGCCGTCCTTCCGCCGCGCCCTGACGCGCAGGGCGCTCGCGCTCTCCGGCATCCTCGCGCTCGGCGCAGCCGCCGCGATCGTGTCGGGAGTGGTGGCCGCGCGGCCGATGTCGGCGCAAACCGTGCAGCCCGTCAACACCAGCCGCGACATCATGCTGTGCCTCGATGTCTCCGGCTCCATGACCGAGGTCGACGTCGAGGTGCTGAACGTCTTCGACGAGCTGTTGGACAGCTTCGAGGGAGAGCGCATCGGCCTGACGATCTTCAACAGCTCGCCCGTGCAGATCTTCCCCCTGACCGACGACTACGACTTCATCCGCGAGCACCTGGCCAGCATGACCGAGAGCTTCGACTTCGTCGACCGCGTTCCGGAGCACTGGATCGGCACGCTCAACGGCAACGGCGCCTCCCTGATCGGTGACGGCCTGGCCGCCTGCGCGATGGGCTTCGACCACCCCGACGACGAGCGTTCGCGCTCGGTGATCTTCGCCACCGACAACGAGGTCAACGGCGCCTCGATCGTGACGCTGGAGGAAGCCGCCGCCTACGCCGCCTCGAAGGACGTGCGGGTCTTCGCGCTGAACCCCGTCCAGGGCAAGGACGCAGACGTGAGCGCCGAGCTCAGTGCGGCAGCAGAGGCGACGGGGGGCGCGGCGTTCGGACTGCGCGACACGACCACCGTCTCCGACATCGTGGACCAGGTGCAGGAGCAGGACGCGACCGAGCTTCGCGGAGAGGCCCAGGTGGTCTGGACCGACACCCCGAACCTGTGGATCGTGGTGCTCTGCCTCAGCGTGCTCGGGTTCGTCGTGGTGCTGTGGAGGGTACGACTGTGATCTTCCAACCCGTGCTCAACCCGCTGCTGATCGCTCTGCTGTGCGCACCGGTCCTCGCCGTGGCCGTCTGGGTGCTCGTCCGTCCGCCGAAGTCTGGAAGCGTGCCGATCACGGACGGGCGCGCACTCGCCGGACATCGTGCGCTGTGGGCCATGCGTCTGCTGCTGGTGCTCGCCTGCGTCGCGCTCCTGCTGCGTCCCGGCATTCCCGGCGGAGCCACGCAGACCCTCGCGACCGACACCGACATCGTGTTGGTGGTCGACACCACGGCGAGCATCGTGGCCGAGGACTGGGGCGACGGGGAACCGCGGCTCGACGGCATCCGCGAAGACGTGCGCGCGCTCGTGGAGGAGTACCCGGGAGCACGCTTCGCACTCATCACCTCGGATGCCTCCGCACAGCTGCGGGTTCCACTGACCACGGATACCACCGCGCTCCTGGGTTCGCTGCAGGTGCTGCGCCCCGAGGTCACCAGCCAGTCACGCGGAAGCTCGATCGGCATCGCCGCTCCGCTGCTTTCCGAGACGCTCGCGTCGGCGGCCGAGTCCTCCCCTGACCGCTCGCGCATGGTCTTCTATCTCGGCGACGGGGAGCAGACGGTCGATACCGCACCCGAGTCGTTCGGCTCCAGCGCGAAGTACACGGACTCGGGGGCGGTGTTCGGGTACGGCACGGCCGAGGGCGGGCCGATGCGCATCACCACGGGGGGAGTCTCGGACCAGGCGGGCGACTACATCCAGTACCAGGGTGCGGACGCGCGGTCGGTGATCGATGAGTCGAATCTCCAGGCCATCGCCGACGACCTCGGCGTGGAGTACTCGCACCGCACGGCTGACGCTGCGCCGCCGCTTCCCGCTGCCCCGTCGACCACCACCGACTATGCCGATTCGGGCGAGGTCGGCAACCTGGTGGAGCTGTACTGGATCGCGGCTCTCGTCATCCTCGCCATCCTCGGCATCGAGCTCACCCGGGCCACGATGCTGATCGCGCGGCTCCGACGACTCCGCGCCCCGAGGCACGTCTCGAGCTCCCGAAGCGGCGACTGACCGGCGACAATACGGGATTTCGGATGGTATTGTGTTACCTGTCGTGGACTGTCCTGGTCCCGACGGGGGTTCGCAGAGGTCGTGACGACCGCGGAAACACATGGGCTTGGGGAAGCTCCCGCGGTTCGGATCGCCCTGCGATGTCATGCTGGCGCGCGCGTCGGCACCGGATTCACTGGGGAAGCAAAACATGGGGAACAAGCGTGTTCTGAAGCGCGCCCGGAAGACCGTCATCGCGACGGTCGTCGGAGCATTGATCGTGAGCGGGCTCGGATCGTTCGGCGGTGGAGCCGCGGTCGCCGCGGACGCACCACCGACACTGCCACCGCTGCTGCAACGTGACGGCGACGTCGTCACGTCTGATCCGATCCCGACCGTGCAGATCGACAACGGGTACGTCTGGGCACAGACGACCGTCGGCTCGACGGTTTACGCGGTCGGAAAGTTCGACAACGCCCGCGAGCCGAAGGCCGCCCCGGGGACAGCGCTGACGGCACGCTCGAACGTGCTCGCGTATGACATCGTCACGGGTGCACTCCTGCCGTTCGCCCCGAAGGTCAACGGGGTGATCAAGGCCGTCGCCGCGTCGCCGGACGGCTCCCGCATCTACATCGGCGGCTCGTTCAACAAGGTCAACGGCAAGGACCGCTGGAACATCGCCGCGATCGACGCGAAGACAGGCGAGCTCGTCCCGGGCTTCGTGCCCTCCATCGGCGGATCCGGCGTCTACGCGCTGGCGACGTCGGGGACGACCGTCTACGCCGGCGGCCTGTTCACCCAGGCCAACGGCACTCCACGGAAGAACCTGGCCGCCTTCGACACCACGAACGGCGCCCTCCGGCCCTGGGCTCCGCAGACCGACCTCCAGGTCGATGCGATGGTCATGGACCCTGCCGGTGCGGACACGATCGTGGGCGGACGCTTCTCCCAGGTCAACGGCAACACCGAGATGCGGGGCAGCGCCTCCGTCGACAAGACCACCGGAGCACTGAACACCGAGTGGGAGCTGGCGAAGACGGTGAAGAACGGCGCGGGGTCGGGCATCTACGCCGGCAAGGCCGGGACCTTCGGTCTCGCCGCGGATGCCACCGGGGTGTACGGCACCGGGTGGGGCTTCGCCGACGCCGCGACCGGCAGCCTCGAGGGCACCTTCGCCGCCGAGGCCGGTACCGGCAAGGTGCGCTGGATCGCGGACTGCATCGGCGACCACTACGGCGTGTATTCCACAGGCAAGGTCGTCTACACGACCAGCCACACCCACACCTGCGAGACCCTGGGTCTCCACCCCGAGCAGGCTCCGCGCGTGCACCGGTACTCCGAGGCGTACTCCGCCGACGCCCGCGGCACGCTGGCCCCCCAGCCCGCCGCGCCCGGCCGCAAGGACTGGGGCGGTACGGCGGCACCGTCGCCGTACGCCTGGTCTCCGGACTGGGCTGTCGGTGTGACCACCGGCCTGGGTCAGGCCGGTCTCTCCATCACCGGCACGGGGAACATGATCTCCATCGGCGGCGAGTTCCGCTCGGTCAACAACGGCCAGTTCGAGGGCCTCGTACGGTTCTCGACGACTCCTCCCGGTGGCGCGAAGGACGGCCCCCGCCTCTCCGGGGACAAGTGGGCGCCGACGGCGACCTCGCTCCCCTCGGGTGCCGTGAAGGTCTCGATCCCGGCCAACTGGGATCGAGACGACCTCACGCTCACCTACGAACTGCGCCGCGCCGGCTCGACCACTCCGCTGTTCACCACCAAGGCGGACTCCACCTGGTGGAACCTGCCCGCCGTCACGTTCGAGGACACGACGGCTCCGGCCGGCTCGCAGCAGAAGTACACCTTCACGGCCACCGACAGCAACGGCAACACGGTCACGAGCAAGACCGCGACCGCCACCGTGGGCGCGGCGACACCGGCGTACTCCCGTGCCGTGCTCGCCGACGCCCCTCAGCTCTACTACCCGCTGGGGACAGTGGCCCAGGACCTCGCCGGCACGAACAACCCGATCTTCCGCTCGGGAACGAAGCCGCTGTCGTCGGACGGGGGCGCGACGGTGCTCGACGGCACCGACACCGGTCGTGTCGACACCACCACGAAGATGCCCGCGCCGACCACGTACTCGGCCGAGATGTGGTTCCAGACATCGACGACGACCGGCGGCCTGCTGTTCGACTTCGAGAGCTCGGCCGCAGGCTTCTCGCGGAATCATGATCGGAACGTCTACCTGTCGAACGACGGGCGCCTGAACTTCGGGGTGTACGACGGCGGCACGAAGGTCATCACGACAAAGGCCGCGTACAACGACGACAAGTGGCACCACGTCGTCGCGTCCGTGAGCCCCGAGGGGATGAAGCTCTTCGTCGACGGGCAGCTCAACGACCAGATCGCCGGTGTGACCAACGGCCAGGACTACCAGGGCTTCTGGAAGATCGGCAGCGGGAAGCTCGCCAACTGGCCCAACGCACCGAAGTCGGTGTCCCTGACCGGCAACATCGACGAGTTCGCCGTGTACCCCTACGGTCTGAGCGCCGCGCAGGTCAAGACGCACTACAGCGTGGGCAACGGCTCCACCGCCCCCGTCGCCGCCTTCACCGCCACCGCGAAGGGCGTCGATGCGGCCTTCGACGCGAGCACGTCCGTGCCGCCCGGCTCCACCACGATCTCGGACTACCGCTGGGACTTCGGCGACGGCTCGACGGGCACCGGCAAGACTCCGACGCACACGTACACGAAGCCCGGCACCTACCAGGTCAAGCTCACGATCACCGACAGCCAGGGGCTCGTGGGGTCCGTCACGAAGCCGGTCCTCGTACAGGGAGCCAACGCTGCCCCTACGGCCTCGTTCACGCTCGCGACGACCGGTCGGTCGGTGTCGGTCGACGCCTCGGCATCTGCGGACTCCGACGGCACCATCAGCGGCTACCGCTGGGACTGGGGTGACGGTACGACCGGTGACGGTGCGGTCGCGAACCACACCTACGCGTCGGCGGGAACGCGCACGGTGACGCTCACCGTGACCGATGACCTGGGCGGCGTGGCGACCACGACGAAGGAATCCACCGTGAACGAGCCCGCCGCTGTCGCGAGTGATGAGTTCGAGCAGCCGTCCGGTCGAGGTTGGGGGAACGCGCTCGTGGGCGGCGCCTGGAAGATCACCGGCGGGTCGACCCTCACGACGAGTGTCGCCGGCGGAGCGGGCGCGCTCAACCTGGCCGCGGGCGACACCCGCCACGCGACGCTCAACGAGCCCTCGATCGCAGACCCGATCCTTCAGACGACGTTCCGCGTCGACCAGGCTGCGGCGACCGGAGGGGCCTACATCGGCGTCATCGCACGCGATTCCGCCGCCGGCCGCTACCTCGTGCGCGCCTGGCTCCGCCCCGACGGCAGCGTCTGGCTCGTCGCGCACCGCGACGGAACCGTGCTCGCCACCAAGGCCGTCTCCGGAGTCACCTTCGAAGCGAACGGTTCGTACACGCTCAAGGTGTCCGTGACGGGCACTGCACAGGCCACGATCGGCGCGAAGATCTGGACGACCGGAGCCACGGAGCCTGCCGACTGGCAGTTGAAGGCGTCGGACAATGCAGCGCTCCCCGCAGGCGGAGTGGGCCTGAGCGGCAACCGCTCCGGCAGCTCGACGACAGCACTCGGCGTGGCCTTCGACACGTTCCGCGTCACCACGGCCGAGTAGCGCAGGAGCCGCACGACGACGCAGCCGACCCGGTTCTTCCCCAGGTCGGCTGCGTCGCGTCCGGAGGTTCCGCGGATAGGATGTTCAGCGCTTCGTCCTGCCGCTTCGAGGACCACGATCCTCGTGCGCAGTAAACGACCGGTGAGGGGGTTGAGCGTGGCAGATCGGTCGGCACGCTCGGTGCCCGAGGCCGGCTCCTCGGCCGCCGTCGACACCGCCACCGAAGGCGCCGCCGCGCTCCTGCGATCGAATCGGCTCCGACGCCGCATACGTCTCTGGGTGGCGATCGGGACCCTCCCTCTCACGCTCGCGGCGCTTCTCTTCGTGGGCAAGCTGCTGAGCATGTACGCCTTCGCCCATCAAGCCATCACCGCGTACGTGGTCGACGACTTCGCCGGGGCCGAGGCATCCGCGCGCGGGCAGGCGTTCCTCAACTGGTTCGAGCCATACAAGGCACCCTTCAACATCGGCACGGCTCTCGGCGGGGCCGAGCAGCTGCCCGAAGCCCGCGTCCAGCTCGAAGAGGCGCTCGACCTCGCGGCCGGCCTCGAAGTGTGCGCGGTGCGGATCAACCTCGCCCTGATCATCGAGCGCATGGGCGATGCCGCCCGTGCGGACGGCGACGGCGCGGGCGCAGCGGCGCTCTACGGCGAGGCGCTCGGAATCACCGTCGACACCCCGGAGGAATGCCGCAGCGAGGAGGCGCAGCAACAGTCTCCCGACCCGCAGCGCGACATGTCCGATGCCCTCGACGGCACGGCGGACCGGCTGAAGCAGAAGCAGCAGGAGGAGCAGCAGCCCTCACCCCAGCCACAGCCCGGCGAGAAGGAGCAGCCTTCCGAGGACAAGCTCAAGGGCCTCCAGGACAAGCTCGAGCAGGGCACGCAGGAGCGCGATCAGCAGCAGGGTGACGATCCCGGCGGTTCGGGAACGGAGAAACCCTGGTGAGCGATCACGAGCGACAGCGCGCGCGCTACATCGCGGGCACCGAGGGGGCTCCGCCCGTTCCCCCGCCCGGAGGCTATCGCGGCGCTCGTCGAGAGGCGTGGGGCTCCGCGCCCAGCCCGACCGCCCTGGTGTCGGTGCCGATCGACGAGCCGAAGGAGCCCGCGAACGCCCTCGGCTGGATCGCCCTCACCACATCCATCCTCTTCGCCCTGATCCTGTTCGGCACCTTCGTCGCCGGCGGCACCGACCTCCTCTACGGCGTCACGATGCTCACACTGCAACTCGTGGTCGTCGGCGTGACCGTCGCGGCTCTCTTCTCCACGCGCGGACGGAGGCTCGGGGCAATCGCCCTGGTCATCTCGATCCTGTTCAACGTCGCGACCGTGGGCGGCATGAGCGCCCTGCAGACCTCGGCCTCGGGCAACTACGAGGGCACGAAGACGGCGGCCCAGAAGCACGCGGAAGCCTATCCAGGGATCAAGGGCACCGATCCGCAGCAGGCGCTGTCTCAGCAGTCGCTCGACGAGGTGCGGGCAGAGACGGAGACCCTGTTCGCCGACATCCGCGCACGACTCACCGACGAGTTCGGCTTCACCTGGACGCGGGTGGGTGACGAAGACCTGCGCCCGGAGCGCAACGGCTACGGCGGGGAGTCGATGCTGGTCGAGTTCACCTCCACCGCCTGGGCGACCAACGAGCCCGTCCAGGGCTACGACCGAAAGCGCGCCGTGATGGCCGTGATCAGCGAGGTCGTCGTCGACCACGGCCTGTGGGACCTGTACTCGTTCAACGACCCCGCGGTGTCGGGCATCGACCCCGCGATGATCGCGAAGCTGTACGGCAGTGACGACCCGCGCACGCAGACGACGTGGGAGTACTACACCGAGAACTTCCCCGACCCGCTCCGCTTCTACGCCACGATCAACGACCTCTCGAACGATACGGACGGCGGCTTCCTCGCCGGGCGCGAGGCGCAGAACGCGCGCACCGGCGAACCTCTGGAAGGTCTGCAGCTGACGGCGATCGCCAGCGGAGTGCTCAGCGAGGCCGATCGCGCCGAGTTCCAGGAGAGGCTGAAGGACTACCCCGGCTTCGAGTGACCCCTCGGACGCCGTTCAGGATCCGAGCGTCGCGAGCATCCGCGCCACCACGTACCTGGCGTGGCCGCGGGGCGTGCGCGGGTCATAACCGAGCGCGTCCACGAGCGCGCTCAGGCGTTCCTGCACGCTGGAGTGGTGCCGCCCGAGCCGCGCGGCTGCGGCGCGCACGCTCCGTTCCTCGCTGACGGCGTCGAGAAGCTCCCGACTGCGCTCATCGAGTGCGACGAGTGCCGCCGCATCAGGGTGGAGGTGCCCCTGTCCCGCAGCCTCGGCGACGAGCAGCAGACCACCGAGGTCGGCGGCATCGACCACCGGCTCCTCCGGACTCGTCAGTCGCACGGCCACGAGCGCCGACGTCCACGACGCGGGAAGACCCTCCGCCGGGCCGACGATGCCGAGTCCCAAACGCAGGTCTGCACGGTGCGGCCAGGCATCGACGGGTTGCATCTCGGCGTCGAGGATGGTCGCTCGCGTCAGGCCGTGCCGGGTGGCGACGACAGCCGAGGGATGCACCGGCAGCGGAGCGGGGTCGGGGGGAGAGGCGACGAGCCGCAGGGAGTCCGCAGCGATGCGGAGTCGAGGCAGTGCCGCGGCTCTCTCCTCCGCACCGGCATAGGAGCTGATGGCGAGTTCGACCGCGCTCTCCGGGCCGACCGATCGGCGCGCCCTGATGATCCCGAGGGCGAGACTGAGCCGTTCCAGGATCATCGCGTCGTTCGTGTGCGCATCGCCTTCGCGCTCGATCCAGGCGACCGCACCCGGTCCGCTCTCGCGTACGGGCCAGGAGTGAGACGGCTCGACGGGATCGATGCGCACCCCGTCGGCCCGCACGCGCATGATCTGTCTGCCGTCACGCTGTCCGACGGTTGCGCCGCTCAGCACCGCCGCACCTCGCAGCATGCTCTCGACGCCCACGGAACGGGCGACAAGGGCGTCGAAGTAGGTCACGACCTTGAGCGTCTCGCTCGCGTCCGGGTCGAGGGCGGTGAGACGCCCCAGCAGATCTTGCATGTCGGGCTCCATCGCACGGGGATTCCACCCTATGGGGTGGGAGTTCCCTCTTCCGGTCGACGCGGGCTCAGGAGAGCAGCCGGTTCACCCAGTCGTCGCGGGCGGCGAGCATGGCCTGCGCGACGGCCGTGTGCGGAGCGAACATGTCGAAGCCGTGGAACCCCCCTGCCCAGACGTGCAGTTCCGCCTGCACCCCGGCCTCCCAGAGCTTCGTGGCGTAGGCGACGTCCTCGTCGCGGAACACCTCCGCGCTGCCGCAGTCGATGAAGGCGGGCGGCAACCCGCTCAGGTCGGTCGCGCGCGCCGGGGCGGCGTACACGGAGACGTCGTCCGTCCCGACGCGGTCGCCCAGGAGCGCGGTCCACCCCGTCACGTTCGAGCCGCGGTCCCAGACGCCGATCCCGTCGATCTGGTGCGTCGACACGGACTCGTCTCGGTCGTCGAGCATCGGGTAGATGAGCAGCTGCCCGACCAGTTCAGGGCCACGTCGATCACGGGCGAGAAGCGCCGTGCCTGCTGCCAGCCCACCCCCGGCACTGCCTCCGCCGATCAACAGCCGGGAGAGGTCGATGCCGAGCTCCTCGGCGTGCTCCGCGGTCCACAGCAGGGCCGCGTAGCAGTCCTCCACCGGGTACGGATCCGGGAACTCGGGGGCGAGCCGATACTCGACGGTGACGATCACTCCGTTGAAGCGCTCCGCCCAGTCGAGGAAGCCGGCCACGCCGAGCCAGCGATTGCCGATGATCATGCCGCCGCCGTGCGTGTGGAAGAAGCCGGGGCCGGTCCCGGTCCTGCCCTCCTTCTCGATCACGGAGACGACGATCTCGTCGCCACCATGACCCGCGATCGAGACGTCCCGTCGGGTGAAGCCGCGGTCGGCGAGCACCGCGAAGATCTCGTCCTCCCCGCTCACCGGCGACCGGCGCAGCAGCGGGATCATCTCCGCCGTCAGGGTCGGCGGCAACTGGTCGGCTACGAGGGCGAGAGCGGCCTCGAGCTCCGGGTCGAACGGCGGTCGCGCCAGGGTGGTGTCAGTCATCAGAACTCCTTTGTCCTCGGCCGCCATCGCAGCGGCTTCCCGTCAGCCTCGTGCACACCGCACCCGAGGGTAACCCGCCAGCCGGGGCCGATCCTGCGCCGTGTGTCCGCCGAGTGGCGGGTTCTCCCGCGCCGAGGGTGAGGACTCCCTTGAAGGGCGTCGACGCCCTGGCTACCCTGGCGCCACAGGGAAGGAGTGCACGCATGATTCGAGTACTCGACGAACAGCAGGCATACGAGCTGCTGACCACGACCACGATCGGGAGGATCGGTTTCGTCCACGAGGGGCGGGTGCAGATCTACCCGGTGAACTTCGCACTGTCCGGACGCGATCTGCTGTTGCGCACGTCGCCCGAGGGCGTCCTCGCCGACCTCACACGGGAACCGGCGGTGCAGGCCTCCTTCGAGGTGGACTACCACGACCCGCTCGGCAGCACGGCGTGGAGCGTGCTGGTGCACGGCGCGTTGTCTCGGGTGGCGGACGACGAGGCCGCCGGCATCGCCGCGCGCGTCAATCCGTGGGCGGGAGAGGGGCGCGATCTCCCGCTCGCCCTCCGAGTCGAGAGCATCGCCGGACGCAGCGTGCGCCGTGACTCCGCGCGGGGGAAGATCTGAACCGACCGCTGTGGGGCCCTCTGCTGAGGCCCTCCTGCTGAGGCGTGATCAGGAAGCGAGCGCCAGTCCCGCGGCGAGCGCGAAGCCCAGCACGGTCGCGAGCCCCGTGGACTCCTTGGCCTTGGACTGCGCCTCGGGAACCATCGAGTCGACCAGCATCACCAGCAGCGCACCGGCTGCGAACCCACTCGCCGCCGAGCGGAAGTCATCGCCCGTGATGCTCGCGAGCCCGAAGCCCGCGACCGTCGCGAGAGCGCAGATCACGGCCACGCCCGCCCACAACAGCAGCACGCGCGACTTCGCCATGCCGCCTTCGAGCAGGTCGGCAGCCGAACCGATCGACTCGGGCAGGTTCGAGACCAGGATGGCGACCACGAGCGCGATGCTGACGGGCTCGCCGGAAGCGAGTCCGATGCCGAGCACCAGCTGCTCTGGGATGCCGTCGAGCAGGGCGCCCACCGCGAGTTGCCCTCCGCCTGCTTGCTCCTTGGTCCTCGCCGCTCTGGCATCGAGGATGCGGTCGGCGATGTAGTAGCTGATCGCTCCCGCCGCGACGCCCACCACGAGCGGGATGGGTCCGGCGAGGTCGAGCCCTTCCTCCCACAGCTCGAATGCGATCGATGCCATGAGCGCGCCGGCACCGAAGCCCAGCACGATGCCGAGCCACTTCGGGGGCCACTTCCGCAGCAGAGCGAGCACTGCACCGACGAACAGCGGCGCCGCAGCCACCGCACCCCACAGGATCGCTCCGCCCATGTCCGACCTCCGTGCGCCTACTCTCCCACTTCATCGCCTCAGCGGACCCGGTGCCGTGCGAAAACAGAGACGTGTCGCGCGTGCCGCGGCGTGCCGCACCATGACACACCGTGTCGCGGGCGATGCTCCTCCGTTTTCGCACGGCGCCCGCGGAGGACTTCTCTCCCCTGCGCGACAGCGCACCACGAGGATGTCTCTCAGCCGGAGTAGACGTCCGGGGTGACGAATGTCGCTGTGTAGTCCTGGGTGCAGGGGGTCAGGACATACACCTTGCCCCACCCCCAGCCCATGAGCAACGGATCGTCCTGACGGAGCCGGGTCTGCCGTTCGCCCACCTCGATCACGACCCATCCCGCGTCATCCGTTCTCCAGGTCGCGCTCCCCGCCACAGGGCTCACGTCGCCGTCGAGACACGCGCGCCCATCGTCGAGCTTCCGCTCCTCGGAGCCGAGCATGAGCGCTGACACCTCGGCTGTCCCGTCCTCCTCGAGAGTGAATCCGGCGTTGTGCGAAGGGGCATCGAAACCGTGATACGACGCGGGGAACACGAGGTTCGCATCCATATCCTGTCGCGCGAGCGTCGACCCGCGAAACGTCTGAAGCACCACGAAGAAGACCACTGCGAGGAGTATGCCGCCCCCTACCGCGAGCAACCACCAGGGGCGCGTCAGTGCTTTCCGCATGGCAGCACGCTAGCGGAGTCCTGGGGCCTGGCGTCGGAATCGACAAGGCACGGCAACCATTGCGATGGTATCCTGATGGCATGAAGGCGACCATCGACAAGGCAGGAAGGATCGTCATCCCCGCAGCGCTCCGCGAGCGGGTCGGACTGATCCCCGGTCCGGTCGACCTCGTCCTCGACGGCAACGGCATCCGGATCGAGATCGAAGCCCCCGACAATCTCGTCGAGAAGGACGGACGACTCGTCATCACGGGCGGACCGACGCTCACCGTCGACGACATCCGGGAGCTCCGACTTGCCGACCAGCGCTGAACTCCTTTTCGACACCAGCGCCGCGATAGCGCTGGTCCACGACAGGAATCCAGCACACGAACGGGTACTCGAACTCGCACACGGCCGCGTGATCGGGCTCGCCGGGCACGCAGCATTCGAAACCTATTCGGTGCTCACACGCTTGCCCGGCGAGGCACGGGTCAGCCCCGGTCGTGCACACGAGATCATCGAGCGATCGTTCCCGGTGCTCGCATCCCTCTCCGCGGCCTCCGCGCAGGCTGCCATCACGACATTCGCCGACGCGGGCATCGCCGGGGGATCCGTCTACGACGGGCTCGTCGGCCTCGCTGCACACGACGCGGGGATCCCTCTCGTCACGTGCGACCGTCGGGCGATGGGCACGTACGCGGCACTCGGCGTCATGGTGAACCTCATCTGAGGCGACACGGGGCGACACGCCGCCGCGGATAGACTGGGAGCCATGTCCAAGGTCCTCCAGTCCCTGCCCGTCGGCGAGCGCGTCGGCATCGCCTTCTCCGGAGGACTCGACACCTCCGTCGCCGTCGCGTGGATGCGCGAGAAGGGCGCCGTGCCCTTCACCTACACCGGCGACCTCGGTCAGTACGACGAAGACGACATCGCCTCGATCCCCGGCCGCGCGCTGGAGTACGGCGCCGAGGCGTCGCGCCTGATCGACTGCAAGACGGCCCTGGTCGAAGAGGGTTTCGTCGCCCTCTCCTGCGGCGCGTTCCACATCCGCTCCGGCGGCAAGACGTACTTCAACACGACGCCTCTCGGCCGCGCGGTCACCGGAACCATGCTGGTGCGCGCCATGAAGGAGGACGGCGTCGACATCTGGGGCGACGGCTCGACCTACAAGGGCAACGACATCGAGCGGTTCTACCGCTACGGGCTGCTCGCCAACCCGCGTCTGCGCATCTACAAGCCGTGGCTCGACGCCGATTTCGTCACCGAGCTCGGTGGCCGCAAGGAGATGAGCGACTGGCTCGTCGCCCGCGACTTCCCGTACCGCGACTCCGCCGAGAAGGCGTACTCGACCGATGCGAACATCTGGGGCGCGACGCACGAGGCGAAGACACTCGAGCACCTCGATGTCTCGCTCGAGACCGTCGACCCGATCATGGGCGTGAAATTCTGGGACCCCTCGGTCGCGATCGAGACCGAAGACGTCACCGTCACGTTCGAGGCGGGACGCCCGGTCGCGATCAACGGCGTGGAGTACTCCGACCCGGTCGCCCTGGTCATGGAGGCGAACACGATCGGCGGACGCCACGGCCTCGGCATGAGCGACCAGATCGAGAACCGCATCATCGAGGCGAAGTCGCGCGGCATCTACGAGGCTCCGGCCATGTCGCTGCTGTTCATCGCCTACGAGCGCCTGGTCAACGGCATCCTCAACGAAGACACCCTCGCCACCTACCACGAGCAGGGTCGACGCCTCGGTCGCCTCATGTACGAAGGACGCTGGCTCGAGCCGCAGTCGCTCATGCTGCGCGAGTCGATCCAGCGCTGGGTCGGCCTCACGATCTCCGGAACCGTCACGATCCGCCTGCGCCGTGGTGACGACTGGACCATCCTCGACACCGTCTCGCCGAACCTCTCCTATGGTCCGGAGAAGCTGTCGATGGAGCGTGTCGGGGATGCCGCGTTCGGCCCGGTCGACCGCATCGGCCAGCTGACCATGCGCAACCTCGACATCGCCGACTCGCGCGCGCGCCTCGAGCAGTACGCGGGCCTGGGCCTCGTCGGAGGAGCGACCGGTGAACTGGTCGGCCGCGTGACCGCCGGGGAATCCAGCGAGATCACCGAGTCCGTCCACGGCTCGATCTCAGAGGCTGACGAGACCCTCGCCGACGCCGTCGACTCGGCCTCCGAGGGTGCAGCCTTCGACTCCGGCACCGACTGACGCGACGACGGATCCACCGATGCGCCGGCGCCCTTCGGGGGTGCCGGCGCATCGTGCGTTCAGGGCCGGTCGTGGAGTCAGCGACCTCGCGCCGCCGTGCGGTCGACGACCCCGGGCAGCACATCGTCGAAGAGGATCACCAGGGCAGCCCGGGTCTGCACCGCATCACGACGGACGATCGCCTCTCGGATCTCGCGCGTGGACCGCTCGCTCGCTGTCCAGTCGAAGGCTCCGCCCGACCGTTGCGTGAAGCGTCGGATCTGCGGCCCGAGCAGTTCGATCACGGACTCGCGCAGGGCATTGCCCTCGAGACGGGCGAAGCCAATGGCGATGGCGCGCAGCGCGACTCCGTAGGCGAGGACATCGCGCGCTTGCCCCGCGGCGGACATATCGTCGGTGAGCTCCACGAGATAGGCAACGTCATCCTCTCGGATCTGCGGCATCGCATGCCGCACCGAACCGATCCAGCTGTCACCGAAGAGGGCGATGGCGTCGCGGATCTGGTCGAAGTCGAGCGGCGCCACACGGGTGGCACCGTTGCGGTGCACCTCGACGAGCCCGTGTTCCATCAGCCGTGTCAGTGCATGCCTGACCGGCGCCGAAGAGGTCCCCAGGCTCTCCGCGAGCTCCCCGTCTCGAAGACGCTCCCCCGGTCTCAGCTCCCCATCGACGATCGCATCGCGCAACCGACGATAGACATCATCTCCCCCAGTTCGGCGTTCCCACGCGACATCGATGCCTGCCAACGCACACCCTCCCTCGACCACAGCAGTTCCCCCCACCACTCGATACGGTCGACACTCGCGTACCGGACGCTCACGCATCCGAGACCGGCGCCATCCCCCGTACGCGCCAACGCGCAACGCGTAACATAACACGCGGCGTTTGGCCTCCGCTGGGCGCACGCACCTGAGTGCCTCCCCCGAATAAGTGGAACGATCTTGCACAACTATGTGCATGATCACTACCATGAGGTCGTGACCACTCGTGCACCCCGTCGCGACGCCGTCGAGAACCGCGCCGGCATCCTCTCGGCCGCCCGCTCGACTCTGGCGGTGCATCCGCACGCCTCCATCGACGTCATCGCCCGCAGCGCCGGGCTCTCGCGTCGCACCCTCTACGGGCACTTCGAGGACCGAGATGCCCTCATCCGAGAACTCATCTCCAGCGGCACCCAGCGGTTCAACGCCATCGCCACCTCGATCGACGACACCGACGCCTGTCTCGCCCTCGCCCGTCTCGCCGCTCTGCTCTGGCACGAAGCCGCGCACGTGCAGGTGGCCGCGGCGCTCGCACTCGACGAGGCGCACGTCGAGCACACGGCGGCCGCGCTGGCCCCGTTGCGCCGCACGGTGTCGTCACTCGTGAGACGCGGACAGGACGACGGCAGCTTCCGCACCGATCTCGCCGCCCCCACGCTCTCGCGCCTCATCGAGGAGATGGCCCGCACCGTGATCTCGCGCACGGACGCGACCAGCACGGGCGCGGCCGATGTCGCGGTGCGGACCGTGCTGAGCATCGCCGGTCTCTCCTGGCGCGAAGCCGACGAGCTGCTCGCCTCGCATCCCGACATCGCCGCAGCCGCCGCTCCCACCGACTCCGCCATCGATCCGGAGGGCCGCGCATGAAGATCTCCCTACGTGATGTGAGCAAGGGCCGCAACGGCCAGGCGCTTCCCACCATGTCGCTCGAGTTCCACACCGGAGCAGTGCGTTTCGCGATCGCCGAGACCGAACAGCGGCCGACCGTGCTCGGCCTGATCGCAAGCGGCCGCATGCGTCCGGAATCCGGACGCGTGAGCATCGACGACGCTGTCGACCCCAAGTCTCTGCGTCGACGCGTGGCGCTGGTCGACGCCCCGGACGTCAGCGACCCCCACCCCGACGTCGCGCTCGTCGGCGTCGTCGAAGAGGAGCTCATGTTCGCGGGCCTCGGCGCCACCCCGCTGCACGCGCGGCGCTGGCTCGCACGTCTGGGTTACGCCGAGCTCGCCGCCGCACCCATCGGCACCGTCGATCCGGCCGCGCGCGTGCGCATCCTGTGCGAACTGGCCGTGCTCCACTCCGGCGTCGAGGGCATCGTGCTCGTGTCGCCCGACCGTCACGGCGGCAGCCCCGATGGATGGTGGCGCATCGCGACGGAGTTCGCCGACCGCGGTTACGCGATGCTCGTGATCGTCGGCGGCTCCGCGGCCGTGGCCCTGGAGCGGATGCACGAGTTCGACGCGATCAACGCCTCCGGACCGGTCGAGCCGCTCGTGCTCGACGAACCGGTGGACGAGGCCGTCCCTGACATCGCGGACACCCCCTCAGACGAGAACGGAGGCACGCGATGAAGGTTCCCGCCATGATCGCCGCCGAGCTCCGGCGACTGACAGCGAGCAGGATGGGCATCATCGCCCTGGTCGCGCTGATCTGCGTTCCGATCCTGTACGGCGGTCTCTACCTCTGGGCGAACCAGGACCCGTACGCCAAGTTCCCCGAAGTCCCCGTCGCCCTCGTGGTGGACGACGAGGGCGCGCCGGCCCCCACGACGAGCGCGGAGCCCGCGACGGGCGAGACCGTCAACTACGGCGAGGACGTGGCCGAGAACCTGATCAAGGGCAACGCCTTCGACTGGCAGCTGATGTCGGCGGACGAGGCCTCGGAAGCGCTGCGCCACGGCACGGTCGACTTCACGGTGACCATCCCGACCGACTTCTCCTCGGCGCTGACCTCGGCGGCGGGCACCGACCCGCACCAGGCGCGCATCGATCTCGAGACCAACGACGCGAACAACTACCTCGCGTCCTCGATGGGGACCCAGGCCGTGGAGAAGATCCGCAGCTCAGTCGCCGAGATGGTGGGCAGCCAGGCCGCAGAGCGCCTGCTCACAGGCCTGAGCGACGTGCGCGACAAGCTCGTCACGGCGACGGACGGCGCCACCCAGCTCGCCGACGGCGCCGGCACCGCGGCGACCGGGAGCGCGACCCTCGCCGAGGGCACAGCGCAGCTGGCTGACGGCACGGCGCAGCTCGCGACCGGCGCGCAGAACCTCGCGAACGGCGCACAGCAGGTGAGTGCGGGCAACCGACAGCTCGCCGACGTCGCCGACCGCGCGGGGTCTGCGGTCCAACAGGCCGCGAACGCCCTGCCGCAGGTGCGCTCCGACATCGCGAACACATTGGCGCAGCAGGGTCTCACCCCCGAGGAGATCGATCAGGTGCTCGCCCGGCTCGATCCGCTGGGCGCACGCCTGCAGGAGGGGAACACGCAGGTGCAGGCCGCGGTCGGAAAGGTCGATCAGCTCGCCGCCGGTGCCGCATCCCTCGCCGCGGGTGCGAACGAGCTCGCTTCCGGCGCGGGCACGGTCGCCACCGGTGCCTCCGCAGCCAACGACGGCGCTGCACAGCTGCGCGATGGACTGGCCACGCTCGCCTCCGGCACGGCCGAACTGCGCGACGGACTCGCGCAGGGTGTCGAGGCGATCCCCGCCTCGACACCCGATCTGCGCTCCCGGCAGGCCGAGACCATCGCAGATCCCGTGAAGGTGTCCAGCGACAAGGTCGCCTCCGCGGAGGACTACGGCGCCGGTCTCGCCCCTTTCTTCGCCGCCCTCTCGGCCTGGATCGGCATCTACGCGCTCTTCCTGATCGTGAAGCCGATCTCGCGGCGGGCCATCACCGCGCTGCACTCGCCCGTCCGCATCACACTGGCCGGCTGGCTGACCCCGGCGATGCTCGGCGCGGTGCAGATGCTCGGACTCATGGGTATCCTCGCCATCACGCTCGGCTTCACCTTCGACCATCCGCTCGGAACCCTCGGGGTGATGATCTTCGCGTCGGCCACCTTCACGGCGATCATCCTCGCGCTCAATGTCTGGCTCGGCTCGGTCGGACAGTTCCTCGGCCTCGTGCTGATGGTGCTGCAGCTCGTCACGGCCGGTGGGACCTTCCCCTGGCAGACGCTGCCCGCACCGCTCGCCGCCCTGCATCATGTGCTGCCGCTGGGATACGTCGTCGATGCGATGCGCCAGCTCATGTACGGCGGCGACTACGTGCGAGCCGGGTGGGATCTGGCGGTGCTCGGAGTCTGGCTGGTGGGCGCGCTGCTGCTCGCGATGATCGGGGTGACCCGGATGACGCATCGCCGCACGCTGCGCGACCTGCAGCCGAGCCTGATCGGCTGACCAGTCGGGGTGCTCGGCGCGGAACGCCCCCGCGCCGAGCACCGAGGTGGATATGATGCGAAGGCGCGACCCTGACACGCGCACTGGGGCTCGGTGGGACTGAGTTCCACCTGTCTACCCGAAAGAGTTCTCGACGATGATGACCGATTCGCAGGAGTCCGCCGCACCCTCACGCCCCTCGCTGGGTGTCCGCATCGGGCGCATCGCGTTCCTCGTCGTGGCCGCGATCGTCGTGGTGGCCGTGGCTGCCGCGTTCTTCGTGACCTGGACGATCCAGCGCTCCTTCCCGCAGACCGGGGGATCCATCGAGCTCGACGGCCTGCAGGCCGAGGTCACGGTGCAGCGCGACGACCGCGGCATCCCGACGATCACCGCGAACTCCACGGACGACCTGTTCTATGCGCAGGGCTTCGTGCACGCGCAGGACCGCTTCTTCGAGATGGACTTCCGCCGCCACGTGACGGCAGGACGGGTCGCCGAGATGTTCGGGGAGTCGCAGGCCGGAACCGACGCCTTCCTCCGCACGCTCGAATGGCGCAAGGTCGCCGAGGCCGAGGTCGAGGCGATGGACGACACCACCCGCGGCTACTACGAGGCCTACGCGGATGGGGTGAACGCCTACCTGGCCTCGCGTTCGGGTGCCGAGCTCTCGCTCGAGTACGCCGTGATCGGGCTGCAGAACCCCGACTACGCTCCAGAGCCCTGGGAGCCCGCCGACTCGGTGGCCTGGCTCAAGGCCATGGCCTGGGATCTTCGCGGCAACATCGAGGACGAGACCGAGCGATCGCTCCTCGCCGCCGAGTTGAGCGGTGGCGCGGGTGGGGCGGGGACGGGCGATCCCGCTGTCCCCGACGTGCTGGCGAAACTCTACCCCGACTATCCGTTCGACGAGAACCCCGTGATCGTCCCGAAGATCTCGACCGTTCCGGCGCTGGGCGTCGGCGCTGAGCCCGCGGCCCTCACCGTCACCGACACCGAGGGCGAGGCGCAGCAGGCGTCGACCACCGTCGACTGGGAGGAGACCTCGAACGTCATCGAGGCCGCCAGCGTCCTGGTGGGCGATGTGGGCGAGGGCATCGGATCGAACTCGTGGGTCGTGTCCGGAGACCTCACCGAGACGGGGATGCCGCTGCTCGCCAACGACCCGCACCTCGGTGCCTCCCTCCCCTCGGTCTGGTACCAGGTGCAGCTGAAGTGCTCGACCGTCGACGAGGAGTGCCCGTTCGATGTGGGCGGCTTCTCGTTCTCCGGGCTGCCGGGCATCGTGATCGGCCACAACCAGAAGGTCGCGTGGGGATTCACGAACCTCACCACCGACGTCACCGACCTCTACGTCGAGCGCGTCGAAGGGGACAAGTACTGGCGCGACGGAGCTCTGGTGCCGCTGGAGGAGAGCACCGAGACGATCAAGGTCGCCGGCGGCGACGACATCGATCTGACCATCCGCTCCACCGTGCACGGTCCGATCATCTCCGGGCTCACGGACGACTTCACGAAAGTCGCCGACGACCCGGAGCCTGCACTCGGCGCCGAGACCTCCGCGCCGATCGCTCCCGTCCCCGGGTCGGAGGATGCCGAGTACGCCGTGAGCCTGCGGTGGACCGCGCTCGATCCTGGGACGGCTGCGACGGCGATCTTCGCTCTCTCCACCGCGCAGGACTTCGACGACTTCCGCTACGCCGCCTCGCTGTTCGACGTGCCGGCGCAGAACCTCATCTACGCCGACACCGAGGGCAACATCGGATACCAGGCCCCCGGCCGCCTCCCCATCCGCGGCGCCGGCGACGGGTGGATGCCCCAGCCGGGGTGGGACAGCAGCTACGACTGGACGGGCTTCATCCCGTTCGAGGAGCTGCCGGTGTCGTACAACCCGAGCTCCGGGTACATCGTCACCGCGAACAACGCGATCGTGACGGACGACTACGCCTACTTCCTCTCCCGCGACTGGGATTACGGCTACCGGGCGGCCCGGATCGCCCACCTCATCGAGCGGCGGGCGGCCGTCGCCCCGCTGACCGCCGCGGACATGCGCGACATCCAGATGGACAACGAGATGTGGATCGGAACGCAGCTGGCGACCGCCATGGCCGACGTCGACGTCTCCGGGGCCGGACCGTCCGACGCCGTGGACCTGCTGGAGACCTGGGACGGTCAGAACAACGCGTCGGCGGCGGCCGCCGCTTACGCGAACGTGCTGTGGTCGAACCTGGTGCAGAACATCTTCGCCGAGCGCGAGCAACCTCTCCCGATCGATGGTCAGGGGCGCCTGTTCACGGTCGTCTCCGCCATGCTGACCGATCCGTCCGACCCGCTCTGGACCAACGAGCAGCTCGACGTCGACGGGATGGAGCAGATGCTCGCGCTGTCGGCGGAGGAAGCCTACGACGAGCTCGCAGCGCTGCAGGGGACCACGATCTCGCGATGGAACTGGGGTGACCTGCACGCGATCACCCTCACCAGCGACACGCTCGGCTCGTCGGGGATCGCCCCGATCGAAGCACTGTTCAACCGTGGACCGTTCCCCGTGAGCGGAGGGGCGTCCGTGGTGAACGCGACCGGGTGGGAGCTCGGCGTCTCGTATGCAACGACGACGGTGCCGTCGATGCGGATGGTGGTCGATCTCTCCGACTTCGACGCCTCGACCTGGAACCACCTGACCGGCGCCTCCGGGCACGCGTTCCACGAGCACTACACCGATCAGACCGCCGACTGGGCGGCCGGTGTCCAGAAGCCGTGGGCGTTCTCGCCGAAGGCGGTGAAGGCCGCAGCCGTCGACACCCTGGTGCTCACTCCGGCCGGCTGAACGCGAAGGGTGGGGCGTCCGAGCAGTGCCCCAGGATGCTCGGCTAGCGTGGATGGGTGCCAACCAGCTACCTCGCCCCCAAGGGCACCCCCGTCACTCTCCTGGAGTTCGAGCACGGAGGTGCGACCCTCATCGCCGAGACGTTCGGTGAAGGACCGCACACCTACCTGCTCCTGCACGGCATCGGCATGGGCCGCAGCGTCTACCTCGACGTCGTGCAGCGTCTCGACGGACGGGTCATCGCGGTCGATCTGCCTGGCTTCGGGGAAGCGCCAGAGCCCACGCGCACCCTCACGATGGAGCGGCACGCCGACCTGGTCGCGGCCTACCTCCAGCACGTGGACTCCGGTCCCGTGCTCGTGATCGGTCACTCCATGGGCAGCCAGATCGCGGCAGAGCTCGCCGCACGCCATCCGTCCCTCGTCGAAGGAGTGGTGCTCGCCGGTCCCACCGTGAACAAGGCGGCACGCAACATCGGGGCTCAGGCCCGCTACCTGCTGACCGACCTCATCGGCGAACGACCCCTGGTCATCTGGCGTGGAGCGCGCGAATACCTCCGCGGCGGACCACACCTCTTCCGCAAGATGCGCGCAACGATCGTGCACGAGCCGGAAGACGCCTTCGTGCGCATCGAGTGCCCGGTGCTGGTGCTGCGCGGGGAGAGCGACCCGCTCGCACCGATGAGCTGGTGCCGCGAGATCATCGACGCCATCCCGGGCGCCGACCTCGAGGTCATCCCCGACCACGGACACGGCACCCTCATCAGCGACTCCGAGCCCGCGGCGCGCCTGATCCACGAGTTCGCCGCCCGCCTCTGAGCCCTCGACCGCGCGCCCTTCTCACGAGCGGCTCGCGGGACGAGCGGCTCGAGCGGCTCGCGGGATCAGGCAATCGCGCCGCATCAGGCCGATTCGCTTCGAGACGGCCTGATCCGGCGCGATGGCCTGATCCGACGCGGCGTGCCGGCACCGAGCACCCCGGGGCAGCCCGCGAGGTCAGCCCGCGGCGGGAGGAGTCTGCTTCGACTCGGCGAGTTCGTCGACCACGAGGCCGCGCTGCTCGATCGTGCCGTTGCGATAGGCCTGCCGTCCGACCATGTGGGCCGAGAGCGGAGCGGTCGCGAACTGCATGAGCACGACCGGGGCCACGAGCACGAAGCCGAGCAGGACTCCGCCGATCGATCGCTGCGACAGCGCGATGGCGATGCAGATGAGTAGCAGACCGAGCACCTGCGGCTTGGTCGCCGCGTGGAGTCGGGACGGCACGTCGCGGAAGTGCAGCAGACCGACCGCCGCCGACAGGCACAGCACGGCACCGAGCAGGATGAGCACGAGCACCGCCACGTCGATGACGGCGTCGGGGATCATGAGACCGAACACGTTCATGGTGTCGTGTTGTCCCTTCTCGCGACGAAGCGGGCGACGGCGATCGACCCGAACACCCCGATGGCCGCGATGATCAGGAGCACCGGGATGTTCCTGGTGTGACCGTTGATGGCCATCTCCGCACCGATCACGCACATCACCTCGGTGAGCAGCACGTCGGAGGCCACTGCCCGGTCGAGGATCGACGGCCCTCGCACGATGCGGATGAGCGCGAGCACGGCGGCGATGCCGAACACCACCATGATCAGCAGCAGGAGGATGTTCATCGGGCACCGCCCTTCGTCAGTCCGAGGCCGGCACGCCCATCGGCCTTGAGGGCACGATACTGAGCGGGGTCTCCGAGCGCACGCACGACCCGCTGCTCCCAGCGCAGCACGCCCTCACGCTGCTTCTCCACGTCGTCGAGGTTCCGGACGCCGATCACGTGCAGATAGAGGATCCGGCGGTCGCGGTCGGTCTCCACGACCAGCGACCCGGGGATCAGCGACGACACGACAGCGACGTGCGTCATCACGAGGTCGTCTGCGTAGCGCAGCGGAACTGCGATGATGGCCGTGCCCGGCTGTCGGCGGAAGTCGAACACCTGCACGGTGACGGAGAGGGCGCCACTCAGCACGGCGAACAGGAACTGCACCACGAAGAGCGCCGCGTACCAGAGGTTGATCCGGCCGGAGAGCGCGACGGTCGGCAGGCGGAAGACGCGGGTGACGAAGATCGCGACGACGAGCCCGGTGAGGAAGGACAGCACCGTGAACTGCGCCCACAGCAGCATCCACAGCACGACCAGCCACGCGAGGAACGGCAGCTGCACGCGGATGTCGCGCCACAGGTGACGCCGGAGGTCACGGCCCATCAGCCCACCTCGTCTTCCAGCTGCACGAGGCTCACGGGCTGCAGCAGTCCGGCGCCGATGCGGTCGCAGAGGGCGTACAGGGGCCCGGCGAACACGGTCAGAGCAAGGGTCACGGCGACCATGCCTCCGGTCGCGAGGGTCATGATCTTCGGGATGCGACGACGCTCCTGCTGCTCGTCGGCGGCGGGGGCGTTGCCCAGGTAGGAGATGCGACCCTCGGTCTCTGTGGAGTCCTCCTCCTCGCGCCAGAAGGCGAGGTTCCAGGCGCGCATCAGCGCGTACAGCGTGAGCAGCGAGGTGATGATGCCGCCGAAGATCAGCACGATCATGATCGGAGTTCCGACGGATGCGGCAGCTTCGAACAGCGCGAACTTGCCGATGAACCCCGAGAAGGGCGGTAGCCCACCGAGGTTGATCGCGGGAACGAAGTACAGCACGGCGATCACGGGTGCTACCTTCAACAGCCCCTTGACCCGCAGGATCGACGTGCTTCCCGCTCGGCGTTCCACGAGGCCGACGGCCAGGAACAGCGTGGTCTGCACGACGATGTGGTGCACGATGTAGTACACCGTGGCGCCGATCGCGGCGGGCGTCGCTATCGCCAGGCCGAAGATCATGTATCCCACGTGGCTGACCAGTGTGAACGACAGGATTCGTTTGAGTTCGGCCTGTGCCACGGCGCCGAGCACACCGACGATCATGGTCGCGAGCGCGATGATCAGGAGCAGCGTGTCGATGCTGTTCGAGGCGAAGAGCTGCGTCTCGGTGCGGATCAGCGCGTACACGCCGACCTTCGTCAGCAAGCCGGCGAACACCGCGGTGACCGGGGCAGGAGCGGTCGGGTAGGAGTCGGGGAGCCAGAACGACACCGGGAAGATGGCGGCCTTGATCCCGAAGGCCACCACGAGCATCAGGTGCAGCACCAGCTGCGTCTCCTGCGGGAGCTCCGACATCCGCTCGGCGATCTGGGCCATGTTGACCGTGCCGAGCGCGCCGTAGATCATCGCGATCGAGGCGAGGAACAGGATCGAGGAGACGAGTGAGACGACGATGTAGACCGCGCCAGTGCGGATACGGGACTCGGTGCTGCCGAGCGTGATCAGCACATACGACGCGACGAGCAGGATCTCGAATCCGACGTACAGGTTGAACAGGTCGCCGGCGATGAAGGCGTTGAAGATGCCGGCCGCGAGGATCAGGTACGACGGGTTGAAGATCGAGATCGGGGTCTCGTCGGTGCCGTCCGCTGCACCTTGACCGATGGAGAAGAGCAGCACCGCGAGCAGCACGATGCTGGAGATGAGCACCAGGAGCGCAGCGAGCCGGTCGACGTAGAGCACGATGCCGAACGGTACGGGCCATCCGCCGACGGACACCGCGAGCGGAGCACCGGAGTCGACCACGACGAGCAGCACGGCGGCGATGATCGAGACCGCGGCGAGGGTGGCGACGGTGACGACGACCTGGAGGCGCGCGTTCCGGCCGAACACGAGAGTGACGGCGGCACCGAGCAGCGGCAGTGCGACGAGGAGGGGGACGAGGGCGGTCATGGCCTGCCCTCCTCGTTCTCGTCGTGGTCATCGGGTTCGTCCGAGCGCGGTTCTCGGCCCTCGTCCGCGGCGGAGGGTTCGCTCCCCCAGTCGGTCGGGGCGTCGTACGGCGCGTCGTCATGGATCGAGGGGTGATCCCGCATGTGCAGCACCGTGATCGGTGCGGTCTGCACGCCGACGAAGTCTGTCGTCGCCTCGTCGTCGTCGGTCTCGGACTCGTCGTCCATGAGGTCTTCGTCGGCATCGGTGCGCTCACGCAGGGCGATGTCGGCCTCGTCGTCCTCGACCGTGTCGGCCTGGCCCAGTTGCCACGAGCGATAGATCAGCGCGAGGAGGAAAGCCGAGACCGCGAACGTGATGACGATGGCGGTGAGGGTGAGGGCTTGCGGGAGCGGATCGCTCATCTCGCCCTCGGTGCCGAAGAACGGGGCGTTGCCCGGCACACCCATCACGATCAGGAGCAGCAGGTTGGTGGCGTTGCCGAGCAGCAGGAAGCCGATCAGCACGCGGGTCAGGCTGCGCTCCAGCATCGCGTACACGCCGCAGGCGAAGAGGATGGCCATGATGACGATCAGGGTGAGCGAGACATCCATCAGCTGCTCCTCCCGCCTCGGGAGAGGAATCCTTCAGGGCCGGGCGTGGTCCGCAGGGCTGCCTGCCGGTCGACCTCGGCCCCGAGGCTGCGGAGCACGTCGAGCACGAGACCGATCACGACGAGGTAGACACCCACGTCGAAGATCGTCGACGTGACGAACTCCATGTGCCCGATGAGCGGGATCTCCCACTCCCAGAACGTGCTGGTCAGCGGTGCGAGGCCGAAGAAGAGCGGAACGACGGCGGTGCCGACGGCCAGGATGAGGCCGGCGCCGAGCAGTCGGCCCGCATCGGTGGGGGCGGCGGCTCCCAGCTCCCAACGCCCACCGGCGATGTAGCGCATCACCAGCGCCATTCCCGCGACCAGGCCGCCGGCGAATCCACCTCCCGGCAGGTTGTGGCCCGCGAACAGCAGGAAGATCGACACCACGATGATCGTGTGGAACAGGATGCGGACGATCACCTCGAGCAGGATCGACCTGTTCTCGGGCTTCATCTTCTGCCCGCCGACGAGCCAGGCCCGCGGGCTGCTCTCGTTCTCGGAGGTCTGGAAGCGGATGCCCTCCGTCGTCTCGACGAGGGGGCGGCTGCGGGCGGCCTTGCGCGTGGCTCGCGGCAGGTTCTTGGTGGCGGCGAGCAGGTCGGCGCGGTGGGTGACGAACACGAGGGAGGCGACGCCGGTGGCAGCGAGCACGAGCACCGAGAGCTCGCCCATGGTGTCCCAGCCACGCAGGTCGACGAGCGCCACGTTGACGACGTTCTTGCCGTGGCCGATCTCGTACGCGATCTTCGGGAACACCTCCGAGATCGGGTCGGCGATGCGCGACTGGGTGGCGACGACCGCGACGAAGGCCATCGTCACGCCCACGCCGATGGCCAGCAGCGCACGCGGGATGCGACCGACCGAGGCGTTGTGCTCGCCCATGCGGGCCGGAAGGCGGCGCAGCACGAGGGCGAACGTGACCATGGTGACCGTCTCCACCAGGATCTGCGTGAGAGCGAGGTCGGGCGCACCGCTCGTCGCGAACAGCACGACCATGCCGAGGCCCGTGACCGAGACCAGCACCACTCCGGTGTAGCGCTTCTGCGCACGCACCGCGAAGATGCCGGCGATGGCCATGATCGGCGCCACGACGATCTGCGCGGGAGTGTGCCAGGCGGACAGGTTGTAGCGATCGACGTCGCTCGCGATCAGTGCGGTGACCTCGGCTGCGACGAACACCACGAAGATGGTGCCGACGTACACGGGCAGCGATCCTCGCTGGGTGAGCGTGGTGCTGAGAACGGAGAGCCGGTCGACCCCGCGCATGACGAAGTAGTAGACATCCGCGGCGGTGAAGCGGAGGACACGGGGCTTGCGGTCCCAGGCGGTCTTGCGGGTGAGCAGGAAAAGTCCGACACCGAGCAGGATCGACAGGATCGAGATGCCCAGCGCGGGCTCGAAGCCATGCCAGAGCGCGAGGTGGCCAGGGCCTTCGACGGCTTCACCCGCGTGGTCGAGACCGGGCGTCGCAGTGAGGGCGTACCCCTGCAGAGCCGTGTCCAGGGCCGGGGAACCGATGCCCGCGGCGAGCGTGACGCCCGCGAGGATGATCGGCGCAGACAGGAAGCCCACGGGCGGGTCGGGCCAGGCGGTGTCGGGCAGCTGCTGACCCTGCTCGTCGCGCTTCTTCCAGAAGGCTCCCCAGAGGAAGCGCACACCATATGCCGCAGTCAGCATGGAACCGAGGATGATCCCGATCAGCGCGACGAGACCCCATGCGGAGCCGCCCTGTGCGTCGTCGAGGAGAGCGGTGAGCGTCGACTCCTTGGCCACGAAGCCGATGGTCGGCGCGATCCCGGCCATGGAGGCCACCGAGATGAATGCCGCTGTGGCCATGACCGGCGCCTGCCGCCCGACCCCCGAGAGCTCGTTGATGTCACGGGTCGACAGTTGGCGGTCGATCACTCCGACGATCAGGAAGAGCGCCGACTTGAACAGCGCGTGGCCGATCACCAGAGCGAGACCGGCGAGAGCGGTCGCCTGCGTGCCGTAGCCGATGACGATCGCGAAGAAACCCAGCTGGCTCACGGTGCCGAACGCCAGGATGCGCTTGAGGTCGGTCTCTCGCAGGGCCTGGATGCCGCCCAGCAACATCGTGACGATGCCGAGCGTGATGACGATCGGCCGCCATGTCGTGCTGAAGGCGAAGATCGGGGCGAAGCGGGCGATCAGGTAGATGCCGGCCTTCACCATCGCGGCCGCGTGCAGGTATGCGCTGACCGGTGTGGGAGCAGCCATGGCGCCCGGAAGCCAGAAGTGGAAGGGGAACAGCGCCGACTTGCTGATGGCTCCGATCAGCAGCATCACGATCGCCGCATCGATGAGCGGGCCGCTGGGCGCGAGCGCGAGGATCTCGCGGATGCTCGAGGTGCCCGTGTCGACCACGAGCAGCACCACGCCGACGAACATCACGAGACCGCCGAGCGTGGTCACGAGCAGGGCCTGCAACGCCGCACGACGGCTGGCCGCGCGCCGGCGGTAGTGGCCGATCAGGAGGTAGGAGAGGATGCTCGTGACTTCCCAGAACATGACGAGCATCACGAGATCGTCGGTCAGGACGAGTCCGTACATCGCCCCGGCGAAGCCGAGCAGGACACCGGCGAACTGGCCGACGCCCGCAGAGTCCTCGTAGAAGTACCAGCGGCAGTACAGGAGCACGAGAGCGCCGACGCCCGTGACGATCAGGGTGAGCACCCAGCCGAGCACGTCCATGTTCATGGAGAGGTTGAGACCCAGCTGCGGGATCCACTCGACCGACTCGAACGGCACCGGACCGTCGAGCACCTGTGGCGTCATGACGAGCGCGTGCACGAAGGCGGCGGCCGGGACGAGGGCCGCGATGGCGAAGGCCTGAGCTCCGAGCCAGCGCACCAGAACGGGCATCAGCAGCGACCCGAGGAGGAACACAGCGAGGAGCATCAGCATATACGCGGCTCCCTCAGGGCTCGTCGGCCAGATCGGCACAGGCGGGCGGGTGTTCGACCAGTTTACCGGCGCGAGAGGTTCCTGAGGTCCACTCCTGCACGATCGTGCAAGAGTGTCCCCATGCGGCGGGTCTGGGTGCGAGAGGTCGCGGGCTGGTCGGGGGCGCTGGCGGTGGCCGTGATCACGGTGGGCCAGGTCGCATCCTCTGCCCGTTCCGACCTGCTGTTCCGCGACGGAGATTCCCTGATCGTGGGGCTGTTCTCCCGGTCGCTCCTCTCCGGGATGCCTCTGGACTGGGCGATGTCCAGCGTGCTGTTCGTCCCCGAGATCTCGGTGTTCTCCGGGCTGGATGCCGCGCTTCCGCTCGATCTGAACGGATTGTTGGCGGTGAATGCCGTGATCAACATGCTGGCCCTCTACGGCGCATTTCGCGTCGCCGCGGGGCGTCGGCGCGACGGAGCAGCTCCCGTCGCCTGGGCACTCCTGGGCCTCGGCGTCTTTGGCATCCTCGCCATGACCGATCTGTCGGCGTCCCGGGACGCGCTGGATCTCGCGTCACTGCTGCTCACGGCCACCTACTACTCCGCCACGGTGGTCGCCGTCGTGCTGTCCGTCGGCCTGGTCCGTCGAGTGGTCGACCGACGAACGGGCGGAGTCGGTTCCCTGATCGCGCTCGGGGGAACAGCCGCCGTCTCGACGCTCTCGAACCCCCTGTTCGCCGCCTGGGCGACGTTCCCGCTTTCCCTGATCCTCCTCGTGATGCTCCTCCGCTCGGCACCACGGGTCCGCTCCGCGACGATCCTCGTCGTCCTGGCGATCGGCACCGTGCTGGGGTTCCTCGGACGCATTCCCTTTCGGGCATGGATCGCCAACACCGGCGCCGGCTACATCCAGCCCGCGCTCTGGACGGAGTCCCTCGGCTACTACGGCGGCCTTCTCGTCGACCGTCTGGCGACACCCGCCGGGGTCATCGGCACCGTCATCGTGATCGCCCTCGTCGCGTGGGCGATCGTCCGCATGCTGCGCGAGGACGACATCGGCTCGTGGTTCGTCGCCGCGGTCTCGTGGGCGATGCCCGCTCTCGTCCTGGTCGGAGCGATCGCGCTCGGCACACACGCCGCCCGCTACCTGCAGCCACTCGCGTTCGGACCGGTGCTCGCGATGGTCGCGGCTCCTCGTGCCTGGCGGGGCCCGGTCAGGCTGCGGCGCATCCTCACGGCTGCGACTGCCGTGCTCCTGCTGATCGGCGGAGCGCTGAGCGTGCCTCGCCTCGTCGCGGCGATCGCGACACCCGATCCCGATCTCGCCTGCGTGACCGACTGGGTGGATGCCTCGGAGCGGATCGGTGCCGGACAGTTCTGGACCGTGCGTCTACCGAAAGTGCACCTCGACGACCCCCGCCGGCTCGTGCAGGTCGATCATGAGCTCAACGCCTACGCATGGTTGGTGAACCGCGAGGACTTCGACGTCGACGGAGTCTCGTTTCTCGTCGAGGACTCCCAGACCGTCTCCTGGCAGCTCTCGACACCGGCGAAACCCGACGAGGTGGTCGAGTGCGGGCGCTACCGCATCCTCGACTTCGGCGACCGGGTTCTGCCCCTCGGGCCACAGCACAGTTGAGGCGCGGGGCTGCTGTCAGCGCGGAACCGGGCCTGTCGTCGTGCCGGCTCGGAACACGCAGGTGAGGTGCTGCGTCACCCCGGGCTCTCCACGCAGCATGCGAGCGACCTGCTCCCCCGCGGCGCGGCCCTTCTCGACCGCAGGCTGCACGCTTGTGGTGAGGGTGAGATCGCCGAGTCCGTCGACCTCGATGCCGTCGAAGCCCGCGACGGAGAGATCCTCGGGCACGCGGAGACCCAGCTCCTCGGCTGCCCGGATGACGCCGACTGCGAGCAGATCGCTCTGTGCCAGCACGGCCGTGGGTCGAGTGGCCGGGTCGGTCAGCAGCATGCGTCCGACCAGCACACCCTCGTCGATGAAGCTGCCGGACGCCGAGATCGCCGGCGCGTCCGGGAACACCTGGCGCATCCCCTCGAGACGGTGCACCGAGACGTCGACGGTCGCGGTCGCCACGCGCTCGGGCGTCACCAGCGCACGCTCTCGCTCGCTGTCGAGGGAGAGGGTGACCAGCGCCACGTCGCGATGTCCGAGGTCGTAGACGTGCTGGGCGACGTCGGCGGATGCCGCGACGTTGTCGAGGGTGATGCGCGGGATGTCCTCTCCGGCGTCGCCCTCGATCACGACCACGGGCAGTCCGCGGCCGAGGACCACCTCGAGCGAGGCCTTCGTGCGCCCGGAGCAGCCGATCAGCACGAAAGCGTCGACGGGGGCGTTGGTGATGGCGGCACCTTCCTCGCCCGGCTCGTCGCGCATCAGGAGGATGCCGGCACTCAGGTCGGCGAGTCCGTCTGTGAGGCCGTCCATCATGGCGGTCGTCACCGGGTCGAGGAATGCGGCACGCAGATGACCTTCGAGCACCACGGCGACGATGCCGCTGCGTCCGCGGCGCAGCGAGGCCGCACGAGGGTCCGGTCCCGCATAGCCGAGGTCGGCTGCGGCGGCGAGGACGCGCTCCCTCGTGGCGGCGGCCACGTTCGCCTTGCCGCTGAAGACGACGGATGCGGTGGAGGTCGCCACGCCCGCCTCACGTGCGACGTCGGCGATCGTGGGCCGACGCGGCGTCTCCTGGCTGCTCATACTTCGAGGATAGCTCCCCGCGCTTCCCCAGGGTCGAATCGATTCGATAAGCTGTCCGGCATGGAAACAGCCCTCTCTCGTTCGCAGTTCGTGCGCTGGCGCGCGGCGATCTTCGCCATCTTCCTCGCGAGCGGACTCTCGATCGCGACGTGGGCGTCGCGCGTGCCCGGGATCAAGGAGGCGCTGGGACTCGACAACGCGCAGGTCGGGCTGATCCTCCTCGGCATGGGCATCTCGTCGATCGTCGGCATCTCGACGGGCCCCGCGGTGATGGCGCGCTTCGGAGCCCGGCGCGGGATGCTCCTCACGATGCTGACCTTCGCGCTCGGCATCGTGCTGGTCGGCCTGGGCGCCAACGTGTTCGGTTCCGTCCCGGTCGTCATCGTGGGCATGGTGCTGTTCGGCTTCGGCAACGGATCTGTCGACGTGATGATGAACGTCGAGGCGACGGCGATCGAACAGCAGATGGGCCGTACGATCCTTCCGGTCTTCCACGCCTTCTTCAGCTTCGGCACCGTCATCGGAGCGGGAATCGGTGCCCTCGCCGCTCAGCTCGCGGTCAACGTCGCCACCCACGCCGCGATCATGGGCGCATTGATCGCCGTGATCGCGATCGTCTGCTTCTTCCAGGTGCCGGTGCGTGAGGCGGCCCTCGATCCCGCAGCGCATGAGAAGCCTGCCTTCCGCGTGCGCATGCACACCGCCCTCGAAGCGTGGCGCGAGCCTCGCACCTACCTGATCGGCGTGGTCATGCTCGGCATGTCGTTCGCCGAGGGCGGCGCGAACGACTGGATCGCGCTCGGCACCGAGCAGGGTCACGGCTTCTCCGAGGGCACCGGAGCCGTGTCGCTCGCCGCGTTCTCGGTCGGCATGACCGTCGTGCGCCTCTTCGGCGGTCCCCTCGTGGATCGCTTCGGCCGCGTCCTGGTCCTGCGCATCCTCGCTGTCACCGCGGCGTCGGGCATCCTGCTGTTCATCCTCGCCCCCACCTTCCCGCTCGTGCTGGTCGGAGCCGCGCTGTGGGGAATCGGGGCATCGCTCGGCTTCCCGCTGGGCATGTCGGCGGCGGCAGACGACCCCGCCAAGGCAGCGGCCAGGGTGAGCGCGGCCGCCACGATCGGCTACATCGCCTTCCTCGGCGGCCCGCCGGTGCTCGGAATCATCAGCGAGCACATCGGTCTGCTCAACACGCTGTTCATCCTGGTCGCGCTGGTCGTGATGTCCGGACTGTTCTCGGGTGCTGCACGTCCGCTCCGGGACGACGAGAAGAGCTCGGTCACCGCGAACGCCCAGGGCTGAGCGTCGGAGCGCTCAGCGTGTGATCGACTCGCTCTCTCCGTCTTCGACGTCGAAGGAGGCAGCGTCGAGGTCGGGGGTGATCTGCCGCGCGCTGAGCCGGTAGATCCGCCGCGGAACCACAGCGATGGATGCGTGCCTGTGGAGGTCGAGTCGTGCGCGTTCGGCGAGTTCCCCGTCTGCGTGGACGTTGTAACCGGGGCCCTCGGCGGTGTTCACGTGGAAGGAGACATGCGGAACGTGATGCGGCAGCGTCTGCGTGTACACCGGGGACGTGTTGACGACGCCCGTGATCTCCGTCATGCCATCGGGGGTGAGAGCCTCGAGGTAGGCGATGCTCGATGCGACGGCGGCATCGACGACGGCCGTGGTATCGGCGTCGAGGGGCTGCCCGTAGATGTGGGTGATCCGTGAATAGGAACCGTCCTTCAGCGCCCAGTTCACGAACAGCTGGCCGAGGTGTGCTCTGTCGGTATCGCGACCCCCTTCCTTGATCTCGATCCCCACGATGCGGAGTGTGCGGCCGTCAGGCGCCTGCGTCTCGTAGGGTGCGTCGAGGTCGAACCGGGACCCATAGACGCGGGATCTCGTCCGGGGCTCTCGGTCGAGCTCTCGGATGGCGATGGGGGTGACAGCGACCGGTGCGGTGAGGGTGGCCATGAGCTTCTTCTTTCCTGCGATGTGTGGTCCCAGCGGGGGTACAAGGAATGAGTACTCTCAGGAGGGGTTCGTGGACCGAGCCGTGTTGGATTGGTCCCCATGCGAACGCGCAGCACTCCCGACGAAGTAGGCTCGACGGGTGCGTCTCGTCATCGCCCGCTGCTCGGTCGACTACACCGGTCGGCTCAATGCCCATCTTCCGCTCGCCACGCGTCTGCTCGTGCACAAGGGCGACGGGAGTCTGCTCGTGCACTCCGACGGCGGCAGCTACAAGCCGCTGAACTGGATGAGTCCCCCGTGTTCTCTCTCGAACGAGACTCCGGGTGAGGAAGAGGCGAGCGCCGGCGTCGTCGAGGTCTGGCGGGTGACCCACAAGAAGACCGGTGACGCGTTGCGCGTGCAGATCTACGAGATCATCCATGACACCTCGCACGAGTTGGGCATCGATCCCGGACTGCAGAAGGACGGCGTCGAGGCAGACCTTCAGCGGCTTCTCGCGGAGCAGGTCGAGCGCATCTCCGAGGGTGCGACGCTCGTGCGCCGCGAGTACCCGACGGCGATCGGGCCGGTCGACCTGCTGGTGCGCGATGCCGACGGCGCGGCGATCGCCGTCGAGATCAAGCGCCGCGGCGACATCGACGGCGTGGAGCAGCTGACCCGCTACCTCGAGCTGCTCGGCCGCGATCCACATCTCTCCCCCGTCCAGGGTGTCTTCGCCGCCCAGGAGATCAAGCCGCAGGCGCGTGTACTCGCCGAGGATCGGGGCATCCGCTGTCTGGTGCTCGACTACGACGACATGAAGGGAATCGAGTCGGGCATCCCCCGCCTGTTCTGAGCAGACGGTCTCAACGGACGGGGATGAGCCGCGGCGTCGGCCCCTCCAGACGCGCGATCGCGATCTTCACCTCGAAGATCTCCTGCTCGACTCGATCGAATCGCGTATCCACGCGGTCGAATCGCGATTCGAGACTCGCGAACCGTGCGCTGAACTTCGCATCCTGCGCATCGAGCTTCGCATCCTGCGCGTCCTGTTTCGCGTCCTGCGCGTCGAACTTCGCGTCCTGCGCATCGAACCGCGCATCGAGCTTCGCGTCCTGCGCATCGAACCGTGCGTCGAGTCGTGCGTCCTGCGCCGCGAAACGCGCATCGAACCGCGCATCGAACTTCGCCTCCTGCGCATCGAACCGCGCATCGAGCCGCGCGTCCTGCACCGCGAAACGCGCATCCATCCGGTTGATCGTCCAGCCGAATCCGCCGATGATCGCCACCAGCAGCGTCGCGGCCGTGGCCAACATCGTGATGATCTCCACCGACACGTACATACCCCCATTCTGACTCGCACATCCGCCGTTGTCACGACCTTATATGGGGACAGAGAGTGCTCACATGAGACGTGGATAGGCCCGGTTCGTGCACACCTGTGCAGGAAAGGCGACCGTCCTCTTCCGGGCCATAGGGTGGAGGGGTGCCTCACTCCCCTTACTCCTGCGTGCTGTGGGACGTCGACGGCACCATCGTCGACGCGTCCGTCGGCATCCTTCGCCGGCTCGACATCGCGCTCACGCACTTCGGCCACCCCGCGCCCACGCGCGAGCAGCTGGTGCACTGGATCGGTCCGCCCATGTTCCAGTCCTTCCAGGACCAGGCGGGAATGACCCCGGAGCAGTCCGCCGAGGCCGTGGCCTTCTACCGCACGCTCGGGAAGGCCGACGGCTACACGACCGATGTCGCGACCTATCCGGGCGTCGTCGAGCTCATCAACGAGCTGCACGCCGCCGGGGTGCCGCAGGCGACCGCCAGCTCGAAGCCCGAGAACCAGGTCGATGCCCTCGTCGATCACTTCGGCCTGCGCCCCGCGTTCCTGACCACAGTCGGCGCGACCCCCGACGAGTCGACTCTCGCCTCGAAGACCGACATCGTCGCCGAGGCGCTTCGTCGGCTGCGCGCGCTCGGCGCCGACACGTCGCGACCTGTCCTGGTCGGTGACCGCCATCACGACGTGGAGGGCGGCAACGCCAACGACGTCCCCGTCATCTTCGTCGAATGGGGCTTCAGCGACAGGCACGAAGGCGATGACGCCGCATTCCGTGTGGCATCAGTCGCCGAGTTGCGCTCGCTGCTACTCGACTGACCGCGTCTCGGGCGTCACTCGCACCTGCGCTGGAGTCCCTCAGAAAGCACAGAACTCCCCGCCGGATGGCGCATCGGGTGCGTGATCCGGTGGGGAGTTCTGCGTCTCGCCCGTCTCAGACGGGGCGGATGTTCTCTGCCTGCAGGCCCTTCGGGCCCTGTGCCACATCGAACTCGACTCGCTGGTTCTCTTCGAGAGACCGGTAGCCGGATGACTGGATGGCGGAGTAGTGCGCGAAGACGTCAGCGCCTCCGTCGTCGGGGGAGATGAAGCCGAAGCCCTTCTCCGAGTTGAACCACTTGACCGTGCCCTGGGTGCTCATGTACTGCCTGTTCTGCTGGTGAAGAAGCCGACGCAGGGATGCCCCGACATCGCTAACGCTAGTGGAGGAGGCCCCGAGCGGAATAGCCGCTGCAAGAAGGTAATCCAAATGTTGCACGAGCGGCATCCGCCCGTCATGCGTCGCGTCCCGACCCGCACGGCACCTGGGGCGCCCGGAAAATGGTGTGGCCCTCACCGCGGGGGGAGCGATGAGGGCCGAAGACGACCGGAGGGTGCGTCAGAAACAGCTTAGCCCCCTTCCGACGTTCTTGTCCCCCTTTTGGGGGACAAATCTGAACTTCGGTGGGAGACTGGACGATAGCGGCCCCCTCGAGTAGCCCATTGGGGACTGAACTACTCGAGAGGGCCCAGTCGCATGCACGGATCGTCTGCCCCTGGGGAGGGCCGCCGTCTTCTGGGGAAAGACGGAGACGATCGATCCCCGTGTGCATGCACCTTCACCATAGGGGAGGATGCACGATGTCGCCACGGACTCTCGTCCGAGCGACATCCGAGAAGGTAGGGGTACTGATCCCGCAGGGATCGCAGGTTTCGGGTGGAGAGGCGACGCACAGCACGGAGGCACCTCCGTCGTCGTCTCTCTCCCGAATCCGCGGGCTTCCCCGCGCGCGAGTAGCCTGATGCGGTGACTCTGCTCAACAAGGACATGACGCTGTGCATCTCGCTCTCCGCACGGCCCAGCAACAACGGCACGCGCTTCCACAACCACCTCTATGAGGCGCTCGGGCTCAACTGGATCTACAAGGCGTTCGCCCCCACCGATCTCGCCCAGGCCATCGCCGGCGTCCGCGGGCTCGGGATCCGCGGCTGCGCCATCTCCATGCCCTACAAGGAAGACGTCATCGCCCTCGTCGACCGGATGGACCCCTCGGCGAGCGCGATCGACTCGGTCAACACCATCGTCAACGACGGCGGTGTGCTCACCGCCCACAACACCGACTACTCCGCGATCGCGCAGCTCATCGAACGCGAGCACCTGGACACGTCGAGCTCGGTGCTGCTGCGCGGGTCGGGCGGCATGGCGAAGGCGACCGCGGCGGCGTTCCGCGACGCCGGATTCACGCGCGTCACCATCGTCGCCAGGAACGAGGAGAGTGGACGCGCTCTGGGCGACCTGTACGGGTTCGACTGGTCGCCGGAGGTGGGCGAGGCCACGGCGGACGTGCTGGTGAACGTGACCCCGATCGGCATGGCCGGTGGCACGGAGGAGCACGCGCTCGCGTTCTCGGAAGAGGCGATCGCCAGGGCGTCCGTGGTGTTCGACGTGGTCGCGCTCCCCTCCGAGACACCGCTGATCGCCGCTGCTCGTGCGGCGGGGAAGACCCTGATCACGGGAGCAGAGGTCGCGACGCTGCAGGCGCTGGAGCAGTTCGTGCTCTACACCGGCATCCGACCATCCGCTGAGCAGGTGCGCGATGCCGAGGAGTTCATGCGCGCCGGGAACGCCTGACGGCGAGGGGAGGGGCGCGTCGATGAAGACGATCGGTGTCCTGGGCGGGATGAGCTGGGAATCGTCACTGGAGTGGTACCGGCTCGCGAACGAGCGGGTGCGCGCCCAGCTCGGCGGCCATCATTCGGCACGCGTCCTCCTGGACTCGCTCGACTTCGCGGAGATCGAGACGATGCAGGCGCGCGGCGACTGGGAGGCTGCGGGCGATCTGCTGGCGTCGCGCGCCGCTGCCCTGGAGGGTGCAGGGGCGGAGCTTCTCGTGCTCGCCACCAACACCATGCACCTGGTCGCCGACCGGATCCGAGGAGCAGTCGGGATACCGTTCCTGCACATCGCCGATCCCGCAGGCGACGCGATCACCGCCGCGGGTCTGCAGACTGTCGGGCTTCTCGGCACGGCGTTCACGATGGAGCAGCCGTTCTACGCGGAACGCCTGGCGCTGCACGGGGTCCGCACGTTGACCCCCGGCGCCGACGATCGAGCCCTGGTGCACGCCGTGATCTACGACGAACTCGTGCACGGTGTCATCCGAGACGAGTCCCGTCGACGCTACATCGAGGTGATCGAGCGACTCGTGTCCGACGGCGCAGAGGGCATCATCCTCGGCTGCACCGAGATCGAGCTGCTCATCTCGTCCGACGACGCATCGGTGCCCGTGTTCCCGACGACGGCGTTGCACGTGGACGCCGCGATCGCGCTCGCTCTCGCCGGAGACCCATCGGACGGGTGATGCGAGTCACTCCGCATGCCCTTCGGCGAGGTACGCCAGACGGTGGAGGGTCTCGGCATTGCGCCAGCGGAGGATCGGCGCGGTCAGGAATCGTGGGATCAGAGCCGCCGGCCCTGCGACGGGCTCCTCGTCGATGCGCACCTGGCATCCGGTCGATGTGGTCCGTGCTCGCAGTGTGACCCTGGCCTCACCCATGGGCCAGCCGCGCGCCCTGAGCACGACCTGCCGTGGCGGGTCCCATTCACTCATCCTCGTCGTGTCGTCGAGCAGCACGGGCCAGACCCCCACGGAGTGATGCAACTGCGCCCCCACCGCCGGCCACGCCTCATCGACGTCGCGCATCCGGGAAGCGCCGACCACCCACGCGGGGTACAGCCAGCCGTTCGCGAGCACGCGGAACACGTCATCCGTCGCGCACGCCAGATCACGGGTGTTCGTCGCCATGTCTCCTCCTTGCCGCGTCTCCTTCTTGCAGCGCCATCCTGCGCGGGTTGCGCGCGCCAGGGGACCCGCTTGACATCTCGGACCCGACCGGAATAGCACACTCCGATCCGGAGCGCGCCCCCCTGGAGGGATCATCCGACTCCTGGCACCGTCGGAGCATGTTTCAGAGACTGAGCTCACGCGTGGTGCAGGCCGTCACCGCCGTCGCCCACGACGATTCGCCCTCACTCCTCACGCGGGGCTACGACTTCGGCGCACGCATCTGGCGGCGTGCGGAGCCCGGCGCACGGTCGGCTCCGATGCGACTGCTCGGAGACGACGCGGTGTTCGTGCGGGGAGTCGAGGGCATCGACCTGTTCTACGACGAGACACGCATCGCACGCCACGGCGCCATGCCGAAGATCGTCCAGGAGACGCTGTTCGGGCACGGGTCCGTGCACAGCCTGGACGGGGCGGCGCACCGACACCGCAAAGCGACATTCGTCGAGGTCGCCTACGAGGATGCGCAGGTCGCGCGGCTGACTCCCTGGCTGGAGCGCGAGTGGAGAGCGGAGCATGACGCCTGGCTCGATGGCGGAACCCGCAGTGCGTACGACGCGGCGGTCGGAGCCTTCGGTCGCGCGATCATGGGCTGGGCGGGGCTTCCCGGAACGCCGGCCGCGAAGACCCGATGGGCGGCTCGACTGGCGCAGATCGTCGACGGCTTCGGTGTTCCCTACTCACCCGAGTACGTGGCCGCCTTCGTGAACCGGATGTGGTCCGATCGGCATGCGGAGCGCCTCATCGACGCCGTCCGATCCGGCTCGCTGCACGCCGAAGATGGCACAGCTTTGGCCGAGTGGGCCGACCATTGCGATCAGGACGGCTCGTTGCTCCCGGCTCGCCTCGCCGGCATCGAGCTGCAGAACAGCATCCGCCCGATGATCGCCGCGGCGCGTTTCGTGGCCTTCGCGGCCAAGGAGCTGCATGACAGACCCGAGTGGCGCGAGCGGATCGCCGCCGAGACCGTCGAACGGAATGCGCTGGTGAGCGGGCAACTGGCGGTGATGTTCGCGCAGGAGGTGCGGCGCACCGCGCTGTTCGTGCCCATGCTGCCGGGACGCGCGCTCGTCGATATCGAGATCGGAGACGTGCGGGTGCCGGCAGGGGGCCGCGTCGTGCTCGACATCCTGGGCACCGACACCGACGAGCAGTCGTGGGCCCACCCGCATCGTTTCGCCCCCGAGCGATTCACCGATGTCGATGATCACGAGTCGATCCGCACCTTCATACCGCAGGGTGGCGCAGACGTCGCCACCGGGCACCGCTGCCCCGGCGAGAAGCTCGTCGTCGCGGGGCTCTCCGCGGCGATCGCCGTGCTGAGCGACCCGCGTCTCGACATCCTCGGCACCGGACTCGAGGTGAACCGGCGACGACTGCCGACCAGACCCGCATCGGGTGGTGCGGTGCGCAGGAGCGGCGCCACCCGCGGCTGCCCGTTCCGCTGACACGCACGTCCGCACGTTGATCGGCACCTGTCAACCCGGTAGCCGGTCGACCCGAGAGCGACGAGCGTGGCGCGGACGACGAAGACAAAGGATCGGAGGACATCATGAAGGCATTGACCTGGCAGGGCAAGCGCACGGTGACGGTGGAGGAGGTTCCCGATCCGGTGATCCAGCAGCCGGACGATGCGATCATCCGAGTCACCTCCTCGGCGATCTGCGGTTCCGATCTGCACCTGTACGAGTTGCTCGGCCCGTTCCTCGATCGCGGCGACATCCTCGGCCACGAGCCGATGGGAGTGGTCGTGGAGGTGGGTGCGAACGTGAAGACGCTCGCCGTGGGCGACCGCGTCGTCATCCCGTTCAACATCGCGTGCGGGGAGTGCTTCCTGTGTCGACGCGGCTTCCAGTCGCAGTGCGAGACCACCCAGGTGCGCGAGTACGGCAGTGGCGCGGCGCTCTTCGGGTACACCAAGCTCTACGGGCAGGTGCCCGGAGGACAGGCGGAGTACCTGCGGGTGCCGCTGGCCGACTACAACCACATCGCCGTCGCGAGCGACCTGCCCGACGAGCGATATCTCTTCCTCAGCGACATCCTTCCCACCGCGTGGCAGGGGGTGGAGTACGCGCAGGTACCGGATGACGGAACCTTCGTGGTGATGGGGCTCGGGCCGGTCGGGCAATTCGTCTCGCGCATCGGACGGCACCGCGGACACCGGGTGCTCGCCGTCGACCCCGTGCCGGAGCGTCGTGCCATGGCAGAGCGCCACGGCATCGAGACATTCGACCTCACCGACACGATCGTCGACGAGCTGCGGGACCTGACCGACGGTCGCGGTGCCGATTCGGTGGTGGACGCCGTGGGACTCGAAGCGCACGGCAACGCGGGCGTGGAGTTCGTGCAGAAGGCGGTGGGCGTGCTGCCCGATCCCGCCGCGCGTCAGCTGCTCGACAAGGCGGGCATCGATCGTCTGGCTGCCGTGTACGCCTCCATCGACACCGTGCGTCGCGGCGGGACCGTGTCACTGAGCGGGGTCTACGCGGGGGACGCCGACATCATGCCGATGAAGACCCTGTTCGACAAGCAGATCACCCTGCGCATGGGCCAGTGCAACGTGAAGAACTGGATCGACGAGCTGCTGCCCCTGGTCGAGGACGTCGCCGATCCCCTCGGTGTGATGGACCTCACCACGCACAGTGCACCGCTCGACGACGCACCCGAGCTGTACAGCACCTTCCAGAAGAAGGAAGACGGCTGCATCAAGGTCGTGCTTCGACCGTCGACGGTCTGAGCTGAGTCTGTGGATGAGGGCGGAGACCTCAGGCGCGGCGCCCGGGGTCTCCGTCCTCGCGATTGGCCTCGTCGATGTCGGGCCGACGGGTGCCGATGCCCGGGTCGTCGTTGTGCGTCGACTCGTCAGGCACCGACGAGCGGGAGCCGGGCTCGACGCCGACCGCCGACGCGGCACCGGAGTCGGCGCCCGCCCCTCCGGCCGGCACATCGCCCGGATCAGCGGGCTGGTCGCCTCCGCGCTCGGCGAGGTGCTCGGCGATGCGGGAGTCGGCGTCGCCCTCGACCGGTGAGCGCGCTGTCTCCGGACGCGATCCGTGGTCCCCGCTCACTCGGTGCCGTCCCTGAGGTCGGTGGGGGCGTCGCCGCTGTGGCCCGTGCCCTCGTCCTCCGGGGCGATGTCACCCTGGCCCTCTTCGCCGAGCTCCGCCTCGATCGGGTCTTCGCCCTGCGTCTCCGGCTGCTCTCCATCGGTGGGATACACGTCGGGATTCGACATCCTGCACTCCTCTCGTCGGGATCACCAGGGTGGAACGGAATCCGCGGGTCCGCAGGACCGTTGACACCCGGACGACGGGCAGGTATCTCCGAATACGGAGAACGTGAGCAACCTTGGTTGACAGTTTTGGGATGAGCAACGTAGGTTGACAGCATGGAATCCCTCGACGTCGCACAGATCGCGGCAGACACCACCGATCCCAGGGCCGGGCTACGCGCGGTCGCATCTCTGCGCCGACTCGCGGATGCGCTCGAACTGCGCCAGGTCGAAGCCGCGCTCCGGTCCGGCATGAGTTGGCAGTCCATCGCCGACGCCTTGGGCGTCACCCGCCAGGCCGTGCACAAGAAGCACTCGAAGCGGATCGATCCGTCCATCGACATTCCTCGGAGGGGATGATGAGCAGATTGGTGCAGGCCGCTGGCACGATGCACACCCTGTCGTTGGCCGCCATGGAAGAGGCCTCGCGTTTCGGGGTGCGTGATACCGACATCGATCATCTTCTGCTCGCTCTGACCATCGACCCCGACACGGGGGGTCAGATCCTGCGCGGCATGGGTGCCGGGCTCGACGCGGCGCGCGCGGCCGTCGCGGCGCAGCACGCCGCTCAGCTCGAATCCGTGGGCGTCGCCACAGGTGTGGACGAGCCCGGCCGCATCGTCTTCCACGAGACGTCGGGATACGAGTGGACGGACCGGGCGCTCGCGGTGTGGACCGTGGCATCGAGTGGCCGCCGCCGCGGCGACTCCGCTGCGGTGCTGCGCGCGCTCGTGGATGAACCGAGCGGCCTCGTCGAAGAGATCCTGCGACGACTCGATGTCGACCCGGACACGCTGAGATCTCGCCTCGACGACACGCGGGTCGTCGATCCCGCGCGCACAGACAGGCTCGACGAGAAGAGCTTCTCCGCCAGCCGTTCGATCTTCGTCCCCGCCCCCGTCGAGGACGTGTGGGAGCTGCTGTCGTCGGCCTCTCGCATTCCCGAGTGGGATCACGGGGTGGGCGAAGTGGGCTCAGCGATCGCCCCCACCGGCCCCTGGGAGGCGCGGACGATCACCGTCCGCAACGGCAAGCCGGTGACGGTCAAGGAATCCTACGAACGTCAGCAGATCTTCCTGGATCGATTTGAGGACCGCGCCTTCGTCACCTGGCGCTTCACCTATCCGGACGCGAGTATCAGCACGTCACGGGTGCTCGCATTCGCGCTCGAACATGCCGCCGGGGGAATGCAGATCCAGGTGACGCTCACATGGGAGGTCGAGCGACGCCGACGAGGAATTCTGCACAGCATCCGGCGTCGCATGCTCCGCCCCATCGCGCGGCCGGTCGCGCACATCCTCACCTACTTCCAGCTCACTCAGACCGAGAGCGGCATCTCGCGGGTGTTCCGCTGAGGTCGCGCCCGGGTGGGCGCATCGCGCAGACCTCGCCGATGCGCCCCGGGCCGGGTCCGCTCAGCCCTTCGCGCCCTTGCGGGGCTTGATGAACTCGGCCGGCGCGTTCTTCTCGCGCTTCGCGGCTCGCTTCTCCTTGAGCGTGAGCTGCGGTGCCTTCTTGGTCTTTCCGGACATGGTGTCTCGCTTCCCCTTCAGTGGCTGGCGTAACCTCCGACCATAGTGAGAAACCAGAGGAAGTCAAATTTACCCTTGACCGGGAAATTTCCTTCGCCGCTCGCCGGCAGAACCCAGTCCTTCGAGAACCGCATAGGTTCCGAGCGCCGGCGCCGCGCCCGGCTCCGCGCCATCGTCGACAAGAAGGAGGACGTAGCCCGATTCCTGCGCCGCCCGCCCCCATCCCGGCGGCAGGGCGCTGACGCGATCGGCTAAGAGGGTCGGCGCCGCACCGCGACCATGCAGGTCGCGTACCGCGAGACTCCGGTCCCCCTGGAAAGCGACGCCGACACGACCGAACGCCCCGAGCGGCCCCTCGAGAGGTGGCTCGAGGAGGCTCCATCCGCGCCCACGCAGATGCTCCGTCATCCGCTCCGGATCTCCGTCGCCTACCCGGAAGCGCATCGCGGCGATCGCGACCTCGCCTCCGCCCAGAATGAGGAAGGTGCATTCCAATCTCGGAATAGAAGCCTGCTGTCGGCCTGCGCGGCGAACCGCGGCGATGCCGACAACGACGATGAAGACTCCGAACGCTCCCGGAAAACCGCCCAGCAGGAAGCCGAGCGCGACGCCGCACACGGCGAGTGCGTGCGTCGCGCTCGGCCGCCAGCGGTCAGCCTTCTCGGGAGTCGGCATTCTCACTCGCCCCGACCTCGGGTTCGGATCGTTTTCCAACTGAACTGTTCGGCCCCCCGTGGTGCCCGTCGACCGCGTCGATGTCGGCCTGCGTGAGCGGCACCAATCGGTCTTCGAAGAACCAGCGCGATACCGCCGAGCGCAGGTTCTCCGTCCACGGGATGCGACCCTTCGCGTTCGGACGCACCACGAGCGGCTCGTAGGTGTGAACGTCGATGAGCTTCCAGCGGTCGTACTCGTCGACGGGCTGGTGCACCTCGACGAACTCGCCGCCAGGGAGGCGGACGATACGGCCGGACTCGAAGCCGTGCAGCACGATCTCGCGGTCCTTCTTCTGCAGCGCGATGCAGATGCGCTTCGTGATGAAGTAGCCGCAGAGGGGCCCCAGGAACAGCAGCGCCTGCAGCGAGTGGATCACACCCTCCATCGTGAGCATGAAGTGCGTGGCGATGAGGTCGGACGACGCTGCCGCCCACAGCACGGCGTAGAAGATCATGCCGGCGACCCCGATCGCGGTGCGCGTCGCGGCATTGCGGGGACGCTCGGCGATGTGGTGTTCGCGCTTGTCGCCCGTGACCCACGCCTCGAGGAAGGGGTAGACCGCGACCGTGACGATGAACAGGCCCATGACGGCGACCGGGACGATGATCCCGAACGACCAGGTGCGATCGAACATCACGACATCCCAGTTCGGGGGTGCGAGACGCAGGGCTCCGTCCGCGAAGCCGATGTACCAGTCCGGCTGCGTGCCGGCCGAGATCGGCGAGGGATCGTACGGGCCGTAGATCCAGAACGGCAGGATCTGGAAGAACGTGCCGAGTACGACGATCACGCCGAAGACGATGAAGAAGAAGCCGCCCATCTTCGCCGCGTAGACCGGCATCATCGGGTAACCCACGACGTTGTCGTTCGTGCGGCCGGGGCCGGCGAACTGCGTGTGCTTGTTGATGATCATCAGCATGAGGTGCACGACGATCAGCGCGATCACCAGCATCGGAAGGATGAGGATGTGCAGCGTGTAGAGCCGCCCGATGATGTCGGTCCCGGGGAACTCGCCGCCGAACAGCATGAACGAGGTCCAGGTGCCGATCAGGGGAAGACCCTTGATCATGCCGTCGATGATGCGCAGACCGTTGCCGGAGAGCAGGTCGTCGGGGAGCGAGTACCCGGTGAAGCCCTCGGCCATCGCGAGGATGAAGAGGATGAAGCCGATCACCCAGTTGAGCTCACGGGGCTTGCGGAAAGCACCGGTGAAGAACACCCGGAGCATGTGGAGACCGATGCCCGCCACGAAGACGAGAGCCGCCCAGTGGTGGATCTGGCGGACCAGGAGTCCCCCACGGATGTCGAACGAGATGCGCAGAGCCGAGTCGAAGGCAGCTGTCATCTCCATCCCTCGCATCGGCGCGTAGGCGCCCGTGTAATGGGTCGGCACCATCGAGGCCTGGAAGAAGAACGTGAGGAAGGTGCCGGAGAGGAACACGACGACGAAGCTCCACAGGGCGATCTCGCCGAGCATGAACGACCAGTGGTCGGGGAAGACCTTTCGACTCAGCTCCTTGAGGAGTCCGGAGACGCTGGTGCGTTCGTCGATGTAGTTCGATGCGGCACCGACGAAGCGTCCGCCGAGGGGCGGCTCCTTCTTCTGCGCGACGGGATCCAGAGTCGGAGACTCACGTGACATGGTGCGGTCCTCTTCGGTCGTGGCGGGCCAGGGAGCTGTGAGGCTGCGCATGCAGGAACGCGCGCGACGGATCGGCAGCGCGAGACATCCGTCGACGGGCGCGACGAAGAGGCGTCCACGGGGGACGGCGAGCGAGATTCGGGGTGGTTCCACACGCACAGGGCAACACGAGACGACCTTCTGGTCAGTCTTGTCGCTGTGCGGGTACTGCGCCCTCGTCCGCCGGTTCAGGAACGAACCTGCCGCCAAGCTACCAGAGAACGGACGGCTCCACGGGTGCGGCCATCGTCGGGCCGTGTTTGCTACCCTGGGGAGGACACGACGGCGGGGGACGACCCCCGACGGTGAGACCGACCGGGGACGACCCCGACAGGAGTCTCCCGTGAATCACTCATCCGCGTGGCCAGTCTGGATCGCATCCCGCGAACCCCGAGCCGCCCGCGCCACACTCGTGCTGTGCAGCGCCTCGTTCGCGATGGTCAGCGCTGCGGCCCTCAGCGTCGGCCCGGAGGGGATCTGGCTCGAACTACTCCTCTCCACGGGATTCCTCGCGTGGGCGACCGCGCAATGCGTGTGCATCGAGCGCCGTCGACGTCGGGAATCGACCTTCCGCCGCGAGGTGGAGCGCGACATCCGCAGCCTCTCCGAATCCTCCGCTCCGGAGTGAGACTCCGCGCCGTCGATGGCGAGGCCGCCCTCGTGATCGACCGCGTACCATCAGATGCACTGCGCTCCCTCAGCGCTGCGACCGGGACGACCCGGTCGTGTTGATCATTCGGGGACGGCCCCACCTCGAAGGAGTCCGGCGATGTCACGCACGGAACTGAAACAGTTGATCGGCCCAACGGACATCGTCCGTGTCCTCCTGGGATGGGGAGCCTTCGCCGCCCTCCTTCTCCTGCACCCGGTGCTGGCGCCTCCCGTGCCCACCCCGGTGCTCATCGTCGCGCTCGCGGTCATCATCGCGGTGATCCTCGTCTGCGCGTTCGGCGTCGTGAAGCAGGCCGAAGCCCTCGCGCATCGGCTGGGCGACCCCTACGGCTCGCTCGTCCTGACGCTCTCGATCGTGATGATCGAGGTCATCCTGATCTCGGCCGTCATGCTCGGACCAGGTGAGCACGCGACCATCGCCCGCGACTCGGTCATGGCCGTCGCGATGATCATCCTGAACCTCGTGATCGGGCTCGCCCTCCTCGTCGGCGGACTCCGCCACCGCGGCATGGCCCACAACCGCACCGGCACCTCGGCCTACCTGTCCATGCTGGTCGTGCTCGTCGCGCTCGCGTTCGGCCTCCCCGCCCTGATCGGCACGGACGGCTCATACACGGTGGCGCAGGAGATCCCGATCATCGTGCTCACCCTCGCGCTCTACGCGTTCTTCCTCTACCGGCAGATGGGCGCGCAGGCAGACGACTTCACCGAGGTCGACCCGCGCCTGCTGCAGAGCTCGCACCGGCAGGAGAAGACCGAGACGCAGGAGGGCATCCGTGACGTCCTCGCGAAGCATCGCACCGAGGTCCTCGTCCGCCTCGCCCTGCTGGTGGTCACCGTCATCCCGATCGTTCTCCTGTCGCACGACATGGCGGCGCTGCTCGACGACGGTCTGGGCCGTCTCGGTGCTCCGGTCGCCCTCGCCGGCGTGCTCATCGCGGGCATCGTGTTCCTCCCCGAGTCGATCACCGCGGTGCGCGCCGCTCTCGGCGGAGAAGCTCAGCGCGTCAACAACCTCTGCCACGGCGCACTCGTCTCGACCGTCGGACTCACCATCCCCGCCGTGCTGATCATCGGCATGCTCACCGGCCAGACAGTGGTGCTCGCGGAGTCTCCGGCCAACCTGTTGATGCTCGGTGTCACGCTGCTGCTGTCGGTGACGACCTTCGCCGCGAAGCGGGTGACGGCGATGCACGGCGCCGCGCACCTCGTGACCTTCGCGGTGTACCTCGTGGTGCTCTTGAGCTGACCCGGGCCAGGACCCCTCCGGTTTCAGCTTCCGGCAGGTGCGCCGTCCAGGCGCAGAGGGGTCAGTGGTGCAGCGCTGCAGACGGCGACGCGCCCTGGTCCCGGCTCGCACAACGGCTCGTTGAGATACTCGAACTCGCCGTGGGTCACGGTGCGCACGCACGTACCGCAGACGCCGACGCGGCACTCGCTCGGCCAATCGAGACCTGCTCTCTCGGCGGCGTTCAACAGGCTTCCCGCCGCGGGCTCCCACACGAAGGAGCCCGCAGCGGACTCGATCCGCAGTGGAAGGTCGGCGCGCGGGGCACGCGGCGGTCCCCACTCCGAACTCGCCGGAGAGGAGAACAGATCGACGTGGATGCGGTCGGGAGCGAATCCCGATCGCTCGAGCAGGGCGCGCATATGAGCGGCGAACGTCGGTGGACCGCATACCGAGGCGTCCGCGCGGTCGAGATCCAGCTCGGCCACGATGGATGCGAGGGCGTCGGCGTCGATCAGCCCGCCGACGGCGGTGAAACCATCGCAACGCTCGGGCGGTGGCGTGTCTGTGACATGGAGCCGTGCCGTGGCGTCCGGGAGTTCGGCGACCGCCCGACACGCCTCCTCCCACAACGGCAGGGACGTCGAACTGCGCGCACTGTGCACCACTCGTACACGTCCTGTTGCACGTTGCGCGACGCGCGAGCGGAGCAGAGCCATGGAGGGAGTGATACCGATGCCTCCGCTGACCAGCAGAAGGTCCCGAGACGCATCGTCGCCTCCGACGCCGTGCGGCCCCGACACGAGTATCGTGTCGCCGACCGCGTGGGCGTCGTGCAGCATGGTCGACACCCGCCCGTCGCGCTTCACGCTGATGCGGAACCGACCCGGCGCGGTTCCGGAGATCGTGTACGACCGCCAGTTGGGGGTCGGGGCGTCGGGAAGGTGCACCCGCACGTGGGTTCCCGGAAGAGCGTTCGGGAGCAGATCGAGGGGGTCCGTGAGCCACAGGCTGACGACATCATCCGACTCGTCCTCCTTGGCCAGCACCCGGGCAGCACGCGGCCACCCGGGCTTGCCCTCCAGGGAGGCGACGGCGCCGGTCTCCTCGCGGACCGCGTCACCCGGGCGGACGCTGCCTCCGCCGACGACCCGCGCATACACGCCGCAGTACGCGTAGCCGTAGCGAGCGGCCAGAAGGCTGGGAACGTTGAGGTCGGACACCCCGTCGACAGGGCGGATGGTGGTGGCGCGACAGCGGTCGGTCGGCTGGAAGATCTCGAGTTCGGCATCCCCGACGCGGATGCGTCTTCCCACGAGCTCGAACTCCTCGAACGGCGCCAGCCCGGTGAGGTAGAGGTTGGCCCGGAAGCGGCGACGATCGACGGGCATACCCGCCTCTCGCGCCAGCTCTTCGAGAGTCGCGAGGTTGATGATCGACACGTGCGCGTGCTCCCAATCCCAGAGCCCCTCGGATGCGGCCTCGACCAGGCGGGCCTCGCCATGATCGGCCCCGAGGGTCCGACGCAGGAGGTCGTCGATGGCGGTCGAATCGAACGCCCCGACCTCGCCGGAGGGCGAAGACCTTCGCTCTCCTCGCGCCATACCCTCCGACGTCTCGACGACCAAGGTGGAGGACTCCGATCCCTCCTCCACGAGTCCGAGCGAGATGCGGGCGAGGTGCTCGTGGCGGGCGAGGTGGAAGAAGTGCTCGCGGGGAAGCCATCCCGTGGCGCTCGGAGTCGAGTCGCGACGGGCTATCGCGAATGCTCGGTCTCCGCGCAGACCACGACCGGGCTCGAGACGAACGGGGTCGAGCGTCGGCACACCGGCGAGCCCCTTGACCGGATAGCGCACGATGCTGTCGACGAAACCTCGGCTGCTGTTCATGTACTCCTCTTCTCTGGCTCTCCGGATCGATCATCATCCTCTGCTCTCATCCGCTCTCGACCCTCGGTATTCCGGCATTGGATCACACGGCTTCCCTGGTCCGCCTTCACGGGGACAGAATCCGCGCCGGTGTCTGCGCATCGTGATATTTTTGGCATAGGCCAAAAGTCACACACCGCCGGAATCCGGCACGGGAGGGAGCACCATGTCCACCAAGATCGCCATCAACGGCTTCGGTCGCATCGGGCGGAACTACTTTCGAGCCCTGCTCGCGAAGCACTCGGATCTCGAGGTCGTCGCCGTCAACGACCTCACCGACACGCGCACGCTCGCGCACCTGCTCAAGTACGACGCGGCGAACGGCACCATGGCCGGCCCCGTGAAGCATGACCAGACGCACCTCTTCGTCAACGGACAGGCGATCCGGGTGTTCTCGGAGCGCGATCCGGCCCGCCTGCCCTGGGCCGAGCTCGGCGTCGACATCGTGATCGAGTCCACCGGGTTCTTCACGAAGGCGGAACTCGCCGCGAAGCACATCGATGCCGGCGCCCGGAAGGTGATCATCTCGGCGCCGGCGACGGGCGACGACGGAACGTTCGTCCTGGGTGTGAACGAGCACACCTACGATCCCGAGCAGCATCACATCATCTCGAACGCCTCGTGCACGACCAACTGCCTCGCCCCCGTGGCGAAGGTGTTCCACGACGCATTCGGGATCGAGGCCGGTCTGATGACCACGGTTCACGCGTACACCGCCGACCAGAACCTGCAGGACGGCCCGCACTCCGATCTGCGTCGCGCGAGGGCAGCCGGCGTCAACATCGTGCCGACCAGCACCGGGGCGGCCAAGGCGATCGGGCGAGTCATCCCCGAACTCGAGGGCAAGCTCGACGGCTTCGCGCTGCGTGTGCCGGTTCTCACCGGATCCATCACCGACCTGACGGTCACCGCCTCGCGGCCCGTGACGGTGGAAGAGGTGAAGGCCGCCTACCGCGCCGCTGCCGAGGGACTGCTCAAGGGGATCCTGCGCTACACCGAGGAGGAGATCGTCTCCGCGGACATCGTCGCGGACCCGCACTCGTCGATCCTCGATGCGGGACTGATCCGGGTCATCGGCGATCAGGTGAAGGTCTCGGCCTGGTACGACAACGAGTGGGGGTACTCGAACCGCCTGGCGGATCTCACCGAGTACGTGGCCGAGCGACTGCCGGTGCGCGAGGAGGACGCGCATGCCTGAGTCGCCCACCGACACGGCGGACTTCACCCTCGACGTATCGGAATGGGTGAACAGCGCTCCGGTCAGCCCGGAGTCGCTCCGCGGGCGGGTCGTGGTGATCGAGGCCTTCCAGATGCTGTGTCCCGGATGCGTGAGCCACGGCCTCCCTCTCGCCCAGCGCCTCCACGGCATGTTCGACCGCAGCGAGCTCGTGGTCCTGGGGCTGCACACGGTGTTCGAGCATCACGAGGTCATGGGGAGGGAGGCGCTCGAGGTATTCCTGTCGGAGTACCGGATCGAGTTCCCGGTGGCGATCGACCGCCCGATCGACGGCCAGGCCATCCCCGCCACCATGCAGCGCTACGGCCTCAGAGGAACACCGTCGATGATGATCGTCGACAGGGAAGGGCGCGTGCGGCAGATCGCTTTCGGCGCCGTGGACGAGCTGGCGCTCGGGACCTACCTGGGGCGGCTTCTCGTGGAGAGGACTCCTCACGACGCCTCGTCGATCACCGGTGGGGCGGAGCGGTCCGGGGAGGAGTCCTGCGACGTCGACGGTTCGTGCACCTGACGCCCCGGAGCTAGCTCACGACACTTCGTAGACGAGGGTGACCCTCGCCCGACGAGAATGTCCCTCGACAACAGTTGCCTCACGCAACTGAGCTGTTACAATGGAGTCATGGCTGTCCACGATGAGCTCGATGACATCCGTGACTCGCTGGTCCGAGTGGTCACGGAATGGACGCAGAGCGAGCTGCAGGTACGGATCGCCGAGAGCGTCGACGACTCCCTCGACGCTCTCGAGGTGCGGGCCCTGTATCTGGTCGGCATGAGCGGCGGTTCCCTCGGATTCGGCCGGCTGGCGGATCGGGCGGCACTGTCGCGCCCGACCACCTCGAAGCTGGTATCGCGCATGTCCGCTCGAGGGCTCTTCGACCGGATCCGATCAGGACGCACGGTCGACGTGCAGCTGACTGATGCCGGGCGGGCGGCGTATGCGCGCCTTGTCGACGCCGGGCAGCAGATGGTCGGCGGCGCCCTTGCGGGGTGGTCCGCTCAGGAGATCACGCAGTTCCAGGCCCACCTCAGCCGTTTCGTCGCCGCCCTTCCCGGGGCGACGCTCGCGACCATATCCCGGTCGCCCGATCCCGTCCCATCACCCCTGGAGGAAAAATGACCCGCACTTATGTCGTCACCGGCGCCGCATCCGGTATCGGCGCCGCAACCGCCGAGCTGCTGCGCACACAGGGACACTCGGTCATCGGCGTCGATCTGGCCGGAGTGGAGGTCACGGGCGATCTGTCGACACCCTCGGGCCGGCTCGCCGCCGCGGACGCGGTGATCGCGGCCACCGACGGAGACATCGACGCGGTCATCGCGTGCGCCGGGATCTCCGCCCCCATCGCCAAGACCATGGCCATCAACTACTTCGGTGTGACCGAGTTCCTGACCGCCCTGCTGCCGAGCCTGAGCCTGGCCGACCAGCCCCGTGCCGCGGTGGTCTCCTCGATGGCGTCGCTGCAGCCCGTCTCGGCAGATCTCGTCGATGCAGCACTGAGCGGCGATGAGAACCTCGCGCTCGAGATCGGAGACCAGCTCGCCGCCACGCCGGAGGGCGGGTTCCTGAACTACTCGTCGAGCAAGCGCGCGCTGTCGCGGTGGGTCCGTCGCGCATCCGTCTCGGAGGAATGGGCCGGAGCCGGCATCCCCCTGAACGCCGTCGCGCCGGGAACCGTCATCACGGCGATGACCGCAGGTCTGCTCGCGAGCCCCGAGGGATTGGCGCAGGTCGACGCGGCCGTGCCGATGCCGCTGAACTACCACCAGCCGGCCTCCTCGATCGCCGAGCTGCTGGTGTGGCTGACGAGCCCGGCCAACACCCACATGGCGGGCCAGACCATCTACTGCGACGGCGGAGCCGATGCCGTGCTGCGCGGCGACGACATCTGGTCGTGGAACGACGCACCGCGCAGCTGACCCACGCGAGACGAGAAGGCCCGATCCGGTTCACGGATCGGGCCTTCTCGTCGTATCGATCACGTGACGCACCCCGCACTTATTTTGAATGACTAAAAATAACGTGGTACTGTCAGAGGGAACCGGACGGCCAGATCGTCCTTCCCTTCATCGACATCCGACAGCTCTTCGGGAAGGCACCTGGCCGCAGGACGAGCATGCCGTCCATCGGGGGCACATCGCCCCGGGTGGCTTCGGCGCGCCCACGCACAGGACCGAGTGCGCCCGCATCCGACGGCGCCCGGCGAGACGAGAGGAAGCACTGATGAAGGAGACCCGAGACGGCTGGAAGCCGAACCCGGTGTTCAGCTCGATGCCGCATTCGATGGGCCGAGGCTCCCGCGAGGACATCGTCTGGGAAGCGCTCGACCGCGTGAACGGCAAGCCGGCCCCCACGATGGGAGCGATGCAGGCCGCGATGGGGAACGAGGCGCAGATCCGCATCGTGCACGACACGATCCGTGCCTACCTCGACGCGCACGGACTCAACGACACCAGCGAGCTCGGCGTGCGCGCCGGAGACGTCGCATGAGAGGCCGGAGCGGGCAGGCCGACCTGACGATGCGCATCCGCCCGACCGAGCTGTGCCGCACTCCGCCCGAGACGCTGGACGGCGATCAGTTCATCGCCCAGCTCGGCTCCGTCGGCCTCGGCAGCACGTCCTACGTGGTCGGACGTCGCGACCCGCACGCCCCGGAGTGGATCGTGCTCGACTACGCCACCGGAGCACACGAACGGGTATGGAGACAGACGGGCGAGCACGCGGATGGCGTGCTGACCTACGTGCTGGTCGACGACGACTCCTCGAAGGGATACGTCTCGGCCGCCTGACGATCACTGCCTGAGGGTCATCCGCCGAAGACGACCACCGCTCCGGGCCGAGCACGCGCGGCCCGGAGCGCCACGGCGCCCAGGGCTCCGGTGGCGAGGATGCGCGTGAGGATCAGCACGTTGGAGACCGTGATCATCGCGTTCTGGTCGGATACGCCGCCCGACATGACGGCGACCTCCATCAGCGAGCCCAGCACCACCGCGGCGAGCGCGATCGCCGGGATGAATCTCCAGGGCGTCACGAGCGTGCTGCGCAGGACACCGGCGACGATCGTCCCCGACAGCGCCAGCTCCACGAGCGCGTTCACGAAGAGAGGCGCCGCCGATGTGAGGTCGAACGAGGCCGTCAGCAGCGGGGGCCCGGCGGGCAGCCACAGGGCGAGGAGGACGAGGGATACGACGACGGACTGGGGCAGCCGCAGGGTGTCGTCGCGGCGCAGGGCTCCGATCCCGGCGGCGACGAGCGCAAGGCTGAACGCCACGGTTGCCGTGGTCGATATCCCGACGAGCGCATCCCCGCTGAGCGAGCCGGGGAGGCTGCGGAAGGCCCCCATCAGGGCAGAGCCGATGAACAGCACTCCGGATGCCAGCCACCAGGGCGACCACCGCATCGGCGCCGCCTCGACCGTGACCGCCGAGGTGTCAGATCCGCTCATCGCTCACCACTTCGTCGTCGGGGACAGCTCCTGCATCCAGGCTCTCAGATACCCGGGAGCCCCAGAGCCGGGCGATCGGTGCCGACACATGGCACCCTGGGTGAGCCCGTCCGACTTCGAACCGAGAGCTTCACGACCTTCGATGGATATCCGTATCATGCACGTCGACCCGCAGCACACCGCGCTGTTGATCCGATGGAACGGCATCCTCCGCGACGGATACGCGGCCGGACGCCGGAAGGTATGGTCGCGCAGCGACGAGGCGACGCGTCGGCAGTTCCAGAACCCGCATCCGACCCGCATCTCAGTGCTATTGCTCGCGGAGATCGACGGAGTGCCGGTGGGCGCCGCAGAAGCCCACGTGCACCCCGGAGATCCGGCCGACGTCGAGATCGCCGTCCTCGATCGCTTCCGTCGCCGCGGGATCGCCCGCGCCCTGCTCCGCGCTGTCCGCGACGCAGTGCGCGGCACCGCCACACTCGTGCGCACCGAGACGTACTCCGAGGCGGGGGTCTCGTTCGCGCGGTCGGAGGGGCTGCGGGTCGGTATACGCGAGAGCCGGCAGGTGGTCGACCTGCCGCTGCCCGTGGGGACGCTCGAAAGCCTGCCCGCTGCGCACCCCGATATCGAGGTCGTCTCGTGGGTCGGCGCGTGTCCGGATGAGCTGCTCGCCGACTGGGCGCGGCTTCGCACGCACATGTCGGACGACGTACCGATGGGCGACCTCACCCGAACGGCAGCAGCAGCCGACGTCGCAGCGGTTCGTCGGAACGAAGAGCGCATGTCGGAACAGGGGTACGCGCTCGTGCGCAGCGTCGCCCGCACCGGGGCGAACGCCGTCGGTTACACCGAGATCCTGCTCTCCCGGCCCGACCCGACGATCGCGCTGCAGGACGACACCTTCGTCGAGGAACGGGTGCGAGGTCGCGGCATCGGCCGGGCCCTGAAGGTCGCCAATCTGCGACTGCTCATGACCCTCCCGGAGAGCTCGGCGTCACGGTTCCTGCAGACCTACACGGCGCCGTCGAATGCACCGATGCTCGCCCTGAACAGATCGGTCGGCTTCACCGAGGTCGACGTCCTCACGGTTCTCGAAGGTCCGCTGGGCTGACGGCATCGTCGCAGAGCGGATGGCGGCCCTCCCGCGCTCCACCGCGAGAGGGCCGGGACGATCAGCCGAGCTGATACACGTTCTCGGGGGTCAGCAGTTCGGTGACGGGCGTCAGCAGGCCCGGACCCAGGTCGGATTCACCGTCGACGTCGGAGTTGACGAAGGCGACCACTGTCATCTCCTTCTCGGGAAGGTAGATCGTCACCGTCTTGTATCCGGGGAGTCCGCCGTTGTGTCCGATCCACCCGTCGAGCCGGAAGAGTCCGAGGCCGTATCCGGATTCCTTGTCATCGGGCGAGACGGGAGTGACGGTGAGGCGTTCCTTCTGCAGTTCCGGCGACAGCAGTTCACCGGTGGCCAGCGCGGGGACCCAGACCTTCAGGTCTTCGAGGTCGGAGATCATCCCGCCGGCAGCCCACGCCCACGACGGGTTCCAGTCGGTCGCCGCCTTCTTGGAACCGTCGGGGGTCTGCACCGTGTAGCCCTGCGCGTGCGGCTCCGGGAAGTCGTTCCCCTCGGGAAGGAAGGTGTGCTCCAGCCCCAGAGGGTCCGTCACCTCCTTCCGCACCACGTCGGCCAGAGGCATGCCCGTGATCTTCTCGATCGCGAGCCCGAGGAGGACGGTGTTGGTGTTGGAGTACTCCAGCACCGTGCCCGGCTCGTCGTTCAGAGGCGCGTCCTTGATCCCCTCGATCAGGCTCTGTGGCGTCAGCGGAGCGAAGGGATCGGCGAAGTAGGCGTCCTGCCACGCCTTGTCGTTCGTGTACTCCGGAACACCCGAGGTCATGCCGGCCAGATCGCGGATGGTGATCCGGTCGCCCTCGCGCAGACCGTCGACGTAGGTCGAGATCGGGTCGTCGAGGGAGACGGCGCCGTCGTCCACGAGGCGGAGCAGCGCGGTCACGACGAAGGTCTTGGTGACGCTGCCGATGCGGTGGTTCAGCTCGGGGGTCATCTCGGTCTTCTTCTCGACATCGGCGAGACCCGCAGACGAGACGTAATCGCCCTCCGGGCTCCAGATCGCCAGCGTCACCCCCGGCATGTCGTGTTCCGAGATCGCCTCGTCGAGGATCTGATCGAGCTTCTTCACCGTGTCGGCGTCGAACTTCCCGGTAGTCGTCGACGAGGGGGCCGGTGGAGCGGGCGATGCACAGGCGGCGAGCGCAAGCATCGACGTGCTGAGTCCGACGGCAGCCAGGGCCAGAGCGAAACGGGGGCGGGGGGCGTGTGATTTCACGGTGTGCTTTCCGATGGGGGACGAGTGAGATCCCATCGTCCGCGGGAGCGGCACACCGCCGCGTCGACCTGCGGTAGCTCGCAGGTGGTACCGCAGGCGGACATCCCCGCCCCCACACGACGGCACATCGTGCTGCGGGGTGAATCCCGAGCCCGCCCCACACGACGGAGCCCCCGCTGCTCTCGGCGGGGGCTCCGTGCACAGGGCGCTCAGCGCACCAGTTCGGCACTCACCGGCTTGGGGATGAACATCGAGAAGGCGAGCGCGCCGAGGAGGACGACGGCCCCGGTGATGAGCGCCGCGACATATCCGCCCGACGGCACCTCATCCGAGGCGAACGAGGTCTGGGCGGCGTAGATGACGACGAAGCTCAGCCCGGCGCCGAGGTTGATGGCGCCGGTGTTCAGACCGGGGAGCGAACCCGGGCGATCCTTCGGCGAGAGCACGACACCCAGGCCGTTGAGCATGATGTTGCCGATTCCGGCGTAGGTGATGCCGACCGCGATCGAGAGGAGAAGCAGGACGAATCGCGATGAGGTCTCCACGTTGGCCACCATGAGTCCGAGGACGAGCACGGTTCCGCCCAGCCCGATGCGCAGCATCGTGCGGTATCCGACCGTGGCGGCGAGTCGGCCGCTGAGCGGACCCATCAGGAGCCCGGCGAGGGCGTAGGGCATCAGGATCCACAGTGACACCTCCTCCGCACTCATGGACAAGTTCATCGCGGTGTCCTGCGCGAGTGCGGGGACCACGCCATTCATGATCGCGAAGATCCCCGAGAGGGTCAGCAGCGAGGTGGCGCTCAACGCCCAGGTGGCGCGCTGCTTCAGCTGGGGGATCGAGACGAGCGGATGCGCGATCCGCGCCTCGAGCTTCCAGAAGGCGGTGAAGGACGCGACCGCGACAACTGCGAGGACGATCACGAGCAGCAGGTCTGCACCGGCGAGCTTGCCGAGCTCGTTGAGCGCCACGAGCATCGACCCCACCGAGACGACCAGCAGCAGCGACCCCCACCAGTCCATGCGCGGGCGGTCGTCGGCCATCGTCTCCGGGGCGAGGAAACGCACGGTCAGAGCGGCGAGGATCGCCACACCGGCCATGGTCCAGAAGATCGACGCGAAGCCGTGATTCGTCGCCAGGTATCCGCCGAGCAGGGCGTCACCCCCGGCGATGCCTCCGTTGACGGCGGTGACGACCCCGAGGAGGGTGCCGTACGCCTTCGGGTCCTTCACCGCGGCGCGCAGCATGATCAGGCAGAGCGGAACCACCGGCCCCGACACCCCCTGGATCAGTCGGCCGATGAACAGCATCGGGACGTTCGTGGCCAGCGCCGCGACGACGCAGCCCACGGCCATCACCACGAGCATGCCGACCAGCACGCGTCGACGTCCGATCAGGTCCCCCAGGCGAGGGAGGAACAGCGTGAACAGCGCCGCCGCCGTGAAGAAGACGGTCTGCGTCGCGGCGATCTCGGTGGAGGTGGCGGCGAGTTCGCGCTCCATCGTCACCAGCGCGGGGCTCAGCATGCTGGCATTGAGCTGGAAGGCGAGACATGCGGCGAGGAGGGCGATCATCAGCGACGCCACGTTCGTGCAGGTGCGTACCGCTTCTGTTTGGTTGGTCATTGCTCACTTCTTCGTGTCTGAGTGGGGGTCGGTGGGTGGCAGATCGGTGGCCGGTCGCGTGCGTAATCCTTTACGCACGCCCTATCTTGGACTGATGGTGTCGACGGCGGCACCGATGGGGGGTCGGGTCGTGGTGAAGAAGGCGTCGGTCACGCTGCACGAGGTGGCGGCAGCCGCCGGGGTGTCCATCGCGACCGTCTCGCGGGCCCTCAACGGAAAGGACCGCGTCTCCGGCCGCACCGCCGAGCATGTGGCCGAGGTCGCCGAGCGACTCGGCTATCGCGTCAATCTCATCGGTCGCGGACTGCGGGCGGGCAGCGGTGCCACGATCGGCGTCGTGGTCCCGGTGATCAGCAACCCCTTCTACGGCGAGCTCATCCACCGCCTCGAAGACCATCTTCAGCGCCGGGGCTTCGACCTGGTCATCGCCGATTCGCACGGCGAGGTCGACCGCGAACGCGATCGGCTCCGCATGCTGGTCGAGCGTCGTGTCGAGGGGATCTTCGTCGTACCGTCCGATGCCGAGCTCTCGTACGACGCCGTCGCGGACACCGCCCGCAGAGTGCCACTGGTGCAGCTCGACCGTCGCGTGATCGACCTGTCCGCCGACTTCGTGGGAGTGGACAACGACGCCGGCATCGACCTCGCCGTCGACCACGTCACCTCCCGCGGTGCGAGTCGAGTCGTGCTCGTCTCCGGCAACGACGTCACCTCGGTGGGACGTGAACGACGGGCCGCGTTCGAGACCACCGTGCGGGAACGCTCGCTGCCCCGCGAGGACAACATCTTCGGGGAGTACCTGCTCTCCTTCGGAGAGAGGGCCGTTGAAGAACTGCTGGCGCGCGGGCCCCTCCCCGATGCGATCATCGCCGGCGACGACCTCGTCGCAGCCGGCGCCATCGCCGCGTTGAAGCGCGCGGGCAGGAGCGTTCCGTCCGACGTGCAGGTGACGGGCTTCGACGGGACGATGCTCGCGGATGTATGCGAGCCGCGGCTGACGACCGTGGTGCAGCCGTTCGACGAACTCGCCCGCGAGGCGACCGAAGCCCTGGTGCGCCGGATGGAAGATCCCGAGGCCCCGTACGTGCTCCGTCGCCTCGCGCCGAGCCTGCGGGTGGCCGAGTCGACGACTCCCGCCGCTACGCACTGAGCATCACGCCAGTGCGCCGACGGCGTCGGTCACCAGGTTCCAGAACTTCGGCACGTCGAGGGTGATCGCGACGTCGGTGTTCGGCTCCTTGCCCAGCATGTCGTGGAGATCGACGCAGGTCGCGCCGGCGGTGAACTCCCCCGTGGTCTCGATGTCGACGTGGCAGCGCTGCACGGAGGCGACGGCGCGGTCGATCGCGATCGCCACGGTGATGGGGTCGTGCAGAGGACCCTCTGGCATGCCCTCCGCCTTCTCGTAGGTGCTGCAGAAGAACCGGAGCAGCTCGACGCCGAAGGCCGCGGTCTCGTTGCCGACGGCCCCGATGCGCTGGATGACCTCTTCGGTGATGAGGGCCTGGTGGGAGATGTTGAGTCCGACCATCGTCAGCGGCAGACCGGAGGCGAACACGACCGCTGCCGCTTCCGGATCGGCCCAGGCGTTGAACTCCGGGTATGCGCCCACGTTGCCGCGTCCGGTCGAACCGCCCATCCAGATGATCTCCTTGATCTGCGACATGACCTCGGGGCGCTGCTGCAGCAGGAGGGCGATGTTCGTCAGAGGGCCGGTCGGGATCAGCGTGATCGGCTCCGACGATGCGGCGAGCGTGTCGGCGAGGAAGTCGACGGCGTGGCGGGGGTCGAGCGGCACCGTGGGTTCGGGGAGCACCGGACCACCGAGCGCATTCTCCCCGTGGATCCATGCCCCCGGGGTGAGTTCGCGCGTGAGCGGCTTGTCGGCCCCGGCGGCGACCGGCACGTTCGTGACCCCGGCCACCGTGAGGGCGATCCGCGCGTTGCGGGTGGTGTGCTCGAGGTAGCCGTTGCCGCCGACGGTCGTCACACCGCGCAGGTCGATGGCGTCGTTTCCGGCCGCGAGCCAGATCGCGAAGACGTCGTCGTGGCCCGGATCGCAGTCGAGAAGGACGGGAGTGGTCATGGTGCTCCTTTGCAGATGTTCGTGCGTAAACGTTTACACTTTCTTGCAGGAACGTCAAGTCGGCAGCACCGACATCGCTCCGCACCCCGCCCCACGATCCGAAAGCCGCCGCCATGGTCACCCCTGCCTCCCCC
>NZ_JYIV01000018.1 GCF_000956405.1 Microbacterium oxydans
TGAGACCGTGGGCTGGCTCGCCGCGGCCTTCGAACCGCGACGCCTGACCGTCGGCATCCACCGCGACGACGCTCCCGAACGCCAGGCGGACGGTGCGCTGCTCGTCGCGCCCGAGCGCGTCCCGGCGTGGAGCCGTCTCACCGCCGATCCCGCACCGCTGCTCGGCTTGCCGTCCTTCGCGCAGCGCGATGACGCGGCCACGGAGCTGCGGCGACGCGAGCGGATCTTCGCCTCCGCGCAGGAGCGCTACTACGAGCGTCCTCCGCAGATCGAACGCGGATGGCGGCACCATCTGATCGATACGACAGGGCGCACCTACATCGACATGGTGAACAACGTCGCCGGTCTCGGTCACGCGCATCCGAAGGTCGCGGAGGCAGCCGACCGCCAGCTGCGCACGCTGGCCACGAACTCGCGTTTCCTGTTCCGCGATCTCGCGGAGTACAGCGAACGGCTGCTCGCCCTGATGCCGGAAGGCAGCGGACTCGACACCGTGCTGCTGGTCAACAGCGGCTCGGAAGCGGTCGATCTCGCGATCCGCCTGGCCCAGGCCGCCACCGCGCGTCGTACGGTGGTCGCGCTGCGTGAGGCCTACCACGGCTGGACCGCGGCGAGTGATGCGGTCACGACCAGCGCCTACGACAACCCCTCCGCCCTCGAGACACGGCCCGACTGGGTGCACGTCGCCGATGTGCCCAACCGCTTCCGCGGCACGTATCGAGGTGCGGATGTCACGGGCGACTACCTCGCCGACCTCGGGACCGATCTCGACCGGCTGCAGAGCGAGGGGCGGGAGGTCGCGGCGTTCCTGTGCGAGTCGATCCTCGGCAACGCGGGCGGTGTGGTGCTCCCCGAGGGCTACCTGGCCGGCGCCTATGCGCAGGTCAGGGCGGCGGGCGGGCTGTGCATCGCCGACGAGGTGCAGGTCGGCTTCGGGCGGATGGGGTCCGCCTTCTGGGGATTCGAGCTCGCGGGTGTCGTGCCCGACATCGTCACGATCGCGAAGCCCATGGGCAACGGCTACCCGATCGGCGGTGTGATCACCTCGAGGCGCATCGCCGACGCGCTGTCGACGCAGGGGCAGTTCTTCTCGTCCGCAGGCGGGAGCTCGCTCAGCTGCCGCGTCGGGCTCGCGGTGCTCGACGCCATGGTCGAGGACGACCTGCAGCGCAACGCGGCCGTGATCGGCGCCCGCCTCGCCGGGGGACTCCGCAGCCTGGTGGACCGCCATCCGCTGGTGGCCGTCGTGCACGGGGAGGGCCTGTACCTCGGCGTCGAGCTCGTGCGAGACCGCGACACGATGGAGTCCGCTGCCGCCGAGGCCGCGGCGATCTGCGAACGGATGCGCGAGCTCGGCGTGATCGTGCTGACCACCTCGGAGAGGTCCAACGTCCTGAAGATCAAGCCGCCGCTGTGCCTCACCGCGGAGAGCGCCGATCATGTCGTCGCGATGCTGGACCGGGTGCTCGCCGAAGGATGGTGACAACGGGGCGGACCTTCGAATCTCGCCGTCGGTCCGATTGTTAAAAGCGCATTTCGAACCGAATTCGCCGTAGCGCTGATGATTCCCTCCGGTCCATACTGTTCCTCAGCGTCGGACGACCCGAAGTCCGACCCATGCGCTGTCCCCCGAGGAGTACCCATGGCCACGAAGACGAAGCCGCTCGCGCAAGGCGGAGGGACGCTGAAGAGGAATCTGGGGCTGTGGGCGATCGTCGGCCTCGGCCTCGGATACATGACGCCGACCGTCGTGTTCGACACCTTCGGCATGGTCGCCCGTGACACCGACAACGTCGTCCCCGCGGCCTACCTCGTCGCACTGGTCGTCATGGTCTTCACCGCGATCAGCTACGGCAAGATCTCCAGCGCGATCCCGAGCGCCGGATCCGCGTACACCTACGTGCGCGAGTCGATCCACCCGAACCTCGGATTCATGGTCGGCTGGACGTCGCTCATCGACTACGTGCTGCTGCCGATGGTGAACTGTCTGATCATCCGCAGCTATCTCGAGGCACTGTTCCCCGACATCCCCGGCTGGATCTGGGTCGTGCTGTACTGCATCCTCGTCACGAGCATCATCTACCTCACGATGCGCGGCACCTCGAACATGAACATGATCCTGCTGGTGTTCTCGATCGTGGTGATGGCCGTGTTCGTGGTGATGGTCGTCGCGCAGCTGGTCCGCGGAGACGGCGCAGGGACGGTCGCATCCATGACGCCGTTCTTCCACGACGGCGCCACGATGGGTGCCGTGCTGATGGGCGCGACGATCGTGTGCTTCTCGTTCATCGGCTTCGACGCCGTCACGATGTACGCGGAGGAGGCGAAGGACCCGAAGATCATGCCGAAGGCGATCCTGCTGACGGTGCTGCTGGGCGGGGCGATCTTCCTGATCTCGGGCTACCTGACGCAGCTGCGTTTCCCCGACTGGAACGAGTTCGCGCCCGGCGGCGACATGCAGTTCGTCGAGGACTCGACGCTGCCGGTCATCGGCAACCTGGTCGGCGGGCCCGTGCTCATGGCCGTGCTGACCGCTGCCGGCTTCTGCGCGACCCTGGCCTCCGGTCTCGCCTCGCACGCATCGGTGTCGCGCATGCTGCTGGTGATGGGCCGCAACAACGTGCTGCCGCAGCGGGCGTTCGGCTACATCAACCCCCGCACCCACACTCCGACGTTCAACATCGTGCTGGTGGGTGCCATCTCGCTGCTCGCGATCCCCTTCACGCTCGAGCTGATCGCCGCGTGGATCAACTTCGGCGCGCTGATCGCCTTCACGTTCGTCAACATCTCGGTGATCGCCTGGTTCGCGATCCGCCAGGGTCGCCGCAAGACTCCGGGCGACATCTTCAGCTTCATCGTGATGCCGGGCATCGGCATGCTGCTGACAGGCCTGCTGTGGGCGAACCTGCACGAGGACGCGCTGCGCGGTGGCCTGGTGTGGACCGCGATCGGGGTGGTCTACCTCGCGATCATCACCAAGGGCTTCCGCAAGAAGGTCGTCGCGTTCGATGAGAACCAGGCGGTGACCGGATACAACAAGGTCGTCAAGGAGCCTGCCGCCACGGTGCCGGCCGACGAGAGCTGACCAGTACCCACGAGAAGAGCCGCCTCCCGGAAAGGAGGCGGCTCGTCTCGTGAGTCAATGGCGGATCAGATGACGCCCTGCGCCAGCATCGCCGCGGCGACGCGCTCGAAGCCGGCGATGTTGGCTCCGGCCACGTAGTCGCCGGGGACGCCGTGACGCTCGGCGGCATCGAAGGCGGCCCCGTGGATGTCGGCCATGATCTCGCGCAGCTTGTTCTCGCTGTCGCCGAAGCTCCAGCGCTGACGCGAGGCGTTCTGGCTCATCTCCAGCGCGGAGGTGGCGACACCGCCGGCGTTCGCGGCCTTGCCAGGGGCGAACAGCACGCCCGCCTTCTGGAAGGCCTCGACGGCCTCGGGCACACACGGCATGTTCGCGCCTTCGGACACGGCGCGCACGCCGTTGGCGATCAGGGCCTCCGCGTCGGCGAGGCTCACCTCGTTCTGCGTGGCGGACGGCACCGCGATGTCGACCGGCACCTCCCACACGCTGCCGCCTTCCACGAAACGGGCGCTCGGGCGCCGGTTCGCGTACTCGACGATGCGGGCGCGCTCGACCTCTTTGATCTGGCGCAGCAGGTCGAGGTCGATGCCCTCGTCGTCGACGACGTAGCCGGAGGAGTCGGACGCCGTGACCGCGGTCGCGCCGAGCTGGGCGGCCTTCTGGATTGCGTAGATCGCCACGTTGCCGGAGCCCGAGATGCCGACGCGCTTGCCGTCGAGGGAGTCGCCGTGCACGCCGAGCATCTCCTGCGCGAAGAACACCGCGCCGTAGCCGGTGGCCTCGGTGCGCACCTCTGCGCCTCCCCAGCCGGTGCCCTTGCCGGTGAACATGCCGGACTCGTGGCGGTTGGTGACCTTGCGGTACTGGCCGAAGAGGTAGCCGATCTCGCGGCCGCCGACGCCGATGTCACCCGCGGGGACGTCGGTGTGCTCGCCGAGGTGCCGGTAGAGCTCGTTCATGAACGACTGGCAGAACCGCATGACCTCGGCGTCGGACTTGCCGTGCGGGTCGAAGTCCGAGCCGCCCTTGCCGCCGCCGATGCCCTGGCCGGTGAGCGCGTTCTTGAAGATCTGCTCGAAGCCGAGGAACTTGATGATCGACAGGTTCACCGAGGGGTGGAACCGCAGCCCACCCTTATACGGCCCGAGCACGGAGGAGAACTGGATGCGGTAGCCGCGGTTGACGTTGAGCTTCCCGGCATCGTCGATCCACGGCACGCGGAAGAGGATCTGGCGTTCGGGCTCGACGAGACGCTCGAGGATCCCGCCGTCGACGTACTCCGGGTGGCGCTCCAGCACGGGTGCGATCGAGTGCAGCACCTCGTGGACGGCCTGGTGGAACTCCGGCTCGTGCGGGCTGCGCGTGAGCACCGTGTCGAAGACGGGCTGCACGGAGTCGGCGAGCGGATGGAAGTCGGCGGAAGACGTAGCGGTCACGCGGGAGGGCTTTCTGGTGGGGGATGGGGGTGCGGGCGATCGTGTCGCACGCGAAAGCAGGGCCGGGTGAGGCGGAGGTTTCACTCTAGCGTCGGCGACAGCGGCCTCCGTGCACCCGTCGGGAGGGCTCGGGGTCACCCCGTGTTCTGCAGGCCGGCGGCGACACCGCTGACGGAGAGGAGCAGCAGCCGCTGCTGCTCCTCATCGGCTCCGGAGCCGGTCGGGCCGTGATCTGCGGAACGCAGCGCGCGGAGGGCTCGCAGCTGCAGGAGGGACAGCGCGTCGACGTAGGGGCTGCGCAGCTGCACGGCACGCTGCAGCACCGGCTTGTTCTCGAGCAGACCGGTGCCGCCCGTGAGACGGACGACCCAACGTCGCGTGAGGGCGAGCTCGTCCAGCACCAGCTGGGCCAGGTCGTCACGGTCGCCCAAGGCGAGGTACTGGCGGGCGATGCGCTCGTCGGTCTTGGCGAGACTCATCGCGACGTTGTCGATCATGGTGCGCAGCAGCGGCCATTCACGGTATGCCTCGACGAGAAGCTCTTCATCGCCCACGGCCTCCAGGGCAGAGCCGAGGCCGAACCAGCCGGCGAGGTTGATCCTGGCCTGCGTCCATGCGAACACCCACGGGATGGCTCGGAGGTCTTCGAGCGACTCGACCGACAACCCGCGGCGTGCGGGGCGGGAGCCGAGCGCGAGCAGACCGATCTCCTCCATGGGGGTCACGGTGGCGAACCACGACGCGAAACCCTCCGCCTTGACCAGCGAGAAGAAGCGCTCACGAGAGGCGGCATCCATGGTCGAGGCGACCTCGGCATAGCGCTCGGCCGCACGACTGGTGCGCTCCTCCTCGGTGGGGGACGATGCCAGCAGGGTGGCCGCGGCGACCTGGTCGATGTGCCGCATCGCGATCGCGGGCTCGCCGTAGCGCGCGAAGATGACCTCGCCCTGCTCCGTGAGCTTGAACCGGCCGTCGACCGAGTGCGGGGGCTGCGCCAGGATGGCCGAGTTGGCCGGGCCGCCACCGCGACCGAGCGCCCCGCCACGACCGTGGAAGAGCGTCAGCTCGATGTCGTTGTCCTGCGCCCAGCGGGCGATCTTCTCCTGCGCCTCGTACAGCGCCAGGTTCGCGGCCACGGGCCCCACGTCCTTCGACGAGTCCGAGTAGCCGAGCATGACCTCGAGCCGGTTGCCGGTCGCGGCCATGCGCTCGCGGAACTCCGGGAAGGTCACGGCCTCGGCCAGGATGCCGGGGGCGGCTTGCAGGTCGGCGAAGGTCTCGAACAGCGGTACGACGTCGAGCACCGGCGCGTCGTCGCCCAGCGCGTACCGGGCGAGGCGGTGCACATTCGCGAGGTCGGAGGCCGCCTGGGTGAACGAGACCACGTACCGCCCTGCGGCACGCAGGCCTCGGTCGCGCTGGATGTCCGCGATCGCGCGGAACACGTCGAGCACCTCTTCGGTCTGTGCGCTGACTGCGTTGCCCGCATCGAGCTCCGCGAGAGCCTTCGCGTGCACCTGGGAGTGCTGACGCACCTCGAGCTCGGTCAGGTGGAAGCCATAGGTCTCGACCTGCCAGATCAGGTGCTGCACACCTCCGAATGCGTGGCGCTTCGCACCGGCATCCGCGAGCGACGCCTGCACCGCCCGCAGATCGGCGAGCAGCTCCTCAGGGCGCGAGTAGGGCTGTCCGTCATCTCCGCGGCGCGTGTCGGCGACGCGGCGTGCGAGCACCAGCAGCACGCGACGGTGCGGTTCGTCGGGGGAGCGGGTGGCGAGTTCGGCCGCCAGTTGGGGCTCCGTCTCGGCGAAGCGTTCCCACAGCGCGGTGACCTCCGCACTGGGCGGGGTGTCGTCGGCGGCGAGCGTGAGGGTGCGCCCGATGCGCTCCAGGGCACGCTCCAGACCACGGAGCACATGATCCGCGGCGATCTGCGAGGCCTCACGCGTGACGGACGCCGTGACGAACGGGTTGCCGTCGCGGTCACCGCCCACCCACGAGCCGATGCGCACGAACGCGGGAACGACCGGGGCGCTGGAACCGGAGTCCTCTCCGCGGAGGGCGTCGTCGATGCGGCGGTACACGTGCGGCACGGTCGTGAAGAGCGTCTCGTCGAAGACGCCCATCACGGTGCGCACCTCATCGGTCGGAGTCGGCTTCTGCGAACGCAGCGGGGCCGTGCGCCAGAGCGTGTCGATCTCCTCCAGCATCCGCCGACGGGCACGGTGCTCCTCCGAACCGCCTTCGCTCGCCGCATCGTGCTGTGTGAGCAGGTCGGACAGGCGCCGAATGCTCGACGACACCGCGCGGCGGCGGGCCTCGGTCGGGTGCGCGGTGAAGACCGGGTGGAAGCGGAGTCCTTCCAGTCGCCGCCGAGCCTCGTCGTCGCCCACCTCGGTGCGCAGGCGCGCGTAGGCGGTCGCGACGGTGTCGGCGGCATCCTCGCGCCCCGGCTGTCCGGCACGCTCACGCAGCACGCGCACGCGCTGGTGCTCCTCGGCGAGGTTCACGAGGTGGAAGTAGCAGGTGAAGGCACGGGCGACCTCATCGGCACGGGCGACCGTGAACGACTCGGCGATGGCCGCGGCGCGCTCGAACGCATCCGAGGTCTCATCCTCATAGGCCTGGATCGTGGCGAGGCGCAGACGCTCGACGTCGTCGAACAGGTCGTCGCCACCGGCCTCGCGCAGCACCTGCCCGAGCAGCTGGCCCAGCATGCGGACATCGGTGCGCATGGCATCGGGGATGCCCTGGCCTGCCTCGAATCGGCCGATCACGCGGATGGCCTCGGTGTTCGTGGGTTCGGAGAAGGAGTGTGCGGGGGTCACCCCTCGAGAGTATCCCGCGTGCGAGGGGTCGCCCGCACGCATGACGAAGCACTCCGTCACGCACCGTCGCTGCGCCGTCCAAGGCTGTCCGGCACGTGCGCGACCTACGATGGACGGGATGCGCATCTCAGCGAACCCCCTCCGCGGACAGCAGTTCCCCGCCGTCCTCCTCCTTCTCGCGGCCGGGCTCGGCCTGCTGCTCGCCAACCTCCCGACGCACGATGCGCTCGCCGCCTTCCTCGACCTCCACATCGCCGTGCCCGGCACCGCCCTCGACCTGTCGATCGCGCACTGGGTATCGGACGGCCTCCTGGCGGTGTTCTTCCTCGTCGTGGCCATCGAGCTGCGCCACGAGCTGACCCACGGCGAGCTCGACTCCCCGCGCAAAGCCGTGCAGCCCGCCATCGCCGCCACCGGAGGAGTCCTCGTCCCCATCGCGGTCTACCTCCTCATCGCCGGCGGAGACGGCGTCACGGCACCCGGCTGGCCCATCCCGACCGCGACCGACATCGCCTTCGCGCTCGGGGTCCTGGCGATGTTCGGCAAGGGACTGCCCTCCCGGGTACGCGTCTTCCTGCTCGCGCTGGCGATCCTCGACGACATCATCGGGATCATCTTCATCGCCGTGCTCTTCGCCGTCGACGTGCAGTGGCTGCTGTTCGGGCTCGCGGTCGTGGGCGTTGCGGTGTTCTGGGCGCTGAGCCGACTCCTGCACGCGAAGGGCCACCCGCTGATCGCCGTCGCCATGGTCCTGGTCGGCGTGATCACCTGGGGCCTGGTCGCCTCCTCCGGCATCCACGCGACGATCGCCGGCGTGCTGCTCGGACTCGTGATGGCACCCGTCCCCGCAGAGCGCACGCGACACGCGCTCGAGCCGACCGTGAACGGGGCGATCCTGCCGCTGTTCGCCTTCGTCGCCGCGTTCGTCGTGATCCCCGCCGTCTCGATCACCCAGCTGTCCCCGGCGTTCTGGGCGATCGTGGTCGCGCTGCCGGTGGGCAAGATCATCGGCATCTCGCTGTTCGGCTGGCTCGCGATGCGCATCCGCCCGAAGGGATCCGATCCGGCGCTGCCGTTCGCCGACATCCTCTCTGCCGGCGCTCTCGGCGGGATCGGATTCACGGTGTCCCTGTTGTTGGCGAACCTCGCCTTCGCGGAGGACGGCGGCATCAGGGATCAGGCGATCCTGGGTGTGCTGGTGGGTTCGCTGATCGCGCTGGTGCTGTCGGGGATCATCGTGTCGCTGCGTGCGCGCTGGTACCGCCGGCTCGCGTCATGAGGAGGAGGAACCATGAGCGATGAGTCCGAGGCCCGGCCGCAGGACGACGCGCTGCGACGGGCCGCCGAGACGATGCGAGTGGTCAGGGAGCGCTGCGTGTGGTCGCAGCAGATCACGCATCGCGATCTCGTGCCCTACCTGATCGAGGAGTCGCATGAGGTGATCGACGCGGTCGAGGCGGGAAGCCGCGACGACCTTCGTGAGGAACTGGGGGATCTGCTCTGGCAGGTGCTGTTCCACGCGGCGATCGCCGCGCAGGACCCGGATGATCCGTTCGACATCGACGATGTGGCGCAGACTCTCACGGAGAAGATGGTGCGTCGGCACCCGCATGTGTTCGCCGGCGAGGTGGCAGACACTCCTGAGCAGGTGCTGGTGCACTGGAACGCCGCGAAGGCCGCCGAGAAGCGCACCCGCCGCAGCGTGCTCGACGGAGTGCCGCGCGGGATGCCGGCGCTCGCGCTCGCGCAGAAGATCGCCGGTCGCGCGTCCGGCGCAGGGGTGGCGGTCGAGCCGGTCGCGCCCGCTGCCGCCCCCGCGTCCGAGTCAGAGCTCGGCGACGCGCTCCTGGCACTGGTGGCGACCGCCCGCGACGAGGGGTGGGACGCCGAGCGGGCGCTCCGCGAGCGGCTGCGTGTGCTGGAAGACGAGGTGCGCGCCGCTGAAGCGGCACGCTGACCCCGGTCGGCGCTTCGGCACGACCGACCCGGCTCGACGCAACCGGCAGACCTGGAATGATGGAACCGTGGCTACCGTGAACCCGCCGCGCGGCATGCGCGACATCCTCCCCGCCGACAAGGCCCGCCGTGAGCGTGTGCTCTCCGTGATCCGCGAGCGCTACCTGGCGCATGGATTCGACGAGATCGAGACGCCCGTCGTCGAGGAGTACGACCGTCTGCATGCCGGCATCGGCGGCGACAACGAGAAGCTCTCGTACAACATCCTGCGTCGTGGCCTGGATGCCGACGCGATCCGCGCCGCCGCCGACGACCCTGCCGCGCTCTCCGACCTCGGCCTCCGCTACGACCTGACCGTGCCGCTCGCGCGCTTCTACGCGAGCAACCGCGGCCAGTTGCCGACCGTCTTCCGGTCGATCCAGATCGGTCCGGTCTGGCGTGCGGAGCGCCCGCAGAAGGGGCGCTACCGCCAGTTCGTGCAGTGCGACATCGACATCATGGGCGACGACTCCGCTCGCGCCGAAGCCGAGCTGATGGTCGCCTCGCTCGACGCCGTCGACGCGCTCGGCCTCGACGGGGCGACCGTGCGCATCAACGACCGCCGGGTGCTGGAGTGGATGCTCGACAGCTTCGGGTTCACGGCCGAGGAACGTCCCGGTGTGCTCATCACGATCGACAAGCTCGACAAGATCGGCCCGGAGGGAGTGGCGACCGAGCTCCGTGAGCGCAGCGCATCGATCGCAGCCGCCGACGCGTTCGACGCGTTCCTCCGCCGCCCGCAGACTCTGGAGTACAACCCCTTCGGCGAGCGGCAGATCCGCAAGGCGCTGCCCGACGGCGCTCCCGCCGAGCTCGTCGAGCACTTGGTCGGCATCGGTGAGGCCGTGGCCGCGGGGCGGGGGCAAGCCGACATCCCGCTCGTCTTCGACCCGTTCCTCGTGCGCGGCATGGGCTACTACACGGGCACGATCTTCGAGCTCGCGCACCCTTCGGTCAGCTACTCCCTCGGCGGCGGCGGTCGCTACGACGGCATGATCGGCCGCTTCCTCGGGCAGCAGGTGCCCGCGGTGGGCTTCTCGCTCGGATTCGAGCGCCTCGTCGACCTGATCGCCGAGGAGACGGACGTCACGACGAACGCGGTCGTACTGATCCACGACGCCGACGTTCCAGTGCACGAGCTCGTCACGCACAAGGCCGCACTCATCGCGGACGGCGCCAGGGTCCGACTCGAGCGCCGCACCAAGAATGTCAAGGCGCTGCTCGAACGTTCCGCGGCCGACGGTTACACCTCATTCGCGACCGTGTCCGCCGGTGCGGCCGAGCTGGAGCTCAAGCCCCTGTCCTGAGCCCCGTCCGTCCGGCTCGCCGTCGAGGACAGCGGCCGGGCCGACGGGTGTTCACACCGCGTTCACGCCGACGGAGTGCAATCGTGGCGTGAGTCGCATCGGCATCTCGTTCCTCGCCCGCATCGCCCTGGCGGGAGCCGCTCTGGCCGTCGTCCTCGGGGCCGTCCGTGTCGTGCTGGCGCAGCAGGCCGCGCTCGCCCGTCGGCGGATCGGCAAGCCGCTGGGGGAGGAGTCGCTCGACGCGGATCGCGTGTGGCGTCGGTCGCTCGACGGAGAGCCTCTCGAGCTGCTCGTGCTCGGCGACTCGATCGCGGCGGGGCTCGGCGCCGAGCACCGCAAGGAGACCCTCGGTGGTGGTCTGGCGAAGGCGACGGGACGCCGACTGCAGCGGCCGGTGCGGCTGCGGACGGCGGCCGTCGTCGGGTCGGAGTCTCCCGACCTGCCGAGCCAGATCGACGCGCTCGCCGAGGGATACCGTCCGCACGTCGCCGTGATCATCGTGGGGGGCAACGACGTGACGCACAGGCTGCCAGCAGCGTTGTCCGCGCAGCATCTGCACGAGGCGATCCGCAGGTTGCGCGGCATGGGCGCCGAGGTGGTCGTCGGCACGTGCCCCGACCTGGGTGCGCTCCGCGCCGTGCCGCAGCCGCTCCGGCGGATCGCCTCCGGTCTGTCGCGACGCCTGGCCGAGATCCAGGAGGAGACCGCGCGCCAGGCCGGCGCCGAACCGGTCGATCTGCGTCGCGCGGTGGGGCCGATGTTCTTCGACGAGCCCGAGGCGATGTTCAGCCTCGACCGCTTCCACCCGAGCGCCCTGGGCTACCGTCGCACGGCCGAGGCGCTGCTTCCGGCGGTGTGCCGCGCGGCGGAGCGATCGCTCAGCGTGACTCGTCTGCGGGTGCCGCGCTGAACGACGCCGCCCACTCCGCGACCCGCCGGCTGCTCTCCTCGTCGGAGATGTCCTCGACACGTGTCATCACCGACCACCGCACCCCGAACGGATCACGGATGCTGGCGAAGCGATCACCCGAGACGAAGGGAGCAGGAGCTTCGCGCACAGTCGCTCCCGCCGCGACCGCCTTCTCGACGACCGCATCCACGTCGGACACGTACAGGCCCATCGAGTAGCAGTCGTCATCCCCGTCGGGGGAGCGCACGAGGTGGTACTCCGGGTTCGGCTCGCCGAGCTGGAGCAGCCCGAGGCCGAAGTCGAGGTCGGCGTGCGCCACGACGCCGCCGAACTCGGTCACGTCGATGACCCTGGCCCCGAAGACGTCGCGGTAGAAAGCGATGGCCTGCTTCGCGTCGGGGATGGCGAGGAAGGGGGTGAGCGAGGTGGCGCTGTTCGGGCGGCCGTTCGTCGTGTAGGTCCCGTTCGCGCCGGTCGTGGGGGTGTGCGTCGTGGTGTCGTCTGTGCTCATGACGCCACGGTAGGACCGGAGGCGAGGCGGCCGCTTGAAGATCCGCGACAGGTTCTGACGTCGGAGCCGGGGCCTACGCTGGGCCGATGGTGAACCCGACCCGCGGGGTGCTCTACCCCGCCCGCCTTCCGCAGTTCCACCGGCTGCCGCCACCGTCCGCAGCCGCGGGACTGGTCGAGTGGTTCTGGATCCCGGAGTGGGACATCGGACCGGGGCGCTCCTCACGGCAGGAGATCGTGGCCTATCCTGCGCTCAACCTCGTCGTGGATGCGGATGCGGTGACGCTGTCGGGCGCGACCACCCGGGTGTCGCACCGCGATCTGCGGGGGCGCGGGTGGGCCGTCGGCGCGCTGCTGCGTCCAGCAGCGGTCGCCGCGCTGATCGACGATCCGGCGTCCCTGGTCGACGACGAGCGCGAACTCGACGAGGGGAGCGGTGCCGGCGCGCTGCGCGATGCCGTCGTGTCGGCGATGAGCTCGGGTGAGGGGCGACGCGAGCGAGCGGTCGAGGCGTTCTCTCAGTGGCTCGAAGATCGTGCGGGGCAGATCGGCGACCCGGCACGCCAGGCCAACGCGTTCATGGACGTCCTGATGGGCGATGGCGCCGCGCTCACCCCCGAGGAGGCCGCCACGAGATTGGCCGTCTCGGTGCGCACCCTGCAGCGGATGACCCACCGTCACGTGGGGCTCTCACCCGCTGCGATGATCCGACGTCGGCGGCTGCAGGAGGCGGCGCAGTGGGTGCGGGAGAACCCGGAGACCGACCTGGCCTCGATCGCCGCCGAGCTCGGCTACGCGGATCACGCGCATCTCACGCGCGACTTCCAGGCGGTGCTCGGCATCGCGCCGCGCACGTACCGCTCCCAGGCGCGCGGCTGACCCCGCCGCGTCGAGGTCAGGGTTGTGCCGGGTTCAGGCTCTTTCGAGCCGCAGCCGCAGCAGCCGGTATCCGACCCCGAGGAGGACGACGCCCGTGCCGATCAGTGAGGCGAGCACGGGAAGAGTGTTCACCAGCACCAGGCAGCCGAGCGCTCCGAGCACCTGCAGCACCCGTGGGTACCGACGCGCGGGACCGGTCTGACGGAACGCGGCGGCGTTCGCGATCAGGTAATACAGCAGCACGCCGAACGAGGAGAAGCCGATGGCGCCGCGCAGGTCGGCGATGAGGACGATCGCGACCACGATGAGCGCGATGGCGATCTCCGCGCGCTGCGGAACGTGATGGCGCCGATCGATCTTCGCGAGGAATCGAGGGACGTCGCCCTCGCGAGCCATGGCCAGGGTCGTACGACCGATCCCGGTGAGCAGAGCCAGCAGGGCGCCGAGGGACGCGGCGGCTGCCGCGATGCGGATCACGGGCGCCCAGGCCGATGCCCCGGCCGCCACCAGCAGATCGACCAGAGGGGCCGTCGAGCCGATCACCCCGGCGCCGAGCACCAGGACGACGGCGAGCCCCACCAGCACGTACACGGCGACCGCGCCGCCCAGGGCCAGCACGATGGCACGGGGAATCGTGCGTCCAGGGTCGACGACCTCCTCACCCATGGTCGCGATCCGCGCGTAGCCGGCGAACGCGAAGAACAGCAGGCCGGCCCCCTGCAGCACCCCGTAGGCCGTGGCATCGGGCAGGGGCACCGGGGTGGCCGCAGGAGCTGCAGCGAATCCGAAGCCCACGACGATCGCGAGACCGAGCAGCGAGCACACCACGAGCACACGGGTGACCAGGGCGGTGCGCGTCACCCCGAAGCAGTTCACGACGGCGAGCAGCACGACGGCTGCGACCGCCACGGGCAGCTGCCACCCGGCCGGTGCCGCGTAGGCGGCGAACGTCATCGCCATCGCCGCACAGCTCGCGATCTTGCCGATCACGAAGCTCCATCCGGCGATGAAGCCCCACCAGGGGCCGATCTCCGCGCGGGCGTACGCATAGGTGCCACCTGCAACAGGGTGGGCTGCGGCGAGCTGCGCCGATGAGGTGGCGTTGGCGTACGCGACGACCGCGGCGATCGCGAGGGCGATGAGGATGCCGCTGCCGGCGACGCCGATCGCGGGGGCCCACACGGCGAACACACCGGCACCGATCATCGAGCCGAGGCCGATGGCGACCGCGTCTCCGAGGGTCAGGCGACGGGCGAGGGGCATCCTGTCATCGTGGCACGCGACGGTGAACGGCGGGTGACGGGGCATCCGACCGGGCAGGAGCGACGACCTGTGCCGGCAGTGTCAGAGTCGACCGTGCGGTGCCTCCCACGCGCACGGTCTGATCGCTGGGGATGAGCTGCGAGTGGTCGCGCACCGGATCGTCGGTTCCTGGGTTGCGCAGGTGCAGCGGGTGCGCGCCCGACGAGACCTGCACCCGCACGCGCGACCCCGCGGCGAACCGGTGGGCGAGAGGCGCGAGGTCGAGCCGGATCCGGCCCATCTCGTCGGTGTGCATCTCGTCGGTGTGCATCTTCTGCGGCCGAAGGCGCCGGTACCCGTCGGTGAGCGCACGCGAGGCACCTCGCGCATCCACTTCGCACAGACGCACGAACAGGTCGGCGCGCGGGTTCGACGAGGCGAAGGAGAGCGTGATCGTGGGCGTACCCATGACGAGGAGGTCGTCGGCAAGCGGGTCTCCGGTGAAGACGAGCACGTCGCTCCGACGTTCGCGGGAGCGCTGGGGGCGTCGTCCGGCGGAGAACGGATTGAGGGTCCGGCCGCCCGCGTCCGGGGTCGGGTCCGTCGGATCGTAGCGATACGCGAGGTCGGCGGCGGGGCTCGGCGCACCGGTACCGTCCAGGCGTCCGTCACCGGTGAGCTCCAGATCCATGGCCGTCTGCGGCGGAGGCCAGCTCTCCAGCTCGCGCCAGCCGCCACCACCGGTCACATCGATGCGCACGCCCTCCGTCTGTGCCGTTCCGGTGAACGAACGCAGCACTTCGCGGACGCCGATGACGGTGATGTCGGGCGCCCCGTGCACCCAGTCGCCGACGATGAGGCGCACCGGACGACCCGCATCGCGGAGGGCCGCGTAGTCGTCGAGCTGACCGACCAGGAACAGGTCCTGCCAGCCGGCGACGAGCGTGACGGGCGGGACGGAGTCGACGTCCTGTGCGAAGTGCATCGGCTCCCACCAGGGGTCCCCCTGATCGCTGTGCTCGACCCAGTCGCGGAAGAACTGCGGGTCGGCGCCGCGGGCCACGCGCACGGCATCCGCCGGTGGAACGGCGAGCGAACCGCGACGGAATCCGCGCCGGGCACGCAGCAGCGCCCAGGCCTTCGACGGCAGCGACCGCTCCTGGATGTCGAGGGCGTAAGCCCATGTGAGCGGGGTGTCGATCGAGAATCCGCCGCCCGGGTAGAGGATGGCATCGTCGAAGCGCCGCGCGGAGATGGCTATGCCGAGCGCGTCCGGGCGGTCGTCACCGTCGCAGTACGCCCACTGGGTCACCCCGAAGTAGCTCCCTCCCCACGAGTGCACGCGTCCGGTCGCCCATGGCTGCGCGCGCAGCCACCGCATCGTCGCCTGTCCGTCGGCGACCTCGTCGTGCAGCGGATCGAACGCGCCGCCCGAGCCGAATGTGCCGCGACAGCTCTGCACGACCACATGGTGTCCTCGCTCGGCCAGGAAGAGCGCGACGCCGGCGATCCCGTCGCGGCCGTAGGGCGTGCGGATCAGGATCGTGTCCCCACCGGATCCTTCTGCGTGCCAGTGGTCGGTGAGGAGTGCGGCGCCGTCGTCTGCCGGGACCGGGATGCCCGTCGCCCGGACGACGTCCGGGTGTGTCTTCTCCGGCATGTCGTCGGCGCGGGCGAGCTTCCGGTACTCGCGTCGGGCGGCAGCGCCCAGGCGGGGAGCATCGGTCATCGCACGCCCTTCACTCGGGTGACCGCGAACGCGGCGATCACGGCCATCACGACCGCGCCGATGTAGAGGGCCGCGAAGTTCTCACCTGTCGGCGAGCCTATGCGGGTCGCGAAGAATCCGAAAACGGGGACGAGGATGCCGGGCAGCAGGTAGGCGAGAGCCACGATGCCGAGGTCCTTGCCGGCGTCTTCGACCGAGGGGAGGCACTCCGTCATCAGCGCGACATCGGCGGCGATGTAGGCACCCTGGCCCGCTCCGACGATCGCGATGCCGACGAGGAAGAAGGCGATGCCGCCGAAGGAGATCGCGAGGATGAGCCCCCCGGCGCTCGCGAGGGCGCCGATGATGACGCTCGGCTTGCGGCGACCCGTGCGATCGGAGATCACGCCGAACACGAACGCCATGACCAGGTTCATCAGCGTGAAGGCCGCCGTGGCCTGGGTCTGCACGGCGGCGATCTCGGTCGGGTCGTCGATGGCGAAGCGGCCGGAGATTGTGAGGTAGAGGTAGCTCGTGACCGAGACGATCGAGGCGGTCATGAAGAAACGGCAGACCCAGGCCCACGCGAAGTCCGGGTAGCGACGCGGACTCAACCAGAAGGTGGCGAGCACCCCGCTCCAGTCGAGCGGCTCGGCGGGCAGCAGTCGCCGGATGTCCTTGAGCGTGAAGAACAGGGAGAGCGCGAGCACCACGGAGAGGCCGCCGGGGATCAGGAACATGCCGATCTGGCCCATGGGCGCGACGATGCCCGCGAGCGAGACCCCGCCGAGGATGCCGATGGCGGTGGCTGCTCCGGTGACGGCGGACATGATCGCGCGGATGCTGCGGCGGATCTGATCCGCGAACAGAGTGTGGACGGTCATCGACACGGCGCCCCAGCCGACGAGGACCAGGATCGTGCCGACGCCGAGCACGAGGAGGTTCGGCGCGGTCGCCTGGATCATGTAGCCGATCAGGGCGATCAGCGCGCCGGAGAGGATCCAGGGACGGCGAATGCCGAGGCGGGACATCGAGCGGTCGCTGAGCCGACCGAAGATCGGCGTCGTGAGGAGGATGGCGGCGCCGCCGAGGGTGAGGATGACGCTGAGGTCGCCCGTCGCCTGGTCGGGGTCCCATTCCTTGAGCAGCTGCGGGATCGCGACACCGGCGACGCCCTGGGCGATGCCGGAGCCCAGCCATGCGAGCACGAAGGTGATCCAGAACAGGCGCGTCTGGCGCTGTCCGGGGATCGCGTCGGCGGTGAGCGGGGGAGCGGGATCTGCGGGGAAAACGGGATCGACGGCGTGGGTGGACATCTTCGTCTCCTGGTCTCGGTCGGGGTGGGAACTGTTCACGGCCGCATGCCGGTGGTGGTCACGGCAGCGTCCGCCGGTTCGGGCGTCGCGCGCGCGTCCACGCGGTAGGCATCGGCGAGCTCGTGGACGAAGACGTCACGCCAGTCGCGAGCGCCCTCCCAGCGGCCGGTGAGCCCGGGTGACGCATGGTCGTGCCCGAGTCCGATGTGCAGCACGACGGGGGTGCCCGCTTCGCGCAGACTGTCGGCGTACGCGATGGCGCCGTCGCGGAGCGGGTCGAACTCGGCCGCGAGGATGAGTGCGGGTGCGAGGCCGCGGTGATCCGGGGCATCCAGTGGTGAGGCCTCGGCGAGCGATGCACCGGCGCGATACAGCCCGGCGAGATGCTCGATGCCTGCGCGCTCGGCGAGGCGAAGACGGCGGTGCATCGAGTCGCCGACCACCCGCAGGGCCGCGGGCAGCACTTCGAGAGCCTGGTGATGCAGCGGTTCTCCGGCATCGCGCAGCCGCAGTGCTGTCGTCGCCGCGATCGTCGCCCCCGCGGAGTTGCCGCCGACGCCCAGCCGGTCGGCATCGACGCCGAGTTCGTCGGCGCGCTCGCGGAGGTCGGAGAGGGCACGGATGGCGTCCTCGACGGGGGCGGGGAACGGATGCTCGGGAGCCAGACGGTACTCGAGTGCGACGATCTGCACTCCCGAGCGCAGTGCGCGATCCGCGCAGAGACGGTCGTTGAGGAGCTCGTCGATCGTGCCGCCGGTCCACCCGCCTCCGTGCAGCCACAGCATCGTGGGCATCGCGCCGATCGCGGATGCCGGGCGGAACCGCCGGGCGCGCCGCGGCCCTGTTTCGCCGGCGACCACGAGATCGTCGATCTCCACCCCGGCAGGAACGGGAGCAGTGAACTCGACGGCGAGGCGGTCGCTCAGCTCGCGCTGTGCCAGGCGGCGCGTCGCCATCTCGGCAGACTCGAGGTCGGGGAGCGTCGCGGAGAGTTCGCGGATGCGTTGGATCCATTCCCGGATCTCCGGGCTCAGCGGCGGCTCGCGGTACTCGGGCGTGCTCATGCGGTGACCACCTCGTGAAGCGTGCGCAGTTCGGAGACGATGAGGCGGTGTGCGACGTCGGCGGAGGGCACGAACCCGGTCGAGCCCAGAGAGCCGTGGGTCTGGCCGATGAAGCGCATCGCGGTCACCGGCACGCCTGCGGCGGAGAGCGCCCGTGCGTAGGCCTCCCCGTCGCCACGCAGGGGATCGAGCTCCGAGGTGAGGATCAGCGCCGGCGGCAGGCCTTCGTGAGAGGCGGCTCGCAGCGGGGAGGCATATGGCTGGCGGGCCGCTGAGGCGTCGTCTCCGACATACTGACGCACGAGCGTGCGACCGACCGCGCGCACGATGACTCCCGGCATGCGTGCATCGATGCCGCTCATGTCGGCATGTCCCATGGTCAGATCGAGGGCGGGATTCTCCAGCAGCTGCAGAGCGATCGGATGTGCGGAGCGGTCGCGGTTCATGAGCGTCACGGCCGCGGCGAGGTCGCCTCCCGATGATGCTCCGCCGATGGCGATGCGTTCCGGCGAGACGCCCAGCTCGGTCGCGTTGGCGTGGGTCCACTCGAAGGCCGACCAGCACTGCTCCGGCTGCGTGGGGAAGCGCTCCTCCGGCGCATGGGCGTAGTCGGCCGCGACGATCACGATGCCGGCGTCCCGAGCTCTGACCCGGAAGCGTGCATCCCACGAGACCCAGTCGATGCCCGCGATGGTGAATCCGCCACCGTAGAAGTACACGAGTGCGGGGAGCCCCTCTCCGGGCGGGGTGCGCTCCTCGCCGGGCCAGTAGACGCGTACCCGCACGTCGGGGTGCCCATCGACCGGGACGATGCGATCCTCGGTGGCGGTCGGCAACGGCGCGATCCCGAGCGCTGCGCTCACGGCGTCGTCGTTCTCCGCGGCGATCCGACGGCGACCGGCGGGGTCTGCGGGTTCCGGTGCGAGCAGCGGCGCGACACGTTCCTCCCAGGCCGCCACGGCGCGGTCGAGTGCGGGGCGCCGGAATCGGGATCGTGCTGTCGGCATCGGGCATCTCCTTCGATGGGTTCGCGGGCCGGTGGGGTTCCCCCTGCGCGAGTCCCGACCTAGTCTGAGCAATCGAAGAACTTCGATGAAGAGAGAAGCCGAGCGATGCGCGCACGACCGGGCAGGGTCACCATCTACGACGTCGCAGAGCGTGCGGGAGTGAGCATCTCCACCGTCTCGCTGGCGGTGAGCGCCCCGCACCGGGTGCGACCGGAGACCCGTGAACGCATCGTCGCGGCGGCCACGGCTCTCGGTTATCGGATGGCCCAGGGGCGCCGGGTCGGTGCCGCCCGCATCGCGGTGGCCGCGCCGTTCACGACCTACCCGTCGTATCTGCGCCGCCTCTCCGGAATGCTCCGGCGGGCCAGGGACGCGGCGGTGGACATCATCCCCTACGACCTCGATTCCGCCGCGGCAGCGGATGAGCCGCTGCTCGACGTGCTGCCCACGCGCACGGACGCCACCGGTCTCGTGGTGATGGGGGTTCCGCTCGGGGGAGCAGCGCGGCGGGCGAGCAAGGCGGCACGCATCCCCGTCGTCTACGTCGATGTGGTGCCGACGCGGTCCGATGCGGGCGGTCCGGTCGTCCTGGTCGACGACCGCGACGGCGGTGCGCAGATCGGCAGGCACCTCGCCGGGCTCGGACATCGCCGTGTGCTCTTCGTGCACGAGCCGCAGCGCTCGCCGGCGTACGTGTCGGCCGGGATGCTCCGCGTCGAGGGGCTGATGCGGCACCTGGAGGTGACGGACCTCGCGGTGGCCGATCCCTCCGCGGTCGACGGCCGGGTGATCGCCGCAGCCCGAGCTGCGGGAGCGACGGCGATCGTCGCGAACCACGACCAGTTCGCCGCCGCCGTGCTGTCCGCCCTCCGCTCCGACGTCGGCACGGCACCGCTCGCGGTGGTCGGCTACGACGACGGCGAGGTCGCCGAGGCGCTCGACCTCACGACCGTGCGCCAGCCGTTCGAGGAGAGCGGGCGCACGGCCCTCGAACTCGTCCTCGGTCTGGTCTCGGGGGCATCGACCGCGCACGGCACCGTCCGTCTCGCCCCGATGCTGATCCCGAGGGCGTCGACGCTCGCTGCCGGGATCAGCCCCGAGCAGCGGTGACGCGCTTCTTCTCCCGGATGTAGACCTCGCGGCGCACCTTCGCCACGACGTCCCCCTCGCGATCGGTGATGACCGTCTCGAACCACTCGAGCACCTTGGCTCCGCCGTGTGCCCGTTCGCGGATCTCCGTGGCCTTCTCCTTCGACACCTCGAACTCGGCCGTCAGTACCCCGCGGCCGGGCTTGAGGAACTCGATCTCGCCTCGGGTGTCCCACACGACGTAGTCGCGTCCGAGCTGGTGCATGACCAGCATGAAGAAGTAGGGATCGGTCATGGCCGACATGGAGCCGCCGAACGCGGTCTTGACGTAGTTGCGGGTGAAGACGTTGACGTGGAGCTCGACGGTCGCATGCGTCCAGTCCTCACGGAACCGGCGGACGCGGATGCCGCTGAAGAGGTTCGGGATCCACAGGCTCATGCCGATCGCGAGACGGCGGGGAGTGATGCGCATGAGGTCAGTGTGGAGCACCTGACCGAGTCCGACAAAGACGTCTGGAGGGTTGTCACAGTTGTTCTAGTTCGCATAGAATAAGTAGAGATTTGACGAGAGGAGCGTCGGATGCTGATCCGCGTCGATCCCGACAGTCCTCGCGCACTGTACGACCAGGTGGCGGCTTCCGTGCGCTCCGACATCCTCGCCGGTGTCCTGGCGCCCGGCGATCGTCTTCCCGCCGCACGCGATGTCGCCGAAGCGCTCGACATCAACCAGCACACCGTGCTGCACGCGTACCAGCAGCTGCGCGACGAGGGCCTGGTTGACCTCCGCCGCGGCAGGGGAGCGGTCATCGCGGCCTCGGCCGCGCCCTTGGCCGACCTCGCACACGACATCGACGACCTGGTGCGTCGCGCCGCAGCGCTCGGCGTCTCCGCCGCCACGCTCGCCGGCATCGTCCGCGCCCACCGTGACACGGGCACAGGCACCCGCCCGATCGAGAACTCCGAGGAGGATTCGCCATGACCGATCGTGACAACACCCACGACCTCACCCGCACGCCGCCTACGCTGCTGCGGCGTGCCCGGCTCGCCTTCTTCCTCGTCGCAGTGTCCCTGCCGGTCGTCATCACGGCGATCGCCGTCGTGGTCGTGCTGTCGTGGTTGCCCACGCTGCCGCCGGAGGTCGCGACGCACTGGGGGTTGAACGGGGCCGACGGCTTCGGAGCTCCGGCGACGTACCTCTGGATCCTCCTCGGTGTCGGCCTCGGACTGCCCGTGCTCATGGCGATCGTGACGCTCGCCTCGGTCGGCGCGCACTGGGGCGGTGCGGCACGCCTGATGGGTGCGCTCGCCGCCGGCATGTCGGCTCTCGCCGCCGTGATGAGTCTCGGATCGCTCGCGATCCAGCGAGACCTCGCCGATCCCGCCGACGTGCCGGGGATCGGTGGCGTCATGGCGCTGGCGTTCGGGGCGCTCGCGGTGGTCGGCTCCATCGCGTGGGTCGTGCAGCCTCGCGTGCGAGCGGAGCAGGGGCGCACGCTCGAACCGCGGTATGCGGTGCACATCGCCAAGGGCGAGCGCGTCGTGTGGGTGGCCACGGTCACGATGCCGCGCGGGGCGCTCTTCTTCCTGGTCCTCGTGTTCTTCGGCATCATCGTGCTCGCCGCGTTCATGCTCGGCGCCGGCGTCGAGGGCGGCTGGATCGTCGCGGTAGTCGCGCTGGTCGTGGGCTTCGCGTTGGCGGCGACCACCTCCTTCCGCATCAAGGTCACGCCCGAAGGCTTCTCCGCCCGATCCCTGCTGGGCTGGCCGCGCGTACGCATCCCTGTCGACGAGGTCGAGTCGGTGCGCGCCGTCGACATCTCGCCCTTCGGTGAGTTCGGCGGGTGGGGGTGGCGTATCGCCGTCGACGGGCGCACGGGGATCGTCATGCGGCGTGGTGCGGCGATCGAGGTGGCCCGTCGTGGTCGGCGGCCGTTCATCGCGACGATCGACGGCGCGGAGGAAGCCGCGGCACTGCTGCAGGCCTATGTCGACGGCGCGCCCGCACCCGAGGCCCTCTCGAACGACGACGGAAAGGCCAGCTCATGACCGACCACCTCACCACCGATCAGCCCCCGTGGGCTCGCCGGGTCCCCTGGACCGCGGTGATCGTGTTCGTCGTTGTCTCCTTCGTGCTCGCCTGGCTGGTGGCGCTGCCGCTCTGGCTGGGCGACGGTCTCGCCGAGCCGATCTCCGTCGTGCTGCTGCCGATCATCATGTTCACCCCCGCCATCGCGACCCTCGTCGTGACCTTCCTGATGCGCGTTCCTGCGCCGGGGCACCGCGCTCGCTTCCTCGGACTGTGGCCGCTGCGTCCCGCGAAGCGCATCGTCTGGCTCATGGTCGCGGGCTGGCTCGTACCACCGCTCGTGGTGGCACTCGGAGTCCTGCTGTCCGCAGCCCTCGGCTTCGTACAGCTCGACCTGACCTTCTCCGCTTTCGCCGCCGAACTCGAGAAGGCCGTCCCCGCCGGTGCGCCGCTGCCTCCTGTCCAGATCATCGTGTTCGCGCAGCTCGCGATGATCCCCCTCGGCGGGCTGTTCAACAGTCTCTTCGCGTTCGGAGAGGAGCTCGGCTGGCGGGGCTGGCTGCTGCCGGCGCTGCGCCCGCTCGGGACCTGGCCGGCGCTGATCCTCAGCGGCGTGATCTGGGGCCTGTGGCACAGCCCGATCATCCTGCTCGGCTACAACTTCGGGCGCACCGACATCACCGGGGTGCTGTTCATGGTCGGAGGATGCGTCGCCTGGGGCATCCTGTTCGGCTGGCTGCGTCTGCGGTCGGCGTCGGTGTGGCCGGCCGTGATCGCGCACGGCTCTCTGAACGCAGCCGCAGGGATGATCCTGATCTTCGCCGCAACGCAGCCGGACCTCGCCCTCGCAGGTCCCCTGGGCGTCGCGAGTTGGGTCGTGATCGCCGTGATCGTGATCGTGCTCCTACTGACCGGCCAGTTCCGCGTCCAGCCTTCCCTCGCGGAGGTCACCGCGCGTCCGTCCGGCGCACCGCAGCCTTGACGGCGGGCGGCGGCGGGGGTTGGCTGAGGCCATGGAATCCACCCCCGCCGCCTGGTCCGACGCCGACTCCTACCTCGCCGATCTGCTGGTCGGTCCCGACCCCGAGCTGGAGTCCGCGCTCGTCGCCCAGCGTGACGCGGGCATGCCGGAGATCGAGGTCGCTCCAGTGGCGGGCAAGCTCCTGAATCTCCTGGCGCGGATCAGCGGCGCGCGGCGCGTGCTCGAGATCGGCACCCTGGGCGGCTACTCCACGATCTGGCTCGCACGGGCGGTGGGGCCCGAGGGACGCGTCGTGACGGTCGAGGCGGAGGCGGACAACGCGGCCGTCGCTCGCGCCAGCATCGACGCCGCCGGAGTGGGTGAGCGGGTCGACATCCGTGTGGGGAGGGGCGCGGACGTGCTGCCCACCCTGGTCGGCGGATTCGATCTGGTCTTCATCGATGCCGACAAGGAGTCGAACACGATCTACCTCGACTGGGCGGCGAAGCTCGGTCATCCCGGCACCGTGATCGTGCTCGACAACATCGGGCGCGAAGGCGAGATCGTCCGAGACGCCTCCGACGACCCCAAGGTCGTCGGCACCCGCGAAGGTCTGCGCATGCTGGGGGAGGATCCGCGGTTCGATGCCACGGCCCTGCAGACCGTGGGGGCGAAGGGCTGGGACGGCTTCGCGATCGCGGTCGTCGTCTGACGGGCGCGTCCCTGATCGTGTCGGACGGCCGGGCTAGACTGGGCGCGGATCGACGACGCTCCACACAACGTTTTCCCCCTGAGCAAGGAGCACATCAGTGGCACTGATCGAGGCTGTAGGCGCACGCGAGATTCTCGACTCGCGCGGAAACCCGACCGTCGAGGTGGAGGTCCTCCTCGACGACGGCATCGTGCAGCGGGCGGCTGTCCCGTCCGGTGCATCCACGGGCGCGTTCGAGGCGTACGAGCTCCGCGACGGCGACAAGAGCCGCTACGGCGGCAAGGGCGTGCTCAAGGCCGTCGAGGCCATCATCGATGAGCTCGGACCGGCCATCGAGGGCGTCGAGGCGAGCGAGCAGCGCATCGTCGACGAGATCCTGATCGAGGTCGACGGCACCGAGAACAAGAAGCGCGTCGGCGCCAACGCCATCCTCGGCGTGAGCCTCGCGGTCGCAAAGGCTGCGGCCGACTCCGCCGACCTTCCGCTGTTCCGCTACCTGGGTGGCCCGAACGCCCACGTGCTGCCCGTTCCGCTGTTCAACGTCATCAACGGCGGCGAGCACGCCGACAACGGCATCGACATGCAGGAGTTCTTCCTCGCCCCGATCGGCGCGGAGACCTACTCCGAGGCGCTGCGCTGGGGCGTCGAGACCTACCACGTGCTGCGCGCCGAGCTGAAGGCCGCCGGATACGCGACCGGCCTCGGCGACGAGGGCGGCTTCGCTCCCGACCTGCCCAGCAACCGCGAGGGCCTCGACTTCCTGGTGAAGGCGATCGAGAAGGCCGGCTTCACGCCCGGCACCGATATCACGCTCGGCCTCGACGTCGCCGCCACCGAGTTCTTCAAGGACGGCGTCTACCGTCTCGACAACAAGGACTGGGACGCCGCCGCGCTCACCGAGTACTACGTCGGGCTCGTCAACGACTTCCCGATCGTCACGATCGAGGACGCGCTGGCCGAAGACGACTGGGACAACTGGAAGCACCTCACCGACGCACTGGGCTCGAAGGTGCAGCTGGTCGGCGACGACCTGTTCGTCACCAACCCGCAGCGCCTCGCCGACGGCATCACGCGCGGCGTCGCCAACTCGCTGCTGGTCAAGGTCAACCAGATCGGCACGCTGACCGAGACGTTCGACGCGGTCAGCCTCGCGCAGCGCTCGGGCTACACCGCGATGCTCTCGCACCGTTCCGGTGAGACCGAGGACACCACGATCGCCGACCTCGTGGTCGCCACGAACGCCGGCCAGATCAAGGCAGGTGCGCCCGCACGCAGCGAGCGCGTCGCGAAGTACAACCAGCTGCTGCGCATCGAGGAGGAGCTCGGCGACGCCGCGGTCTTCGCCGGCCGTTCCGCGTTCCCGCGCTACCAGGCCTGAGCGCACACGCATGTAGAGCCGCCCGCGGGCGGTGACCACCGCCGCTGATGCGGCACGACGAAGGAGGAGCCGTGGCACGACGACCGGCTCCTCCTTCGCCGTCTCCCGGGCCATCCGCCCCGAAGGCCGCGGCGAAGCGCACGGGCAAGGCCGCGGCGAGACCCCGCGCGACATCACCGTCGGCCCCGCGTACCTCGAGGGGAAGCCGAGGCGGAACACCGCGCGTCGATGTGCGCGAGTGGGCATCGGGCATCCGCCTCTCCGCCTTCTCCGTCATCATGCTCTCGCTGGTGGTGCTCGGTGCGTGGGTGCTGGTGCCGACGCTGGGCACCTTCATCGACCAGCGGCAGAAGATCGCGGCCCTCGAGGCCTCCGTGCAGGTGAGCGAAGACCAGATCGCGTCGCTTGAAGCCGAGCGCGATCGCTGGAACGACCCGGCGTACATCACGACGCAGGCCCGCGAGCGCCTCTACTACGTGAAGCCCGGCGAAGTCGTCTACCTGATCGACAACGACCTCGATCCTGCTGCCCTCCCGCGCGAGCAGGAGCCCGTGAGCGACACGCTCGTCGAGAAGCCGACCGACTGGATGCCGCAGCTGTTGCGCACCCTCGTCTCGGCCGGGCTCAGCGACACCGCCGCCGTCACTCGCTGAGCCTCCGCTCCGAGCATCTTCCCTGCAGCCTCCCCTACGCTGGTGGGGTGACCACGCCGCCGTTCCCTGCCCCCACGCCCGCCGAGCTCGCCGTCGTATCGACCCAGCTCGGCCGTTCCGCCCGAGGTGTGGTGGGCATCGCGGCACGTTGCGTCTGCGGCAATCCGACAGTCGTGGCGACCACACCGCGCCTGCCGGACGGCACGCCGTTCCCCACGTTCTACTACCTCACGCACCCTGCAGCGACGGCCGCGATGTCGACCCTCGAAGCCACCCAGGTCATGCCTGAGCTCGCGGGCCTGCTCGCCGACGACGAAGACGTGGCCGCGGCCTATCTCGCAGCGCACGAGGCCTACCTGGCCGACCGTGCCCGGTTCGGCGAGGTCCCCGAGATCGACGGGATCTCCGCCGGAGGCATGCCCACGCGCGTGAAGTGCCTGCATGCCCTGGCCGGGCACTCCCTGGCGGCCGGTCCTGGCGTGAATCCGATCGGCGACGCGGCGCTTGCCCGTTCGTCGTGGTCTCCGGATGTCTGCCGCTGTGAAGACCCCGGCGCTGCCACCCGCGACGCGGCGGCTTCCACGGCATGACCGTCCGCCGGACGCTGCGCAGCGCTGCCGCCATCATGGTGGTCGCGGCGACCGTGCTGCTCATCGGGGCCTCGGCCACCCCACCGCCGATCCCGGACGACCCGGCCGACCCGGTGCGGGCCTCGGAGTACTGGCTCGACGGCGCGCGCATCCGCGAGGCGTGGCAGACCACGCGGGGCGAGGGCGTGACGATCGCCGTGATCGACACGGGCATCGCCAAGGTGCCCTCCGTCTTCGGCGATGCCGTGGTCGGCGGAACCGACGTGTCGGGAGCCGGTACCCCGGACGGACGCACCCCTCTGGGAGCGGTCGACGGCAATCACGGCTCCTGGGTGGCATCGCTCGCGGCCGGACGAGGTGCGCCCGACGGCACAGGGATGATCGGCGTGGCACCGGAGGCGAACCTGCTCTCGATCTCCGTCGGATTCGGTGCCGCCGCGACCGTGCCGTTCACGGAGCAGGTCGCGAAGGGCATGAAGTGGGCCGTCGACAACGGCGCCGACATCATCAATCTCTCCTTCACCACCAACACGCTCGATTGGGACGAGAGCTGGGATGAGGCATTCCTCTACGCCTTCCAGCACGACGTGGTGGTGGTGGTCGCGGCGGGGAACAGGGGGAGTGGCACGAACATCATCGGCGCCCCTGCGACCATCCCCGGCGTGCTGACGGTCGGTGGGGTCGATCAGACCGGCACGGCCAGTATCGAGGCGTCGACGCAGGGCATCACGATCGGCATCTCCGCACCCAGTGAAGGACTCATCGGCGTCTCGGCCGATGGGACGGTCACGCCGTGGCGTGGCACGAGTGGCGCCGCGCCGATCGTGGCGGGGGTCGCGGCGCTGATCCGCTCGGCGCACCCCGACATCAAGGCGATCGACGTGATCAACCGGATCATCAAGACCGCCATCCCGGTCCCCGACGCGATCAAGCCGCAGGACCCGCTCTACGGGTACGGGTTGGTGGACGCCGCCGCAGCGATCTCCGCGAATCTTCCCGCGGTGAGCGAGAACCCCATGGGAGATCTCGCCGAGTGGATCCGCGTCTTCCGCCGCGCACAGACGCAACCCCAGACGGTCGCGCCGGTGACCCCGGTCGCCGTCCCCCCTCTGCCGGCGGCCGATGCACCCACCGACCCCGGTTCACCGCTGCTTCCCAGCGCGGATTCACTGCGCTACGGTACCCTGCCGCTCATTGCGCTCACAGTCCCTGGTATCCTGATAGCGCTTGGCGTCACCGCTGCTGCCCGGCGCATCCGATCGGCGCGCATTTCCGTACGCCACACCCCCGACTCCGAGGAGTAGTTCTTCTGTGCCTCAGAACAGCACTGTGCCCAAGATCCTGATCGTCGGCGGAGGGTACGCGGGTTTCTACACCGCGTGGAAGCTCGAGAAGCACCTGCGCAAGGGCGAAGCCGACGTGACCATGGTCGACCCGCTGCCGTACATGACGTACCAGCCGTTCCTCCCCGAGGTCGCCGCCGGTTCCATCGAGGCCCGCCACTCGGTGGTCGCGCACCGCCGTCACCTCAAGCGCACCAACGTGCTCACCGCCAAGGTCACGAACATCAACCACGCCCAGAAGGTCGCGACCATCACGCCGCCGCTGGGCGAGCCGTACGAGTTCGCGTACGACCAGATCGTCGTCACCGCCGGTGCCGTGTCGCGCACCTTTCCGATCCCCGGCATCGCCGACAACGCGATCGGACTGAAGACGATCGAAGAGGCCGTCGCCATCCGCGACAAGGTCATGTCGAACTTCGACAAGGCCGCCTCGCTCCCGGCCGGCCCCGAGCGCGACCGCCTGCTGACGGTCGTCGTCGTGGGTGGTGGCTTCGCCGGCATCGAGGTGTTCGCCGAGCTGCGGTCGCTGGCGTCCTCGCTGGTGTCGAAGTACCCGCAGATCAGCTTCGACGACACGCACTTCCACCTCATCGAGGCGATGGGCCGCATCATGCCCGAGGTCTCGCTGCAGACCAGCGAGTGGGTCCTCAAGGACCTCGCCAAGCGCGGCGCGAACGTGCACCTCGACACGCAGCTCACAAGCGCGGTCGACGGAAACGTCGAGCTCTCCACGGGTGAGGTCATCCCGACCGACGTCATCGTCTGGACCGCGGGTGTCATGGCCAACCCGACCGTCGTGCGCGGTGGCGACCTGCCGGTGGAAGAGCGCGGTCGTATCCAGACCCGTGCCGACCTGCGCGTCGGTACCCCCGAGGCGTTCGTCGAGGGCGCATGGGCCGCCGGAGACGTCTCCGCTGTCCCCGACCTCTCGGGCGGTGGCGTCGGCGGCTTCTGCGTGCCGAACGCCCAGCACGCCGTCCGCCAGGCGAAGCTCCTCGCGAAGAACCTCGTGGCCGTGCTCCGGGGCGAGAAGCCCAAGGACTACTTCCACAAGAACCTCGGCGCCGTCGCAGGTCTCGGCCTGTACAACGGTGTCTTCCAGTCCGGCAAGATCGCCCTCAAGGGCTTCATCGCCTGGCTCGCGCACCGCGGTTACCACGGTCTGGCGATGCCCACGTGGGAACGCAAGTGGCGCGTGCTGTGGGGCTGGTGGAACAACCTGTGGCTCGGCCGCGACCTGGTGAACCTCGAGACGGTGCAGAACCCGCGCTACGTCTTCGAGGAGTTCGCCGCGCGACCGCGTCCGGCCGCTCCCGCCGCGCCCGTGGCCGATGCTCCGGCGAAGGCTGCTCCGGCTGAGAAGGCTGCCCCGGCGGACAAGGCTGCCCCGGCGGACAAGGCTGCGGAGAAGAAGCCCGCCGCCAAGAAGCCCGCCGCGAAGAAGCCGGCTGCGAAGAAGCCCGTCGCGGAGAAGACTCCCGAGACGGCGGAAGCAGCGGCGAAGTAACACTTTCCGCACGACGACGATCGGCTCCGAACGCACTGCGCTCGGGGCCGATCGTCGTCGTGTCGGCTGGCTCTGAGGCGACGCATAGGTGAGCCCGGTATCGTCACCCGGGCAAGGGGAGTACTCCCGAATGCGGCGACGTCGTCATTACGAGCTCGAGATCGTGCTCCGGCCCGCCGGCCTGTGAGGGTGGAGGAGACCTTGGCACCCGCATCGCGGGCTGCTGAGTGACCCTGCCGTCGTCCCGACGTCGTGGATCTCCGGTGGTCCGCACCACGAAAGGGACCACTCATGGGAAAGCTCTCCCGATTGATCGGAATGGCCTCCGAGGCGCTGGAGAAGAACGCCGCTTCCGGGCGCAGCGGTCACTCGACGGGCGGATCGCGCCCGCACGACCAATCCCGGTCGACGGACTGGAGCGGACTGCTGCGCGGCGCCGTCGACGCCGTTCGCGGGCAGGGGGATCCCGGGCAGCCTTCTCAGCCGGGTCGCGCGGCCGGTGAGCCGTACGCGCCGCCCGCAGCCCGTGACCCGTACGCGCCGCCCGCCGCCGGTGCGTCGCGGGCGTCGAGGTCCGTCACCGATGCCGATCGGGCGGCGATCGCCCGCTACGACTACCTCCTGCAGACGGCCGACCCGCAGCGCGTCGAGCAGATCCATCGTGAGGCCTTCGCCCGGCTCTCGCCGGAGCAGCGCTCGCTGGTGGAGGCCCGCATGCGGCAGGAGCTCGCCCCGGGCGAGCACCCGCGTTCCTCCTCCGCGGACGACCTCGCCAGGGCGGCGGGCCGCACCGAGGCCATGAATCCGGGACGCATGCGCGGCCTGCTGTCGCGTGTGCGGGGTGCCGGCGCCGGTGGTGCGGCAGTCGCCGCCGGCGGCGCGGCTGTCGGACTTCTCGGCGTCGTGGCCGGTGGCGCGGTGCTCAGCACGGTGGCCGGGCCCCTTCTCGAGCAGGCCGCGAACATCGGCGTCGACTTCGGCGCACTCGCGGAGGGCGTGGATGTCGAGTCGATCGCCGGAGGCGCGGGGGATCTGTGGGGCTCTGCCGGCGACACGGTCTCCGGGCTCGGAGAAGCGGCGAGCGGGTGGGGCGAACAGCTCGGCGACATCGGCATCCCCGGAATCGGCGACATCTTCGGACGTTGACCCCGCATGGTTCTCGCTGCTGCCACCGAACACGGCTTCACCGGCCTCACCGGATTCGCCGCCGACGTCCTCACCGCCCTCGGCGACGTCGGCGTGGGCGTGCTGGTCTTCCTGGAGGTGCTCATCCCGCCGATACCGAGCGAGGTCATCCTGCCGTTCGCGGGATACCTGAGTCAGAGCGGCTCCCTGAATCTCGGATGGTTGATCTTCTGGAGCACCGCGGCGTCGTGGCTGGGGGCGCTGCTGCTGTACTGGCTCGGCGCCGGGATCGGAATGGACCGCGCGGTGCGGATGCTCGCGGCCACGAAGCTGGTGAGTCGCTCGGACCTCGACCGTGGAACCGAGTGGTTCGTGCGCAGCGGTGCGTGGACCGTGCTGGTCGGGCGCATGGTTCCCGGCGTCCGCAGTCTGATCTCGATCCCCGCCGGAGCGTCCCGGATGAACCTCGTGACGTTCAGCGTCTACACGATCATCGGGAGCGGACTGTGGAATGCGCTCCTTCTCGGGGTCGGGGCGGCGCTGGGCAGCCAGCACGAGAAGCTGGAGCAGTACCTCGGCTACCTCGATTACGCCGTCTACTCGGCGATCGCGATCGCACTCGTGGTCCTGGTGGTTCGCCGGATGCGGGAGGCCGCGGGCGAACGGAAGGCGGTCGCACAGGGGGAGGACTGAGCGTCGACGTGCCCCCGCTGGGACTCGAACCCAGACTGAAGCGATTTTAAGTCGCCTGCCTCTGCCATTGGGCTACGGGGGCCTCCCGGTCAGCCTATCGCCGTGCTCGTCTGCGACGCGGTGCCGTCAGGAGTGAAACGGAGTCGGGTGAGGCCTTAGGGTGGGGGAGTGCTCGACCTCATCGACGAACTGAGCCCCGTCCATGGTGCGTCCGCGGTCGCCCCCGAGTGGGAGGACCCGGCCCGCTACTGGCCGCGCCTGTCCGCGGCGACAGGACACCTCCCGGCACCGGTGGCGGTGATCGACCGCGAGGCGCTCCGCTACAACGCGATGGACCTTCTGGTGCGTGCCGGTGGACTCCCGATCCGCGTCGCCTCGAAATCCGTCCGGGTGCGCTCGGTGCTCGACGCCGTGCTGAAGCTGCCGGGGTTCCGCGGCATCTTGGCTTTCACGCTGGAAGAGGCGCTCTGGCTCGCCGAGACCCACGACGACATCATGCTGGGCTACCCGACCGTGGATCGCGCGGGACTGGAAAGGCTCATCGCCGACGAGCAGGCCGCGCGACGTATCACGTTGATGATCGACGATCTAGTGCACCTCGACCTGATCGACAGTGTCGCCGTCCCGGGGTCACGTCCCGAACTCCGCGTCGCAATCGATGTGGATGCCTCCTGGCGGTCCTCGCTCCTCGGCCACATCGGAGTGCGCCGCTCCGCCCTGTTCAGTGCGGGCGAGGTCGCCGCTTTCGCCCGCAAGGTGGTCGCGCGCCCAGGGTTCCGCCTCGTCGGTCTGCAGATGTACGACGCGCAGATCGCCGGTCAGGGTGATGACGCCGGACCCGATGCTCCGCTCATCCGCATGGTGCAGGCCCGCTCTCGCAACGAGCTGCGTGAGCGCCGAGCCGAGATCGTCGCCGCGGTCGGAGCCGTCGCCCCCTTGGAGATCCTCAACGGTGGCGGAACGGGCTCGCTCGAGTTCACCGGAAGCGACGAATCCCTCACCGAGGCGAGTGCCGGGAGCGGCCTGCTCGGCGGACACCTCTTCGACGGCTACCGCTCGTTCCGGCCAGCACCCGCTTCCGCATTCGCGTTCGACGTGGTGCGGCGCCCTGCCGCCGACATCGCCACAGTGCTCGGAGGCGGATGGATCGCCTCCGGCCCCGCGGTGGCCTCCCGGCAGCCGCGTGCCGTGTGGCCGGAAGGGCTCCACACCCTCTCCCGCGAAGCCGCCGGCGAGGTGCAGACGCCGCTGCAGGGACCGGCTGCCGCGTCGCTGGGCGTGGGAGACCGCGTATGGTTCCGCCATGCCAAGAGCGGTGAGCCGGCAGAGCGCATCGAGAGCTATCACCTGATCTCGGGCGACGAGATCATCGACGAGCTGCCGACCTACCGCGGCGAGGGAAAGGCCTTCCTGTGACGAGAATCGGCGGCACCTGGCAGAACTGGGGCCGCTCGGCCTCCGTGCGACCGGTTCGTGTGGAGCGCCCGCGCAGCCCGGAGGGCGTGCAGCGTGCGGTGATCGCCGCGGTCAAGCACGGACTGCCCGTGAAGGCGGTGGGCGCCGGTCACAGCTTCACCGGCATCGCCATCGCGCCTGGCGTGCTGCTCGAGCTCGACGACCTGCAGGGCCTCGTCTCCGCCGACGCCGACACCGGCCGGGTGACCCTGCTCGCCGGAACGCGCCTGCATCGCATTCCCGGGCTGCTCGCGCCGTACGGGCTCGCGATGGAGAACCTCGGCGACATCGATCGCCAGTCCATCGCCGGCGCGATCTCCACGGGCACCCACGGCACGGGCGCGGGCTACGGTGGCCTCGCCACCCAGGTGGTCGGCGTCACGATGGTCACCGCCGCAGGCGAGTTCCTCCGGATCGACCAGGAGCACGAGAGCGAGCTCCTGCCCGCGGTGGCGCTGGGACTCGGTGCTCTCGGCATCATCGTCGACGTCACGCTCCAGTGCGTTCCCGCGTTCGTGATGCACGCCATCGACGAGCCGGTGCCTCTGGACGACGTGCTCGCCACCCTCGATGAGCGGGTCGCCGCATCCGACCACTTCGAGTTCTACTGGTTCCCGCATACGGATGTCGCGCTGACGAAGCGGCAGACGCGCCTTCCTGAGGCGACGGTCCGCAAACCGCTCCCGGTCGTCGGACGATGGATCGACGAGACGCTGCTCTCAAACGGCGTCTACCGCGTGGTGTGCGCGGCCGGCCAAGCCGTGCCGGCGATCACGCCGCCCTTCAGCAGGCTCGCGGTCAGGCTCACCGGAGATCGCGAGTACACCGAGCTGTCGCACCGCGTGCTCATCCAGAGCAGGACCGTGCGCTTCCGGGAGATGGAGTACGCGATCCCAGTCGAGAACGTCGTGGCGGCGTTCGAGGCGGTCAGGGCGCTCATCGCCCGGCGCGGGTGGCGGATCGAGTTCCCGATCGAGGTGCGTTTCGCCGCGGCCGATGACCGCTGGCTCTCCACGGCCCACGCGCGCCCGAGCGCGTACATCGCCGTGCATCGGTACTGGCGCGCTGACCCCACGGAGTACTTCGGAGCCGTGGAGGAGATCATGCACGAGTTCGGCGGACGTCCGCATTGGGGCAAGCTCCACACGCTGACCGCGGAGACCCTCCGGGAGCGGTACCCGCGCTTCGACGACTTCCTCGGACTGCGCGATCGGCTCGATCCGGATCGCCTGTTCGGCAACCGGTATCTCGAACGGGTGCTCGGCAGCTGAACGGTCCGCGGCCGTAGCCGCGCATGCCCAGTCCACGTGCAGACTGCGCGTCTAGGATGAGAGAAACACGAGGAAGGGTGGGCCTCTGATGGAATGGCTCGTGCCGGTACTGATCGTTGTCGGAGTGATCCTGCTCGTCGGCATCTATCTGTGGGCCACGTACAACTCGCTGGTGCAGCTGAATGTGCGCGTGGACGAGGCATGGAGCGGCATCACGGTGCAGCTCAAGCGACGAGCCGATCTCATCCCGAACCTCATCGAGACCGTCAAGGGCTACGCCTCCCACGAGAAGGCGGTCTTCGAGAACGTCACCCGTGCGCGTGCCGAGACTCTTTCGGCGGGCGGGCCTGGTGAAGCCGGTATCGCCGAGGGACACCTGCAGCAGGCTCTGCGCAGTCTGTTCGCGGTGGCCGAGGCATATCCGCAGCTGCAGGCGAGCACCAACTTCCTCCAGGTGCAGCAGGCTCTGGTCGACACCGAGGACAAGATCCAGGCCGCGCGTCGGTTCTACAACGGTGGTGTGCGCGAGCTGAACACCAAGATCAAAGTCTTCCCGAACAACCTGTTCGCCAAGGGACTGGGCTTCTCCGAGCGCGAGTTCTTCGAGGTGGCCGACAGCAGCGCGATCTCAGAGCCCCCGCGCGTGCAGTTCTGACGCACGGCACCTCTGACGCACGGGTCTGACCCGCGCACATCGTGACGCCCTCGGCTCACCACGGCGAGAGCACGAGATCGTCGGCGGTGAACGAGACGTCGCCACGGAGCGTCCAGGAGTCTGTGCGGTACGTCTTCGTCAGCTCGGCGCCGTCCAAGCCCGTCCCTGTCACGGTGACGACCAGCACCCCGCGGTCGGCCGTGAAGCCCGTCGGAGTGAGGGTGACGGCCGGAGTCTCCTCGACCCGGTAGCGGAACTCCTCGACCTCTCGGAACTCCGTCCCCCAGGGGATGCGCAGGCCGCAACCGTCCGGCACCTCGGTCCCGCGAACGGTGCAGGCCTCGACGATGTCGTCCACGTGGTCTTGCGCGACCGCCGTCGCCTCCGGGCGCAGCGTGGCATCGACCACGGTCGCGACCTCGGCGGCAGGCTCGACGGCTACCGTGCTCTCGCCTTCGAGAAGCGTCGACGGCGCCGCAGAGACCGTGTACATCGCGGGCAGGAGGGCGATCTCTTTCCCCGTGGGGAGAGCGGTGGTGCCGATCGCGACGGTAGCGCCGATGGTCGAGTCGACGGTCACCGTGCCGAGTCCCGACGAATCGACATGCCAGCGGCCGTCGACGACGTCGAGGGCGAGCACTGCGTCGTGGGATTCTCCTCCAAGCTCGAACGAGACCTCCACCGCCGCCGACGTGCTGCCACTGGCGTGCCGCACACGGGTGACCTCGGCGTCTCGGACCAGCGCGCTCGCGGCATCGAAGGCGTCCTGCGCGGTCTCTGTGACGACGATTCCGGTGGCTCGCACGGCATCGGTGTCGCCGGACTCCAGCGCGTGGAGATACTCGAGCGCCGCTTCCTCCGGGGTGGTCGACCGAGCGGAGGATTGCCAGAGCCACACGCCTGCAGCGAGCAGGACGACGACGGCCGCAGCGCTGCCGATCGCCCAGCGCCGCCGCACCTTGCTCATACGGCCCTGCTCATACGGCCCTGCTCATACGGGGCTTTCTCGCGGATGGAGATGGCGACGCACGGCCGGACCTGTTCCCGTGCCTGATGCCAGGGCCGCGTGAAGCGCCGTGGTGGCGTCGCCCCATCCCGACATCGAGATGTGCTCCAGACCCTGCCAGGCGGCGGCGAGTGCGAGTTCACGGGCGATCGGCTCCGCGTCGCCGGGACGCGCCTGCGGCTCCCACCACGCGGATTGCACCTGCAAGGTCGATGTGGCGCGATCGGCCTTGAGATCGACCCGCGCGACGATACGGTCGCCGACGAGCACAGGCAGGGAGTAGTAGCCGAAACGCCGCTTCTCGGCCGGCACGTAGATCTCGATGCGGTAGTCGAGGTCGAACGCGCGGAGCGCTCGGTCGCGGAACCACACCACCGGATCGAACGGCGTCAGGATCGCCGTGGCCTCGACCTTCCGGGGGAGCACCGCGTCTCGATACCGCCACGCGGGAAGTGGCCGACCGCCCCGGTCCCAGCCGCGCACCTGCACCGGAAGCAGCTCGCCCGCATCCACGAGCGATTCGATCGAGTGGGCGACGGCAGCTCGGTCGCGGATGCGGTGATAGTCGGCCAGGTCGGACTGGGTCGCTACGCCGCTCGATCGCGCCGCGCGTCTGGTCAGCTCGAGGATGGCTTCGGCGCGGGACACCTGCCGGGAGCGGATCGCGTCGGGAACGACATGCTCCGCGAGCGCATAGGTGCGCTCGAACCCGCGGCGTCCGCTGATCGCGACATCACCGGTGCGCCACAGATGCTCGAGGGCCAGCTTCACGTCGTCCCAGTCCCACCAGGTGCCGCGCTCGCGCGGCGCATCGTCGCGCAGATCGGCGGGGCGCAAGGGTCCGCGTGCCCGCAGCTCGTCGGTGACCCACTGCACGGTTCGGGCGTTGCTGCTCATCCAGGAGTCCGGCCCCGCCCACCGTCGGCGGAAGTCGTCCATCCGGAACCGCCACAGCGGCCAGTCCTCGAGCGGGATGAAGGTGGCCTCGTGGGCGAGGTACTCGACGTAGTGCGTGGTGCGGGAGAGGAAGATGCGATCGAGCAGGGCGGGATCGTACTCACCGAGTCGCGAGAACAGCGGGAGGTAATGAGACCGCGCGAACACGTTCACGGAGTCGATCTGCAGAACTCCGAGCCGGTCCATGACCCGATGCACGTGCCGCCCCGTGACGGTCGCCGGTCGCGCGCGGGTGAATCCCTGAGCGGCCAGCGCGATTCGACGTGCCTGGGTCGGGCTGAGGGTGTCTGTCACCTCGCCAGGGTAGCGTCGGGTGCGGACATCGCGCCCGGGAGCGGAAGGATGCGTTCGACGGCATACGCCATGACCTTAGACTTGGGCGATGAGCGACGACCAGCGACCACGGCTGCGTGACCTCTTCCGTCCGCGCCCGGTCTCCACCGACCGCACCGTGACGACCGAGGCAGATGAGGCAGTCCCCCTGTCGCTGCGGATCACCGCGAGCTACGCGTGGCGACTGCTCCTGATCGCGGCTGCCATCGGGGTGTTCATCTGGCTGGTGATGCTGCTGAAGCTCCTGGTCATCCCGCTCATGGTCGCCATCCTCATCACCGCCCTGCTGTGGCCGGCGTTCTCCTGGATGCTGCGCCGCGGACTCCCACGCTGGTTGGCGATCGCGATCTCGCTGATCGGCACCGCCGCCATCGTCACGGGCCTGATGTGGCTCGTCGTCTGGCAGGTGCGCGCACAGCTTCCCGACGTGCAGGAGCGCTCGACCGAAGCGTTCGATCAGTTCCAGGTGTGGCTGCACGACGGACCGCTCAACCTCTCGGACATGCAGATCGCCGACTACCTGCAGCAGGGTCTGGACCTCATCAGCGAGCAGGCGCAGGTGCTCTGGACAGGTGCACTCGCGATCGGCACGACCGTCGGTCACGTCGCGACGGGCGCCCTGCTCGCCCTGTTCATCCTCATCTGCCTGCTGGCCGACGGCGCGGGTATCTGGCGCTGGACCCTCAAGGTCTTCCCGCGTCGCGCACGTCCGGCCGTCGACGGCGCCGCCCGCAACGGCTGGACCACGATCGTGAACTACGCGCGGACGCAGCTGTTCGTGGCCACCATCGATGCGGTCGGAATCGGCCTCGGTGCCTTCCTGCTGCAGGTGCCGCTCGCGCTTCCCGTCGCCGTGCTGGTGTTCCTCGGTTCCTTCATCCCGATCGTCGGTGCCGTGGTGACCGGTGCAGTCGCCGTGTTCCTCGCCCTGGTGTACAACGGGCCGTGGATCGCGTTGTGGATGCTCGTCGTCGTGCTGGCGGTGCAGCAGATCGAGGGGCACATCCTGCAGCCGATCCTGATGGGCTCCGCGGTCAAGGTGCACCCGCTCGCCGTCGTTCTCGTCGTGGCCGGGGGAGCGATGATCGCCGGAATCCCCGGCGCCCTGTTCGCTGTCCCGCTGGCTGCCTTCGTGAATGTCGCCGCCGTGACCATCAGCTCGGGTTCCTGGCGCACCGGTGCCGGACCGAGCGGAGACCTGATCTGGAGCACAGTTCCGCGCGAGCGGAGAGGGAGGAATCGATGAGCGAAGTCCCCAGCCTGACCGAGTTCGAGCACGCCGCTCAGAGTCTGGCTGAGGTGATCTCGCACACGCCGTCGCTGCCGTCGCGGGCCCTCTCCGACATCCTCGGAGCACCCGTCCTGCTCAAGATGGAGAATCTTCAGCGCACGGGCTCCTTCAAGATCCGAGGGGCGGCCTACCGGCTGTCCAAGCTCAGCGCCGAGGAGCGCTCCCGAGGCGTGGTCGCGGCATCTGCGGGAAACCATGCGCAGGGTGTGGCCCTCGCAGCCCAAGCGCTCGGGATCCCGGCGACGATCTTCATGCCCTTGGGTGTCCCGGTGCCGAAGCTGCTCGCCACCCGCGGCTACGGAGCGGAAGTCGTGCTGGAGGGCGAGACGGTGGCGACCTCGCTGCGCCTCGCCGCCGAGTTCTCCGAGCGCACCGGTGCGGTGCTGATCCACCCGTTCGACCACCGCGACGTGGTGATCGGACAGGGCACGCTCGGGCTCGAGCTCCTGGAGGATGCGCCCGAGGTCGACACGGTGGTGCTCGGCATCGGCGGCGGCGGTCTGATCGCCGGGGTCGCCGCAGCGGTGAAGGCGCGTGCCGTCGAACTCGGCCGCACTGTCAGGATCATCGGTGTGCAGGCGGAGAACGCCGCCGCGGTGCCGCCCTCGCTCGAAGCCGGCGAGCCCGTCGACATCGTGACGAGGCCGACCATCGCCGACGGCATCCTGGTCGCGCGTCCCGGAGCGATCCCGTTCGACATCATCAAGGACCTCGTCGATGAGGTCGTCACGGTCTCCGACGACGATCTCGCGCGAGCCATCCTCATCCTCCTCGAGCAGGCGAAGGTCGTGGTCGAACCCGCCGGCGCCGCGGGTGTCGCCGCCATCCTCGCGGGCAAGGTGACGGCGACGGGCACCACCATGGCCGTGCTGTCCGGGGGGAACATCGATCCGCTCCTGCTGCAGCGCGTCGTCTCGCACGGACTCGCGGCTTCCGGCCGCTACCTCACGATCCGGATCCCGCTGCCCGATCGGCCAGGGCAGCTCGCCCGCGTGTCCGAGCTGATCGCCGAGGCGGGAGCGAACGTGATCGAAGCCATGCACACGCGTCACGGCCATGGTCTGCAGATCAGCGACGTGATCCTCGAGCTCAGCGTCGAGACACGCGGTCCTGAGCACTCCCAGCACACGCTCGACACACTTCGTCTGGCCGGCTTCGAACCCATCCTCGTCCCGGATTGACCGCGGCGGATCGCGCATACGGAAGCGCCCCCTCGTCCGAGTGGATGAGGGGGCGCTTCCGTATGGCGTCTCAGCCCGTGTATGTCTCGACGTTCACGATCTCGACGCTGATGTCGCGACCGTTGGGAGCCTCGTAGGAGGACTTCTCGCCGACCTTGAGGCCGAGGATGGCCTGGCCGAGCGGGCTGGCCTCGCTGTATACGTCGAGGTCGCTGCCTGCGGCGATCTCGCGGCTGCCGAGGAGGAAGACCTCTTCGCCGCCGGCGACCAGCGCGGTGACGACCGTGCCGGGCTCGACGATCCCGCGACTGGCGGGAGCCTCGCCCACCTTGGCGGTCTTCAACAGACCCTCCAGGGTGCGGATGCGGGCCTCCTGCTTGCCCTGCTCGTCCTTGGCGGCGTGGTATCCGCCGTTCTCCTTGAGGTCGCCCTCTTCGCGGGCCGCCTCGATGCGCTTGGCGATCTCGTCGCGGCCGACAGTGGACAGGTGCTCCAGCTCGGCGACGAGCCGGTCATACGCTTCCTGCGTGAGGAAGGGAACCTGAGCATCGGTGGACATGACGAAGCTCCTTCTTTCGAGATCCCTCCGGCATGCTGCGGGGGATATGCCAAGACGCCCCGGCACGGTGCCGGGGCGTCGTCTGTCTGGCACGAGTCTAGGCGACCCAGCAGGTGTTCACCAAACCTGTCGTGGCTTCCGCGACGGTCGGGATGGTGACGGAACGCGCCTGGGAGTGGCTGTCTCCGGCTTCGATCTCGACGATCTTCCAGCCGACGACGCCGAACTCCTCGTCGAGGGCTTCGACGGCGCAGATGACGTTCTTCCCCTGCACCCCGGTGACCTGGAAGGTGATGTTCACCGAGTGCTCGTCGACGAGTTCGAAACCCAGGTCGTCGGCGTCGACGGAGCTCATCGACTGAGTCACCGTCATCCAGCCGAAGGCGCCGAGCAGGATCAGGGCGATGGCACCGCCGATGATCCACGGCGTCCGCCGCCGTCGGGTTCGGCCATAGCGTTCGTCGAGGTCTTGTGCGGTCGTCACAGGGGCGTCTTCCGGTCGTTAGGCTGGTGTTACCAGGTTATGCGACCTGCGTACGAAAGGCCGATTCATGTTCTCTCTGTCCGAGACCCCGATGCCGACGCCCAGCATGACCGTCGATCCGGTGTCGGTCACCCCGGGCTTCGTCGGCTTCGCCGCGATCGTCGTGGTCGTGATCGCGGTGATCCTCCTGATCTGGGACATGAACCGTCGCATCCGCCGTGTCCGATACCGCGAAGAGGTGCGTGACGAGCTGGATGCCGAAGAGGCGGCGCGCGCTGCCGACGGCACCGCCGCACCCCAGACGAAGCCGTCGACCTCGGACGGGTCCGACACTCCTGAGGGCGACTCGCCTGGGCGCTGATCGACGGTTACGGCGCACCCAGCGAGGGTGACAGCGGCGCGAGGGCGATCAGCAGGCACGCCGTCCAGTGGCACAGGAACGCGAGCACCGTGCACACGTGGAAGATCTCGTGGAACCCGAAGTGTCCCGGCCAGGGGTTCGGCTTCTTGAGCGCGTAGACGATCGCGCCGCCCGTGTAGAGCAGACCGCCGACGATGACCAGCACCATCATCACGAAGTTCGCGTTCATCAGGTCGACGATGTACATCACGGCAGCCCAACCCAGCAACAGGTAGAGGGCGACGTAGAGCCAGCGCGGGGCGTTGATCCAGAAGACGCGGAAGAGGATGCCGACGAGTGTCCCGCCCCACACCAGGCACAGCAGCAATACGCCCTTCTGCGGCGGCAGGGCCAGCACAGCGAGCGGTGTGTACGTTCCCGCGATGAGCAGCAGGATGTTGGCGTGATCGATGCGCTTGAGCAGCACCTTCACCTTCGGGCTCCAGTCGATGCGGTGATAGAGCGCGGAGTTGCCGAAGAGGAGCATCGACGTGAGCATGAACACGGCGGATGCCCACTTCGCCGCGGCTCCCTCGGCCACCACGATCAGGACGATGCCGGCGACCACGGCCACCGGGAACGTGCCTGCGTGGATCCACCCTCGCCAGGTCGGTTTGACCTCGGTCGCCGCATCGGCGGCGGCTGCGTCCAGGAGGGGCAGCTGAGGGACGTCGGGACCGGCGTGCTCGGGAGTGCTCACACGCTCACTCTAAGCGGCCCCGCATACCGTTCACGGCACATATATCCAGCGTTCCCACACGGCGCGGAGGGCCGCGGCACGGTAGCGTAGATAGGTGATTCCACGCGAGAGCCCGGTGCGCGGGCCGCTGTACCGGCTCTACACGAGTCGGTTGCGTCGTCACCTCGACCCCGCACGTGTGCCGCACCACGTCGCGATGATGATCGACGGCAATCGCCGGTGGGCGCGTCAGCTCGGACTGGACACTCCCGCAGAGGGACATAGAGCGGGCGCGGCGAAGATGCGCGAGTTCCTGGAGTGGTGCGATGAGCTCGGTGTGCGGGTGGTCTCGCTCTACCTCCTTTCCAGCGACAATCTCCGGAAGCGGGATTCGGCGGAGCTCGCCGACCTCATCGAGATCATCGCGGAGCTCGCCGAGGCGCTGTCCCTCGAGGGGAACTGGAGGGTGAAGCACGTCGGACGCTCCGACATCCTCCCGCCGGAGCTCGCCCGCGTGCTCTCGGACGCCGAGGAGCGCACGAAGGACCACACCGGGCTGCATGTGAATCTCGCGGTCGGCTACGGCGGGCGCAACGAGATCGTCGACGCGGTGCGGAGCATCATCGCGAAGCACGAGGCGTCCGGCGGCACTCTCGAAGACCTCGCAGGCCACCTCACGCCCGAGATGATCGGCGAGCATCTGTACACCGGGGGTCAGCCCGACCCCGACCTCGTGATCCGCACCAGCGGAGAGCAGAGGCTGAGCGACTTCCTCCTGTGGCAGAGTGCGCACAGCGAGTTCTACTTCGTCGAGGCGCTGGGTCCTGACCTTCGCCAAGTCGACTTCCTGCGCGCGATCCGCGATTACGCCGATCGGGACAGACGCTTCGGGCGCTGACGCGGCGATGAGCCCCCGCGGACCCGTGCCACAATGACGCAGTGAGCACTTTCCAGGACTATGTCGACACCTTCGACAACGAGTCCGGCTACTTGAACTGGGCCGCCTTCGGTCCGCTGTCGCCGTCCATCCGTGAAGAGGTCTTCGCCGATGCCGACCTGCTGGCGAGCGGACGACCTTCCTCGCTCGCTCTCGTCGGGGAGCGTATCGGCCAGGCCCAGGATCTCGTCGCCGAGCTGCTGGGTGCCGATGCCGCCGACGTCACGCTGCAGCCCTCTTCGACGCACGGGCTCATGCACGCGCTGTTCGGTCTCTCGGGGGGAGTGATCGCGAGCACTGCCGAGTTCCCGAGCGTGAGCCTGACGGTGGAGCGCGCGTCGACGGCATCGCATCACGACGTCACGCCGCGCTGGATCACCCCCGACGACGGACGCGTGACACCTGAGGTGGTGACGGGCGCTCTCGACGACGAGGTGGTCGCACTCGCCGTGAGCCACGTCGACTTCCGCACGGGATTCCGTGTCGATCTCGCCGCCCTCCGCGAGGCTATCGGACCCGATCGGCTGCTCATCGTGGATGCCGTCCAGTCGTTCGGGGTGATCGACGGCGACTACTCTGCGGCGGACGTGGTGGTCGGACACGGCTACAAGTGGCTCCGAGCCGGTCGCGGGAGCGCGTTCGCATGGTTCTCGCCCCGCGCGCGCGAGCGCATCACCCCGGTGCTCTCCGGGATCACCGGCACGACGTCTCCTGGCCTGTTCGTCGATGAGCTGCCCGCGCCCGCGCCGTCCGCCCGAGCCTTCACCGTCAGCCAGCCGGACACGCTCGCAGCTGGGCGGCTCGCGATCGGGGTGCGGGACGTCCGGGACGCCGGTGTGGCGGCCATCGAAGACCGGCTGGCCGAGAACGTCGACACCGTCATCGAGATCGCTGACCGTCACGGCATCGAGGTGAGCTCCCCACGCGAACGCCATCAGCGTGCCGGCATCGTGTCGCTCGCACCGGAGGAACCAGGGCGCCTGGCCGCCGCCCTCGCGAACGCCGGGATCGTCGTGACAGCGCGCGGGTCTGCGGTGCGGATCGCTCCGCATGCGGGCACCGACGCCGCGAGCTTCGAACTCCTCGACGATGCCCTGCGCACATTCGGCCACGAGACGTTCATCAGCGCGTAACGAATCGCTGGCGTGTCGAATTCGGGTTAATCACCCGCGCGGTCGTACGTTCTAGGCATCGGGCAAGGCGCCCGTTCGGGTCGGCCTCAGGTTGACGACTCGTGACCCCCTGGTCGACTCGTTCGAACTACCGGGATTCCCCGGGTCGGGAGTGGGTCGTGACCACACGTACAGCGCAGCAGGCCACCAGCACCGCGCAGCAGTCCACCCGTAAGACGACGAGGCGAGCATCCTCCGCTGATCCGGATCAGGATCTGCGCACGTATGTCCTCGACACGTCCGTCCTGCTGAGCGATCCGCAGGCGTTCTTCCGGTTCGCCGAGCACTCCGTCGTCATCCCGGTCGTCGTGATCACCGAGCTCGAAGGCAAGCGCCACGACCCGGAGATCGGCTACTTCGCACGGCAGGCCCTTCGGCATCTCGACGATCTGCGGATCGAGCACGGACGCCTCGACTTCCCCGTCGAGGTCGGCGAGGGCGGCACGCTGCGCGTCGAGCTCGCGAACACCGACTCCTCGGTGCTCCCCGCAGGCATCCGCCTCAGCGACAACGACACCCGCATCCTCTCCGTGGCGATGCACCTCGCGCAGGACGGGCAGGACGTCACGATCGTGTCCAAGGACCTGCCCATGCGTGTGAAGGCCGCCTCTCTGGGCCTGCGCGCCGAGGAGTACCTCGCCGAGCAGGCGGTGGACTCCGGGTGGACGGGCATCTCAACGCTCGACCTCTCCGGCGACGACATCGCCGACCTCTACGAGAGCGAGGTCGGCCTCAGCGAGCAGGCTCGGGGTCTCCCGGTGAACACCGGCCTGATCATCCACTCCGAGCGAGGCTCGGCACTCGGTCGTGTCACGGGCGAGGGCGAGTACCGACTCGTGCGCGGCGACCGGGACATCTTCGGCATGCACGGGCGCTCGGCGGAGCAGCGCATCGCGATCGACCTGCTGCTCGACCAGGAGGTGGGGATCGTATCGCTCGGCGGGCGCGCGGGCACCGGCAAGTCGGCGCTCGCGCTCTGCGCCGGACTCGAAGCGGTGCTGGAGCGGCAGCAGCAGAAGAAGATCATCGTGTTCCGGCCGCTGTTCGCCGTGGGCGGGCAGGAGCTCGGCTACCTTCCGGGCGACCAGGGCGAGAAGATGGGGCCTTGGGGGCAGGCGGTCTTCGACACGCTCGGCTCGGTGGTGTCCGGCAACGTGATCGAGGAGGTCGTCGAGCGCGGACTGCTCGAGGTGCTCCCGTTGACCCACATCCGCGGACGGTCGCTGCACGACGCGTTCGTGATCGTCGACGAAGCCCAGTCGCTCGAGCGGAACGTGCTCCTGACGGTGCTGAGCCGCATGGGACAGAACTCGCGCGTGATCCTCACCCACGATGTCGGCCAGCGCGACAACCTCCGGGTGGGCCGTCATGACGGCATCGCCAGCGTGATCGAGACGTTGAAGGGACATGAGCTCTTCGGACACGTGACCCTGACCCGGTCGGAGCGTTCGGCCATCGCAGCCCTCGTCACCGAGCTCCTGGAGGGTGGAGAGCTCAGCTGACGGCGGAAACAGCGGATGCCGCGGGACCCCTCGCGGCATCCGCTTCTTCGTGCCCGGGCTCCGGCGCAGCGCCGTCCACCTGCATGAACATCGTCCGCCTGCATGAGGATTCGGCGTCTCGGGGTCATGCGTTCGTCGGATCTTCATGCATTCGAGACGCGGGAGCGGAGGGCGCGGCCTGCACAGAGCCGCGTTCTGCGCGTGTCTACACCGATCGTGTGCCGGCGGACTTCTGGAGAGCGCGCGTGAGCCCAGAATCGAAAGATGATCGACGTCAACGTGCTCCTCGGACGCCTGGGAGGGGTCGCGCGGGGCACCCGGCTCCAGGCTTTCGGATGCTCGCGATCGCGGCTGGGCGCGGAGTGCAGGGCAGGCCGAATCGTCAGAGTGCGTCCTGGTGTGTTCGCATCTCGAGGAGCAGCGTCCGAGGTGGTCACGGCAGCTGCTCACGGGGGCGCCGTCACGTGCGGGAGTGCCTTGAGGATCCGCGAGGTGTGGACGCTGGAGTCACCGAAGGAGGTTCATGTCTGGATGGGGCTCGGTGGGCGACGGCATCATCCGAAGCAGTGCGGCTGCGTCGGCCACTTCACCCGCGGACGCATGGACGTCGGCATCGCTCCGATCGAGGTCGCGCTGACACATGCCTACGCCTGTTACGGGGAGGAGTTCTTCTTCGCCGCGTACGAGTCGGCATGGAACAAGCGGATGCTGACTGCTGCGGCGCGTGCGCGCGTGCGCTCCGCCCTTCCCGCGACGGCGCGCTGGCTCGTCGACTTCGCACGTCCGGACGCGGAGAGCGGCCTGGAGTCCCTGGTGCGGTTGAGGCTCCATCTGATCGGAATCCAGGTGCGCACGCAGGTGGTTGTCGACGGCGTCGGGCGGGTCGACTTCGTGATCGAGGGCCGTGTCATCCTCGAGGCAGACGGTCGCGAGAATCACGAGGGCGCTGCCGAACGGCATCGGGATCTCATGCGAGACGCGGTGGCGTCCGACCTCGGCTTCGAGACGCTCCGCTTCGACTACTCGATGATCTTGTACTCGTGGGACGTGGTCGCGGCAGCGATTCTGGCGGCGCTCGCGCGGGCGCGCTCGTGAACTGCTGCACCTGCATGAAGCGATGCCGCATGCATGAGCGGTCCTGCCGGAGGCTCATGCATGCGTCGACTGGTCATGCATTCGCACTCCGACGCGGGACGCGGCCTCCGGAAACAGCGGATGCCGCGAGGATCGAGTCCTCGCGGCATCCGGTTGCAGGCGGGTCAGCCCGCGTGCGTCATCGAGAGCAGGTCGAGCTTCTCGTCGAGCTGCTCGAGGGTGAGCTCGCCGCGCTCGACATAGCCGAGGTCGATCACGGCGTCTCGCACGGTGATGCCCTTGGCGACCGAGTGCTTCGCGATCTTCGCGGCCGCCTCGTAGCCGATCAGCTTGTTCAGCGGCGTCACGATCGACGGGCTCATGCCCGCGAAGGCCGCCGCCCGCTCGAGGTTCGCCTGCAGGCCGTCGATGGTCTTGTCGGCGAGCACGCGCGAAGCGTTCGACAGCAGACGGATCGACTCGAGCACCGCGGTGCCCATGACGGGGATCGCGACGTTCAGCTCGAAGGAACCGGAGGCTCCGGCCCACGCGACCGTGGCGTCGTTGCCGATCACACGCGCGCACACCATGAGCACGGCTTCGGGGACGACCGGGTTCACCTTGCCGGGCATGATCGACGACCCCGGCTGCAGGTCGGGGATGTGCAGCTCGCCGAGACCGGTGTTGGGGCCGGAGCCCATCCAGCGCAGGTCGTTGTTGATCTTGGTGAGCGAGACCGCGATGGTGCGGAGAGCTCCGGACGCCTCGACCAGACCGTCACGGTTGGCCTGTGCCTCGAAGTGGTCCTTGGCCTCGGTGATGGGAAGCTCGGTCTCGGCCGCGAGCAGCGCGATGACCTTCTGCGGGAAGCCGAGCGGCGTGTTGATGCCCGTGCCGACGGCGGTGCCGCCCAGCGGGACCTCGGCCACGCGGGGGAGGGCGGACTGCACGCGCTCGATGCCCAGACGGATCTGACGCGCGTAGCCGCCGAACTCCTGGCCGAGGGTCACGGGCGTCGCGTCCATGAGGTGCGTGCGGCCGGACTTGACCGCGTCCTTCCACAGCTCCGCCTTCGCCTCGAGAGCGACGGCGAGGTGGTCGAGGGCGGGGATGAGGGTGTCGATGAGCGCCTGGGTGACCGCGATGTGCACCGAGGTCGGGAACACGTCGTTCGACGACTGCGAGGCGTTCACGTGGTCGTTGGGGTGCACGGTCGAACCGAGGATGCGCGTGGCGAGCGTCGCGAGCACCTCGTTCATGTTCATGTTCGAGGAGGTGCCGGAGCCGGTCTGGTAGGTGTCGACCGGGAACTCGCCGTCGTGCGCGCCGGAAGCGACCTGGTCGGCGGCCTGGGCGATGGCGTCGGCGATGGCGCCGTCGAGGGTGCCGAGCTCCTTGTTGGCGAGTGCTGCTGCCTTCTTGATGCGAGCGAGGGCGGCGATCTGCGTCGACTCCAGCCCCTTGCCCGAGATCGGGAAGTTCTCCACGGCGCGCTGCGTCTGAGCGCCGTAGAGCGCATTCACGGGCACCCGCACCTCGCCCATGGTGTCGTGCTCGATGCGGTAGTCCTGCTCGGTCATTCCGAACCCTCCTTGGTTGCGGGGTCGTTCCCCTGGATAGCGTCATCGGTGTCGATGCCGACCGTGATCACGGGCACGGCCGTGCCCTCGGCCAGACGGTAGTTCGCGCCGACGATGCCGAGGCGACCGGCCGCGACGGCATCGCTGATGATCTCGGACGACTGCAGCAGATCGTTCACCGTGTTGCGCAGGTGCTCGATGCCGACCAGTTCCGAGTCGATCTCGGCGACGGTGGTGCCTCCGCTCTCCGCCAGCACCTTGCGCGCGGCCGGCACGATCGGGGCGATCAGCTTCCAGATGTGCGGCGGCAGGGGAGCGGCGTCGATGGCAGTGCCGTCGATCGCTGCGCGTACAGCACCGCAGGAGTCATGCGCCAGGACCACGATCAGAGGCACCTCGAGCACGGCGACGGCGTACTCCAGGCTTGCGACGATCGACTCGCCGATGACCTGCCCGGCATTGCGCACCACGAACAGGTCGCCGAGTCCGAGGTCGAAGATGATCTCTGCGGCGAGGCGGGAGTCGGAGCAGCCGAACAGCGTGGCGACCGGGTGCTGCGCGGCGGTGAGATCCTTGCGGCGCGCGACGTCCTGGTTCGGATGGCGGGGCGCGTCCTGTACGAAGCGGCGGTTGCCGTCCTGCATCTGCGTCCAGGCGGCGGCGGGGGTGAGCGGGTGCGTCATGGGGTCTCCGAGATGGTGCGGATCTGCGGGATGAGGCTTTCGGCGAGTTCGGCGGTGGAGTCTGCCGACCGCGAACCGTAGAGGAGGATGTAGTCTTCGCCGGCCTGTGTGCCGATGGCGTACGTGACGTTGGCGTTCGACTCCGCGCTACCGGGCTTGTAGACGTCCCAGTCCAGTCCGCCGATGCGCACCGTGTCGGTTGGCGCGGTACCGTTCAGGCGCTGAGGTGCCCAGGACGAATCGGCGCCGAAAGCCTGGTCCACCTTGATGAACCCGCGCTCGGTGTCCGACTTCGGGGCGAGGGTGACCTCCCAGACGACGGTCGCTCCGCCCTGCATCTCCGCGCCGTTCGCGCGCCAGAAATCGCCCAGTTCCGGGACGAGGACGGGGCGATCCATCGAGGACTCCACCCCTTCGGCCACTGCGGCCACGTCGAGGGGCTTCTGTTCGACGGGCGCGCCACGGGGGACGGCGAAGATGATGACGGCGACCACGGCGAGGGTCACCAGCAGTGCGGCGACGAGATTGCGCACCGTCTGGCTCGACCGGTACGCCTTGCTGGATGCAGCCTTCCTGGCGGCCGTCTCGTCGGGCGTCTCCGGACGACCGAGCTCCGCGATGATCGGGGGCTGCTTGCTCATGATTCTCCGGCGTGATCGGCATCGGATGCGGCAGCGCGGGCGGCGTCCAGTCGGCGCTTCGCGCCCAGCAGCCATTCCTCGCAGCGGGCGGCGAGAGCCTCGCCGCGTTCCCAGAGAGCGAGGGAGTGCTCGAGGGTGGGGGAGCCCTGTTCGAGCTCGGCCACGACCTTGACGAGTTCGTCACGGGCCGCCTCGAACGACAGCGTGTCCACGGGGGTGTCGTTCAGGGCGCTCACTCCTCCATCTTACGTCGTGCGTCGCGGGCGCCCGGGTCAGGCCTCTTCGGCGATCTCGCCCTCGGAACGGGCGGTGAGCGAACCGCGATCCAGGGTGAGGGTGAGGGCGGTCCCCGCCGGGGCGTCGGTCGCGTCGCGCAGGATCACACCACCGTCGAGGTGGGCGATCGCGTAGCCGCGAGCCAGGGTCGCCGCGGGGGAGAGGGCTCGCAGGGATGCGCGGAGTTCTCCCGTGCGGCGCCCGGCGTCGTCGAGCTGTCGGTTCACCGCGTCTCGTCCGCGCCCGAGCAGCAGCCATGTCTCCTGCGCGCGGGCGTCGATGATCGGCGCGGGGGAGCGCAGCACGGGCCGTGAGCGCAGCTGCTCCAACTGGGCGATGTCATGCGTGATGCGCTGAGTGAGCCGGGAGGTCGCACGCGACCGGAGCTGCGCGATGAGGGCGCGCTGCTCCCCGACGTCGGGCACGACGCGCTTCGCGGCATCGGTCGGAGTCGAGGCGCGGAGGTCGGCCACGTCGTCGAGCAGGGGGTGATCGTTCTCGTGTCCGATCGCGCTCACCACAGGCGTGGATGCGGCGGCGACCGCTCGCACGAGCCTCTCGTCGCTGAAGCCCAGCAACGTCTGCGGGTCGCCTCCACCGCGGGCGATGATGATCACGTCGACCTCGGGATCGGCGTCGAGCCGTGCGAGGGCCGCGAGCGTGTCCGGAACGCAGCGGTCGCCCTGCACGGCGGCGTACTCGGTGCGGAAGCGCACCTGCGGCCAGCGCAGCTCGGCGTTGCGGTGCACATCCTTCTCGGCGTCCGAGCGCTCGCCCGTGATGAGTCCGATGACGTGCGGGAGGAACGGGAGGCGTTTCTTGCGGGAGGGGTCGAACAGGCCCTCCTGTCGCAGCTGCACGCGGAGCTTCTCGAGGCGCTCGAGCTGATCGCCGAGCCCGACGTGCTTCATCGCGGACACGGCGAAGCTGAAGTCACCCGCCTTGACGAAGTAATCGGCCTTGACCGCGGCGACCACGTGGTCGCCGACGCCGATGTCGGAGGGGATGCGCGCCCGCACGCTCGACCACACGCGGATCGAGATCTGCGCATCGGAGCGGGTGTCCTTCAGACGCGCGAACACGTTGCCGGCGCGCACGTTCCACGACGTGATCTCGCCTTCGACCCAGACGGTGTTCCACCGTGCGATGAAGTCGCGGATCGTCGCGTTCAGGCGGGTGACGGAGGTGGGGGCGTCGGCCGTGGAGTCACGGGGTGCGACGGAGTCGGCCGGCGGCGTCTCGTCTTGGCCCATCGTCGCTTCGAAGACTGTCATCCGCTCCCGTTCCCTGCCCTCGAACCTCTCCGGCCGTGCACAGCTGCACGACGGTAGAATTCAAGGGTGACTTCGACTGCCGTTCATCTCCCCGTGCCCCGCCTCCCACGAGTGCGTGCGGCGGCCGGGCGGCTTCAGGATAACCCGGTGGCCGGACGCAAGCGTGTTCTGCTCGCCGCCCCGCGCGGTTACTGCGCGGGTGTCGATCGTGCCGTCGTCGCGGTCGAGAAGGCACTCGAGCGGTACGGCGCCCCCGTCTACGTGCGCAAGCAGATCGTGCACAACATCCACGTCGTCACCGAGCTCGAGGAGAAAGGCGCGATCTTCGTCGAAGAGGTCGACGAGGTTCCCGAGGGCGCGCACATCGTCTTCAGCGCCCACGGCGTATCGCCCGCGGTCGTGAACGCCGCCTCCGACCGTGGACTGCACGCGATCGATGCCACCTGTCCTCTGGTCACCAAGGTGCACCGCGAGGCCGTACGCTTCGCGCGTGACGACTTCGAGATCCTGCTCATCGGTCACGACGGACACGAAGAGGTGGAGGGGACAGCCGGTGAGGCGCCTGACCACGTCACCGTCGTGAACTCTCCCGAAGAAGCGGACACCGTCGTCGTGAAGGATCCGAACAAGGTCGTCTGGCTGTCGCAGACCACGCTCTCGGTGGACGAGACGATGGAGACGGTCAACCGGCTGCGCACGCGATTCCCCGAGCTGCAGAATCCGCCGTCGGACGACATCTGCTACGCCACGCAGAACCGTCAGGTCGCGATCAAGAAGGTCGCTGCCGGAGCCGACCTGGTGATCGTGGTCGGCTCGTCGAACTCGTCGAACAGCGTGCGTCTGGTCGAGGTCGCTCTCGAGTACGGCGCGAAGGCGGCGTATCGCGTCGACTACGCGGAGGAGATCAAGCAGGAGTGGCTCGACGGTGTCGAGACCGTGGGTGTGACCAGTGGGGCATCCGTACCCGAGGTGCTGGTGCGCGAGGTGCTCGACGCGATCGGCGATGCCGGATACCGCGATGTCGAAGAGGTGAAGACGGCCGAGGAGGACCTCATGTTCTCTCTGCCCAAGGAACTGCGTCAGGACGCTGCAGGCCAGCGCGACGCACGGGCTCTCGGTGGTCGTGCATCCGGAGGAGGCGCGTAGCGTTGAGCGCCGCAGAGGCGGAGCCGACCCTCATCGGGTCGGTGCAACGCGCTCTGCGACTGGTCGACATCGTCGCGAACTCCCCGCGGCCTCTTCCGACGAAGATGCTCGCGGCGATCACCGGGCTGACACCCGGGACGACGTACAACCTGGTGCGCACGCTCGTGCATGAGGGGTATCTCTCGTCGGAGCCGGATGGTGTGGTGCTCGGCAGCCGATTCCCGTCGTTCCAGCAGCAGATCAGCTCCCGAGGCGTGTTCCTCGCTCGAGTGCGCGCGGCTCTGCGTGAAGTGACGGAGGAGGTGGGTGCCACGGCGTACCTCTCACGCTTCGACGACGGAGAGATGCATCTGGTCGACATCGTCGACGCGGTCCGAAACCCTCGGGTCGAGCTGTGGGTGGGGCTGCAGTCCAGCGCCCACGCCACTGCATTGGGCAAGCAGATCCTCGCCGATCTGTCGGAGGAGGATCGTCTGGACTACCTTTCCCGTCATCGCCTGCCCGAACTCACCCCGCGCACCATCACCGACCGCAGGGCGTTGCTGACGCAGTTGGAGCGGTCGCCGGGGTGGGCCGTCGATCACGAGGAATACGCGATCGGTGCCACCTGCCTCGCCGTGCCAGTCGTCGCGCCAGGTGTCAGGGCGTCGCTCGCGATCTCGCTGGACGCCGAACGGGATGTGGTCGATCGGGCACTGGTGTCGAAGCTGCAGGGGGCCGCGAGCCGTCTCTCTCTGCAACTGGGAGCAGACGCTCTGGACACCGGATCCCCCGATTCGGATTTCACTATCTGAAGTCAGACCTCTGGCGTTACGGCATGCGTTTTCCTACTATGGGGGAAGTAGCGGCATACGAGAACGCTACCGACCGCCTCAAGCGTCCCCAGCGCTGGCGGTCGACCTGGATGAGAAGCGTCCCCAGCGCTTCACGTCCGCGGCCCCGAGAAGTCCCCACTTCTCCGGGGCCGCTATCGTTTTCGGGACGCCGCTGCTGAGAGGCGGCCTGAGGTTGTGCCGTTAGCATGGCGAGATGAGCGATCAGCGGCCCCAGTACGGCGAACTCGCGACCCCCGAGGAGCAGCGACGAGCCGCGGGTCTGCCTCCGATCGATGAGCCTGTGATCGCTTCGTCCGCTGCAGCGTCACCACCGCCGGCCATGCCCGGAGCGGTCGCGGCATCGAGCCCCTCGGGTGATTCCCCCGTGAAGCGCGCACATCCGCTCGACCGTTTCGCCACGATCGCCATGCTCGCGTACGGACTGATCAACGTCGTCGTCACCGGCCTGTCCTACCTGGACCTGGCGAGCGTCTTGAACCAGACCATGAAGATCGTCGGCATCGAAGGGGAGTTCACGAACTTCGCGGCCGGCAGGACCTGGGGTGTCATCGCCGCGATCGTTCTCGTCGTCGGATGGTCGGTCACCGCCGCGCTGTCGATCCGTCGCCTCCGTCGTGGGCGCCTGACGTGGTGGGTTCCGATCGTCGGGGCTATCGTGACCATGGGCGTGGTGACGGTCTGCATCGCCGTGCCGATGATGGGCGATCCGGCGTTCGTCGCTCACCTCGAGCAGATGACGCGCCCCTGAGCCCGCTCCGTGAGGTCTGCGTCGGCGCAGGCTTCGCCGGGAACGAGAAGGGGCCCGGCAGAATGCCGGGCCCCTTCTGGTGTCTCGCGACCGATCAGCTCTTGGACTGACCGTACGAACCGAGCTGGCGGGTCGACTCGACCACTCGGGCGGCCATGGCCGACTCGGCGATCTTGCCCCAGGCGCGGGGGTCGTACTGCTTCTTGTTGCCGACCTCGCCGTCCACCTTCAGCACGCCGTCGTAGTTCTTGAACATGTAGTCGGCGATGGCACGCGTGTACGCGTACTGGGTGTCGGTGTCGATGTTCATCTTGATGACGCCGTTGGCGACCGCGAGGGCGATCTCCTCGTCGGTCGAGCCCGAGCCGCCGTGGAAGACCAGGTCGAGGGGCTTCGCGCCGGTGTTGTACTTCGCGGCGACCTCAGCCTGGATCTCGCCGAGCAGCTCGGGGCGCAGCTTCACGCCGCCGGGCTTGTAGACGCCGTGGACGTTGCCGAACGTGAGGGCTGCAATGTAGCGGCCCTGCTCGCCCAGGCCCAGTGCCTGCACGGCCTGGTCGACATCGGCGAAGGTCGTGTACAGGGCCTCGTTCGAGCCCTCGTGCTGCACGCCGTCCTCCTCGCCGCCGACGACGCCGATCTCGACCTCGAGGATGGCGTTGATGGCCTTCATACGGGGGAGCAGGTCCTTCGCGATCTCGATGTTCTCCGCGAGGGGAACAGCGGAGCCGTCCCACATGTGGGACTGGAAGATCGGGTTGCGACCGGCCTTCACCTCTTCTTCCGAGGCGGAGATCAGGGGCTCGACGAAGCCCGCGAGTGCGTCCTTCGGGCAGTGGTCGGTGTGCAGGGCGACGGTGATCGGGTAGTTCTTGGCGACCTCGGTGGCGAAACGCGCGAACGCGAGGGCGCCCGTGGCGCGAGCCTTGACCGTGTGGCCGGCGAAGTAGTCGGCACCACCCGTGGTGACCTGGATGATGCCGTCGGAGCCGGCCTCGGTCAGGCCCTGGAGGACGGAGTTGATCGTCTGCGAGCTCGAGACGTTGAATGCCGGGTACGCGAAGCCGCCGGCCTTCGCGCGGTCGAGCATTTCGGCGTACTGATCCGGGGTGGCGACGGGCATGAGAACTCCTGCGATAGGGGAAGCCGGGACAGCTGCCACTCTATCGGGGCGCACGCGCTGATACCGCAGCCGAGGTCCGGGGTGAGCCCCGCCGCTCCTGCGATCCTGTTAAGAACCACGATTCCTTCCATGGATCCTGGCGGAAAACTGGCAGTTTCAGCGCGCTCGATGGCTAGGCTGACCGCATGGTGAGTCTTACTGCTGATCTGAGCCCGCTTCGTCCCGACCGCAACCTGGCGATGGAGTTGGTGCGATCGACAGAGGCTGCGGCCATCCGTGCTGTTCCGTTCATCGGTCGCGGCGCGAAGGAGGCTGCGGACGGTGCGGCCGTCGACGCGATGCGGGCGTTCCTCGGAACGGTCGACTTCCAGGGGCGCGTCGTCATCGGTGAAGGTGAGAAGGACAACGCCCCGATGCTCTTCAACGGCGAGATCGTCGGAACAGGCCGAGGTCCGCTGTGCGACATCGCCGTCGATCCCATCGACGGGACCTCGCTGACCGCCGCCGGTCGACAGAACGCCCTGTCGGTGATCGCCGTCTCCGACCGTGGCACCATGCTCGACGCCTCGAGCGTCTTCTACATGGACAAGCTCGTGACGGGACCTGCGGGCGTCGGTGTCGTCGACATCCGTCTGCCCATCGGAGAGAACATCCGCAAGCTCGCCGGCGCACTCGACAAGCCCGTCGACGAGATCGTCGTCTCCGTGCTGAACCGTCCGCGTCACGAGCAGCTCATCCAGGAGATCCGCGATGCCGGCGCAGGCACCCGTCTGATGAGCGACGGTGACGTCGCCGGTGGCATCAACGCGGCGCGTCACGACGCCCGCACCGACATGTGCGTGGGTATCGGAGGCAGCCCGGAGGGGATCGTCACGGCCTGTGCGATCAAGGCGCTCGGCGGCCACATCCAGGGTCGGCTCTGGCCGCGTGACGACGACGAGCGTCAGCGCGGCATCGACGCGGGGCTCGACATGGACAAGGTGTACGAGGCCGACGATCTGGTACAGGGGAACAACACGATTTTCGTCGCGACGGGTGTCACCGACGGTCAGCTCGTCGCGGGTGTCCGACGCGAGCGTGGCTACGTGTACACCGAGAGCGTCGTGCTCCGAGGCGCCTCCGGGACCCTCCGTCGCATCGCCTCCGAGCACCTCGTCTCGAAGTGGCTCTGACGCGGCTCATCGTCTCTGCCGTGTGATCGTCGGCTCCGAGGCGGTCGGCATCGTTATCGAGCCGGTATGGCCTCACGCACCGACGATCCACGGTTCGCCGGGGCACCGTGTCACAATTGTCACTGGGTTTGTCGCCGTCGACGGAGCCGCCAGGCACCGCAGGCACAGGAGGGCGAACAGATGACAACGCAGCAGACGAGTGGCTCCAAGGCCGCCGCGACCAGGATCGTCACGACGAACACAGGGCGCATCCTCCGGGTGAGCGCGGATGCGGATTCCGCGCCGAAGCCCCCTACTGCGGCCCCCGCCGCACCGGCCGTCGACCCAGCCCGACGTGCGGACGTCCTCTTCCGCGTGCGTCGCGATGAAGGTCACGAGATCAGCGCATGGTGGATGATCGGCGCGTTCCTGACCACGAGTGGTCTGGTGATCCTGCTGCTGAGCGGCGTTCCTGGTATCGCCTGATCACCGGAGCCCGCCTGCTCCGTCAGCGCAGGATCAGCGTTCTTCGTCGAGTCTGATCCGCACGTCGCCCACGTCCGCGCGGAGTGGCGACTCTTCGCGCGCCGCTTCAGCCAAAGAGTTGCCTGACGCCGGTTCGCGGGTGCTCTCCTCGGAGGCGATCAGCTCGGGTGCGGTGAATCGCCTGGCTGCGCCCGTCGTCACGGCAGGTGTCGTCGAGAGCGCGGACGCGTCGACCCCGGGGAATTGGCGAGCGGTCACCAGCACACGAGTCTCGAGCGAACCGGCGAACCGGTTGTAGCTGTCGACGGTGCGCTCCAGTGCGCGGCGCAGATCGTCGGCGTGTCCGGCCAGTGTGCCCAGCCGGTCGTACAGCTGCGTGCCGAGTGCGAGCAGCGTTCGGGCCTCGGTCGAGACCTCCTGCTGCGTCCAGGTGAAGGCCACGGTCTTGAGCACAGCCCACAGGTTGACGGGGGAGGCGAGCGCGACCCGTCGGCTGAACGCGTAGTCCAGCAGTGTCGGGTCTTCGTCGATCGCCGCGGCCAGCAGCGACTCGCTCGGCAGGAAGCAGATCACGAACTCCGGGCTCGCATCGAGTCCCGCCCAATAGGCCTTCTTCGCCAGGGCGTCGATGTGCGCTCGGACTGCTTTCACGTGCTTCTGCATCAATGCTCGACGCAGAGGCTCCTGGGCGTCGCCGCCCGGAAGGGCAGATGCCTCGAGGTACGCGTCGAGTGGCACCTTGGCGTCGACTGCGATCGAACTGCCGCCTGCGAGGCGGATCACCATGTCGGGCCGGCCCTGGCCCCGATCCGTCGAGATCGTCGCCTGCAGGTCGAAGTCGATGTGCCGGGTGAGGCCTGCGGCTTCGACGACGCGGCGCAACTGCGTCTCGCCCCACACTCCTCGTGTGGCGCTGGAACGCAGCGCTCCGGCGAGCGATTCGGTGGTCGCCCGGAGCGCCTCGTCGGACTCCTGCGCTCGACGCAGCTGCTCTTCGAGAGTGCCGAACTGGGCGTGACGCTCCCGCTCGATCGCCGCGACCTTGGTCTGCATCTGCTGCAGGCTCTCCCGCACGGGCGCGAGCGCGGTCAGCACCGCATTCTGCTGCTGCACCCGCTGGGCCTCGGCGCGCTGCTCGTTTCGCGCATGCTCGACGGCATCGCGGTACAGGTCGTACTGACGGTCTCGATCGTCGCGCGCAGCCGCCAGCTCGGCCTGAGTGCGCGCGAGGTCGGCGGCGCCTCGGCCGGCTCGAAGGAACCACCCGACGGCGACGCCCGCCGCGAGTGCGACGAGCAAGAGAACGACAGCCAGAGCATCCATGTGTTCATCATGGGGTCAGCCTCCGACATTTCGGAGGTCGCCGCGCATGGAGCAGGTGGGCCGGGTCAGGCGACGGCGCGTTCCAGCGTGGGGGCGGCGGGAGCCACGGGCGCGGTGACCCGCAGGCTCAGGGCGTCGGCGAGAGCGAAGACGTCGCCCGCACCGGCTCTTGCGGCCGCGTCGATCACGATCTGGGCACACGCACGGGCATCGGCCAGGGCGTCGTGGTGCGAGAACTCCTCGAACCCCGCGGCCGCAGCGGCGACCGGCAGCCGGTATGAGTCGAGCGTGTAGGTCTTGCGGGCGACCTGCAGGCTGCACAGCGAGCGATAGGGCGGGCAGAGCTGGCCCGTCGCCTCGGATGCGCGACGCAGCACATTGAGATCGAAGCCGGCGTTGTGGGCGACGAGCACATCGGCCCCCGCGAAGGCGCACAGGCGGTCGAACTGGTCGACCCAGGTCGCGGCCGACCGCACGTCTTCCGGCTGGATGCCGTGGATGCGTACGTTCCACTCCTGGAACTCGTCGTGTCCGGGCGGCGGCTGGATCAGCCAACCGGTGGTCGCGACGACCTGGCCGTCTCGCACCCGGACGAGTCCGACGGAACAGGCGGAAGCCGGGCTGGAGTTCGCGGTCTCGAAGTCGATCGCAGTGAAATCCAGGGGCACATCCCCACTTTCCCCCGGCCTCGCGGAGACGCCTCGGAGACTCGCCGTATGCTGGCGACATGGCTGAGGACATGGCGACGTCGTTCGGAGCGCAGGCCGGCAACTACGAGCTCGGTCGTCCCGACTACCCCTTCGAGGCGGTGGCCTGGATGCTGGAGCGCATGCCGCACGGCACGCGGCGGATCGCCGACGTCGGTGCCGGCACGGGGAAGCTCACAAGAGTTCTCGCGGAGGCGCCCGACGCCGAGGTCGTCGCCATCGATCCCGACCCCGTGATGCTCGCGACTCTTCGCGGTGCAGTGCCGGGTGTGCCGACGTTCCAGGGGTCGGCGGAGCAGCTGCCTCTTCCGGATGCGAGCGTCGATGCGGTGGTGCTGGGCCAGGCCTGGCACTGGGTCGATCCGGTCAGCGGCTCAGCCGAGATCGGGCGCGCGGTGCGCAGCGGCGGAGTACTCGGTCTCATCTGGAACATCCGCGACGACCGTGTCGACTGGGTGCGCAGGCTCACCGAGATCATGCACGGCAGCCACGCCGAGAACATGCTCGCCGAGGGCGACCCGGTCGTCGCGGCGCCGTTCGCCGGACTCGAGCAGGAGCGCTGGGAGTGGACCCGCTCCGTGACGCGCGACGTGCTGCACCGGATGGCGGCGTCGCGCAGCTACATCATCACCGCTCCGGACGAGGAGAAGGCGCGCATCGGTCGGGATCTGGACGCGCTCTTCGACGAGCTCGACCTGCACGGCGACGCCACGATCGAGCTTCCGTACGTGACGCGGGCGTATCGAGCCGTTCGCGACTGACGCCATCACGCGGTCTCTGCGGCTCGGGCCGCTGCGCCGGGTCAGGCTTTCGCGCCGGATCAGGCCGAACGGCCCGGCGTCTGCCTGATCTCGCGCGTTCGCCTGATCTCGCGCCTGGCTCGCGACTCGTTCGTGCCCCGCTCGCACGGCGTCCCGCAGGATCGTCAGGCCTCGGCCAGGTAGACTCGTGCCCCGTGGCTCTCACTATCGGTATCGTCGGCCTGCCCAACGTCGGCAAGTCCACCCTCTTCAACGCCCTCACCAAGAACGACGTGCTCGCGGCGAACTATCCGTTCGCGACGATCGAGCCCAACGTCGGCGTGGTGAACCTTCCCGATCCTCGCCTCGACAAGCTCGCGGAGATCTTCGGCAGCGAGCGCATCCTGCCCGCAGCGGTGTCGTTCGTCGACATCGCCGGCATCGTCCGCGGGGCGAGCGAGGGTGAGGGTCTGGGCAACAAGTTCCTCGCGAACATCCGCGAGGCCGACGCCATCGCTCAGGTCGTGCGCGGCTTCGCCGATGACGACGTCGTGCACGTCGACGGCACAGTGAACCCTGCTTCCGACATGGAGACCATCAACGCGGAACTCATGCTCGCCGACCTCGAGACCGTCGACAAGGCGATCACGCGGTACGAGAAGGAAGTGCGCGGCAAGAAGATCGAGCCCATCGTGCTCGAGACCGCGAACGCGGCGAAGGATGCTCTCGAGCGCGGTGTGCTGCTGTCGGTCGCAGGCATCGACCTGACGCCGATCCGGGAGCTGGGTCTGCTCACCGCGAAGCCCGTCATCTTCGTCTTCAACGTCGACGAGTCCGTGCTGACCGACGACGCGCGCAAGGCGGAGCTCGCCGCCCTCGTCGCCCCGGCGAAGGCCATCTTCCTCGACGCGAAGATCGAGTCCGAGCTCATCGACCTCGACCCGGAAGACGCAGCCGAGCTCCTCGCCTCGACCGGCCAGGACGAGTCCGGTCTCGACCAGCTCGCCCGCATCGGCTTCGACACCCTCGGTCTGCAGACCTACCTGACCGCCGGCCCGAAAGAAGCCCGGGCCTGGACCATCCCCAAGGGATCGAAGGCGCCGCAGGCTGCAGGTGTGATCCACACCGACTTCGAGAAGGGCTTCATCAAGGCCGAGATCGTCTCGTTCGAAGACCTGGTCGAGACGGGCTCCGTCGTCGAAGCCCGCGCCAAGGGCAAGGCCCGCCTCGAAGGCAAGGACTACGTCATGCAGGACGGCGACGTCGTGGAGTTCCGCTTCAACAACTGACTTCTTCCCTTCGGAGAGCCCATGGTGCTAGACGATGCCTTGCAGGCAGTGGGGATTGGAGACGCGGACATGTCGCTGGAGTTCAGCGACCCGCAGTTCTCCGAGACGGGCGATCTCCGGTACCTTCAGGCGCGCCTGCACGGGAAGCGGCTGGAGGCGCAGGTCACCTTCTACGTCTGGGACATCGCAGAGCTCGTGCGCTACTTCCGGTCACTCGACCAGGACTGGCGTGGCTGGCTGGGTGAGCGGCAGTACGCGTCGGTCGAGGAAGACCTGGTGCTGAGTGCACGCCATGTGGGGCGTATCGAGCTCTCGGTGACACTGACGGGGGAAGCGGCACGTGACATCTCGACGCGAGTGGGGTGGACTGCGCAGGCGGTCGTCGGCGTCGAGCCGGGGGAGGAGCTGTCGCGTTTCGTCCGGGACCTCGATCGTCTCGTCACTCGGGCGATCTTTCCGCGCGGATGATGTCGAGGTCATCCCGGTACCGTGTCGCGCCGAAGTCGGGGAAGCGCTCGTTGAATTTCGCGGAGTCGAAACGGCTGTCGTGCGCGTAGCGCGGTAGCAGTTCCCGCAGCTCCCTGACCTGCGGCGAGAAGATGCCGAGGTTTTCGGGCACCCATCGGGGGAACGACGGAGCACCCGGTCTGACGGCCGAGTAGGTCCTGCGCTATTGCGACGAACTCGCGATAGGTCGGTCGATCCTCATCGACGGGAAGGTGCCACGTCGTGCCGAAAGTACCGGGAGCGCGGGCATGGCTCCGTTCGTGTAGATTCGCCGGCAGGTGCGGTTCGAGGCAGACGGTCGCACGAGGGGCGGACGGCCGTCTCGACGGAGCATCGGGAGCTGTGGATGGGCGATGACTCGCCAAGCGCGTCCCTGACGCCGGATCGGCGGCGTGACGCGTTACCCATCCGCATCTGTCTGATCATCGTCATCGTCGGCCTCGTCGTGAGCGGGATCACCGCATTCCCGCTGCGCGAGGAGCTGGCGCTCGGGCGCGACATCCTGAACGACACGGGTCTCAGCGCAGTCTTCCCCGACCTCGCTTCCTGGGTGCAGCGAGTCGCGGAAGGGCTCGAGATCACCGGGGCCGACTATCCGTTCCTGGCCTACGGCACGGACTGGCTGGCATTCGCGCACCTGGCCATCGCGGTGGCCTTCGTCGGCCCGCTCGTCGACCCGGTGCGCAATGTCTGGGTCACCATCTGGGGTCTCATCCTGTGCGCGGGCATCGTTCCGCTTGCACTGATCGCCGGTGCGGTTCGCGGCCTCCCGCTCGGCTGGCAGCTCATCGACATGTCCTTCGGTGTGGTCGCTGCCGTGCCGCTGACGATCGCGCTCGTGCTGACGCGCCGACTCCAGAGATCGAATGCGATCCACGCCTGAGGCACCGCGTCCGCACACCTCCCGCGCGGGTGCGAGGATTGACGGATGACCGCAACACTCGTGGCCCAAGGGCTGGCCGGCGGGTACGGCCACCGCACCCTGTTCGACTCGCTCGACCTGACGGTCACGGCCGGCGACGTCGTCGGCCTCGTCGGGGTCAACGGGGCAGGGAAGTCGACGCTCCTGAAGCTGCTCGCCGGTGTCGATGAACCGCAGGCCGGGACCATCCGGCTCTCTCCGGCCGACGCCTTCGTCGGCTGGCTTCCGCAGGAGCACGAGCGCATCGTCGGTGAGAGTGTCGTCGACTACATCGGCCGTCGCACGGGCTGCACGGCTGCGACGAAGGACATGGACGAGGCTGCCGCCGCCCTCGGCGACCCGAGGCTCGCGGCTCCGGGCACGGACCCTGCAGACACGTACTCGGTCGCGCTCGATCGGTGGCTGGCGAGCGGTGCCGCCGACCTCGACGAGCGGCTTCCGGCGGTGCTCGCCGACCTCGGACTCGACCTCGGCGATGATCCCGCCGACACGATGATGACATCGCTGTCGGGTGGGCAGGCCGCCCGGGTCGGGCTCGCCGCGCTCCTGCTCTCGCGCTTCGACATCGCGCTGTTGGACGAGCCGACCAACGACCTCGACCTCGACGGTATCGAGCGACTCGAAGCGTTCGTGCAGGGGCTCCGTGGCGGCGCGGTGGTGGTCAGCCACGACCGTGAGTTCCTGGCCCGCTGTGTGACCCGCGTGCTGGAGCTCGACCTGGCGCAGGGCAGCAACAGGGTGTTCGGGGGCGGGTACGACTCGTACCTGGAGGAGCGGGCCACCCTTCGTCGACACGCGCGCGAGAAGTACGACGAGTTCGCCGACAAGAAGGCCGATCTCGTCGCACGGGCTCGCACGCAGCGGGAGTGGTCGAGCCAGGGCGTACGCAACGCGATGAGGAAGTCGCCCGACAACGACAAGATCAAGCGCAAGGCATCTGCCGAGTCCAGCGAGAAGCAGGCGCAGAAGGTGCGTCAGATGGAGAGCAGGATCGCCCGGCTCGAAGAGGTCGAGGAGCCGCGCAAGGAGTGGCAGCTCGAGTTCACGATCGGCTCGGCACCGCGCTCCAGCTCCGTCGTCTCGACGCTGAGCTCCGCCGTGTTCCGGCAGGGGACGTTCCGGCTCGGCCCGGTGTCGCTGCAGGTCAACGCGGGGGAGCGGATCGGCATCACCGGACCCAACGGTGCGGGGAAGTCGACGCTGCTGCGCGGACTCCTGGGACGGCAGAATCCCGACGAGGGGACGGCGAGCCTCGGTGCGAGCGTGCAGATCGGTGAGATCGACCAGGCTCGCGCGCAGCTGACCGGCTCGCAACCTCTCGCGGCGGCATTCGAAGAGCTCGTACCCGAGATGGCCTCCGGTGACATCCGCACCCTCCTCGCCAAGTTCGGACTCAAGGCCGATCACGTCACTCGCGCGGTCGACGAGCTCTCGCCCGGAGAGCGCACCCGCGCAGGACTCGCCCTGCTCCAGGCGCGCGGCGTCAACCTGCTCGTCCTCGATGAGCCGACGAACCACCTCGACCTGCCCGCGATCGAGCAGCTCGAACAGGCTCTCGAGTCCTACGAGGGAACACTGTTGCTCGTGACCCATGATCGGCGCATGCTCGCGACGGTGAAGACCGACCGTCACTGGCGCGTGGAGGCGGGGCAGGTGGTCGAGGCGTGACGGCCTTGGTGATCGACACCGTTCCTCACGATCGCCTGACCACGAATGATGTGGCACGGCTGCGGGAGCTATTCGACGAGGAGTATGTCGTGCAGTTCGGCGAGTGGGACCCCGATCAGCCCTACGGCTACGCACCCCACGACCTGCACGTCATCGCCCGACTCGGAAACGACGTGGTGGGTCATGTCGGATGGGCCCGCCGCACGATCGGCGTCGGCACCGCGGAGGTCGTGATCGCGGGCGTGGGTGGGGTGCTGATCGCTCCGCGTGCACGGGGAGAAGGGGCGGGCGCGGAGCTCATGGCAGCCGCGGCCGCATCGATGAAGGAGTCCGGGGAGATCGGGTTCGGCTACCTCGGGTGCCGCGAGGAGGTCGCCCCGTTCTACGCGTCGTGCGGGTGGCAGCGGGTCGCTGCGGTCGAGAAGTTGATCGATCGCATGGGACAGCCCGTGACGCAGCCGGCGGGTCCACCCATCCTGTTGCTCCCGGTCGGGGCGCCTGTGCATTCGTGGCCGGCAGGTGCGATCGATCTCCGCGGGCGCGCCTGGTAGCCGATCGCGCGGGGAGGACCAGAGGTGTCGTCGTCTCGGCGACGGCCAGGTCGGGATACGCTGGAGCACGGCGGCTCCGGTCGCGGTCCGGTCGCTGGCGTCCGCCGTGGGCGTTCCGCCTGAGTTCCTGACCCTGACGGCACGAGGAGATTGACGCCGATGACCGAGACCCAGATCTTCGAGCCCGACGGCCGTGCGATCCCCTTCGTCGACGAGGGCGACGGGCCCGTCAAGCTGGTCCTGATCCAGGAGCGCGACGTGGCGGCGGATGTGCTCGGCGTCGTGGCGCACTACCTCGCGGAGGAAGCAGGGTTCCACGTGCTGCGGATCGGCCACCGCGCCGAGGGCAAGCACGACGAGGTGACGCTGGCTGCGCGGGTCGAAGACGCACTCGCCGTGATCGACCACGTCGGCCTCGGCGACACCTGGATCGGCGGACACGGCTTCGGCGGGACGGTGGCGCGTGCCTTCGCGGTCGCACATGCCGACCGTGTGAACGGTCTGGCCCTGCTGGCCGTCGAAGATGACGCGACGCCGCTCGCGCCCGTGATGCCCGTCCTCATCATCCAGGGCAGCAAGGACATCGAGACACCCGCGGCGAACGGCGAGGAGCTGCAGTCCACGGCCCCTGAGCGCGCGAGCGTGAAGACCATCGAGGGCGGCGACCACATGTTCCCGATGACCTTCCCGATCGAGACGGCCGTCGTGATCGAGGAGTACCTCGACTGGGATTGAGGGGCGGGGTCCGCTCTAGCGACCCTGCCGCTTCTTGTACGGCTTCGGCTGGCCCTTGACCGCGGGAGCACGTCCCTTGCCCTTCGAGGCCTTGGCCTTGCCCCCGGCGGGGGCGGGGGTGCTGCGAACCGGCTCGGGTGCCGCCGCGACTTCTGCACGTGCCTCCACGAGCAGCAGCTCACCGACGGGGGTCAGTCGCGTCGGACCTTCGCGGTGGACGATCGGGTGGCCCACCTCGGCTTCGAGCTTGTCGATCGAGGTGTAGAGGGAGGCGAGCGGGATTCCGAGCTTGTCTGCCGCGCGGGGGAAATGCAGTTCATCCGCCAGGACGACGAAGCGACGGAGCAAGGAGATCTTCACGGAAGCCTTTCGCGGGTCCGCACGGGTTTGCGGACTGCTTCCAGGGTACGTGTCCCGACAGACGGATGCCGCGACCGAGTCGGCCGCGGCATCCGGAATCCTTCGGTCAGGCGACCTGTGGGGTGACGGCGAACGACACGGAGCCTTCGTCGTCCACGCCGGCGTCGAGGATCTTGTCGTCGAGAGCGGCGACCGCCGACTCGTCGAGGAACAGTCGGGTGCCGGCGACCTCCACGACCTGATCCTGCGGCTCGGGGTCGGCGGCGACGAGCACGGCGAGGCGTGCGCCGCCCTCCGCGTTCTGCGGCTCCGTCGAGTGGATGCGGAGCCCGGCATCCGGGGCGTCGGTCTGACGGCTCACCAGAGTCGTCACGATGGCGGAGGCGTTGTCGGTGAGGGTGAGCACGAGACTCTCCTTCCGGTTGGGGCATGCCACGGTCGCGACATGTCCGGGCTACGATGCCGGACCACGGAGTCGGTCTCAACCCCCTTGCGGGGATTCGGAGGAGGCTCTTACCCTGCTCGCAGGTTCTTGCGCAGAAACACCTGTGCGGTGCCGTCGCCGTCGGGTACACGCTCGTGTTCCCGGTACCCGCATGATTCGTAGAGGCGGATGTTCGCCTCACTCAGGCTCCCGGTGAACAGTTCGGCGACGTCGGCGTCCGAGGCCTTCTCGGCGCTCTCCAGCAGCAGGCGGCCGATTCCCTCGCCCTGCATGTCCGGCGCGATCGCGATCCTGCCGATCAGCAGCAGCCCGTCCTTCTCCACGTAACGGATCGCACCCACGAGCCGCCCGTCGACGCGGGCGGTGAGCCCGGACTCGGACCGGAGCTCCGCTTCCAGCTCGGGGAGGGTCTGCGTCAGCGGCGGCATGTCGACGCTTCCGTAGATCGCGGCCTCCGACACGAACGCAGCCCGTTGCACGGTCAGCACCTCGCCGGCGTCGCGGTCGCTGATGGGGGAGATGACGATCTCCTCCCGCTCTGCGGGCTGGTCAGGATGGCGATCTTCGTTCACGATGTCTGCGTCACTCACTCGAGTCACATTCCGGTGTGAGCCCCCACGGTGTCAACCCCCTCGCTGCGGACGACGGCCAGCGCTAGCGTCGCGATCAGGAGGTCACACCATGGCTGAAAGCACAACGACCAAGAAGACCGGCGGCTCGACGAAGGGCGCGGTCAAGACGACCAGGCAACAGAACGCGGAGAAGGGCTTCACCGCCTCGACCACGCTCGCGAAGAACCTGCAGGCGGTGCTCGTCGACCTGCTGGACCTCGCGATCCAGGGCAAGCAGGCCCATTGGAACGTCGTGGGGCGCAACTTCCGTGACACCCATCGCCAGCTCGACGAGATCATCGACGACGCACGCACCTTCAGCGACACGATCGCCGAGCGCATGCGCGCCCTGCACGCCGTGCCGGACGGACGGAGCGCCACGATCGCGAAGACCTCGTCGCTTCCGGAGTTCCCGGCAGGAGAGGTGTCCACCACCGAGACGATCGACCTGGTCACCGCGCGCCTCGAGGCGGCGGTCGGTACGGCTCGCGACGTGCACGATGCCGTCGACGAAGAGGACCCGACGTCGGCAGACCTGCTGCACGCGATCATCGAGCGACTCGAGCAGTTCGCCTGGATGGTCAGCGCGGAGAATCGCAGCCCGGCGGGCCGCTGAGCGCCCTCTCACCCGCGAACCGCGCCGTCATTCCAGCCCGGCCCCGCGGGTGAGAGGCCTCCCGCGCATGACTCGGGGGAGGGCCACCCACAGAGACGCGACCAGAACGAGCGCCGCGAAGAGGGCGATCACGCCGGCTGTGCGGTTCACCGTGAAGTCGACGATCAGAGTGGTGACCCCGACGGTCAACGCACCGATCACGACCAGGTCGATGCGGACGATCCGGGCGGCGATGCGCACGAGATCGGGTTTGCGACGACGGCCGAACAGCGCCCTGTGCATGCCGACCGGTGCGAGGGCCAAGATCGTCGCGACGGCTGCGAGAGCGACGAGGACGACGTACAGGTCGCGCTGGAGCTCGTCCATGTCGGTGAACCGTGGCTGGAAGGCGACAGCCAGGAGGAAGCCCGTGAGGATCTGGGTGCCGGTCTGCATGACCCGCAGCTCCTGCAGCAGCTCGTCCCAGTTGCGATCCGCCCGCTCGTTCGCGGTCTCATCCCGTCCGTCCACGCGGTCGTCGCGCTCGTGCTCGCCACCCGAAGGCTCTGATGTCATGCTCTCAGTGTGGATTTCCCGCACGGGCGCTGTCCAGCGGCTTGCATCCCCCGAACGAAGGAGGGCATGATGACGCTCCCACCGATCCGCGACTGGTGGCCTGAGCTCTCGCAGGACGGGCGTCGAGCGGTGGTCGACAGCGATACGCCTCATCTCGACGATGCGGTGCGCGAAGAGATCCGTGTGATCACCGGTGCCGTGGTCGGCATGGTGGAGTCTCTGAGCGACTCGGACCTCTCCTACGCGCGAGCGCACATCGAGGACGAGGACGGAGGTCAGGGAGTGGGCGTGTCCTGAGGAGCGTCGGGTTCGGCGATCGTGGAGACTTCCTCGCGCAGGCGCGGCTCGGTGCGGCGTTCGGGTCGCACCCCGGCCTTGTCGGCATAGAACGCGCGGATCCGGTCCATGTCGGCCGCGACGTCTCCGGTCAGATCGATCGTCGGCCCGAGGCCGGTGGTCATGGTGGTCCGGTCCACGAAGCCGAGGGTGACCGGCAGGCCCGTCTCGCGAGCGATCCGGTAGAAGCCCGACTTCCAGTAGTCGTTGCCCCCGCGCGTTCCATCGGGCGTGACGACGAGGCCGAAAACGGTTCCGTCGTGCACCTGTCCCACGACGTCCTTCACCACGCGAGCCGGATCGTCCCTGTCGACGGGGATCCCGCCGAGCCGCCGCATGATCGGACCGCGCCAACCGCGGAAGAGGCTCTTCTTCCCGAGCCAGTGCACGCTGATGTCGAGCTTCCATGCGATGGCGAGCATCAGCACGAAGTCCCAGTTCGACGTATGGGGCGCTCCGACGAGCACGGTGGGGCGCGTCGGCGCCGCTTCGCTCACGAGCTTCCATCTGCTGAACGCCCAGAACACGCGGGCGAGGAGTCGTTTGAGCATGGATCAACCGTAGGGGAGAACGGCTGTCGATCTGCTGTCGACGTCCCGGGGATGGCTTCGACGCCACCTGCTCCGGGCAGGCGTACGATCGAGGGATGAAGAAAACGCAGCAGGACTCCATGCAGCAGGAAGCGCCCGTCGGGCTGCAGCCGCTCCTGGAGTCTCTGAACCTGCTCGAGGGCGAGGCAGCCGGCTCCTGCAGCAATGGCGTCTGCCAGTTTCCCGCCCCGAAGAGCGAGTAACCGACAGACGCCATCGCCGACTGCCTCCGGGCGGTCAGTGTCCGCCGTGGAACCCTTCGCCCGCGTCATCGGAGGGCTTGCGGACGAACGGGCTGAGCGCAACAGTCGCCAGCGAGATGATCGCCGCGATGAGGAACGCCATGCGCGCGCCGGGCGCTCCGGCGACCGCCGTGGTCAGCCCTTCCTGCTCGCCCGCATGCAGGATCGACGAGTAGGTCACCAGCAGCAGAGCCACACCCGCAGCGCCGCCGACCTGCTGCAGTGTGTTCAGCACCGCCGAACCGTGCGAGTACAGCGACCGCGGGAGCGAACCCAGCGATGCCGAGAACAGCGGGGTGAACGACATCGCGAGTCCGACCGACATGACGGCCTGCACGATGATGAGCACCCACCACACGGTGTGCTCACCGACGGTCGAGTAGAAGAACAGCGACGCCGACACCATGATCGTGCCGGGGATGAGCAGCGGGCGGGTGCCGCGCGCATCGTAGACACGACCCATGACCGGTCCGAGCAGACCCATCAGCAGCGAACCTGGGAGCAGGATCAGGCCGGACTGCAGCGGGTTGAGCCCTGCCACGTTCTGCAGGTACTGCGGCAGCAGGGTCAGCGTGCCGAACATCGACAGCGCCAGGATCGACATGATGATCACGGACAGGGTGAAGTTGCTGGAGCGGAACACGCGCAGGTCGAGCAGAGCGTCGTCGATGCGCTGCAGCACGAGCTGACGCCACACGAAGAGGCCGAGCGACACAGCACCGACGACGAGGGAGATGATCCCTGCGGTCTCGCCGGATCCGCCCTCGCCGCCGAACTGGCTGAGACCGAACACGATCCCGCCGAACCCGAGAGCCGCGAGCGGGATCGAGAGCACGTCGAGCGGCACGGACCGTGTCTCACCCAGGTTCGTCATCCACTTCACACCCATGAAGAGGGCGATGAGCGAGATGGGGAGGATGATCCCGAAGAGTGCGCGCCAGCTGGCGAGCTCGAGCACGGCTCCGGCGAGGGTCGGGCCGATCGCGGGAGCGAGCGAGATGACGAGACCGACGCGGCCCATCATGCGACCGCGGGACTGCGGCGGCACGACGTTCATGATCGTGGTCATCAGCAGCGGCATCATGATGCCGGTGCCGGCCGCCTGGATGACACGGCCGACGAGCAGCACGGCGAAGCCGGGTGCGACGAGAGCGACGAGCGTGCCGAGGGAGAACGCGATCATCGCGGCGATGAAGACCTGGCGCGTCGTGAACCGCTGCAGGATGAACCCGGTCGTGGGGATGACCACGGCCATGGTGAGCATGAAAGCATTGACGTTACTAGCCATCTTACGGGTGTTTGCGGATCGCTGCACAGCGGAGCGAGCGAGTCGCCGCGCACCGTTCGGGCTTAGGGCTCGCAGGCAAGGCGGGCGAAGTCAGTACTGGTCAAGATATGGGAAGGAACGTGCGGGCGATCTCCAGACCTCGTATGGGCGATTTTCGCGTTGCCAGAATCGTTCGAATAGTCAAGGGGTGATCTGTCCCGGAATGCGCTGAGTGCGATTGTTCAGGCCACCCGGAGCGTTCGCCGATTCGTGGAACGAAGGCCGACCCCGTCGCCAACTAGACATCCGCGTGGTCGCAGTGGTCCGCTGCGTCTGAAGGCTTCTCGACGATGCTTGCCGAAGGGCGCCCGGATGGGGCGACCTACTCGCGTGAGCGCATGCAACTGTGGCATCGCGTTCGACGAGAGTTCGTCGACCGAGGATGCTGAAAGCGCGGCACCGGATCATCAATGAACCGGTGCAGCGTCGGTAGGGGGATTCGGATCGTGGGTTCGACTTCACGCCTAGCCGCAGTTCTCGTAGCGCGCGGTCGGACGATCTCCCGGGGAACAACTTCGTTGTCGTTCGACCTCTGGTTCCGAGTCGCCTAACCGGGCAGGCCCGGATCATGATTCATGCTCGGGATGAGGACGCGCGCTCGAAGTGCATCACCCTTCGGACGCGCGCCCATCGGTAATCAATGGACGCGGTTGCAACGAGGGTCGTGGCCGTCGCACAGTGCGTCGTGCATCAGAGCGAGCGCGGTCTCCCGAACCCGCTGGATGGTTGCCCGCGAGGGCGTCCACCATTCGGCGTTCGCTCCGAGGTCGTCGCGCGCAGCCCGCTTGAGCTCCTCAGCGATGACCGCGTCGGCGACGCTGTCGTCGCCGTCGAGCCCGAATGCTCGAGTGATGATGAAGAGGGGGTCGGTCTTCCCATCGCGGCCGATGGTCAGCGCAGCGAGTGCCCGCGCCACGTCGAGGACGCAGTCGATGGTGTCGTACGGGTCGCGCGCGGCGCTCGAGTGAACTGCTTCTTCGTCGATGCTGGCGTGTCCGCCCAGGGCGCTGTGAAGGGCGCGCATCGACGCTTCCGCGAGGATGCCGCGTGCCTGCGCGATAGCGGATTCGAGGTTGCCGCCCGCGTCAGTCATCGCGGTGCGATACTCGCGGCGTCGCTGTGCCGGGATGACCATAGCGCCCTGCATGTTCGTTTCGTCTGCGGCACGGAGGACGGAACGCTCGAGCGCCTGGATGAGGCGCACTCCTGCCTTGTTCGTGAACACCGCCTCCGTGAAGCCGGCGAGGACGTTCGAGCGGACCTCGTCGATGTCGACCGAGCCGCCCATGCGGCGGTACTCGGAAGCTGCGCGACCGCGCAGGGCGGGGATGTACTGCCACAGCAGCTGCTCGAAGTGCGGACGGCGCCGCTGGCGCTGGTTGACCTCGCGTCGCGCCCCTGCGATGAGGTGGGCTTCCTGCTCGGAGCTGAGCGGCTCCCGGGTCTCGTCGTCGGGCGTAATGAAGATGTCGTTGAAGTTCATGAGGGTCTTTCAGATGTCACGCGAAATGATTTGCGTGGTGTAGATGTGGTTCAATCAGGTGTTCAGTTGTGGGGCCGGCGCTGCCGCGGTTACCCTGCGGCAAGCTCCGAAGCGGCCCGGGGGTGCCTGCCGGAACGTGCCTCTGCGCGTCAGCTCAGGTGCTCCGAAACGGTTGCTTTCGGTACCCCCTCTATGCGGTCCGCCTCGAAACGCACGCATCGCCCGCCGGTCGTTGGTTGCAGGTCGGGTGCGCGAGGTGGCCAAAGTCGAGGTCACGCGCGAAAATCACCACGTTTGATGAAGGTGGTCGGGTTGGTCCGAACGAGGTGCAATCGACGCGATAGCGCTCGGGGATACATGACGCTGGGAGGCAGCTACTGTGCCGTGCCAGAGGCCCGGCCGAACGCGGCAGCGGAAACGACGAAGCCGTCATGCGGATCGCTGATCTGCATGACGGCTTCGCCATCTGAGGTTCGGGATCGAAGGCGGTCGGCGGGCTCGCCGTTATGTTCTGTGTTCGCCGCCCGGGCGGCGAGGATCTACGCAGTTGCTCCGTAGCCGTGACCCCAGGATGGGCCGTAGACCTCTGCATCGGCGAGGATGGGCACACCCATGAAGTCCGTCTCCATCACTTCCTTCATCCGGAGCACCGTCTTCGCGGCATCGGCGACTGGAGCCTGCCCCACAACCTCATCGTGTACCGGCAGCAACAGGTTGTTGCCGAAACCAGCGTCGTGAAGGCGGATCAAGGATTCCGCAAGAATGTCACGCGCAACGGACTGGACCGCGTAGTTCGTCGCGGTGAACGAACGCGACATGTCCAGGGGCAGAAGTCGACCGTGAACGTTCACTACCTCGAAGCGATCTCGCCGTCGAGCGTCAGCGATGAGCCTCTTCCCGTAGTGCTTGATGCCGGGGAACAACTCGTCGTACTTGCGCATCGCCGGCTCCACCTGCGTCTTCGGGATCCCAGTCTGAAGCGACACGGTAGAAGCGCTTCCTCCATACACTTTTCCGAGGCCAATCTGCTTGCTAAGGTCGCGCTGGCGAGAGGTAAAGCTCTCTCCGAACACGAGGCTCGCCGTGAAGTCGTGAAGGTCCTGTCCGCCAAGGATCGCGTCGAGCATCCTTTCGTCGCCGCAGAGCGCAGCGAGCACACGCATCTCGATCTGCTTGTAGTCGAGCGAGAGGATGACGTTGCCGGGATCGGCGATGATGCACCGCCGCACCAAATGGCCCTTGGAAGGCAGTTGCTGGAGCGCTGGGCGAGAGAGCGACATGCGTCCCGTGCGCGCGGCGAGCGTCGTGATGGACGGATGGATACGACCCTCACCATCGGTCTGGAAGAGGAATGGGCGAGTGTAGGACTCCTTCCACCCCTGCGCTCGTCGTGCGTGGAGGACCGCCTCTGCGAGAGGATTCGGATCCCTCCTCTCGATCCTCTCGTTGTCTTCGGTGAGGTCGGCGAGAGGTAGGAGCACGCTCTTGTCCACCTTGAGCGCTCCACTCTCGGTTCGCTCACTTAGATGCTCACCCATGGCGAGAAGTGCTGAAGCTACTTGCGATGGGTTCTGGACGCTGGTCACGCCGTACCGGGCTGCTTGAATCGTCCAACGGGCTGCGTCCTCGTCAAGCGAGGTATGCAATCTCTGCGTGTACTCGCGGTCAACGCGAACACCTCGACGAGCCATCGTGGACACGACCGCCTGGAGCCGGTGCTCCTTCGTGGCCAAGGCTGTGAGGTCGAGCCTATGGATCATCGGAGCGATCTTTCCGAACAGGCTGAGGGTCAGGTGTGCGCGTACGCCCAGCAGATCAGGCTCGACCACGTTCTCGGTGCTGAGTGCGTCTGGTGCAAGGTAGTGTCGGACGGCTTCGGTGAGAGAGTGTCCGGAGCCGCCGTCGTTGCGAGAACGGGGATCCAAGAGGTGGGTGAACACCCGCGTGTCGAACGTCGCGCCGGCGAGCTGTTCGATGGTGACTCCGAGGTGTCTGTCGAGTGTTTCCATGGTGTACGCCGCGTCGTGCATCACGAGCCGGTGGCCGCCGCCCAGATAGTCACGGATGACCTGGCGCCACAGATCGACGCGGAGGGTCCAGGCACCTGCTTCGGTGGCCAACGCCACGTGGGTCAGTCGCGTATTGGGCTGGTAGATATCCAAAGGCGGGATGGCGACGGCGATGATGTTCGTCGAGGCGAATGCCTCGCGCATCGCGGCGAGGTCGGCCGAGAACTGTGGGGCGTCAATGGTGATCTGCATGATGCTCGTGCCTCAAAGTGGGACGACGTCGGACTCGGGGGTCTCGATGAACCAGTCGTCGAGGGAAGGGGCGTCGGAGATCGACGTCGTAGGCGCGGTCGCTGCGACCACAGGCGAGGGCAGCGCTAGGCCGCTCTCCTCGTCCTCTTCGGCTGCCTTCGCACGATCCGCGTCGTTGGCGGGACGGATCCCGTCGAAGGCTTGGCCCTTGTTGGTCTTGCGCTGAACGAGGCCGCGTTCGGTGAGCGCTCCATAGAAGGCACGACGCGTCCAAACCTCCTTGAGGGGGAGTCCTTCGGCCTTGGTCCACGCGGTGTACGACTCGTAGAGCATCGCCCCATCGCAGCGCGAACCCTCGTCGGCGACGAAGTTGCCTGGGAAGAACCCGGCGAGAGCGTCGCTGGTGGCCTTATAGGTCTTTGTCGCGTCCTTGATCCACTGCGGATCGCGAAGACCCTCCCTGTGCCAGCGCACGGCGCCCTGAACCAGCCAAGTGGCGATTCCCTGGGCTTCGCTGCGGAGCGTCGCCCCGAGGTTCGGGTCGGCGGTACCCGCCTCGGTGAAGGAGTGGTTCCAGTGGATCATCTTGACTCGCCGCCACAAGCCGCCATCCTGTCCCTTGAACGCGGGCTTGTTGTTCGATGCCAGCAGCAGGAGGAAGTTCGGCTTGAACGTGAAGTTCTCTTTGTGGAGGAACCGTGCGGTAACGCGGTCGCCGCCGGTCACGCTCTTGAGCTTGGCCTCGTCCATTGCCTTGCCCGCGTTGCCCTCGGATGCGAGAGCGAACCGGGCGCCCTTGAGGGCTGCGGTGTCGTTGGAGATCCCGCCGGCGGGCTTCTCCTCGAACGCTGAGAACGCGGTGGTGACGGTGAAGTCGTCGCAGACGTCTGCAATCGCTTCGTGCATGGTGCTCTTGCCGTTGCCGCCCTTGACGCCGTAGTTAACGATGAAGCACGCCTCGGAAGTGTGGCCCGTGATCCCGTATCCGAGCAGTACCTGGAAGTACTCGACGACGCCCTCCTTCTCGGGGTGGGCCTCTTCGATGAAGCGAACCCAGCGTGGCGCCGTGGCTTCAGGGTCGTAGTCGAACCGGAACGACTTTGTGAGCAGGAGCGAGGAATCGTGGGGGCAGAGTTCGCCGGTGCGAAGATCCACAACACCGTTGGTGAACGCGGCCAGGTGGTTGTGCTGGTCGAATGCGGTGAAGCTGACGCCCACGCCGGGGAGAGCTTGTAGTTCGCGGATCATTGCGGAGAGGCCTCGCGAGGATTGCACCGCCGCGGCGAATCGAGACCAGCGCGTCGCCCGCTCATGCTCGTCGCTATCGCGGGCCTTCCCTTCAGCATTTTTGACCTCCACAGCAGCGTGAGCGCGGACGATGTCCGCCACCTCCTGAGCCCAGGTACGGACCTGCTGAACTCCATCAGGACGCCAGACGCCCTTGTCGACGGTCATGAAGCCTGTCTCCGGTGTGTACCGGAGATCAGCGCCGAGCCCTTTGATGTAGGCGAGCAGGTAGCGAGCCGCCCCGAGGTCGGTGAGCGAGTAGAGCTTCTCGTTCCAGGAGCGACGGGAGACTTCGACCAAAGCGAGCGGCTTCGTCTCGGCGATGGCATGCATGAGGAGTGGTCGGAAGGCTTCGCCCTCCTGCGCGCGCCAGTCGGAGAGGTCGAGGCCCTCGGGCACGTCAAGGACTCGCACGGAGACTTCGCGCTCGACGAGGAGCTTGGCGAGGTTGGAGTTGAAGTTGCTGCCGGCGGTGTCGCCATCTCCGCAGATCACCACAGGCCGACCGTCTACCCACGAGGCGATCTCGTCGGCGTTGCTAGCGTTCACTCCCGCGGCACCGGCGATGGCAATGGCGTCGTACCCGATGGCGGCGGCAGTCAGCCCGTCGCCGGGGCCCTCGACGATGAGGACCTCGTTCCAGTCCGTGGAGCCCGGGAGCCACGCCATCCGGCTCCATGCCGATCCCCTCGGGTTCTTCGGTCCGAGCCACTTCACGGCGTGCGTTCCGTCTATATCTCGTCCTTGGTAGCCGCGGGGGACGCCCTGCGGCGTCAGGAACGGGACGACGAGTCGACGGACGCCGCCCTGGGTCACCGAGCCAAGCTGCAGCCGTTCGGCATCTGCGCTCGTGATCCCGAACCGACGCTGGGCATAGTTGCGGCTGGATTCGTCGAGGTTTACTGCCCACTTGTCCAGTTGCACTGCGAGCGCGGCGATCTCCGCGGTCCCCGCGGGGCCCTTCGCTGCAGTGGAGCGGAGCGGAGGCGCGTCGGAGATGTCGATGGTCGCGATATCACGCAGCGTCATATCGAGCGCCTTGAGCACGGTCTTGTTGGAGCATCCGACCCGGCAGTGGATGAGGACCTTGCCGTGCTCGGTGATGGTGATCCGCAGATGAGGGTTCTCGGGACGGTCCTCGTGCGCTGGACAGACAGCAAGGATGCCGTCGCTGGTGTGGCCAGTCACGTTCAGACGGGAGATCAGTTCGGAGTAGAGCATGAGAGTCAGTTCTTGTCGGGGTCAGTCGTTGAGAAGAAGGTGTGCGGTCGCGTGCGGGAGGGTGGCGCGTCCGGTCGGCGTCGTTGAGATGCGGAGCGTCGCCGGAACATCGCGACCAGCGGCTTCGAGCCGTTGAGGGATGTCCGCTCGGCGGAGGCGTTCAGCGAGGTCCCATGAGGTGGACCGGAACAGGAGCGTCCCCAGGTCCGGTGCTGCGGCGAGCTGGCAGTACAGGCTGGTGACAAGCCGTTCTCCGGTGTCGCGCGCCCGCCGCCGTCGCTGCAGCAGGCTGAGTTCGCGGTCCGGGTCGAGAACGCGGGAGCGGTCCGGGAGGATGAGCTCGTCTCCTGTGCTCATGTAGTTGTGGGCCGTGTTCTTGCGGAAGAACCGGATCTGGAACGACATGGACGAGGTGATGATGACGTTCAGCTCGGACGTGGCGGTCAGGACCTCGAGCGTGTCCTGCGACGGCCCCGGCCAAGGGCGGGGAGCAGTTCCGCCGAGTACCCCGTGCAGCGAGCTGGCGACCGTGGGGCTGTCGGTGGTGATTCGCCAGGTGTCCAGTGACCGGGGGACTCCCTGGAGTTGCTGGGCGAAACGGAGACGACCTACGACCGGTGTACGGGGGGAGGGGTTGACCATGAAAGTTCCTGACGTGCTGGGGTGCGGACGCCAGGTACCTCGCCGGGTTGCTTCAGCACTGCTCAGAAATTTCTGCGGGCATGACAAAGCCCCCGTGCTGACAAGCACGGGGGCTGAGTAAGTGTTCTAGAAGTAGATCTCGTCGGTGTTGTCTGGACGAGTCGCGGAGATCCGGCTCAGGACATCTCCCAGCTGGCCTAGCGCCGACTCGACATCGGCGTCGCGTGTGTCGTAGTGGATACGGCCCAAGGCAACGGTGACGGTCTCGAGGAGTGCGACGATCTCCTTCGGGTCAGCGAGAGGCGGCAACCTTCGTGGGGAGCGAGGGCCAGCTTCGAGTCGCTCGCTTCGGCGGCGCAGCCGGGTCCGAGTCGCGGCGTCGACAGGTGCGACCCCGTGAGTCTGAAGTACTTCCGGTGAGAGGCGAGCGCGCATCTCAGTGGAGACATGATGGCGAAGAGCGGAAAGGAATCCCGACTGACGTTGACGGGGAAGGCCAGTTGCAGCGAGCGCACTTGCCAGCCAAGCCCGGTAGCCGGGGCTGCGGCCGAGGATGTCCTTCGTTCCGTCGGCGAGTTCGAAATGCTGACGTGCCTGGAACACTGCCGCGCCCGCCGCTTTCATCGGGCCGGTCTTCTCGTGAGGCGGTCCATTCAGATAGGCACGCACGGCATCAGAGAGCGCGATGCGACCAGCTTCAAGTGGATCCATGAAGTCATCTTCTCACGCGTGCCGACTTGCGTGGCGCGTGCATTGATCTTCGCGGTGCCAATGAGCGAACGTACCTTCAGGCTTCATGCCCAGTGCAAGTGAGTGTCCTTATCAGTTGCCGTCGAACCGTGACGGCGCAGCGCCTGCGTTCTATCATCGTCGTATGGCGATGATAGAACGCGACTTGCTTGAGTTGGACGCGGAGGCGACAGACGCGTACGCACACCTGTTCCAGGCGTTCGCTGACCCAACGCGACTGGCTATCGTTCAGCATCTCTCGTCCGGAGAACATCGAGTGCGAGACCTCGTTGAGCACATGGGATTCGCGCAGTCGACCGTGAGCAAGCACCTTGGATTCCTCGTTGAATGTCGTCTTGCTGTCGCTCGACCTGACGGTCCAGCGACGTGGTACGCCCTTGCGCATCCCGAGGCTCTGCGAGTCGTGATGGTTGCCGCAGAAACGCTCCTGGCCGCCACCGGAAAAGACTTGGTGCTGTGTGAGCACTTACGAAGTGAGAGAGAAGGGGCAGCGTAATGGGTGCGGGACATGACCACGGGCCAACTATGACCGAAGAAGGCCTGCCAGGGGACTTTCGCCGCCGGCTCTGGATCGCTTTCGCCATCACTGCCGCCATCGTGGCGGCGCAGGCGGTTGGCTCCGTCATCACAGGCAGCCTCGCTCTGCTCACGGACACGGCGCACGCCATCACCGACGCGTCAGGACTTCTCGTCGCGCTCATCGCGGCAACGTTGATGCTGCGCCCGCCGAGCTCGAAGCGCACCTGGGGCTTTCGGCGGATTGAAGTGATAGCAGCACTCGCTCAAGCGGCGCTGCTCCTGGCGGTCGGAACCTACGCGGCAATCGAAGGTATCCGTCGCCTGTTCGAGCCGCCAGAAGTACCAGCGGGGGAGTTGCTCGTCTTTGGCATCATCGGGCTCACCGCCAACATCGTTGCAATCGCGGTGCTCGCATCGAGTCGAGGCGCGAACTTCAACATGAGGGCCGCTTTCCTCGAAGTTCTCAACGATGCTCTTGGTTCACTCGGTGTCATCGTCGCGGCCATCGTCATCGCGACGACAGGGTTTCAGCAGGCAGATGCTCTCGCAGGAATACTCATCGCCGCTCTCATCGTCCCTCGCGCGTTCATGTTGATGCGTGAGACCGGCAGTGTTCTCATGGAGTTCACTCCCAAAGGCCTGGACCTCGAGGACGTGCGGGCACACATTCTCAAGCTCGAGCATGTAGTCGATGTGCATGACGTTCACGCATCCACCGTGGCCACTGGGTTGCCCACGCTGAGCGCGCACGTCATAGTTCGCGACGAGTGCTTCCAGGACGGACACGCGATGACGGTGTTGGCTGACATTCGGGAATGTGTGGCTGAACACTTCGAAGTTTCGGTCGCGCACTCGACCTTTCAACTCGAGACCGAGACGGTCGCCGACCACGAGTCAACGTCTGTCCGGCATGCTTAGGTGGACGCGGCTTACCGCGTTGCCTCAAGGTGATGCTGCTCCGATACGCGCCGAACGCTCGCTCTGGCACTCGCTGAAGCACAACTTCAGTGGTGATGCGTCCAAACCCCGAACTTCCATCACGAGGTCCGTCGACTCGGCAACCGAAGTCGTCACCGCGAGAATCCGATCCCGCGGCGTCGGGCGGCACGGACGCCATTGAGGATGACGATGACTTCGGCGACCTCGTGGACAAGGACGACACCAGCGAGGCCGAGAACGCCGAACAAGGCGAGGGGGAACAGAACGACGATGATGGCCAGGGCGAGTGCGATGTTGACGGTCATGATTCGGCGTCCGCGGCGGGCGTGGGCGAGGGCTGCGGGGATGAGGCGAAGGTCGTTGCCGGTGAAGGCGATGTCGGCGGATTCGATGGCCGCAGCTGAGCCTTTCACACCCATCGCGATCCCGACGGTCGCGGTGGCAAGGGCGGGGGCGTCGTTGATGCCGTCGCCGACCATGGCCGTCGGACTCTCCGTGACGAGGGCCGTGATGGCGGCGGCCTTGTCGGCGGGGAGTTGCTCGGCGCGTACGTCGCTGATGCCGGCGCGGGCGGCGAGGGCGTAGGCGGTTCGCTGGTTGTCGCCGGTGAGCATGACGGTGCGTATGCCCTGCGCGTTCAGCATGGAGATGGTCTCGGCGGATTCGGGGCGCAGTTCGTCCCGCACGCCGATGAGGCCCGAGACCTGACCGTCGGTCTCGACGACGACGACGGTCATACCGTCTCCGGCCATCTCGTCGGCGGGCTTGGTGAGCTCACCCAGTTCCGAGAGCCAGCGTGCGTTCCCGACCCGAACGCGGGTGGAGCCGACGAGGCCGGTGAGGCCGTGGCCGGCATCTTCGACGACGTCTGTCGCTGCGGGGACGTCGGACGCGGCGCGAGTGATGGCGGCGGCAAGCGGGTGGGTGCTCGTGGTCTCGAGGGCGGCGGCGAGGGAGATGATCTCCTCGCGGGAGCGTCCGTGAGCAGGCACGACGGCGACGATCTCAGGCTCGTTGCGCGTGAGGGTGCCGGTCTTGTCGAGCGCGACGGTGCGGATGGTGCCGAACTGTTCGAAGGCCTCGCCGGACTTGATGACCACACCGAACTTCGAGGCCGAGCCGATGGCGCTGATGACCGTCACCGGAACGGCGATGGCTAGTGCGCACGGGGACGCGGCGACGAGCACGACGAGCGCCCTCTCGATCCACAGGCCGGGATCCCCGACGATGAACCCGAACACGGCCACGAGGGCTGCGATGATAAGCACGGCCGGCACGAGTGGGCGGGCGATCCGGTCCGCCAGGCGGGCCCGCTCTCCCTTGCGGGCGTGCGCCTGCTCGACCAGCTCGACGATCTGGGTGAGGGAATTGTCGCGGCCGTCGGCGGTTGCTTCGATCCGCAACGTCGCAGCCCCGTTCACCGATCCCGCGGGGACGGCGTGTCCCGGTCCGACCTCCACCGGGATCGACTCGCCCGTCACGGCAGACGTGTCGATGCCGGAGCGGCCCTCGACCACCACGCCATCCGTCGCGATCCGTTCTCCCGCACCGACGACGAGGATGTCGAGCTCGCGGACCTCCGCGGCGGGGATCGTCACGTCACCGTTCAGGCGCGAGACACGCACGGTCTCCGGGATCAGCGACAGCAGCGCGCGTAGTCCCTCCTTCGCCCGATCCATAGCCCGATCCTCGAGAGCTTCGGCAAGCGAGAACAGGAACGCCAGCGCTGCAGCTTCGCCCACGTGGCCGAGAGCTACGGCGCCGATGGCGGCGATGGTCATCAGAAGGCCGACGCCGAGTCGGCCCCGCACCAGGCGGCGGATCGCCCCGGGGACGAACGTGTACGCACCCGCGAGGAGTGCGACCGTCTGGAGGACAAGCGCCGGAACCGGTAGTCCGGACCACTCGAAGACATAACCTGCCAGCAGCATCACGCCGGCAACCGCGGACGGCAGGAGCGCGGTGTCGCGCCAGAGCGGTGGCCGTTCTTCGTGCTCAGCGTCCCCGTGCGAATGATCCGCGTCGCGGGGGGAAGCCGGTCCGCAGCAGGCGTCGTCCTCCAGGAGCGGCGTTCGCCTCGATGATGAAGAGGACGTGATGGGGTCGGGTCCGCAGCAGGCGTCTGCGGCGGCAGAGGGCTGGCGTAGCTCGAGCCGACGGACAGTTCTCGTCTGGCGTGGCTCGTCCGGGCCGCAGCATTCCTCGCTCATCGGATCTCCTCCATCGCCCTGTCGGTAGGCGCGCAGCATAGAGGCACGTCACAGTTCTCGTCTGTGCACGCCTCTCCGTCGTCGACCGCGAGGACCGTGTCCACCAGCAGAGTGATGGCTCGAGTCACATGCAGATCCGCGATCTCGTACCGCGTCTGACGTCCCTCCGGCGTCGCGACCACGATGCCGCACCCTCGAAGACACGCGAGATGGTTCGACACGTTGGTGCGAGACAGATCCAGTGCCTCGGACAAGCGCGCCGGGTATCCCGGCCCGGAAAGCAGTTCCAGCAGAATCCGAGAACGAGTGGGGTCAGCCATGGCGCGCCCCAATCGGTTCATCACGTCGAGACGAGAAGCAATGGTCAGCATGCAATGACTATACAGTGCTTGCTGACTTATCTTTCAACAGAGCGGTGCGCTCGAGCTCTGGGTTCGGGTGTGGAGTTGCGCCGGGCAACCGCAACGTAGACTGGAGAGGATGATGCTGCGCACGGACACCAGACGCTCAGCGCACGTCCCCCGCGGGCCGCTTGCGATGAGGGTGCTCTTCGGGATCATTATTGCTCTGCTTCTCACGCTCGGTATCGCGAGCACTGTCCACGCAGAGACTGCGACGTCGGCCACAGCGTCACCGGAAAGCTTCTCGTTGTCGAGTGAGCACGACGAACGAGATCAGTCCGCGGTGTCCTCTGCTGGATCATCTGATGTCGCCGCCGCTGTGTGCATAGTCGGTGCGCTTCTCGGCGTGCTGGTGTTCGCCCGACTCGCCCGCGCGCGACTCCGCACCCCGATGCAAGCCCCTTCACGAGACTCCGCGCACCGCGCATCGATTCCGCGCATTAAGGGACCACATCTGCTGCGCCCTGACCTCGCGCAGCTGCAGATCTCCCGAACCTGACTCTCCGGCTCAATGCCGCCTTCATCCGTGCCATCGCGCGGATGCGGATCGACGCACGTCGTCGACAGCTTGGAGAGATGACTTGGAGAACACGCCCCTCACCCCGACCCCCGCCGAGGTCTCAGTCAATCGGCGCGCCGTTTCGCGGAACCTAGTCTTCGGAGCCGTCGCACTCATCGGCCTGCTCGCGACATTGTCGGGATGCGCGTCCACTGTCGCATTGAAACCTGCGACAAATGCGAACGCCCCCGAATGCGCCGACGTGACGGTTCGGCTCCCCGCAGCCGTCGGAGAGTTCACCGGTCGCACGACCGATGCCCAAGCGACCGCCGCATGGGGAGACCCGACCATCGTCGTCTTTACCTGCGGGCTCGAGCCGCCAGCACCGACAACGCTGCAATGCGTGACCATCAACTCCGTCGATTGGATCGTCGACGAACAAGATTCCCCCTACCTGCGCTTGACGACCTACGGCCGAACGCCCGCAGCCCAGGCCTATGTCGATACGACGAAGCTCTCCGCGGATGCCGCGTTGCAAGCCCTCGCACCCGCGGTCCAGATGCTGCCGAAGACGTCCGCCTGCTCCGCGCCGGACACCGCGTCATCGGACGGCGAGGATGCGCCGACCACGGGCGGCTCCGGAGACCTCCCGTGAACGCCAGGGGGCTCCGACTGGTCGGACCCGCACTCCTACTCACCTCGGCTCTGGTCGCGCTCCTTCTGGGATTGGTGATGGGTGGCGGGGCTGATCCACGAGTCACCAGCGACCCCGGCGCGGTCGTTCGGTGGGGACTGCCGGTCGCGAAGCTCATCGTCAACCTCGGGGCTGCCGTCATGGTCGGATCGGCCGTCCTTGCTGCGTACGCTCTCCAACAGGGCGAGAAGGAGTTCGATACCGCCCTGGATGTCGCCTCCATCGGTGCCGCAGTGCTCACCATCGGCGCAGGAGTCACTGGTTATCTCACATTCCTGTCATCGTTCAATCCTGAGGTGTCACTCGGCCCGGGGTTCGGTCAGCAGTTCGGCAGATTCCTCCTCGAGACGGAACTGGGTCGCGTCTGGCTCATCACAACCGTGATGGCCGCGATTCTCACGGTGATCTCGTATGCGTTCCGGGGGTGGGCGGCCGCACTGTTGCTGACGTTTCTTTCGCTGGCGTCGCTGGTCCCGATGGCGACGCAAGGTCATTCCGGAAGCCTCGCCAATCATGATGCTGCGGTCATGTCGCTCGTGCTGCACATCACCAGCGCGGCGGTATGGCTCGGCGGTCTTCTCGCGCTGGTCTTCCTCAGGCCGTTCGCGCGCGAGCACCGTCTGCGGGCGGTGGTCGAGCGATACTCGACCATCGCACTCGTCGCTTTCGTGGTCGTCTCCGTCTCCGGAGTCGCTCGCGCGATGACGTCTGTCAGCAGCTGGCGAGACCTTCTCAGCGCGTACGGAGCTGTGCTCCTGGTGAAGGTGGTGGCGCTCACGCTCCTCGGCGTCGTGGGTGTCGCGCACCGTCGGTGGTTCATCCGCCGTGGGGTCAGAGAGCGGGCACCGTTCTGGACGTTCGTCACCGTCGAGCTCGCGGTCATGGGCATCGCGAGTGGTGCCGCAGCGGCGCTCGCCCGCACGCCAGCGCCGGCAGACACCTCTGCTCCGGTCCTGACGACACCGGCTGAGATCCTCACCGAAGCACCGCTTCCACCCGAACTCACACTCGTCGGTTGGCTGAGCGGGAACGACGTGAATCTCTTGTGGGCGGTGGTCGCAGGTTTCGGAGTCTTCTTCTATCTGATGGGTGTCCGTCGCCTGCGGCAACGCGGCGAGGGGTGGAGCGGCCTGCGCACGTTCGCCTGGATCAGCGGGATGGTGCTGCTGGCTTGGGTGAACGGTGGGGCGGTCGCTGTCTACTCCGACTACCTCCACAGCGTCGACGCGGCGGGACGGATGCTTATGCTCCTCGTGGTTCCCTCCCTCCTCGTGTTTGGCGCGCCATATCGCTTGGCATTGGAGGGAATCACCAGCCGCACCGATGGGAGCCGTGGAATCCGCGAGTGGCTACAAGCAGGGGAGCGCTCGCGGATCGTCCTCTTCCTGCGCCACCCCATGGTCGCGGTGTGCACGTTCGCTCTTATCGTGTGGGGCGTATCCGCCACTGGCCTCTTGCGCGATTCCCTCGCCGATCCCTTGGTGCATGAATTGCGCGTCGTCGCGCTGCTCATAGCGGGAAGCTTGGTGACCGCTGCGATCCTCCGTCCTGCCGGCACATATCCCCGGCGGATGCGTGTGGTTGTCGTGTTCGGATCGGCTGCCGCGCTGGCGAGTGTAGGCAGTTGGGTGCTGCTTCAGAGCGGCCTGATTGCTGCGAGCTGGTTCGGGGCGATGGGTCGTCAATGGGGCCTGGAGCCGATGGCGGACCAACAAGCAGCCGGCATGGTGATCCTGCTCTCGGCGCCGATGCTGCTCCTCTTCGGCCTCAGCGTCGACTACATACTCAGCGGGCACTCCACTCGCTCACCACAGGAGGTCGACCGACCCCTCCACTCCACTCGAAAGGCCATCTCATGACATCCGTCTCCACCCGAATCCGCCGCGTGAGCGGTGCCGTATGCGCCGCCGCTGTCGCAATCGTGCTGCTGACCGCAACCCCAGCCTCCGCACATGACAATCTCACCGACGCTGTGCCATCGGCGGGCGAGACAGTCACCAACCTCGACACAGTCGCACTGACTTTCAGCGGGGAGCTCATCGACTTCAGCCAGACGAGCTTCGCCCAGGTGCAGGGCCCCGACGGGCTCTTCTATGAGTCGTCGTGCTCCACCATCGAACTCAACGTGCTCACCACCCCCGTCGCCCTCGGAGCGTCGGGCACCTACACGGTGCTCTGGAACGCTGTGTCCAGCGACGGGCACCCCATCTCCGAGTCATACCAGTTCGACTACGCAGCGGATCCGACGGCGACCGTCGCACTCGGTTGGGACGCACCGGCGTGCGGGAACGAAGGCACCCGTACTCAACCAGGAGCAGCGCTGACCAGTACCCCGATGCCGACCGACGCCACCAACTCGGCGCCGCCCACACAAGATACCGACCGAGAGCCGCGCGCTGACGGGGCAGATGAGAGCGTCGTGGCCCTGGCGGTCGTCGGAGGCGTCGTCGTGCTGGGAGTTCTGGCGATGGCGACCGTGCTCGTGGTGCACCGTCGACGCAAGCGCGCGGAGTGACCGAGTGATTACGGCTCATTCAAAGGAAGAAGTAGGAGCGACGATTACAATCGAATCGTGTTCCATTCGATCCGGGTCGCCTGCCACGGGCGGCCGGATCGCAGCCAGATGATAATGCGGCTCATTAGCATCATCGGGCTCACACTCCTCCTGATCTTCGCCGTCGGCGCAGCCGAGCACGGAAGTGCCGATGTCACCACGGCGTCAACTACCGCCAGCACGTCGCTCGACGCCGATGAATCAGGCGCTGACGCAGCCGCTGCGGCACCCGCAGGCGTCGTGATACAGCTCGCCACGGGCGCTGCACAAGTAGACCCGGTCACGGGCGCTGTGCTGTGCGTCCTCGGTCTTCTCTGCGGACTCGTCGCAGCGGTCATGCTCTATCGGCTGCTCTGGCGCACGACAGCCGTGGTCGTGGAGACCCACGCGGCTCAGCCGCGAACGAGCGCCGCTCCGAATAGCATCCCCCTGAGGCGGACGTCGCTGACTCTGGCGACGCTCGGAATCTCCCGGACCTGACCCGTCGAAGCGTCGCGCTTCGCGCGTGCGCATCCCATCGAGCAACCGCTCGACCTTCGACCGTGTCGACAGTCCTTGGAGTACCTGATGAAACCCGCCGTCAAAGCCGGCCTCGCTGCCCTTGCCGTAACCATCGTCCTGATTATCGCCGCGGTAATCGTCGTCATCGTTAACCAGCAGAACACTGCGCCGCCAGAATCCGAGAACGGAAGCTCTACGGCGCAGGTGCTCCGCGAGAACTCGCACGTTCTCGACGACGGGGGAGACGGATCAGTCACCGTCGTTGAATTCCTCGACTTCGAATGCGAAGCGTGCGGAGCCTTCTACCCCGTGGTCGAAGACCTTCGCGAGCGCTACGACGGCGAGATCACCTATGTCATCCGCTACTTCCCGCTACCGGGTCACCTGAACTCCAGGAATGCCGCGTTCGCGGCCGAAGCGGCTGCGCAGCAGGGACGCCTTGAGGAGATGTACCGCAAGCTCTTCGAGACGCAGGCTCAATGGGGTGAAGCTCAGGAATCGCGTGCGAGCTTGTTCCGAGGCTTCGCTGAGGAGATCGGCCTGGACATGGCCGCTTACGATACCGCGATCTCTGACCCCGCGACGGTCGCACGAGTCGATCTCGACTACAACGACGGTCAGGCACTGGGAGTAAGCGGAACTCCGACGTTCTTCGTGAACGGCGATGCCATCACACTCGAGCGCTACGACGACCTCGAGAACGCGATCCTCTCAGCGGGCAAGGGAACATGACACTCCTAGGCCTCTCTCATCGTCGAGTCATCATCGTCGGCTCCGGCCACGCCGGTCTCTCCGTCGCCGCCGAACTCTCGCGTTCGGGCCTGAAGCCGCAACGGGACTTCGCCGTCATCGACAGCAATCCTGACGGGCGTCGTTCGTGGGCGTTCCGCTGGTCGTCGATGACACTCCTGACAGAGGCCGGGCGGAGCACGGTCGCCGGCCGGCATCTCACAGGCGACCCCTATCGACGCCCGTCACCGCGAGAGCTCGAACAGCATCTTCTCGACGTCGAGGCCGCCTTAGGCCTCACGACGCTGTGGGGCATCAGAGCGACAGGCGTGGACCGTCTGGGGGACGGATCCACTCTGCTTCTGTCAACGAACGAAGGGCCGGTACAGACGCGCAACATCGTCTGCGCCACCGGGTCCGCGGCTCGACCTCGGATCCCGAACTGGGCGGTAGACGCCGCGGTAACGGGGATCATGGTTCATAGCGCCGACTATCGCGGACCGAGCCAGATTCCCAGCGGTGACGTGCTGGTCGTCGGAGCCGGCCACAGCGGCCAAGAGATCGCGCGCGAGCTCAGTCGCACGCACCGCGTCACGCTGTCGTCCCAGCCGTCGGCGGTCTCCGCAGCTCGACCGGCACGACGCGGCGTCGGGCGGCGTCGGGCAAAAGCGCGAGGTGGGGCAGCTCTCGCACTGGATCCGGAATGGGAACAACTCGGCATCGAGGTGCTCCGTCTGCGGCCATCGCCGCAGACGGAGCACACATCGTCTTCGACGATGGTCGTCGTATCGCTCCGCAGTCCATCATCTACGCGACCGGATACCTGCCCGCGGACGGCTGGCTTCCCCGTCCGGTACTCGATGCCACGTCCAGTCGCCGGAAGCGCGGGACTACGAGCGTCCCAGGTCTGTTCGTCGTCGGCATGCCGAGCCACGGTAGCCAGGATTCAGACACCTTCGACGGGGCACGCCGTGACGCGATCTCGATTGCACGCCACATCATGAAGCGCCCCTGAATACGTTCGTCCGAAATACACCGACCGAAACGAGGATCACACATGAGACATCCGATGGCCACGACGAAACATGCGTGGGGTGCCGTCGCGTGTGCGTTGCTGATCCTCGCGACGGTCCTGCTGGTTTCGCCTTCGGTTTCAGCGTCCGCAGTTGGGGACGTCGCACCAGTTACCGCGTCCCCCACTCCGGAACAGAGTTCAACGCCGTCGCCTTCGCCGTCGCCCGAAGAGACAGAGTCGGACAAGGACCGTCATCAAAGGCAGAACGGAGAGCGGCCGGTGGAACGAGACGATCTCGGGTTCCTCGGCATCCTGTTCGTCATCGGCATGGGGTTCGTTCTCGTAGCGGGCGCTGTCGGTGTCGCGTTCGCCGGGTGGAAGCGCCGCCGGCGCGACCGAGCAGCGGCCGACACGGAAGGAGGCGCGTGATCATGAGTGCGCGCGTGCCGAAGCTCGCCATCGCGTTCGCCGTCGCCGGTGCGACCGTCATCATCGACCAAGTGTCGAAGGCGGTCGCCTTGGCGCAACTGAGTACCACGGAGCGCATTCCGCTACTGGGAGACCTCTTCGGGCTGCAACTGGCGTTCAACCCGGGTGCCATCCTGTCGTTCGGTTCCAGCGCGACTCCGCTGCTGACCGCAGTCGGAATCGCAGCGACGGTCGTGCTCATCAGGAGCGCAATCCGATCCCGTACCACGTGGTGGGCGGTCGGTATCGGGTTCATTCTCGGGGGAGCCATCGGCAACGTCCTGGACCGTCTCTTCGCACCCCCTGCGTTCGGCCGCGGGTACGTCACCGACTTCCTCGCCTACTCGGACCTCTTCATCGGCAATCTGGCGGACGTGGCGCTGGGGGTCGGTGCCGTCGTGCTGGTCGTCGGGCTACTTCGGCGCCGCCGTGGTCCAGAGGACGACGTCGTCACGCCTCCCGCTTCGATGCCACAGGACATGAGCGAAGGATGGGGACGCTCATGACACAGAAGAAGCGGACCCCTTCCACCTATCAGCGGAACGCTCTTGCTCCGAGTCTGCTCGCAGCCGCGGTGCTGTTCCTCGCCCCCGTGCTGCTGGCGAGTGACTGGGCCTCGGTCATCCTCTACGTCACGTCGATCCTCGCGGTCATCGTCGGATGGTTCGCCGTGCAAGCGCGCCACTGGTGGTGGATCCCGGTGTTCATCGCCATCGCCGTCCTGTGGAATCCCGTCATGCCCTTCCCGTTCGCCGGACCGGTCTGGACCGGAATCCAGCCCGCGGCAGCAGTCGTCTTCCTGGTAGCGGGAAGCCTTATCAAGTTCCCCCGACCCTGATGTCGGCACTCATCGCTCAGCTCATCGACAGGCCGGAGGGGGCCCGTCGATGACTCCGTGGATCCCCGACGTCGCGCCCACCTTCCCTGACTACTTCGCCGTGGTTCCGGGGGCGCTTCCGGTGCTGCCGGTGGTCGCTGGGCTGCTTGCACTTCTCTACATGGTCGGGGCCGTTCGCATGTGGACGCACGGTCGACGCTGGTCCATCTGGCGTACGTTCAGCTTCCTCAGCGGCTGCGCGCTCCTGGCTGGGACGACCGGTCTCGCCGTGGAGAATTACGGCTACGCGTTGATGTCGGTGTTCATGTTCCAGCAGCTCACTCTGATGATGGCGATTCCGCCGCTACTCATCCTGGGATCTCCGGGCACCTTGCTGCTCCGCGCCACCCCGCACGTAGGGCTGGGGCGTAGGGCACTCGCCGTCGCCCACGCGGGGCTGCGCAGCAGACTCGCGCGCTGGGCTCTGAGCCCATGGGCGGCGCTCCCTCTCTATCTGGCCGCGTTCTACGGCCTGTACCTCGCGGGGTTCGCAGACTCCCTCCTGAGCTCGACCGCGGGACACATCGCCCTCGAGGTGGCGTTCCTCGGCGCGGGCATCATCTTCACAATCCCCATCCTGAGCTCCGACCCGCTACCCGTTCGCCTCAGTCACGGCGGCCGCGCCCTCGATGTGTTCGCCGAAGCCGCGCTGCACGCCTTCTTCGGAGTGTTCCTCATGATGGCCACCACCATGCTCATCACCCACTTCGTCGCGCCCACGCAGGCCATGGGACTCGACCCCATCGAAGACCAGCGGCTCGCCGGCGGACTCGCCTGGTCGTACGGCGAGGCCCCCACGCTCCTGATGCTGATCTACGTCATGCACCGATGGTTCCGGGAGGACACCGCACGATCCAAGGCACAGGACCGGTACGTAGACATGTACGGATCATCCGAGCTGGATGAGTACAACGCGTACCTCCAGAAACTCCGCGAGCGGGACGCCTGAGCAATGCCGACGACACTCCACTCCACGCCGACGTCTGAGGCCCGAACGACGCACACTGATCTCACGCGACCACTCGTCGGTGTATGGGTCGCCGTTCCACTGTCGGCGGTCGGTGGACTCGCCATGGACCTCGCGACCCCCGAGGTCAGTTGGTGGCCCCTCGCGTTCGTCAGCGTCGTCCTCACCTTGGTTGCGACCGTCGGACGTAGCGTCGGCGGAGCGCTGCTCGTCGGTCTCGCGTTCGGTGTCACGTTCTACGCGCTTCACCTCGATTGGGTTGGTCAGTTCCTCGGGCCGTTGCCACGCATCGCGTTGTCGGGGCTGCAGGCTCTCCTGTTCGGGCTCGGTGCGGTTCCCATAGCGCTGGCATACCGATGGACGAGCCGCTTCCGTGGCCGTCGTGTCTGGCAAATCGTCGCCGTACCCGCACTGGTCGGCGGGTTGTGGGTTGCCCGCGAGATCGTGCTCGGATCGTGGCCGTACGGCGGGTTCCCCTGGGTGCGACTCGGGATGACGCAGGTAGAGAGCCCGTTCCCGGAAGCTACGTCGTGGATCGGTGTGACCGGGCTCTCGCTCACCATCGCGGTCATCGCTGCGAGCATCGTGCAGTGGCTTCGTATCGGGTTGCGCGCAGTGTCCGTTCTGACGCCCGCTGTCGTCCTGGTTTTCGGACTCAGTGTGACACCGCAATATGCGACGACAGGCGCGGGCACATTCGCGGTTGGGTGGGTCCAAGGCAACGGTCCCTCAGGCTACTTCGACGGTAGAGCCTCGGGTGACCTGCTCAAAGCACAGGTCGAGGCATCGGAACCGATTCTCGACCGGAACATGGACGTGCTCGTTTGGCCCGAAGGATCGGCGGAGTTCGACCCGTTCCGCAACCGACAGGCCGCCTCTGAACTGAATCGGATCGTGTCCCGGACGGGGGCGCCGCTTCTGGCGAACGCGGCGACGGCACGAGGCGATGAGACGTTCAACACCTCCTTCCTGTGGACGGCAAACCCCGGCAGCTCTCAAGTCCACGACAAGGTCAATCCCGTCCCATTCGGCGAGTACGTCCCCGACCGATGGTTGTACGAGCGCCTTGCCCCCGACCTCGTCGGGCTGATCCAGCGCGAGTACACTGCCGGCACGAACCCACCCGTCGTGACCGTCGGCGAGACCGACATCGGTCTCGCGATCTGCTTCGACGTGATCTTCGACGACGTGATCCGTGCCGCTGCTGAGCAGGATGTGAAGCTCTACATCTTCCAAACCAACAACGCGGACTTCCGCGGCTCCGACGAGAACCTTCAGCAACTGGCCTTTGCCCGGATGCGTGCCATCCAGACCGGTAAGAGCGTGGTGAACGTTTCCACTGTGGGCACCAGTCAAGTCATAGCCCCGGACGGCGCGATCCTCGACACAGCAGGCGTCGACACGGTCGCTGCCGCAATCACGGATGTGCCGCTCCGCTCAGGCATCGCACCAGGCATCCTCGCGGAGAAGTGGCTCGCGTTGAGCGCGCCATTGCTCGCGTTCGGAAGCCTCGCAACACTTGCCCTCATCGTTCGACGTGCATCGTCGAACGGCCCAGACTCGACCCCCGAACCCGAATCCGGAGGCCCGAACCGTGACCACACATGACCCTCTCGAGCCGAACATTCGACCGGAGCCGCTTCTCACGCGGTCGGAGCTTCGACGCCGAGAGACCGCGTCGACAGCCCCGACTCCGCCAGTCACCCGCTCCGAACTTCGGCGCAGGCGCGAGGCCCTGTCCCATCCGCCGATTCCACCAATCAGCGCATCCGACCATCGACCTCGTGACGAGGGCATTCCGAGCCGAGAGCACGACGTGCGGACTCCGGCGAAGACGGTGAACACGACTCCATCCACCACCCCCACGGAGCAGGACGCTCGACGCGTTGCAAAGCCTGCTCCTGCGAGGTCCATCGGGCGGCGAATCGGGAGAACGCCCATCGTGGTGGGCACATTGACCGTCGCTTCCTCGTTCATGGTCGGCATGACGATCCCGGCCGAGACCGTCGCGGCGGCCAGGACGGATACCACGCCGCGGTTCGCGCCCTCCGAGAGCGACCGATCCGCCGCCGATAGTGACATTCAGGCGTTTGTCGTGCCGGAGGATGCTGCGGCGGAGGACCTTGGTCGGTCGAACGGCTTCAGCGTGACGTCTGTCCCGCAGCTCGCGGCGGCAGCAGGAATCCGTTACTTCAGCGGATCCCTGCTGCTCGATCCCGATGCTGAGGTGCAGTGGCCGTTCCCGGTCAGCGTGCCCACGTCGTCGAGTTTCGGGCCCAGGTGGGGGCGAATGCATGAAGGCGCCGACTTCACACCAGGTGAGGGAGCCCAGATCCGCGCCGTGGCCGGCGGGACGGTCCGCATCGCGACCGAGAACGGCGGGGCGTTCGGGGTCACGGTCTACATTGAGAGCAAGATCGACGGGCAGACGGTATTCAGCCGCTACGCGCACATGTTGCGCGGCTCCCTCGGAGTTCGTGAGGGGGAGAGTGTCTCCGTCGGCGAAGTCGTCGGACGAGTCGGCAACACCGGACGCAGTTTTGGTGCGCACTTGCACCTTGAAGTGTCGACAGGAGACGGAACGGTCGATCCTGTCGCTTGGCTGCGGGAGCAGACCGGTGAATGAGCTCCGGCGCGTCCCGCTTGATGACCTCGACCTGAGAGGCGGGGCGATGAACCCTCGTCTAGGGCGAAAGGCGGCGACATCGCCGTTTGCCGTCGGTGTGATTGTCGTGGTCATGGCGTCACTGTTGCTCGTGTTGGGCGTCGCCTGCGCTCCATATCAGGCGACACCTGATGCATCGACGTCCGTCGGCGTCGACGATCCCTCGGCGCTCGATGCACGAAACGCTGCGCCGGACGCGCCCTCGGTTGCGTCGGCGGGGGAGCCCTCTGCATCGAGTATCGGCATGGGCCCCGTTGCGTGCGCTCTCGGACTGTTCTGCGGAGTACTTCTCCTGCTCCTCAGCGCTCTGCGTCGGCCAATGCCTCTAATGAACCCGGGACGTATCAGGTCTCACCTGATACGTCGACTTCTTCCGAGCATCGCGATGAGGGCCACCGCCCCCTCTCTCACGAAACTCCGCGTGTCGCGGACCTGAGCTTCCTCGATTCACGCCGTCGTCATGCTCGTCACTCGGGAGCGAGACGCGACGTCGCCCCGGGACCCGCTCCTCGTCGAGCACTGATGGCCCGGGCGCGAGGCATGAGCCCGATAACCACCGGCTCTGCCCTGCCAAACGAGATTCAGATCCGAAGAGGAACCTATGCTCAGCGAGCCCGTCCCCCGACCACCCGCCACCGGCGTCCCCAGCGCGCAGGATCACGGCCGACGACGACGTATTCGTCACGCCGTGCTCGCCTCCATACCCGTCCTTCTCCTGCTCGCAGGGTGCGCGTCCAACGACTCCCTTTCCCAGCAGTATAGGGATGGCAACGAGAAAGGCTTCATCGCGGGAGACTTCCAAGTCGTCGAGATCCCGCAAGACGAGCGCGGAGAGCCGGTGACATTCGAAGGGGTCACGGAGACCGAAGAGGAAGTCGCGAGTGACGACTACCGCGGCGACGTCCTCGTCGTGAACTTCTGGTACGCCGCATGCGGCCCCTGCATTGTCGAGGCGCCATACCTCGAACAGGTGTGGCAGGACTATCGCGACGACGGCGTGGCCTTCCTTGGCGTGAACACCTACGACCAACCCGCCACCGCGCTCTCGTTCGCCAAAGACAACGGCGTCACGTATCCGAGCGTGATCGACGTCAACGACGGCAAGGTCAAGCTGGCCTTCGCTCAGGTGACGCCGATCCAAGCCACGCCGACCACCCTGGTCATCGACCGCTCCGGCAGAGTCGCCGCCCGCGTCATCGGTCAGCTCGACAGTGCCTCAATCCTCGCGACGCTCGTCGAGGACGTTCTCGAGGAGAGCGTCCCATGAACCCTGGAACGCTTATCGTCGACGGAGTTCTGTGGATCGCCATCCCCGTGGCGATCCTCGCCGGGCTCGTCTCCTTCGTCTCACCGTGCGTCCTCCCTTTGGTGCCCGGGTACCTGGGGTACCTCGGGGGAACTGTGCGGCCAGAACAGGGCAAGAGCGGAAGCCGAGAGTCGCACCGCGGTCGACTGATGCTGGGGGTGGCGCTGTTCATCGCAGGTTTCACGACCGTCTTCGTCGCCGTGACCATCCTCGGCGGTGCGTTCGGCTTCGTGCTGCTGCAGTACGCGAACATTCTCACCAGGGTGTTCGGCGCCGTCATCATCGTGATGGGCTTCGTCTTCATCGGACTCTTCGGCGTCGCGCAGCGAACGATGCGCCCACGGATCGGCAGTCGTGCAGGTCTGGTCGGCGCCCCGCTGCTGGGGTTCGCACTCGGAGTGGGGTGGACACCCTGCATCGGCCCGACACTCGCCGCAATCATCTCGATGTCATGGAACTTGGGTGACCCCGCTCGAGCCGGCCTGCTCGGGCTGGCGTACTCCCTCGGCCTCGGTATCCCCTTCATCGTCCTCGCCGCCGGGTGGGGATGGGCGTCCTCCTCGCTCGCCTTCCTCCGACGCCATGTCCGCACGCTCAACCTCATCGGCGGAGCGATGCTCGTCGCTCTCGGGATCCTGATGGTCTCCGGCCTCTGGACCGCTCTCATGTCCCAACTTCAGCAGGTGATTATCAATGTCCCGCTCCCTCTCTGACCCCGACACCAAGGGCGATCCGCTCCGGCCAGCCGACCACGCCGATACCGGCGCAACATCTGGGGTGACGAGCCCGGCGCTCAGGGTGACCGGCTGGCTGCGATGGGGGTGGACACAACTGACGAGCATGCGCACCGCCTTGTTGCTGCTTCTGCTCCTCGCTGTCGCAGCGATCCCCGGTTCACTGTTCCCGCAACGCAGCGCAGACCCCAACGGCGTGGTGCAATGGCGAAGGAACAACCCCGATGCGTTCCCGCTCGCGGACGGCCTTGGACTGTTCGACGTCTACATCTCACCGTGGTTCTCCGCCATCCATCTTCTGCTGTTCGTCTCGCTCATCGGGTGTGTGATCCCGCGTGCGAAGCACCACTATGTCGCGCTGCGGTCACGACCTCCGCGCACTCCGTCCCGACTGTCGAGGTTGCCCGCTCATCGCGAGAGGTTCATCGCTGGGAAGGGTGGCGATGCTGAGGGGGCTGTCTCCGCGGCTTCCGACATGCTGCGCAGATCCGGTTACCGCGTCGAGCGTTACGACCAGGGAGGCACCTACTCGGTATCAGCAGAGCGCGGCTACCTCCGTGAGACCGGCAACCTCGTCTTCCATGTCGCGCTCGTCGGGGTGCTCCTCTCGGTCGCAGTAGGCGGATCCTTCGCGTACACCGGACAACGAGTCGTGGTGGAGGGGACGACGTTCGTGAATGCTCTGAGCGATTACTCGTCCTTCAACCCGGGACGATTCGTCGACGGCGCGGGACTTGTTCCGTACTCGCTCACGCTCGACGACTTCCGTGTCGCCTATCGACTGCCGGGCACACCGGGCGCGGGACAGGCAGAGAACTTCGATGCGCAGATCACGGTCCGCCAGCCGGGCGAGCAGGACAGTGAGCGCAGCGTTCGAGTGAACTACCCGACCACGATTGCGAATGACCGGATCTACCTCCTGGGGAACGGGTACGCCCCGACGCTGACCGTGAGGAACGGCGACGGCGACGTCGTGTTCAGTGAGTCGCAGCCATTCCTGCCGCAGGACTCGAACATGACCTCCCTGGGCATCATCAAAATCCCGGACGGGCTACCGAAGCAAGTCGGGCTCGTCGGGTTCTTCTACCCCACGCAGGGCACTCTCCCGTCAGGTGCGTTCACGTCCATCTACCCCGACGTCGTCGATCCCGTGCTCACCTTCAACGTCTTCAGCGGGGACCTCGGCATCGACGACGGCACGCCGCGCTCCGTCTACACGCTCGACGTGAGCGGACTCGACCAGGAGACGGGCGGCGACAGCGGCACCGACTCGTTGGAACTCCGACCCGGTGACACGGCCGACCTCCCGAATGGCTGGGGGTCCGTCACGTGGGAGATCGCGGAGGAACAGCAACCAGTGAAGCGATTCGCCTCGCTGCAGATCCAACAAGATCCGAGCAGTGGGGGAGTGCTCCTCTTCTCGGTGATTGCCATGGTGGGTCTCTTCGCAGGCCTGTTCGTACCCCGGCGTCGCGTGTGGGTGAAAGCCCGCGACGGGATCGACGGCATCCACATCGAGTACGCCGGCCTCGCGCGCGGCGACGACCCCACGCTGCAACGAGCGGTCGACGATCTCGCACATCGTCACTCGACTTCGCTCGGCGCGGAGCCTGTGAAGCCCGCCGGCCACTTCTGACAACGACCAGCAGCACGACACGACCGAAAGGAACCCGTCATGAATCAGCTCAGCCTCGACGGCATCTCCCTCCTCCTCGTCTGGACCGCGATTGCCACCTACCTCCTCGCGTTCACCGCGTACACCATCGACCTCGCGCAGCGCAGCGCCGCACCGGTTGCCGTTCCCGTGCGAAGATTGGCGACCGTCGGCGGGCGTGGGCCGGCATCCTCGTCCGAAGAGCTCGCCGGAGATGTCCCCGGCGCCGACACCGCTCTACAGCGGCCACCCCGACGCTTGTGGGCGCGAATCGGAACGTCGCTCACGGTTCTGGCGTTCCTCTTCCAGCTAGGAGGAACTCTCGGCAGAGGCATTGCGGCCGAGCGGGTCCCGTGGGCCAACATGTACGAGTTCGCGCTCACCGGGACGCTCCTCATCGTCGCCGTGTACCTCGTGGTGCTGCGGCTGTACGATCTTCGATTCTTGGGCGCGTTCCTGCTCGGAATGACCGTGCTGCTTCTCGGAGGTGCGACTCTCGGCTTCTATGTCGAGGTTGTGCCGCTGATGGATCCGCTGAAGAGCGTGTGGCTGGTGATCCACGTGTTCGTGGCTTCGCTCGCCACAGCTCTGTTCGCTCTCGCCTGCGGCGTGTCAATCACCCAACTGATGCAGGGTAGGCGCGAGCGTCTCCTCAGTGACGCTCCGGACGCGCGAAAGCAGAAGCGCGGTCCTCGCTTCCTTCGCACGATCCCGTCCGCGGACGCGCTGGAGACCCTGGCGTACCGCTTCACTATCGTCGGCTTCATGTTCTGGAGCTTCACCCTCATCGCGGGAGCGATCTGGGCGAACGACTCGTGGGGTCGCTACTGGGGATTCGACGTCAAAGAGGTGTGGACCTTCGTGATCTGGGTCCTTTACGCGGGGTACATCCACGCGCGCGCCACCCGGGGGTGGCGTGGTTCCCGGTCTGCGTGGCTGTCGATTGTTGGGTTCGCAGCAGTGCTGTTCAACTTCTCCGTCGTGAACATCTACTTCCCGGGGCTCCATTCCTACTCCGGGCTGACGTGATCCGGTGGGGCCGCGGTGCTATCTCACACGTAGACGCCGCGGTCCTCCATGAAACGCACCGGGTTGGTGTAGCCACCGTTGAGGTACACCTCGAAGTGCAGATGGCACCCGAAGGATCGCCCGGTGTTGCCCGCGTATGCGATGACCTGTCCCGACTCGACCCACTGACCGCGACGAACGGCGATTCCGCCCGGCTTGATGTGTGCGTAGCCCGAGCTCACGCCGCCACCGTGCTGAATACGGACGTAGTTGCCGTAGTTCCCGTTGGCTCCGGCATAGTCGACTGTTCCCGAGTTCGCGGCGTAGATCGCCGCACCGCATCCGTTCGCCAGGTCTGCGCCGTAGTGGTAGCTCGATGAGCAGCCCTGGGGTCCGCAGATCGGGGTCCGTGGACCGTAGCTCGAGCTGCGTGCGCCACCGTGCGGTCGAACCCACCCTCCGCTACCGGCCTGGCCCCCTCCGCCCCCGTTGCCGCCGCTGTTCGCCGCGGCTTCGGCGGCTTCTCTCTCCCGACGAGCCTTCTCCTCCGCGGCACGCGCTGCGACGCCGGCCTGGTAAGCGGCAACCGTTTGCGCGGTCGTGTCCTGAAGCGCCGCGAGCTGTGCCTTCAGCGTCTCGAGGTAGGTGGTCTGCTCGTCGAGCGCAGCCTGTGCGGCGTCTGCGGCTTCCTGCGCTGCTGTCATCTTCTGCTCCGCGACCTGCTGCAGTCGGTCGCGCTCGTCTCGAGCGACGACCGCCTGATCTGTGAGCGACTGTGCCGCGTTCTTCGACGAGATTGCTTCGTCGTAGACCGCGCGGTTGTACTGCATGAACTTGTCGAGCGTTCCCAATCGCGACAGCAGCTCATCCGATTCGGCTGCAGAGCCTGCGAAGAACAGCTGCAGCGTGGTGTCGTCGCCACCGTTGCGATAGAGCTGCGCCGCCAGCTGTCCGGCTTTCCTCGACGCCTCCTCAGCGATGAGGGTCTGTTCGTCGGCTTGCGCCTGCAGGTCGTCTGCGACCCGGATCGCCTCGAAGTACTGCTGCTGCGCTGCGTAGAACTCGTCGGATGCGAGCAGTGCTGCGGCCTCGGTGTCAGCGACCTTCTGCGTCAGCGACTGAATGAGGCCTTGGATGCGTTGAACTTCGACACCCTTCGCTGCCTCGTTGCCCTTGGCGCGCTGAACGTCGTCCCACGACGGGTACGTTGCGGCATGTGCGATGGAAACGCCGGATCCGACCCCGAACGCTGCGAGCGCCACCACGCTCAAGGCGCCGAGCTCGAAGACGCCGCGGCGATTGATTGGGCGCTTCCACAGTCGATCCCTCTCGGCGGGTTTCGGGGCACAGCCGCAGTCATCAGCAGCCGACGCGGAAGCGAGATCAGCGGCTGTCGGGCGTATCGGACTCACGCGTTTGGCTCCTCATCGCTGGGATATCGCCTTCAAGTTACATCACGAATTCGTGATGTATCGTCAATTCGGAGAGAGTGTCGTCGTCGTAGACTCACTATGGTGACGCGAGACATGCACTTCGATGCGGCGACGATGTTGCCGTCGAGCGCAGCCGTTCGGCTGGCGGAAGTCATGCACGGCCTCTCCTCTCCGGTGCGGCTGCGGATCCTCACCGCGCTGCGACAATCGTCGCTGACCGTCACCCAGCTCTGCGAAGCTGTGGGAGCTGGTCAGACAGCCGTGTCGAACCACCTACGGCTGATGCGCGAGCTCGGCCTCGTGTCAGGAAATCGCGACGGGCGCAACGTCCGCTACGACTTGTACGACGACCACGTCATGGCTCTGCTTGATGGCGTGCTTGGCCACGTGGCGTACCTCCCGACCGGTGTCGAGACCAGTCCACAGGACAAGTAGCCGGCTCGCTCTCTGGTTAGGGACGTGCCGTCTCGAGAGACGACAGCTCCAGTTCTATGAGCTCTCGTACGAACTCGCCGAGAGCGCCTAGCACGAGCGCGACCTCCGAGCTTGAAGGAGGGACGTCGCCATGCACGAGACGACTTCGGACGTCGTACGCATAGCTGAAGAAATCACGCGCCGTTCGATCCAAGAAGGTGCGCGGGTTCAAATGGTCTGCGAGTCGGGCGCTCGCAGAGCTGATGCTCTCCTTGTGCAACGATCCGATCCGATTCTCCAACGACTTCTTACTGATAGGTGACAGCGTCTGATCGGCTCGGACTACGGCGGCAAGTCGGCGAAGAGCGATTCGTTCCTCACTAGAGACCTTCTTGCGGACGACCATGGCTTCGGCGGCGGACGTGAGCATGAGAAGACGGGCGTCATCCGTGGGCATTCGCCAACTGGCAACATATAGGTCGAATGCCAGAGAACCGTGCGGTGAGGCGGTCGCGGAGCGCATCGCGCGCTGGAACGTCGCGCCCACGGTCTGCGCGGGCGTATGAGCGCGAACTGTTGCGCTCAGTCGAGGCACGACGATGTCCTCCGATGTCAGGTGCACCGTGACCCCCGGGCGAAAGCGGGCAGCGCGAACTCCTGTCGGGAGAGCCTCATTGAGGTCGCGCAGCGCGGTCTCAGACATCCCAGCGGATGCCTCGCGGGACAAGAAGTCGAAGTAGATTCCTGTGCGTAAAGAAGTGAGCCGCAGCGCCGGAAGAAGTTCATTGGCCCGTTGCTCCGCTATTTCAGCGGTCGGGTAGCCGGATCCGCAAAACGCCGCTCTCTCGGCGTCCGCGAGCGGCCCATTCGACTGGAGCCAGATGCTCTCGCTGTTCGACTCTGATAGCGAGAGTCGACTCTCGGCGGTGTCCGGATTGCTGTTTCCTACATGCAGCGGTACGCGGAACGAATACATGGAGCGAGCGTATCGAGACTGCGGCCGGCGCGGCCCGCTTCAGCCGGGCTATGGTTCGCGTTGCCGGCGACGCCTTGAGGCGGGGCAGTGCAACTTCGGGCTGGCGAGCAGGGTGCATCGCTACTCTGGTCGCAGGTGGCGGAGGAGGCAGACGGTGAATACGAACGACACACCTGTCGAGATCTCGGAGATCAGCGAACAGCGATTCAACGCTTTCGTGGTCTGGGCCCGGGGGGCGGGCCCACTTGCGCCGACCAAGGAAGTTGCGTGGCTGGAGATCCGACCCGCTAAGGTGCTCGGCGTATTATTAGTTGACTCGACCGACCGCGAGCTCCACAGTTGCGTGCTCGCTCCCGACCTCTCTGGACGCTATCGGGGAGTCAGGTTGCTAGGCCCACACGCAGATGTACGTGCCGCGGTGAATGCGACTGCGGAAGCTATGGCGAATGTTCACGCGGACTACGACAACTCACGCACTCAAGGCGATGAGAGGCCTTCCGAGAACTTCTTCAGAGTGGCTTCGAACGAGGATCGCTTGCACGTTCGATTCAAGTACCTACGAGATCAGACGAGTGCCGTCGCTGCGCGTCGCCTCATAGAGGTCGCCATGCGTTGGTACGAGAACCAAGATGGAACCTTCGTCGAGCAGTTTCAGACCACTGCCTTCGATGCCAGGGTGTGGGAACTATATGTATGGGCGCTGATGCGTGAGGCGGGTCTACGAGTCGAACAGCCCAAGCCCGCGCCAGACTTCCTTGCACGAGGTGTGTTCGGAGATTTCTACGTCGAGGCAACGACCGCGAACCCGCCGCCAGTGCACAACGTGCCCGTTCCGCCGGAGACGGCTGACGAGCTTTTTGACTATGCGCACAACTACCTGCCGACTCGCTTCTCCGGCCCGCTTGTTGCAAAGCTCAGAAAGCGCTACTGGGAGCGAACCGGAGCGCGGAAGATACCCTTCGTGATTGCTGTGCAAGACTTCCATCAGGACCTGTCGATGACGTGGAGCCAGCCCGCGCTGTACGAATACCTCTACGGTGTGCGCATCGAAGATGTGGAGCGGGATGGAGTCGTCCGCCAGGTCGAGGTCCCCGTCGGAACACTTAAATGGGGCACGAAGGAGCTTGAGTCCGGTTTCTTTAAGTTGCCTGATTCGGAGCGGATCAGTGCCGTGATCTTCAATGCAGCAGGGACACTCAGCAAGTTCAATCGCATGGGCATCGCGGCGGGGATGGGGGAGTCATCGCTGTTGGCGTTCCATCGCGGTTCTCGTTACGCGGAAGACAACTCGGGCGAGGTTGTGCCATTCAGTCAGCAGGTGGGTGAGGGATATGAGGAACGCTGGATTGATGGCACCACTGTCTTCCACAACCCCGGGGCGCTCTACCCGCTTCCGCCCGAGGCCTTACCGGGTGCGGCGCACGTTAGCGAGCGAGCCGGCATGCGGGAGCAATCTTCTCCTGCCGGACATCTCGTCACCAGCACCACGAGCTTGGTGCTCCCGCAAGGATGATCTCGGATCAGTTACTCCATGACCAAGCGTCGTGTCGCGCGTCCCGTAGCGCTTCATCAAGGCGCCCCTCGATAAGCCGCGTGATGTTGCGGGGCGGATCCGCTTCGGGCAACGAGACGTTCAACCACTGCGCCCATGTCCAGGAGTCGCTTACGCCGGTCTGGAGGGTGAGAAGAACCTCCCGCAGACCTGGAACCACCTCGCCGTCGTGCAGTTGAAAGACGGGGAAGAGGTAGACGCCGTCTTCGGTGCGCAACATGAGGAGGCTGAGATCGTTCCCAGCCTCCATGACCTCAGCCTCCGTCCGTCCGAGGGTGCGGGCCATGCTGGTCACCGTGTAGCACGGACCGACGATCTCAGCCCAGGGGTTCGGTTCCTCCTCGGTCACGGCTCCTTCTCGGGTTTCCGGGTGTGGCGGCGACGAACGTCTTCGATGATCTCGTCGAGGGTGCGGCGGCCCTCGATGTAGTTCCAGGCGTCGCGGATCGCATCACGTGTCGGAGCGAGGCCGTCGAGGCGGCAGGAGTGGAACGCTTCGAGGACTCCGTTCAGCCGCTCCTCTCGCGTACGGACGTGGTCATCGTTACCCAACGGGGAATGCCGCCTCTCTCATCTGCTGGACCGTGGGGACCTCTAGGCGCAGCGTCCGCAGGTCGAGGAACGCGAGGCTGCCCTGCATCGTGTCTCGTCCGAAGCTCGCCACGCGGCGCCCGTCGTCGGTCGCGCCGCCGCCAGCAACATGCATATGACCATGCATCAGCAGTCCTGGTCGGATGGCGTCCCAGACTTTGGCAACCCGCTCGCGTGACTGTGCGGACTCTGCGAGCGTTTCGTCAGGGAATCCCATCGGGTTGGACCGCAGCACCTCTTGTACGGCGCGAACGGGCGTGCGGGCAGGGGACTCGTGCGTCAGCATCAGATCAGCGGGACCACCAGCGATGGCCGCGGCCACATGAGAGTCATCGATGCGCTCATCGGGCCACCATCCGGCGCCTTCTCGTCGCCAAAGCCTGTCGACGGAGGCTGCACCGCCGAGCGACAGCACCGACCGTCCGCCAATGGTGAGCCTGGCGGGCCTTGCCAGGAGCCAGGTGAGCTTCGAGACTCGGACGGCTGAACTAGGCTGCTCGTCGAGGAGCGGCGTGACGTCCGACCACGGTTCGTGGTTGCCGAGCGTCACATAGATGCGGTCGATGTTCGTGTCAGCGAGTGCCTCATCGACGGCATCGGGATCGATCCACCAGTCACCGAGCTGCAGGATCGTCGTCACGTCCGGTGCCAGCGCCGGCAGGATACGAGAGAGCGTCCTGACCCAGCCGACGTTGCCGTGCCAGTCCCCGCACACCGCCACGCGCTGATCCGGGAGATCGATGGTCGACGCGCGTTCAAGTGCTCTCACTGAGTCCTCGCAGCCTGGTGGGCACGAGCGCGCTCGCGGAATGTCGGGCCAACCCGGAGACTGCGCTCAACATCTTTGTCCCAGCTGATCCATCCGCCCCGTTTCCACTGAATCGCTACGTGGAGGCGAAACGCGTGAAGAATCGCGGTGCGAGTGACATAGTTCAGGCCAGCGGGCCACTCAGGGTGCAGAGGCTTGTCGTTGAAGAGAGCAGCGAACAGCTCCTTGAACGTGGGTCCGCCGCCGGTTCTTCGCCGCACAGTGGCGACGAAGATGCCCGCGGCAAGACCGAGATGGTCTGCGCGCTTCTCCTCGGTGAGCGCTTCGAATGCGTCCTGCCACTCGCGGGGCGCCTCGACATCGGTGGCGATCCACCAGGTTGGTGTCAGATCTGTCACATTCACTCCAGACTCGGGGCTGAAGGGCATGCATCGAGCCGCCCCGGGGTCTATGCACAGCGCCGCACATGCAGATCGTCAAACGCGAGGCGTCGGCCGTCGGTTGATGCGTCGTGGTGACCGATTCTGCCACATAGACATATCCATGGGTCAGCGCCTTCATCGGATCGTTGGAGAGTGATGAGGACGGACGTGAGTGCTGACGACGAGTGGCAGAAGTTCGCCGCAGAGCTTGGTCTTCAGATCCGTCGTCTGCGCGACGCGAAAGGCTTGTCGCAAGAAGCGGTCGCCTATCGTGCGGGTCTAGCTCGATTCACGTATCAGCGCTACGAGCGTGGCGAAGCGCAGTCCGGTGCACCCTCAAACCCCACGTTGCGAACGCTCCTAGCCTTGGCGCAGATCTTCGAGGTGTCGCTTCAGGAGTTGGTACCGGCGAACCACCCGGACGTGACGGCTCGCTGAGGAAGCCAGACCCTACCGGTCTTGGTCGCGTCCGTCTTCGTTCTCGATAAGGCCATACGGCGGGTAGTCAGGATTCTGCGAGTATCGCACGACGGTGTGTTGAGAAGCGACCGACGGCGGCTGGTTGTCGACAAGAATGATCTGAGCGCCGGGGTGCTTCAAAACCCAGTCCGAGACATGCATGTAGATGTTCTCGACGATGTGTCTGCTTCGCGTCGTGATAAGGCGTCCGAGCTCTTCGCCCTCCCTGTCGGAGCTACTGGGCGTCTCAGGCGCGGTGGTGACGACTGACCCTGGGACCAGATTCTTCTGCGGGCTGTCGATAATGAGAAAGCCGGGATGTCCCATTCCCTGCTCGAACGCGAGCTCGAAGAGCGCGAGCTCCCACGCAAGGGCGATGAGCGTCATCGCCCCAGATGAGCCGACTCGGTCATAGCGTCGGTCACGCACATAGGGGATGAGGTTCCTGTCAACCCGAACGAGATCGATCTTCGGATAGTCGAAGTCTCGAAGGATCTCATGAATCCGGTCACCGATCCTAGCCAGAATCGTATCCCGCGGGGTGGCTCGCTTTAGGTACTCAGCCTTCCTCGACCGTGCTTCCTTGAGAGCTGCTGAAGTCTTCAACAGCTCCACTTCCTTCTGCTGTAGCTGGAGCAGCATCTGGCGTGCCCGAAGCATGGTCTTGAGGTCTACCCGAGCATCGCCGAGCGTTTTCTGTATCTCGTCACGTTGTGCGAGGAACGGGGACACGACTTGGCGCGAGACGCTGTCTAGAGCAGACTGAGCCTCCTGGACCTCATCATTTGCCGCACTCAGCTTGCGACGAAGCTCGTCACCTTCTGCCCTCACCTCCTGCGAGAATGCGAGTAGCTGATTCAGCCGGCGGACGAGGTTGCGTCGTTCGGTCGAAAGGTCGGGAGCTTCATCTTGCGGGGTGTCATCCGAGGTCAAGTCCGAGTGGCACAGCGAGCATCGCTCACCGGCGACGGTCGGTGAAGTTTTCAAGTGGCTTTGACACGCGGGACATGTAACGACGGTCAGCGAGTCAAAGAGGCTGACAGACTCGGCAACAAGGTCGAGTCGGCGGATCTCGTCCGCATACTGAGCGCGGAGCGGTTCGAGCCGCAGCGTCAGAGTCTCTCGGTCACGCAGCTCAGTCTGGATTCTCCGAGCGTGATTCGTGCTCCGCGCGAACGCCGCGCGAAGCTCGGTCGTGAAGTCGCCGCGGGCGGAGATGTCGGCGTCGATGCTCCGCCTCTTGGCGTTGAGCTCAGCGACCCGTATCCCTAGTCGGTCCGACTCGGCAGTGATTTCCTCGAGCGTCGTGAAGCCCGCGTCCGTCATGAAGGTGCGAAGGGTCTGGACGGCGCGCGACAGTTCGCGTTCCTCAGCTCCGAGCTCTTCTACCGCACGCGACAACGAGGACTGCTGGTTATCGGATACTCCGAAGAAGAAGTTAACGACCTGATTCAGCTTGATGGAGCGCGCGGTTTGGTTATGGTAAGTGAGGTCACCGTTGTCAAGCCGTCGGTTCGATAGGAACCACAGGGGCTGTAGATCCCGGAAGCTCAGCACGCTTGTCTTCGAATCCGTCTGCGTTGGTGCTTCGTCCAAGCGCAAACCGGCGAGGCCGCACAACTGGAGTAGGTAGTGCGACAGAGAGTCGGTATCCGCGGGGTCTGAAGTGAACGACCTCACAGGGGTTCCAGACATGCTGTCCAAATCGCCGGTGTAGAGGTAAGCGGCAGTCTTCTTCGACCCGAGAGCTCGCTCGATAACGTATCGACTCGCGGTGTCTCCGGTAGATCGCGCGTCTGCCACGTCGATGGCGAGCTGAGCCGAGCGTACGTTCGCCATGATCTCGTCGTGTTCAGGGTGCTCCTTCGCACCGAGACACCAGTCGATGAACTCGAGCACCGAAGTCTTTCCAGTGCTGATCTCGCCGGCGATTATCGAAAGCTGACGGATCACGTCGGCATCATTCCGGTCGGTGAAGTTGACTCGATATGAGTGGTTTGGCCCGACCAGACGGAGGCCGCGGACGTTGAATGCAGGGCGAGTGGCAGTCATTGGTAGTGGTCCTAGAAGAGCATGTCGCGTGATGCGAGGCCGGAAGTCTCCGCCTCGAACTCGTGGTATGTGGGGGCGTCGATGAGGTCGAAAAGCATCGGGTCGACCCGGAGCCAGGTCTCGAGGCGTTGGCGCATCCTTTGAGCCGAGAGCCGCATCACCAAGGGGCCCACAGTGGCCACGCTAAGCCGATACGCATCCGCATAGACCGAGCAGAGTCGCTCGGCTGACTGTTCGCCAAGCTCAGTGAGGGAGAAAACTCGTTGCCTGTCAGCGACGAAAAGTCGAACAAGTCCAAGGGAGACCAACTGAGCGACATCAGACGCTACTCGCTCGCGACGGGAGACAAACCGCTGACTAGGGGAGGCGTATGTGATGGAGTGGCGCCCAAACCCTTGAAGGCGAAGTTCGTTTGCTTCCGGCGAGTCGTCGCCCACCACAAGGAACGGATTGGCCGAGAGAAATTCGATGATGGAAAGGCGCTCGAGGTCGACTCGATTCAGTGGAGGCTGAACGCCATCGAGGACGAGAAGGAGCTGCGCCATGCGGAAGGCCGGGACGGATTCAGCCCTGAGCGTGGATGCGGCGTTATCCATGAACGCGGTCGAACTAGTCATCAGTGTTCTCCGTCTCATCATCGACTTCGCGCCCGGTCGCTGGCTTCGACAGGGAGGTGCGAGATCGGTGGTCCTGCGCGACTTCTCGCCAATCCCGAACCCATCCAGCGCGTCCGTTGTCCACAGCCTGATGAAGCAGGCCAACGCCGTGAATCACATGTGCGCGCAGGCTCGCCGCTTCGCGCACATGACTGGCTTCGATCCCGGCAAGCGCTTCTCCGTACAGCCGAGGAAACCGTCGCTCGGGCGACGTCTGACATGCAGTGTTGAATGCGACCGACCACGTCGACGACACGGCAACTCGCCACGTCGATAGGGCGGAGACTTCGGTCGAAAGACCCTTGTCTGTGACCTCGCGTTCGAGGATTTCAGCGTTGAAGAACGCTTCCCTCGCTGAGCGGGTTTCAGGTAGCCCGGCTTCATCCAACTGGCGCACGAAGAGGGCGCCGTCATACTTCGACTCATCGACAAGTTCCTCGAGCCCGCGTTCCACTTCGTCCTCGGAGCGTTCGGGCACCGCAAAGACAGGAGAGAAGTAGAACCGGCGCACGTCCTCACCAGCAGTGGCCTGGAGTCGCCGCCGGAGGCGCCCGCCCGACTCCAGTTCGATGGTTAGGTCATCCGCTTTCGCCGTGCGCTTCTTCCACCCGTTCCACCACTTGAGCATTGGACCGTCGAGTTCGCACGGGACGCACAGAGTCCACGACGCAATCCTGTAGCCATGCTCGTGTGCTGCCTTTTGCGCGGACTTGTACGACTCCCGCACTTCACTCTGCTGCGATGGTCCGAAACCGTTGATGAAGTACTTCGACTGCCAGACATGAACTTCACCAGCCTCGCCCAAGTCCCCTACGAAGGCGTCGATGCCCCAGTCGCCCGGATTCGCCTGGATCTCTTGAACGTCGGGATGAACGATGCCCACGATGTCCGCAACGAGTCGTTCGAACGCGTCGCGAGCGCCGGCCGGGCCCGAGAACCGAACCTCAAGGAACCGGAAATCGACGTCGCCGGCTCCGAGCACCGCAATCTGACTTGACACTCGCCCCCCCCGCCTGTCTGTAGCGTCAGCATATCCATAACCCATTCCCGCGCATGTTCCGACGGCAGGTGGTCATGTTCCGCCACGATCCGTGACCGCTCGCGGCGCCGCTATTGTGTGGTGCGCCAATTCGTTGCGTCCCGCTGTGTGGAATGAGCCTGGCGGAGATCTGGTAGGCGTGGACGGGGCGTCGTGGTACGAAACTCGGTCGTCGAAGATCACGGAGTGGACCGGAGTTCTGGACCGGACTGCCCGCGGGAATCCCGCGCCCATCGCGGACGGTACAGATGGCATGACTTTCTGACCGGCACCGCGCATGATCTCGGTATGAGTTCCCTCACCTTCGCCTACGCCCGAATCTCAACAGCTGGTCAACGCCACGACTCCCAGCGCTCCGTCCTCGACAGCGCAGGTTACGACCGTCTCTACGAAGACACCTGCTCCGGGACAGTCGATCCGATGGAGCGTCCAGGGTTCACACGTCTCGTCGATGCTGCACGACCCGGCGACGAGCTCCTCATCTTTCGACTCGACCGTCTCGGGCGTTCCGCCGCCAGCGTGCTACGGACGGTCGAAATGCTAGACGAGCGAGGAATCACGCTTCGCTCCATCTCCGACGGGATCACCACCTCGGGTCCGACCGGGAAGCTCGTGCTGACCATCATGGCCGGCGTAGCCAGCCTCGAGCGCTCGGTGACCGCGGAGCGTTCAAAGGAGGGGATCGCCGCGGCACGTGCTCGGGGCCAGCACCTGGGGCGTCCAAGTTCCCTCACCCCGGACCAGCAGTCGCTCGCCAAGCGGCTCCGTGCCAGCGGTGAGTCGTACAACTCCATCGCTCGCGCGCTCGGCACGTCCAAGACGACCGTCATCCGCGTGACTCGGCAAGTTTGAGTGTGGAAAGGCCCCGTCCGGACGCGCGGGGCCTTTCTGGCTCACGCGGTGGCGGGAGCCAGCGGTAGGTTTCGGTCATTCGAGGGCAGAGCCCCGCCTTGAGGCGGTCCATCTGGTAGAACTCCTCCTCCGGCGTGCGCTCGATTGCTTCGAGCCTCGAGACGGTCCCAGAAGGCGTTACGGTACTTGGTCATGTTGTCTCCATCTCGTTGTCGATTGAAAGCTCAGCCAGCAAGCATGAGCTTGGCGAGGGAGGGGTCGTGACGCTTGCGCAGCTTCACCTTTCCTCCTCCTGTGGGGAGTTGAGTGCCCGATGGGCGCAGCGATGCAGGAATGCCTCTGAGGGTGGAGGTGTTCTGCAGCACGGCTCGAATACCCTCGGGGTCCTTGGGCTTGAATGGGAAGGCCGCCTCATCCAGCAGTCGCATCAGCTGCCAGCGCGCGCCGGAGGCTCCGGTCGGCGTCATCACCGGCAGCGTTACAAGGTCCTGTCGAACTGTGCCGTTCTGCGGGAACAGCGCTTGCCAGGTGACGACGCCGATCCTCGCCGCGGTGGGGTCGCCAGCCATTCCGGGAAACGACCGTACGGCACGCTCGACGGCGCGGGTCACGACCTTGAGGTCGGCGAGAGTGGTGTTGGGCTTGTCGCGGCGAGGAACGATGACGAAGACCGCCGTCAGACCGGACCATGCCATCGGTCGCTGGTGGAGCAGCTTCGCGAGGCGTCGGACCTTCGCGTCCATACCCGTGGTGGTAGCCGTGATCTCCACCAGCACCCTCAACCCGTCGGGGCGAATGAGGGTGAGGTCGGCGGCTGATTGTCCGCCGCGCGGGAGATCGGGCGCGCCCGGTACGGGACGTACGAGCAGTTCCCAGGAGGAGAGCTTCTCGCCGAGCACCATACCTACGTGCCCGTGCTCCGCCATCCGCAGGCCGAACTCCGTGGCGAGTACGTTGTGCCGCGCATACTGACGAGAAGCGTCCACACCGAGACCAGCGGTGACAGAGAACCACTCAGCCCAACCGAGCACTGACGTCAGATCTTGCACCGCCGCAGAGTCACCGGCAGGGCGGAGGAGAAGCTGCTCCCGCGGCGGAACGCTGCCCCAAGCGTGACCCCATCGACCGAGGTCGACCAGGCCCGCGTTCCAGAGCGCGCTTACGAGGCTCGTGCGACCGCGGGTCAGCCCTTCAACATCAGCGAGGGCCTCGACCTGTTCGATGGTCGCGGTTCGCCACTGATCCAGAACCGCCATAACGCGGAGTACCCGCTCACGATTTCGGGAAGCGAGTACACGTTCGCGTGCGTCCTCCTTCCGCATCCGAAGCCAGGAAGGCGCCGGCTCGTCGTCAGTGGAGGCCCAGCGACCGAGGGCTCGACCGTGCCATAGCTCGTAGGGATCACCGCGGCGCGAAGTGCGCCGGGGGTGTAGAGGTGTCCGAGAAGGCAGGGCGGCAAAGTTGACCTCAGTCATGCTTGCCCGAAGTCGTCCCGCCGGTAACCCCACGTGCACTGCAGCAGGCCGGCACAGAGGGATAGATCGCTGGCCGCAAGTGGCAGTCCTCACCCAGGAGGATGTCGAGAGCGATGAGGAGATCGTCACTGTCGCGCGATTCACGCACCAGATCCCGCACACAATCCTTGAAGCTGGTGCTCGCGTCATCAGCGTGGCCGTCTCCGTTGGCGCCTGTCTTTGAAGACGCGACGAGAGCTGGATCGTCTACCTTCCACGCGCCGTCGGTGGACAGTGCCAGGCGAGCTGCCCAGTACGCGCCTTCGTCGGCGGGCGTGTACAGGTCGTAGACACCGGGCGAATTTGGGCGCTCGTAGAGTGGTGCGCTGACTGTCTCCGACTCACTGCGAGTCTGCGTGCCTGAAGGACGCTGGGGCGCGTCACGGAACGTTTCTGGGTAGATGGCCAGAAGGGTCAGCCTCGCCCCTCGTCGACTGTAGCCACATCCACAGAGGGCAGCGCCGGGTGCGCGGTCGGCGGGAGGAACTGAATCGGTCACGGGTACCTACTCTCATGAGTGCGGTGCAGACGGTGTCTGCGTTGCGGTACCAAGTACTTCGCCGGGTGACCCCCAAGCTGCTCAGATTCGACGGATCATTCTCTGGGTGACGAAGTGACGAAGTGACGAAGTGACGAAGTGACGATTCGCGGGCTTCCTAGGGTTACCTCTCTAGGAAGAGATCTCTCCTGTAGAGAGGAATGCCCGAAACTCAAGAAACCGTCACTTCGTCACTTCGTCAGTCACACGTACGGTGACGGACCGCGCATGAAGAAGAGGTATGGGAGTGCGGGCTCCCTAGGCCGGTGGGGAACCGGCTCGAACCCCGCCGCGTCGGAGCGGCGGGGTTCATTCCCACCCCAGGATGCGCACCACCGTTTCCGCGGCCCAGATAGTCGCGCGGTACTGGTGCGGAGGACGGGACTCTACAGTCGACTACCTTTTTGTGGGCTGGCTATTTGCGACAAGGTCGCCTCTGGCGTGTTCAAGACTCCGTTGAGTCTCGCTACCGAGCACGTCCCGAAAAACTGCTCGGTCGAATGCATCGCGTAGCAGCCGCCGCTTGTTGGAGTCGATGAGGCCGCGATGGCGAACAACGAAGACTCCCGTCTGCCTCAGCGCGGCGGAGTGCCGCATCAGTGCAGAATCTGAGACACGATGCAGCGAGCGAATGGCATGGAGGACGCACTCTGCAGTCACGTTGCAGAGGCGGCTATCGCGCGGATGCTTGTCGAGGAGGGCCCGTCCCTGGTGGAAGCCCGTCAATGCCTTCGAGAGAGCAGGCTCCGCTTCATGCTCGCGAAGATGATTGTCTGCCCAGCGGCCCCAACTGTCGACGAGGGCCGTCGTAACGCCCAGGGCCTGGCGATTGCTTGCCCCTTCGAGGGCCATCTCGAGTTCCTCTTGTCCCGCAGCGTACGCTCCGTTCCAGTACAGGATTCGGCCGTGTAGGAAATGAGTGTCGGAACAGGGCTCGAGACGGGATGCCTCCTCGGCGTGGGGGAGTGCCCCCGGGGTATCACGAATGTTCCGCGCGAGCACATCAGCCATCTCATAATGCGCTCGCGCCCGTGATGAGTCGTCCTGCGCGTACGAAAGCGCGGACTGGAGCTGTGAAACGGCGGCTTCGTACTGAGTCTGCTGCGCCAGCATCCTCGCCCACACGCGGTAGACCTCGGGGAACTCCGGATTGAAGCTGAGTGCTCGTTGCACCTGCACCTCAGCCTTCGAGAAGTTTCCGGTCTTGGCCAGATTCTCCGCGGACTGCAGCAAGAAGACTGCGGGATTGTCGTTTGAATCTCGCGCGGTGATCTGTGGGTAGCGCCGGCTCTTGGCGCCATCATCGAGGGCGGCGCGATACTCTCGTTCTCGCTTTCGCACGGTAGACAGGAAGTCCGTGTTGACAGATGGCTTCTGCAGGAACATGCGTGCGGTTGCGGTAAGGGCGAGACGACCGGCGATGGCGCCCGCGGCGTCGGCTTCAACCAATACAAGCGATCCACGAGTCAGCTCTTGCGTTGCGCGGCGCAGAGAATCGACGGACATCTCGGTAAGGACTGCGAACTCGTCGAACGAGATCCCGCGGTCCAACGTTCTGAGGATGTCGAGCACGGCTCGCGAGTCGGTCGTCAGCGTGTCCACCACGTTCTTGACGCAGAATTCAAGCAACGTGCTCTGGTCACGCAAGGTCTCGAGCGGGATACGTCCGGCCTCGCTCGCCAGTACAAACCATCGGATCGCGAGAGGACTGTACCGCAGTGCCTTCACCGTATTCTTCGCGGCTACGGGACTCAGGGACGCGAGTGACTTCTGGTTGCGGGCAGCCGCGAACTTTCGCAACAAAAGTTCGGATTCTGCTTCGTTCAATGGCGGTACGGGGACTGTTCGCTCGAGCTGCCCAATGCCCCACCTGCTGGTGAAGAGATACGTCACTGACTGCGGCAGAGCATCGTACATCTGGACGATCTCTTCCCCGTGCGCGGACTCCAGGTTGTCGATTATCACAAGCGTCTCGATGCCATCCAGCGCATCGGACAACTCCTGCAGCGAGCCGCCGAAGTCTGAATCCAGCCCTCGACCCAGTTCGCGGATCGTACTGTCAACACCACGAATGGCGCTTCTCAGTTCTTCGACGCCGTATGCGGTCAACTTCTCGGTCTTGAGCGAAACCCAAAGAATCGCTTCATAGGGATTCTCATCACTGTCAAGCAGTTCGTAGGCCACCTCAAGCGCGAGAGCCGTCTTGCCGATTCCGCCCTCACCAATGAGAGTCGTTACGGGGTTTCGCCGACGTCTCAGGGTCTCGATGAGCTTGACTCGCAAGTCCTTGCGACCGATGAAGCTTGTCTCGTCATAGTCGACCTCAGGAAGATTATGAAGGGTGCGTTCGTTGGGAGCGGATCGCTTCTCGAAGAGGGGCTCCCACGCGGGGTCATCTTCGAGTCGCTTCAACACGCTCTTCGTGTTTGGCCAGTGCCGAGAGCGCAGACCGGATAGAAGGTCAACCGAGGTAGTCGGATCAGTGTCGGCCAGGGGACGCCCATGCATCACGCGATGCCGGATTGGAGTGAGACGCGGCAGAAGGGGCAAGTTGTCGCGGAACTCCGTCATCAGCTCATGCGGCAACAGATCCTTGTGACGAGCGAGTACGTCGACGGCTGTTTGCAGATCCAAGAAATGCACGGATGCGTTCGAACTACTGTCGGTATCTGCCTCGCGCCGTGTCTCGATCTGAGTGAGCTCTGCGGCTGTGTAGACTTCCGACTCATCGAGGTGGTCAAGAAGGTAGCGTTCGATGCTTGCGCGAAGATCAGCTTCGAATGCATCGACAAGTACGTAAAGGCGCGCACGGCTCATGCGAAGCTCGTTCAAGATGACCCCCCACTATGTTTAGGCGCCATCATATCGGTGCGTATGACGCTGTTTCGTACCAGGCGATGGGGCGCACGCAGGCGGAACCATTCAAAGTAAGCGGCTCATGATGAGCAGGATCGATGTGGACAGCGGCATCGGGTGCGAGGGGTTATCACTGGACCCGACTTGCTGGTGCGTCGACGACTTAGAGGGATGTTGACGGGCGAGCACGCGCCCTGACGAACATGCTCCGTACTGAATGCCAGAATCCCGCAGTTACCCCGTCGCTGCAGGCGGCAGAGATGGCCCGTTGCGCGGCTCAGTGAGATTGCGTTGAAGTCAATCGTCCAGCTGTCCGGCGAGCTCGTCCGACACCGCCACGCGCTCTGGGTCAAAGTGTCCTCGAGCCGCCGCGGGGTACACAGTCACGAACGCGCCAGCGCCCAACATGATCTTTCGGCGCTCGGCTACGGACCCGCGCGCCCAGACCTCACCGTACGTTTCGCCGGTGCGACGCTGCACCGCCGAGATTGTTGGGAGTGCGGTCAGGCGGTCCCGCTCTTCTCCCAGCGTGACCATTCGGGCGGCCAACCCCATCACGTCGGCTCCGGGGCGGCCCATCGACTCAAGAGTCTGAGCGATGGCATCCAGCACGTTGTCCAACCCTTCGGGGACCACCTCTTCGCTGATGGTCTCGATGACCTCTACGTCACCCCACGTGTCGAGGAACTGCCGTTCAGCCTCCGCTTCCAGCGGGTTGGCGGTCACCGTCTGGGGCTTCTCACATTCGCGGCCGCGGTTGCGGGACTGGCACATGTACAGAGGGGAGCGTGTCGGGTGACCAAAGTGTCTTGGAGTCAACGGCATGCCGCAAGACGAGCAGATCGCCAGCCGTTGCAGAAGCGGCACCCGCCCTCCCTCGGGGAAGCGTGGCTCTTTCGTGTTCACGCTCAACGCGCGCGACAGCGCGTGCCATTCGTCATCCGTAACGAGGGGTGGCCAGACGACGACAGGTAGCCCGCGGTCATCTCGAACAGCGTCCCCACCCAGCGTGGCGTGTCCGCGAAGAGACCCCCGACGGAGGATGCGGGAGAGCGACGGTGGTGACCAGTGAGATCCGCGGCGCGACGGAATGCGGTCGGCGTTGAGGCCACGCGTCACCTCTGAGATGCCCTTTCCCTCCATGACCTCATCCACGACCCGTCGAATGACCTTCGACTCTTCCGGGTGATGCACAAGCGTTCGACCCGCAGTATCGGGGTGAGGTGCGGTGGTGAAGCCGTAGGGAGGGGGACCTCCCGGCCAACGGCCCACCGTCGGCAGATGCCGACGCATGGAGCGAACTCGCTCGCCGATGGCGGTTGCTTCCAACTCCGCGAAGACCTGCGCCATCTGAACCATGGCTCTACCCGTTGCGGTCGAAGCATCGAAGTTCTCCGTGGCAGAGACGATGACGAATCCCTCGTCGAGGAGCTGGGAGATGTCAGAGACGGATCGCGCCATGCGGTCCAGCCGGGACACCACGACGACGTCCGCCTCGCCCGCGCTGATGCGCCGACGCATCTCATGGATACCTGGCCGGTCCAGTCTCTTCCGAGTGGCGGACTGGTCTATGTCCTCGATGACGTCTACGAGCTCCCACCCGCGCGCGTCGATCTGCCGGTGGATGTCCTTTCGCTGGCGCTCAGGCGACGTCGATGCCTCAGTGTCGCGAGAGAGCCGGACGTAGCCGAGCGCGCGGGTGGAAGCCATGGGCTCAGTGAACCGCAGGGATGCCTTCGCCCTGCGCGGGCTCCGCGGGCTTTCGAACGAAGAGCGCCAGCAGGACTGCACCCGAGGCGACGATGGCACCAACGAAGAATGCGGTGTGGACGCCGTTAGCCGTCGCCGTCACCTGGTCAGCGCCCGCGCTCAGCGAAGATGCGAGCGTGACGGACATGAGCGTGACGAAGAGCGCAGTCCCCGCGGCGCCAGCGACCTGCTGAACTGTCCCCACCACCGCGGAGCCGTGCGGGTACAGGTGAGAGGGAAGTGATCCGAGAGCCGAGGTCATCAGCGGAGTGAACACGAAGCCGAGTCCGAGGTTCAGCGCCAGGTGCACCGCGATGATCCAGGCGATGCTCGTGCTCTGGTCGAACGTGGCCATACCCCAGAGGGCGCCTGCCGCGATGACCATGCCGGGGATGACCAGAGGGGTCGGCCCGAACTTGTCGAAGAGGTTCCCGACGACGGGAGCGATGGCACCCATCAGCACGCCGCCCGGTAGGAGCATGAGCCCCACCCCGAGAGTGTCGAGCCCGAGCACCTGCTGCAGGTAGATGGGGAGCAGAATGAGCGAACCGAACAGTGCGCTCATCACGATGACAACGAGCCCGACGGCAAGGCTGAACGACTTGCTCTGGAAGACCCGAAGGTCAAGCAGCGCACCATTGACTTTCTGGAGCTGGAGCTGGCGAAGCACGAACACCGTCAGAGAAACAGCACCGACGACAATCGGGATCCACACGGGAATCGGAGCGTGACCCGAGGCGGCTTCGCCGATGCTGCTGAGACCATAGATGAGGCCACCGAAGCCAAGCGCCGAGAGAACCACCGACAGCACGTCGAAGCGAGCGTGAGGGTTTGTCTCCGTGACATTGCGCACCCAAATCAGACCAAGACCGATGGCGAGTAGCGCGATAGGGAACATGATCCAGAAGATCGCGTGCCAGGTCAGTGCCTGCAAGATCAGGCCGGACACGGTCGGGCCGACGGCCGGCGCGACAGCGATGACGATGGTGATGACACCCATCATGCGTCCGCGGTGACTCGCAGGGACGATGGTGAGCACGGTCGTGAAGAGCAGCGGCATCATCACGCCAGTGCCGAGAGCCTGCACGACGCGACCAGCGAGAAGGACCTCGAAGCCGGGCGCCAGCGCCGCGACAAGGGTGCCGAGCGCAAACAGCCCCATCGCGGAGAAGTAGACCTGACGGATGGTGAATCTGCTGAGCAGGAATCCGGTCAGCGGGATTACCACGGCCATAGTTAAGAGAAAGCCTGTGGTGAGCCACTGACCCACACCAGCGGTGATCCCGAGGTCCTTCATGATGTCGGTCAGCGCGACGCCCATGGTCGTCTCGTTGAGAATTACGACGAACGCACTGACGACGAGCAGCGCGATGACGGGGCCGGGCTTCGCGACGCTCTGAGCTGGGACGGACCCGGTCTGAGGGGAGGAGTCTTGGAGGGTCAAGATGGATCCTAAGAGAGAGTTTCTTGCGGTGAGGGAGTTGTCCTGAAGATCGACGCTACCGGCCATCAACGAGCCGATTGTCGCATCTTCAGGAGGACAAGAGGGGAGCGGTGGGGGCGTTCTGCCGCGGAATTCAGCCTAGTAACGCTGGTGCGTTCGTCAGCATGAAGGCGCTCGTGAGCCACTGGCCGAGCTCGGGCGGGATGCCGAGGTCGGTGTTCAGGTGGGGGATCGCGATCCCCATCGTGGTCTCGTTGAGGATGGCGACGAAGGCGGCGACGAGCAGCAGCCAGATCACCCGCATGTCCTTGCGGGGGATCTCGCCCCCAGCCGCGGGGGGAGTCGTCGAGATGGAGCCGGTATCGACGGCAGACATGGGCGGCCTCCAGGGCGAAGAAGAAATGGATATCGCGAGAGTTCGCAAGAGTCACTCAGCGTAACGGCAGCCGCGGACATTTCATTCCGTATTCACAGATATCCGCTGCAGGCGGATGCGAGCAGCCCGATGTCCCCGCTCGTGGGTACGCTGGCGCAATGAGCATGGGCGGCGGCATGGGCGGTGGCCCGCGGGGAGGTGGCTTCCGCGGAGTCGACGAAGAGGCGCAGCGCAAGCTGAACGCAGAGGCGCCGCGCATCGACGGTCTTGGCGCGCGGGTGGTCGCCCTGTTCCGTCCCTATCGCTGGCGCATCCTCTTCACGGGCATCCTGGTGGTGCTGGGCGCCGCGATCGCGGTCATCCCGCCGCTGATCGTGCAGCGCATCTTCGACGACGCGCTGTTCCCGGTCACGGGCGGCGGGCCGCATCTCGAGCTGCTGGCCTGGCTCGTCACGGCGATGGTCGCGCTCTTCCTGGTCTCCGCGGGGTTGGGTGTGGCGCAGACCTGGCTCACCTCGACCGTCGGCAACAGCGTCACCGGCGATCTGCGTGTGAAGCTCTTCGAGCATCTGCAGGCGATGGAGCTCGGCTTCTTCACCCGCACCAAGACGGGCGTCATCCAGTCGAGGCTGCAGAACGACGTGGGCGGCGTCTCGGGCGTGCTGACCAACACGGTCACCAGCATCCTGGGCAACGTCGTGACCGTGATCGCCTCGCTCGTGGCGATGATCCTGATCGACTGGCGGCTCACTCTCATCGCCGTCGTCATGATGCCGTTCCTGATCGTCGTCCAGCGCAAGGTCGGGCAGGTGCGGGCCAGGATCGCGGGAGAGACGCAGGAGTCGCTGTCCGAGCTCACCTCGATCACTCAGGAGACCCTGAGCGTGTCGGGCATGCTGCTGTCGAAGGCGTTCAACCGGCAGCGCACCGAGTCGGAGCGCTATCAGGAGGAGAACCGCAACCAGGTCGTGCTCCAGGTGCGACGTGCGATGAGCGGCCAGGGGTTCTTCGCCGTCGTGCAGGTGATCATGGCGAGTGTGCCCGCCGTGATCTATCTCGTCTCCGGCTACCTGATCGCCGGTGGGAGCGGCGCCATCACCGCGGGAACCGTCGTCGCCTTCACCACCGTGCAGGCCCGACTGCTCATGCCGTTGATGGGCCTCATGAGGGTGTCGCTCGATCTGCAGACCTCATCCGCCCTGTTCGCGCGCATCTTCGAGTACCTGGATCTCGTGCCGGAGATCCAGGACGCTCCCGACGCGATCACGGTCGATCAGGCTCCTGGACCTCGCGGGCGCATCGAGTTCGACGAGGTCGTGTTCCGGTACCCCGATGCCTCGGCAGATGCCAGGCCGACTCTCGACGGTGTGTCGTTCACGGCGGAACCGGGCCAGCACGTCGCGTTCGTCGGGCCGTCGGGCGCGGGCAAGACGACGATCCTGTACCTGGCACCGCGCCTGTACGAGGCGAAGGGAGGGGCCGTGCTGTTCGCGGGCGCCGACGTGCGCTCCCTCACGCAGGAGTCGATCATCGACCATGTGGGCATCGTGTCGCAGGAGACGTACCTGTTCCACGCGACCATCCGGGACAATCTCCGCTACGCGAAGCCCGACGCCACCGAGGACGAGCTGATCGCGGCGTGCACGGCAGCCAACATCCACCACATCATCGCCGGCTTCGAGCAGGGGTACGACACCGTGGTGGGGGAGCGAGGTTATCGGCTCTCCGGCGGGGAGAAGCAGCGCATCGCGATCGCCCGCGTGCTGTTGAAGGACCCGCCGGTGCTGCTCCTCGACGAGGCGACCTCGGCGCTCGACACGGTGTCGGAGCGCGTGGTGCAGGAGGCGCTCGACGAGGCCGCCAAGGGTCGTACGACGCTCTCCATCGCGCATCGGCTCTCGACCGTGATGGGCGCGGACGTGATCCACGTGATCGAGGCGGGGCGCATCATCGAGTCCGGCACCCACTCCGAACTGCTGGCGCTCGGCGGACTCTACGCCGAACTCGCCGCGGAGCAGGTGGCCGCGTCTCGGGTGCTCGACACCGAGGCAGCCGTCGAAGAGGCGGTGACAGGTGGTGCTGCGACTCCGCTCGCCGAACGTCGCGCCGACAAGGCACCCGTCGATTCCGCCGGCCACGACGCCGTAGCGACCATCACCGCCGCGGTGCCGCTGCTTTCCGAGCCGAGACCCGACGAACGGGTCTACCCGCCGGAGCCCTGAGCAGTCCGCCGTCTGAGCCCAGAGCCGTTCGCCGTCAGTGCCGTCCGCGGTCAGTGCACGGACAACCCGCCGTCGACGAACAGCGAGTGTCCGGTGACGTAGGCCGAGCCCGCGCCGGCGAGGAAGACCGCCGCGCCCGCGAAGTCGCTCGGCAGTCCGTTGCGTCCGATCATCGTGCGTGCCGCGAGCTCGGCGACCTTCTCCGGGTCCTGCTGCAGGCGGGCATTCAACGGCGTGAGCACGAACCCCGGCACCAGTGTGTTGCTCGTGACGCCCGTCCCGCCCCAGGCCTCGGCCTCCGAGCGCATGAGCGACTCCACGGCACCCTTCGACGCACCGTACACGCCACTGCCCACGAAGGCCCGGTGCGCCTGCTGGGAACTGATGTGGATGAGACGGCCGTATCCACGTGCCGCCATGCCCTTCGCGAAACGCTGGCCCAGCAGGAACGGTGCGAGCGCATTGACCGTCATCGTGGCGTCCCAGTCGTCTTCGGTGATCTCCGGAAAGGGCGGACGGATGTTGATGCCGGCCGAGTTGACGAGGATGTCCGGTTCGCCGAAAGGCTCGACAGCCGCTGCGGCGACGGCGTGGATTCCCTCCCTCGTGCTGAGATCGCCGACGACTCCGGAGACCCGGCAGCCGAGCGCGCGCAGTTCTTCGACCGTCTCGCTGATGCGTTCCTCCCCGCGGGCGACCACGACGGTGGCTGCTCCGGCACGGGCGAGGGCGGTGGCGATCCCTCGACCGATGCCGGAGCTGCCGCCCGTCACGACCGCGGTGCGTCCCTCGAGGGAGAACAGCGAGGAGAGGTAGTCGTTCATGTGTCCGCCGATCGGTCGTCCGCGCTCACCAGGCGAGAGCCGCGGCGAGGGAGGGGTCTGGGGTGGCGTCGGCGAACTCGGGGAGTGCCCGGAGCTCTGCGATGAAGGCACCGACCTCGGCGGCGTATGCCGGGTCGGTGTGCTCCTTCGCGATGTCGAGGAGCGAGGGGACGTCCATCGTGAGGATCAGCTCGATGCGCGCGACGACCGACGCGTGTGCACCCGCCTCGTGCAGCACACGGATACCGCCGCGCAGGGCCGCCAGGTAGTCGCGTAGCACAGGGAGGTGTGCTTTGCCCTGCGTGATCGACGTCCCGTCGGCGCGGAGCCGCCAGTGCACGACCACATCCGGGATGACGTCGAATGCGCGTGCGCGGGTGTACATCAACTGCGCGACGATCTGGTCCTCATAGGCGACGCCTTCGGGGAAGCGGAGGTCATTCCAGAAGGGGGTGCGGCTCAGCTTCGACCAGGCGACGATGTTCGACACCGCGCGAGGATGTGAGGCGAGCGAGGTTCCCAGCCGCTCCGGCGCTGTGGCCGCAGACACCCAGGGCTGCACACGACCGGCGAGGTAGGAATCCCCCTGGAGGCGTGAGCGCACGTACGCGCCGGCCACGAAGTCACTTCCCGTGCGTTCAAGCGTTCGCGTCATCCGGGCGAGGGCGTCCGGCTGCAGCTCGTCGTCGCCGTCGAGGAAACCGAGGTAGGGGGTGTCGACGCGGTCGAGACCCACATTGCGCGCGGCGCCGAGGCCGCGGGAGGCCTCATGGCGGATCATGGTGAATCGATCGTCCTCGGAGGCGGCGGCATCGAAGATCGCGCCCGTCTCGTCGGTCGAACCGTCGTCGATCAGGATCGCCCGCCACCGGGGTTCGGTCTGGGCGCGAAGCGAGTCGAGCGCAGCGGGGGCGAAGGCGGCGATGTCGCGTCCGGGGACGATCAGCGTCACGATCGGGGCGGAGGCAGTCACGTGCCGAGTCTATGGCCGGGCATCAGCCCCTGGCCGCACGCACGGACTCCGCGACGAGCGCTGCCAGTCGTTCGGGAGCATCCGGTGCCAGCTCCTCACGTCCGAAGGTGAAGCGCACCGAGGTCTGTGCGACCTCGGGCTCGATCCCGCAGGCGAGCAGCACGTGCGAGGGGTCGTCGCTGCCCGCCGCGCACGCCGATCCGCTGGAGGAGATGACCCCGCGGCGCTCGAGTTCGAGCAGTACGGACTCGCCGCTGGTGCCGGCGAATGTGAAGCTCGCGGTGCCGGGCAGACGATGCACGGGGTCGCCGGTGGGGGCGGCTTCGGGCACGGCGGCGAGCACCAGGGAGGCGAAGCGCGTGGTCGTGGCCCCGACCCGCGCCGCCACGAGCTCCCGCTCCTGCTCCGCGAGTTCCAGGGCTGTCGCCAGCGCCACCGCTCCCGCGACGTTCTCGGTACCGGATCGTCGACCGCGTTCCTGGCCGCCGCCGTGCAGCAGGGGCTCGACGGGCACGCGTCCGCGGACCGCGAGGGCACCGATGCCTTTGGGCGCACCCAGCTTGTGGCCCGCGATCGACAACGCATCGGCGCCGAGGCCCTGCAGGGCCAGCCAGCCCGCCGACTGCACGGCATCGAGGTGCAGGGGCACCCTCGCCGCGCGCGTGACCGCCGCAAGGGCCGGGACGTCCTGTACGGTCCCGATCTCGTTGTTCGCATGTCCGACGGACACCAGAGACGTGTCATCCCTGATCGCCGCTTCGAGCGCATCCTGGGCGATACGCCCCCGGGAGTCCACCGGGAGCACCGTCACCTCCACGGCGTGGAAGCGGCGCAGATACTCGGCGGATTCGAGGATGGATTCGTGCTCGATCGGTGAGATGACCAGGTGGCGCCGCCCCGCCTCCAAGGCGGCGAGCACGATGCCCTTGACCGCGAGGTTGTTCGCCTCGGTTCCTCCCGCCGTGAACACGACGTCGCCCGTGCGCATCCCCAGCACTCTCGCGACGCGTGCCCTGGCGTCGTCGAGGGCGCTCGCCGCGGCTTCGCCCGCCGTATGGTGGCTCGACGGGTTGCCGAACACCCCGGTCAGGAAGGGGCGCATCGCATCGAGCACCTCCGGGCGTACCGGCGACGTAGCCGCGTGATCGAGATAGAGCATGACCGTCAGTCGATCCGCAGGTCCAGGCCCAGGTCGAGGGCGCGAGCCGAGTGCGTCAGAGCTCCGACCGAGATCACCTGGACGCCCGTGCGTGCGATATCGCCCACCGTGTCGAGGCTCACACCGCCGGAGGCTTCGACAGCGGCTCGATCCCCGATGAGGGCAACGCCCCTCCGCAGATCGTCCAGCGAGAAGTTGTCGAGCAGCACGGTGTCTGCACCGCCGTCCAGGACGGCCTCGATCTGATCGAGACGGTCGACCTCGACGACGACGTGCGTCGTGTGGGGGAGCCGAGACAGCGCCTCGCGCAGGGCGGTCGCGAGGTCGAGGCCGGAGCGCTTGAGTACCGCGAGGTGATTGTCCTTCGCCATCACCGCATCGGACAGCGAGTGCCGGTGGTTGCGGCCGCCGCCCGACTCGACGGCGTGACGCTCGAACGCGCGCAGGCCGGGAGTGGTCTTGCGGGTGTCGGCGATCCGCGCCTCGGTGCCGTCGACGGCGGCCACGTACGCGGCGGTCAGGGTGGCGATGCCGCTCATCCGCTGCGTGAAGTTCAGGGCGACGCGCTCAGCGGTGAGCACACTGCGCGCAGACCCGGAGACCGAGGCGAGGACATCGCCCGCGGCGAACTCGTCACCGTCGCCGACGTGCAGGTCGACGTCGATGGAAGCATCCGTGAGGAGGAAGGCGGCGGCGAAGACCTCACCTCCGCTGAACACCCCGTCCTCTCGCGCGACGAGATCGGCGGTGGCGGTGGCGTCGGCGGGCAGCAGTGCGGTGCTCGTGAGGTCACCCCACGGGGCGTCTTCCTCCAGGGCGGCGCCCACGACGCGGTGCAGTGTGGCGGTGGTCAGCATCAGACGGTCTCCAGGATCGATGAGGGTGTGCGCGACGCGGCGTCGGTCATGGCGGTGTCGACACGGTGATGTGCGCCGACGGACACGGTGCGGGCCAGTGCAGCGGCAGATGTCGCCCGGGCGAGGAGCAGCAGGTTCGCGTCTTCGTGTTCCGCCACGGTCGTGGGGGCGGTGTGTGCGGCGTCCCACTCCTTCAGCACGGCGAGAGCCCGTGCAAGGCCGTCGCCCGTACGCAACAGGCCGACCTCCTCCCACATCAGCTGCTGCAGTGCGGCGCGGGTGAATGCCGGCTCGGTGCGGGACGCGCTCGCGGCGATGTCGCGGTCGAGGTCGATGTCGGTGCGGTCACGGGCGCGCAGGGCGGCTGGCCAGGGGGCGGTGAGCGCTGCCGCCGCGCGAGCGCCGAACACCGCACCTTCCAGCAGAGAGTTCGACGCCAGTCTGTTGGCGCCGTGCACGCCTGTGCGGGCGACCTCGCCCACGGCGAAGAGTCCGGGCACCGAGGTGCGGCCCTCGAGGTCGGTCACCACGCCGCCCATCAGGTAGTGCGCCGCCGGGGTGACGGGCACGGGGTCTTTCGCCCAGTCGAAGCCGCGCTCTCTCATGACCCGGTCGATCGTGGGGAAGCGCCGCGCGAGCGTTGCGGCGCCGAGCATCGTGGCGTCGAGCCTGACCGGCGCTCCCTGCGTCGCCGCGCGGCGCGCGATCGCCCGCGACACCACGTCCCGCGGCGCGAGTTCACCGTCGGGGTGGCTGTCGAACGCGAATCGACGCCCCTGGTCGTCGAGCAGAGTAGCGCCCTCGCCGCGCACGGCCTCGGAGATGAGGAACGCCGAGCCGGAAGCGAGGACCGTCGGATGGAACTGGACGAACTCCAGGTCGGCGACCGCTGCCCCGGCTCGAAGCGCGGCAGCGATGCCGTCGCCCGTCGCCCCCGACGGATTGGTCGTGTGCGCATAGAGGTGCCCGGCGCCCCCGGTGGCGAGGATCACGGCGTCGGCCGGGAGGTCCGAGACCACCCCGTCGCGGAGGACTCGGACGCCACGCACGGCATCGCCCTCGCCGACGAGGTCGACCAGGAACGCCTCTGTGAGCACGGGGATGCGCAGGCGACGTGCGCACTCGACGAGGGCTGTGGAGATCGCCGCCCCGGTGGCATCACCGCCTGCATGCGCGATGCGGGCGTGGCTGTGCGCCGCCTCGCGCCCGAGTCGCAGCGAGCCGTCATCAGCACGGTCGAAGCCGACTCCGCGCGCGATGAGTTCGGCGATCCGGGCGGCGCCATCCGAGACCAGCACCCGAACAGCGTCGGGGTCGGAGAGTCCCGCACCCGCAACGAGCGTGTCGGCCGCGTGCGCCGACGGGGAGTCCCCGGGTCCATAGACCCCGGCGACGCCCCCTTGAGCGAGCGCCGTGCAGCCGTCTCCGAGATCTCCCTTGGTGACGATCGTCACGTCGTGACCGGACTCGTGCGAGTGCAGGGCCGCGGTGAGTCCGGCGATGCCCGATCCGACGACGATGACCTTCATCGTGCGCCCGCGACCGCCGGGGGCTTCGCCGCGAGCATCCGTTCCAGCGCCACCCGTGCAGGGGCGGCGACGTCGTCGGACACGGTGATGCGGTTCGGTGTGCGACCGGCCACCAGCTCTTCCAGCACCCAGGCGAGGTAGCCGGGATGGATCCGGTACATCGTCGAGCACGGGCACACCACGGGGTCGAGGCAGAAGATCTCGTGCTGCGGATACTGAGCCGCGAGCCGACGGACGAGGTTGATCTCGGTGCCGATCGCGAACGTGGTCGGCTCGGTCGCCGTGTCGATCGCCCGGCGGATGTACTCGGTCGAGCCTGCCTCGTCCGCCGCGTCGACGACCTCCATCGGGCACTCGGGGTGCACGATCACACGAACGCCCGGGTGCTCGGCGCGCGCCTGATCGATCTGGCCGACCGTGAAGCGCCGATGCACGGAGCAGAAGCCGTGCCACAGGATCACACGCGAGTCGAGCAGCTCCTCGGCGGAGGAGCCGCCCAGCGCTCGCCGCGGGTTCCACATGGGCATCTGGTCGAGCGGCACACCCATGGCCTTGGCGGTGTTCCGACCCAGGTGCTGGTCGGGGAAGAACAGCACCCGCCGCCCCCGTTCGAACGCCCACTCGAGCACCGTCGTGGCGTTCGACGAGGTGCACACGATCCCCCCGTGTCGCCCGACGAAGCCCTTGATGGCCGCCGAGGAGTTCATGTAGGTCACGGGGATCACGGGTACGCGCCCCTCGGCGTCAGTGGCCTCGAGGTCGCCGAACACGTCTTCGAGCTGCTCCCAGCACTCCTCGACCTGGTCGATGTCGGCCATGTCTGCCATCGAGCATCCGGCGGCGAGGTTGGGGAGGATCACCGCCTGGTCAGGCGTGGACAGCAGATCGGCGGTCTCCGCCATGAAGTGCACGCCGCAGAACACGATCGCCTCGGCATCAGCCCTGCCCTTCGCCGCCGTGGCCAGCTGGAAGGAGTCTCCGACGTAGTCGGCGTGCTGGACGACCTCCTCGCGCTGGTAGAAGTGTCCGAGGATCAGCACCCGGTCGCCGAGCGTCGCCTTCGCCGTGCGGATCCGCCGGTCGAGTTCCTCCTCCGAAGCCTCGCGGTACTCGGAAGGCAGCTCGCCCTGCCGCGGCGCACCGGTGGGGATCACGTCTCCCATCGACGAACCCGGTCCGTATCCTGGGCGCGCGTCGAAGTCCCACGGCCCTGCGGCGAGATCCGTCGTACAGGTGGCGTCCGTCGAGGTGCCGGTGACGATGGCCTGGATCGCGTGATCGACCGAGGGATCCAGCGGCGGTACGGGCGGAGCGGGGACGAAGGTGATGCTCATCGGATGCTCGTTTCTTCGGGTCGGAGCGGGCCGCGGTCGGCGAGCTCGATGTCGGTGTTGTCGCGGTACAGACGCGCGGGCCTGTGGCTTCCGGTGCGGAACCGGTCGGTGGGGAGCAGAGTGCCCGCCGCCTCCACCTGGCGTCGGAAGTTGGCGGGGTCGAGCGCGCGGCCGAGGATCGACTCATAGGCCTCGCGCAGTTCGGCGAGCGTGAACTCGGCGGGGAGGAAGCCCTGTGCCACGCGGCTGTACCCCACCTTGTTGCGCAGTCGCCACAGCGCATACTCGACGATCCGGTCGTGGTCGAAGGCGAGTTCCGGCAGCTCGTCGATGTCGAACCAGCGCACGTTCTCGGGGTTGTGTCCGGCGGCGCGATGCGCCGCGCTCTGTGTCGTCACGTCGTCCTGTCTCAGCAAGGCCCAGTAGACGATCGACACCACCCGGGTGGGGGAGCGGTCGACGGCGCCGAAGGCGTAGAGCTGTTCCAGGTAGCTGGGGGCGAGTCCCGTCGTCTCGGCGAGGGTGCGCGCTGCGGCGTCGACAGGGGACTCGGTCGCGGTCAGCCAGCCGCCGGGGAGCGCCCACTGGCCGGCGAAGGGCTCGCGCGTGCGCAGCACGAGCGGCAGCGAGAGCACCGCCGGCCCTTCCGCAGTTCTTCGCAGAGTCAGGATGACCGTCGAGACGGCGACCCGGATATCCTCGCTTTGAGTCATTCGCACCTTAACCTCCCTGGACGATCTTAGTGTCATTGAGACCCTTAGTGGTCGTCCGTGACGTGGATCCTGGTCGAGTCCGAAACGTTATCTGTGGGGCGCGGGGAGGCTTGTCCACGGGGGCGGGGTTTGTTAGGTTACTGTCCTAACAAACCCCTTCGGGAGTGGCCACCGGTCGTCTCCCCGGGCCCGAGAACCCCACCTCCGGGGTTCTGCTCCATCCGGAGCGATCCCTCCTGCAGTGCAGCACCGAGAGGAAATACCAGAAATGATCCGTAACGGAAGGCGCAAGATCGCCCTTACCGCGATTGCCGGAGCATCGGTCCTCGCCCTGGGCCTCACCGCCTGTGGCGGCGGCAGCGACAGCGGCAATGCCGATGGCGACAAGGCCCTGCGTGTCTGGGCCGGCAGCCAGACCCCCATCGCCGCGAACTACAACCCGTTCGCACCGACCGTGCTCCACGGCGCGCTCGGACCGATCTACGAGCCGCTGTTCTTCTACAACAAGACCGCGGACTCCGAGCCGGTCGGCCTGATCGGCGACTCGTTCGAATACAACGAGGACGGCACGGTGATCACCGTCACCATCAAGCCCGACCTCAAGTGGAGCGACGGCGAGCCGCTCACGGCCAAGGACGTGGCCTTCTCGTTCAACTACGAGGCCAACAACCCCGAGGGCAACGGCCTGATCTCCGCAGAGGCCACGGACGACACCACCGCGGTGCTGACGTACTCGTCCGCGCAGTACACGACCGAGTTCCAGCGGATGGGGTCGAGCTACATCCTCCCCGAGCACGTCTGGAAGGACGTGAAGGACTTCGCCAACTTCACGAACGAGGAGCCCGTCGGATCCGGCCCTTACGTCGTCGACAAGACCACGAGCGAGTCGTACACGCTGGTCGCCAACAAGAACTACCGCGACGCCGACAAGCTCGGTGTCAAGAAGGTCCAGTACATCGCGGTCGACAACAACCAGACCGCTCAGGACCTGCTCGCCGCCGGCAAGCTCGACTGGACCGGCATGTTCATCCCGAACCCGGATGACGTGACCGGCAACGGGAAGATCGACTGGATCAACACCCCGCAGGACCCGACGGTGCTCTACACCTGCTCGAACGCCGAGCTCGGCTGCACCGGTCCGCAGACCGACGTCGCTGTGCGCCAGGCGCTCAACGTCGCGATCGACCGCGCGACGATCAAGGACAAGGCATTCGTGGGACTCACGGGCGACATCTCTCCCGCGTTCACCCTGCTGCCGCGTGACGAGAAGTGGCTCGCCGACCCCGCGAACGAGGTCAGCCCGCAGGAGGCGAATGCCGCCGAGGCCGGTTCGATCCTCGAGGCCGCCGGCTACACCAAGGGCTCCAGCGGCATCTACGAGAAGGGCGGCGTTCCGCTCGAGCTCACGCTCACCTCGGTCGACGGATGGACCGACTACAACGACGCCGCGAAGCTGATCGCGGAGCAGGCCGAGGCCGCCGGCATCAAGATCACGGCATCGACCGTGCAGTGGCAGGAGTTCTCGGACTCCCGTCAGGGTGGCGAGTTCCAGCTCATCATGGGTGGCGTGATCGGCACCTCGGTCGCCGACCCGTTCCAGATCTACCGCGACTGGTTCGGCGGCACCGCCGTCGAGTCGACCAGCCCGGTCGGCACCGAGATCCCCGCAGGGCGCTGGAACTTCAGCCGCTACAGCAACCCGGTCGTCGACACGGCGATCCAGTCGGCGATCAGCACCAACGATGAGGCGACGAAGAAGGAGCTGTACGCGACGATCCAGACCGAGATCGTTCGTGACCTGCCCTACATCCCGCTCGTCATCAACGCCACGCAGACCTTCTACAACACGAAGGACTACACGGGCTGGCCGACGGAGGAGGACCTCTACGCCTTCCCGCCGTCCTGGGGCGCGATCGCAGCAGGCTACGTGCTGACGCAGCTGCAGCCGGTCAAGTAACACGAGAGGAGTCGGGGAAGAAGGAAGTCAGGCACCAGTGACATGAAGTTCTATGCACGAAGAATCGGGTTCTACGCGTTCACGCTCTGGGCCGCGATATCCATCAACTTCTTTCTTCCCCGGCTCATGCCGGGAAACCCCGCCGACATCATGATCGCCAAGATGCAGCGGGCCGGCGGTGACGTCTCCGAGACCACCATCCGCAACATCCGGCTCCTGCTCGGCGGTGATGACTCCTCGTTGTGGGACCAATACCTCGCGTACTGGGGCCGGATGTTCCAGGGCGACCTCGGCGTCTCGGTGACGAAGTTCCCGACACCGGTGACCGAGCTCATCGCCGGCGCCCTTCCGTGGACGCTGGTCCTGGTCGGCACGGCGACGATCATCTCCTTCGTCCTCGGCGTCGTGCTCGGCGCCTGGGCCGGATGGAAGCGCGGCACCTGGGTCGACCATCTGATCCCGGCCACGACCGTGCTGCAGTCGATCCCCTACTTCTGGATGGCCCTCATCCTCGTTGCCGTCTTCGCGGTCGGGTTGGGTTGGTTCCCGATCTTCGGAGGCTACGACGTCTTCGACTTCCCGGACGGACCGGAGCCGACCTGGGCGTTCTTCAGCGACGCCATCGCCCATGCCATCCTCCCCGCGATCACCATCGTGATCAGCTCGGTCGGAGGCTGGATGTTCGGCATGCGCAACATGATGGTGTCGACGCTCGCCGAAGACTACGTGCTCACGGCCGAGGCCAAGGGCCTGCGTCCGCGTCGGGTGCTCACCACCTACGCCGCCCGCAACGCCGCGATCCCCTCGATCGCCGGCTTCTCGATCACGCTCGGTTTCGTGGTGGCCGGCTCCATCGTCATGGAGCAGGTGTTTACCTACCCCGGCATCGGCAAGCTGATGTTCCAGGCTGTGACCAACAACGACTATGCGCTGATGCAGGGACTCTTCCTGGTCATCACCCTGACGGTGCTCGCCGCCAACTTCATCATGGACCTCGTCTATGGCTTCATCGACCCGAGGGCTCGCCAGAATGTCTGACACGAAGAACCCGCTCCTGACGCAGGAGCCGCCCGTCACCGCGCCGGCCAGCACGGTCTCCCTAGCTACGCAGCAGGGACGCAAGCGCCGCCGCATCCTGCCCAGCACCTCGCCGAAGTTCATCGTCGGCCTGTGCATCGTGGTGGCGATCGTGCTGTTCGCGATCATCGCACCGATGTTCTCCCAGAACCCGCGGAGCACGGCCAACCCGGCGCTCCAGCCGCCGTCGGCGGAGCACTGGCTCGGCACGACCAAGCTCGGCAACGACATGTTCGCGCAGCTCGCCATCGGCGCGCAGGGCTCGCTGCTCATCGGCGTGACGGCCGGCGCGATCGCGATCGTGCTGTCGCTGTTCTTCGGAGTCCTCGCCGGCTACCTCGGAGGCTGGCGCGAGGACGGACTCGCCCTCCTCACGAACGTCATGATCGTGATCCCCGGGCTGCCGCTGGTCATGGTGATCGCCTCCTTCGTCCCGCAGCGCAGCTGGCAGCTGGTCGCGTTCGTGCTCGGTATCACCTCCTGGGCCGGTGCGGCGTATGTGCTCCGGCTGCAGACGCGGTCGCTGCGCACACGGGATTACGTGTATGCAGCGAAGGTCGCGGGGGAGCGGTCCTTCCGCGTGATCCTCGTCGAGATCATGCCCAACCTCCTTCCGCTGCTCACCGCGCAGTTCCTGTTCGCGATCATCTTCGCCATCCTCGGCGAGGCGGGGCTGTCCTACCTCGGCCTCGGACCCAACTCGTCCATCACCTGGGGATCGATCCTCAACGACGCCCAGTCGGGTCAGGCGCTCGGCCGCGGGGCCTGGTGGTGGTTCGTGCCACCCGGACTCATGATCGCCCTCCTCGGTGCCGGTCTGTCGCTGATCAACTTCGCGATCGACGAGGTCATCAACCCGAAGCTACGCAACGCGCCCGAGGCTGCACGCCGTGTGCGCAAGGCCGCCAAGTCCAAGGGAGTCACGGTATGAGTGAGCCGGTTCTGACGGCGCGGAATGTGTCGATCGAGTATGAGGTGGACCCGCCGGTGAAGGCCGTGCGGAACGTCTCCCTGACTCTGAACCGTGGGGAGATCCTGGGCCTCGCCGGGGAGTCCGGCTGCGGGAAGACGACTCTCGCGTATGGCATGAATCGGTTGTTGAAGGCTCCGGCGTTGATGACGGGTGGGGAGATCGTGTTCCATGACCGGGATGGTCATGACATCGACATCGTGGGCCTGGATGGGGAGGGGTTGCGGGCGTTCCGGTGGGACAAGATCTCGATGGTGTTCCAGGGGGCGATGAATTCGTTGAACCCGGTGATCAGTGTGCGGGCGCAGATCTTCGATATTTTCGACACGCATCGTCCTGGTATGAGCAGGAAGGCGAAGACGGCGCGGGCGGAGGAGTTGCTCACGTTGGTGGGGGTGGATCCGTCGC
>NZ_JYIV01000019.1 GCF_000956405.1 Microbacterium oxydans
GCGTCACCCGCCCGCCCGCCGGTGCTGCCACCCGCACGCGGGGGCCAGGAGGAAGATGCAGTTCACACGCCGTCGCCCACGTCTCCCCCGGCTCCGCGTCGTCGATGCGCGCCCGCGTGAGCCGGTACACCCCGTACGGCACGACCGCCACGGCGACTCCGAGTTCGATCGCCTCGGCGACCAGATCCTGCTCCGACGTCTGCTCGAGCCAGCGTCCGCTGTCGAGGTCCGCCGACTCGACGCCGGGATCGATCACGGCGACGCGGCCGGTGAGATCCGGCAGGAGCGCGGCCAACGGAGCGGCGTCCGGATCGGTCACCACCTCCGCCGCATCGAAGCCGGCGCCCTCATCGACGCCGACCGCGGCGAGCACGTGCTCGGTCATCTCGACGAGCGGCAGCAGGGTCGCGGCGTCGAAGATCGCCTGCTCACCCGCGACCCTCTCGCGCGCATAGTCGTTGTCCCCGTCGATCTCGAGCTGATGCCACCCGCTCGCGACCAGCAGAGCAGCGCGCAGCACCACGAGCGGCCAGACCGCCCTCGCCTCCGCGGCGCTCAGCGGCGCATCACGGTGGAAGGCGGCGACCGTCTCGATCACCCGCAGCGGCCGCTCCGGCTCGTGATGCAACATCGATGCCGCGCACACCGCCAGTTCGGCGACGCGCCAGCCGAGCCCCAGGTCACCGAGGTCGAGCACCGTGCGCGGGTGCAGCCGTGAATCCTCGCCGCGCGCCCCCATCACGTTGTCGTCCGTGAGGTCGCCGTGGATCGCCTGCACGGGAAGCCGGTCGGCGAGGGGTTCGAGTGCGGCGTGGGCTCTTGTCGCGGCGCGCAGCACCCGTCCCCGGAGCGCGGCATCGGCGATCGACGGCGCGAGCGCATCGATCTGCTCATACGCGACGCGCATGTCCCACATCTGCCGACGATCCAGACCGGGGTGCCTGAGCTGTTCCAGTGCTCGCGCAGACGCGGCGGCGAGCACACCGAACTCCGCGAGAACCACCGGGGCCAGATATCCGGCATCCACCATCGGCTCACCCGGCGCGAACTCGCTGCGCCGCGCGGCGAACCCGTTCCAGCGCTGGGTGAGCGCGCCGTCGAGGCCGGGGAGGACCGCGGGGACCTCGACGCCTGCGTCACGATAGGCATCGAGTGCGACGTGCTGCGCCTCGCGCTCGTCATCGCCGAACACCGGGTTGTCGACCCGCAGCACGCTCTTCGCCCCGTCCGTGGCCGTGAGCAGGAAGTTCCGATCCTGGTTGCTGCCCAGCTCCTCTGCCGTCACCACGATCCCCCAGCAGTCGAGGGCGATACGTGCGGCATCGGCCGTGCTGACGGCGGGGCGCACCAGGCCCACGTCGCCCGTCATGCGCGGTGCTGCCCGCGGTGCGCGTCGTCGAGGCTCACATCATGCGCATGCCGTGCGAGCGAGCTGCCGTAGCGCTCCGTCAGCTGCACCATCAGGTCGGGGGTGTCCCGGTCGACGCCGAAGACGTGCCCGGGGAAGTCGAGGTCGGGCTGCGCCGCCGCGATCTCCGCCTCCCGGTCGGGGGAGAACAGCTGCACCGGGTCTCCGACCGCCACCCACCCGATCGGCACGACCGTACCCTCCGGCAGCACCGCGCGGCGGAGCACGATCGCGTTGACGCGCACCTCGCAGCGCGGTCCGATCAGGGAGCCGTTGAACACCCGCGACCCCGAGGCGAGGAATGTCTCCTCCCCCACGGTCGCTCCGGCGATGCTCGACAGCGTGCCCACCAGGGTGTGCGATCCGATGTGCACCGCGTTCGCCGCGGTCGCCCGGATGAGCGCGTTCTCCATCACGATGACGTGCTCGCCGAGGGTGATCGCGCCTCCCTCCGCGGTGATGACGGCGCCGTGCAGCACCTGGCAGCCGGGCCCGATCTCCACGTCTCCGGAGACGACGGCGGTGGGGGCGATGACGGCGGTGTCATGGATGCGGGGGCGAGCCCCGAGGTGCTCGTACAACATGCGGCCAGACTAGTACTGCCGCCCGCGGCCGCGCGCTACTCGACCTTGACCGGTTCTGGGAAGATCGCGGTGAAGAGCTGACCGACCCATTCGAGCAGCTGCGCATCCGGCAGGGGTTCGAGACCCACGCCGACCGCAGCCGGCACCGTGGGCATCGGCACGACCAGCGCCTCTCCCCCGGAGACGAGCTTCGCCTTCGGGTACAGACGCTGCAGCCGCACCTTGATCGAGTCCTCGAGCCGCGCGGGCGCGATCCGCAGGTTCGACCCCATCACGACGACGTCGGTCAACCCGGCCCGTGCCGCACGACGGCGCAGGCGGGAGACGGCGAGCAGCCCCTCGACCTCTTCCGGCGGAGTGCCGTAGCGGTCGACGAGCTCCTCCACGACGAGGTCGATGGCGTCGTCCTTCGCGGTCGCGGCGGACGCGGCGGAGAGCTTCTGATACGCCTCGAGGCGCAGCCGCTCGCTGTCGATGTAGTACTCGGGGATGCGCGCGTCGAGCGGCAGCTCCAGCCGCAGCTCCTGACCGGTCTCGACCTCGTCGCCGCGGAAGGTCGCCACGGCCTCGCCGATCATGCGCAGATACAGGTCGAAGCCGACGCCGGCGATGTGACCGGCCTGCTCGGCACCGAGCATGTTGCCCGCACCGCGCAGCTCCAGGTCCTTGAGCGCGACCTGCATTCCCGAGCCGAGCTCGTTGTTGACCGCGATGGTCTGCAGACGATCGGCCGCGGTCTCGCTCAGCGGCTTCATCTCGTCGTACAGGAAGTAGGCGTAGGCGCGCTCGCGACCTCGTCCGACGCGGCCTCGCAGCTGGTGCAGCTGGCTGAGTCCGTACTTGTCGGCACGGTCGATGATGATCGTGTTCGCGTTCGCGATGTCGAGACCGGTCTCGATGATGGTCGTGGACACGAGCACGTCGAACTTGCGCTCCCAGAAGTCGTCGACCACCTGCTCGAGCTGGTGCTCGGCCATCTGACCGTGTGCGACCGCGATCCGGGCCTCCGGCACCAGCTCGGCGAGCTCGCTCGCGACACGCTGGATCGACTGCACCCGGTTGTGCACGAAGAACACCTGGCCTTCGCGCAGGATCTCGCGACGGATCGCTGCAGCCATCTGCTTGTCGCTGCGCGGACCGACGAACGAGAGGATCGGATGCCGGTCCTCCGGAGGCGTCGCCAGGGTCGACATCTCGCGGATGCCGGTGACCGCCATCTCCAGCGTGCGGGGAATCGGGGTGGCGCTCATCGCGAGGATGTCGACATTCGTCTTCATCTTCTTGAGCGCGTCCTTGTGCTCGACGCCGAAGCGCTGCTCCTCGTCGATGATCATCAGACCGAGGTCCTTGAAGATGACCTGATCCGTGAGGATGCGGTGGGTGCCGATCACCATGTCGACCGACCCCTCCAGCAGGCCCTGCAGGGTGAGTCGCGCCTCCTTGTCGGTCTGGAAGCGCGACAGCGGCCGCACCTTGACCGGGAAGCCGGCGAAGCGCTCGGTGAACGTCTCGAGGTGCTGCTTCACGAGCAGCGTCGTCGGCACGAGCATGGCCACCTGCTTGCCGTCCTGGATCGCCTTGAACGCGGCACGGACGGCGACCTCGGTCTTGCCGAAGCCCACATCGCCCGAGAGCAGACGGTCCATCGGGATGGGCCGCTCCATGTCGGCCTTGATCTCGTCGATGGTCTGCAGCTGGTCCTGGGTCTCGGCGAACGGGAAGGCCTCTTCCAGCTCGCGCTGCCAGGGGGTGTCGGGGCCGAACGCGTGGCCCTTCGCGCTCATGCGGGCGGAGTACAGCTTCACGAGCTCGACCGCGATGTCGCGGACGGCCTTGCGTGCCTTGCCCTTGGCCTGCGACCAGTCGCTGCCGCCCATCTTGGAGAGTGTGGGCGCCTCGCCGCCGACGTACTTCGAGAGCAGGTCGAGCTGATCGGTCGGAACGAACAGCTTGTCGCCGGGGTACCCGCGCTTGGAGGGCGCGTACTCGAGCACGAGGTAGTCGCGGGTGGACTTCGTGGCGTTGCGTCCGCCGGTCGACACCTCGCGCTGGGTCATCTCGACGAAGCGGCCGATGCCGTGAGTGGAGTGCACCACGAAGTCACCCGGCTTGAGCTGCAGCGGGTCGACCACGTTCTTGCGACGGGACGCGAGCTTCTTGACCACGCGCTGGTCGCCGCCGATCGTGCGGCCGTAGAACTCGTTGTCGGTGAGGACCGCGAGCTTCGCCTCCGCCACCTGGAAGCCGGCTTCCACGGACCCGGTGACCAGCGTCGCGACGCCGCCCTCCGGTGCCTCGATGAGGGTCTCGACGACTCGGGCGGCCAGGCCGCGGTCGGCGAGCACGTCGCGTGCGCGGTCGACCAGACCGCCACCCGCCGCGATCACGACGACGCGCCACCCGTCCGTCAGCTTCGCCTCGACGAACGAGATCGCTCCGTCGACGTTGCCGTGGAACGAAGGGATGACCGCGGCGCCGAGGTTCGTGGCGTCGACATCGCCCTCGCCGAGCCCGGCTCCGAACGGGCTGAGCCGCCACCACACGCCGTCCCGACCGCGCACGACGTCGCGCAGTTCCGCGATCGTGAGGAAGTCGCCGGCGCCGAGGTCGATGGGAGCCGATGCCCCCGAGGTCGCAGCGCTCCACGCGGCGTCGAGGAACTCGCGGTTCGTGTCGCCGAGCGTGATGGCGCGTGCGCTCGAACGCTCCGGGTCGATGATCGCCGTGGCGCTGCCGACCGGAAGGTACTCGGCCAACGACTTCAGCGGCCCCGCGACGGCGGGAAGCAGCGACTCCATGCCCTCGACCGGGATCCCCTCGGCCATCTTCTCGAGCATTCCCGAGATCGCGGGGAAGCCTCCGACCAGGGCGCGGGCACGATCGCGGACCTCTGCGGTGAGCAGCAGCTCGCGGGTGGGAGGCAGATCGACGCCGGTGACATCGCCGGGCAGCGAGCGCTGATCGGCGACCGAGAACGCGCGGATCTGATCGATCTCGTCGCCGAAGAACTCGACGCGATACGGATGTTCCGAGGTCGGAGGGAAGACGTCGAGGATGCCGCCACGCACCGCGAACTCACCGCGACGGGACACCATGTCGACGCGCGAGTAGGCGCGCTCGACCAGCTGCTCCACCACATGGTCGAGCTCGTTCCCTCGACTGCCGACCGCGAGTTCGAGCGGGGCGATCTCGCCCAGATTGCCCGCGATCGGCTGGAGCGCGGCGCGCACGGACGCCACCACGACGAGCGGGTGATCGCCCGACCACTCGGCGATCCGGCGCAGGGTCTGCAGCCGGAGGCCGACCGTGTCGGGGCTCGGGCTGAGCCGCTCGTGCGGCAGCGTCTCCCAGGCCGGGAAGGTCAGCACATCGGCGTCGGGAAGGTACGCGTGCATCGCGAGCGCGAGGCTCTCGGCCCTGCGCCCCGTGGGGACGACGGCGAGGAGGGCGGCCGGGTGCCCTGCCGCGGCGCGCTTCTCGATCAACCCGGCGAGCGCAGGCGCATCGAGCCCGTCGACCAGGCCGATATCGGCGTCGGTGCGCGCCCAGGTGAGGGCATCGCGGTACAGAGACGCCTCTTCCAAGGCGCGCAGAATCCCCGGAACAGTCACCGGACAAGACTAGTCGCGCCCACGGACACTCCGGCCGCTCCGCGTTCGCAGGGGCACAGGTCTTCGTAGGCTGTCGGGATGCGATCCGTCGACCTCACCACCGAACGTCTCGTCCTGCGCGCCCCGACGGAGGCCGACATCGATGCGATCACAGACGCCTGTCAGGACCCGGAGATCCCGCGCTGGACGACCGTCCCGAGCCCCTATTCGCGCGAGGACGCCGCGGAGTTCGTGCGCCTCGTCGCGGAGCAGTGGGACACGGAGTCGGAGGCCGTCTGGGGCATGTACGCGGATGGCGAGCTCGTCGGCATGATCGGGCTGCACAACAGGACCGAGCACTTCACGGGTGCGACCGCCGAGCTCGGCTACTGGGTGACGGAGGCCGCCAGGGGCAAGGGGTATCTCGCGGAAGCAGGCAGGGCCGTGGTCGACTGGGGGTTCGTCGGGCTCCGACTGGTGCGCATCCGCTGGCAGGCCGTCGCGGGCAACGTCCCCTCCGCCCGCGCCGCGCGCGCACTCGGCTTCCGGTACGAGGGCCTGCAACGGCAGGCGCTCACGAGCCCGCGCGGCCGGGACGACGGCTGGATGGCCGGGCTGCTGCCGAGCGACGACCGCACCCCCGTGGACTGGCCCATCCTCTGAGGTTCGTGACCGCGCGAGCGATGACCTCGGCAGCCGAGCGTGACAGTGTCGGCGGCCGGTGACAGGATGAACGCATGCCGGAGATGCCGGAAGTCCAGGGCCTGTCCACCTTCCTCGCCGAGCGCGCCGTAGGGCACACGATCACGCGCGCGACCGTCTCGGCGATCGCCGCGCTGAAGACGTACGACCCGCCGATCCACGCGCTTCAGGGGCAGACGATCACGGCGTCCACCCGTCTCGGCAAGTTCATCGTGCTCTCCTGCGGCGACGACCTGCACCTGGTGTTCCACCTCGCGAAGGCCGGCTGGCTGCGCTGGTACGAGGCGCTCCCCGCGACGCTCATCAAACCGGGCAAATCCCCCATCGCCCTGCGCATCGCGCTCGACGACGCCAGCGGGTTCGATCTCACCGAGGCGGGCACGAAGAAGTCGCTCGCGGTGTATGTCGTCCGCGATCCGCAGGAGGTGCCGGGCATCGCCAGGCTCGGCCCCGATCCGCTCGACGAGACGTTCACGCGTGAGACGTTCGCCGCCCTGCTCGACGGCCGCCGCATGCAGATCAAGGGGCTGTTGCGTGACCAGGCGGTGATCGCGGGCATCGGCAACGCGTACTCGGACGAGATCCTGCACGCCGCCCGCATGTCGCCGTACGCGATCGCCGGCACGCTCGACGACGCCGAGATCGATCGCCTCTTCGACGCCATGCGCGAGACGCTGACCGAAGCGGTGGCGGAGGCCTCCGGCAAGCCCCCGGCGGACCTGAAGGATGCGAAGCGCCGCGGGATGCAGGTGCACGCACGCCGAGGAGAGGCCTGCCCGGTGTGCGGCGACACGGTCCGCAGCGTGTTCTTCGCCGACCGTTCGCTCGAGTACTGCCCCACCTGCCAGACGGGCGGCAAGGTGCTCGCCGACCGGCGCCTCTCCCGACTTCTCAAGTGACGTGGAGCGCGAGACGTGCGCCGTTGCATGTCTCGGAATGAAATCTGCGCGGACGCGTTGACTACACTCAGATCAACAACGTGCTCCGGGGTCGGTGGGAATCCGAACCGGCGGTGACAGTCCGCGAGCGTCTCGAGAGATCGAGGTGCCGATCCGGTGGAATTCCGGGACCGACGGTGATGCGAGGGAGACCTCGCTAGTCCGGAAGGGAGGCAGCACGAGGCGCATGCGTGCGTCCGTTCCGCCATCCCTGCCCGAACCCGGAGCCTCAGAGGAGGACGACGGATGGCAGTGAACGCGGCAGAGCGCCACGCGATGGATCGCGCGCTCCACCTCGCCGCCCGCGGGCCCCGTGGAGTGAACCCGCAGGTCGGCGCGGTCATCCTCTCCCCCGACGGCACCGTCCTCGCCGAGGGCTGGCACCACGGCGCCGGCACTCCGCACGCCGAGGTCGACGCGCTTTCGAAGCTCGCTCCTGGCGAGGCCGAAGGAGCGACGGCCGTGGTCACCCTCGAACCCTGCAACCACACCGGCCGCACCGGTCCCTGCGCGGTCGCGCTGATCGAGGCGGGCGTCTCCCGGGTGGTCTACGCGCTCGACGATCCCGGCGCCGTGTCCGGCGGTGGCGCAGAACGCCTGCGCGCTGCCGGCGTCGAGGTCGAGTCCGGCGAGCAGGCGGATGCCGCGCACGCCCTCATCGCCGGATGGCTGACCGCCCAGCGGCTCGGCCGTCCGCACATCACGGTCAAGTGGGCGCAGAGCATCGACGGTCGCGCCGCCGCCGACGACGGATCGAGTCGGTGGATCACCGGACCGGCAGCTCGCGCCGACGTGCACCGTCGCCGGGCAGAGGCCGATGCGATCGCCGTCGGCACGGGGACGGTGCTCTCCGACGATCCCGCACTCACGGCCCGCGAGGGTGACGCCCTGCTCCCGCATCAGCCGATCCCCGTGATCATCGGAACGCGGCCCACACCCGCCGCGGCCGCCGTGCATCGCCACCCGCAGACGCCCCTGTTCTTCGACACCCGCGACCTGCACGCCGTCGCGGCCGACCTCCACGCCCGCGGCGTGCAGAGCATGTTCGTGGAAGGCGGACCGACGCTCGCCAGCGCGTTCATCGCGGCGGGGCTCGCCGACCGGGTACTCGCGTACATCGCGCCCGTGCTGCTGGGCGGACGCCGACTCGCCCTGACCGAGATCGGGGTCGGATCCATCGACGAGGCGCGCCGCCTGGTCGTCGACGAGTGGGTGCCTCTCGGCGAGGATCTGCTCGCGATCGCACACCCCGCGGACACGGGGGACCCTGCGCATCCCACGAACCCCCAGAGCGAAGGAGCCGCCTGATGTTCACCGGAATTATCGAGGAGATGGGTGAGATCACCGCGATCACCCCCGCGGGCGACGGCTGGCGTCTCACCGTGCGCGCGCCCCGCGCTGCTGCGGACGCCGTGCACGGCGAGTCGATCGCCGTCTCCGGCGTGTGCCTGACCGTGGTCGGCTCGACCGCAGACACCTTCGACACCGACGTGATGAAGCAGACTCTCGATGTGGCTGCGATCGGGTCGGCGACGGTCGGCACCCGCGTGAACATCGAGAAGGCCATGCCGGTGGGCGCCCGACTCGGCGGCCACATCGTGCAGGGCCACGTCGACGGGGTCGGCGAAGTGCTCGAGGTGCGACCCGGCGCGCAGTGGAGCGTGCTCCGGATCAGCCTGCCCGCCGATCTCGCCCCTCTGGTCGTCGACAAGGGATCCATCTCGGTCGACGGCACCTCGCTGACGGTGAGCGCCGTGAGCGCCCCTGCAGTCCCCTCCCCGTGGTTCGAGGTCTCGCTGATCCCCGAGACGCTCGCCGCGACGACCCTCGGCGTCCGCGCCGTCGGAGACCGCGTGAACCTGGAGACCGACATCCTCGCCCGCCACGTGGAACGCCTCCTCGCGTTCCGGGCCGCACCGGAAGGAGGCTCGCGATGAGCCTTGCCACGATCGACGAAGCCCTGGACGCCCTGCGCGCCGGGCGTCCTGTCCTCGTCGCCGACGACGAGAACCGCGAGAACGAAGGCGATGTCATCCTCTCTGCGGAGCTCGCGACGCCGGAGTGGGTGGCCTGGACCGTGCGCTGGTCGTCCGGTTTCATCTGCGCCCCGATGCCCGCCGACCTCGCCGACCACCTCAACCTCCCGCCGATGGTCGCCGCCAGCGAAGACGCCCGCTCGACCGCCTACACCGTGAGCGTCGATGCAGCGGACGGCGTCACCACCGGCATCAGCGCGCACGATCGCGCCCACACCCTGAACGTGCTGTCGAACCCGGAGTCGACCTCGGCCAGCATCATCCGACCCGGTCACGTGCTGCCGCTTCGTGCGGTGGACGGCGGCGTGCGCGAGCGCAGCGGCCACACCGAGGCAGCCGTCGAGCTCATGAAGCTGGCGGGGCTCCGTCCCGTCGGAGCGATCGCCGAGGTCGTCGCGGAGGACGGCAGCATGATGCGCCTTCCCGGACTCATCGAGCTCGGCGCGAGAGACGGCGTGCCCGTGATCACGATCGAGCAGCTCATCGCGCACCTGAACGAGATCGACCCCGAAGGGGCGACCCCGAGCGCGCACCGTGGACGCCGCGTGAGCCTGCGCGCCGATGCCACAGTCCCGACCACGCACGGCACGTTCCGCTTCCTCGCGTACAAGGACCGCATCACCGGGACCGACCACATCGCGGTCGTCTCGGGTGAACCCGGCGACACCGCGCTCGTGCGCGTGCACTCGGAGTGCCTGACCGGAGAGGCGTTCGGGTCGCAGAAGTGCGAGTGCGGTCCGCAGCTCGACTCCGCCCTCGACGCGATCGAGAAAGAGGGCGGGATCGTCATCTACATGCGCGGCCACGAGGGGCGCGGGATCGGCCTGATCAACAAGCTGCGCGCCTACAGCCTGCAGGAGGAGGGTCTCGACACGGTCGACGCCAACCTCGCGCTGGGGCTGCCGGCCGATGCCCGCGACTACGCCGCGGCAGCCGGCATCCTCTCGGACCTCGGCGTGTCGAAGGTGCGCCTGCTGACGAACAACACCGACAAGGTCGCGCAGCTGCGCGACCTCGGCCTCGACGTGATCGAGCAGGTGCCGCTGATCGTCGGTGTCGGCCCGAACAACCACCAGTACCTGGAGACCAAGCGTGACCGGATGGGTCACATCATCGGCGAAGCAGACCTCGCAGAGGCCCTCGCCCACGGAAAGGACGACGAATGAGCGGCGCAGGAGCACCCGAGACCGGCAACATCGACGGGCGGGGTCTGAACGTCGTCATCGTCGCCGGCACCTGGCACGAGACGATCTCGAACGGCCTGATCGCCGGGGCCGAGCGCGTGCTCGACGCCGCGAACGCCACGCACCGCCTCGTGCGCGTGCCCGGCTCGTTCGAGCTCGCGCTCGCCGCGCAGGCTGCGTTCGCCGGTGGAGCCGACGCGGTCGTCGCGCTGGGCGTGATCATCCGTGGAGGAACCCCGCACTTCGAGTACGTGTCGGCGGCGACCACCGACGGTCTCACGCGAGTGGCGCTGGATGCCGGCAAGCCCGTCGGCTTCGGCGTGCTCACCCTCGACGACGAGCAGCAGGGATTGGACCGTGCCGGGCTGGAAGGGTCCAAGGAGGACAAGGGCGCCGAGGCTGCGGATGCGGCACTGCGCACCGCGCTCGTCACCAGGGAGCTCCGCGGCTGAGGTCAGCCTGCCCTTGCTAGCGCAGAGGGGGCCCGCCCTCGTACGGTGAGGGCATGGAGACCCTGCGCCATATCGTCGTGTTCATCCACCTGATCGGCTTCGCCGTGCTGTTCGGGGCCTGGGCCGCTCAGGCTTTCGGCGGCAAGCGCCAGATCACGAAGCTCATGGACTACGGTCTCGCGATCGCCGGTGTCGCCGGACTCGCTCTCGCCGCACCGTGGGGCATCGAGTACGACCTCAACTACGTCAAGATCGGCGTCAAGCTGGTCGTGCTCGTCATCATCGGGGCGCTCCTCGGCATCGGCTCGGCCCGGCAGAAGCGCGGAGACGCCGTGCCGCCGGCCGTGTTCTGGCTGATCGGCATCCTGGCGCTCCTGAACGCGGGACTCGCCGTCATCTGGCGCTGACCGGCGCCTCCTCCCTCTCGAACAGCTTTCGCACGCGCGGCAGCACTCGCGCATAGGTCCGCTGCACCTCGGCGTAGGCTGCTCTCGCTTCGGGGTCCACGTCCACTTCCACCCCCACCGCGACCATCGAGGCCACGGCAGCGTCCCATGAGGGGTGCATCCCGGTGCCGACGGCCGCGCAGATCGCCGCCCCCATCCCGGCGGCGTCATGCACCAGGGGCACCCGCACCGGGACTCCGTACACGGCGGCGAGGATGCGCAGCATGAGCGTCGATCCGCTTCCGCCGCCGGTGACGAGCAGACCCCTGCGGGGGCGACCGAGTACCCGTCTGGCACGGGAGTCCGCCGCCTCCGTCTCGATCGCGAGGGCCTCGAGGATCGCCCGGTGGATGTGGAAGCGCCCCTGCGTGCCGTCGAACCCGACGAGGGCGCCGCGTCGCCACGGTTCATCGGCGGGCGCGAGCCAGTCCAGAGCAGCGACCAGGCCGCCGGCGCCGACGGGCACGTCCTGAGCGCCCCGGTTCAACTCCTCTTCGGAGACGGTGATGTCGGCGCTCGACAGCAGGTCACGGAACCAGCTCACCGTCCACATCCCACGGCGCACACCTCCGCTCTCGTAGAGGAACGCACCCGGCTCCGCGGCGAAGTTCGTCCAGACGTCCGGGTGCTCCGGCAGCGGCCGATCCCCCGGCGTCATGGTCGCCACGTAGGTCCCGAGGGACAGCAGGGCATCGCCCTCATCGCGGAGTCCGGCGCCCAGTGCCTCCACGGCTTTGTCGTTCGCGGTCGCGATCACCGGAATCCCGGCGGGCAGACCCGTGAGCTCGGCGGCCCGCCCGGTCAACAGGCCGAGGGGCTCGCCCGGCGCCACGAGCTCGAACAGCATCGAGGGATGCATGCCGGTGCGGGCATATTCGTCCGCATCGTCGCTCCACCCCCAGCGAGCCGTATCGATCGGCCAGACCCCCTGTACGTTCCCTGCGGCGTCGCGCCTCTCCCCCGTGAGCCGGTGCCCGAGGTATCCGGACGACGTGGTGACGTACACCGCGTCTTCGACCTCCCTCTCGTAGGCTCGCGACAGCCGCTCGTCCATCCAGCTCATGACGGGCTGCGCCAAGGTGCCGTCGGCGCGCAGCACCGCCCGGCAGAAGCGGATGGTGCACAGGCCCACACCGCGGATCTCCTCGGGGTCTCCGGGGAACTCCGCCATCGCCATGCGGACGGCGGCGACGATCGAGTCCCACAGATCGTCGTCAGGGTGCTCCCATCGACCGGGCGCCGGCGAGGAATACGGGCGCAGGGCTGCTCGCGCGCTGGCGTGCACGACGCCCGTCCCGTCGACGATGAGCACCTTCGTGCTCTGGGAGCCGTTGTCGATCGCGACGACGTAGCCCGGCGCCGTCGTGCTCACGCCGTCAGCTCGCCGTGCTCCAGCGGGTAGATGGTTCCCCGATTCATGATCCCCCTGGGGTCGAGCCCGTCCTTGAGCATCCGCAGCAGCCGGTACGCGCTGCCGTGCTCCTCGTGGGTCCACGGCGTGCGGTACTTGCCGATGCCGTGGTGGTGGACCATCGAGCCGCCCAGACGCAGCGCCTCCTCGACCACGATGGCGTTGAGGGGCTCGTGGTACTCGGTGATCTCCTGGCGCGGCTCGCACCGGATGTCGTAGTCGTACACGAAGTAGAGGTTGGTGCCGGTCTGGTAGCTGTGCGAGGAGTGCGCGCCGAGCAGCGTCAGGTCGCCCGCGCGCGGGAACTCGGTCCTGGCACGGCGCATCACGGACTCGAACAGCTCCTCCACGCCCGACCAGTCGATCGACACCTCCGTGGTGTAGCCGAGGCGCGCGTTCTCGAGCATCTCGCGCTTCTCGGCGTCGATCTTGTCCTGACCCCAGTTGAGGTTGTCGAACCATTCCTCGATCAGCGCCGGGTCGACCTTCTCGTGCGGGATCCCGGCGAAGATCTCCTCGACCCCCGCGGCCGTGGCGTCGGCCACGCCCTTCGGTCCCTCGGCGACGACGACCACGACCGCTCTGCCCCCCGCGAAGTGCGAGAAGTGCTGCGCCGCATCCTCCTCGGAGTACGCGCGCGCGACGGAGGGCCGGTAGCCGGCGACGACGATCTCGCGGAGACCGGCCACACCGGCGGGGAGCGAATCGACCAGATACCCGAGGAAGCGATTGTTCTCGGGCTGGTACGTGAACACCTTGACGGTGACCTCGGTGATGACCGCGAGCGCGCCCTCGTTGCCGATCACGATGTGGCGGATGTCGGGGCCGGCCGCACGACGCGGAACGTTCTTGACCCGCACGACGTCGCCGTCCGGGAGCACCGCCTCGAGACCGACGACCATGTCCTCGATCCCGCCGTACAGGGTGGAGAACTGGCCGATGGACCTGGTCGCGACGAGTCCCCCCATCTGTGCGAGAGGCTTGGACTGCGGCGAGTGCCCTGTCGTCAGGCCCTGCGCCCGCAGCGTGTCCTCGAGCACCTGCAGCGGAACGCCGCACTGCGCAGTGACCATCATGTCGACCGGGTCGATCTCGAGGATCGCGTCCATGCGGGAGCCGTCGAGCACGAGGGAGTCCTCGACGATCGTCTCGAGGCCGCCCTCGGTCGCCGTGCGTCCGGTGCGCGGGACGACGTTGACGAGATTCTCTGCGGCGAACGCGAGGATCGCCGAGACGTCCGCCGTCGAGCGGGCATAGACGATCGCGGCCGGGATCGGACCGTCGAAGATGCCGTGCACCGAGGTGTACTTCTTGAAGCGGTCGACGCTCGCCTCGCGCAGCGCCTGCGCCTCGGTCTCGACCTGGTCGGCGCCGAGGAGCTCCTGCATGCGGGTGACGATCTCCTCGCGTGAGAGAGCGGATCGTGAAGTGACCATGGGGAGGGTGTCCTGTTCGTTGGGTGTGGAGGCGCGCCGCTGTCAGCGCACCAGGTAGCCGCCGTCGACCGACAGCACGTGTCCGTTGACGAAGTCGGAGGCGGGACTGGAGAGGAAGACGGTCGCGCCCATGAGGTCGGCGACGTCCCCCCACCTCCCCGCCGGGGTGTGGTCGACGATGCGGCGGTTCGCCTCGTCGTCGGCCCTGGTATCGGAGGTGAGGGGAGTCGCGAAGTATCCCGGGGCGATCGCGTTGACCTGGATGCCGTGGCTGCCGAGCTCATCGGCGTACGCCCTGGTGAGACCGGCGATGCCGTGCTTGGTCGCCGCGTAGGCAGGAGATCCGAGTCCGCCGAGGAACGAGAACAGCGAGGCGATGTTGATGATCTTCCCCGAGCCCTGCGGGATCATCCGCTTGGCGGCTTCGTGCGACATCTCGAACGCGGCGGTGAGGTTGACCGCGACCATGGGGTCCCACTGCCCGCGGCCGAACTCGGTCACGTCCGCGATGCGGCTGATCCCGGCGGAGTTGACCAGGATGTCCAGTCCCCCGAACGCCTCGACGCATGCGTCGATCACCCTGGCAGGTGCCCCGTCGGCGGTGATGTCGATGCGTAGCTCCCGGTAGCCGACCCCGGCCTCGGTGAGGAGCGCAGCGGTCTCGCCACCGTCATCGAAGAGCGTGGGGACGAACACGTCGGCTCCCGCCTTGGCGAGGGCGAGCGTGAACGCCTGGCCGAGGCCGGTGTTCCCGCCCGTGACGATCGCTCGTCTGCCCTGGAGCGAGAAGTGATCGAGGGAGAAGTCGGTGATGTGCACGATGATCCTTCAGGAAAGAGTGCCGGCGAACGGGTCGGCGATGCCGATGTAGGTCGTCTCGAGGTATTCGTCGATCCCCTCGAAGCCGCCCTCACGACCGATGCCGGACTGCTTGACGCCCCCGAACGGGGCAGCCGGGTTCGACACGAGGCCGGTGTTGAGGCCGAACATCCCGGTCTCGAGCCGCTCGGCCAGACGGAGACCGCGATTGAGGTCCTGCGTGTACGCGAAGCACACGAGGCCGTACTCGGAGGCGTTGGCGAGCCGCACCGCCTCGTCCTCGTCACGGAAGGTCGTGATCGGCGCGACCGGGCCGAAGATCTCCTCCTGGAGGATGCGGGCATCCCGTGGCACGTCGACGAGCACGGTCGCAGGGTAGAAGTACCCGCGACCCTGCGGAACGCTTCCGCCGAGCGCGATGCGCGCGCCGTCCTCGACAGCGCCGGACACGAGCTCGACGACCTTGTCCCTGGTCGCCTGATCGACGAGCGGGCCGAGCGTCGATTCCGGGTCGGTGCCGCGCGCATTCACGGAGCCCGCCATGCGGTCGATGAGGCGGGAGGTGAAGACGTCGGCCACGCTCTCGTGGACGAGGAATCGGTTCGCCGCCACGCATGCCTCCCCGCCGTTGCGCAGTTTCGCGAGGAGGGCTCCTTCGACGGCCGCATCGATGTCGGCGTCCTCGAAGACGAGGAACGGTGCGTTGCCGCCGAGCTCCATCGACACGCGCAGCACCTGGTGGGCGGCGTCGGCGATCAGCCGTCGTCCCACCTCGGTCGATCCGGTGAAGGAGAGCTTGCGCAGGCGGGGATCGGCGATGAGGGGCCCGGTGACCGCACCCGCGCGACTGGTCGGGATGACGTTCACGACCCCGTCCGGCACGCCGGCCTCGCGCAGGACTTCGGCGAACAGCAGGGCCGTGAGGGGCGTGAGCGCTGCAGGCTTGAGCACCGAGGTGCACCCGGCGGCGAGCGCCGGAGCGATCTTGCGTGTCGCCATCGCGAGGGGGAAGTTCCAGGGCGTGATGAGAAGGCTGGGGCCCACGGGGCGTTTCGCGACGAGCAGTCGATTGCGGCCGTCCGGTGCGGTGGCGTAGCGCCCCGAGATGCGCGGCGCCTCCTCCGAGAACCAGCGCAGGAACTCGGCTCCGTAGGCGACCTCGGCACGCGACTCGGCGAGCGGCTTGCCCATCTCGAGGGTCATGACGAGTGCGAAGTCCTCCGCGCGTGCCGTGACGACGTCGAATGCCCGGCGGAGGATCTCACCCCGTTCACGCGGAGCGGTCGCCGCCCAGGCTGCCTGTGCTGCGGCAGCCGCATCCAGCGCCGCCATGCCGTCCTCCGGCGTCGCGTCGGCCACCTCGGCGAGCACGTCGCCGGTCGACGGGTCGTGCACCGCGAAGGTATGCCCTGAAGCCGCATCCCGCCACTGCCCGCCGATCAGCAGGCCCTTCGGCACGGAGGCGATGACGTCGATCTCGCGAGCGGCGCTCATGCGGCCACCTCCCGACGCAGGTCGCGGCCGAGGACCTCTTCGTACAGGCGCACGGGTGACATCTCGCCGGCGCGGTCTCCGTAACGCGCCCGCGCCCGGCGGAAGATCTGCTCGACGAGCGAGGACACCTCCACCGGCATTCCCACCGATCGGGCGAGGTCGACGGACAGACCCAGGTCCTTGCACGCGAGGGCGATCGCGAACCCCTCGTCGTAGTCGCCGTGGTCGAGGATGGACAACACGTCGCGGGAGACGAAGGTGCTGTTCGCCGGGCTCGCGATGAGCGCGTCGCGAAGCACACCGAGGTCGACGCCCGCCGCGACGCCGACCGAGAGCACCTCGGCGGTCGCGACCAGGTGCGAGAACCACAGCTGGTTGATCATGAGCTTCACTGCGTACCCGGCGCCGTGACCGCCCACATGGAGGATCCGCTCCGGGTCGCCCATCGCCTCGAACACGGGGCGCAGCCGCTCGACGTCTGCGGCCTCCCCTCCCACGAAGATCTGCAGCATTCCGTTCGCCGCTCCCACCGACATCCCGCTCACGGGCGCATCGACCAGGTGCAGACCGCGGCCGGCGGTCGAGGCCCTGACGCCGTCCAGCACGTCGGGCACGGAGGTGGACATGTCGATCCAGGTGCCGCCGTCGGGAAGTCCGGCGACGAGACCTTCCGGGCCGGTCGCCACGGCTTCGACGTGTTTCGGCGTCGGCAGCATCGTGATCACGAGGTCGCTGGATGCGGCGACCTCGCGGGGCGTGTCCGCCCACGTCGCGCCGCCGGCGATCAGCGCCTCCGCCGACTCGCGTCGGAGATCGGTGACCACCAGGGGGAAGCCGGCAGCCTGCAGGTTGAGCGTCATGCCGGATCCCATGTTGCCGAGGCCGATGAAGCCGACGGTGGGCCGGGTCTCGACGCGTTCGGGGTCGAGGGCGGGGGTGGGAGAACTCATCGGTCGTGCGTGTCCTTCGAGATCGGAGTGGAGGGAGTGAAGAAGGGATTACGTGGCTCGTGCCGCGCAGCGAGCACCTCGTCGAGGAGCGGCAGCCCGCCGGCACCGTTCACCAGTGCGGTGCGCGTGGCCTCGCGGTTGTTCCGGTAGACGGCCTCGGCGTCGTCGGCTGCGGGGTTCACCCACACTGCGGCGATGAGGGCGTGCGTCTCCGCGGACTCGGAGGGGATGGCCCCCTCGGCCACGGCATCCGCGACACCGGCCGCCACGCCCGCCTGCGCGGGGCCCCAGATGAGGAGGCCGTGCTCGTCGCCGGCCGGGGCCGCCTTGGTGACGAACAGGGTCATCGGCTTGACCGGCAGGGAGGGCCGGAGCACGGCGACGAAGGGCACGTGCCCCGCGCTGGGGCTGGCGAGGGCGGTGGCCCATGCCGTCCCCGCCGGGCCCTCGCGATGACCGAGCACGGTGTTGATGTGCGCCGCGTTCACGCCTTCTCCGACGAAGCTCTCGCCGATCTGGAGGGACGCGGTCATCAGATGAGTCCCTGCTCTTCGAGCCAGTCGATCGCGATGTCCTCGGGATCCTCGCCGTCGACATCGGCCTTGGCGTTGAGCTCCTGCATGACCTCGGTGGTCAGCAGCGGGCTCAGCTTCGCCAGCACGTCGGCGATCGCCGGGTACTCGTCCAGCGTGCTCTGCTTGAGCGTGAAGCCGCCTTGGTAGCTGGGGAAGAACTCCTTGTCGTCCGCCATGACCACCAGGTCGAGCGCGGGGATGCGGCCGTCGGTCTGGAAGACCTCGCCGAAGTTGCAGTCGTCGCCCTTCTGGGTCGCGGTGTAGATGACCCCGGTGTCGAGCATCGTGACGTTCGCGTCGGGAGCGTCGAAGCCGTAGGCGGCCTTGAGTCCGGGCCAGCCGTCGTCCCGCGTCGAGAACTCGCTCTCGATGCAGAAGGTCTGATCGGCGCTCGGCAGCTTCGCCACGTCGCTGAGCGTCTTCACACCCAGCTTCTCGGCTTCGCTCTGGCGGATCGCGAAGGCGTAGGTGTTGTTGAACGGAGCCGGATCCAGCCATGCGATGCCGTTCTCGGCGTCGGCCTTCTTCACGGCGTCGAACTGCGCCTCGGCGCCCTGCACGGGTGCGGTGTTGCCGTTGTAGGTGATCCACGAGGTGCCGGTGTACTCCCAGTAGCCGAGGAACTGGTCGTTCTCGAGCGCCTGCCGCACGTTCGCGGAGCCGACGAGCTTGGTGTTGGCTTCGACGTCCGCGCCGTGGGCGTTGAGCAGCTCAGCCGTCATGTAGGCGAGGATGTACTGCTCCGAGAAGTCCTTCGAGCCGATCTCGCCGGTGAGACCTTCGAGCTCGTCGCCCTGGGCGCCGGAGCCCCCTGCGGAGCTGGAGGAGCAGCCGGCGAGCAGCAGCGTGCCTGCGGCGATCGCGGCGAGCGAGGCGGATGCGATGGTACGGGTGTTCATTGCGGTTCCTTTCGGGATGAGGACGTGAGGAGGACGAGGGGTGTCACAGGCCCTTGGGGCGCACGATGTCCTCCACGACACCGGCTGCCCAGTCGATGAGCACGGCGATCGCGGCGACGAGGACCGCACCGACGACGAGCACGGGATAGCGCTGGAGCTTCAGACCGTTGATGATCATGTCGCCGAGGCCTCCGGCGTTGATGAACGTCGCCACGGTGGCGACTCCGACGGCGAACACGAGAGCGGTGCGAAGGCCGGCGAGGATCACGGGTGAGGCGAGCGGGAGCTCGACCCGACGGAGGACCTGCGCGGAGGTCATGCCCATTCCCCTCGCCGATTCGCGGATGTTGGGGTCCACCTGCGCGAGTCCGGCGATCGTGTTCTGCAGCACCGGGAGGAAGGAGTAGATCACGAGGGCGAGGAGGGCGGTGGTGAATCCGGTCTGCCAGACGATCGCCAGCAGGATCACGACGCCGATCGCCGGTGTGGCCTGGCCGATGTTCGCGATGCCGATCACGATGCCGCGGAAGACCTTCGACCGCGAACGGCTCACCGCGATTCCCGCCGGGATGGCGAGCACGGCGACGAGGATCGAGGCGATGATCGAGAGCACCAGGTGCTCGCCGATCCGCGACGTGATGTAGCCGGCGTTGAGCGTGCGCTGCTCGATCGAGTCGAGTTCCAGGCTGGAGACCCACGCGTAGGTGAGCAGCAGCACGACGGCGACCACGATCAGCGGCATCGTCCGTCGCAGCAGCACGGGCATCCCCCGGCGCCGGACACCCTGCGTCTGGAGCACCGTGGTCGCCGAGGGGACCACCTGCGGGCCGGTCATGATCAGCCCTCCTCGGCGCGGCGCACGGGACCTTCGACCCCGAGCGCGGCGGAGATGGCTGCCTGGTCGATCGAGCCGACGACCTGGCCGGCACGCGTCACGTTGACCCGTGCGGCTCCCGTGACGACCAGGGTGTCGAGTGCCTCGCGCAGGGAGGCGTGCTCGTCGACGGTCGCCGCGGGTGCCGCGGTGTCGGCCGCCCCGATGCGGGCATCGGCGACCGGGATGAGGGCGAGGCGCTTGAGCGCCGCCCCCTCTCCGATGAACGAGCGCACATAGTCGTTGGCCGGTTCCGCGAGGATGCGCGCGGGGGTGTCGAACTGCTCGATCTGGCTCCGGTCGCTCAGCACGGCGATGCGGTCCCCCATCCGGATCGCCTCTTCGAAGTCGTGCGTGACGAAGATGATGGTCTTGCCGATGTCGGCCTGGAGACGGAGGAACTCGGCCTGCAGCTTCTCGCGGGTGATCGGGTCGGTGGCGCCGAACGGCTCGTCCATGAGCATGACGGGCGGATCGGCGGCGAGCGCTCTGGCCACTCCGACGCGCTGCTGCTGTCCACCCGACAGCTGCCGCGGATAGCGCTGTGCGAACGTGCCGGGGTCCAGCTGCACGGTGCGCAACAGCTCGTCGACACGCTCGGCGATCCGGGACTTCGACCAGCCGAGCAGCTTCGGGACGATCGCGATGTTCTCCGCGATCGTGAAGTGCGGGAATAGACCGATCTGCTGGATCACGTAGCCGATGTGGCGGCGCAGCTCGTTGCCGTCGAGCGAGAGCACGTCGTCGCCGTTGATGCGGATGGATCCCGACGTCGGTTCGATGATGCGGTTGATCATCTTCATGGTCGTGGTCTTGCCGCAGCCGCTGGGGCCGACGAACATGATCAGCTCACCGGGGTCGATGCGCATCGAGAAGTCCTCGACGGCCGGTGCCGACTGCCCCTGGTACTGCTTCGTGATGTGGTCGAGCACGATGTCGACCCCGCCCTGCTGGGCTGCGAGAGAGGTGAGAACGCCGGTGTTCGTGGTGATGTCAGGCACGGAGACCCCTTGAGGTGGTGAGACGGGCGATGAGCACGAGGATGCCGTCGAGGACGAGGGCGAGGAGGATCACGGCGACGGTGCCCGTGAGCGCGTAGTTCAGGGCGTTCTTCGAGCCGAGCGAGCTCAGCCCCTTGAAGATGTACTCGCCGAGTCCGGGGCCGGCGACGTACGCGGCGATCGCCGCGATGCCGACCGTGAGCTGAGCGGCGACGCGGATGCCGGTCATGATGACCGGCCAGGCGATCGGGAGCTGGACCGTGAGCAGGATGCGGGTCGGGCCGAGACCCATGCCGCGAGCTGACTCGAGCACCGGGAGGGGGACCTCCCGGAGCCCGACCACCGTGTTACGGACGACCGGGAGCAGGGAATAGAACACCAGCGCGACGACGGTCGGAAGCCATCCGAGTCCGAGCACCGGGCTCAGCAGCGCCAGGAGCGCGAGGGACGGGATCGTGATCGCGACGGCCGCGGCGGTGAGGACGCTGGTGCGGGCGATGCGATGGTTGCGCACCAGGATGCCGAGCCCCACGCCGATGATCGCCGCGAGGACGACGGAGATGAGGACGACGACGAGGTGATCGCGAGTGAGCTCGAGGATGTCGTCGGCGCGACGCGCGAGGAAGGCCATGAGGTCTTCCCAGTTGAATCCGGACAAGGGGGCTCCTGTCTCGTCTTTGAGGCCGGTACCGGGTATGTCATTCACCGTAACTGGTGTAACCATTTCGCCAAAGAGTGTTGCGTATATGGCAACAGCCGTGGTTAGACTTCCGGTGTGACCACGACTCCCTCCGCCCCACGGCGCAACTCCTCCGGCCTCGGACGCGACATCGAGATCCTCGAACTTCTCGGCGGTGAGGACGCACTGAGAGCGGGTGGTCTCGGCGTCTCCCAGGTCGCTCAGGCGACGGGTCGCGACAAGGCCGTGGTGTCACGGACGCTCGCCACGCTGGCCGAGACGGGCCTCGTCGAACGGGACGAGGTGACGCTGCGCTATCTGCTCGGCCCGCGGCTGTACGCTCTCGCGGCGCACACCGCCACCTCCACGCTCGTGCACGCCTCGCGCAGCATCCTCCGCCGCCTCGTGCAGTCGACGAGGGAGACCAGCCACCTCTGCGTGCTGCGCGGAGGCAACGTGCTGACGCTGCTGAGCGAGCTCAGCCCGCACGACGTGCGCACGACGGGGTGGGCCGGCACCACGACGGCTGCATGGCGGACACCCTCCGGTCGCGCGCTGCTGAGCGACTGGGACGAGGAGTCGCTCTCCCGCTGGTACGACGATCACGGACAGGATCAGCCGCTCGTCGGGCACTTCGATCAGGCGGACCCCTTCGGATTCCCCGTGCTCGACGCTCCGCCACCCGGCAACTCCCCCGTGACAGACCTCGGCACCCTGCAGTCCGAGCTCGCGCGCATCCGCGATCAGGGCTATGCGCTCTCGGACGAGGAACTCGAGTTCGGAGTCGTCGCGGCGTCAGCGCCCATCGTCGATTTCACCGGTCGCATCGTCGCCGCAGTCAACGTGAGCGCACCGAAGGCACGCATCGGCCCTCGCCTCGACGCCCTCGGAGCGCTCGTCTCCCGCGCCGCCCGCGAACTGTCCCTCCGCCTGGGCGCGAGCTGACGCCCGGAACCGATCCGCCCGCATCCCCGGGGAACGGTCAGTCGTTCGCAAGCCGTCGCCGCAGTTCGACGCTGGCTGCTGCCGCATCCACGTCGCGGATCCGCTGCCAGTTGCGGCCACCGCGGGCGAACGCCGCCTCGACCCCGGGCGGCACGAGCGCAGCCGACACCGGCGTCGCCACCCACCGGCACGACCTGATGTGCATGAGGTCGACCTCGTGGGCGGCCGGCGAGGAGTCGAAGCGCCACGACCCGTCGAGTGCGCCGAGCCAGAAGAGGCCGTCGACGTCGCGTGTCCACACCGGTGCTCCGTCCGGAGCCGCAGCGAAGCGCTCGATCCGTCGAGCCATGCGTTCGCCATGTCGGAGATCGACCGCGGCGAGGGCGTCGCTCAAGCCTGCCGGGGCGGCGTCGAGCCGTCCACCTACCCCGCAGACACCGAGGAGGAGCGCACGCTCCACCGCCGCTCCGACCGGCACCTGGTCGTCGCGTGACCGCATCGGCGCACGGGAAACGGGAATCTCGCTCACGACAGCGCCACCAGCGTCGCATCAACCGTGGCACCATCGACCTCGACCCACATCATCGTGCAGGCGGGCTGACGGCGACGGTCGGTCGGCGACCCGGGGTTCAGCAGTCGCATGCCCGCCGGCGAGACGGTGTCCCACGGGATGTGGGAGTGTCCGAAGACCAGCAGGTCGGTCCCGGGAAAGGCTTCGTCCATGCGCACCTCGCGCTGCCGCGATGGTCCTGTCTCGTGCACGACCGCGATCTCGACGGCTTCGACGGTGAAGCGGGCGACCTCGGGGAGCCGCGCGCGCAGCTCATCACCGTCGTTGTTGCCGAACACGCCGTGCAGTGCTCTCGCCCTCGACTCGAGCAGATCCAGCGTCGCCACATCGACCCAGTCCCCCGCGTGCACGACGAGGTCGGCGTCATCGATCGCCTGCAGGACAGCGTCCGGCAGGCGCCTCGCCCGCTTCGGGACATGCGTATCGGCAAGCAGCAGCATCGTCGTCGCCATGTCGTCGTCCTCCCCCTGGTTCCTGATCGAGACTACGCACCGCCATCGCCCACCGGGATGACACGCGAAACGGGCGCACAGCGAATACTCAGGAAAGGCGTAAACTCGCCCGGGTCCCTTGGTATACCGGGACGCGATCGGAGGAACACACATGAGTAGTGCCACTGCGCCGGCGAATCCTCGCTCGCGCGTCATCACGGCGAGCCTGGTCGGCACCACGATCGAGTTCTACGACTTCTACGCGTACGCGACGGCAGCCGTGCTCGTGTTCCCGGTGCTGTTCTTCCCCACCGGCGACGACACCACATCGCTCCTCTCCTCATTCGCCGTGTTCGGCGCCGCGATGGTCGCCCGACCGATCGGCGCCGTGGTCTTCGGGCACTTCGGCGACAGGTTCGGGCGCAAGGCGACGCTCGTGGCATCGCTGCTGACGATGGGCATCGCGACCTTCGTGATCGGCCTGCTGCCCACCTATCAGGACATCGGCTGGTGGGCGGCCCTGCTGCTGCTGATCCTCCGCCTCGCGCAGGGCTTCGCACTCGGCGGCGAGTGGTCGGGGGCGGCGCTGGTCGCCACCGAGAACGCACCCAAGGGCAAGCGCGCCTGGTACGGCACCTTCCCGCAGCTGGGCGCGCCGCTCGGGTTCATCATCGCCAACTTCCTCTTCCTCGCGATCAACTGGCTGCTGCCGCATGCCGACAACCCCGCTCTGAAGTCCGAGGCGTTCCTCTCCTGGGGCTGGCGCATCCCCTTCCTGTTCTCGGCCGTGATGGTCATCATCGGCCTGTGGGTGCGGCTCAAGCTCGTCGAGTCCGACACCTTCAAGAAGGCCGAGACGAAGGGCACGATCCGCAAACTGCCGCTCGCCACCGTGTTCCGCCACCACTGGAAGCAGCTCATCCTCGGCACGTTCATCATGCTGGCGACGTACGTGCTGTTCTACCTGATGACCAACTTCACCCTCGCCTACGGCACCAAGCCCGCGTCGCTCGAGACGGCTTCAGCTGCGGCGAAGGCGGCGGCCGAGGCGACAGGCGCCTCGTTCGACCCGACGAAGTTCGCAGCGCAGTTCTATCCGGGACTCGGCTTCGGCTACACCGACTTCGTGCTGATGCAGATCATCGGCGTCGTGTTCTTCGGTGTCTTCACCCTGCTCTCGGGGCCCATCGCCGACGCGGTGGGACGGCGCAAGCTGCTGCTGTGGGTCACGGGAACCATCATCGTGTTCGGCCTCACCTTCAACGCGTTCCTGCTCCCGGCGATCGACCCCAAGTTCACGGGTGCGCTCACGCAGGCGTTCCTGGTGTTCGGCTTCATGCTGATGGGCGCCACGTTCGGGCCCATGGGAGCCCTGCTGCCCGAGCTGTTCCCGACGAACGTCCGGTACACGGGGTCGGCCATCGCGTACAACGTCTCCTCGATCCTCGGCGCGGCGGTGGCCCCGCTCATCGCTCTGAAGCTGTGGGAGGTGGCCGGCGGCGCGCCCTGGCTGGTCGGTCTGTACCTGTCGGCGATGGGTGTGCTGACCTTCATCGCGCTGATCCTCTCGCCGGAGACGAAGGACCACGACTACGACGACGACCTCGGCGTGGCCGCAGCCGTCGAGCTGTAGTCCGCCCGAGGGCTGGGATCAGTGCGACGCACCCGGCGTCGTAGGCGGAGATCTCGTCGCGCAGCATCCAGACCCTCGGGGTCAGACGACGCAGAGGATGGCGGGTGATCTCCAATTCGCTGAAGCGTCGCATGTTCAGCACATGCGGTAAAGAGCGATCTGTGGATAGCCTCGCCCCCCCCCCCGACTGCCGCGTCAACATGTATTGACTTCCCGGCCCGCGTCAACGACTATTGACGCAGGAGGTTCATGATGACACTGCCGACGGCAATCGCCCAGGACGACGGGAGCGAGCCCCTGGCCGCCCTGCACCGCCTCGCCGAGGTGCGGAAGGAGGTCGCCCGCGCAGAGGAGGCGAACGTGCGTCGCGCACGCAACCTCGGCTACTCGTGGCAGGCCATCGCCAGCGCTCTCGGTGTGAGCAAACAGGCGGCCCACCGCCGTTTCGGCCGCTCCTGAAGCACTTCCAGCCACTCCATAGGATCCGACCGCGAACGAAGTACGGTCGAAGTACCATCTCCAGATAGAGGTCCCGCATGTCCGGTTCGGCGACAGCACGCCGTCGCGGACGTGGCGCACAGCCCGAAGGCCCCCGCGCGACGTTCCGCCAGCTCCTCCCCTTCCTCTTCGAGCACAAGCGCACCCTCATCGTGGTCGCCGTGCTCAGCGTCATCGGCGCGGCGACGTCGCTCGTGCAGCCGCTCCTCGTGGGTCAGGTCATCGAAGCCGTGCAGTCCGATACGGGGATCGGGATCCTCGTCTGGCTCCTGGTCGGCTTCGTGATCGTGTCGTCGATCATCTCCGGCTTCCAGCACTACCTGCTCCAGCGCACCGGCACCGCCGTGGTGTATTCGAGCCGTCGCAAGCTGATCGCCCGCATCCTGCACCTGCCGACCTCCGAGTTCGACGCCCGCCGCACCGGTGACCTCGTCTCCCGCGTCGGCACGGACACGACACTGCTCTACGCCGTGCTCACCCAGGGCCTCGCCGATGCCGTCGGCAGCGCGGTGCTCTTCGCCGGAGCGCTGATCGCGATGCTCGTGATCGACCCGATCCTGCTGCTGCTCATCGTCGTGGTGATCGGCATCTCAGTCGCCGTCGTCGTGCTCCTGAGCGGACGTATCCGCACCGCATCGACCGCCCAGCAGGAGAAAGTGGGTGAGCTCGCCTCCGGCGTGGAGCGAGCCGTCGGCTCGATCCGCACCATCCGCGCCTCCGGGGCGACCGAACGCGAGACCGGTGCCGTCACCGCCCTGGCGTCCGACGCCTACGGGATCGGTGTGCGCATCGCCAAGATCTCCTCGATGGTCGTGCCCGTCTCCGGCATCGCCCTGCAGCTCTCGCTGCTGGTGGTCCTCGGCGTCGGCGGCTTCCGTGTGGCGGCCGGGGCGATCACGATCGCCTCCTTGATCTCGTTCATCATGTTCCTGTTCCTGCTCGTGATGCCACTGGCCACCACGTTCGGCGCCATCACCTCGGTGAACCAGGCACTCGGCGCACTCGGTCGCATCCAGGAAGTGCTCGATCTGCCGACCGAGTCGCAGGACGACGAGAAGATCGCCGCATCGCTGCCTCGCGAGACGCCGGCTCCCGACGCACCGGCCATCGAGTTCCGCGACGTGCGCTTCCACTACCCGGCGAACGTCGTCGCTGCCCGTGAGGCCGCAGCCAAGGAGGCCCGGACCCTGCTCGCCGATGCACACCTGGAATCCGCAGAGGATGCCACGGCCGCCGCACAGGACCACGAGGTGCTTCGCGGTGTGTCCTTCGCCGTGCCCCAGGGCTCCCGTGTGGCCCTCGTCGGTCCCAGCGGCGCCGGCAAGAGCACGATCCTGTCGCTCATCGAGCGCTTCTACGACCCGACGGGCGGCTCGATCCGCCTGCACGGCCACGACGCGCGCACGTATCCACGCGACGAGCTGCGCGCGCACTTCGGCTACGTCGAGCAGGATGCGCCGACGCTGGCCGGCACCCTCGCCGAGAACCTGCGACTGGCATCCCCCGAGGCGACGGATGCCGACTGCGAGCGCGTGCTGCGCGCCGTGAACCTCGGTGACGTGCTCGAACGCAGCCCCCTCGGAATCGAGGCACCCGTCGGCGAGGACGGCGTGATGCTGTCCGGCGGTGAGCGTCAGCGGCTCGCGATCGCCCGCGCCCTGCTGACCGACGCCCCGATCCTGTTGCTCGACGAATCGACGTCATCCCTCGACGGCGTGAACGAGCAGCGCATGCGCGAGGCCATCGACGCCGTCTCCACCGACCGCACGCTCGTGGTCATCGCCCACCGCCTGTCGACGGTCGTCGACAGCGACCTGATCGTGGTGCTGCAGGACGGCGTCGTGGTGGGCCAGGGCACGCACGCCGAGCTCGTGGAATCGACACCGCTGTACCGCGACCTCGCCCGGCATCAGCTGCTGACCTGACGCTGTCCCCTCGTCCCCAGCCCCGTCCCCACAGCGTCGAGACCCATCTCCCTCGTCGAGACCCATCCTCCTCGTCGAGACCCATCCTCCCCCACGCGCGGGAGTGTGGGTCTCGACGACGAGCGTGGGTCTCGACCAGCGACACGACACGACAACACGAAGGCGGGACGTCGGAGACCACTCAGCCATGGGTTCGTCTCTGATGTCCCGCCTTCGCGGGTTTGCAGGGCACGAGGCCCTGAGGGTGCCGGCTCCCCCGAACCGGCACCGGTCTGGGGACTACGCCTTGTCGAGGCGGTAGCGCAGCGAGGCCAGCTCGGCGCGCAGCGCCGCCGGAACCTTGTCGCCGAAGGTGTCGTAGAACTCCTCGGTCAGGTCGGCCTCGGTCTTCCAGGCCTGCGGGTCGACCGAGAACAGCTCGTCGAGGTCGGCGGCGGGGATGTCGAGCCCGTCGAGGTTGAGGTCCTCCACACGCGGCAGGCGTCCGATCGGGCTGTCGACCGCCGGCACGTCGCCCGCGATGCGGCGGATGATCCAGTCGACGACACGCGAGTTGTCGCCGAAGCCCGGCCACAGGAACCGGCCGTCGTCGCCGCGGCGGAACCAGTTCACCTGGAAGATGCGCGGCGCGCGGTCGAAGCGCAGACCGCGGCCCACCTTGAGCCAGTGGCCGAAGTAGTCCGCCATGTTGTAGCCGCAGAACGGCAGCATGGCGAAGGGGTCGCGGCGGAGCTCCCCGACGGTGCCTTCAGCGGCAGCGGTGCGCTCGGAGGAGATGTTCGAACCGAGGAACACGCCGTGCGTCCAGTCGGTGGCTTCGACGACGAGCGGCACGTTGCTCGCGCGGCGTCCGCCGAACAGGATGACATCCAGCGGCACGGCCTCCTCCCAGTCCTCGGAGATCTGCGGGCACTGGGCCGCCGACACCGTGAAGCGGGAGTTGGGGTGCGCGGCAGGGCGCCCCGACTCGGGGGTCCAGTCGTTGCCCTCCCAGTCGATCAGGTTGGCCGGTGCCTCGTCGGTCAGACCCTCCCACCACACGTCGCCGTCCGGACGGAGCGCGACGTTGGTGAAGATGGTGTTGCCCCACAGCGTCTCGACCGCGGTGACGTTGGTGGACTCGCCCGTGCCCGGTGCGACGCCGAAGAAGCCCGCCTCGGGGTTGATGGCCCACATCCGGCCATCCTCACCCGGACGGATCCAGGCGATGTCGTCGCCGAGTGTCTCCACACGCCAGCCGGGGATGGTCGGACGCAGCATGGCGAGGTTCGTCTTGCCGCAGGCCGACGGGAACGCGGCGGCCACGTGGTACGCCTTGCCCTGCGGGTCGATCACGCGGATGAGGAGCATGTGCTCGGCGAGCCAGCCCTCGTCCCGGGCGATCACCGACGCGATGCGCAGCGCGAAGCACTTCTTCGCCAGGATCGCATTGCCGCCGTAGCCCGAGCCGTACGAGTAGACCTCGAGCGTCTCCGGGAAGTGCACGATGTACTTGTCGTCGTTGCAGGGCCACTCGACGTCCGGCTCCCCCGCCTCCAGCGGAGCGCCGACGGAGTGCACGGTCTTGACCCAGGGCGCGCCCTCGGCGATCTGGCGGGTGACCTCGTCGCCCACGCGGGTCATGATGCCGATCGACGCGACCGCGTAGGCGCTGTCGGTGATCTGCACGCCGATGTGCGACAGCGGGCCACCGACGCGACCCATCGAGAACGGCACGACGTACATCGTGCGGCCGCGCATCGAGCCCTCGAAGATCTCGTCCATCTTGGCGTGCATCTCCGCCGGGGCCGCCCAGTTGTTCGTGGGGCCCGCGTCCTCCTCGCGCTCGGAGGCGATGAACGTCCGCCCCTCAGTGCGAGCGACGTCGCTGGGGTGCGAGCGGGCGAGGTACGAGCCGGGACGCCACTCGGGGTTGAGCTTGATCAGCTTGCCCTCGTCGACCAGTCCGCGCAGCAGCCAGTCGTTCTCGGCGCGCGAGCCGTCGACCCAGTGCACGGAGTCGGGCTGGGTGAGCGCACGGATCTCTTCGACCCAGGCAGCCAGTTCGGCCATCGCAGGAGTGTCATACGTCGGAGCCGCCCCGAACGTGCGCGTCGGGGTGACGGGAGACGTGCGAGGGGTGAAGACTTCGGCCATAGCCATGACTGCTCCTTAGAAGTGTGGGGCGTTGCACCAATCTTTATTCAGCAGGAGGGCGACTTTCGGCCATCTGGAGCGATAAGAAATGGAATTCTTTCGCTAGACTCAAGGAATGGCGTCCTCCGGCATCCACCTCACGACCCTCGGCCACCGCATCCGTCACCACCGACTCGAGAACGGCTACACGCTCGACGAGCTCGGCGCACTGGTCGGCGTCGCCGGCTCGCAGCTGAGCCTGATCGAGAACGGCAAGCGCGAACCGAAGCTCTCCCTGCTGCAGGCGATCGCGCAGGCGACCAAGACCGAGGTGACCGATCTCATCTCCGGTGAGCCGCCGAACCGGCGTGCCGCGCTCGAGATCGCCCTGGAGCGCGCGCAGGAGAGCCCGGTGTTCCGGCAGCTCGGAGTCGCACCCGTACGCGTGACCAAGGGGATGAGCGACGAGACCATCGAATCCGTCCTCGGCCTGCACCGGGAGCTGGAGCGGCGGGAGCGCGAGGCGATCGCGACCCCGGAGGAAGCACGCCGCGCCAACACCGAGCTGCGGCTGCGGATGCGCGCCCAGAACAACTACCTCCCCGAGATCGAGAAGCTCGCCGAGAAGCACCTCAAGGCTGCGGGACACGTGCAGGGTGCGCTCACCCACCGCACCGTGAGCATCATGGCCGAGAAACTCGGGTTCGAGCTGATCTACGTCAACGATCTCCCCCACTCGACCCGGTCGGTCACCGACCTCGAGAACGGACGGATCTACCTGCCGCCGGCCTCGATCCCCGGCGGTCACGGCCTGCGCTCGATGGCGCTGCAGGCGATGGCGCACCGGCTTCTCGGACACACCCCGCCCACCGACTACGCCGACTTCCTGCAGCAGCGTCTGGAGATCAACTACTTCGCCGCGTGCTGCCTGATGCCGGAGACCGCCTCCGTGGCGTTCCTGCAGCAGGCGAAGAAAGACCGCAACCTCGCGGTCGAGGACTTCCGCGACGGGTTCGGCGTCACGCACGAGGCGGCGGGCATGCGCATGACGAACCTGCTGACGCAGCACCTCGGCATGTCGCTGCACTTCCTGCGCGTCGACTCCACCGGGGCGATCACCCGCGTGTACGAGAACGACGACCTGCCGCTGCCGATGGACGTGACCGGTGCGGTGGAGGGACAGCGGGTGTGCCGCAAGTTCCAGGCCCGCGCCGCGTTCACGCAGCAGAACCGCACGGTGGAGCACCACCAGTACACCGACACCCCGTCCGGCACCTTCTGGTGCTCGACGCAGACCGGGTCGTCGACCGACGGCGAGTTCTCGGTGACGGTCGGGGTGCCCTTCGACGACGCGCGGTGGTGGCGTGGACGCGAGACGAACGACCGCGCGGTGTCGACGTGCCCCGACGAGTCATGCTGCCGTCGCCCCTCGGCCGAGCTGAGCGATCGATGGAGCGGACGGGCCTGGCCGAGCGCACGCGTGCACACGCACATGTTCTCGCCCCTCCCCCGCGGCGCGTTCCCGGGCGTCGACGACAACGAGGTCTACAGCTTCCTCGCGCGCCACGCCAGCGAGTAGCGGGCGGGTCGGCTCTGGCGGGCGTCTCAGTCGTCGGCGAACCGCGCGAACCGGGCGAGGGCTGTGGCCACGGCCTCGGGATCCTCTGGCTCCTCGAAGAGCTCGGGCGGTGCATCCCTCGTCGCGCTCGCGTGCGACCAGGTGCCGATGACACGACCCTGCTCGAGGATGGTCGGACGCACCATGCCGTTCTTGCCGGGCCCGATCGCCGCCAGGTACGCCGGGTCGCACACAGCCGTGCGGTCGGCGTAGGAGATGTAGTACTCGTCGAACGCGCCGAGGGCATGGACAGACGGGGCGCCGCTCGCCCGACGCGGAGGCCGGCGCGCGACGAAGAGCCCCTCGTCGACGTCGGCGACCCTGGCGGCCGCCCGCTCTGCCGCCTCGCGCGACTGGCCGAGAGTGAGTCCCGACCACCACGCGAAGTCGGCGACCCCGGCAGGACCGTGGCCGTCGACGTAGCGGACGAACAGCTCGGCGAGCGGATCGTCGGGCGTCGCGTGCTCGCGGATGTGCTCTTCCACGAGGACGAAGCGCTGTTCGCGGGCGACACCGGCGCGGGCCACAATTGGTCCCTGGCAGATCAGCCCGTCGATCGTGAGGGTGAACAGCAGGTGGATGCCGCGCTGACCGGCAGGATCGATGCCGATCCCCTCCAGCGCCTCGAACACCTCGGCGCGCGTGCTCCCGCCGTCGCGCAGGCGCGGGGTCAGGGCGCGCACGGCCGCGGCGATCATGTCGTCGTCGATGCCGAGGCCGCGGTGCCGGGAGGCCGCCTGCTGTCGCTGCCGCCCGGCGGTGACCTGCAGCATCCAGCCGATGTCACGCGCCGGGACGGTGTGCAGGGTGCCGCGCATGGTCCACGCACGGACGATGTCGCCGCGATCGAAGGCCCGGTCGACGTCGCGCAGTGTCGGCTCGCCGCGGGTGCGCACGGCGAGCGCCCACCGACCGGCCGTGAAGTCCTGACTCTGCACGGCGAGCATGTGGTGCGCCGCATCGGTCACCGTGCGCGCCGGAGCCGTCAGGCGGTGCGAGCGAAGGCGCTCTGAGCGGAGGCGATCGGTGCGCTGAGCCTCGTTCTTCATGCCCTCATCATGACGGGTACCCCGGACGATACGACGAGACCCGACGCGGCGCACGGGACTCAGCCCTGCAGAGTCACCTCGCGTCGCTCCGGCAGCACGATCGGGTGCGAGCCCGCCATGACCTCGAGCACACGGATGACCTGGCAGGAGTATCCGAACTCGTTGTCGTACCAGACGTACAGGATGAGGGTGTCCTCGTCGGCGATCGTGGCGAGACCGTCGACGATGCCCGCACGGTGCGAGCCGACGAAGTCGGTGGAGACGACGTCCGGGCTCTCCACGTAGTCGATCTGCTGACGGAGCTTGGAGTGCAGCGAGACGCGGCGCAGGTAGTCGTTGACCTCGTCCTTGGTCGCTGGACGCTCGATCGTCAGGTGCAGCACCGCGAGCGACACGTCGGGCGTGGGGACGCGGATCGAGCTGCCCGTGAGCTTGCCCTCGAGCTGCGGGAGCGCCTTCGCCACGGCTTTGGCGGCTCCCGTCTCGGTGATGACCATGTTGAGCACGGCCGAACGTCCACGTCGGTCACCCTTGTGGAAGTTGTCGATCAGGTTCTGGTCGTTCGTGAACGAATGCACGGTCTCGACGTGCCCCTTGACGACACCGTAGGCCTCGTCGATCGCCGCGAGCACGGGAGTGATCGCGTTGGTCGTGCACGACGCGGCCGAGAGGATGCGGTCGGAGTCGGCGATGGTGTCGTCGTTGATGCCGTGGACGATGTTCTTGAGCGGGCTCTTGCCGGGGGCGGTGAGCAGCACGCGGGCGACGCCCTTCGACTGCAGGTGCTGCGACAGGCCCTCCTCGTCGCGCCAGCGTCCGGTGTTGTCCACGACGATCGCGTCGCGGATGCCGTGGGCGGTGTAGTCGATGGTCGCCGGGTCGTCGGAGTAGATGACCTGGATGCGGGTGCCGTTCGCGATGATCTGCTCAGCCTCCTCGTCGACCGTGACAGATCCGGCGAAGCGGCCGTGCACGGAGTCGCGCAGCAGCAGCGAGGCACGCTTGACCAGGTCGTTCTCGGCACCGCGACGGACGACGATGGCGCGCAGACGCAGCCCGCTCCCGCCGCCGGTGTGGGCGATGAGGATGCGGGCGAGGAGGCGGCCGATCCGCCCGAAACCGTACAGCACGACGTCGGTGGCCTCGGCGGCGACAGCTCCCATCGCGGGAGCGAGCGCATCCGCGAGATAGGCCTCCAACGATTCGCCGCTCTCCGCGTGGCCGGCGACCAGGCGCGCGACGTCGAGAGAGGAGGCTCCGGGGGAGAGGGCGTGGATCGCCTCCAGCACGGCGAGGCTGTCCTCGATCGGCAGGCGCTCGTGACCGAGCTGGGCGACGCGCTCGTGCACCTCGACCAGCCCCGTGGCCGACAGGCCGAGCAGGCGGTGCCCGTGGAGCGACGTGACGACGTCGTGCTCCCGTCGGAGCGCCCCGATAAGCGGGATCATCCGCTCCGCCAGCTCTTCGCTCTCTGTCCAGTCGTCGCGGTGTGCCGCGGAATCGTTCATCTGCGTCCTTGCATGTGTGAGCGCGCGCCGAGGTCACCGGCGCGCGAGTTGCCGGGTGGATCGGGGGATGCATCCAGCGTACAAGTCGCGGGAACACGCACCGAATCCGACGCCGGCGAACCGGGGGCGAGCAGTCCCCGCTCCCCCGGGGAATCCCCCGGTGGCCTGTCGCGTTCTCCCCCTCGGACGCTCCACGAAAGGCTCGCCATGATCCCCAGCCCCCGCCGATCGGCATGGCCGCCCCTGCTGCTCGCGATCGCCCTCGAGGTGAGTGCGACCCTCTCGCTCCGAGCCGCCGAAGGGTTCGCGCATCCGCTCTGGCTCATCGTCGTGGTGCTCGGCTACACGGGGTCGCTCTGGCTGCTGTCGGTCGTGCTCGACCGCGGGATGGCCGTCGGCGTCGCGTACGGCATCTGGTCGGCGATCGGCGTCGTTCTCACCGCCGCGCTCGGCACGGTGCTGTTCGGCGAGCTGCTGGGGCCGGTGCAGATCATCGGCGTCGGAGTGATCGTGGTCGGCGTGCTGCTGGTCGAACTCGGATCCCATACGCGCGAGACGACGGAGGCGACGCCATGACCTGGGTGTTCCTGGCCCTCGCGATCGCGAGCGAGGTCACGGCCACGCTGAGCCTGCGCGCATCCGAGGGGCTGCGCCGTCGCCGCTGGATCCCCGTGATCGTCGTCGGCTACCTCGCCGCCTTCACCCTGCTGGGCACGATCCTCGCGATGGGGATGCCGGTGGGCGTCGCCTACGGGATCTGGGCCGCCGTCGGTGTCGCGCTCACCGCGGTGCTCGGGCGGGTGATCTTCAAGGACCACTTCTCCGCCATGATGGCCGTCGGAGTCGCGCTGATCGCGGTCGGCGTGGGGATGATCGAGTTCGGCGGCGGGCACTGACCACAGCGCGCCCTGCGCTTCTCTCGCACACCTGTTTTACGTCTACACTGGTGGAATAATGACACAGTCACTCCACGGCGACGATGCCGACCTGATCATCCGCGGTGGCCGCATCCACACCCTCGATCCCTTCGACACGGTCACGGAGTCGCTCGCCATCCGTGACGGGGTGGTCGTCGCTCGCGGTGCGGAGGCGGAGGCACTGGATTCCCGCGCGGTGATCGAGCTGGACGGGCGCACTGCGATCCCCGGCATCAACGACGCCCATCTGCACGCCGCATGGCTGGGGGCACGGTGGCCGCATCTCTTCTTCTCCGACACATCCCCGGAGGAGCAGCCGTCCGGGCGGCTCGTGTCGACGTCGGGGGAACGCCGGTCGGCGCTGCGACGCGCGTGGGCACTGCTCGCCGAGCTCGGCATCACGAGCTACACCGAGCCGGGGATCGGCCCCGGCGAGGACGACGGCGAGACCGGATGCTTCGGCTCCGACATGCTCGACACCTACCTCGAGTTGCATCGCGAGCGCGCACAGACTTCCCGCGTGACCCTGCTGAGGCTGTTCGGCACGCTCGACGGCGAGAGCACGCTCGACGACTTCGAGCGCGGGGTGCACATCCCCGCACCGTCCTCCGACCCCCGATGGCTCGCGATCCCCGGCGTGAAGATCTTCGCCGACGGCATCCCGCCGATGGCCACCGCCTGGGTCGAGGAACCCTACGCCGACGGCACCACGGGCAGCCTGCTCACCCGCGGCGAGCCCGACGCCCGCACCGCCTTCCGACGCATGCTCGAACTGGCCTCTGCCCGCGGGCTGCAGATCGCGGTGCACGCGACGGGTGACCGTTCGATCGCGGAGTTCCTGTCCGTGCTGGAGGGCGTGCACGGACAGCACCCCACGCCGTCGGGTCCGCACTACGTCGTCCACGGCGATCTCGCCACGACCGAGCAGATCGCCAGGATGGGGCGCATCGGCGCGGGGTTCGCGGTGCAGCCGCTGATCGCGGCGCACACGCACTCCTGGGCGGCGATGCAGGTGGGAGAGGCCAGACTCGCCTCCGCCTGGCCGCTCGCCGAGATGCTGGCCTCGGATGCGCTGACCACGATCACGAGCGACTCCCCCATCGCGAGCCCGGACTGGCGGTTGAGTCTCGACGCGTCCCTCGCGCTGCTCACCGCCGCCGATGTCGCGGACGACGCGGGCACCAGGAACCGACTGCTGCGCTCCGTCACTGTCGACCCCGCGCGACAGGATGGCGCCTCGACATGGAAGGGTTCGCTGGACGTCGGCATGGTCGCCGACGTCACCGTCCTGGATGAGGACCCGCTGGCCCCCGGACGCGACCTCGCGACGGTCGGCATCGCCCGCACGATCGTGGACGGGCGCACGGTCTTCTCCTGCGACTGATCCCGGAAAGCGACGTACGGAAACGGCGGGCGGCATGTTCACGCATGCCGCCCGCCTCTGATCCCCCTCGGACCAGTCGTATGTCCCGGCACCGGTCTCCCGGCGCCGGGACGAGTCTCACACCGCGGTCGCCACGAGCACCCGCGGGCTGCCGGGCAGGGCGACCTTGTCGCGCACCGACCAGCCGGCGTCGGCGAGCCACCCGCGCACCTCGGCCTCGGGATAGACGACGGTGCCGTCGATCACGAGGTACTCGCCCGCGTGCAGGGCGTCGAGCCCGCGCTGCTCCGCATCCTCGTCCAGGAAGAAATCGAGCACGGTCAGGGTCGCGCCGTCGACGGCGGCCGCCCGCAGGTTGCGGAAGATCTGCGCGTTCTCCTCGGCGGAGAAGCGGTGGATCACGTGGTTCGCGAAGACCGCGTCATACTCCCCCTCGGGAGCGGTGGTCGCCGTGTCGCCGACCTCGACCGTGGCACGCTCCTGCACGCCCGCAGCCGCGACCGCGTCGGCGATGCCGTCTTCGAAGCCGGGAGCGTAGAGGAACGTCGTGTGCAGCTCGGGGTTGTCGGCCATGACGGACAGCGCGAACTCGGCGGACAGTCCACCGAAGTCGAGCGCCCTGGTCGCGCCGTCGAGGTCGACGTGGCGGCCGAACTCCTGCGCGTGCAGACGGTTGTACGTCATGACACCGGCCATGAAGGTCGCCCAACGGGCGTCGTCCATCTGCAGGTCTCCCGGTTCGGTCGTGTCCACCGTGTGTGCGAACTGCAGCCAGTGCGGATAGCTGATCTCGTCGAGGAACGTGAGGAACGGGGCGAGGTCGATCGCCGCCTCGTCGCCGACCAGGTACGCGGCGGCATCCTCGGCGAGCGCGTAGCGTCCGCCGGTCCGGGTGAGCAGGCCCTTGGCGGTCATCGCGTCAGCGAGCAGCGTCGCGATGCGCTCGCTGACCGCGCACCGCTCGGCGATCGCGGCAGCCGTGTCCGCCCCGTCGGCGATCGCGGCGAACAGGCCGATCCTGCTGGCCTGGAAGAGCTGCTTGGAGGCCATGTAGCCGGTGGCGATGTCGAGGATCCGCGCCGCGTCGGCGGTGGGGGTGTCGGTCATGAGCGAGCCTTTCGGATTATCTACGAGTGTTGGAAATAAAGAGCATGGTTGAAGCCGGGTGTCGTGGGGTGGTCTCAGTCCGCGAGGAACTCCCACACCGCAGTCCGGAACTCCGGTGCGTGCAGGGCCGCGAGATGGTCGCCGGGAACACGCCGGGTCCGCGCGTCGGCTAGCAGCGCCGCGAGGTCGTCGATCCCCGCGGCCATCCCGTCGTCGACTCCACCGATCAGGAGGACCGGAACGCTCGGCCCGCTGCGATCGGCGACGAACGGCTCCGCTGCCAGGCCCTCGATCAGATCGAGCAGGTCGGCAGGACGGTTGCCCGGCATCGACACCATGCCGAGGATCGTGCCCGTGAGCGGATCGTCCGGCGCGCTGCCGTCTGCGAGGGAGGCTCGCGCGGCCGGGAGGTCGACGAAGGAGAAGGGCTCCCCCGCGCTGAGCCCGCCGAGCACGAGCCGCCGCACGGCGAGGTCGGGACGGCACGCGACATCCCACGCGAGCCGTGCACCCAGCGAGTAGCCGACGAGGTCGACCTCCTGCTCACCGACGGCTGCACGGATCGACGCGGCGATGGCGTCGATCACGGCCGAGGTCGTCGCGGTCCCGAGCGCGATGCTGTCGCCGTGAGCCGGAAGGTCGATCACCACACGCGGTCGACCGCCGAGGACGGCCTCCCACTCGCTTTCGGGCCAGTCCAGACGCCCCCGCGAGGCCAGGCCGTGCAGGAACACGACCGGGCGCCCCGCTCCCGGATGGTGCGAGACGGACAGTGGTGCGGTCATGAGGCGCCTTCCTCTCGAATGCGGCGCCTCGCGGTCAGCGGAGTCGCGCCAGGAACTTCCGGATGTAGTCCTCGTAGTCGGCGATGCGCTCGCCTTCGGGATACATGAGGTTGATCACCGTCGCTCCGACGGCGACCGAGATGAACTCGTTCGCGAGGGCCGCATAGTCCTGATCCCGGATGGATCCGGCATCGCGCGCCGCCGCCATCCGCTCGACGAGCATCGCGTGCCACCGCGCGAGATGCGTGCGATAGAGCACCGTGAGCTGATCGTTCGACATCGCGTACTCCCAGAGGGCGAGGAGCACACGTCCGCTCGCGATCTCCCCGACGCTGCTCGGCAGCGTGCCTTCGAGCACCTGCTGGAGCATCCGCTCGGGCGTCGCACCGTCCGAGATCGACTCCTGGAGCCAGGTGTCGTGCTCGAGCAGCACGGTCTCGAAGGTGGCGGCGACGATGCTCTCCTTCCCGGGGAAGTAGTGCTTCAGGGCCCCGTTCGCGAATCCGGCCTCGGCAGCGATGCTGCGCATGGTCGCCGCCTCGAATCCGCCCTTCAGGATGATGCTCTTCGCCACCTCGACGATGTCCCGTCGACGCTGGTCGTGGTCGATGATCTTCGGCATGTCGTCCTTCCGGCCGATTCTGCTGCGTGGAGTGTTCCGGCCTGGAGCTACCGTACCGCCGCATCGCGCACCTCCCGCAGAGCGAGCCACTGCGCACGGCGCTCACGCTGGGCGCGCGGATCGGCGACCGGCGAGGCCAGCCGGAGCCGCTCGGAGTAGGGATGCTCGGGCGCGCGGGTCACCTGCTCGCCCTCGCCGACCTCGACCAGCTCGCCGCGGTACATCACCGCGACCCGATGGCAGACCCGCCGCACGACGCCCAGGTCGTGGGAGACGAAGAGGTAGGCCACACCGGTGTCGCGCTGCAGCTCGATGAACAGGTCGAGGATCGTCGCCTGCGTGGTGAGGTCGAGCGCACTCACCGGCTCGTCGCACACGATCAGGCGAGGACCCCGCACCAGAGCGCGGGCGATCGCGACCCGTTGCCTCTGTCCGCCGGAGAACTCGCTCGGATACCGATCCACCGACGTCGACGGCAGCCGCACACGATCGAGCATCTCCCGCACCTTCGCCTCTGCGGCCCTGACACCGATTCCGGTGGTGAGCAACGGCTCGGTGAGGATGTCGCCGATCGTCATGGCAGGATTCAGCGAACCGTAGGGATCCTGGAAGACGACCTGCACGTCGTCGGCGAGCGCTCGGCGATCACGGGTGCCGAGGCGGCTGATCTCCCGCCCGTCGAACCGGATGCTGCCGGCCGTCACGGGAGCCAGCCCGAGGATGGCCTTGCCGAGCGTCGACTTCCCCGACCCGGACTCTCCGACCAGACCGAGGCACTCCCCCGGTGCGATGTCGAGGGAGACGCCGTGCAGTGCCCGGTAGGCCTGCCGTCCGCGGCCGTACTCCACGACCAGGTCGTTCACCTCGAGCAGCGCGTTCATGCGGGGACTCCCGTCGTACGGCGGTCGAGCTCGGCTCGACCCTCGGCGTCGTCGAGCGACGCGGCGATCAGTTCTCGCGTGTAGTCGACGGTGGGGGCGGCGAAGAGGTCGTCGACCGGGCCGGACTCCACGATGTCGCCGCCGCGCATCACGATCACCCGATCGCAGATGTCCGCCACGACGCCGAAGTTGTGCGTGACGATGAGCAACGCCATCCCGTACTCCGCCTGCAGCTCGCGCAGCAGCTCCAGGACCTCGGCCTGCACCGTGACGTCGAGCGCGGTCGTCGGTTCGTCGGCGACGAGGAGCGACGGCTTGCCGGCGATCGCCCCCGCGATCAGCACCCGCTGCGCCATGCCTCCGGACACCTGATGCGGGTAGCTGCGCATCACCCGGCCGGGGTCGGTGAGGCCCACTCGCACGAGCATCGCCCTCGCCCGCTCCTTCGCCGCGGCCTTGCTGAGCCCGTGCGTGCGGCGCAGCGGCTCGACCAGCTGATGGCCGATCGTATACGAGGGGTCGAGGTTGCTCATCGGCTCCTGCGGCACGTAGCCGATGGAGCGCCCCAGCAGGGCATGACGCTGCGCGGGTGTCGCCCGCGTGACGTCGACACCGCCGACCCAGATCGCGTCGGCGGTCGCCCGGCCGGTGGCCGGAAGCAGGTCGAGCACCGAGAAGACCGTCTGCGACTTGCCGGATCCCGACTCGCCGACGATGCCGACGACCTCGCCGGGGGCGACGTCGAGGGTCACCCCGTGCACCACCTCGGTCTCGCCGTTCGGGGTGGCGTGCACGACCCTGAGGTTCTCCACGCGCAGAGCCGAGGCCTCCGCGGTGTGATGCGTGGTGCCCGTCGGCGCGGTCATGGCCGGGACGTCACCGGGGACGGCGTCGTGCTTCCGACGACGGGGCACCCGCGGCGTGCGCACCTGCACCAGCTCGGCGAGCGTCGACCCCATGATCGCGAGCACCGCGATCGTGAGCCCGAGAGCTGCCGACGGCCACAGCAGCATGAGCGGATAGGTGAGCATGAGGCGGAAGCCCTCCAGCATCATGGCTCCCCAGCTCGGGACGTTGGAGTCGCCGATGCCGAGGAACTGGAGGCCGGCCTGCATGCCCATCGCGATGCCGGCGGTGAGTGCCGTCTGGATGATCACGGACGGGTAGACGGCCTTGACCACGTGACGGAAGATGATCCGCGCGTCGGACAGCCCGGAAACCTTCGCGGCGTCGATGTACTGCTCTCCGCGCACGGCGAGTGTCTGCGAGCGGGCGATGCGGAAGTATCCGGGCACCATGAAGACGCCGACGGTGGCCATCAGGAGCTCGAAGTTGTTACGGGATCCTGCGGCCACGACGAGCAGGATGATCATGCCGGGGATCGACTGCAGGGCATCGCTGATCCAGGTGGAGACCCGGTCGAACGCTCCCCCGAAATAGCCGGCCGCGACACCGGAGGGCACACCGATCAGGAGGGCGGTGACGATCGTGATGAGTGCACCCCACAGCGTCGTGCGGGTGCCGTAGATGAGGCGGCTGAGGATGTCCCGACCCGTCGAGTCGCCACCGAGCAGATGCTCCGGTCCCGGTGCGGCCTTCGCGGCGGACAGATCGACGAAGTTGGGGTCCATGGGTGCGAGCAGCGGGGCGAGGACACCCACCAGCACGATGAGCACGAAGATCGCGAGCGGGATGTACCCGCCGGGGTGACGGAGGAACCGCCGGAACAGGCTCGACCTCCGCTTCTGCGCTGCACGGTCGAATGCGACCCTGATGTCTGTCGTGGTCATGCGACGCGCACCTTCGGATTGATCCAGCCGAGCACGAGGTCGAGCAGGAGGTTGATGAGGACGACGAAGACGACGGAGACGACCGTGATGCCGAGCAGCATGGGGATGTCGCCGTTCTGCGATGACTGGTTCGTGAGCTGGCCGAGACCCGGGAGGCTGAAGATCTGCTCGACCACGATCGCACCGGAGAGCAGTCCCACGAACATGAGCGCGATCACGGTGAGGGCCGCCGGAGAGGCGTTGCGCAGGATGTGCAGGTTGACGCGGGCGGCGGAGAGCCCTCGGCTGCGAAGCGTGCGCACCCAGTCCTGTCGGCTCTGCGCGATGACGGCATTGCGCAGCTGCTCCGACACGGCGACGATGCCGCCCAGCGCGAGAGAGATCGCCGGAAGGGTGATGGAGCGCAGCCAGCCGTCGACGGATTGCGTCGGGGGCACGTAGCCCACGGCCGGGAACCACTTCAGCTGCACGGCGAGCCACATCACCAGCACGAGGCTGACCCAGAATCCGGGGAGGGCGAACAGCACGACGGAGATGCCCTTGATGATGCGGTCGAACCACGTGCCGGGTCGGAGTCCGGTGATCATGCCGAAGGCGGTGCCGACGATCGCGGTGATGAGCGTCGCGAAGGTCACCACGCTCAGCGTCACCGGGACCTTGATCGCGAGCTGCGCGCTCACCGGCTGGAAGTTGCGCCAGGAGACACCGAAGTCGAGCAGCACGGCGTGTGAGAGCCAGTCCCAGAACTGCACGAGGAGCGGACGGTCGAGGCCGATCTTCTCGGCCAACGCCGCCTGCTGCGCGGGGCTCGCCGTGGTGCCGAGCAGGGATGCGGTCGGGTCGCTGATGGCGAGGTGCGCCAGGAAGAACGTGCCGATCGAGACCGCGACGAGCAGGAGGATGCCGGACAGCACCCGCTTCGCCGTGAACACAAGCATGAGAACCTCTGGAGGGTCGGAGGGGGAAGGGTCCGGGGGCGGCCGTGGCGTGGCCGCCCCCGGAGGGCATCAGCCCCGGGTGATGTAGCGCAGGGTGGGGAACATCATCCCGACGACGGGCTGCAGCTGGATGCCGGGTGCCGTGTAGTAGATGTTGTTGGCCTGATACCAGACCGACCACCACGCCTGATCGACGAGGGCTTCGTTGAGCTCCTTGATGGCATCGGTCTGCGCGTCGCCGCGTTCGGTCTGCACCTTGTCGACGAGCGGTGCGATGACCTCGTTCTGGGCATAGTCGGGTTCGGGGTTGAACCACTGCACGCTGGTGACCTGGCGGGCCACCGTCGCGACATCGTTGCCGTCCATCGCCAGGAACGAGATGAACATCGGGTAGTTGGGCGCGTTCAGCTGGTAGTCGGGCATCTGCATGTTGTCCCAGGTGACCGTGACGCCCAGTTCGTTGAGTGCCTGCTCCGCGGAGGGCTTCCACATCTCGAAGATCGGCGACATGGGCATCGAGATCGCGAAGCCGTCGGGGTAGCCGGCGTCGGCGAGCAGCTTCTTGGCCTTGTCGATGTTGTAGGCGTAGGTCTCGTTGAGGGCGGGGTCGTTGACCGTGCCGCCGTCGGGGAACACCTGGTTCGTGGCGACGCCGGCACCGCTGCCGACTGCTGCGAGGATCGCGGCGCCGTCGAACGCGTAGTTCAGGGCCTGGCGCACCTCGAGCTTGCCGAGGGGCTCGCTCTTCGCGCCGGTGTGGTCGGTGATGACGAGTCCGGCCCAGCCGGAGACGCGCTCGGCAGTGTTCCAGCCCTGCTGCTTCGCCTGTTCGAGGTTGGCGACGTCGCCGTACTGCACGTTGATCTGGCCACTGAGCATCGCGTTGTGCCGAGCGGTGGCATCGGTGATCGGGTAGATCGCGAGCTCGGAGAACGGATAGGTCTCGGCGTCCCAGTAGTCGGGGGTCTTGGTGAAGTGGTACTCCGCCCCGGCGACGCTCGTCGCGCTGTCCAGGACGTACGGGCCGGAACCGATCGGATCGCTGCCCAGGGTCCCCGCCTCGATCGACGCCGGAGAGACGATGTAGCTGCGGCCGAGGCCCATGAAGTAGAGGATCGTGTCATCGCGCTGCGTGAGCACGATACGCACGGTGTCGTCGTCCACCTTCTCGAAGGAGGACACGTTGAGGTAGGCCTCCCCGGAGCGTGCTCCCGCCTTGAGGTACTCGAGGCTGGCGATGACCGCGTCGACGTCCACCGGGGTGCCGTCGCTGAACACGGCGTCGGTGCGGATGTCGAGGTCGATGCTCAGGTCGTCGTCGGCGACCGTCCACTCGGTCGCCAGCGACGGGACGGGCTGGCCGTCGGCGTCGAGGGCGATCAGGGCGTCATAGACCGCGGAGAGGTACGGACCGTCGAAGCCGATGTCGGCGAGCGACGGGTCCCAGGATGTGACGTCGAGGAAGTTGCCGATGTTCAGAGCGTCGGGGCCTTCGGCAGCGCTGCCGTCGGACGGGGAGGGCGTTGCGCCGCCGCTGCAGCTGGTGAGCGCGAGGGTCGCGGCCACGGCTGCGGCGAGCGCGAGGGGCATTCGTTTCATGGTTCCTTCTCTCGGGTGCAAGGGTGGTGAAGAAGGCTCGGAGTGCCGCTGGCCGGAGGCCGGATCCGGCGTCACCTCGATGTGCCGCGGTGGTTAGTCTACAGGTGTGGAAAAAGAGCGCAAGGGCGATTGTTGCTGCGGATGCGCCGCTCCATGTCCGCGGGCGCACCGGGCTTGTCCGAGCGCGCAGGCATAGCGGCAGATCGATACCCCGCTCAGCCGACACCCCTCTCAGGCAGCGCCATCCTCAGGCAGCGCCATCCTCAGGCAGCGACATCGAAGCGTGCTCGCCCACCCAGCCGCGGAGTGCGCGCCGGATCGACCGAGGCGGGCGGCAGGAACCACACCCTCTCGCGACCACCGCCAGCACTTCCGCCACCGCCACCGCCACCGCCACCGCCACCGCCACCGATGCGGATATCCCACCCGTTGTCGTGGATGCGGTGATGACAGGTCTCGCACAGCAGCACGCCGTTCGAGAGGTCGGTCGGCCCGCGGTCACGTCTCCACCAGCGGATGTGGTGCGCCTTCGTCATCTCCGGTGGGAGTCCGCACATGGCACAGCCACCGTCCCTCTCCACGAGGGCCAGTCGTTGCCACCGCGTGAAGAGGCGCTTCTCCCGCCCCCAGTCGAGCACCTCGCTCGCGGTACCGAGTACGCACGGGATCACTCCCCCACCCGCAGCCATCCGCCGCGCACCTCCGATGCTGACGGGCTGCTCGATTCCGTCGATCTCAGTCGCTCCCGCACCCGCTTCCAGCGCGTCGAGATCCACCCGCACGATGACGGTCGCGCCCGCCAACGGCACGCGAGCCTCGCAGTCGAGCACATGCCCGGCGAACACCGCGAGCGCATCGGCCTGGATCATCGGCACGGTGCGACGGTCGACATCGGGTGCATCGGGGGCCGTCGCGTCCTTCCGGGCGGCGAATGCGGCGCTCACGTAGCCGCGGATGGCGGTCACGACGGGCGCGGCGGTCTCCGCGTCGAGGACGGCATTCAGATGCACCATCCCGCCGCGCTCGTGGATGGTCAGGGATCGCCGGGAACGCTGCTCCTCCAGACGCGACTCCACCCCAGCCGGGTCCAACCAGGCTTCCGCCCGCACGACCAGCTTCCGCACGTCGTCGAGCGCGAGCCCTGCCGACTTCTCGACCAGCACACGCTCCGCTTCTGCGACTCGCTCGACACCGACGGCCACGCGGCTCCGGTCGAGCAGCGCGATGATCACCGCTGCCGCCTGAGCGCTGAGTGCGCCCGCGTCGATCGCCTCTCGAACCAGCGGATACCTCGCCGGCAGCGGCACACCGAGGAGATCGGCGCGTGGTGCGACCGCCTCTCCGACCTTCACCAGCCGATGCGCCTCACCGCGCGACACCCCGACGTGAGCCGCGATCAAGGTCGCCGGATTACGGAAGCCCTGCTGCTTCGCAAGGCTCTCCGCCCCCAGCTCCGGACGCGACTCCCGCGAGATGCATGCGGCGACCTCGATGTGCACCGCGTCCAGCCGGCGTTGCAGCACGCCGATCGACGCGCTCACCGCGATCAACTGTTCACGCGAGAGATCTCCCGAACTCTCTGCGCCGGCCCATGCCGCATCGAGGCGGGACATCGCCTCGTGCAACTCGGCTAACTGGGACATGCCTCGATTTCACCGAACAAGCACCCGAGTTTCGAAGATATGTTCGATTCCATTCCGGCATTCTGCCGCCTGACCACCGCCCGCAACACCACGAGGCAGCCCGACCGTCAGTTCGCACCCCGCACCACGCGCTTAGCCTCATCGACGAGCGCACGATACCCGGGCAGGAACGGCTCGACGAGCTTCGTCTCGAGCTGCGACTCCAGATCCCAGAGCACACGCCGCTCCGCCTCATCGACCACGAGCGCACCACTCTCGTTGACAGAAGCCAGCCATTCGAAGAGCACCAGCGCTTCGGCAGCCGTCAGGTGCAGCTCGACAGACGCTCTGTCCTCATACCCCGCCATGCGCATCATGCTCGCATGGTTCTCTGGAGCAACCGCACCGGATGACAGAGAACCGGACGACAGAGAACCGGACGACAAGGAACCGGACGACGAGAAGAGGACGACGTGGGCACCTGGGGACCGGGGAACTTCGACGACGACACCGTCGCGGACGGACTGAGCGCGATCACCGACGACCTGATCGCGAAGATCGCGGAGGTGTTCGCGGACGAGGACGACGACACCGAGCTGCAGCCGGACGAGTGGGGAGGATCCATGGCCCCCGCGTGGCTCGAGATCCTCACCGACATCGCGTCCGCAGGTCGCGTGGGGGCGACCTTCCCCTCCCGCAGCACGCTCGAAGAGTGGCGGGATCGATACGTCCGCGTGTGGGACGAGTACATCGACGAACTCGAACCCGACGACGACTATCGCATCGAGCGGCGACAGGTCATCGTGTCGACCTTCGATCGTGCCGTTTCACTCGCCCGCGAGCGCGAGTCGTAAGCACGACCCGCACTCCCCCACCACTCACCAGGCTCCGTCCGCCCGCACCTCACGGTCGACCCAGCAGTCGGCGAGGGCGGTGCGCACCTCGTCACCGTGGTCACGCGCCAGGGCGAGGGCAGCGTGGTTGAGCTCGAGCTGTGCGACGCGTGAGGCGCCGAACAGCACGTTCGCCGTTGCGGGGTTGGACAGGCAGAAGGCGATGCCGAGTGCTGCCGGCGTCACGCCGAACCCCTCGGCGACCCGCGCGACCTCGGGGAAGACAGCCGCGATCTGCTCCCGGATCCCACCGACGTCGGCACCGATCTTCCGCTCCGGCATCCGTCCGGTGGCGAGGATCCCTCCCTCGAACACGTCAGACGCTTGGAGGGTGAGCGTGCCGTCGGCGAACAGCGGCCCGTACGCCTCGCCCTCCGCCATCGAGCGACGAGCGATGCCGTACTTCAGCTGCGCGAAAACAGGGCCGGCCACTCCCTGAGCCTCGGATTCCGCGAGCGCCTGCCGCGTGTGCTCGATGCGCCAGTTGTTGATGCCCCAGGAACCGACGAGCCCTTCGTCGATCAGCGCGTTCACGTCGGCCACGAGCCGCGGCAAGTCGGGAGCATCGAGGTAGTCGCCCACCACGAGGGTGTCGAACCGGTCGAGGCCGGCCCGCTGCAGTGACTCCACGAGCTGTACACGGAACCCCTGGTTCGGCCAGTCCCACAGCCAGAGCTTCCCGCACAGCACGATGTCCGCCCGGTCGACGCCACTCGCCCGCAGGGCCTCGCCGAACACGATGTCGGTGCGGGAGTTCTCGGCGTGCGGACCCATGTTGTAATACGCGACGTCGAAGAATCCCGCATCGAGCTCGACCGCGCGCCGGATGAGGGCGACCGCTTCATCCCGCTCCATGCGATCCCAGGTGTTCCACGACCCCAGGGCGAGCGGCGGCACCGTCGTACCGCCCGAGGACAGGGACTTGCGGGGATATGTCGGATCGGGCATGAAGGCTCCTTCGCCGTCTCGGGGCACGGGGTTGTGTTTTTCTATGTTTGTAGAATATAACGGACTCACCCCGTCAGAACACCCGTCAGTGAGGACGAACATGACCACTTCCCCCCGCCGCATCCTGGTCACCGGAGGGGCATCCGGGCTTGGCCGCGGCATCGCCACCGCCTTCCGCACGGCCGGCGACGAGGTGCTCATCGGCGACGTGGACGCCGATGCGGCCGCTGCCGTCGCCGCCGAGATCGGCGCCACCCCGCTCCCCCTCGACATCGGCGACGAAGCGTCGGTGCGAGCGGCGGCCGAGCGGGTCAGAGAGTCCGGCGGCATCGACGTGCTGGTCAACAACGCCGGCATCGTCGCGAGTGGCGGCACGCTGCAGGAGGTGCCGGTGGATGTGGTGGATGCCGTCCTCCGCGTCAACGTGCGCGGCACGTTCCTCATGCTCCAGGTCTTCGGCGCGCTGCTCGCCGAGGCGGGACACGGGTCGATCGTCAACATCTCCTCGATCGGCGCCCGCCAGCCCACTGCGGGCCTCGGACACTACGAGGCGACCAAGGCTGCGGTCGATGCCTTCACCCGCACCGCGGCGCTCGAGCTCTCCGCCTCGGGAGTGCGCGTGAACGCCGTCGCACCGGGCCCGGTCCTCACCCCGCTGACGGCCGGCTTCGCCTCCGACCCCGACGCCCGAGCCGCCTGGGAGTCACGCATCCCGCTCGGGAGCATCGCCGAGGTCGACCAGATCACGCCGCTCGTGCTGTTCCTCGCGAGCGACGCCGCCAGCCACATCACCGGAGTCTCCGTCGCGGTCGACGGCGGCCAGCTCCTGGTCTGAGAGGACCCCCATGACGATCCCCACCCTCACCCGCGCCGCCGTGCTCACCGCCCACAGCGAACCCCTCACGCTGCAGGAGCTCCCGCTCCCGAGCGAGATCGAACCGGGCGCCGCGCTCGTGCGCATCGCCTGCACCACGCTCTGCGGCACCGATATCGAGATCTGGGAGGGGAGGATGACGTTCCCCGGCATGCTGCCCATGGTCCTCGGGCACGAGATGGTCGGCGAGATCGTCGCCGTCGGCCAGGACACCCGCGATGCGCTGGGTCGTCCGCTCTCCCCCGGCGATCGCATCGGCTGGTCGGAGTCGACCTGCGGGGAATGCCACGGCTGCGTCGTCCTGCGCGAGCCCGTCGCCTGCTCCCGTCGCGGCTACGGATTCCTGCAGCGCGCCGACGTGCACCCCTTCGCCACTGCAGGGCTCGCCGAGTACGCCTACGTCACGCCCGGTGCAGCCAAGCTGCTGCTGCCGTCGACCGTCAAGGACACGTGGGCATCGATGGCGGGGTGCGCGGCGAAGACCGTGCTGCGCGCCTTCGAGCGAGCGGGCCGCATCCGCCCAGGCGCGACCGTCGTGGTCCAGGGGTCCGGAGCCCTCGGCATCTTCGCCACCGCCGTCGCGAAGATCGCCGGTGCGGGTCGCGTCATCACGGTCGGCGCTCCCGCCGCCCGCCTCGAGCTCGCCGCGCGCTTCGGCGCCGATGCCGTCGTCGACTTCCGCGACGGACCCGTCGTGGATCAGGTCCTTCAGCTCACCGGCGGCCTCGGCGCCGACCACGTCTTCGACTTCGCCGGGGCGCCGAGCGTCGGCCCCGACGCCGTCGGCATGGCCGCGCAGCGCGGCACGATCGCGATCGTCGGCTCCACCGGACCGGCGGGCGACGGCTTCGCCCTCAGCACGATCATGGGCAAGGAGCTCACAGTGGTCGGCTCGCTGAACGGCGACATCTCGGACTACGTCAGGGCCATCGACTTCTTCGCCGCCTTCGCCGACCGCTACCCGTGGGACGCCCTGTTCAGCGCCCCCGTCGGTCTCGCCGACGCCTCGGACAAGATCGCCCGCATGCACCACCTCGATGAGGTCAAGGCCGTCATCGACCCGAGAATGTGAGCCTCAGATGACCACTCCCCTCCGCACCGTCCCCCGCCGCGAGATCGGTCGCAGCGGCATCGACGCCTCGCTGTTCTCCCTCGGCTCCTGGCACACCTACGACCGCATGGATTTCGCCGATGCGGTCGCCATGCTGCGGGAAGCCGTGGAGCGCGGTGTCAACCTCTTCGACGTCGGCGTGTACTCCGCGCCCGGCGCCCCGCCCGTGTTCACGGATGTCATCTTCTCCGCCATGGTCCGCGCCGCCGGTCTCGCCCGTGAGGACTGGCTGCTGTCGTCGAAGCTGTGGCTCGAGGCCTTCGACGCGGACGGCTTCCGCCCGCAGCTCGAGAACGCCCTGATGCGGGTGGGCGTCGAGCACGCGGACCTCGTGATCCTGGGCGACCTGCGGCGCGACGACCTCGACCTGCGCGACCTCGTGATCGATCTCGCCCGGCTCGCAGACGCCGGACTCATCCGCGCGTGGGGCGTGAACAACTGGTCCACCTCGAGCATCCAGACCCTGATCGACCTCGCCGCACGAGAGGGGGTCGCCGGACCGCAGATCGCACAGCTGAAGTACAGCGTGTCGCGACGCTCGATCCCCGACGGCGCTCCGTTCGCGCGCCTGTGGGAGCAGGGCCTCACCCTGCAGGCGTCGGACTGCCTGGAAGGTGGCGTACTCGCCGGGAAGGTGAACGGCGACCGGCAGATCGGCCGTGATCCCGGAGACATCCGCGCGCGGATCATCGCCGACGTGCCCGCGTTCACGGCGCTCGCGGAATCCCTCGACGCCTCGCCCGCACAGCTCGGCCTGGCGTTCACCCTCACGCATCCCGCCCTCACGACCACGCTCTTCGGCGCATCGAGCGTCGCGCAGCTGCGGGCGAACCTCGACGCCGCCGCACTGGTCGAGCGCGTCGGCGCCACGACGCTCCGCGAACTCGTCGAACCGTTCTGGGCCGACCGCGACGTCGTCGACCCCGAGGGCCCCTGACCCCCGCCCGCGACCGTGCCCGCCCGAAGCCTCGTAAGGAGACCCATGACGACCCCCACCGCCACCGCTGCCGGACGCCCCACCCTCACCCCCGTGCCCTTCGACCCCGAGGTGCAGGCCGTGCTCGATGAGCTCGACAGGAACCCGCAGCCGGCGCTGACCCGCGACACCCTCCCGCGGGAGGGCACCGACCGCATGTTCCCCGACAACGACACCGTGATCGCCGGACGTGCGATCGAGTGGGAGGACCGGATCATCCCCGGCCCCGCCGGCGCCCCTGACCTCGAGATCACGGTGTTCCGTCCGACTGACACCGCGCACGAGGTGCTCTCCGGCTTCGTCAACATCCACGGTGGGGGCATGATCGTCGGACACCGCTCCTGGGAGACCGGCCGCGTGGTCGACATCGTCGCCGAGCACCGCGTCGTCGCGGTGAACGTCGAATACCGCCTCGCGCCGGAGGACCCTTTCCCCGCCGGTGTCGAGGACTGCTACGCCGCCTTCCTCTGGGTGCACGCCCACGCCGCCGAGCTCGGGATCGACCCCGATCGCATCGTGGTCGGAGGCGGCAGCGCAGGGGGCGGCCTCACTGCGGCCGTCGCGCTGATGGCCCGCGACCGGCGCGGACCGGTCATGGCAGGGCAGCTGCTGCTGTGCCCGATGATCGACAACACGAACACGAGCGTCGCGAGCCGCCAGTACGACGGCATCGGCACCTGGCAGCGGGAGATGAACCTCCTCGCCTGGTCGTGTGTGCTCGGCGACGACCTCGCCTTCAGCCCGGAAGCCCCGGCATACGCCGCTCCGAGCCGCGCGAAGGACGTCTCCTCGCTCCCGCCCGCCTTCATCGAGGTCGGCGAGGCGGAGGCCTTCCGCGACGAGGACACCGAGTACGCCCTGCGCATCTGGGCCACCGGCGGTCAGGCGGAGTTGCACGTATGGGGAGGTGGCGCGCACGGCTTCGACATGTACATGCCGGATGCCGAGATCTCGCGCGCGGCCCTCGCCGCCCGCGCCTCCTGGCTGCGCCGGATCTGGCAGGCAGCGCGATGACCGCCCCCGTGCCGGTGCCGTACGACCCCGCGCTCGTCCCGGGCCTGACGGCGTTCGTCGACCTCGTCGAGGTGATCCCGCTGCGCGCCGAGACGATCCACGCCAACCGCGACCACTTCGCGACCATCATCCCGCCCATGGCGACACAGGCCGACGGGCGGGCTGTCACCTGGGAGGATCGGATCATCCCCGGCCCCGACGGCGCCCCCGACATCGAGATCACGATCGTCCGCCCCTCAGCACCTGCGAACGCACCGGCGCCGGCCGTGCTGTCGATCCACGGCGGCGGCATGGTCCTCGGCACCCGGTTCTTCGGCACGGGCGAGCTCATCGACCTCGCGGAACGCCACGGCGTGATCGGCGTCGCCGTCGAATACCGCCTGGCTCCCGAGCATCGCGGTCCCGCACAGGCGGAGGACTGCTACGAAGCCCTGGAGTGGATGGCCGCGCACGCCGAGGAGCTCGGCATCGACCCTGACCGCATCGTCGCCTCCGGGATGAGCGCGGGCGGCGGGCTCTCCGCCGCCGTCGCCCTGATGGCGCGCGACCGCGGCGGCCCACGCCTGGCGGGACAGCTGCTCGGCTGCCCGATGCTCGACGACCGCAACGACACCGTCTCCAGTCGCCAGTACGACGGGTTCGGCGCCTGGGATCGCCACAACAACGACACGGCCTGGAGCGCGATCACCGGATCCGACCGCGGCACCGACCGGGTCTCTCCGTACACCTCGCCCGCGCGCGCCGATGACCTGTCCGGCCTCGCGCCCGCGTTCATCGAGGTCGGAGCGGCCGAGACGTTCCGAGACGAGGCGGTCGACTACGCCCTGCGCATCTGGGCGACGGGAGGCCGCGCGGAGCTGCACGTCTGGGCCGGCGGCTATCACGGGTTCTCCGGCTTCTCCCCCGAAGCGGAGGTCTCACGGGCGGCCGTCGCCGCTCGCGACAGCTGGCTGCGACGCACCCTGCGCCTGGACGGATGAGCATCCCCACGTCCGGACCGACCCCGCGCCCGCGGATGGGCACGCTGCGGGCCATGCTCGTGCTCGGCATGCTGGAGGCGTTCGGTCCGCTGTCGATGGATCTGTATCTGCCGCAGCTGCCGCAGCTCGCCGCGTCTCTCGACACCACCGAGGCGCTCGCTCAGGCGACGATGTCGGCCTGCATGATCGGTCTCGGCCTCGGCCAGCTCGTCGCCGGGCCGCTCAGCGACCGTCTCGGCAGGCGGCTCCCGCTCATGGTCGGCGTCTCGGCCTTCGCTGTGCTCTCTTTCCTGTGTGCTCTCGCCCCGACGATCGAGGTGCTGCTGGTGGTCCGTTTCCTGCAGGGTCTCGCGGGGTCGGCCGGCATCGTGATCTGCCTCGCCATCGCCCGCGACCAGTTCGAGGGCGTCGAGCTGTCGCGCATGCTGTCGCTGCTGTTCCTGGTCTCGGGCACCGCGCCGATCGTCGCGCCCGTGGTCGGCGGCCAGCTCGCGCTGATCATCGATTGGCGAGGCATCTTCGGCGTGCTCAGCGCGGTGGGTGTCGTGCTGCTCCTGGTCGTCGTGCTCGCCCTGCCGGAGACCCTGCCTGCCGCCGCCCGTCACGGCGGAGGTCTGCGCACGCTCGGACTCCATGCCGGGGCCGTCGTCCGCGATCGTCTGTTCGTGGCCGTGCTGTGCGCCGCAGCAGGAGGCGGTGTCGCCTTCTTCACCTACCTGTCAATGTCGTCGTTCGTGCTGCAGGACGAATTCGGCCTGAGCCCGCAATCGTTCAGCCTCGCTTTCGCCGCCGGAGCGCTGGCCAGCATCGCCGGCAGCCAGCTCAGCCGTCTCGTGGTCGGCAGATGGGGCCCGCTGCGCGTATACCTCGGCGGCATCTCAGCCACGCTGGTCGCGACGGTGTCATTCCTGATTCTCGCGCTCTCCGGCGTCGGCGTCGCGGGTATCGTCGCCGCGTTGATCGGCTTCATGCTGTGCTCGGGGCTGGGCGGTCCCAACGGCCAGACCCTCGCCCTCGCCCACCACAGCGCGCGGGCGGGCACGGCTTCCGCGTTGCTGGGCATGTCGACGTTCCTGTTCGGTCCGGTGCTCGCGCCCATCGCTGCGGGAGTCGGCGGCACGAGCGCGATCACGATGGCGGTGACGATGACCGTGGCGTCCGCCGTCGCCGCGATCGCCGCGTGGCTCTTCGTACGCCCCGCCGCGGTCGGACGAGAGCGGATGTGAGAGATCGGATCAGAACCCGAGGCACATGACCGCGACGCCGGCGGCCATCGCCCACGACTCGACGGTGAAGAGGCGTGCCGTGCGGCCGCGGTGCACGGGAGCGGTGAACCACTCCGCGACGACCGTCCACAGCACGACGCCGACGACCCCGACCAGCACGAGCACAGACAGCACTCCCGACAGTCCGTGCCCGCTATGACCGGAGGACACGGATGTCGAGACACTCGCGCCGACCGGATCTGCCGCCACCGCTCCGTCGAACGCGCACATCGCCATCACGAGCGAGACCAGCGCACGATGACAGCAGCTCGCCGCTGCTGCCGTGCCCCGCACCCCCATCGTGCCGACCATGGCCGACACCAGCAGCACCGCGCCCAGGATGAGCCCGACCAGCGGGTTTCGACCGTCGGTCGCCGCGAGCACGAGCATGGCTGCCGCCATCATGAGCGACGCCTGCCTCCCCTGCCAGGGCACGGCGCGCCACAGCGCCGCGGTCGCGGCGGCCGAGACGATCGCAGCCGCGGCCATCAGCCACGGCGCTGCAGGGAGGAGGTGGTCCACAGCCGCAGTGTATTGATCAATCGCTCAATAACGCTAGGCCTCAATGCCACGGGTCTCGACGCCATGCGACAGGATGGACACATGCCCCGCATCGTCGACCACGATGAACGCCGCAGGCAGATCGCCGAGGCGCTGCTCGCCGTCGCCACTCGTGACGGACACGAGAGCGTGTCGTCGCGGGCCGTCGCGAAGGAGCTCGGCGTCGCGACGGGCGCGCTCTGGCACTACTTCGACGGCTTCGACGAGGTCGTGCGCGCGGCTGCCGCCGAGGTGACCCGCCGCACCGAAGAACGCATCGCCGCGGCCACCACAGGACTGCGAGGACTCTCGCGCCTGTTCGCCCTCATGCGCGAGGTGCTGCCCGTCGATGAGCGCACCCGCACCGAGGCGCACGTCGTGGTCGGTTTCTGGGGGCGACTCGCGACGCTCGCGCCCGCACCGGATGCGGCAGTGCCGACACTCGCGACCTGGCAGGACAGCACACGACTCGCGCTGCGCGAAGCGGTCGAGGACGGCGAACTGCGCCCCGACACGCCGACCGAGACGATCGTGACACTGCTGCGCTCCATCACGTACGGGCAGCAGATCGTGGAGGTCACGGAGCCGCAGGCCCCCTCCGCGCACCTCGCCGTGCTCGAGGGTGCGCTCGCCCCCTGGCGCGCCTGAGCCTCCTCTCCGCACGCCCCGGCGCGTGATGCCCCGTTGCGAAGGATGGGCCGTCCGCCCTATCATCGAGCCAACCCGTTTATTGAGCGTTCGCTCGAAAATAGTGAGGTCGATGATGTCCCACCATGCTCCGCAGCCCGTGTCGATCGGGAAGCTCTCCGCTCCGCACCCGCACGACCCCCTCACCGGAGCCGAGATCGCTGCCGCCCGAGAGGTGCTCGACGCCGCGGGCCTGATGACGGCGACCACGCGCGTGCCGATGCTGCTCCCGGATGAGCCGACGAAGGACGAGCTCGCGGCGTGGGCTGCGGGCTCCCCCCACGACCGTCGCGTCGACGTGACGCTGCTCGACATCGCCACCGGGATCGCCACCGAGGTCGTGGTCTCGATCACCCGTCGCGAGGTGCTGCGCGCGCACCGGGTGCCGAACGACGCCCCGCCCTACGGGCAGCCGCAGTATCTGTTCGAGGAGTACGAGCGGGCGGAGAGCATCGCCAAGGCTTCGCCGGAATGGCAGGCTGCGATGACGCGTCGGGGGCTCGAGGAGCACATGGCGCTCGCCTTCTGCGGCCCCCTCGCTCCCGGCTACACCGGCCGCACGGATGAGGTGGGTCGCCGGGTGATCCGCTCACTGACGTTCCTCAAGTACGACGAGCACGACTCCCCGTGGGCGCACCCGGTCGAGGGCCTCATCGTGCACATCGATCTCACCTCCAACAGTGTGATCCGCGTCGAGGATCACGGCGACGTGCCGGTACCGGCCGGACACGGCAACTACTACCCCGAGGTGCAGGGCGAGGCGCGCACCACCCTGAAGCCGATCGAGATCACCCAGCCGGAGGGCCCCAGCTTCTCCGTCACCGGGTCGCTCGTGGAGTGGGAGGGCTGGTCGATGCGCGTCGACTTCAACGCGCGCGAAGGCCTCGTGCTCCACGACGTCACGTTCCAGGGACGATCCGTGTTGAGCAGGGCGAGCGTTCCGGAGATGGTGGTCCCCTACGGCGACACCGCTCCCGGACGCTTCTGGATCAGCTACTTCGACGCCGGCGAGTACCTGCTCGGCAAGAACGCCAACCACCTCGAGCTCGGCTGCGACTGCCTCGGTGTGATCCGGTACGTCGACGGCTACGTCGCCGACGACCACGGCCACCCGGTGCGGATCCCGAACGTGATCTGCATGCACGAGGAGGACTACGGCATCCTCTGGAAGCACACCGACCTCGCCGGTCGCTCCGACGTGCGCCGCTCCCGTCGATTCGTGGTGTCGTACTTCTCCACGATCGGCAACTACGACTACGGCTTCTACTGGAACTTCGGCCTGGACGGCTCGATCGAGGTCGTCGCGAAAGCCACCGGCATCGTCTTCGCCGGTGCGGGTGAACCCGGCGTGCGGCAGAAGCATGCGACCGAACTCGCGCCCGGCGTGTTCGCCCCGGTGCACCAGCATCTGTTCTGCGCGCGCCTCGACGTCGCGATCGACGGCGAGGACAACCGGCTCGTCGAGGTCGATGCCCAGCGCATCCCGATGGGCGAGGACAACCCCTTCGGCAACGCCTTCACATGGTCGGAGACACCGCTGCGCACGGAGTCGGAGGCGCAGCGCGACGCGGACTCCTCGGTGGCGCGCGTCTGGGAGGTGCAGAGCGCCTCGCGGACGAACCACGTCGGACGGCCGACGGCGTACCACCTCATCCCGGAGCCGACCGCGCTGCTGATGGCCGACCCCGCGTCCTCTGTCGCGGCGCGGGCCGCGTTCGCGACCAGGCACCTGTGGGCGACGCGCTTCGAGCCGGGGCAGATCTGGCCGGCCGGCCGCTACCCGAACGCCCACCAGGGCGGCTCCGGGCTGCCGGAGTACGCCGCCGCGGACCGTGACATCGACGGACAGGACATCGTGCTCTGGCACACCTTCGGCCTGACGCACTTCCCACGCCCGGAGGACTGGCCCATCATGCCCGTCGACTATGCAGGCTTCTGGTTCAAGCCCGCAGGGTTCCTCGACCAGAACCCGGCCATGGACGTGCCGGAGTCCTCGCAGGCGCACGGCGGTGCGACATCCGCATGCTGCGGCGGAGGATCCTGCACCTGCGGGCACTGAGCGTTCACAGCGCCGGCATCCACCTCAGTACTGCGCCGAGAAGGCCCCGTCCGACTTCAGCAGCTGCCCCGAGATCCAGCGTCCCTCGTCGGACACGAGGAACTCCACGACGGCCGCCACATCCGCGGGCCGGCCGAGGCGTCCGAGCGGGGTCATGCCGGCCAGACCCGTGCGCGTCGCGTCGTCCATCCAGCCGGTGTCGACCGGTCCGGGGTTCAGCACGTTCGCGGAGATCCCCCGCGGGCCGAGCTCGCGCGCCGCGGAGATGACGAGGCGGTCGAGCGCTCCCTTCGAGGCGCCGTAGGGGAGGTTGCCGGTCACGTGGTCGCTGGTCAGCGCCAGGACCACTCCCCCGTCGTCGCCGACCTGACGCGCGAAGGCCGCGATCAGCAGCAGGGTCGCGCGCGCGTTCACGGCCACATGCAGGTCGAAGCTCTCCGCGGTGGTGTCGAGCACTCCGGATTCCACATCGTGCGCGTGACTCAGGATGAGGGCGGTGATCGGTCCATGAGCTGCGGTCACCTCCGCGATCAGCGCCTCGGGCCCCTCCACCGTGGAGAGGTCGGCGGGGTGGTCGGCGTCGCGCAGGTCGCTGGTGACGACGGTCCAGCCTGCGGCGCGCAGCCGAGGGACGATTCCGGCGGCGATGCTGTCGGCGCGCGCGGCACCGGTGATCAGAGCGAGGGGCATCCGCCCACGGTATCGAACGAACGGGGACGCGCGGCGATCAGACGAGTGCGGCGATGGCGTCGCGGAGGATCCCGTCTGCGTCGTCGAGAGCGGATGCCGCATCCTCGGCGGTCGCGTCGGCGGTGAGCATCAGCAGCGCGAGCTTGACCGAGCCGTCCGCCGCCTGCAACGCCGCGGCCGCCCTGTCGGTGTCGACGCCGGACAGCTGCGACACCGTGCGGATCGAGCGGGCATGCAGCTTCTCGTTCGTCGCGAGCAGATCGACCATCACGCCCCGATACGTCTTGCCGAGGTTGATCATCGACAGCGTCGTGAGCATGTTCACGACGAGCTTCTGCGCCGTGCCGGACTTCAACCGTGTGGAGCCGGAGATGAACTCGGGTCCGGTGACGACCTCGATCGCGACCTCGGCGGCCGCTCCGATCTCGGAGTCGGCGTTCGAGGCGATCGCCACCGTGAACGCGCCGATGCCGCGGGCGTAGGTCAGACCGCCGACGACGTAGGGGGTGCGACCGGAGGCTGAGATGCCCACCACCGTGTCGTTCCCGGTGAGTCCGAGCTCGCGCAGCGACGCCTCGGCGGCCGCGTCGTCGTCCTCGGCATTCTCGACGGCCGAGCGGATGGCCGTCTCGCCACCCGCGATGAGTCCGACCACCATCGAGGGGTCGGTGCCGAACGTCGGCGGGCACTCGCTCGCGTCGAGCACACCGATACGCCCCGCGGTGCCCGCGCCGATGTAGATGAGGCGTCCGCCGCGACGGAACCGCTCTGTGATGCCGTCGACGGCGGTGGCGATCTCCTCTGCGCGCTCGGCCACCGCCTCCGGCACCCGGCGGTCCTCGGCGTTCATCCGTCGCACGAGCTCGGTCGTGCCGAGCAGGTCGAGGTCGCCGCGCTCCGTCGTGGAGGCCTCCGTGTCGAGGCGCTCCAGCACGGAGAGGAGGGCGGCCAGGCGGGAGTCGTCATTCGGCACGGTGGACGAACCTTTCGTGGGGGAGATCGGTGCGGCGCGCGAGAAGCCGCGCTCCGTCGAGGGCATCGCCGTGGGCGGGCACGACCCGACGCCCGGCTTCCTGCAGCGACGATGTCAGCTGCTGACGGAACCACACATGGTCGGTCAGGCCGCCGTGGAGCACGACGTCGGTGGTGAGGGAGGATGCGGCTGTCGCCGTTGCCGTGAGCAGGTCGATGCCCTCGGCCACGATCGCGGAGGCGGCACCGTCGCCGTCCTGCGCGGCATCGAGCACGAGGGGCGCGAGCGTCGCGAGGCGCCGTGGAAGGGGTTCGCCGCCCGCGAGCCAGGTCTGGATGTCCGAGACGCCGCCGATCGGGCCGGCGATCGCCGCGGTGAGGGCCGTGCTCGGCGCCAGCGAGTCGTTCGCGCGCAGCACGGCGCGCAACGCTTCCCGCCCGAGCCACGAGCCGCTGCCGAGGTCGCCGAGTTCCGGGCCCCATCCGTCGACCAGGCGCGCACCGTCGGAGTCGATGCCCAACGCGGCCGCTCCGGTGCCCGCGATGAGGAGCACACCCGCGTCGCCGTCGAGGGCTCCCGCGTGAGCCGTGACCACGTCGGATGCGACGGCGGTCTCCGCCCCTGTCGCCGTGGCGAGCGATGAGGCCAGATCCCGCGCGGCATCGGGTGCGAGCCATGCCCCGGCCGCACCGACGCCGATCAGCTGCAGTCCGTCTTCTCCGGACAGATGCGGCAGGATCGCCTCGAGCGCGCTCTGCACCCCACCCGCTGCGGCGAGCCCTGGCGCTCCGACACCGGCACGCTCGACTCGTCGGCCGGGACCGGTGACGACCACGCGGCACCGCGACTTGCCGAGATCGACGGATACCGTCACCCGCGCATCCATCGGCCCTCCCGAGTTCGGTGAAAAAGTCTGTGAAAAGAGCCTACATCGGAAGTAGACTCGGCAAAAAGAATTTACAACCCACCACGCCGGAGGACGGATGAGCATCCAGTCGACGATCGAGGCCGCAGCATCCACACTGACCCCCTCCCTCGCCCGCATCGCCCTCGTCGTGCGCGAGAACCCCTCCGTCGTGATCGACAGCACCATCAACGAGCTGGCCGCGGAGTGCGACACCTCGGTCGCCTCGGTCGTGCGTTTCTGCCGAGCGATCGGTTTCAGCGGATATGCACCGCTGCGCATGGCCCTGGCCGCCGAACTCGGCAAGGAGGCCGCACAGTTCTCGGCTCGGGGCGCCTACGGGTCGGAGATCTCGGAATCCGACACCCTGCAGGAGGCCGTGTCGAAGCTCGCGTCGCTCGAGCTGCTGGCGATCGAGGAGACCGTCGCCCGCCTCGACTTCGACGTGCTCGAGGCCGCCGTCGACGCGATCGACCGCGCGGAGCGCATCCTGCTCTACGGTCTCGGCGCCAGCCGATTCGTGGCAGAGGACCTCAGCCACAAGCTGCTCCGGGTCGGCCGCAACGCGCACATGCCCGCAGACCCCCACGAAGCCGTCGCCGTATCGGCGCTGCCCACAGCGAGGACGGTCGCGATCGGTTTCTCGCACTCGGGCTCGACCATCGAGACCGTGCGGTTCCTGGAGACCGCGCGTGCGAGCGGCGCGACCACGATCGCAGTCACCTCCGCCAAGGACTCCGCGCTCACCCGTGCGGCCGACCACGCGCTGTTCACCGAGGTGCGCGAGTCGAGCTTCCGCGCGGGGGCGATGGTGAGTCGTATCGCCCAGCTCACGCTCGTGGACTGCCTGTTCCTCGGCGTCGCGAAGCGTCGATACACCGAGACGGTCGATGCCCTGCAGCGCACGGGACAGGCGACGCGGGAGCTTCGCGGCTGAGCATCACCACGGTCTGCCGCGCACCGTCGGAATGTCGGTGGCCCATGATGGACTGAGTCCATGAACGCCCTGCTCGACGCGACCGACACCCAGATGGCGCTGCTCGCCGATCTGGTCGCGTCGCTCGAGGTGGCAGAGGCCACGCTGAGCAGCATGCAGGCCGCGCGCGACGGCATGCTGGCGATGGCGGGGCGCCTTGCCGTCGACATCGCCCGCGCCGCCGAGCACCCCGATCGAGGAGACATGGCCATCCGCGCGGTGGCCGCCGAGATCGGTGCCGCGCAGCACGTGAGCGACCGCGCGGTGGAACGGCGGATGGCCGACGCCTCCTGGCTGGTCGAGCGCTTCCCGGCGGTGTGGCAGGCCCAAGGAGAGGGGCGCATCAGCGCGGCGCACTCACGCGTCATCGTCGATGCGGGCGCACACCTCGAGCACGCGGCAGACCGACAGGCGTTCGCTGACGAGGCGGTGGAACTGGCCGAGGGCGAGTCCCCGAACCGGCTGCGCAGGCTCGTCCGCCGGCTCGCGGAGCGGTTCCAGGAGCGCACGCTCACCGAGAGGCACCTCGATGCGCGCGAGAAGCGACGGGTCTGGGTGCGCGACCTCGACGACGGCATGGCCGAGCTCGGCGTACAGGCTCCGGCCGTGCTCGTGCACGGCATTTTCGATCGGCTCTCGCAGATGGCTCATGCGGTGAAGGACCAGAGCTGCGTCGCCGTCCATGACCACGCCACCGATGAGCAGGCCACCGTCGAACAGACTCCCGTTGAGCACACCCCCGATGCGCGTACGGTCGATCAGCTGCGCACAGACCTGCTGACCGACCTCGTGCTGACCGGAACGCCCACAGGACACGACACCGTCGACGGCCTGCTCGGAGAGATCCAGGCCCGCGTCGAGGTCACGGTTCCGGTGATGACCCTGATGGACCGCGACGATGCCCTACGACGGAGTCTCCCGTTCATGCCCGGTTCCATGTCGCCGTCGGGAGGCTCCGCGTCACCGCCGGCCGAGCTCGACGGTGTGGTTCCGATCGACCCGGCGACGGCGCGGACACTCGCCGGTCAGGCCTCCGGCTGGGATCGGGTGCTCACGCATCCGATCTCCGGCGAGATGCTGGCGGTGGATCGCTACCGGCCGAACGCGCAGCTGCGACGACACCTTCGAGCCCGAGATCAACGATGCCGCTTCCCCGGCTGCGGGATCGTCGCCCGGAAGTGCGACCTCGACCACAACCATGCGGCAGCGAGCGGCGGCGCCACCTGCGCCTCGAACCTGTCCGCGTTCTGCCGACGACATCACATGCTCAAACACCATTCCCCCTGGCATGTCGAGCAGCGCCCCGGTGGCGTCCTGGAATGGACGAGCCCGACCGGGCGCGAGTACATCGACCGCCCACCGTCCCAGAACACGGTGGTGTTCTCGGACGAGTCACCGCCAGACGAGCGGTCACCAGACGAGCGGTCACCAGACGAGTCACCGCCAGACACAGTTCGCCCGCGCTTCTGAGGGCACGCTGCAGGTGCGCGCCTACGGTCAGTCCGCGGACCCGTCTGCGCGACCGTGGACCCACTCGCCCCTGGAAACGAACGAGCCGCCCGGACCAGAGGGTCCGGGCGGCTCGTGTTCCGCGACGACAGGCGTCACAGAGTGCGGGGTCTTACTGGTACGACTTCACGATCTCGAGGAGGCTCGGGACGTTGGCGTAGGCCTCTGCCGCGTTCTCCTTGGTGACGATGATCGGGTCGAGCAGGTAAGCCGGAACGACCTTCACGCCGTTGTCGTACTGCTCGGTGTCGTTGACGTCGACCTTCTCGCCCTTCTGGAGCTGGCCGACCATCTTGATCGACTGCTCGACGAGGAGCGTGGTGTCCTTGTTGATCGTGGAGTACTGCACACCCTCCATGATCGACTTGACCGACTCGACCTCGGAGTCCTGACCCGTGACCACCGGGACCGGCTTGCCCGCACCCTGCACCGAGGTGATGATGGCGCGAGCGAGGGTGTCGTTCGGGGACAGGACGCCGTCGAGCGTCTCGGAGCTGTACGTCGACGTCAGGATCGAGTCCATGCGGCGCTGAGCGTTCTCCGCCTTCCAGCCCTCGGTCGCCGTCTGGGCGATCTCGGTCTGACCCGAGACGACCTTCAGCGTGCCGTCGTCGATCTTCGGCTGCAGCACGTCCATCGCACCGTTGAAGAACACGGCCGAGTTCGCGTCATCGGGCGAACCCGAGAACAGCTCGATGTTGTACGGAGCCTCGTGACCCGCGCGCTCGGCGAGTCCGTCGAGCAGAGCCTGACCCTGCAGCTGACCGACCTTGAAGTTGTCGAACGCGACGTAGTAGTCGACGGCCTCGGTGTTCTCGATCAGACGGTCGTACGCGATGACGGTGACGCCGGCGTCACGGGCGGCCTCGACCTGCGTGGCGAGCTGCTTGCCGTCCTTCGCGCCGATGATGATGACCTTGGCGCCACCGGTGACCATCGCCTGGATCTGGTTCTGCTGCTCGGCGACCGTGTTGCTGGCCGGTGCGTACTGCACGTCCGGCTTGAATCCGGCCTTCTTCAGGCCGTCCGTGAACAGCTGACCGGCGAGGACCCAGTTCTCCGAGGTCTTGTCCGGAAGCGCGACACCGATCGTGGCGTCGGCGGCGAAGCCCTTGGCGGTCTCCTCCCCCGCTCCCGATCCGGTGCCACCGCGCTCCGAGGAGCAGCCGGTGAGGGCGAAAGCGCCCGCGACGACAAGCGCTGTCGCCGACAGAAGAATCTTCTTCATGTGATCTCTTTCTCTGGTGTGTGAAGGTCCAGGTGCGCGTGCGGTACGCGCCTGGGCCTCTACTATCCGCGCGTCTCTTCGACGGCGGGGGCTTCGTACTTCTGGCTGGTGGGGTAGTTCGTCTTGGTCGGATCGAACGTGTCGGTGGCCGGATCCTGCTTGCGGCCGAAGCGACGAGTGAGGAAGCCGATGATCGACGGGCGGCCCTGCTGCTTGTTCCAGACGTCGACACCCACGGCGAACAGGAGCACGAGGCCCTTGATCATCGACACCACGTCGGCGCCGGCACCCAGCAGGGCGAGGCCGTTGTTGAGGAAGGCCATCACGAGACCACCGATGATCGACCCGATCACGGTTCCGATTCCACCCGAGACGGCCGCGCCACCGATGAAGACCGAGGCGATCGCGTCGAGCTCCCAGCCGTTGCCGTCCTGTGGGCCCGATGCGGTCGCCCTGGCGACGTAGATCATGCCGGCCAGCGATGCGAGCACCGACATGTTCATCATCACGAAGAAGTCGACCCAGCGGTCCTTCACACCCGACAGTCGCGCGGCCTGCCGGTTGCCGCCGACCGCGTAGATGTGGCGACCGAAGACGGTGTTGTTCGTGATGAACGAGTAGAGGATGACGAGTGCGAGCAGGATGATGCCGGAGATCGGGAAGCTGGTGCCCTCACGCCCGGTGGCGAACAGCCAGCCGGCGATCAGGATCACGGCGGAGATCAGCACGACCTTGGTGACGCTGACCCACGCCGGCGCCATATCGGCGCCCATCTTGCGCTGGATGCGACGGGTGCGGATCTCCCAGAACACGATCCACGCGACGCCGAGAAGGGCGAGGAGCATCGTGAGCACGTTGAACGGGACGGGGATGAACGGCAGCTCGGGCAGGTACCCCGCGCCGATCACCTTGAAGCCCTGCGGCACCGGCACGGACTGCGAGTCGCCGACCCACTGGTTCGCGCCGCGGAAGAACAGCATGCCCGCCAGGGTCACGATGAACGCCGGCACCCCGACGTAGGCGACCCAGAATCCCTGCCAGGCACCGACCAGCACGCCGACACCGAGGCCGAGGAGGATGCCCAGCGGCCAGGGGAGGTTCCAGTCCTGCATGGCCTTGGCCACGACGATGCCCGTGAACGCGGCGACGGATCCGACCGAGAGGTCGATGTGTCCCATGATGATGACCATCACCATGCCGATGGCCAGGATCAGGATGTACGAGTACTGGTTGACGACATTGATCAGGTTGCCGGAGGACAGCGTCAGTCCGGCACCCTTGAAGATCCACGTCAGCACCTGGAAGACGACCAGGATCACGACCAGGCTGCCGAGGATGCCGAACTGGCGGAGGGTCGACTGCCCTCCCCCGAACATCTTCGTGATGTCCTTGAAGTGGAAGCCGCGCTTCGTTGCGGTGGTGTCGGTGGTCATGCGGATGCTTTCTGGGTCGCGGAGGTCATGCTGCGCATGAGGTCCTCAGGTGTCGCCTGGTCGGCCGGGATGCAGTCGGTGACCCGACCTTCGAAGACGGTGTAGATGCGGTCGGAGATGCCGAGGAGTTCGGGAAGCTCGCTGGAGATGACGATGACGCCCTTGCCCTGGGCGGCGAGCTCGTTGATGATCGCGTAGATCTCGTACTTCGCGCCCACGTCGATGCCGCGCGTCGGCTCGTCGAGGATCAGCAGATCGGGGTCGGTGAACATCCACTTGGCCAGCACGACCTTCTGCTGGTTTCCGCCGGAGAGCTTGCCGACACCCTCTTCGACGGAGGGGGTCTTGATGCGCAGAGCCTTGCGATAGCGCTCCGCGACCGAGAACTCCTCGCGGGAGTCGACGACGCCGTTGTGCGCGATCTTCGACAGCTTCGCCGCGACGATGGACCGCTTGATCGTGTCGAGCAGGTTGAGTCCGAGCACCTTGCGGTCCTCGCTGACGTACGCGAGCCCGTGCTTGATCGCTGAGGCGACGTCGTGCAGGGCGACCTCCTGGCCGTCCTTGATCAGGGTGCCGGAGAGGAAGGTGCCGTAGGAGCGCCCGAAGATGCTCATCGCGAACTCGGTGCGGCCGGCTCCCATGAGGCCGGCGATGCCGACGACCTCGCCGCGGCGCACGGTGATGTTCGAGCCCTTGACGACCATGCGCTCCGGTACGGTCGGGTGCTGTACCCACCAGTCCTTGACCTCGAAGAACACCTCGCCGATCTCGGGGGTGCGATCCGGGTAGCGGCTCTCCAGCGAACGCCCGACCATGCCGCGGATGATGCGGTCCTCGTTGATCTCTCCGCGCGAGATGTCGAGCGTCTCGACCGTGCGGCCGTCGCGGATGATGGTGATCTCGTCGGCGATCTGCTCGATCTCGTTGAGCTTGTGGCTGATCATGATCGACGCGATGCCCTTGGCCTTCAGCCCCAGGATCAGGTCGAGCAGATGCTGCGAGTCGTTCTCGTTGAGCGCGGCGGTCGGCTCGTCGAGGATCAGGAGCTTGACGTCCTTGTTGAGCGCCTTCGCGATCTCGATGAGCTGCTGCTTGCCGACGCCGAGGGTCTTGATCTGCACGTCGGGGTCTTCGCTCAACCCGACGCGGGCGAGGAGCTCGATGGCCCGCTCCTTCTGGGCCGTCCAGTCGATGCGGCCGCCGCGCTGGATCTCGTTGCCGAGGAAGATGTTCTCGGTGACCGAGAGCTCCGGGATGAGGGCGAGCTCCTGGTGGATGATCGCGATGCCCGCCTGCTCGCTGGCCGCGATGTCCCTGAAGCGCTGCTCCTCGCCGTAGAGCAGGATCTCGCCGTCGTAGGTCCCGTAGGGGTACACCCCGGACAGGACCTTCATCAGGGTCGACTTCCCGGCGCCGTTCTCCCCGCAGATCGCGTGGATCTCGCCGGCGCGGACGGTGATGGAGACGTCGGCCAACGCCTTGACCCCAGGGAACTCCTTGGTGATGCGGCGCATCTCCAGGATGGGGCCCGACACGGTAGGCAACGTTGCTGTGGTGCTCACGGATCTTCCTCGCGACGTGCGGTCACCTTCGATGTGACCGTTCACATCGCTATATCGTCGTCTTCCGTGGGACCGCTGTCAAGTCGGCATCGGCATTTCGAATCCGGACCGTGACACTGTCGCTGCCGGCGTCATCCCGGTCCCCTACGCGACGGCAAGGATCGAAAGGATTCGATGATCTCGATCGGCGCGCGCAGCGCTGCACCGAACGCGTCAGCGGATCGCGGCGGATTCGCGCGCGCGCAGGATCGTCTGCAGCGGGCCGAACGTCGGCGGCTGCTCACCTCGTATCTGCGCGAGCAGGATGCGCACCGCTCGACGGCCGAGCTCGGGGAAGTCCTGGTGCACGGTGCTGAGCGTGGGAGCGACGTGCGCCGCGACCGGGATGTCGTCGAAGCCGATGACGCTCACATCGTGCGGCACCCGCACCCCGGAGTCACGGAACCCGTGCATCAGGCCGATCGCCATCAGATCGTTCGCGGCGAACACCGCCGTGAAGTCACGCCGGAGCGAGAGCTCCTTGCCCGCGAAGTATCCGAAGTCCGCCGTCCAGTCACCACGGATCGGCGGGAACGTGGGCAGATCGGCTTCGCGCAGGCCGTCGAGATAGCCCCGCATGCGCGACTCCGCCTCGATCCAGTCCTGAGGACCGGCCAGGTGCAGGATGTCGCTGTGCCCGAGCGAGATGAGATGCTCCGTCGCGGCCTTGGCACCGGCCACCTGATCGGCCGACAGGCTCACGCCGTCGGATCCGGACGCCGTCTGCAGCGTCACGAAGGGCATGTCGACGGACATGCCGCGCAGGACATGGAAGACCCGCACCTGGGGAGCGAGCACCACGATGCCGTCGGCCTGCTCGCGCGACAGCTGTCGCACCGCATGGCCGATCGCCTCCGGGGTCGTGTCGGCGAGGTTCAGGGTCGAGACCGAGTACCCCTCCTCCCGCGCCGCATCCTCGATGCCGGCGATCGACGAGGTGGGGCCGAACTCCCCGATCGTCGCGGACAGGATGCCCAGCATGTTCGACTTGCTGGTGACCAGAGCCCGCGCGGCGAGGTTCGGTCGATAGTCGAGGACCGAGATCGCATCGAGGACCTTGGCCTTCGTCTCCGGACGGATGCTCGGATGATCGTTGAGCACGCGGGAGACCGTCTGATGCGAGACCCCGGCGAGGCGGGCGACGTCGCGGATGCTCGGCAGGCGGGCACGCTCGGAGGCGGTGGACATCACTTGCCTCCTTGCGTGTGCACGGTCACATCCCCAGTACATTATGTCTGTCGACGCCGTCCCGTGCACCTCCTCGTGGACCGAGGCGCGACAGGCCAGCTCGGCCGGGCTGCCGAGTCGATAGGGTGAGAGACCCTCAGCCGATGATGCGGGCACCCGGCACGGGGCCGTGCACGTGCAGCGGGTCGAGGCCGCTCTCACGCAGGGACGACTGCACGTCCTGCGCTGTCTCCGGGTCGGGGCAGAGCAGAGCCACTGTGGGCCCTGAGCCCGACACGATGCCCTGCAGCGCACCGGCGGCGACCCCGAGGCTGATCGTCTCGGCGAGATCGGGGCGTTCATACAGCGCCGCAGCCTGCAGGTCGTTGAACAGGGTCTCGGCGAGCTGGGCGGGATCGCCCGAACGCAGCGCCTGCAGCACCGGGATGGGCACGTCGAGCGACAGCGGCGGGTCGTCGGCCAGGGCGCCCTCGTCCTCGCGCAGCAGGTCGAGACGCTCGTACACCACGGGCGTCGACAGGCCCTGCTCGCTGGGCACCAGGATCCAGTCGAAGCGTCCGCGGGCGAGTGCCGGGTTGAGCTGATCTCCCCGCCCCGTGCCCACCGCCGTGCCGCCGTGCAGGGCGAACGGGACGTCGGCACCGAGCCGGGCGGCGAGATCGTGCAGGCGGGTCTGCGACAGTCCCGTCCCCCACAGCGCATCGCACGCCACGAGGGCGGCTGCGGCATCCGCCGACCCTCCTCCCATGCCACCGGCCACAGGCACGCTCTTGCGGATCTCGAGCGCCACCCCGCCCGGATGGTCCACGGCGACGGCGAGCAGCTTGGCCGCGCGCATCGCCAGGTTGCGGTCGTCGAGCGGCACGGACTCGGTGTCCTCCACCCCGGATACCGTCACCGAGAAGTCGTCGGCGGGGCGCGCGATCACGTCCTCGTAGAGCGAGACTGCCTGGAAGACCGTCGCCAGCGCGTGATAGCCGTCGTCGTGCCGGCCGCCGACCCCGAGGAAGACGTTGATCTTCCCCGGGGCGCGCACGTGCACGGAATCGGCGAACGCGGCATGGCTCATGATCGGGTCACAGCTCCGAGGACTTCGCCCACAGGTTGACGTCGATGGCGCCGGCGAGCTCGTCGATGCGGGCGAGCTCCTCGGTCGTGAAGTCGGGACCGTTCACGGCCGCGATGTTCTCATCCAGCTGCTCAGGACGCGAGGCGCCGATCAGCGCCGAGGCGACGACGGGGCTGCGCAAGGTCCACTGCAGTGCGAGCTGCGCGAGCGACTGGCCGCGCCCCTGAGCGACCTCGTTCAGCGAACGCAGGGTCTGCACGGCCTCGTCCGTGAGCCGGCCCTCCGGCAGCGAGCCGCGCTTCTGCGCACGCTCGGCCGTGCCGTCTCCGAGGTACTTGTCGGTGAGCAGGCCCTGAGCCAGCGGGGTGAACGCGATCGCGCCGAGGCCCGACTGCTCCAGGGTGTCGGTCAGTCCGTCTTCGACCCAGCGGTTCAGGATCGAGTACGCGGGCTGGTGGATGACGAGCGGGGTGCCGAGATCCTTGGCGACGGCCACGGCCTCGGCCGTACGCTCCGCACTGTAGGAGGAGATCCCGACGTAGAGGGCCTTGCCCTGGCGCACGAGCGTGTCGAGGGCGCCGACGGTCTCGGCGATCGGGGTGACCGGGTCGACGCGGTGCGAGTAGAAGATATCGACGTAGTCGAGGCCCATCCGCGTCAGCGACTGCTCGGCGCTCGCGAGGATGTACTTGCGGCTCGCGAAGTCGCCGTACGGGCCCGGCCACATGTCCCATCCGGCCTTCGACGAGATGATCAGCTCATCGCGGTAGGGGCGCAGGTCCTCCGCGAAGATGCGGCCGAAGTTCTTCTCGGCGGAGCCGTACGGGGGACCGTAGTTGTTGGCCAGGTCGAAGTGCGTGATGCCGCGGTCGAACGCGTGGCGCAGCAGTGCGCGCTGGTTGTCGAGCGGGATGTTGTCGCCGAAGTTCCACCACAGCCCGAGCGAGATCGGGGGCAGGTACAGGCCGGACGTGCCGACCTGGCGATAGGCGAACTGCTGATAGCGGCTCTCGTCCGCAGCATACGGACGGTGCAGCTCGGGGACATCGGGACGGAAGCGGGGGGAATCGGTCACGGTGACAGATTACTGGGTGGAAGCGACATCATCGGGGACGGCGTCCAGCGCAGGAGCATGCTGCGCGATGCGCTGATAGTCCTCGACCGTGAGGTCCTCGCCACGAGCCGTCGGTGCGACACCGGCGGCGATGAGCGCCTCCGAGGCGGCCGCCGAGCTGCCGAAGATCCCGGACAGTGCCTGACGGAGCATCTTGCGGCGCTGGTTGAAGGCCGCATCGACGATCTGGAACGTGCGGCGTCGCTCCTCCTCCGTGCCGCGCTCCCCTTCGGACCGGTCGAAGCCGACGAGCAGGCTGTCGACGTTGGGCACCGGCCAGAACACCTGGCGGGAGACGTTGCCCGAGAGCTTCCACTCGCCGTACCAGGCGGCCTTGACGCTCGGCGACCCGTAGATCTTCGACCCCGGCTTCGCGGCCAGCCGCTCGGCGACCTCGGCCTGGACCATGACGACGCCGCGCTGCAGGTAGGCGAAGTTCTCGAGGAAGTGCAGGAGCACGGGCACCGAGACGTTGTAGGGCAGGTTGGCGACCAGCACGGTGGGCTCGCCGGGGAGCTCGGTGATGCGCAGCGCATCCGCGTCGACGACCGTGAGGCGGTCGGCCTCGACACCGTGCTCGGCGGCCGTCTGCGCGAGGCGGGCCGCGAGCCGGTGGTCGATCTCGACGGCCGTGACGGATGCGCCGGTCTCGAGGATCGCCAGCGTCAGCGACCCGAGTCCGGGACCGACCTCGACCACGCGCTCGTGCGGCTGCACGCGGGCGGCCTGCACGATCTTGCGCACGGTGTTCGCATCGGTGACGAAGTTCTGTCCGAGCTTCTTCGTCGGGGTGACGTCGAGCTCGGCGGCGAGGCGGCGGATCTCGGAGGCGCCGAGCAGGGTGACGGTCATCCCCCCATTCTCCCCCACACTCCGATGTCCCCCCCTCCTCAGTAGTCTTCTCTGGTGCCTTCCCTCGGAGAACTCGTCGCGCCCCGTCGCATGGGCCGCGATTTCCGCTGGTTGCTCGCGTCATCGTGGACGAGCAACGTCGGTGACGGCGTCGCACTCGCGGCCGCACCCCTGCTGATCGCGTCGATGACCTCGTCGCCGATTTTGGTGGCGGCCGGCGCGATCCTGCAGTTCCTCCCCTGGCTCCTGTTCGGCCTGCATGCGGGAGCGATCGCCGACCGCTTCGACCGACGCCGCCTGGTCATGTTCGCGAACGCCGCCAGAGCTGTCGTGCTCCTCGCCCTGTGCGTCTTCCTGATCACCGGCGTCGCGAACATCTGGATCGTGCTCGCCGTGGCCTTCCTCTACGGCACCGCGGAGGTCGTCGTCGACACCGCCGGCAGCACGCTGCTGCCCATGCTCGTGAAGCCCGCAGACCTCGGCACCGGGAACGCCCGCCTGCAGGCCGGCTACCTGGTGGCGAACCAGTTCGCCGGTCCCCCGCTGGGCGCCTTCCTGTTCGCCGCCGGAACCGCCTGGCCGTTCCTGCTCGAAGTCGTGTGCGTCAGCTTCGCGGTCGTGCTCATCTCGCGCATGGCCCGCACGCCGGTGCCTCCACGTGCGACCGACGAGCACACCCCGGTGCACACGGACATCGCCGAAGGACTCCGCTGGCTGTGGCGAAACCCGCCCGTGCGCATGCTGGTGCTCATCATCCTGGTGTTCAACATCACCTGGGCTGCGCCCTGGGGCGTGCTCGTGCTCTACGCGACAGAGCACCTGCAGATGGGCGCGGTGGGCTACGGCGCGCTCACGACCGCGTCGGCGGCAGGCGGCATCCTCGCGACGCTCAGCTTCGGCTGGTTGGAGCGCCACGTCTCCTTCGCCACCCTGATGCGTGTCGTGCTGTCGCTCGAGGTGCTGATGCACCTGGCGTTCGCCCTCACCACCGTCGGATGGGTCGCTCTGATCATCATGTTCTTCTTCGGGGCCTACGCGTTCGTGTGGGGCACGATCTCCACGACCGTGAGGCAGCGCCTGGTGCCCGCGGAGCTGCAGGGCCGGGTGGCCTCCGTGAACATGGTCGGGGTGTTCGGGGGCATGATCGTCGGACAGGCGCTGGGTGGCGTGATCGCCCAGGTGTGGGGACTCACGGCGCCGTGGTGGTTCGCCTTCGTCGGGGCGGCCCTCACGCTGCTGCTGGTGTGGAGGCCGATCTCGCAGATCGTGAGCGCGAAGCCCGTGGCCGAGACCGGACCCGACGATGTGGAGCCCGAGGCTCAGTCGGCGAACGAGCCGTAGACCCGCAGCGTGTTCTCGGCCAGCTGTGCGCAAAGCTCGTCGACCTCGATGCCGAGTTCCGCTGCCATGAAGCGCACCGTGATCGGCACGAGGTAGGGCGCGTTCGGGCGGCCCCGCAGCGGCACCGGGGTGAGGAACGGGGCGTCCGTCTCGACGAGGATGCGATCGAGTGGCGTCACCTTCAGCGCATCCCGCAGGTTCTGCGCGTTCTTGAACGTCACGTTGCCGGCGAACGACAGGTGGTACCCGGCGTCGGCGCAGAGGCGAGCCATCGCGTCGTCGCCCGAGAAGCAGTGGAACACGGTGCGCTCCGGGGCGCCGACGCGGGAGAGCGTCTCGAGCACGGCCTCATGCGCGTCGCGGTCGTGGATCTGCATCGCGATGCCGTGCTTCTTCGCGAGGGCGATGTGCGCCTCGAACGATTCGAACTGCGGCGCGCGGCGCTCGGGCTCTGTACGGAAGAAGTCCAGCCCCGTCTCGCCGATCGCCCGGGTGCGGGGGTGCGCGGCGAGCTCGTCGATCACCGCGATGGCCTCGTCCAGGCCCACACCACCCCGCTGCCCCTCTTCGGCATACGTCGGCGCGTCGTTGGGGTGGATGGCGACGGCGGCCAGGACGCGGGGATCCGACTCCGCGGCCTCGACCGCCCATCGTGACGACTCGATGTCGCCCGACGCCTGCACGACGCCGGCGATGCCCACGGCCGCCGCGCGGTCGAGCTGCTCGGTCAGGCTCAGCGGCTCGTCGCCGTCGACGATCTCCAGGTGCGCGTGGTTGTCGTACACCGGAACGGTCAGCGGCTCAGGCGCGGCGGGATACCTCAGATCCTTGCGTCCGTCGCCGTCGCGGCGCTGCACATACGTCCCCGACATCGCTCAGGCCGCGGACTCCACCCGCGGGAACAGCGGTGCCAGGCCGTTGACGCTGGTGCCGGGGCGCAGCACGCCCCAGGCTCCGGCCTCGCGGATCGGCTGGTCCTGCAGGCGGCCGAGGGTCTCCGCGGCGCCGAGCGCGATCCAGAGCTTCTCCGTCGACTGCGGCATCACCGGCGAGAGCAGCACGGCGAGCGCGCGCAGGCCCTCGGCACAGGTGTACAGCACGGTGCCGAGGCGCTCGCGCTGTTCCTCGTCGCCGCTGTTCGCCTGCTTGGCCAACGCCCACGGCTCGTTCGCGGTGATGTAGCCGTTCAGTGCGTCCACGATGGTCCAGATCGCCGAGATCGCCTCGTCGATGCGGAAGTTCGCGATGGCCGCATCCGCGTTCGACGCGGCATCCGCCACGATCTTCTGGATCGCGAGGTCCTTCTCGGTGTACTCGGCCGCCGGCGGCACGACACCCTCGAAGTACTTCTCGATCATCGCGGTGGTGCGCGAGGCGAGGTTGCCGAAGCCGTTCGCGAGCTCAGCCTGGTAACGGGCGGACAGGTCCTCCCACGAGAACGAGCCGTCCTGGCCGAACGCGATCGCGGACAGGAAGTAGAAGCGGTACGCGTCCGAGCCGAAGACATCGGTGATCTCGGTCGGCGCGATGCCGGTGAGCTTCGACTTCGACATCTTCTCGCCGCCGACCAGCAGCCAGCCGTGCGCGAAGACGCCCTTCGGCACGTCGAGTCCCGCCGCCATCAGCAGCGCGGGCCAGATGACGGCGTGGAAGCGCAGGATGTCCTTGCCGACCACGTGGTACGCCGGCCAGCGGCGCGCGAAGGTCTCCTCGTCGGAGCCGTACCCGACGGCCGTGGCGTAGTTGAGCAGCGCGTCGACCCACACGTAGATGACGTGCGACTCGTCCCACGGCAGCGGGATGCCCCAGTCGAAGGTCGAGCGGGAGATCGAGAGGTCCTTGAGGCCCTGGCTCACGAACGAGACGACCTCGTTGCGCGCCGAATCGGGCCGCACGAAGTTGGGCTCGGTCTTGTACAGCTCGAGCAGCCGGTCCTGGAACTCGCTGAGCTTGAAGAAGTAGTTCTTCTCCTGCAGCAGCTCCAGCGGCTTGGAGTGGATGGCGCAGACCTTCAGTCCCTCGAAGGGTCCGGTGCCGTCGACGATCTCCGATTCCGGCTTGAACTCCTCGCAGCCCACACAGTAGAGCGCCTCGTACTCGCCCGCGTAGATGTAGCCGCGATCGTACAGGCGCTGGAAGAACGTCTGCACGTTCGTCTCGTGCCGCTCCTGCGTGGTGCGGATGAAGTCGTCGTTCGCGACGTCGAGGGTCTCCAGCAGCGGGAACCAGCTCTCGCTGACGAGCTTGTCGACCCACTCCTGCGGGGTGACGCCGTTCGCCGCCGCGGCCCGCAGCATCTTCTGACCGTGCTCATCCGTGCCCGTCAGCATCCAGGTGTCATCACCCGCCTGGCGGTGCCACCGTGCGAGGGTGTCGACGGCCACCGTCGTGTACCCGTGGCCGATGTGAGGCACGTCGGACGGGTAGTAGATGGGCGTGGTGATGTAGAAGGATTCGCCTGCGGGCATGGAGCAATTCTAGGTGGCCCGGCGCGGGTGTTTACGCGCTCAGGCGACGGAGACATCGATGCGGTGCCATCCCTGCGCGCCGTCGGGCGCGGGGGCGGCCGGATCCGATGTCTGCGTCTCGCCGTCGGTGCTCAGGGCCCGACACTCGATCGTGTGCGCCCCGCTCTCCGCCGTCCAGTCGAGGCTCCACTGCACCCAGGTGTCGTCCGAGATGGCGGCGGCGAGCTCCGCGCGACGCCAGGGTCCTTCGTCGATGCGCACCTCGACCCCGGCGATGCCGACGTGCTGCTGCCACGCCATCCCTGCGATCACCGCGTCACCGGCCGGGATCGACTGTCCGCGGCGCGGGACGTCGATGCGCGACTGCAGCTTGATGGGTCCGTGATCGGACCATCCCCGTGTCGTCCAGTAGGCCGTGGCGCGGTCGAATCTCGTGACCTCCAGCTGTGTGACCCACTTCGTGGCCGACACGTAGCCATACAGCCCGGGAACCACCATCCGCACCGGGAAGCCGTGTTCGATCGGCAGCGGCTCGCCGTTCATGCCGATCGCGAGCAGCGCGTCCCGATCGTCGGTGAGCGCCTCGAGCGGTGTCGACGCCGTGAAGCCGTCCACCGAGGTCGAGAGCACCATGTCGGCGTCCACGTCGACGCCCGCACGCGCGAGCAGCTCGCGGATCGGCACACCCAGCCAGCGGGCGTTGCCGATCAGAGATCCGCCCACCTCGTTCGACACGCAGGCGAGTGTCACATCCGCCTCCTGCATCGGCATGGCGAGCAGCTCATCCCAGGTGATCCGCACCTCCCGGTCGACCATCCCGTGGATGCGCAGGGACCAGTCGGCCGGATCGACCTGCGGAACGATCAGCGCCGTGTCGATGCGGTAGAACTCCGCGTTCGGGGTGACCACCGTGGCGAGGCCGGGGATGTCGAGCTCCGCCCCTGCGGGAACCGCCGCTGCGGGAGAGGCCGCTTTCGGAAGCCGCAGGGCATCGCGGACCGCCTCGATCGAACGGCTCGCGCCGCGGGCGACGTTGCCGATGATGAGGGCGATCGCCCCGGTCGCCGCGACACCCGCCGTCCACAACAGGAACCGTCTCCGATCCTCGCCGTCCGGACGCAGACCGGCGACCGGACGCAATCGAGCGATGAGGAGACGCAGCACGACCACCGCGACGAGGCCGGCGATCAGCCCGGGGAGCCAGGCGAACGGGCCCGAACCGGGGCGGATCATGGCGGCGACGACCGCGAGTGCCCCGAGAGCGCCCAGGATCAGCGCGCCGATGCCGGACCGCCGCCGCTCCAGGATGCCGGCGACGGCGGCGACGACCACGAGCACCAGGGCGATGCCCACGATCAGCGCCACCTTGTCGCCGGTGCCGAACAGCGCGATCGCGGTGTCCTTCGCCCAGCTCGGTGCGAGGTCGATGAGTCCGCTCCCGATCACCGCGAACGGGCTCGCACTCGGCTCGACCACAGCGGCGACGAGCTCCGCCAGCCCGACGGCGAGGAACGACGCGCTCAGCCCGGCCGCAGCCGAACGGAGCGTGTCGTCCCTCGTCGCGTGCTGTGCGTTGGTCATGACCCGAGGGTAACCCCGCTCACAGCCCGTTGCGCCGTGCGACCTCTCCCAGCCAAGCGAGCGAGGGCTTCGGGAACCGCTCGAAGGTCTCGTGGTCGAAGCCGATCAGCCCGAACGTGGGTCGGAAGCCGCTGGCCCACTCGTAGTTGTCGAGCGCACTCCAGTGCTGGTAGGCCCGCACGTCGATGCCGTCGGCGATCGCGCGATGCAGTCCTTCCAGTGCTCCCTGCGTGTAGGCGACGCGTCGGGTGTCGTCGGCGGTCGCGATGCCGTTCTCCGTGACGAGGATCGGCACCCCGCCGCTGCGCTCCCAGGCGCTGCGCACTCCCATCTCGAGCGCGTCGGGGAAGAACTCCCAGCCGGTCAGCGTCGTCTCCACCTCGTCCGACACCGGCAGCGGTCCCTCCGGGCCGATGAACGTGCGCGTGTAGGCCTGCACGCCGACGAAGTCGTCTCCGGCGGACTGCTCCAGGTACCAGTGGTCGCGCGGGTCGCCGTACGTGGCGAGCATCTCGTCCGCTCCCGGCTCTCCGGTGGAGTGGAACGCCTGTGTGGCGATGGTCCATCCCGCCTTGACCCCCGGCACCGAGTGCAGGATCTCGGTGGCACGGTGGTGCGCCTTCAGCAGCGTGTCCGCGACACCCAGGTCGGGGTTCGGCAGGCCGTAGGCGACGAGGTTCGCGGCATCCTCTCCCCCGGCCAGCATCGCGGCGATGTTCGGCTCGTTGATGGTGCACACGTAGTCGACGCCGTCGAGGATCGGCAGCACGGTCTCGACGTAGCGGGAGAACAGGTCCACCGCATCGTCCGCGCGCCAGAATCCGTCTTCCTGGAACCACTGCGGCACCGTGAAGTGCATGAGCGTGACCGTGGGGTCGAGTCCGTTCTCACGCGCAGTGTCGATCATGCGGCGGTAGTGGTCGAGCATCGCCCGCGAGACGAAGCCGCGCTCCGGCTCGATCCGCGCCCACTCGACCGAGAAGCGATAGGAGTTCAGCCCCGCCTCGGCGAGCAGCCGCATGTCCTCCGGATAGCGGTGGAAGTGGTCGGCGGCGTCGCCGGAGGGCTCCACCATGGGCGAGTCGGGCGCGTGTTCCATCGCCCACCAGTTGCTCGTGGTGTTGTTGCCCTCCACCTGGTGGGCGGCGGTCGCGGCGCCCCAGAGGAAGCCGTCGGGGAATGTGAGCACGGATGCGCTCCTCTCTCTTTCTTGCAGTCGTTCGTCGCGTGTCAGCGGGCGCGGGCAGGGTTCGGCACGGCGTCGAGCAGCTCGACCGTGTACGGGTCCTCCGGATGCTGGAGCACCTGCGACGTCTCGCCGCGTTCGACCACCCGGCCCCCGTTGAGCACGAGGATGTTCTGGGTCACCAGTCGTGCACTCAGCAGGTCGTGCGTGATGTAGAGCATGCTGATGCCCCACCGCTCGCGCAGATCCTCCAGCAGCGCCAGCACTCCGGCGCGGAGCGACACGTCGAGCATCGAGACCGGCTCGTCGGCGATCAGCACCTGCGGGTCGCTCGCGAGCGCCCTGGCGATCACCACGCGCTGGCGCTGTCCTCCGGAGAGCTGGTGCGGCAACTTGGCCGCGAACTGCTCGACGGGCGTGAGCCCGACCGTCTCGAGCAGCTCGAACACGCGGGCCCTGGCCTCCGGACCGCGCAGCTTCGTGTAGTTCACGACCGGCCGAGTCAGGGCGTACTCGACCGTGTGCAGCGGGTTGAGCGCCGCATACGGGTCCTGGAACACCATCTGCACGTCCTTGCGCAGGTCGCGCAGGCCGTGGCGCTTGAGCGTCGCCACGTCGATGTCCCCGAAGCGGACGGTGCCGGAGGTGGGCTTCTCGACCCCGGTGAGCATCTTGGCGATGGTCGACTTGCCTGAGCCGGATGCACCGACCAGGGCGAGCGCCTCCCCCGGTTCCAGCCGGAACGACACGTCGTCGACCGCGGTGACCGCGCTCTGTCCGCGACGCGGCGCAGGGTAATGCTTCGAGACGCCCTCGACCACGATCGCCGCATCCGCCCGACGGGTGTCGCGCGACGACACGGTCGGCAGCGTCTCGGTGACGTCGGTCCTGGAACGTCCCTCACGACGCCGGGTGCCTGCGTCGAGGAAGCCGGGGATCTCGATCTTCTCCGCGCGGGGGTCGGCGTAGTGACTCAGCAGCATCCGGGTGTAGTCGTCCTGCGGGCGCTCGAGGATGTCGATGCTCCTGGCGTCCTCGACGATGTGACCCTCGTGCATCACCATCACCCGGTCCGTCGCCTCCAGCACGATGCCGAGGTCGTGACTGATCAGGATCGCGGTGAAGTGCTCGGACCGCTGCAGCTCCTTGATCGTGTCCATGACCGCGTGCTGCACCAGCACGTCGAGCGCGGTGGTGGGCTCGTCGAACACCATCAGCTGCGGTTCGAGGGAAAGCGCGAGGGCGATCGAGGCGCGTTGGCGCATGCCGCCGGAGAGCTCACCCGGGAAGCGGGCGAGCACCGCCGCATCGAGGCCGACCTTGCCCACGAGCTCCCGGGCTCTGGCATCGCGCGCGTCCTTCGACACGTGCCCGTGCGCGGCGAAGATGTCGCGGAAGTGGTTGCCGATCGTGCGCACCGGGTTGAGCGCGTTCATGCCCGACTGCAGCACCATTGCGAAGCCGCCCTGGCGCTGACGGCGCAGCTCCTCGGCGTCCAGCTCGCGGATGTCACGTCCTCCGAACAGGATGCGTCCTCCACTGATCCGCGCCGGGGGCTTCTGCAGTCGTGTGAGCGCGAAGCCGAGCGTGGACTTGCCGGAGCCGGATTCGCCGACCAGTCCGACGAACTCGCCACGGCGCAGGGAGAACGACACGTTCTCGACGGCGGTGACGGGTTTCGTACCCGGCGAGGCGTACTCCACCGAGAGATTCTGCACGTCCAGCAGGATGTCGTTGTCGCGCACGTCGATGTTCCCGGTCATGGCGGTCATCGCCCCTTCCCCTCTCGCAGACGCGGATTGGAGATGCCGTCCACGCCGAAGTTGATCAGTGTCAGGCTGAGCGCCAGCAGGGCGATGCACAGACCGGGGGCGAACAGCAGCAGCCACTGTCCGGTGAGCAGCGAGTTGGAGTTCTGCGCCCAGTAGAGCATGGTGCCCCAGCTGACGATGCTGGAGTCGCCGAGGCCGAGGAACTCCAGCCCCGCCTCCGCCAGGATCGCCGCCGTCGCCGCGCCGAAGAGGGTGCCGGCGATGATCGACGTCATGTTCGGCAGGATCTCGCGGAACACGATGCGCGTCCTGCTGTCGCCCGAGAACTGCGCCGAGGTGACGAAGTCGTTCCCGCGCAGCGACTGCGTCTGGCTGCGGAGCACACGCGCACCCCACGCCCAGCCCGTCACGACGATCACCGCGATGATCATCAGGATGCCGCCGTTCTGCAGGTAGGCGGCGATCACGATCATCAGCGGCAGACCGGGGATCACCAGGAAGAGGTTGACGATGAAGCCGATCACCTCGCCGAGGAAGCCTCGCATGTAGCCCCAGCTGAGGCCGATCAGCACCGCCACGATCGTGGACAGGATTCCGGCGGCGAAGCCGACCAGGAGGCTGACCTGTGCGCCGTAGATGAGTTGACTGAGCACGTCCTCACCGGCAGCCGTGGTGCCGAGCCAGTGCTCCCAGGAGGCGTCGGCATTGCGCTCGAAGCCGTTGTCCTTCGCACCGTACGGGGCGAGGAGCGGAGCGAAGACCGCCACCAGCACGAAGAAGGCGAGGATGCACAGTCCGAGCCGCGCCTTGCCGTTGCTCCAGAGCGTGGCGACCATGCGTCCGAAGGCGCGCCACGGGCTGGGCGCGGCGATGCGCTCGGCGGGGATCTTGACGTTCATGGTGGAGGTCATCGGCGAGTCCTCGGGTCGAGAACCCCGTAGAGGATGTCTACGAGGAAGTTGGCGATGAGCACGCTCACGGTGATCATCAGGAAGAGCGCCTGCATGAGCGGGTAGTCCTGCCCGATCACGGCGTTGAACAGCAGGTATCCGATGCCGGGATAGCCGAAGACCTGCTCGACGAGGATCGATCCGCCCACCACGCCGCCGAGCGTGAGCCCGAATCCGGTGAGGTTCGGCAGGATCGCGTTGCGGGCCGCGTACCGGAGGGCGATCGTACGCCCTCGCAGACCGTTCGCCTCGCCGAAGGTGATGTAGTCCTCGCCGAGGGTGTTGATCATGGCGTTGCGCATCCCGATGATCCATCCACCGAGCGAGGTGAGCAGGATCGTCAGGGCCGGCAGGAACGCATGGCTGATGAGGTCGCCGAGGAACTCCCAGGTGAACCCGGGCGTCGTGGTCGCGGAGTAGGCCCCCGTGGTCGGGAACCAGTGCAGCACGTAACCGAAGAAGAACAGCAGCAGCAGCGCAGTCCAGAAGTAGGGGAACGTGCTGAGGAACGATCCGGTCAGCGTCGGGAGTGAATCGAGCCACGTACCGCGGCGCCAGGCGGCCATCACTCCGATCAGGGTGCCGATCACGAACGCGAGGATCGTGACGATGCCGACGAGCCCGATCGTGTAGGGGAAGGCCGTCGAGACCATGCTCGACACCGACTGCGGGTAGAACGTGTACGAGACGCCGAAGTCGAGCCGCACGACCTGACCGAGATAGGCGATGTACTGATCCCACAGCGACCCGGTCGGAACACCGAGCTGCGCCTCGATGGCCGCACGCGTGGCATCCGATACCGGCCCGTTCTGGGACAGCTTGGCGATGGCGGCGTCCGCCGGAGAGCCCGGCATCATCCGCGGGAGGAAGAAGTTCAGGGTGATCGCGGCCCACAGGGTGAGCACGAAAAGGCCGAACTTCTGGAGCACGTACTTCACTTGTCGCCCTCCTGCACTCGCTTCAGCCGGGTGAAGATGCCCAGCGGCGCGGAGTCGTAGTTCTGCGGGATCATGTAGGGGTCTTCCTCACTGGGCCAGCCGGTGAACTTCGCGTCGCTGAACAGACCCCAGATGCCGCCGTAGTAGAGGCCGATCACGGGCATCTCGTCGTAGACGATGCGCTGCAGCTCCTTGACGATCTCGGTCTGGCGGGCGGAGTCGACGGTCTCGCGGTACTCGGCGAGCAGCGCATCGACCTCGGGAGACCGGTATCGCTCGAAGTTGTTCGCCGTGGCCTCGCCGGATGGAACGTAGAACTCGCTGGAGAGCAGGTTGTTGTACGCCTGGTAGATGTCGCCGTTGCCCATGCCGCCGATGGCCATCTCGAAGTCGCCGTTGCTGATGGCGCTCTGGTAGCCCGCGGGCTGCGGGAGCTTGAGGGTGACCTTCACGCCGACCGCCGCGAGCTGGCTCTGCACGGTCTGCGCCGCGCGCGTCCAGTCGGAGTAGCCGTTCGCGGTGGTGAGGGCGAACTCGAGCTGCTGGCCGTCGGCCCCGACGAGCCGATCGCCGTCGAGCGTGTAGCCCGCTTCTGCGAAAGCCGCCAGCGCTGCGTCTCTGTCCTGCGTGATCATGCCCTTGTCGGGGATGCTCGGGTCGAGGTACTGCTCCTGGTTGGGCAGGATGAGTCCGGTCTGACCGGCCGGCTTCATGTAGCCCTCCGAGGCGGTCTCCGCGATCTCGTCGCGGTCGAGCGAGAGGGCGATGCCGCGGCGCACGTTCACGTCATCGAAGGGCGCGACCTCCAGGTTCGGCATGAGCGCGATCACGCCGCCCGGCGGGAACCACCAGCTGTTGTGCTCGCTCGCCGCACCCCAGGTGCCCTCGACGTCGGAGATGAAGGAGTAGGCCCAGTCGTAACCGCGTGTGACGGTGTCGAGCTGGGAGTTCGTGGCGGGGAGGATGATGTGCTCGATCTCGATCGAGTCGGCCTGCCAGTAGTCGGGGTTCTTGTCCATCGAGTACTGCTGGTCGTTGTAGTTGCCGAGCACGAATGGTCCGGTTCCGACCGGATTCTCGTTGCGGTAGGTACCCGGATCCTTCACATCGGCCCAGAGGTGCTCGGGGACGATCATGGTCTGTCCCAGGATCGACAGCGAGGGGGCGTCTTCGGTCTTGAGGTGCAGCACCACGTCGTCGCCCTCGGTCTCGACGCTGTCGAGGTGCTGCCACGCGCCCTTGATGTCGAGGGACGGGTTGTCCTTGAGCAGCTGGAAGGTGAACGCCACGTCATCGGGCGTCAGGTCTTCGCCGTCGCTCCAGGTGACGCCGTCGCGGATCGTCATGACGATGGTGCGGGCGTCGGGCTGGCTCCACTCGGAGGCGAGCCAGGGGTTCTGCGTGCCGTCGAGCGGGTTGATCAGGATCAGCGGCTCGTAGATCCACCGGGACGCGGTGCGCGTGTTGGTGAGATACGGGTTGAAGTTCTTCGTGAAGAACGGGTTGCCCTTGTCGGCGTTGATCAGCATCGTGTCGGCACCGATCGAGGGATCGGGCTGGGATGTGATCTGGATGCTGCAGCCGCTGAGCGCGACCGCCACGGCCGCGAGGCCCACGATCGCCGCTCTGCGCCAGCGCTGCATCACGCGCCCTCTCGGCGTTGTGCCCTCTGACATCTGCCACCTCATGTCGTCTCTGTCATGACCGGCGACCGACGCCGCCTCACAGATTGTAAGCGCATACATTTTGCGATCGCAACCCCTTGACACCGGCGCGGCGAGCGTTTCCGGCCGGTCAGACGGGCGGATGGAGGCGGGGGAACGCGTTCTAGGGTGGTGGCATGAGCTCCCGAACCAGGCCGGCTGGCAGCGTGCTCAGCACGGTGCTCTGGGGCGTGCAACTCGCCGTGGCCGGAGTGCTCAGCGCTGTCGTCTACTTCATGCGCATCTCCGTTCCTCGGTGTGATCAGCTGTGCGACTTCGAGCTGCTGGATGCGACAGGCAACGTCTTCGCCGGTTTCGCTGTATTGCTCTTCATCGCTGTCGGAGCACTCCGGATGCTGCTCCCCGGCCCTTCGCGATGGTGGATGCCCGCGGGCGGAATCGCGCTCACGATCGTGGGGGCGGCCATCGCCGTTCACGTGAGTAAGATCGCTTTGCTCAGCGGACCGGTGCTGCCCTAGCCGGGGAGGTCAGGCGGGCGCTGCGAGCTCTCGCGCAGCAGGATCTGCAGGGGCAGGCGAGCCACGACGGGCTCCGCTTCCGCGCGCTCGAGGCGGCGGGCCAGCACCTGCACGGCCGCGCGTCCGAGATCGATCATCGGCTGCCGGATCGTGGTCAACGGCGGGTGTGACAGGGCGGCGGCCTCGATGCCGTCGAAGCCCGTCACGAGCACGTCTTCCGGCACCCGGATGCCCGCACCGCGGAACACGTCGAGCGCGCCGAGCGCCATCTGGTCGTTCGCGGAGATCAGCGCGGCCGGCGTACCCACAGCGAGAAGGCCCTCGGCCGCCCGCCGGCCGGATGCTCTGGTGAAGTCACCGCGCAGCACGGTCACGTCGTCGAGGCTGCGCCCTGCTCCCGCCACCGCAGCGGCGAAGCCGTCCCAGCGCTGCAGACCGTCGGGAGAGTCCCCCGGCCCCGCGAGGAAGGCGAGCCGCCCGTCCCCCACCTGGGTCAGCACGTGCCGGGTCAGCTCCGCCATCGCCTCGGCGTTGCTCACGGTCACATGGTCGTAGTGATCTCCGCGCGGCGGCCCCGAGAGCACCACCACGGGGATCCGTCGCGCCAGGCGGGCCAGGACGTCGTCCGGCACGCTGCTCGCGAGCACCATGAGCCCGTCCACCCGACCGGCCATGTCGCGCACGGTGGAGCGGTCAGGATCATCGCGACCGACACCGACCATCAGCACGAAACCCTGCTTCCATGCTTCGAGCTCCGCACCGCGCAGCACCTCGTCGAGGAACAGCATCGAGGTGTGGCCGCCCACTGGATCGTCTTCGTCCTCCTCGCGGACGATCGCGAACGGAGGCGCGTCCTCCTCGGCGGCGGAGAACGCATCCAGCGGCGGGGCGTCCTCCGCGGCGTCGAAGCCGGGGAAGTACAGCCCCAGAACCCCGGTGCGCCGCTCGGCGAGTCCGCGGGCGCTGCCACTGGGGACGTACCCGAGAGCGGTCACAGCATCCAGCACGCGCTCCCGCGTGACCGGACGCACCGCGTCCGGTGAGCGCAGCACACGCGAGACCGTGGCGATCGAGACGCCGGCCCGATCGGCCACGTCATAGACGGTCGCCGCCTTGCTCACGCTCACGCCCCTCCGGAGCGGGCGGCGAGAGCAGCCTGGTAGAGGTCGCGGGAGGAGAGACCGGTGAGGGCGGCGACCTCCGACGCGGCATCCTTGAGTCGGACACCGTCGGCGACGAGCGTCTGCACCTGCGCGAGGGCGTCCTCCGGAGAGGCGTCGCGGCGGGAGGCGCCTTCGACCACGATCACGATCTCGCCCTTGACGCCGTCCTCGGCCCACGCCACGAGCTCGGACGCCGTGCCGCGACGCACCTCCTCGTAGAACTTCGTGAGCTCGCGGCACACGGCGATGCGACGCTCGTCACCGAACGCGGCACCCATGTCGGCCAGGGCACTCGCGAGACGTGCAGGCGACTCGAAGAAGACCATGGTGCGGGGTTCGGACGCCAGGGCGCGAAGGGTCGAGCGCCGCTCCCCCGGTTTGCGCGGCAGGAAGCCCTCGAACGTGAAGCGATCGGTCGGCAGGCCAGAGATCGCCAACGCCATCAGCACCGCGCTCGGCCCAGGGATCGCGGTCACGGTGACGCCCTGGGCGACGGCTTCGGCGACCAATCCGTATCCCGGGTCGCTCACGGTGGGCATCCCGGCATCGCTCATCACGACGATGTCGGTCTCCGCGGCGAGCGCCGCCAGCTCCGCGGCCTTCTGCTTCTCGTTGTGGTCGTGCAGGGCGATCAGGCGCGGGCGGTTGTCGATCTCCAACGCCTTGAGCAGTCGCTGCGTGGTGCGGGTGTCCTCGGCCACGACGACCTCGGCGTTCTCCAGCACCTCCACGAGGCGACGCGACGCGTCGCCGAGGTTTCCGATCGGAGTGGCGGCGAGGATGATCACCCGCCCAGCTTAGGCGGGCAGGATGCAGCCGACGGAGAAGGCTCGTTGTCTAGGCTGGACCGGTGACCGCTCCTGTGCCCCTGCTCCCCGCTCCCGAGGAGCGGTCGACGCGCTACGGGCAGCTCCGCGACCGCCTGCTGCGGGATCCGGACTGGGGACGCGCGATCCGCTGGCTCGCACCGTTGGTGATCACCGCGATCGCCGCGCTCCTGCGCCTGATCAACGTCGCCCACCCGCACCAGCTCGCCTTCGACGAGACCTACTACGTCAAGGACGCCTGGTCGCTGTGGACACTGGGCTACGAGGGCACCTGGGGCGAGAACGCCAACGACGCGTTCGTCACGCTGCAGCAGCTGCCGCTGTCCGAGCAGGGCGCGTTCATCGTGCACCCCCCGCTCGGCAAGTGGCTCATCGCGCTCGGCATGGCGATCGGCGGACCCGACAACAGCGCGGGATGGCGCCTCGCCACCGCGGTGCTCGGCACCGCCTCGGTGCTGCTGGTCTACCTGATCGCCCGCCGCCTCAGCGGATCCGTCGTCGTCGCGAGCGTGGCGGGGACGCTGCTCGCGATCGACGGGCTCAGCATCGTGATGAGCCGCATCGCCCTGCTCGACGGCATCCTGACCTTCTTCGTGCTGCTGGGCGTGCTCTTCGTGATCATCGACCGGCAGCGGACGATGCCCGTGCTCGAGAGACGCGACCCCGATCGTCCCGACCCGTTCTGGGGGCCGGTGCTCTGGCGTCGACCCTGGCTCGTCGCCGCAGGACTGGCGCTCGGGGCGGCCTCGGCTGTGAAATGGTCGGGCCTGTACGTGCTCGCGGGATTCGGCCTCTACGTCGTCATCACCGACGCCCTCGCGCGGCGCCGCGCCGGAGTGGTCCTGTGGCCGACTGCTGCGGCGTTCCGCCAGGGTCCGGTCTCGTTCGTGCTGCTCGTCTTCCCCGCCGCCGCCGTGTACCTGGCGAGCTGGACCGGGTGGCTGGTGACCGCCGGAGGATACGACCGGCAAAGCGACCCCAACCCGCTCGTCGCCCTGTGGAAGTACCACGAGTCGATGCTCGGCTTCCACGTGGGCCTGACTCGAGGGCACCCCTATGCGAGCCCGGCGTGGGAGTGGCCCTTCCTGCTGCGCCCCACCGCGGTCTGGGTCGACTCCGACCCCACGGGCTGCGGCACCGACCACTGCATCGGCGCGATCTCGGCGATCCCGAATCCCCTCATCTGGTACGCGGGCGTCGCGGCGTCGGTCTACCTGCTGTACCGCCTGGTGCGGGGCTGGATCACGAAGCAGCCGGTCGGTCCGGAGCTGAGCATCCCCCTGGTCGGCCTCGCGGTGACGTACCTGCCGTGGCTCATGTTCCCCGAGCGCACGATCTTCCAGTTCTACACGGTCGTCATGATGCCGTTCCTCGTGATCGCGCTGGCGATGACGCTGCGGATCATCGCGGGCAGACGCGAGGATCCGCTGCACCGTCGACAGTCGGGCGAGCGTACCGTGATGATCTTCCTCGCCTTCGTCGTGCTGGTGTCGGCGTTCTTCCTGCCCCTGTGGACCGGGATGAGCGTGCCCTACGACTTCTGGCTGCTGCACAACTGGCTGCCCGGCTGGGTGTGACGCGTCAGCAGCAGGATCGCGAGAGCGGCGGCTGTCAGGCCTGACGCGACCCAGATCGGGGCGAGCAGCCCCCACCCCGCGCTGAGCGCGACCGCACCGAGCACCGGCCCGATGGCCGCGCCGACGTTCAATGCCGCCGTGGCGTACGAGCCACCCATCGTGGGCGCACCCGATGCGGCGTAGAGCACGCCGGTGATCACCGTGCTCCCGACGGCGAAGGACAGCACGCCCTGCACGAAGACGAGCACGAGGAGCGCGGCCGGGGCGGAGGCGAACGCCGCCAGCACGACCCAGCCCGCCAGCAGCAGCGGTCCACCGACGAAGAGCACGAGCCCGGGGCGCCGGTCAGAGAGCCGGCCCGCGAGCGCCACGCCGAGGAAGGAACCGATACCGAACAGCACCAGCGCCGCCGACACCCAGATCTCCGCAAGACCCGCCGTCTCGGTGACGACGGGGGCGAGGAAGGTGAAGGCCGCGAAGGTGCCGCCGTTGATCAGCGCCCCGATGCCCATGGGCAGCAGGAGCATCGGCGTCGCCAGCTGACGGAGTTCTGCGCGGAGGCGCGGTGAGGATGCGGTCTGCTCCGCCGAGCCGACCGCATTCGCGACGCCGCGCACGACGCCGATGATCGCCGGAGCGCACAGGAGAGCGACCGCCCAGAAGGTCGCCCTCCACCCCAGGGCCGAGCCGAGCAGAGACCCGGCCGGCACTCCGGCGACCGTGGCGACCGTGGTGCCGGCGAGCAGGATCGACAGCGCCCGCCCCTTCCTGTCGGCCGGAACCATGGCCGTGGCCGCGCGCAGGGCCACCGCGAGGAAGCCCGCGTTGGCGAGCGCCGCGAGCACACGGCTGAGGAGCAGCACCGGGAACATCGGGGTCAGTGCTCCGACGACGTGGCACCCGGCGAACAGCACGAGACACGCGACCAGCGCGCGTCGGGGCGGCCATCGGCGCGCCGAGGCCGCCATCATCGGCGCGCCGACCACCATGCCGACCGCGAAGGCCGAGGTGAGCAGACCCGCGGTGCCGACGGAGACGTCGAGATCGGCGGCGATCGCGGGCAGGAGACCCGCGAGCATGAATTCGGACGTGCCCATGACGAAGACGGCAAGGGCGAGCAGATAAAGGGCAGAGGGCATGGCAGTACTCCGAGGTGAGAGATCAAGAAGGGGGCTTCTCGTCACCACGGCCGGCATCCGGGGATGCACCAGTCCGCGCCTCCGCGCTGCGGAGGCGCAGCTACAGGATCGTCGCTATCGGCGCACGGGGCCGGCGGTGTGACCGACGGCCCCCGACGCGTCTGACTCGGGACTCGACATGCTCGAACTCTACCGCGCTACAGCACCTCGTCCGTCGCGACGTGTTCGACCAGAGGGAGCACCCTCCCGGAGAGGTGCGTGCGCATCGCGATCGATGAGGCGGTGCGGGCGACCCCCGGCACCAGAGCGACCCGATCGAGCACCTCCTGCAGCCGCGTGGCATCGCGCGCCACCAGTCGCAGCTGCATATCACTCGCGCCCGTGACGGTGTGCATGTCGACGATCTCGGGGACGGCGTCGGCCAGAGCCGTGGCCACCTCGTCATGCCCGACCTTCTGATCGATCTCGACCAGGCAGAAGGCGACCACACCGTAGCCGAACCCGGCCGGATCGATGCGCGGCACGATCGCCTCGATCACCCCGCCCTCGTGCAGCCGGGCGAGTCGGCTGGTCGCCGTGCCGCGGGCGATGCCGAGCCGCCGCGCGCACTCCAGGATCGGAAGCTGCGGCGACTCGGTGAGCAGTCGGATGAGCTGGGCGTCGAGGCGATCGATGCGCATCGTCACTCCCGCGGGACGCCGGGCCTCGCCACGCCCCTGGTCGCACGTGCGACGAGGAGGAGCACGGCAGTGAGCCCGAGTGTCAACAGCAGCTGGATGCGTGCGGCCTCATCGATCATCGCGAGGGCGATCACTGCCGCGAGCAGCACCAGGCACAGCCACGACAGCCAGGGGAAGCCCCACATCCGCATCGGCATCTCCTCCCCGTCCCGATCCGCACGACGGCGGAGGATGATCTGCGCCACCGCGGTCGCGGTCCAGATCACCAGCAGCGTCGAGCCGACCACGTTGAGCAGGGCCGGCAGCACCACATCGGGGAACGCCCAGTTGAGTCCGACCGTGACGAACCCGAAGGCGACGGAGGCCAGCACCGCGACGAACGGCACGCCCTTGAGGCTCGTGCGGGTCGCGGCCAGAGGAGCGAGGCCCCGCTCCCCCAGCGAGTACGCCATGCGGGAGGCACCGTAGATGTTGGCGTTCATGGCTGAGAGCAGCGCGACGATCACGATGAGGTCCATCACGAGGCCGACGCCCGGCACGTTGAGGGTCTCGAGCACCGCGGAGAACGGACCGGCCTTCACCGCGGGGTCGTTCCAGGGCAGCACCGCGACGATCACGAAGATCGACCCGACGTAGAAGACCATGATGCGCACCAGCACCTCGCGCACGATGCGGCGTATGTTGCGCGCGGGGTCGTTCGACTCGGCAGCGGCGATCGCCACGACCTCGGTGCCGCCGAACGCGAAGACCACGATCAGCAGGGCACCGGCGATGCCCGCGATGCCGTTCGGGGCGAACCCGCCGTTGTCGACGAGGTTCGAGATGCCGGTGCCGGGCACACCCGGGATGAGGCCGACGATGGCACAGACCCCGACGACCAGGAAGGCGATGATCGCCGCGACCTTGATCGCCGCGAACCAGAACTCGAAGCGGCCGTAGTTGCGCACGCCGAACAGGTTCACGGCCGTGAGCGCCACGACGAAGATCAGCACCCACACCCAGGCCGGGATCCCGGGGGTCCAGTTCGCCACGATCGCGCCGGCCCCCGTGGCCTCGGCCGCGATCACGACGACCAGCTGGATCCAGTACAGCCAGCCCACCGCACTGCCGGCGCTGCGGCCCATCGCCTTCTGGGCGTACGAGCTGAACGCGCCGGAGCTCGGTCTCGCCGCGACCATCTCGGCCAGCATCGCCATCACGAGCACGACGATGCCGCCGGCCACGAGGTACGAAACCAGCACGGCGGGTCCCGCGATGCTGATCGCCTGACCAGAGCCGACGAACAGGCCGGCACCGATCGCACCACCGAGCCCCATCATCGAGATCTGACGGCGCGTCAGCCCCGGGTGCAGCCCCTTCGTGGTCGTCGTGGTGGTGGGCACCTCGGTCACGGGAGTCCTCGCGTCTCCGGTCGCGCGTCCGTCAGTCATGCGTTCACCTCGGCGAGCTCGGTCTCGAGGGCGGCTTCCACCCGGTCGATGTCCTCCACGGAGCCCGAGGAGATGCGGACGCCCTCGCCGGGGAAGGCGCGTGCGACCACACCGCCCTCCTGCAGGAGCGTCTCCAACTCGGAGGTGCGCTCGGCGGATGGCACCCACACGAAGTTGGCTTGCGAACGGACCGCGGGCCATCCGGCGGCAGTGAGCACGTCGTACAGGCGGTCGCGCTGGGCGACCACCTCGTCGATACGCGTCGCGAGCTCGTCCTCGGCGTCGAGCGACGCGAGGGCAGCGGTCTGGGCGAGGTCGGTCACGCCGAACGGCACCGCCACCTTGCGCTGGTTCTCGGCGACAGCGGCCGGCGCGATGGCGTATCCGATCCGGAGCCCGGCGAGCCCGTAGGCCTTGGAGAACGTGTGCAGCACGGCCACGTGCGGGTGGCGGCGGAACAGCTCGATGCCGGCTCCCCTGCTCTCGGTGCGGTCGAAATGCACATAGGCCTCGTCGATCACCACGAGCACATCGTGCGACACTGCCGCGACGAAACGCTCCAGCTCATCGGCCCCGACGACGGTGCCGGTCGGGTTGTTCGGATTGCAGACGAAGATCAGGCGCGTGCGCGGGGTCATCGCCGCCAGCATCGCGTCGAGGTCATGCCCGTGGTCCGCGTCCAGCGGCACCGGGACGGGCGTCGCCCCGGCGATACGGACGAGAGACGGGTACGCCTCGAACGACCGCCACGCGAAGATGACCTCGTCGCCCTCGCCGGCGACCGCGTGGATGAGCTGGGCCGCGATCTCGACCGAGCCCGCACCGACGGTAACTTCGGAGACATCGACCCCGTAGCGGGCGGCGAGACGCTCGCGCAGCTTCGCGGCGCTCATGTCGGGATAGCGGTTGATGCCGTCGAGGCGCTCGCGCACGGCCTCGACGACCGACGGGAGCGGCGGGTGCGGAGACTCGTTCGAGGAGAGCTTGGAAGCACCGGCGGGAGCGGAGCGCCCCTGACGGTATGCGGGAACGGCATCGAGTCCGGCGCGAGTGGGAAGGGGCATCGTCAGAGCGTCCTTGCTGTGATCGGGTGAGGTGTCGCGCAACACTAGAACGGAATCCGGCCACTGGGCAATCGGCGCACCGGAAGCTGCGCATCTCGCGCAATCGAGCGGGCGTTCCCGGGGAAGGACTGGACACACTGCACAGCCGAAAGCCGGGAACGGCTCAGCGGGCTGCTGCCGCGAGCCGGAACCCGATGCCGACCGCGACCAGATCGGCCTCATAGGCCCCGTGACGCCGGGCGCAGCGGGCGAGATCCACATCGTGACGGAACGCGCCTCCGCGTGTGATGTGCGGATCGGCAGCCCAGTCCTCGGCGACGGGAACCTCATCCGGCGCTCCGGGGTACGGCGCGTAGCGGGTCGAGGTCCACTCGTCGACGTTTCCCGCCATGTCGAGCACCCCGAACGGACTCGCGCCGTCGGGGAACGAGCCGACGGGCGTCGTCGTTCCGAGCCCGAGGTCGAACAGGTTCGCGCGGCCCGTCTCGTACTCGTCACCCCAGGGGAACTCACGGGTGTCGTCGCCGCGCGCTGCGCGTTCCCATTCGTCTTCGGTGGGCAGTCGTGCGTCCACTGCGAGCTCTGCCCCGATCCACGCGGCAAAGGCGGTGGCCTCGTCCCAGGACACCCCGACCACCGGATGGTCGTCGATCCCGGGGATGGCTCGGGCGTGCGTGGAGTCAGCGAACGCGGCCCACTGCGCGACCGTCACCGGAGTGCGGGCGAGACGGAAGGCAGGGACGAAGATCCGAGTGCGAGGCGTCTCCTTCACATACCAGGCGCGCGGCACGCCGGTATCGGCATAGCGCGCTGCGAGGGCGTCGACCTGGTCGAGCGGCGTCCCCCGCCGCACGTCGCCGGCGGCGATGTCGACCCACTCGATCTGCAGCACGGCCATGCAGGTTCCTCCTCGGATCCGGGTGAGCCTCAGCGCGCGACCGACACTGCAGTGGGATCGCTGACCGGCAGGCGGCACACGAACGCCCGGCAGTCATAGGCGCGGTCCGTCGAGGCGTCCTTGCCCTCGAACAGTTCGAACCCGGCATCCGCGAACGCCCGCGCCTGGTCCGGGGTGACCACGGCGACGACCTCGGCGTCCGCGCCTCGGCCTGCGAGAGCGAGGGCGCTGTCCACCGCGCCGGTGACCACGACGAGCTGACGGGGCGGAACGGCGAGACCGGCGGCCACCCGCAGCAGGGTGCCGTGGGCGAACGGCTGCTCCAGCGACCTGGTGGCGAGCGCGCTCACCGTCGAGACGGCCGCTTCGCGATACCGGTCCCCCGCTCCCAGCCACCATGCGGTCAGGGCTGCGGAGGCGACCGCAGCGGCATCCGAGGGCAGGTCTCCGTCGGTCTGATCCGGCGACGTCGCGATGCCCTGGGCAGACAACAGCGGGTCATCGCCAGCCGATCCCCCGAGGGCCCGGTCGAGGATGCCGCGCGCCGTGATCGCCCACTCCACCTCGCCCGTCGCCAGCGCGAGCGTGAACAGGCCGTCGGCGAGGAGGCCGAGGTCGGCAGCGGTCGCCACCGCAGCCGATGCCCGCCCCTCCAGCGAGGTGCGCACCAGGGTACCGTCGGCATCCCGGTTGATGCGCAGCACGTGGTCGGCAGCCGCGGCGGCCGCGTCGATCCACGCCCGTTCCCCGAACGCGGCCCCGGCACGGGCGAGAGCACCGATCGCGAGACCGTTCCATCCGGTGATGACCTTGCCGTCGACCGCCGGGGGTTCCAGGGCCGCGCGCTCCGCCATCGGGCGATGGTAGTACCCGCCCTCGGAGCGCGCGCCGTCGATCGTCGACTCCGAATCCTGAGCCGCGCCGAATCCGCCGCCCTCGCGCTGGAGCACGCGCGTGAGAAACGAGGCGATACCTCGCACGGTCCGCTCGTCTCCCCCGTCACGGGCGATGTCGAGCAGCTGCGCGTTGTCAGTCAGCATGCGCTCGTAGTGCGGCACGGTCCAGTCGCGCCCGGTCGCGTAGCGGAAGAACCCGCCGTCGGCGTCGCGCAGATCGGAGGTCGCCATCGCGGCGAGCGCGCGTGCACCCGCCTCAGCGGCCTCCGGCGCGCTTTCTCGTACGAGGGGATGCTGCAGGAACCGCAGCGTGGTGGCGACGGGGAACTTCGGCGCGCCGCCGAAACCTCCGAACTGACGATCCTCCCGCGCCGCTATCACCTCCGCTGCTGTCGCGATCTGGACGACGTCGGGCAGATCCGAAGGCACGGACTCGGCTGCACGGGCGAGCGCATCCGTCACGGCATCCGCTGACTCCTCGGCCTGCGTGCGACGCAGCGTCCACGCCTCACGCACCGCGGCGAGGACATCGCGGAAGGCGGGCATCGGCGGGCGCGCCTCCGGGGGCCAATAGGTGCCTGCGTAGAAGGTGCGTCCGCGAGGCGTGGCGAACACCGTCAGCGGCCAGCCCAGGTTCTGCGTGAAGGCCGAGGCCGCCGCCATGTAGGCGGCGTCGACCTGTGGGTGCTCCTCGCGGTCGACCTTCACGGCCACGAAGCCCTCGTTGATGAGGGCCGCAGTGGCCGGATCGGCGAACGACTCCCTCGCCATCACGTGGCACCAGTGGCAGGTCGAGTAGCCGATCGAGATGAGCAGCGGCACGTCCCGCCGCCGCGCCTCGTCGAAGGCCTCCTCGCCCCACGGGTACCAGTCGACAGGGTTGTCGGCGTGTGCGCGCAGGTACGGGCTGAGGGTGTCGGCGAGCCGATTGGTCATGCCCCCCACGCTACGCCGCGTGTGGGGCCTGCGGTCAGCCGACCAGGAGTTCGACCGGACGCGAGGCCGCGTACCCCACCAGCGGCAGCGCGCGGTCGGCAGCCAGGGCGATGCGGGCCTCGAGCACCTCGGAGGTGATCTCGTAGCCGTCGAAGTCGGTGTTGCTGGCATAGACGCCGAGCGGGAGGGTGAGCGCCTGGAAGAACGCGAACAGCGGACGCAGCTGGTGCTCGATGATGAGCGCGTGCTTCTCGCCGCCGCCGGTCGCCGCGAGCAGGACCGGCTTGCCCACCAGGTCGTACTGACCGACGAAGTCGAACAGGTGCTTGAAGAGCCCGGTGAACGACGCCCGATACACGGGGCTTCCCACGATGAGCAGATCGGCGGACTCGATCGCCTGCAGCTGCGCCTCGACCTCCGGCGGCAGCTGGTCACGCTGCAGCGCGCCGGCCAGCCCAGGTCCGATCTGCGTCAGCTCGATGAGCTGCGACTCGATGTCGGCGCGCTCGCCGATGGCGGCCGTGATCGCGCGGACGAGGGCGGTCGTCTTACTGGGCTCGTGCAGGGATCCCGACACGGCGACGACACGGTACGGAGCTGTCATGCCTCGACGGTACTCACGACGACGCCCCGTGTCGCGCGCTGCGACACGGGGCGTCATGTGGGCCCGAAGGCCGCACCTCACGGGCGGATCAGTTGACCTCGTCGGGGTGCGAGCCCACGCGGCCGGAACCATCGAGCGGGTCGAGAGCATCGATCGCCGCGATCTCGGCGTCGGTCAGCTCGAACCCGAACACGTCGAGGTTCTCGCGCAGGCGCTCGGCGCGCACCGACTTCGGGAACACGATGATGCCCTTCTGCAGGTGCCAGCGAAGCACCGCCTGCGCCGGGGTGACCCCGTGAGCGGCAGCGGCATCCGCGACAGCCGGGATGCCGAACAGGTCGTACTTGCCCTGGCCGAGCGGACCCCATGCCTCGATGCGCACGTCGTTCGCGTCGGCCCAGGCGACCTCTTCGCGGCGCTGGTACGCCGGGTGCAGCTCGATCTGGTTCACGGCCGGGACCACACCCGTCTCCTTCACGGTGCGCTCGAGGTGCGGCACCAGGAAGTTCGACACACCGATGCTGCGGGTGAGGCCCGCCTCGCGCAGCTCGATCAGCTTCGCGAACGCGTGCACGTAGTCGTCCTTGGCCGGGGTGGGCCAGTGCACCAGGTAGAGGTCGACCTTCTCGAGACCGAGCTTCTCGAGGCTCTCGCCGATAGCGGCGCGGGGCTCGTCGTCGTGGTGACGGTCGTTCCAGAGCTTCGTCGTGACGAAGAGCTCGTCACGGGGGATACCCGAGGATGCGATGGCAGCGCCCACGCCTTCCTCGTTGCCGTAGATCGCGGCGGTGTCGATGTGGCGATAGCCGATCTCCAGGGCCTCGCTCACCGCCTTCTCGGTCTCCGCCGGCGGCACCTTGAAGACGCCGTAGCCCAGCTGGGGGATGGAGTTGCCGTCGTTCAGTTCGAGTGCAGGAATCGTCATATCTCCAGCCTATGACCTGTGATGACAGGTGGGACAGAGTTCGGAGGAGAGAGTTCCATTGACCGGCTTTCCGTAGGCTGGGGATCGATGAACGAGCGCGACGCCCCGAGCGACGAGGAGTACCTCCCGCCACCGCCCCCGACACCTGTCGCCGATGCGCCGGAGATCGATGCGCAGGACGCCCGTGATGATGAGACTCGGATCGTCGCGGCCACCAGGCGACGCAGTCGGGCGATCATCATCCTGGTCATCGTCATCGCCGCCCTCCTGCTCCTCGGCACGATCGCGACGAATCTCCTTCTCGCCGCCGGTCTGCGCGCGGAGATCGGCGAGGGACGCGAGAACGTGCCGTCGGCGTCCGCATCCCCGGACGGCTCCGCATCTCCGAGCGCGTCCGGGGTGACGGCGGAATGCGGCGAGCTCTGCGCCGCGGCCGTCGCCGAGATCGGCACCGCGGGCGGCGACTGGAAGCTCGAAGGCGAGTGGGCGGACACTCCGAACGACCTGGGCTCACGCGATGCGGCGACAGCGGTGTTCCGCTCCGATACCGGTCGCGCCACCCTGGTCGTACTGCAGTTCCCCTCGGATGAGGAGGCTGCTCACGCTGCCGTCGACCTCCGTGCCAGGATCGGCGACCCCACGTACACGGAACAGGTTTTCGACGACGGCTCGGGCACCCGGTACGACTTCGACGGCGCGATCGTGAGCCGCGTGGTGTGGCACCTGGACGCACAGTCGCAGCCGCACACCCCTGGCCGCCTCTACATCGTCGAAGCTCCGGCGAACGCTGCCGACAGCTTCGCCGACCAGAGCGCCTACCGGCTGTATCTCGCGCTCCCGCTCTAGGACCCGGCAACCACCGCTCAACCCGCTCGCTGGTCACTCACCGATCCGGGTGGTCTTGACCTCGTTCACCCGCACGACGTTCGTGCCGGTCGCGGTGCCGGCCCGGTAGGAGAACACCGAGGGCGAGCCCTCACTCTGCAGCGCCGGGGTCGCGTCACTCGTGGACACCTGCCACGTCGCCGGTTCCGGCTGCCCGTCGGCCCACACCTTGGCGCGGATCGTCGTCGAGGAAGAACCGGTCGTCTCGGTCGACAGATGGAACACGGTGCCTGCGCTCCAGGTCAGCCCCGGCACAGCGGCGCTCGCGATGGCCGTCCCGTTGCGCTGGATCACGACCCAGGTCGCCCCATCCGCACGGTGCCACGCCAGAGCGCGGTAGCCGGCGTCAGCGTTGCGCCGAGAACCCGCTCCGACGTAGACGGTGCCCGACTCCGGACCGCCGGAGAGGGTGTACGACATGGTGGTGGCGGAGTCCCGCACCGACGCATCGTCCAACAGCATCTCCCTGGTCTGCCCGGCGACGAGGTCGATCACGCCGGCACCGTCGGCCACGGAGAGCGCCGTCGACTTCCCCTGCATCGGCGTCCATGCGCCGCCGACCTCAGCGGTGCCCCAGCCGGATTCCACCGCGCGGTCGAACGCGTCGGAGGCCACCACGACATCGGCTACGACGGGAGCGGTCACCACGACCTGCTTCTCGCTCGACGCCGACAGTCCGCTGCTGTCCGTCACAGTCAGCCGCACGGTATAGGTCCCGGCCGCCGCATAGTCATGCGTCGCCGTGGCACCCGTCGCCGACGAGCCGTCGCCGAAGTCCCATGCGTAGCCGCTGATCGACGCTGCACCATCCGCGGTCGAGCCCGACCCGTCGACCGCGACGGTCAGCTCGGTCGCCTGCGCCGTGAAGGCCGCCGTCGGAGCCTTGAGGCCCTTGCCCAGCTGGAAGTGCGAGCGCACCTGGTCCGCGTTCAACGCGAACGGGTACACCGCAGCCTCGTCCAGCGATCCCTTGAAGTAGTTCGACGAAGGAGCAGAGGGCCAGCCCGTGAGCGCGTCTCCCCCGATGCGGAGGTAGGCGGGATCGGTCTTGGCCGTGGTGACCGCGGCATCGGACGCGACGAGCTCGCCGTCGACGTACAGCTTCATCCCGGCCGCGCCCTGCGACACGACAGCGTGATGCCAGACGCCGTCGTTCAGTGCCTTGGTTCCGGCGATCGTGGCTCGGGCCTGTCCGGCGGAGACGCCGAAGGTCAGGGTGCCGCTGTTGGTCATGTAGAGCTGCCGGTCGACGCTCGCGGAGCTCCCCGTCTTAGCCGTTCCGGAGCCGATGAGCATGCCACCGGTCTTCGTCGTGGTCTGGAACCAGATCTCGGAGGAGAACTCGCTCGACACCGGCGCCTTCGCATCGGACGACGCCCGCCCGTTCGTGGTGCCGTTCACCGTGGTCGATCCGGTGCCGCTGTTCTCGATGCCCGCTGACGAGGCAGCGGCGCCCGTGCCGTTCACCGGGTTGTTCGATCCGGCCCAGTCCTTCGAGACGTTCCCCAGCGGGTAGTACAGCGAGGGCTTGTCGGCGAGGATCTTCTTCGAGTAGGCCGAGGCGGTGCCCGCCGTGGCCTTCGCGTTCACGCTCGCGCTCGTGGCGATGTTGCCGTCACGGTCCTTCGCGACAACCGTGTAGCTCTGCGTGACTCCCGGGGTCGCCGTCGGGTCGTCGAGGGTGACCGTCGTCTGCTTCCACCAGGTGCCGTCCGCTGTCGCGGTGGCCACCGGCTCGCTGGCACCGGCCCGGCGCAGCTCGTAGGTGAGGGTCAGGTCGTCGCGGTCCCAGTTCGTGGGGATCGACACCCGGGCGCTGCCAGGGACGGGCGAGGTACCCGCCGTGGGCTTCCATGCCGCGTCGGAGAGCCGGGGCCCGTCCTTCGCACCACCCGGAGGCTTCGTGGAGAAGCGTACGATTCCCTCGAACTGACCGTTGTTGACCGAGCGGAACTCTCCGCCGATCGAGATCATGTCGCCGGCACCCGTGATCGACAGGCCCGCCTGGCCGAGGCCGCTCGTGGTGCCGACCGCGAAGTCCGGAGCCCACTGGTACGGCGACGGAGCGGGGGTGCCGGCCCAGTTGGCGTACCCGGAGTAGGTGTTCGCCGAGAGGGTCCCGCGCGCGTCGGCCGTGTAGGCCTCGGCGTACTGGTACACCGCCGGGTTCTTCTGCGGCTGCAGCCCCATCGTGTTGCAGGAGTGCATGTGGCTGGTCGTGTAGACCACCTTGCCGGTGGAGTAGACGCCGTAGTGATCGCCGTGGCAGTCTGCGATCCACCGCACCGCACCCGTGCCGGCCTCCGCGGCGAACGTGCCCTCGAGGTTGCCCCCGCCGGCCCAGCTCCACCCGGTGCCGTAGACGGTGTTCGCGTCGGTGGCGAGCGCGAAGATGCCCGAGTTGCTGCTGCTGCCGCTGTTCTTCACGACCTTGGAGATGCCCCAGGCGGTGTCGGCGGCACCCGTGGACTTGTCGACCGCTGCGGAACCGCGCAGGCTGCTGCCGTTCACCGCGGAGAAGCGGCCTCCCACGATGACGTTCGTGCCCGCCGGGTCCATCACGAGGGCGTCGACCTGGCGGTCGGCCTGCGGGGCCCAGCTCAGGAGCGCCCCGTTCTTCTGGTCGAAAGCAGCGAGGTTCTTGCGGGCGACGCCGTTGGCCTGGGTGAACAGACCGCCCAGGTAGATGTTCGATCCGTCGGTGGTGATCGCGTAGACGCCGCTGCCGCCGATCGACGGCGCGAACTGCGGGACCAGCTCACCGGTCTTGGCATCGAGCGCCGCGAAGTTCCAGCGGTCCTTCCCGTTCACCTTGTTGAAGGAGCCGCCGATGTAGATGCGGGATCCGTCGGGAGACGCGGCGACCGCCTTGATGACGCCGTTGACCGTCGGGGCGAACGAGGACAGCGCGCCGGAGACGATGTCGTAGGCCAGCACGTTCGAGCGGGCGGTGAGGGCGGTGCCGGGCGCCGCCTTCGGCTCGCGGGCGTTGTCGAACTTGCCGACCGCGTACACCGTCGCGCCGATCGTGGTCTGCGCCCACACGTAGCCGTTGTCGATCTGGACGGTCGGGATCGGATCCGACGTCACGACGTTCTCGTCGCGCTGCAGCTGCGGCGGCATCGTGGGCGGCACATCGGCCGCGGCCGCGGCCGTCGCTCCCACGCCCGACAGACCCGCGATCAGCAGGCCGGCCGTCAGCACTGATGCGACGACACCTCTTGTCCGTCGCCCGAACCGTGTCCGTCGCCCGAAACTCGTGTTCCCCACCGTGACTCCCCAGTCGATGCTGTTCCGAACGCGGCGTCATCCTCCCCCGCGCGCTCGACGACATCGAGGCGGCGAAAGATCGCCGCGACGCGGTGGTGTGAACTCCCCAGTTCGAAACTCCCCAGTCCGACCAGCCATGCCGGTCGGTCGCAGACGCCAGACGGCGTTGCTCCTCCACGCTAACACACCGGTTTCGGCGTGCCCGAGGATCCGTCGACGGGATCAGCGGCGGGGCACGGCCGCCATCGCCGCAGCTCCTCGCCCGACCAGGCGTTCGAGGGGCCCGCGTCCGAAGAACATCGACCAGAGCGTCGTCACGAGCAGCAGCCCGAGTGCCGTCGCCGCCCAGAAGGCGTTGCTCGAGAAGAACCCTCCGGGGCCGCCGACGAGCATCACCGAGAGGACGTGAGCGCTGTATGCCGTCAGCGGCATGGAGCCGAGTGCGCCGAGTGGCAGCAGCATCCAGCGGAGCGGCCTGCTCAGCAGCAGACACAGGGCGATGACGGCGAGCGCGAAGCCGCCTGAGCCGAGGATCTCGGCGGTACCACCACTGTGCGGGTCGACCGCGAACACCGCGGTGAGCACGGCGCGGAGCGGATCGGTCTCGGCGAGCGCCTGCGGATATCCCTCCCAGCCGGACGGTGGGGAGACGACACTGCCGGAGATGGAGCTGCTGTCTGAGAAGGAGGGGCCGCCGGAGAAGGAGCTGCTCCCGAAGCTCCCGGTGAGCCCCGCAGCCTGGCCGATCCCACCCAGTCCGTAGCCGACGGCCGCGAGCACGACACCGATCCCGAGCGCTACCGCCGCCGTGCGCAGCCGCTCGACGTGCAGGCGTCCGAGCGCCATGCCGGCCAGCACCAGTGCCATCCAGACCGTGATCGGATACGTGCCGTAGAGCACGAACCCGATGCCCGCCCCGTAGGGGTTCAGCATCACGGCGTTCAGGAACGCGAGCAGCGAAGGCCCGAGCAGGGCGAGCACCGCGGAGGCAGTCAGCAGCTGCCACGGGCGCCAGCGCAGGAAGGGGATGACCGCGACGTAGAGAAGACCGTAGAGCGTGAGGATCACCGCGATCGGGGTGTTCAGCATCTCCAGTGCCAGGCCGATCACGAAGATCACCGCACCCCGACCGATCAGGTTCAGTCGGATGCTCGGAATCCGCTCACGGTCGGGTCCGGCGCTGCGCCCGGTCATCAGGGCGATCGAGATACCGGCGAGCAGCGCGAACAGGATCGAGGACCGCCCGTGCACCAGGTCGGTCCACGTCGAGGGATCGAGCCACTCGAACGTCTCGGTCTCCCCGATGTGTGCTCCTGCCATGCCCAGGATCGCCAGTCCTCTGGCGATGTCGAGTCCGAGGATGCGCGGCGGCCGTCCGAACTCACGGAACCACTGGACGGGAGCGAGAGCGGTGATCACCCCATGATCGTAGGGGGCGATTCCCGGCATACGATGGAGGGCTATGTCTTCTCCCGTGATCTCCTATCCCCCCGAGCTGCCGGTCAGCGCGGCGAGGGCCGAGATCGCCGACGCCATCCGCGACCATCAGGTCGTGATCGTCGCCGGTGCCACCGGATCGGGCAAGACCACGCAGCTGCCGAAGATCGCTCTCGAACTCGGGCGCGAGCGTATCGCGCACACCCAGCCCCGCCGCCTGGCTGCGCGCACGATCGCGGAGCGCGTGGCCGAAGAGCTGCAGGTCGAGCTCGGCACGCTGGTCGGCTACAAGGTGCGCTTCACCGACAAGGTCTCCGACGCCACGCGCATCGCCCTGATGACGGACGGCATCCTCCTCAACGAGATCCACCGAGACCGTCTGCTCACGCGCTACGACACGATCATCATCGACGAGGCGCACGAGCGTTCCCTCAACGTCGACTTCCTGCTCGGGTACCTGGCCCGGATCCTTCCCGAGCGTCCCGACCTGAAGGTGATCATCACCTCGGCGACGATCGACCCGGAGAGCTTCGCGAAGCACTTCGCCACGCCCGCCGCAGCTGGAGGCGAGAGCACGCCGGCGCCGATCATCGAGGTCTCCGGCCGCACCTATCCGGTGGAGATCCGCTATCGCGGGCCGGTCGAGGATGCGGATGACGAGAGCTCACCGGTCGAGCCGGAGGACGAGGTGTCGGCGATCGTCTCCGCCCTGCGGGAACTCGACCGGGAAGCTCCGGGAGACGTGCTCGTCTTCCTCCCCGGTGAGGCCGAGATCCGCGACGCCGCGGATGCCGTGCGCGGTGCCTATGCGAACGACCGCTCCCCCACCGAGGTGCTGCCCTTGTTCGGTCGACTCTCCGCCGCGGACCAGCATCGGGTGTTCGAGCGCAGCAAGGTCGCCGGTGTGCGCCGCCGTGTGATCCTCGCCACCAACGTCGCCGAGACGAGCCTCACGGTGCCCGGCATCAAGTACGTGATCGACACCGGCACGGCGCGCATCTCCCGCTACAGCAACCGCTCCAAGGTGCAGCGGCTGCCGATCGAGCCGGTCTCCCAGGCTTCGGCCAACCAGCGTTCCGGTCGTGCAGGGCGCACCAGCGACGGCATCGCGATCCGCCTGTATTCCGAGGACGACTACGACAAACGGCCGGAGTACACCGAGCCCGAGATCCTGCGCACCTCACTGGCCTCTGTCATCCTGCAGATGCTGTCTCTCGGCTTCGGCGACATCACGGCGTTCCCGTTCCTCACCCCGCCCGACTCCCGTGGCGTGAAGGCCGCGTTCGACCTGCTCACCGAGCTCGGCGCGGTCGAGGCATCGCGCAGGGACGGATCCCCGCACCTGACCCGCATCGGCCGCGAGATCTCGCGCATGCCGATCGATCCGCGCTTCGCGCGCATGCTGATCGAGGCGGGGCGGGCGGGATCGGGCGGCTCGGTGACGCGGGACGTGCTCGCGATCGTCTCGGGGATGACGATCCAGGACGTGCGGGAGCGGCCGGAGGAGCGTCGGGAGGAGGCGGACCGCCTGCACGCGCGGTTCGTCGACCCGACCAGCGACTTCCTCACCCTGCTGAACCTGTGGAACCACCTGCGCGAGCAGCAGCGCGAGCTCGGTTCGAGCGCGTTCCGTCGACTCTGCCGCTCCGAGCATCTGAACTACGTGCGGGTGCGGGAGTGGTTCGACGTGCACCGTCAGCTGCGCACCCTCGTGAAGACGAGCGACCGCGGCGGGGAGGGCGGGGGCGCGAGCGACCCCGATGCCATCCATCGCGCCCTGCTCTCGGGCCTGCTCTCGCAGATCGGCATCCTCGACGAGCGCACCGCCCCCGCCGGCAAGGCGCACTCCCCCGCGAAGGAGCAGAGGGGCCGGCGCATCGCGGAGTACCGCGGAGCCCGAGGGATCCGCTTCTCGATCTTCCCCGGCTCCGGGCTGCGCAAGAAGAGCCCGCGCGCGGTGATCGCCGCCGAGATCGTCGAGACCTCCCGCACGTTCGCACGCACGGTCGCCGCGATCGACCCGGCCTGGGCCGAGCCTCTCGCCGGCGACCTGGCCAAGCGCCAGGTGACCGAGCCGCACTGGTCTAAGGACGCGGGTGCCGCTGTCGCGTTCGAGAAGGTGACGCTTTTCGGGCTCGAGATCATCCCGCGCAGACGCGTGCAGTTCGCGCGCATCGACAGGGCCGCCTCTCGCGAGCTGTTCGTGCGGCACGCGCTCGTCGAAGGCGAGTGGGATCCGACGCGGATCGACAAGCGGGTGAGCGCCTTCTGGCGCATCAACGCCGAGTTGCGCAGGCGCCTCGAGAAGCTGGAGGAGCGCGAGCGCCGCCGCGACATCCTCGCGGGCGACGAGGCCGTGTTCCGCTTCTACGACGAACGCATCCCGGCCGAGGTGTTCGACGTGCGCTCGTTCGAGAGCTGGTGGCGCGAGGCCATGGCGGCCACGCCGAAGCTGCTCGTGATGCGCGAGAGCGACCTGATCGACGACGAGGAGCGCGCGGATCAGCGCGAGTTCCCGACCCGGTGGACGCAGGGCGATCAGGTGCTCGGCCTCGCGTACCGGTTCGAACCGGGCGCCGACGACGACGGTGTGAGCGTCGTCGTGCCCCTGCCCCTGCTCGCCCAGATCGAGGATCGCGGCTTCGACTGGCAGGTTCCCGGCCTGCGCGCCGAGCTGGTGACCGGTCTGCTGCGCGCTCTCCCCAAGGCGATCCGTCGCCACGTGGTGCCTGCCGCCGACTGGGCGGAGAAGTTCGGTGCCGAGCTCGTCGACGAGGGGCCGGAGTCGCACGGTGGCCTGCCCCCGCGCACGCTCAAGGAAGCCCTCGCCCGTCGCATCCAGCCCCTCGCCAACCAACTGGTCTCGGCCGCGGACTTCGACGACGAGCGGGTGCCTCCGCATCTGCGCATGAACTTCCGGGCGGTGGATGAACGCGGAAGGGTCGTCGGCTCCGGACGTGACCTGCGGGCGCTGCAGACGCAGCTCTCCGACCGCGCCCGCAGCAGCGTCGCCCGCTCGATCGCCTCGCCTCCCCGCTCCGGTGCCCCCGGCGCGAATCGCGGTACTCCGGGCGGTGGAGTCGAACGCATCGCCGCCGCATCGCTCGAGCAGACCGGTCTCACGGCCTGGACGTTCGGGGAGTTGCCCGAGGTGCTCGACACCCGCGTCGCCGGCGGCGTCGTGCGGGGGTACCCGGCCATCGTCGATCAGGGCAAGACCGTGTCGGTGCGCGTGGAATCCACCCCCGATGCCGCGACAGCGGCCACGCGCGACGGCGTGCTGCGGCTCGTGCTGCTGGGCGTCCCCTCTCCGTCCTCGTACGTGCAGGAGCATCTGACGAGCCAGGAGAAGCTGGCGCTCGCCGCCTCGCCGTATCCCTCAGCGGCCGCACTCATCGAGGACTGCCGTGCGGCCGTGGCCAGAAAGGTCATCCAGAGCCTCGTGCCGGAGGGGATCGTGCGCAACGAGGCCGACTTCCACCGGGTGCGGGACGCGGTCTCCGCCGTGCTCGTCGACGAGCTGTTCGCCTGCGTGTCACTGGTCGCTCGCATCCTCACGAAGTCCCGAGACGTCGAGCGCGGTATCAAGTCGCAGAACTCGCTGGCCCTGCTCGGACCGCTGAACGACATCCGCACCCAGTTGAGCGGCCTGCTGCATCCCGGGTTCGTCTCCGCTGCGGGAACCGAGCGCCTCACGCATTTCCCCCGCTACCTGGAGGGGATGCTCGACCGCCTGAAGACCCTCGCGAGCGAGCCGGGCAAGGACCGGGCGCGCATGACGGAGTACGAGCGGATGGCGAAGGCGTTCGAGGACGCGGGCGGCACGATCCCCCTCACCCCCGACGCGACGCCGGCGCTCGTCGAGGTGCGGTGGCTGCTCGAGGAGTATCGGGTGAGTGTGTTCGCCCAGCGTCTGGGCACCGCGCAGCCGGTGTCGCCGCAGCGCATCATGAAGGCGTTGTCCGGCCGCTGACCCGAGACCGCGCCGGCGTACCCCGGGTAGCCTGAACGCATGGCTCGCGCGATCGTGTACACCGAAATCGGCTCCCCCGCTGTCCTCCACCTGATCGAGATCCCGGATCCGGTCGCCGCACGCGGTGAGGTCGTCGTGCGGATCGAGGCGGCGGGAGCGAACCCGATCGACGCCAAGCTGCGGGGCGGCAAGCGCCCGTCCCCGCCGATCACCGAGCCGCGTCCCGTCGGCTTCGACGGCGCCGGCGTCGTCGAGGTGCTGGGCGAAGGGGTCGACGATCTCGTCGTCGGCGACCGGGTGGCCATCCGCGACGGGAACGGCACCTACGCCTCGGCGCTCGCGATCGCGACCGAGAAGCTCGCGAAGCTCCCCGACACGGTCACGATGGCCGAGGGCGCCGGGATCGGCATCCCCGCCGGCACCGCCTACCAGTCGCTGCGGTCGCTGGGAGTGACCGAGCGCGACGTGCTGCTGGTGCACGGCGGTTCCGGATCCGTCGGCCAGGCCGCCGTGCAGTTCGCCGTCGCCTGGGGTGCCACCGTGATCGCCACAGGAAGCCCCGCCCGCCACGACCAGCTGCGCGAGCTCGGGGCGATCCCTGTCGCCTACGGTGATGGTCTGCTCGACCGGGTGCGCGCCGCCGCTCCATCACCCGTGACCGTGGTGCTCGACTGCGCCGGCACCGATGAGGCGATCGAGACCTCGCTGGCGCTCGTCGCCGACCGTGAGCGCATCGCGACGATCGTGCGAGGGCCGGACGCCGCATCCTTCGGCATCCGCGCCTTCTCCGGCGGATCGCCCGTGCCCCTGACCGAGCAGGAGCTCGCCTGGCGTGCCGAGGCCCTGCCCGAGACGATCGCCCTCCTGGACGCCGGCGACTTCACGATCGAGCTCGGCCCTCAGCTGCCGCTCGCCGAGGCGACGCAGGCCCATGAGCTCATGGAATCCGGCGCCGCCTCGGGCAAGATCATCCTGGTCCCGTAGAACAGCTCGTGCCGTAGCGAGAGCGAGGGTCAGGCGGGAGCCACCGGCCGTCCGATCGACAGCATCAGACGGTTCGCCCAGTTGAAGAACGCCGCACCGTGGATCACGTCGGCGACCTCCAGGTCGTCGAGTCCTGCCGCCCGCAGCCGCGCGATCTCCTGCTCCCCGAATGCGCTCGGAGTGTCCGTGAGCGCGACCGACGCGGCCACGATGGCGTTCCAGCGCTCGCCGAGATCAGCGTCGATGCCCTCGTCCAGCAGCAGGTCGACATCCTCGACGCGCTTGCTGTGATGCGCGGCGAAGCGGGAATGCACCGACGCGCAGAACACGCAGCCGTTGCGCCGTGATGCTGCGGTCGCCGCCAGCTCGCGGTCGGCGCGCGGCAGACCCTCGGCGACGTTGTAGAAGATGTCCTTGTCCACGAGTGTCCGCGCCTTGAGAACCTCGGGGTCACGAGCCAGCAGCCGGAAGTAGTCGTTCTTCGCGCGCGCGGCATCGACGAGGCCGTCGTAGTGCCGTGGCGTCAACTCCTCCTCCTCGAGGGGTTCGAGGTGCGGGACCCAGCCGACCTCCCCGCGGGTGAAGGCGTGCGGGTGCGGGGCGTCGTCGTGGCGGAGCACGGTCTGCTCGGCGGTCATGCTGCCTCCTCCTCGGAGACCTCGGTCTGGGCGATCCCTGCGTCGGCGAGCGCGCGAAGCCCGGTGACGACCCTCTGCTGGAAGGCGAGGAACGACGCCAGCTGCGACAGCGTCACGATCCCATCGGTCGACCATCCGGCGTCGAGCAGTCGTCCGAGATCGGCGCCGGACGCCTCGCGCGGTCGGAACAGGAGCAGGTGCGTGTGCGCGAGGGCTGCGGCGAGGCGCTCGCCGATGACGGCGGTGACGGCGTCCGCGGGCGCGTAGCGCTCGCCCTCCGTGTTCTCGGACTGCAGGCCGAGTTCGGTGTAGGCGCCGAACGGACCGCTCGTCGACGCCCCGGCTGCCTCGGCGAGCACTGCGCCCGCCCGCTCCGGATCGGCCTCGCGCGCGCGGGCGGCATAGAACGCCGCTGTCGCGTCGTCGACGCCGGCGAGTCCGGTGGCGAAGGCCGCGACGAGTTCACGCTCCGCCTGCGAGACGTGCGCGACTGTGACCGGCCGGAAGAGGGCGTCGAAGCTCGCCTGCAGCTGCTCCCTGGTGACCGGTCGGCGGCGGCGCAGTTCGTCCAGCTCCGGCGTCACCCCCAGGATCCGGTCCACGGTGTCATCGAACAGGGCGGTGTCATCGTTCAGGACGGTGTCATCGGTCATGCGTTCTCCTTGATTGTCTCGGTTGTCGTGGTCTCGCCCAGGGCGTAGCCGAGGGCCGGCGCGACCTCGTCGGCGAACAGCGCGATCGAGCGCAGCACGTGCTCGTGCGGGGCATCGACCGAGTGCACCTGGAAGGCCACCTCGGTCGCACGGGCGAGAGTGGCATCGGCGGCGAGCGACTCGGCCACCTCTTCGGGTGTGCCCAGATGCGTGTCGAGCGCGACGATCAACTCCTCGATGTCATCGCCGGGAATCGTCTGGCCCTGCCGACGGAACCCCTCCGCCGCTCGCCGCAGGCCGACCTCGGCGAACCGCAGCGCCTCGGCACGGTCGTCCGCGACGAACACGGTACGCGAGGCGGTGATCCGGGGACCAACGCCTGCCGGGAGCGCGTCGAGGTATGCGTCGATGATCGGGTCCTGCAGCTCGGACAGGGGTGCGTGCAGGCGATCCGCCCTGCGCGGCTGGGTGCGAGAGAGCAGAAGTCCGTGTCCGTGGATGCCGGCGCGGTGACCGCCCGGAGCCGAGAACGTGGCCTGCCAGATGCGGTCGGCGAGGTCTCCGGCGTCGGGGTAGAGCGTGTTGCCCGCGCCGACGTCGCGCCCGGCGAGGCCGTCGAGGAGCGTGCGCAGCTTGCGGTCGTAGGTCGGCGCCTTGTCGCGCACGTCCTCCCCGAAGGGCACGAACGACGACGGGGTGCCTCCACTGCCGAGGCCCAGGTCCACTCGCCCCCCGGAGAGCAGATCTGCGACCACGGCATCCTCGGCCACCCGCACCGGGTCCTCCAGCGGCAGGGTGATCACGCCGGTCCCCAGACGGATGTGCCGGGTCACGGCGGCCACGTGCGCGAGGAAGACGAGCGGCGACGGCAATCCGCCCTCGGCCGCGTGGAAGTGGTGCTGTGCGACCCAGGCCCTCCCGATCCCGTGGCGCTCCGCCTGCTGGATCTGCGCGATGGCGAGCGCATACCGCTCAGCGGGCGAGGCGTCGTCGAGCAGACGTGTGAAGAAGGCGACGCTGGGCCCGGTCCGGGCGGTGGATGCGGTGGTCATGCGACGATCTCCGTTCGTCCGGGTACCGCGGCGAGCAGTTCCCTGGTGTACTCGTGCTGCGGGTCGCGGAACAGGTCCTCCGTCTGCCCCTCCTCGACGATCCGGCCGCGGCGCATGACCGAGACCGTGTGACTGATCCTGCGCACGACGGCGAGGTCGTGCGAGATGAACAGGTACGTGAGTCCGAGCTCGGCCTGCAGCGAGGTGAGCAGCTCGAGGATGCGCGCCTGCACCGTCACGTCCAGCGCCGACACCGCTTCGTCGAGCACCACGACCTCGGGGTCGATCGCGAGCGCCCTGGCGATCGCGACACGCTGCCGCTGTCCGCCCGACAGCTCGCGCGGGGTGCGCCGTGCGACGTCCGCCGGGAGCGAGACCCGGTCGAGGAGGCCGAGCGCACGCTCCGTGCGCTCGGCCCGTGAGCCCACGTGGAAGTTCTGCAGCGGCTCGGCGATGATGTCGACGATGCGCTGGCGGGGATCCAGCGAGGCGAACGGGTTCTGATAGACGAGCTGCACACGGCGGCGCAGCTCTCGCAGCTGCTCGCGCTTCGCATGGGTCACGTCTTCTCCCGCGACCTCGATAGTCCCGGCGTCCGGCTGGTGGAAGCGCGTGATGAGCCTCGCCGTCGTGGTCTTCCCCGACCCCGATTCGCCGACGAGCGCGTGGGTTGTACCACGACGAACCCGGAACGAGACGTCGTCCACGGCGCAGAACCGCTCCCTGCCGGCGACGCGGAACTCCTTCACGAGCCCCTCGGCGACGATCGCATACGGGTTCTCCGCCGCGACGGCTGCGGCATCCCGCAGGAACGGCGGGGCGTCAGGACGCCGGAAGCCGGTCGTGAACGCGGGAGCATCGGCGAGCAGCTGACGCGTGTACGGGTCCGTCGGCGCGGCGAGCACCTCCTCGCTCCGCCCCTGCTCCACGATCCGGCCGTCCTTGAGCACGACGAGTCGCGCCGCACGATCAGCGGCCACGCCCAGGTCGTGGGTCACGAGCAGGATGCTGGTGCCCTCCTCGCGCTGCAGTTCGTCGAGCAGGTCGAGGACCTTGCGCTGCACCGTGGCGTCGAGGGCGCTGGTCGGCTCGTCGGCGATCAGCAGGCGGGGTCGCAGGGCGATCGCGGTGGCGATCAGCACACGCTGCCGCATGCCGCCGGAGAGTTCATGCGGATACTGGCGTGCTCGCAGGTCCGGGTCGTCGATGCCGACGCGGTCGAGCAGTTCGATGGCCCGTGCGCGACGCGAGCGCCGATCGCGATGCCCGTGCAGGCGCAGGATCTCCTCGACCTGAGTGCCGACCGGACGCACGGGGTCGAGCGAGGTCGTCGGATCCTGCGGCACCAGGCCGATCTCCGCACCACGGATTCCCCGCAGCGCACGGTCGGACCACCCGGAGATGTCGAGGTCGCCCAGGACGACCGTCCCGCCGTCGACCCGGCCCCCTGCGGGGAGGAGCCCGAGGAGTGCGTGCGCGGTCGTGGACTTGCCCGACCCCGACTCGCCGACCAGGGCGAGGGTCTCCCCTTCGTCGATCTCGAAGGAGACGCCGTGCACGACTTCTCGCCCCCCGTAGGAGACCCTGAGGTCCGATGCGGTCAGAACGCTCATCGCGTCCCCCTTCCGATGCGGTGGCTGATGCGGTTGGCACTGAGCACGACCACGACCACGACCAGACCCGGCAGGGCGGTGAGCCACCAGGCGGTGCCCACGTAGTTGCGACCCTCGGCGATCAGCAGGCCCCATTCCGGGGTGGGCGGCGGGGCGCCGTAGCCGAGGAAGCCGAGCGTCGAGATCGCGAGGATGGCGGTGCCGAACTGCAACGCGGCCAGCGCGACGATCGGAGTCAGGGAGTTGGGCAGCACGTGCCGGCGCAGCACGGCGGAGAAGGTCGCGCCGCTGCCGAAGGCCGCCTCGACGTACTCGGTGCGGCGCACGCGGGCGACCTCGGCGCGCATCAGCCGCGCGAACGCCGCGACACTGCCGAGGCCGACCGCGATCGCGGCGTTGACCGTGCCGAATCCGAGCAGGATGATCACCGAGAGAGACAGCAGCAGCCCGGGGATCGCGAGCAGCACGTCGACGATGCGCATCAGCACGTCGTCGACCACTCCACCCAGGGCTCCGGCGATCGCGCCGAGAACGGTGCCGAGCGCGAGCCCCACCGTGACCGCGATCAGCGCGCCCGAGAGCGAGTGCACGGCCCCGTGGACGACGCGGCCGAACAGATCGCGGCCGAGGGTGTCGGTGCCGAACCAGTGCGCGGCGCTGGGCGGCAGCAGCTTGTCGGCCGGCACGCCGGTGAGCGGGTCTCCGGGCGCGAACACGCCGGGGATGACCGCCCACAGCACCGCGACGGCGACCACGGCGATGGCGAGATACAGACCCCAGGCACGACCTCGGAGCCGGCCGCGGCGGCGCGCCTTCTGCGGAGGTTCGGGGACGATCGGGGCCGGGGTGGAGTCCGGCGCGACACTCGTCGCGGCGATCACGGGGGCGGTCATGCGGGCACCTCCTGAGGCGCCGGCCGCGGGGCAGCTGACGCGGTGGAACGGGTGAGCGTGCGCTGACGCGGGTCGATGAGCGGCGTGACGAGGTCGACCGCGAAGCTGATGACGACGAACCCGAGGGCGGAGAGCAGCACGACCCCCTGGAGCACCGGGATGTCCTGGTTGGCGACGGCCTGCTCGGTGAGCCGCCCGATTCCCGTGCGGCCGAACACGGTCTCGGTGACCACCGCTCCCCCGACGAGCTCCCCGAAGAGCACGCCGGCGATCGTCAGGGTCGGCACGGCGGCGTTGCGGGCGACGGAGCGTGTGAGCACCCACAACGGCGGGGCACCCTTCGCCCGGACCACGGTGACGAACGGCTGCGCCTGCACCTGATCGATCGCTCGGACCAGCACCTGCGCCAGCGGAGCGGAGATCGGCACCGCGAGGGTCAGCACGGGCAGGATCAGTCCGCTGACCGGGTCTGCTCCGACGATCGGCACCCATCCCAACCCGAACGAGAAGACCTGGATGAGCAGGATGCCCAGCCAGAAGACCGGCACCGCCACGAACAGGCCGGGCACCTGGCGAAGACCGTCGCGCAGCCAGGCGAACGGTGCGAGCGACGAGAGCCCGGCGATCAGCACGGCCAGGAGCAGCGCGACCACGAGCCCGAGGGACGCGAGCAGCAGCGTCGCGGGAAGCGCCTCGGCGAGCATCGTCAGCACGGGCGTGCCGAACTGCGTGGAGTAGCCGAAGTCCCCGGCGAGGAAGCCGAGCCCCGCATGCACGTACTGCTCCCACCAGGGCAGGTCCGCGCCGTAGGTGGCCCGGATGCTGTCGAGCTGATCCGGCGAGAGCCCGAGGCTGGGGTCGGAGAACTTGATCAGGATGGCATCGCCCGGCAGCAGCTGCAGCAGGAAGAAGGTGGCCGTGAAGGCCGCGACCAGAACGATCGCGGCCTGCCCGGCTCGTCGGAGGACGAACGTCATCGGAGGACCATGCCGATCAGTGCTCGGCGAGCCAGACGCCGGAGAACGTCGGACGTCCCACGGACTCGAAGGCGACACCATGCACGTAGTCCGCGGTGCCGTACACCTGCGGCTCCTCGAAGAGCGGGATCACGTAGGCCTGCTCGGCGATGTAGTCCTGCACGGCCTGCGATGCGGCGACGCGCTTGTCGGCGTCAGGCTCGGAGGCCACGGCCAGCAGCAGCTCGTCGAGCTTGGCGTCCTTCGAGATCAGCACGTCGCGGTTCTTCGTGAAGTACTGGCTCTTGATCACGTCCAGGTCCGCGCGGCCGACCATCGAGTGGTAGAAGCCGGTCTTCAGCGGATCGCGCGTGTCCTCGGCGTAGCTGCCGGCGTCGCCGGGCTTGACCGAGAGCTCGACTCCGACCTTCGCCAGCTGCTGCGCCACGAGCTCGAGGGTCTGCTTCGACAGCGGCTGCGGCTTCGCCTCGTACACCGTGATGGAGAGGCGCTCCCCGTCCTTCTCGCGGATTCCGTCGGCGCCGGGCTCCCATCCCGCCTCGTCGAGCAGCTTCTCGGCCTTCTTCGGGTCGTAGGCGTAGTGCTTCGACTCGTCCTTGTAGCCGAGTGCCTGGGAGGAGAGCACCGACGTCGCCACCGGGTAGTTCTCGGTGAACAGTGTGTCGACGACCTCCTGCGCGTTCACGGCGGCGATGATCGCCTGACGCACGCGGATGTCCGCGAGCAGCGGGTTCTCGGGACGCAGGGCGATCGAGTTGTTCACGCCGCGGGTCTGCGGCGCGTAGAGGGTGAAGCCCGCGCTCTCGACCCGGTCCTCGTCGAACGCCTGCACATAACGGACGTAGTCGGCCTGTCCGGCGAGCAGCGAGCCGATGCGCACCGAGTCCTCCGGCGTGATCAGCACGTGCACGGCGTCGAGGTAGGGCCGGCCGTCGTTGTCGACGCTGTCGGGTCCCCAGTCGTAGTCGTCCCGAGCGGTGAGCGTGTACTCGGTGCCGAGCTTCTCGCCCGTGACCGTGAACGGACCGGAACCGATGATCTCCTCGGCGTTGCCTGCGCCGAAGTCCTCGATCGTGCCGTCGAGGGTCTCCGGAGACAGCAGACCCGAGTTGATGGTCGAGGTGGCCTGCAGAAACCCGGGGGACGGAGCGGAGAAGTGGAACGTGACCGTGTCGTCGTCGACGACCTCGCTGCTGGCGTAGTTGTTGATCGCCTCGGAGACGGTGAGGCCGCGCTCCGCGTCGCCCAGACCGTAGGTGTCGAAGTTCTTCTTCACGGCCGCCGCGTCGAGCACCGTACCGTCAGAGAAGGTCACGTCGGGGTTCAGGTTGAACGTGTACTCGGTCGCGTCGTCGTTCACGGTCCAGTCGGAGGCGACCCACGGCTCGATCTCGAGGGTGTCGGGGTTCTGCCAGGTGAGGCGGGCCGCGATGTTGTTCACGATGCCACCGTTGGGGTAGAAGCCTGCCTGCGGCGGGTACAGGTTCGTGTACGCCTGGTGCTCGAGGTACGTGAGCGTTCCTCCGGCGACGGGGTCACCGCCCTCGCTGGGCGAGTTCGCCGGGGCGGGCGTCGATGCGCACGCGGCGAGGCTGCCCGCGAGGACGAGCGGCAGCGCGATGGCGGCAGCGCGGATGAGACGACGATTCATGGGTGGGTCTCCAGGTTTCGGGTGTGATGCTTCGGGCTCGGTGCTGTGTGGTGCGGTGCTGTGTGATGCGGTGAGTTCACGGTAGGAATCACGGGCCGCGACGCGCGACCCGGGCGACGCCGGTCGTCATGCGTCGACATACGACGTAATGCGCAGGCGGTCGCGGAGCGTCGCCCCGGCCCTCTCCTCCGCGCTTCGCAGCAATCCGCGACGGCGGAGCTCCGGGGCCGCGATCCGCGTGAACGCCTCGAACTGCGCCGGCTGGAAGGCCGACAGCACGTTGAACCCGTCCGCCCCGCCTTCCTCCCGCCAGGTCTCGAAGTGATCGGCGATCGTTCCGGCGTCGCCCACCACGAAGGCCGCGGGCACCGCGTGCGCGGCGACCAAGTGCCGCCAGGTGAGGGGGTCCGCGTTCCCGTCTCCGGAGATGCGCACACCGGCGATACGGGCGACCCGCTCGACCAGCGCGGCACCTCGCTCCCCCAGGCGCAGGGCGTGCGCAGAGGTCACCGGCGCATCGAACGCGGCCGAACGCAACGGATCGTCGGCAGGCACGTCGAGCGCGTCGGCGAGCGCGGCGACGGTGCGGTTCGGCGGGAACGCGGTTCTGGCCGCCTGGTGGCCCTCGGCGAGCGGCACCAGGGCGAGCAGCCGCTCCACGATGCGCCGGGCATCGGCATCGGCGTCCGCGACGACCGGGAGCACCGGGGCGATCACCTTCAGCTCATCGGGCGAGCGTCCTGCCTCGGCGGCGATGTCGCGCAGCAACCGGCGGGTGGCGACCGCATCGGCCAACGTGGGCGCGGCGGTCAGGGCGAGATCGGCCTCGGTCGCCGCGAGTGCCCTCGACCGGGGCGATGTGCCGGCGTGCACGATCGGGATCCGGCCCTGCGGCGGACGGGCGACGTTGAGCGGCCCCGTGACCCGCACCTGCGCGCCCTGGAAGTCGGCGGAACGGAGTCCTTCCGGATCGATCAGCACTCCACGTTCGGCGTCGGCGATCCAGGCATCCTCGCTCCACGAGTCCCACAGCCGACGCAACACCTCGACGAACTCCTCGGCGCGGTCGTAGCGGGTCTCGTTGTCGGCGTGCGCGTCGCGACCGTGGTTGCCCGCTGCACGCGGCTCGGCACCCGTGACGAGGTTGATGCCGGCGCGGCCACGGCTGAGCACGTCGAGGGAGGCCAGCGAGCGCGCCGTCGTGTAGGGGTCGGCGTAGGTCGTGTTCACCGTGGCGATCAGGCCGATCCGCGAGGTCACCCCTGCGAGGAAGAGCACGGCGCTCACCGGGTCGATGCGGGCGAGCAGATACGGGTCGCGGAACTCCAGGTCGGGCCCCGTGGCGAGCCAGTCGCCGAAGAACAGATAGTCGAGCCCCGCGTCCTCCCCCTCTCGTGCGATGTGGCGCAGGATCTCGGCGTCGTCCGCAGGGTCGCGGTGCGCACCGGGCTGCCGCCAGCCGGACGGATACGCGCCGAGGGTGCGCACCATCGCACCGATGATGAGGGGATCGGTCATGCCCGTCACGGTAGGGGCGGTGGATCCGCCGGTGCCATGGCGTCGATGCCGGGCGTCACGGGATGTAACAGTCCGTCACACCGGGAGCAGCCCCTACGCTGAGACCATGACAGGTCTTCGGTGGGGTATCCTCGCGACCGGCGGAATCGCCGGCGCATTCGCGTCCGATCTGAGAACCGCGGGGCTCGACCTCGTGGCCGTCGGATCCCGCTCACAGGAGTCGGCCGACGCCTTCGCCTCCCGCTTCGACATCCCCCGCGCGCACCCCTCGTACGAAGATCTCGTCGCAGACCCCGGCGTCGACATCATCTACGTCTCGACGCCGCACCCGATGCATCACGAGAACGCCAGACTGGCGCTCGAGCACGGCAAGCACGTGCTCGTCGAGAAGGCGTTCACCCTCAACCGCGCCGAAGCGGAAGACCTGCAGGCGCTCGCCGCCGAGCGCGGCCTGCTGGTGATGGAGGCGATGTGGACGCGATACCTGCCCCACATGGTCCGCATCCGCGAACTCATCGCCGAGGGCGCCCTCGGTGAGATCCGTGCCGTGAGCGCCGATCACACCCAGCTGCTGCCCTCCGACCCCGCCCACCGGCTCAACGCGCTCGAACTCGGCGGCGGTGCGCTGCTGGACCTCGGGATCTACCCGATCTCCTTCATCTGGGACATCCTCGGCGCACCGACCAGCATCCGCGCCGTCGGCCGGCTCGTCGAGACAGGAGCCGACTCCGAGGTCGCCACCGTCATGCTCCATGAAGGCGGGGCGGTCTCGACCAGCCTCTCGTCGTCCCGAGCCGCAGGCCCCAATGTCGCCAGCATCATCGGCACGGTCGCCCGCATCGACATCGACACCGTCTGGTACACCCCGACCACGTTCCGCCTCGTCCTTCCCGACGGCACGGTGCAGGAAAGCTACACCTCCGAGGTCGAGGGCCGTGGCATGCAGTTCCAGGCGCTCGCCGCCGAACGCCTGGTGCGCGACGGCATCCTCGAGGGAGACATCCTCCCGATCGCCGAGAGCGTCGCGATCATGGGCACCCTCGACGAGATCAGGACGCAGATCGGCGTCCGCTACCCCCGCGAGGAGGTCTGAGCATGGCCGAGACCACCGATGCCCGTGTCGCCGTCTACCTCGACTTCGACAACATCGTCATCTCCTGGTACGACCGCGTGCACGGCCGCAACGCCTACGGCAAGGATCGTCAGCGGATCAGCGAGAACCCGAACGACCCGGAGGTCACCGAGCGGTTGAGCCGGGCGATGATCGAGGTCGGCGCGATCATCGACTACGCGGCCTCCTTCGGCACGCTCGTGCTCACCCGGGCCTACGCGGACTGGTCCTCGCCGGTCAACGCCGTGTACCGCTCGCAGCTCGTGGCCCGTGCCGTCGACCTCGTGCAGCTGTTCCCCGCCGCCGCATACGCCAAGAACGGCGCCGACATCCGGCTCGCCGTCGATGCGGTCGAGGACATGTTCCGACTCCCCGACCTCACCCACGTCGTGATCGTCGCGGGCGACAGCGACTACGTGCCACTGGCCCAGCGCTGCAAGCGTCTCGGTCGCTACGTGATCGGCGTCGGCGTGTCCGGCTCGACCGCCAAGTCGCTGGCCGCCGCATGCGACGAGTTCGAGTCGTACGACTCGCTGCCCGGCGTCGTGCGTCCGTCCAAGGTCGCTGCCCCCGTCGCGGCTCCCCCGGCCGAGCAGCCGGCGCTCGTGGCCGAGACCACCACGGAGACGGCGGAGACGGTCACGAAGCCGAAGTCCGCCTCGAAGCGATCGCGCTCCAAGGCCGCCCCGAAGGCGGAGGAAGCGCGCGTCGAGGACAAGGTCGACGACCAGGAGGTGGCGACGCAGCTGCTGGAGCGCGCGCTGCGTCTCGGGCACGACAAGGCCGACGCCGACGAGTGGCTGCACAGCTCCGCGGTCAAGACGCACATGCGTCGCATGGACCCGTCGTTCAGCGAGAAGGCCCTCGGCTACCGGTCGTTCTCCGACTTCCTGAAGTCCCGCGACGACATCGCGGAGCTCGAGGAGACCGGCCACGAGCGCCTCGTCCGCCTGCTCGAGCCCTGAGAGGGAGTCGGCGTATGACCGTTCGCGAGTGCATCGCGCTGCTCAAGTTCCACAAGGTGCCGCTGTCCCCTGGACTCACCGCGTCGGAGCTGCGTGACATCGAGCGCAGCTACGGATTCGAGTTCGGCACAGATCATCGTCGTCTCCTCGAAGTGGCGCAGCCGACCGGCGAGGGCTGGCTGGACTGGAGAAGAGACAGCCCGGAGAGCATTCGCTCCCGACTGGCGTGGCCCGTGGACGGGGTGGTGTTCGACGTCGAGAACGCGGCGTTCTGGCCCTCGACCTGGCCGCAGAAGCCGGATTCCATGGAGGAACGTCGTCTGATCGCGACCGAGCGGGTAGCCACCTGGCCTACTCTCATCCCTCTGTACTCGCACCGCTACCTGCCGGCTGCATCGGATGTCGGCGCCCCCGTCTTCTCCGTCTATCAGACGGACGTGATCTTCTACGGGGTGGACATTCTCGACTACCTCCAGCACGAGTTCGGGCCGCCCGGATCACGACCGCGTTATCAGCCCGCCCGCGCTGTCTCGCCGCAGACGTGCCCGCCCTGGTCGCTCCTCGCTTTCGACGAGGACGTCGTCGACTGACGAGAATGCTGACGACCGCGACGTGGCGGCCAGGACGCGGTGATCCGTTCCTGCGCCGCCACGTGCAGCCGGTGTCAGAGCGTGGCCTCGAACGGATCGAAGTCCGCGGCGATCGATCCCACCTGATCGAGGGTGCTCTCGACCTCGACGAAGCTGCGCGCCTCGGCGGCCTCCTCGATCGAGAGCAGGGTGTCGAGCACGTGGTAGCCGAACTCGCCGGTGGCGACATGCGGGCGCCCTGCGGCGATCGAACGCGCCATGTCGAGCAGCCCCACACCGCGACCGGACAGCACGCCCTCCTGCTCGACGTCGATGATCTCCTGCTGCACGGGCTCCGGCGGGATGAACAGACGCGTGAGCGGACGGGTGATCGAGATCGCACCGCCGAAGGTGTTCGGGTCGGGGATCACGATGGTGCCCTCGGTGCCGGTGATCTCGACGATCCCCTGCCGGACGACCGGTGAGTCGGTGCTGTACAGGCTCTGCGCCTGTCCGCCCTCCTCGAACGCCATCAGCACGCTGAGCGTCGAGGGGATCTCCACCGGGAACTCCTGACCTGCGAGCTCGCCGACCTGCACCCGGCGCGTGGGAGAGCCCTGTAGTCCGAGTGCTGCCACCGAGGCGACGGGCCCGAACACGTGCACGAGTGCCGACACGTAGTACGGCCCCATGTCGAGCAGCGGGCCGCCGCCCTTGGCGTAGAGGAACGCGGGATTCGGGTGGAAGATCTCCGGCCCCGACCACTGGAACGTGGTCTGCGCGAACAGCGGGCGGCCGATGTCTCCGCGTGCGATCGCCCGCTTCGCCGTCTGCACCCCGGGTCCGAGCACCGTGTCGGGAGCGAGTCCGACGCGAAGCCCCGCAGCGTCCGCCTTCTGCAGCAGCCGACGGGACTCCTCACGGCTGACGCCGATCGGCTTCTCGGTCCAGACGTGCTTGCCGGCCGCGATGATCGCCTCGGAGACCTCGACGTGCACGGCCGGGATCGTGAGGTTCACGACGATGTCGATCTCCGGATCCTGGAGCACCGTGTCGACACCGCCGGCACGAGGCACACCGTACTTCTCGGCCTGTGCCTTGGCACGCTCCTCGAGCAGGTCGCCGATCGCGAGAACGCGCACGTCGGGGAAGGTCGTGAGGTTCGACAGGTACTGATCGCTGATGTTCCCGGCACCGATGATGCCGACGCCCACCGCCATCAGGCCGCCACCTTCTCGTCGAGGTAGACCCGGCTGCGCTCGATGGCGTCGAACAGGTCGCCCTCGTAGTGGTCGAACTCGACGATCGCCAGCTCCAGCGCCGGTGCTGCGGCGATGGCCTCGACGAGAGGTACGGACCCCTCACCGGCAGCCACCTGGTCGGCGGGCGGGTACGCGCCTGCGAGTGCGGGGTCGAGCGTGCCGTCCTTCGCGTGCACCGCGATCACCCGGCTGCCCAGACGCTCGAGCAGCGCGACGGGATCGACACCGCCACGGGCCACCCAGTACAGGTCGACCTCGAGCACGACGCGGTCGTCGAGCAGGCCCGCAAGGACCTCCAGGCCGGTGACGCCGTCGAACACGGCCTCCAGCTCATGGGCGTGGTTGTGGTATCCGACCCGCACACCGACGGCCGCACCGATCTCCGCGGCCTCGTTCAGCAGCCGCGCGGTCTCCTCGATCTGCTCGACGGACGCCCAGCGCGCGGGTTCGGTGTAGGGGTCGATGACCGTGCCCATACCGAGCACCTTCGCCGCGGCGAAGACCTCTGCCGGGGACGGGACGGGCACCGTGGTGCCGCTGCCGTCGGGGTTGACGAACGACGGCGACGCCAGGAAGGCGTGTCCGGAGGGCGCGACCAGACCGGCGGCGGTGAGCGCGGCAGCGAGGGGCTCGGCGCGGCGCACGAAGTCGTACGGCTCGACGGCCGTGAAACCTCGGGAAGCCACCGCCTGGAGGGAGGATTCGAGGTCGGCCTCCAGCTCGTCCTTGATCGTGAACAGCTGCAGGGAAGTCCGAATCGTCATCGGTCGTGCTCCTTCGGTCATCGGTGACGTGGCGGGACCTGTGTCCCGTTCAGGCACGCTATCACCAAATACCTCCACACGGAAGTTTTGAATCGCTAGACTGCCCTCATGCCCCTCGACACCCCCGAACCCCCGGAGCCCCCACGGCAGCGCGGGGCCTACGCGAAGGGGATCGCCCGTCGGCAGGAGATCCTCGACCGCGCCATCGAGGTGTTCGCGGAACGTGGCGCCGACCGCACGAGCCTGCGGGCCATCGCGCGCGAGGTCGGGGTCACGCACGCGGCTCTCACCCACTACTTCGGCTCCCTGGAGGAGCTCCTCGTCGCGGTCTACGAGGAGAGCACCGTACCGTCGCGCCAACCGAGCTCTCCCCCGCCCGACGCGACGCCGGTGGAGATGATGATCGAGTCCGCGCGGCTCAACCGTGCGATACCCGGTCTCGTGCAGCTGTACTCGACGCTCGTCGCCACGGCTCTCGAAGAGGGGCACCCGGCGGCGCGGACGTTCGCCACCGGTCGCTTCACGCGCCTCCGCGCCCGACTCGCCGACGTCGTCCGACGCCAGCAGGAGGAGGGGAAGATCCGCAGCGACATCGATCCGGATGCGGTCGCCGCACTCGTCGTGGCGGCTTCGGACGGTCTGCAGACGCAGTGGCTGCTCGACGAGACCGCACCGCAGCACGAGGCGCTCACCCTGCTCGATCGACTGCTGCGACCCGCATCCTGAGCGGCGGTCGGGATCACCGCCGCCCCGGCTAGGCTCGAACCGTGACGCCCGTGCCGCAGTCTCCGTACGCCAGGGCACTCGGCGAGCGCATCGACGAGCTGCACCCGCGGCTGCGCCTGTACTTCGAGGCGATCCCGGATGGTGCGACGGGCATCGGCGAGGGGGTCTTCGAGCGCGTCGGCACTCCGCGTCGATGGCTGTGGCCCATCCTCCAGCTCCTCGAACGACGCGGCGTGGTCGCTGCAGGGTGGCATCACGATGTGCCGTTCCGCGTCGAGAACCGCACCATCGCCTCGAGAGCCCTCAGTGAGCGCACCTTCCACTTCGCCCGCGGCACGTGGGTCATGCGAGATGCGGTCGCACTCACCCCTCACGGACGCGTCGTCGATGAACTCGGTGAACCCGGGCTCCTCGCCGCGTGCTTCGACGTCGACGTGCGCCAGGGCGCGCTGCATCTGACGAGCCGAGCTGTCGGACTGCGTCTCGGGCACCTCAGGGTGCGCATCCCCCGGCCGGTGGCACCCGTCATCCGTCTCACCGAGCGCTTCGACGAGACCCTCGACCGGCAGCGTATGGCGCTGACCGTCGATGCGCCGCTCTTCGGCCGCCTGTACGAGTACCGGGGCGACTTCGCCTACCGCATCCAGCATCCCGAGAAGGAGCAGACCGCATGAGCACAGGACGGGTCGTCATCGGCGGTTCCACAGGGTTCATGGGGCGCTTCCTCGTGCCCCGGTTCCGCGCGGAGGGGCGCGAAGTCGTCACGATCTCCCGTTCAGGCGCCGACATCCGCTGGGGCGATCAGGTGGAGATCGACCGCGCCGTCGACGGCGCCGCCCTCGTGATCGGCTTGGCCGGCAAGAGCGTCAACTGCCGCTACACACCGGAGAACCGCGCGGAGATCTTCCGCTCCCGGCTCGACACCACGGCGTCGCTGAGCACCGCGATCACCCGGTCCTCCGCGCCTCCCGCACTCTGGATCAACTCCTCGACCGCGACGATCTACCGTCATGCGGAAGACCGTCCGATGACCGAGTCGACCGGCGAGATCGGCAGCGGGTTCTCGGTCGAGGTCGCGAAGGCGTGGGAGAAGGCGCTGTTCGCGGGCGAGCTCCCCGCCACCCGCCGCGTCGCGCTGCGCAGCACGATCGTGCTCGGCCACGGCGGCGTACTCGGCCCGATCAGAGATCTGGCGCGGTTCGGGCTCGGTGGGTCTCAGTACGACGGACGCTGGCCGGTGAGTGCGGCACGTCGCGCGGCGGGAACCGGGCACTTCCCCGGTGCGCGCCGTGGCCACCAGCGCTTCAGCTGGGTGCACATCGAGGATGTCGCCCGCATCGTCGAGTTCCTCGAGCGGACTCCCTCGCTCGAGGGCCCCGTCAACGCCGCATCTCCGCATCCGGTGGACAACGTCGAGTTCATGGCGACGGTACGACAGGTAGTCGGGGCGCGGATCGGGGTGCCGATGCCCCGATGGATGCTGGAACTCGGAGCCATCGGCATGCGCACGGAGACCGAACTGATCCTGAAGAGCCGGTGGGTGCTGCCGGAGAAGCTCACAGCGGCCGGTTTCGAGTTCCGCTATCCGTTCCTCGAAGATGCGATCCGCGAGTCCTTCGATCTCTCCCGCGACGGTCGGACAGTACCCGCCGCCTAGGAGTTGCCGGCCGTCGCGTCGCCGTCGGCCCCGCGTTTCTTCTCGATCTCCTGGCGCAGCCGCCACTCCTCGATCTCACGGTCGAGGTCGGCGATCTGCTGCTCCGTGGTCCGGGTGTCCCTCGGCGGCGCCGGACGCACATCGGTCGGCGCCGCGGGGCGCTCGGCCCGCCGCATCCGCGGCATCTGGATACCGGACTCGCCGTACTCGCGACCGAGTCCGAACCACAGCAGGCCACCGATCAGCGGCAGCAGGACCACGATGATGATCCACGCCAGCTTCGGGAGGAACTTCACCAGCGAGCTGTCCCGCGTGATGATGTCGATCAGCGCGCCGATCATCAGGGCGATGACGAGGAGCGAGAACAGGAACGACATGAGTTCAGGGTAGACGACGCCGCGCCGGAGCGCAGGGGCTACGGAAGCAGGTGTCCACCGGCACGGAACAGCTCGTACCATTCGGGCCGGGTGAGCGCGACATCGGCACCGGCCGCCGCGTCCTGCACCCGCTGGGGCGTGGTGGTTCCGAGCACCACCTGCATACCGGCGGGGTGGCGGGTGATCCAGGCGGTCGCGATGGCGATCGGGGTGACATCGTGCACGGCTGCGAGACGATCGATCACGGCGTTCAGCTCCGCGTACTCGGGGTTGCCGAGGAAGACCCCGTGCGAGAAGCCGTCCTGGAACGGCGACCACGCCTGGATCGTGATGCCGTTGATGCGGCAGTAGTCCACGATGCCCCCGCCGTCGCGCACCAGGCTCTGGTCGTGGCCGGCCATGTTGGCCGCGATCGGCTGCGCGATGATCGGTGCGTGCGTGATCGACAGCTGCAGCTGATTCGCCACCAGGGGCTGCCGGACGGCTGTGCGGAGCAGATCGATCTGACGTGGCGTGTGGTTCGAGACACCGAAGGCCCTGACCTTGCCGGCGCTCTCCAGGTCATCGAACGCGCGGGCGACCTCCTCCGGCTCGACGAGCGCGTCAGGGCGGTGGAGCAGGAGGACGTCGAGGCGGTCGGTCTGCAGAGCCGCGAGCGAGCCCTCGACCTGCGTCACGATGTGCTCATAGGAGAAGTCGAACATCCCCTGCGACGGCACGATGCCGCACTTCGTCTGCAGCACGATCTCGTCGCGCTCGGAGGGGCTGAGCTGCAGCGCCTCGGCGAACCGCGACTCGCAGCGATGCATGCTGCCGCCATAGATGTCGGCGTGATCGAAGAAGTCGATCCCCGCGGCCCTCGTCGTGTCGTAGAGGGTGCGGATGTGCGCGTCGTCCTTGTCGTCGATGCGCATCATGCCGGCGATCACGGCGGGGGCGGTGGACGATCCGAACGACACTGTCTTCATGCCCCCACGCTACCGCCAGGCACGGACACGGTGGTCCGGCACAGCAACCGTCAGGAGTCGTCGTCCGCCGCTCCGGGGAGAAGCGCAGTGACCGGGATGCCGAGTGCATCGGCGATACGGACGAGGTCGACGACCGTGAAGTCCTCCCTGCCGTCGAGGAGGTCACCCAGGGCGTCGGTGTCGATCCCCGACCGTTCGGACAGCTCCGAGAAGGACACCCCGGCGTGAAACCGGGCTCCATCGACTTCCGATGCCAGCAAATGACGCAGTTCCGTCCCCATACGCACACACTAGCGCCACGAACGGACACGGATGAGGGTCGAATGGACCAGAATAGCGGCATTCTGGCGTCGTCGCGCTGCTATGGTGAGCCGAGTGAAGACACCTGCAGAGGAGTTCAACGAGGCCGTCGGTCGCCAGATGCGCGCGGAGATCGCCGCGTCGCGCAGCAGCATCGCCGCGATGGCGCGCAGCATCGGCATCGCCCGAAGTGCACTCGACAACTACGTGACGGGGAAGCGAGCGATCCCGATACCCGTCGTCTACGCGGTCTGTGCCGACCTCGGTGTCGAGCCCCATGTCCTGCTCGCCCGCGCCGAAGAGCGCCTCAGAGCGGACGGCGAGACGACAGCACGTATCACGCCGATCCGGCGCACCCCCGATGTCGCCGGCCCCCGCGAAGATAGCCGAGAGGTCGCCTTCGAATCCGGCGTCCGGCACGACGCCGACACCGACGACCTCTACGAATAGGCCGGCCAAGGCACCCGCTCGCGAGACCGCACGAGGAGGAGAGAATGCACGAGCTCCTCCACCTCGCCGACGCGCAGCGGGTGCACGTGATCGAACGCACCGGCCGCACGCGTGGAGGCTACGACCCCACGACGCGCACGATCCGCCTCAGCCCGGGAATGAGTGCACGCACGACCCGCAGCGTGCTCGCCCATGAACTGGGCCACGCATGTCTCGGCCACGTCCCCCCGGCATCCTCGGCGATGCGAGCGCAGCAGGAGCGTCAGGCCGACGAATGGGCGGCGTCCCGGCTGATCACTCCGCACGCGTATGCCGAGGCGGAAGAGGTGCGCGGGCCGCATCTGGCGAGCCTCGCCTTCGAGCTCAACGTCACGATCGAGTTGGTCGAGGCCTACCAGCGGCTCCTGCGCCAGAACCTCCTCCTCGCTGCTGGTTGAATATCGGCATGGCCTTCCTCGTCACCCCCGCTCCCGTCACGCTCACCGGCGACCTCGTGGAGCTGCGACCGCTCGACGTGTCCCACATCGATGGACTGATCGAGGCCGTGCAGGAGGGAGACCTCTGGAAGACGGCGTGGTACACCTCGGTCCCCGCACCCGACGGGGTCGCTGCGGAGGTCGAGCGACGCATCGGCCTCATCGAGAAGGGCGAGATGGTCCCCTTCACCGCGTTCGACGCGACCGGCCGCATCCTGGGTCTCACGTCGTACTACGACATCGTGGCCGACGTGCCACGGCTGCACATCGGCTTCACCTGGAACCGGCCGTCCGCGCATGGCTCAGGCACGAATGCCGAGTCCAAGCTGCTGCTGCTGCGTCATGCATTCGAGACGCTCGGGGTCTTCCGCGTCGGGCTCACCACGCAGTGGGTGAACTTTCAATCGCGGGCGGCCATCGAACGCCTCGGCGCGAAGCAGGATGGCGTCATGCGGGCGATGAGCCGCTACCGCAACGGCGCACTGCGCGACAGCGTGGAGTACTCGATCATCGAGCCCGAGTGGCCGGCGGTCAGGGCCAACCTCGAAGCGAGACTCGCCAGAAGACGCTGAGCACGGCGTCGGGACGAGACGGGACGCCGGATCCCATACCGGTACTTTGCGCGAGAATCCTCGCGAGATGCGTGTCCTCGACCGCGATCGCCGCCATGATTCATGGAGCCTGTGCAGGAATTCGCACAGGACGTCGGGCGCAGATCACGTCCGCGTCGCCCCACTCGGAGAGGTATCGCATGGCCGACCCCACATCCCGCGTCCCCCTCGACCCCGAAGACGCACGCGAGAACGAGCGCGAGCTCACGGGCGATCGCACCCTCGCGGTCGCAGACTTCTCCAACGAGGAAGCGGGCTATCACAAGACCCTCAAGCCCCGCCAGATCCAGATGATCGCGATCGGCGGCGCGATCGGCACGGGGCTGTTCATGGGGGCAGGCGCACGCCTCGCATCCAGCGGCCCTGCGCTCATCCTCGTCTACGCCCTCTGCGGCTTCTTCGCGTTCCTCATCCTCCGCGCGCTCGGCGAGCTCGTTCTGCATCGCCCTTCCTCCGGCTCGTTCGTCTCGTACGCACGTGAGTTCTACGGCGAGAAGCTGGCGTTCGCGAGCGGCTGGCTGTACTTCCTGAACTGGGCGATGACGTCGATCGTCGACGTCACGGCCGCCGCGCTCTACGTCAAGTTCTGGGCGCAGTACTGGGAGCCGCTGCAGGCCGTCCCCCAATGGCTCATCGCCCTCGTCGCCCTGGTCGTCGTGCTGACGCTCAACCTCGTCAGCGTGAAGCTGTTCGGCGAGATGGAGTTCTGGTTCGCCATGGTCAAGGTGACTGCTCTGGTCGCATTCCTCGTGGTCGGGACCTGCTTCATCGTCTTCAACGGCACCACGGACATCGGAGTCACCGGGATCAGCGTCATCACCGACAACGGCGGCCTGTTCCCGATGGGCTGGTTCGCCCCGATCCTCGCCATCTCGGGCGTCGTGTTCGCCTACGCGTCGATCGAGCTCGTCGGCACCGCCGCGGGCGAGACGTCGGAGCCCGCGAAGGTCATGCCCAAGGCGATCAACACCGTCGTGGTGCGGATCGCGGTCTTCTACGTCGGCTCCATCCTGTTGCTCTCACTTCTGCTGCCGTTCGACACGTACAAGGCCGGGGAGTCGCCCTTCGTGACCTTCTTCTCCCACATCGGCTCGCCGAACACGGGCGCGGTCGCCGGGTCGGTCATGAACTTCGTCGTCCTCACCGCGGCGCTCTCCAGCCTCAACGCAGGCCTCTACTCCACCGGCCGCATTCTGCGATCCATGTCCGTCAACGGTTCGGCGCCTCGCTTCACGGCGCGGATGAGCGCGAACGGCGTTCCGTTCGGCGGCATCCTCCTCACCGCCTCGATCACGCTGATCGGGGTCGGCATCAATGCCCTCTGGCCATCCCAGGCCTTCGAGATCGTGCTGGAGGTCTCGGCCATCGGCATCATCGGCGGCTGGGCGACGATCATCCTGTGTCAGCTGAAGATGCACACGCTCGCGAAGAGAGGACTGATGGAACGCCCGGCGTTCCGGATGTTCGGAGCCCCCTACACGGGCTACCTGACCCTGGCGTTCCTGCTGTTCGTGCTGGTGTCCATGGGCTTCTCCGAGACCGGGCGCTGGGTGCTGGCGTCGCTCGTCCTGCTCGTCCCGGCACTCGTCATCGGATGGTTCGCCGCACGGGGCAAGATCGCCGAGGCCGCTCGGGCCCGGGCAGGCTTCACCGGCGTGCTGCCGGTCGTCGCCGGACGCCAGGCAGCGGAGGCGCTGCGGCGCAAGAAGCCCTGAGGCGACGACGCGCCGCGGGGTTACTCGGTGGCGTTGCCCGACCAGTTGTTCGAGCGACGAGTGGCCGAGCCGCCCTGGCGGAGGAGGAACGCCATGGCCAGGGTCACCAGCAGGAGGCCGCCGCAGAAGGCGATCGCCTGGAACGCCGGCAGCCCGAAGGAGATGCCCATCAGCAGGATGCCTCCGATGAAGAGGAGCATGAAGAAGAGGAAGCTGAGGATCACGGGATCTCCTGTCGTCGGTGCCGTCTACCAGGATAGCCCGGACTGGGAAACCCCCTGTGCACCTTCTTCGTCGTCTGGTGTGCTCGGAGCATGAACACTCCACTGACCGCCGTCGCCATCTCCTGCACGCTCAAGCCGTCCCCCGCATCGTCCAGCTCGGACCTCCTCGCGACGCAGCTTCTCGACGCCCTGGCAGAGCACGACGTCACGGGCGACCTCGTGCGCGCCGTCGACTTCTCGCTGAGCCCGGGGGTGGAGAAGGACATGGGCGGCGACGACGAGTGGCCGCAGATCCGCCAGCAGGTGCTCGACGCCGACATCCTCGTGTTCGTCACTCCGACGTGGATGGGTCAGCATTCGAGCGTGGCGCAGCGCGTGCTCGAGCGACTCGATGCGGAGCTGGGCGAGACCGATGAGGACGGCCGCCCGATCCTGTTCGACAAGGTCGCCATCGCGGGCGTCGTGGGCAACGAGGACGGCGCGCACCACATCGCCGCGATCCTGTTCCAGTCGTTGAACGACGTCGGATTCACGGTTCCCGCGCAGAGCTCGGTCTACTGGAACGGCGAGGCGATGCACACCACCGACTACCAGGACCTCGACGAGACTCCGGAGAAGGTCGCCTCCGCGATCAGCACGTCCACGAGGAACGCTGCACACCTTGCGCGGTTGCTCAAGGCGCAGAAGTACCCTGCCGAGTGACGTTGATCAGGCTCTGAGGTCGAGGGCCCATTCGTTCACGGTCATCTCGGCGCCACGGAACTGGTCCGTGACCGTGCCGTGCAGGGTGAAGCCGTTACGTCGGCAGACTCCGTTTGAGGCGGAGTTCTCGATCGCGGGGCAGGCCATCAGGAAGCGCCGCGGCTCGGGGTGTGCGCGGGCGTCGTCTATCAGGAGGGCGAGTGCGGTCGATGCGACCCCGCGCCCCTGCGCCTCGGGTCGGACGAACCATCCGGTCTCCCATGCCGGCTCATCCCGCCAGACGACCGGCCAGTAGCCGATCGACCCGACTGAGATACCATTCTCGTCCTGGACGACGAACATCCTCGCCTCACCGGAGGCGACCAGACGCAGGTAGCGGGCGTGGCGCTCCACGATCTGGTCGTCGGTCTCCTGCCCGTTGAGGTGCGCGGTCATCTCCGGCGTGTTGGCGGCATGCAGCAGCTCGAGGTCGTTCTCGGACCAGGCCCGGAGTCGGAGCGTTCCCATGCACGGATCATGGCACGGGCCGCCGACATCAGCAGGGCGATGATCAGTTCGCTGCCGTGCGGTCTATTCGGGAGGGGTGTAGGTTGCGGAGATGGAGCCGATCCGAGTGGGGCTCGTGGCGGACCCGGCTTCGCCCACCGTCGTCGCGCGTCGGATGACCGATCTCACACCGCCGGTCGCCGCGCACGCCGACGGTTGGGTCATCGAACTCCTCAGCGAGCCGTTCACCCTCGGATCCGAAGACGTCGACGTAGCCCTCGAACGACTCCGCGCGCACGCCGAGCAGAATCAGTGGGACCTCGTCGTCGGGGTCACCGAGCTCCCGCTTCGCGACGACGACGGTCGCTATCTGCTGGCGGCGATCGATCCTCGACGCCAGGCCGCGGTGCTGTCCCTGCCCGCGCTGGGCGGGTACCGGGTGCAGAGCAGGGCCCGCCACGCAGTGCGCGGGCTCGTCAGCGGGATGGCTGCTCCCGCCTCGCCCGAGGAGCAGCGCCTGGCGCTTCCCCGCCTCAGCGCCCGGGGGCGCGTGCTGCGGGGCATGGTGCTGGCGAACCGTCCGTGGCTTCTCGCGGCCGGCCTCAAGTCCGCGCTGGTCGCAGCCCTGGCCACCGGGGCCGTGGCGACGATCGAGCCGACGGTGTGGTCGCTCGCGATCGCGCTGTCCGGCTGGCGCCTGGCGGCCGCGACCGTTGCCTCCATCGCAATCCTCATCGCCTGGATCGTGATCGACGGCAGGCTCTGGGACCGCCCGGATGACGACTCGCCACAGGCGCGCGAGAGATCCCGCCTCTACAACACCTCGACGATCCTGACGCTGACCATCGGCATCGTCATCTGCTACCTGGCGTTGTACGTGGTGAATCTGGCCTGGGCGCTCTTCGTGCTCGATACGACCGTGATGAGCGAAGCGCTCGGCCGGACGGTCGGCGTCGAGGATCTCTTCGTGCTCACGTGGTTCGTCGCATCGGCGGCGACACTCGGCGGGGCTCTGGGCACGGGTTTGGAATCCGACGACGCGATCCGCGCCGCCACCTACTCGAAGCGTGAGGAGGATCGACGAGCCCGCCTGGCCGACGAGAGGAGCCGCAGGATCGAGTGATCCCACGGCTCCTCTCCCCCGTCGAGCGTCCGGGTCATCCGAAGGCGGAGATCGCTCCAAGGCCGAGGACCATCGCAGACACCAGTCCGCCGAGCGCCAGGCGGATCACACGCCAGGTGAGTCGGCGCCGCGTCCGGATCCACGGGAGAGCGTCGACGCGCAGCACGAGCCCGACCACCCCGACGGCGGCGAGCGCGACGGCCGCGAACCACAGCGCGATCGGCACGCCGGCCCACCCCATCGCGAAGTGCAGCACGGTGAACAGGGCGAGAAGACCGATGGATTCGGCGATGGCGGCCGTCCGATCCGCGATCCTGAACCGCTTGATCCCCCAGGCTCTGACGGCGTAGAGCGCGGAGAACGCCACGAGTGCGATGGCGAGGAACAGGTTCATTCGGTGATGCCCTTCTCGATGAGGTTCACAGCGACACCCGGAAGCTGCGCCGCAGTGTTGGAGAGCACGATCGTGCCCCGGCCGCCCTCACGATCGAGGACGAGGAACGACGCGAAGCCTCCCGTCTGCCCGTTGTGCAGAGTCAACGTCGGGCCGTCCTCCTGATCGATGATCGTCCAGGCATAGCCCTCGTCGATCCCACCCTTGTCGGGGTGGCGGTCCATGGCCGCTGCGCCCGGAACGGAGCCGTCGAGAAGCGCACGAAGGTACCTCGTCATGTCGCCGAGCGTCGAGCGGATGCCGCCAGCCGGGGCGAACGCCGCGATCGACCAGGGAGCCTGCGGCACGCCGGTCGCAGAGTATCCGGTCGTCGGGTCCTGCAGATCCGTGCCGTCGAGCGAGATCCTGGTCTGCGTCATCTGCAACGGCTCGAAGATCCGGTCCTGCAGAAGTGCCGGGTAGTCGATACCCGCCCGTTCGGCGAGCGCCTGTCCGAGCAACGACATGCCCAGGTTCGAGTAACGGAAGGTCCCGGCGTCGGAGAGCTGCTGCCGGCCGACCTGCTTGAGCAGATCGTGCACGCTACCCCGGTACGGGTTGCTGTTGGTGATCGTGTCGAGCAGCACGCGCGGCGTGGATGCCTCGTCGAGACTGGGGAGTCCTGAGGTGTGGTTCGACAGACTCACCAGGGTCGCAGATCCTGCGGGAGTGCCGTCCAGAACAGGGAAGACCTTCGCCAGAGTCTCGGTCGCAGAGACTTCGCCGCGGTCGATCGCGATCGCGAACAGATGGCCGGTGAAGGTCTTCGTCACCGAACCGATCTCGTACTCCGTGTCATCATCGGCGCCGAAGCCGGTCGTGATCGCCGTGTCACCGGAGCGGAGGTCGATGTACCCCACACTCAGGCGGTCGAGTGCCCCTTCGGCACGCGCGGTCTGCTCGACCGTCCGGGCGAGCGCAGCGTCGCCGCTCGAGTGCGGTCTGAGACTGGGGGAAGGTGGGGCCACGATGATGCCGAGCGCGAGCGCGATGCACCCCGCGACCGCGGCTGAACCGATCGCGAGCAGGGAAGGTCTTGTCATACCTTCATGCCATCAAGGTTCAGCGCCTCGCAGAAGTGCCCGCCTGTCATCGGATGCCGTGACAAAAGCCACGTGCTCGTGGGCTCTCCTCACGGTCGCGGGTCACTCACCCCGCAAGAAGGGCCGTGGGATGCGAACATCCCACGGCCCTTCTTCAGCCCCACCCGGCCGAGGACGGGAGTCTGCCGACACTACAGACTTCTCAGAAGTCCCAGTTCTTGCCGGCGGAGGCTGGGAAGCGCGGAATCATGCGATTCCTGCGAGTCTGCTGCCTGCTCGTGCCTTCCGCGTGCCACTTGCGGCTGTCTTCCGCTCTGGCCGCACTAACGGACCAGAAGCACTCCCCCAAGTTTAGTCGCTGCGGGCCCACCTCGACAGCTCGACTCAGCACTCCGGCTGGACGGCTCATCGTCACCCAAGCGTTCATTCGGAGCGGCCAGAAAGGTTACGTATGAACTCTGAGGCAGAGCCTTCGACGAGGTGGAGTCGGATCCGATAGTCGAAATCATCTCAGAACAACGACTGAGCACGCTTGCGCTGAGCCAGCTCGTCATCGTCCGGGCTCTCCCCGCGCATAGGCGCTGCTGATGCCCTTCGCGGCGTTCAGGATGACGTCAGCGAAAAAGTCCAGCTCCACGCATCCCCCGTTGACCTCCGCTCCGCCACGGTGTGAGGGCTCGCAGGTTCGCTCGAGCCGCGGGTTGCGGTTGTGGCTCGTCATCTGCGTGGCGGATGTGGTTAGAGTCGCGCGCGGGCTTGCGAGACGGTGAGGATCAGACTGACGAGGTCTCCGCCGAACTCCAAGCGGAGCGCTGCACGGTCTCCGTTGACGCGCACGGGTCCGAATCCGGCGGCGCGGATGACCTGCTCGGTGGCGCTCGCGCCGGTCTCGTCGGACGGGGCGTAGTACAGCGCGGTCAGCTCGGGGGATGTGTTGCGGTGCGACGTCAGGGATGCGGCGGGGAGAGTTCCGAACGCTTTGACGTAGTGCGCCCCTCCGGCAGCAGCACAGACAGGGTGTCGGCCACAGCCTCCTCGCGGGGAAGAGACCGTGTGAAGGTGCCGTCGGCGTCCAGCGCGATGGGATTGCTGGGGTCGATAACCACCCTGCCGACAAGCTGGTCACCAAGCTCGGCGATCAGTGCTTTCTCCGCATCGGCGTAGACCGCGAACACGATCACTTCTGCCTGAGCGACGGCGGCCGCAACGGACGCTACCGGCGTGACGTTGGAGCCCGCGTCCGTAGCGAACGCCTCCGCCTTCGCCGGTTCGCTGGTCGCGACGATGACGGGCTGTCCGGCGGCGGCGAGGCCGCGGCGATCGGTCCGCCGATATTGCCTAAGCCAACGACGGCAATGTTCATGACGTAGCCTCCTTCTCGGTCACGAGGGGCGATTGTGGGTGACGGATGCGGTTCAAGGAGCGGAGGGGCGGCGATCGGTCCAGTCGAAGATGAGCTGCCGGTCCTGGATGAGCCATCCCTCGTCGGTGCGGGCAAAGGTGTCGAGGTAGCGGATCGACATCGTGAGCAGCACCCGCTCACCGCCCTCGTACAGCACGTGTAGCGCCAGGCAGTAGGTCTCGCCGGCCGCGGTGTCGCCGTCGAGTGCGATCGTGGATTGGCCGTTGAGGTAGGTCGTGGTGACGTACCTGCTGATGAGGTCCGTGAAGGTTGCCGCGAGCCTATCGGGGTCTGCTGCACGGATAGGTGACACCTGATCTGTGGTGCCGTGAGGTGCTGCTGAGAGGATGTCATCATGCCCAAGCCCTATCCGCGTGAGTTTCGTGACGACGTTGTGCGCGTCGCTGTGAATCG
>NZ_JYIV01000020.1 GCF_000956405.1 Microbacterium oxydans
CGACTTGCATGTGTTAAGCACGCCGCCAGCGTTCATCCTGAGCCAGGATCAAACTCTCCGTAAAAAAGAAATGCATACGAACCGGGGAAAAACCGGAACGCAGCGAGTTTGATGCTGACCAAAGAGATAAATCATTGCTGACTATCCGTTGCCAACCCCACAAGGAGGTTGGTCTTTGATCCAAAGGAATTCTCAACTAGCCGAAGCTAGACGAGGATAATTTGGCATTTGACAAGTGCACGCTGTTGAGTTCTCAAGGATCGGATGCTCCCACGACCCAGCCATCACAGCCAGGCCCGCAGGGCAACTTCTCTATCTTACCGATCTTGTTTCCGTTGTCAAGTCCGAGTTTCTTCGGCCTGACCGTGGGAACGGATCAGCATCCTTCATCCTGTTCACTCTGTGAGTGTGTGGGATTCGGGAGGTGTTAGCTGCTTGACGGGAGCCGGTCCGAGGACCTCCGCTCAACCGTTTGGGGCGAACAAGTAATAAGTTACGCGGGTTCTGGGGTTCCGGCAAATCAGGGCTGACCGCCGGGCGTGTCGCGCGCCTACGCCCGCGGATCCGGGTGATTCTCCTGCCTCACCCGGCGCGCAAGGGTGTGCTCGTCACGTCGATGCTGCCGAAGGGGAAGGGACTGAAGACCGTCCACGACCCGGAGGTGAATCCCTCCAAGGGGATCTGGAAGAACCAGAAGAGGGAGACGATGATTGCGACCCCCACCAGCGCCGCGATTCCGATGGCTGCGCGGTTCAGTGTCCCGAGGGCAGAGGCTTCGTCGCTTGCCTTCATCACTCGCCCCAGCGTGATCAGCACGATCGCGGCGATGCCGATGTACACCATGGGGCTGGGACGGAGCGCCAGATCGATGCACACGGGCGCCTGGTCGGTCGACTGTCCGTCCGAGTCGATGAAGCCCCCGCTCCCGTCGAAGCCACCGGGGCAATAGCTCCTGCTGGCGACCATGAGTGAGGAGTACACGAAGACGGCGAGCAGTGTCGTGATCAGGACGCGGCGGATCTCCGCGACGATCTCGATGCCGGGAAGGCCCGTGGCAGCGGCGGTTGCCGACGTGGTCGGTGCGAGCGACATGAGGGCCTCCTTGGTGGGCGGTCGTCTCATGATGGCGCAGCATGTGGAGGGAGGGAAGAGTGCGTCCACCGGCGCCCGTGATCGGGCTCTCCCCTGCTCCCCGGAATATCGGTAGTGTTCGCCCAGAGCCTGAGCAGAAGGAGGGCAATGATGCCCGCAGCACCCCAGGGTTGGTACGCCGACCCCGAGCACCCCGCACAGCAGCAGCGCTGGTGGGACGGCACTCAATGGACGATGCACACCGCACCTGTGGGTCAAGCACCGACTGCGGCCGTAGCTGTGACTCCCGTCGAGGCCGTGCCCGCAGGGGCGAAGTCGTCTCGGATGAAGATCGTCCTCATCGTGGGAGCATTGGTGCTCGCCATCCTCCTGCTCACCCGCAGCCTGGGTGTCATCATGATCCTCGCAGGGCTGGTTCTCTTCTTCGTCGCCATCTATGGGATCGTGCGCGGCTCGGCGAAGCTCTTTCGCGTGCGCTCGCGCGGAGCGGCGTGGGCTGCTCTGGGGATCGCGTTCGTTCTGATGTTCGCGGGGTCCGGAGCGAACGCTGCCCTCGGCGGACCGGGTTCGGACACGACGAGCTCAGGATCGTCGTCGGACGCCAAGCCGTTCGTCTCCACGCAGACCGAGAAGCCGACTCCCTCTCCCAAGCCCACCACCTTCGAGGAGGTCGAAGAGTCGACGGTCGTTCCTTTCGAGCGGACGACGGCCGATGATCCGCAGCTCGACGTCGGACAGACCGCCATCACGACAGCCGGTGTCGACGGAACCAAGGTCACCACCTACCGCGTGACCTATGTGGACGGCGTGGAAGTGCTGCGCGAAGTCATCGGCGAGATCATCACCGTCGCTCCGGTGAACGAGGTGACATCGAACGGAACGCGACAGCCTGCGCCGGCACCGGTGCCTCTGGTGCAGCCCGCGACTCAGTGCCACTCGAGCTACGCCGGGGTGTGCGTGCCGATCGCGTCGGACGTGGACTGCGCGGGCGGGAGCGGGAACGGACCGGCGTATGTGCGCGGGCCGCTGCAGGTGGTGGGGCCGGATGTGTACGACCTCGACCGGGACGGTGACGGGATCGCCTGCGACTGAGACAGGCCTGCGCCACCACCCGTCGATACGCTAGTCCTCAGCGGGGGCGCGACGCCTCGGGGATCGGGGCCACAGCCTCAGAGGGAGTGCGCAATGACGGGTGAGACCTTCTCTGAAGACGAGTTCCGCAGTCAGTGGAAAGAGCAGGCGGATGAGATCGGCCGCTTCAACCTCGCCATCTTCGGCAAGACGGGTGTCGGGAAGTCGACGCTGATCAACGCGATCTTCGGCGAAGAGGTCGCTCCCACCGGAGTCGGCGAGCCCGTGACGATGGACGAGCATCTCTATATCCATCGTTCCGGCTTCCTCGGCCTGCTCGACACGCGTGGCCTCGAGATCGGCAAGGACACCGATGAGCTGATCCGCGAACTCGGCGACTACCTGAAGACGATGCGCCAGCGGCCTCTCTCCGAGCAGATCCACGTCGCCTGGTACTGCGTCCGGGCGACGGACCGACGGTTCGAGGACACCGAGGCGGAGTTCATCCGTCGCCTGCACGAGCTCGGCCTGCCCGTCGTCGCCGTCCTGACACAGGTGCCGTCTCGGAACGGCGAGTATCACGCCGACGCTCTGACCCTGGCGGATCACATCGCCGGGCTCGGCCTGCCGATCGTGGGCGGTCGTCCGATCCTGGTGATGTCGACGGCGGACGAGTTCACCGGCCAGGTGCAGCACGGGCTCACGGAGCTCGTGGATGCCACGTTTCGCGCAGCTCCCGAGGGTGTTGAAGCAGCGTTCGCAGCCGCCCAGAAAGTCGATCTGGCAAGAAAGCGCAAGCAAGCTCAAACAGTTGTCCGCGCGGCTGCCACGGCGGCGTTGACGGTCGGAGCGATCCCGATCCCCGTCGCGGACGCCGGTGTGCTCATCCCCATTCAGCTCGGGATGATGGCGAGGGTCGCGGCGATCTACGGCGTCAGGGTCGAGACCGCCACGATCGCGGCGACCGCGGCGACCGTCGCCGTCTCTGCCGCAGGACGAAGCGCCGTCGCCGGCCTCCTGAAGTTCATCCCCGGAGCGGGAACGGTGGTGGGTGGGGTGATCTCGGGCACCGTCGCCAGCACGTTCACCCTGGCGATCGGATACGCGTGGGCGGTGGTCTGCGGTGAACTCACGCAGGGTCGACTGCGAGGCGTCGATGGTGCGCTCGACAGCAACCTGGTCCGCGAGCTGTTCCAGACGCAGGTCGGCGTGTGGTTCAAGAAGGTGAGTGGCGGGCGGGGTTGAGCGGCGGTCCGCACCCAACCGAGGCGCCGCCACCCACCCTTCGGACTAGTCCTTGTATCTGCGAACGGCCTCGCGGATTCCATCCGCGTGCGCGTAGATCTCATCGAGCTCTTCGATCGCGTGCCGCGTCTCGACCTTATCCTCGTCCAACAGCCCCAGGTACTTCTGCTTCCCGTTGAAGTGAAGGCGGGCCACAGGCTTCCGGTTGTTGTCATCGAGCAGCACAGCGAAGTAGCTCTTCGCATCGCGGTGCGTGACGCGCTGCGGCTTGACCTCGCCACAGGCGATCGCCTTCACGATCTGGTAGCCCTCTAGCTCTTCGAGAGTGGTCTCAATCTCGGTGTCGCGGTCGAGGTCTGCTTCCGCGACCTCAGCACTCGTCGCCGGCGAAGGGTCTGACGTGTGCGTAATTCCGCTCACGCCGAGGGCGGTCTTCAATCGATCATTCACGCGCTCGTTCAGGAACTGGTGCGCAGCTTTGCCAACCAGCCCAGTGAACTGCTGCCGCACTTTCTGTGTGTAAGAGCCGTCGTAGACACGCGTTGCGAAGAACTTGATCCACTCGTCCGTCGGCTCGCGGAATTGGCTTGCAATCTCTCGCTTCAGAGCTCCGATGTACTTGAGCTCCTCCGCCGCGCTGATGATCGAGTCGAGGTCGAAACTCTCCTTGCTCAGCTTCTGGATCTCGGGAATCAAAGTCTCGTCGATGTCCAGCAGGTCGAGGACAAGGAACGGCTTTGCATCCATGCGGTTCGGAGCATCGAGGTCTGTGTAGAAGTGCCAGACAACACCGTTCGTCAGAACTGCGATGCGCGCGTTCGTGACGGCGAAGTAGCGGAAGAGCTGCGAAGCGTGCTCGATCTTGAGGGATCCCATCGATGGCTTGCACTCGATGAGGATCTGAACCTCGCTGTCGCGCATGATGGCGTAGTCAATCTTCTCGCCCTTCTTGGTCCCGACGTCGGCCGTGAACTCGGGGACGACCTCCAGCGGGTCGAAGACGTCATAGCCAAGAATCGTCGAGATGAACGGCATGACGAATGCGTTCTTCGTCGCCTCCTCCGTCCCGATCGCCGTCGCCTGGTTCTTCACCTTCGTTGCGAGGGAATCGAGACGCTCTGAAAACTCCACCGTTACTCCGCTCTTCGTTGAACACGCTTTAGTCCAGACGATAGCGGACCTTGGGGTGAAGCATGTGCGGTGCGGCATATCGATATGCTGCGTCGCGTGAGCTCTACGACGCCGGCCCGACTCTCGCTCGAACTGAACGTCACCCAGAAGCGAATCCGCGCCTTCCTTCGGGAGCAATACGGCAGGCTGCCCGAAAGCCTCAATCGATGGGAACTCGAGGACAGTCAGGCTGACGCGGTGCGGGCTCAGTTCGATCGGCAGCTCCGACCCACCGACCCGATTGTCTGGGCATTGGAGATCGGCGACACTGTGCTGCGGCGAGAGTTGCACGCTGCCTACAGGGGTCAAGAGCAGGGCGGGATCATCACGCCCAAGTCGATTCCCGACATACTCGTCATCACTAGCCCGGAAAGCGGAGCGAGGCACGGGTACGACGCCTTTGAAGGGCTGCAGGGAGACGGTTCCTTTCTCTACACGGGCGAAGGTCAGTACGGTCCGCAAGTATTCGCCCGCGGGAACGCTGCGCTTCGAGACGCCGCCGTAAACGGCCGCCCCATCCGCCTGTTCACAAAACAGGGCACCTACGTCACCTACGTAGGGGAGTTCACCACCGGCGAGCCAGCGTTCAGTATCGAGACAATCCCGGACTCCGACGGGAATCCTCGCGAAGGAATCATCTTCAAGCTCGTTCCGGTTGACGCCGATGTGGAAGCACTCGATGCGCCATCCGCGCCCGCCCCAGAAAGCGCGCAGACCTGCTATTGGACACCTCCCGAGTCTTCGTCGTACGTCATCGGAGCACCACTCATCCCTGGCGAGCGCGTCGTCTCCCGAATCGAGTTCAAGTTGCAGACGGAATTCGGGCAGTGGGTCAAGTCTCGTGGTCAGACGCCTCAGCGCCTTCGCCTGAGCTCCGCAGGAGCCACGATCGAGCCCGATCTCTACGTCTCGGAGTCAGGCTGGGTCGTCGAAGCGAAGAAGTCGCCCGCTCGCGAATATGTCCGCACCGCGATTGGACAAGTCCTCGACTACTCCCGGCTGGTTCGGGAGTCCGGCAGGCCCGGAATCCCCGTCATCCTGCTTCCCAGCAGACCAATCGCTCACCTCGAAGCCTTGCTGTCCGATCTGGGCATCCTCCTAGTCGTCCGCGATGACGAGGGGTTCGTGGTCATCGATTAAGGTCCCCGGCTGCAAGTTCCGCGACTGCAGGCAGGTCCGGGGCAGCCCAATCGAGATCAGGTAGGTCGCTATGAGTAACCCAACGCAGTTCATCATGGTCGAGACTCTGCGTCGGTGGCTCTCCAAGCAGCCTGGCGCGAAGACAAATCAGGCGGATCGTGCTCTCGCCGACCCGGGTCTCATCGGTTCGAAGTGGGGCGATGACCTCGATGGAGGTGCTGAGCTCTTCTTGTATCTCTCGAACTAAAGCCTCGCTATTCGTCTCACCCTTTTCGAGTTTGCCCCCGGGAAACTCCCACTTCCCTCCAGCCGCCTTCTCAAGTCGACGGCGGCACGCGAGGATCTTGCCGTCATGCTCGATGACGGCTGCAACGACCTCAATAACTCGGCTCTCGCTCACTACGCCTCCGGAAGCAAGCTAACAGGGAGTGCTCTCGGGCCCCTACCCCGACCCTGCTAGCGTCGCATCATGCCGTCGCCGCAGACTCTCGCCGCCCTCCGCGCCTTCGTAGCTGAGCGCGACTGGGATCAATTCCACTCGCCGGAGAACCTCGCCAAGAGCATCTCGATTGAGGCCGGCGAACTCCTCGAGTGCTTCCAGTGGTCGCCTGACTTCGAGCAGGACCAGGTGGAAGCGGAGCTCGCGGATGTCGTCACCTACTGCATCCACCTCGCGAACAAGATCGGCGTAGACCTCGACGACATCATCATGAAGAAGTTGGAGTCGACGAAGGCGAAGTATCCCGTCGAGCTGGCCAAGGGCCGCATGACCAAGTACACCAAGCTTTCCGAGGCGCCGGAGTGACAGATTTCAGCATCCAGCGCCTCCCTTTCCGCCGCGACGCCGTTGATACGTGGGCGCGCGACGACGCCCGGCACACTAATTGGCCTGTTGTCTATGTAATCGAAGGCGACGCCCAGCGCAGCTCTCCTGGACTCTACGTCGGCGAGACAGTGAGCGCTGCCACCCGCATGCGTCAGCACCTCGCCGGCTCGAAGAAGAACGAGTCGCTTGAGTCGATCCGCGTCGTCGTGGATCACACGTTCAACAAGTCAGTCTGTCTCGACCTTGAATCGCATCTCATTCGCTGGTTCTCGGGCGACGGCCAGTACCGCATCCTCAATGGCAACGACGGTCTGACAGATGCTCAGTACTACGACCGCGCCCTCTACCGTGAGTCCTTCCGCGACGTGTTCGAGGCGCTACGCGCAGAGGGACTCTTCTCGCGCAGCATCCCGCAAATCGAGAACTCCGACCTGTTCAAGCTTTCGCCCTTCAAAGCGCTGACCGATGACCAAGGCATCGCGATCATGGACATCCTGGAAGGTCTGCTCGAAGATCTTCAGGACCCCGGCGCTCGGTCGACGCTGGTAGTCCAAGGCGATCCGGGGACTGGCAAGACGATCATCGCGATCTTCCTGATGAAGTTGCTCGCCGATATCCGGGACTACGACGACCGCGACGGAGTCGAGCCGGACTCGATGTTCTCGGAGTTCTTCGTCCCCGAGAATCGCGAGCTGCTCAAAACTCTTCGCATGGCTCTCGTGATCCCACAGCAGTCTCTGCGAATGTCGGTGAAGAAGGTCTTCAAGAAGACCCCCAAGCTCGATGCTGCGATGGTGATGTCACCGTTCCAGCTCGGTGAATCGGACGAGACTTTCGACCTCGTCCTCGTCGACGAGACCCATCGCCTCGGACAACGAGCCAACCAAGCATCAGGCGTGCAAAACAAGAAGTTCCGGGAGATCAACGAGGCGCTGTTCGGAAGCGACGACCCTCGCCACACTCAGCTCGACTGGATCAAGGCTCGGAGCAAGCATCGGCTCCTGCTCGTCGATGGGGAGCAGAGTGTGCGACCTCATGATCTTTCCCCGGCGGCACTTAGTACAGAGATCGCCGGAGCGAAGGACGCGCACCGCTTCTTCCGGCTGACGACCCAGATGCGCGTGCAGGCTGGCGCAGACTATGTCGAGTTCGTGCGCGCCGTCCTGCGGGATGAAGCGCGGTCGCTCCCTGACCTCGGCGAGTATGAGCTCCGCCTCTTCGACAACCTCGGAGAGATGCGCGATGCCATCCGCCAGAAGGATGCCGAGGTAGGCCTTTCCCGCCTCGTCGCAGGCTACGCGTGGGATTGGGTGTCAAAGAAGAACCCTGACGCCTTCGACATCGAGCTTGACGGTGAGCGACTGCGGTGGAACGGCACGGATAGGGACTGGATCAACTCGAAGGGGTCACTTGAGGAAGTCGGCTCGATCCACACCGTGCAGGGATACGACCTGAACTACGCCGGCGTCATCATAGGTCCGGACCTCCGCCTCGACCCGGCAACTGGGAGGATCGTTGCTGATCGCGAGAGCTATCGGGACAAGAAGGGCAAGGAGAACACCGGGCACCTGAAGCATGCATTCGGGGACGGCGACCTGCTGACGTTCATCCGGAACATCTATGGAGTGCTGTTGACGCGGGGGATGCGTGGAACTTACATCTACGTGTGCGATCCAGCCCTGAGAGAGCGGCTGGCGGCGCTCATCCTCTAGCTCCGTCTCCACTGAACCGCTCCCCCGACGCAACCTGTTGCGCCACCCGGCGCAACGCCAGCAACAACGGCTCCACCAACACCGACCCCAGCACCACGTACCGCACGGCCGCCTCCGCAGACTCCCCCGGCACCCCCGCAATCTCCGCCTCCGCAATCCGCCGCGCACTCGCGAGATACTCCGCCATCGCCGCATCCGGCACAATGAACCCGACGCGCTCCAACCCCTGCAGCGCCCGCGCGACCGCATGCAGTACCGCCTGATCGCACATCCCCGGCTTCCACCCGAGCCCCGCGACAAGAGCCTCAGCATCCGTCAAGTCCAGCGACTCATCCACCGGCGGAGTGATCGCCGCATGCGCTGCCCCCAGCAGCTCGTGCGCACTCTCCGGCGGATCATCCAGCGCCCCGAGCACCCGCCGCGTCTCGGCAATGCTCACCCCTGCGTCGAGCAGGGCCCGGATCACCCGCAGCCGCTCCACGTGCTTCTCGCCGTACGCGGCCTGAGTCGCAGACGACCGCTCACCCTCGGGCAGCAGCCCCTCGCGTAGGTAGTACTTGATCGTCGGCACGGTCACGCCGGTCTGGGCTGACAGTTCGGAAATCCTCATGGCCACCTCTTGACTTCGATAGTAGCGCTATCCATTATGGATAGCGACGCTATCCAATCAAGGAGACATCATGTCGAAAGTCATCACGGGCCGCATGACCCACCGCCACGAGGGCGAGCTCGTCGTGTTCCACATCGGGATGCAGATCAACCGCTGGTGGCGACCCGACCTGTGGATGCCGGCCTTCTTCGCCATGCCGGGGATGCTGCGCGAGCTCAGCACCGACCCCGACTCGGGCATGCTCGGCTACCACCTGCTCTTCGGCTCGGGCGGACCCTACGTCGTGCAGTACTGGTCATCCGTCGACAAGCTGTACGCCTACGCGTCCAGCCCGAACCAGCAGCACCGCCCCGCCTGGACCGCCTTCAACCGCGCAGCCCGAAAGGCTCCGGGAGCCGTGGGCGTCTGGCACGAGACCTTCCGCGTCGACACCGCGGAGAGCATCTACGTCTCGACGAAGCCGATGGGGCTGCCGAAGGCCACGGAACTCGTCCCCGTCGGCAAACGGCACGACCGAGCCCAGGCGCGGTTTGCAGACGGGCGGACGGGCACGTCACCCTCGGCACCGATCGAAGGTGAGCGCTCGGTCTAGGCCATCTTTTCCGCATCGTTCGCGGCTCGAGTCCACGTTCCGGAGCCCAGCACCATGCCCGCTTCGTCGGGTCCTCAAACGCGATGCGCGTCACAGCGTTGTTCCGTGCCTTGAGGAGGGGCCGATAGTCGCCGTCGGAGCGAGCCGTCTGAGCACCACCCCACGGCTGACTCGAACCGGCTCGGGTGCTCATGAGAGTGTACGACCCTTGCGGCAACGACGTCAGGGCGATGGCATCGCTCGCGTCTATGCACCACGCGACGAATCGTACTCATCGCCTTGTGGTCGCGGTTCGCACTCATCGCATGCTTCGGCCACGATCCGAGCGCTGCACCCGACCTTCCGGAGCACCCCAGGCCCTCCCGCCGAAACGGTCGTGACGGCAGTCAGCCCCGTTGGCTCCGAGCCTGACCCCGAGCAGGAACCGGGTCAGATGGAGAAGCTCCACGACGGACCGAGAAGCCCCGGCGCTCGCCTGGTCCGCGAGGAGAATGGCGAGTCCACCCCGGCTCCGCGTTCATGAACAGCGACCTCGAATATATTGCTTGTGCACTCATACGTGGTCTTCAATGGCTTCAACAGCGACAGTGAAGTCGACCGATTGAGGGGCAGCACATGAAGAAACGAATTCAGATCGCGGGGCTGATCACGACGCTCGCGATCGGTGCAACAGCACTCACGGGTGCATCGGCCACGCCGGCCGACGCCGGCTCGCTGACCTCCACCACGGCGAGCACCATCAGCACGAGCACGTCGAACTTCGGCCTTGCCGCCGCTGAGGACTCGGATTCACCCGACTGCGTCGCTTGCGGCGCCCCGATCAAGAAGGCCACGAAGGTGAGCGGCCCTGTCCTCATCTCGAAGAGCTTCGTCCGGTATCTGACCGGCGCCTGGGCCCGGTCGACCGGCTATTCGTGGAGCTCCGCCACCACCGTCAACGCCACCATCGATGCCAGCGTCGGCATTTCTGCAGCCGGCGCAGCCAGCAACCTCGGCGTCTCAGCGAGCGCGACCAGGAGCTACTCGATCACGGTCAACATCGCCGCAAGCAGCAGCAGGTACTCAAAGCTCGGGCTCGCATCCAACTTCAACCGCTACTACGTCAAGTCCACGTACTACCAGAACGGCACGCAGCTCCCCGGGTCCCCCTGGACCTACGGCTACCTGTACTCGCCCACCAACGATCAGTATCTCGTCGTGTACTACCAGTGACGTGAGCGGAGCAAGACGGATAGCGGAGGCCGCGATCGTGCTCGGCATGGTCCTGGCCTGCGCTACGGCCTGTGCGTCGGAAGCTGAACCCCCACGGAGCTCTCCGCCCTCGTTCGCCGTCACCTCGGCAGACGTGGTCCTCGCCGAGGGAGAGCCCTACCCCGTCAACCTCATCTTCATCGCGGAGGAGGGCGATCCGATCTGGACTGGCCTGACGGGCGTCGAGCTACCCGGCGACGCATCCGTCGGCCCTGGCCAGTTCGACATCATCCGAGGCGAAGGATCTGACGGCTTCCAGCTCGGCAACATCACCTTCGCGGTCGACGTCCCACCGAACGGCCTCTCTTTCACCTCCGTCGGTCTTGTCTACGAGGGTTCGACTGACCCCGTGCCGGTCGACGTCGGGTCGTGGACGTTCTCCGAGGCGTCGCGCGAAGAGTTCGCCACCGATGAGGCCAAAGCGGCTGTTGCGGCGATCGAAGGATGTACGCGCGCAGACCTTCCCGTTCCGGCGACAATGGCAGCGGTGAACGAGTTCCGCACAGGGTCAGCCGACGTGACAGCAGACGAGATCGTACTCAGCCCCGAAAACGGGGCGATCAGCGTGGACTTCTCCTGCACCGATGATGCGGACTTCTACGGCACTCGCTTCGCTCCCATCGCACTCGGATTCCAAGACATCGACGACGCCGATCTCCAGCGCATCCGACGACGTTAGGCGCCACCGCTAATCCGGAACCACATCACCGTGCCGCCTCGCTCAACACCGACCGACGCGGAACCCACTACCCTCACACCATGCCCACCGATCGCCCGCGCGCCTGGATCTTCGACGTCGACGGCACCCTCGCACTCATCGGCGACCGCTCGCCGTACGACATGCGCAACGTATCGATCGACACCCCGAACCACCCGGTCGTCGTCGCAGCTCAAGCGTTCGCCGCGCACCCCGACGTCGACGCGCTCATCGTGGTCTCGGGCCGCGACGAGACCGCCCGTCGCGCCACCGAGGCCTGGCTGACGTTCAACGAGATCCCGTTCGACCGCCTCCTGCTCCGCCGCACGGGCGACCAGCGCGCCGACAACATCGTCAAGGCCGAGATCTACGACGCCCACATCGAACCGCACTTCTCCGTGATCGGCGTGGTCGATGACCGCCGCAGCGTGGTCGAGATGTGGCGGTCCCGCGGACTGGTCTGCTTCCAGGTGGCCGAGGGAGATTTCTGAGGCCCACCCCTTCGCGTTCAGTGTTTCGACGCAATCCATTTCCCGGATCTGTGTCCTGTGCGCTGGTGGTCGTCCGTCGTCTGGGTAAGTAGATGTAGAAAGACCTGGAGGAGAACACATGCGCTACGTACTTTTCATCTGCACCGACCCCACCGCTGAGCCCTACGTCGAGGCCGAGGACAACGCCGGGGAGTGGGTGGCGTCGCTGCAGGACAGCGGCTCCTATGTCTTGGGCGACCGTCTGCGGCCTGTCGAAGACGCCACGACCGTGCGCGTCCGAGCTGGCGAGCGGATCGTGGCCGACGGACCGTTCACCGAGAGCCGCGAATGGATCGCCGGGTTCGACGTGATCGACGCCGACGACCTCGACGCCGCGATCGAGATCGCCGCCGCACACCCGATGGCCCGATTCGGCTTGGTGGAGGTGCGCCCCGTGTGGCCGCTCGGGTCGACGATGTGACCACCCCGGAGGAGTCGCCGGGCACTTTTCCGGATGCCATGGCCGCCGTGCGACACGTGGCGTCGATCGAGTACGGCCGTGTGGTCGCGAGCGTGATCGGCACAGTCCACGACTGGACTCTCGCCGAAGACGCCGTGCAGGACGCTCTGGCGCGAGCAGTCGAGCGGTGGCCAGGCGACGGGGTTCCGGCGAACCCCGCCGCCTGGGTCACGACCGTCGCCCGCCGCCGCGCGATCGACCTCGTCCGTCACGCTGACGCCGAGCGCCGGGCGGTGGCACGCCTGGAGCACGAGCCGCACCAGAGGTCCGACATCACCCCGAAAGCCGACGACCACGACGCGTTCCCGCACGGGGACGAGAGGCTGAAGCTGATCTTCACCGCCTGCCATCCCGCGCTGACCTTGGAAGCCCGCGCGGCGTTGACGCTCCGCACGGTCCTGAACGTGTCGATCGAACAGCTCGCCGCGATCTTCGCGGTCGCACCCGCGACGATGGAGAAGAGACTCGTGCGCGCTCGAGCCAAGATCGCGCACGCGAACATCCCGTACCGCGTTCCGGATGCCGCGCAGCTCGACAGTCGAAGTGCCAGCGTCTGCGAGGTTCTGTCCGCCCTGTTCACCATCGGCTATTCCGATCCGACGCTCCAGCCCGATCCCGGCGTCGAGGCGATCCGACTTGCTCGGCTGTGCCGGCAGCTACTCCCCGCGGATTCCCCGGCTCGACTCGAGTTCACGGGGCTTCTCGCCCTCCTGCTTCTTCAACACTCCCGCCGCGCAGCACGCACGACGACCGACGGCCTGTCCGTGCCGTTCGACGAACAGGATCGCGAACTGTGGGACGTCTCCGAGATCGAGGAAGGGCTGCGGCTTCTTGACGGCGCCGTAGACGAGGCGGCACGGGCGGGCATCCACGGCGGACGGCACCTCATCCGCGCCACCGTCGCGGCCGAGTACGTCCGCCCTGCCTCGGGGACGGAGATCGACCACGCCCGCATCGCCGACATCTATGGGGTGCTGGAACAGGTGGATGCATCGCCGTTCGTACGGCTGAACCGTGCGGTCGCCGTCGCGAACGCGGGACGACCGGCCGAAGCCCTCGCGCTGACGGAGGCGCTCGAGAGCTCGCTGGGAGGACACCACCTCTACTCAGCGGTGCGGGGAGATCTCCTGCAGCGCCTCAGGCGCGTCGAAGAAGCGAGATCCGCGTTTCGCGATGCCGCACGCACCGCCCCGACGGAACGCGAGCGACGGTCATACTCCCAGCACGCTGACGACATCGCCTCGGCGTCGACCTAGCCGGCACCAACCTAGCCGGCACCGAAGAGTCCGGCCGCTCCAGGCCTCCGATCCTCACCGCGATCGCTTCCATGCGATCGCGAGATCGGTCCTACTCACTGCATATCGACTCGAGAGCGATACCTGCCCCAGTCGCGGCACCGATGACGAGGAGGCCAGCGAAGATGTCCGCGAATATATTGCTTTGGTCCTCCTTTGCGAGCTTCTATGAGACAGGCGGGTCGATTCTGACATCCAGGAGGACTCATCATGAATCACCATCGAACGACCGCACTGAGATGCGAACCTCGAAGCTGGTTCGGCGTGATCACGGAACCCGGTCGCCAGTTGAGCGTGACGGTCGCGATGGGCTTGCTGATCGTGGCCGCGACGGTACTGTCCGTCCGCTTCCCCGAGCTCGGTTCCTGGCTCTTCGTTGCCACGGGGCTCCTTGCCGCCATGTGGTACGCCCACATGATGAAGCGGTGGCGAGCTGCACATGGTGATGAGGTACAGCGACGTCTCGGCCGCAGGATGCAACCCGTAGGAGCGATTGTGAAGCAACGAACGAGACGAGCAATGGTCGGCATAGGATTCGTCGGTGCCGGCGTCATCATCCTCGCCATCGTCATGGCGATTGCTGAGGGCTACATCTCAGACGCTGAGCACACGGCTGGGAACCTCGCACCTGCCGCTCTGACCGGCCTGCTTGGCGCATGCCTCATGCTCGTCGGCTTCGGGAGCATCCTCTTCCGAAAAGAGTGACCAAGGGCCTACAGCTCAGCTCATCCGGCCCCGCTGCCCGTCAGGGCGGCGGGGCCATCCCCTGCCCGCACACCGTTCGTGGCGCGGCGATCCGCCCCGAATCGGGCTACGGTACCGAGATGAACCAGTCGACCCCGACGATCGAAGCGCTGCACGCTCTCACGGACGCAGACGCCGAAGCAATCGCATCGCTCCTGGTACAGCTCTCCGCATCCGCGGCATTCGACCGCGCTCGAACCGAGGCGGTCATCGCGCACGAGGCGACGGAGCTCTTGGTTGCACGTGACTCTGGGCGCATCGTCGGCACCGCGACTCTCGTGACCGCACCTTCCCTGACCGGATTGCGCGGCCATGTCGAAGACGTCGTGGTCGACGAGGCGGCACGCGGGCGCGGCGTCGCGCGGCTCCTCCTGGAGCACATGACGCAGCTCGCGCAAGAGCGCGGAGTCCGGACGCTCGAGCTCACTTCCCGCCCATCCCGAGAATCCGCGCTGCGACTTTACGAGTCCGTCGGGTTCCACAGACGTGAGACGAACGTGCTCCGATTCACCCCCGCCACGGACTAGTTACCCACTCCGTGAAGCCCTCGATCGTCACGGCCTCGTTCGTGACTGACGCGAGCGTGCTTCGTCAATCGGTACTCCGCAACGCTGGTTGAGCACCGCGATCACACGATTGCCGAGGACCCATCCTCGATACCGGGCTCGTAGCCTGCGGCCGGGGTTGTCATCGCTCTCCACCACGATGACGATCGGTCGGGGCGGCACATCCCTCCCGACAGTTTCGCGTCAACACGTCGATCATGGCTTCCGTCGCGCCTTACGCGAGGCGACGGTCCACCCGGCGAGGTTCGATCCGGCGAGGAACGCGAGAAGTCCGATCACGAGGTAAGCGGGGAGCGCATCTCCGGCTGGACAGTCAAGCGTGCCGGTCCACTCGAACCAAGCCAAGAACCCGAACCACACGGCCACGGGAATGAGCGAGAGAACCACACCCAGCTTCCGTCCCGCTCGTCCGACCAAGATTCCCCAAAGAAGAAGAGCCACCCCTGCAACGACGTACCCCATGCTTGCGTCCTAGCAATTCCGTACCCACGGCCACCAGACGCCCGCGGGTCCACCGATACCGACGACGTAGTGGATTGAGATGCATCGATTGCCCACCAACTGCGACGCCCCGATCGCGGCGACTGTCGCACAAGAGACCTGGAGGAGCTTTGCGAACGGCACAGGAGACTTGCTCAGCACTCCGGCACAAGCTGCGTAGCCGCCGATCGCTGCGCGACTCTCCGCTTTGTTCAGGTGGACTTGAATGTACGGCCCGAAGAACTGAACGGTGGGATCCGCGACGACGGGGAAAACCGCTCCGGTCGTGTCCACAATCTGCGACAGGGTTGAGCCGGAGATCTCGTAGCGCGTGGGGAGCGCCTGACCCGCAGCGTCAATAGCCCAGGGAGCTTCGATGCCTCCCACGAAGCCATTGGCGTTCGACACAGAGACCGAACCATCGTCGAGGAGAAGCAGCTGAGTGCCACCGTTGAAGGTCCACTGGGGATCTTCTCCGAGCGGGTCCGACAGCATTGCGGAGAGCCGCGTCGCCCCCTCCTCAGGAAAGCTGACGGCGTATGTCACAGATTCGCCCTCCGCGAGTGCATACTGCCCGGCTTCCGAGATCGCCGCGTTCTCGGAAGCGCCGAGGGTGACGTCCACATTGATCCCGTCCAGAGCCACAGATGCAGAACCCCCATCCATCTGCAGCGCAGGCACTTCGGCGTCCGCCGGCGTGGAAGCGCCCACGGCGGCAACCTCCGCATCCTCGAGGACACCCGTGATGTCGTCGGATTCTTCGGGAACGGATGCCTGCGCAGTGAACGGCACGAGAGCAAGAACGAGACTTAGTGCGCTCCCGCAGAGAACGGTCCGGCGGGAAGCAGTATTCGTCATGCGAACCACATAAGCACACGAATGAGGACATACCAGTATGCAATGCTGGCGGACTCCCGGTCAGCTCAAGGACTGCCTACGCCGCAATCCCCCGCAGCAACCGCACCACCGTCTCCTCCACCCGCTCCGCACTCAACGGCTGCCCGATCAGCGCGGAGTACGACGCCATCGCGATGAACTGATCCGCGATCGCCCCCGCATCCACATCCGCCCGCACATCCCCCGCAGCCCGTCCGCGCGCCACCCGCTCCGACACCCACTCCCGGATCGGCGCCGCCAGCCGCTCGTTCAAGACGAGCCCCAACTCAGGATCAGCCGCCGTCACCTCGATCAGCGCCCGCGCCAGCGACACGCCCTCGGGCCGCGCAAGCCCTACGGACACCGCCGTGAACCAGGCGCGCAGGTCGGCTCCGAGGTCGTCAGTCATCGGCACGACGACATCCGAACCAGGGACCACGCCCTCGAGCAACGCCTCTCCGAGGATCGCGGCCTTCGACGGCCACCACCGGTAGATCGTCTGCTTCGACACTTCCGCCTCAGCCGCGAGGCCCTCGATCGTCACGGCGTCGTATCCGTCTGCGGCGAGCGCGCGCCGCATCGCGTCCAGCACGGACTGGCGGGCTTTCTCACTGCGAGGTCGAGGCACCCATCCACCGTACTCAGGCGTACACTGGAACATAAGTAGACGCACCGTTGCGAAACTACAACGGCACCCGAGCAAGGAGAACGAGCATGGCCCTCACCGCACACTCCACCATCGGCGACTGGATGAACGACCCCACCGGCGGGCCTCTCATCCGCGGACTCTTCGAGAAGACGGGCGCCGACCCCGAACTCCTCACCCCCGTGCTCGGACTCCCCCTGCAGCAGCTCGTCGCCATGAGCCAGGGCCAGCTCCCGCAGTCGGTCGTCGACGACCTCGTGCGCGCCGCGAACAACGGCGAGATCCCCGAGGCCGACGACTCCGAGGGCTGGACCGAGAAGGTCACCTCCGGCCGCTTCGCCGGCAAGACCGTCATCGTCACGGGCGCCGCATCCGGCATCGGCAAGGCCACCGCCTCGCGCATCGCCCGGGAAGGCGGACGCGTGATCGCCAGCGACATCGCCGCCGAGAAGCTCGACGCCCTCAAGGCCGAGCTCCCGGACGCCGACATCGTCACGGTCGCAGGCGACCTCACCAAGCAGGACGCGATCGACGCCGTGCTCGCCGCCGCGGGCGACCGCATCGACGGCCTCGCGAACGTCGCCGGCATCAACGACGACTTCTCCCCTGCCGGCGAGACCCCGGATGCCGTCTGGGACCGCGTCATCGCGATCAACCTCACGGCTCCGTTCAAGCTCATGCGCGCGGTCATCCCCGTGATGGAAGCGGCCGGTCGCGGCGCGATCCTCAACGTGTCGAGCGAGGCGGGCCTGCGCGGCAACGCCTCGGGCAACGCCTACACGGCCAGCAAGCACGGCATCATCGGCGTCACCAAGTCGGCAGCGTTCATGTACGGGCCGAAGGGCATCCGCGTGAACTCCGTCGCCCCGGGCGGCGTCGCCACCGGCATCCCGATGCCCCCGCACATGTCCGAGTACGGCTCCGGCCGCCTCGCCCCGTTCCAGCAGGCCATCCCGACCGTCGCGACCGCCGAGCACCTGGCCGCCTCGATCACCTTCCTGCTGTCGGACGACGCCGTGAACATCAACGGCGCCATCCTCGCCTCCGACGGCGGCTGGTCCGTGCAGTAAGCCCGCACCCGCGACGAAACGCTCCCGCTGACCGACAGCGGGAGCGTTTCGTCTTCCCCCACGCGTCCCGTGACGTACAGGCATCCGCCAGGATATGTATCGGAAACACACCTGCCCTAGATTCAGAAAACCAGGGCCACAAGCCCCCTCCGCACCACGACGACGTGACCGGTCGCCCCGAGTTCTGCCTATCCGAAAGCACCCATGCCTCGACTGACCTCTGCCAGCCGTAGACGACTGATCGCGACTCTTCCGATCACCGCTCTCCTCGCCGGATCCCTCCTCGCCACATCACTACCCGCCGCGGCCGCCGCCGCAGACCCGATCGACGGAGCCCACACCTCGGGCGACCCCATGTTCCCGAACATCGGCAACGGCGGATACGACGCCCTCGACTACGTCGTCTCCCTCAGCTGGAGCCCGACCGGAGTCGCGAACGGACTCATCACCGGGGACATCACGACGGCCACGACCACCATGACCGCCCGCGCGCTCTCACCGTTGCGCACCTTCTCCCTCGACTTCGAGGGCATGAGCGTCGACGCCGTGGTCGTCAACGGAGTCCCCGCCACCTGGACGCGCGAGATCGACGAGGCCACCGAGAAGTTCAAGCTCATCGTCACCCCCTCCACCCCGGTCGACGGGGACTTCATAGTCGCCATCACCTATCACGGCACGCCAGTGGTGCACGTCGACAGCGACGGCGCCTTCGAGGGCTGGAACGGCACGAACGACGGCGCGATCCTCCTCGGACAGCCGATCGGCACGATGGCCGGATTCCCCCACAACAACACCCCGAGCGACAAAGCCACCTACACGATCTCGGTGGATGCCCCCTCGGTGCTCGCCAACGTGGCCGGCGTGCAGGGCAATGCGGCCGTCGCCAGCAACGGCGAGCTGAAGTCGAAGACCGTCTCGGGCGACCGCACCACCTGGGTATGGCGACAGGACAATCCGATGGCCTCCGAGCTCGCGGTCATCGCGATCGGCCGCTTCGACGTGATCGAGGGCTCGATCACCCTGACCGATGGCCGCACCATCCCCTCCTGGTCGTTCATGGACACGGGGCTCAGTGACGCGAACAAGACCACCATCCGCAACCGCGTCGCACAGCTCGAGACCATCACCCGCAACCTCGAGTCGATGTACGGCCCCTACCCCGGCAACAGCACGGGCGTGATCGTCGACACGGTGCCCAGCGGCGTCAACTACGCGCTCGAGACGCAGGACCGCTCGTTCTTCCCGAGCGCGAACTCCGTGAACGGCAACACCCTCATCCACGAGCTCGTCCATCAGTGGTACGGCAACAACGTCGCACCGACCACCTGGACCGACATCTGGATCGGCGAGGGCATGGCCACCTGGGGGCCGACCCACTACAACAGCGCCGCGGGCTTCGGCGGGGGCACGAGCACGGAGCAGAGCTACTTCACGTCGTGGAACAACAAGGCCGCGTCGAGCTCGGACTGGAACATCCCCCCGGGCGCGCAGACCGCCTCGGACGAACTCTACGGTTACCAGACCTACACCCGCAGCGCGCAGTTCTGGGAGGCACTGAAGATCTCAATCGGCGACGACGCGTTCTTCGCACTGATCAAGGAATGGCAGACGCGCTTCGCCGGTCAGAGCCGCACGAGCGCCGACCTCAAAGCCCTCGCCGAGGAGCTCTCCGGCCGCGACATCACGGCCCTCTGGAACGACTGGATCCTCGAACCAGGCAAGCCCGCCTGGCCCGACAAGCTGTCGCTCTCGTTGACCACCGGCGTGCCGGCGACGGAACCGCTCGACACCGGCGACAGCGTCACCTACTACCTCAGCGCCACCAACACGGGCCGGGTCGCACTGGCCTCATCCGTGGTCACGGTCGATCTCAGCGAGGTGCTGTCACGAACGACCTCGTTCACCCCGCCGCCCAGCATGGTCCTCGACGGCACCACGCTGACCTGGACAGTGCCCGCCGGCACCCCGCCGGGCACGGTGGCGGGCATCGCATTCTCGATCGACATCGCAGCGGACGCACCGAGCGGCGCCTTCTCGGCGACCGCACGCGTCGCGAGCCTCGGCGGCACCTGCGTCACCTGCGTCGCGGACCTGTCCGTCATGGAAAAGGTCGCACCGACCACACCACCGACGATCACAGGCACGGCCGCCATCGGCGAGACCCTGACCGCGACCTCGGAAGGGTGGCCGGCAGGCACGACACTCAGCTACTCGTGGGCGATCGACGGTGAACCTGTCATCAGCTCAGCCCGCGCGGCCGCGCCGGACGCCCGGTTCGTCGTGCCCGCGGGTGCCCTCGGCAAACGGATCACGGTCACCGTGACCGGGACACTCGACGGATTCCGCGCCGGTTCCGTCACGAGTGCCGCCACCGAAGCCGTGGCGCCCGCGGTGACCTCCGGCGGCGGAGCCACCGCCCCGGGTGGCGCCGGCCCGAGCACCGGCCAGCTAGGTCAGACGGGTGCAGAGCTGCCCGTCGGCGGAGCGATCGTCGGCGTGCTGCTGCTCCTGCTCGGCGGGGCTGTCATCGCCCGGCGTCGCCGCCACCACGTCGACGCCGCCTGAGACATCGGGGATGCCGTGACCCGATCGCGGCATCCCCCGATGTTCGCTCTACCCCGCGCTCACGGGCAGTCCTACACTCGCTCCATGCTGAAGCTCGTGTAGATCGTGATCCGCGTGACGGACCTTCCCTCGCAGTCCGCGTTCTGGAAGGCAGCCCTCGACTACGTCGAACGCGACCCGGCGGATGACGACTGGGTCGTGTTGAAGCCGCGCGACGCCGACGCTCCCTGCATCGCCCTCGACGCCCACCGCTCCGAACGCGTGCTGCCTCCGCGCATCCACCTCGACATCTACGCCGAGGATCAGGCAGTCGAGGTGCAGAGGCTCCTCGACCTGGGCGCGCGCGAGGTGCACTGGGACGGACGTCCGGCCGACGCCGACTACGTGATCATGGAAGACCCGGAAGGCAACCGCTTCTGCATCGTCGATCGCCCGGATTGGTCAGGCTGGAACCGGTCCGATCACACCTGACCGGACCGCCCGTCCCGCGCCATCGCCTGCCGGTGCGAGGTCAGTGCCGCACGCACGGCGGAGTAGATCACCAGCCATGTGATCAGAATCCCGATGAGGATGAACGCGAGGTTCATGAGAAGGAGGGGTACGAGCGAGTCGGAGAACATCGCCCCAGGATGCCGCACCCCACGCACCCGCCCGATCAGACTCCCCGCATCCGCGCCACGGCCGCCCGCACCAACGCGGCATTGCCGGGAGCGGTCGCCCCGTCGGGGAGCAGCAGCGTGTCTTCCAGGCCGATGCGTGACGCCAGGCCGAACTCGACAGCGAGGTCGAACACGGGCCAGGTCGACCCCTCCTCGCCGTGCAGCAGGATAGGGAGGTCGGGTTCCTCGAGCTGCACGTGGGCGATCATCCCCTCGGCGTGGTCGCGCAGCACCTCGGTCGGCTCATCGGGGAGCTCGATCAGCACCCGCAAGCACTGCCCACGAACGGGCGACCGCTTCCACACCTCGAATCCGGCCGCGTCCCACAACCCGACCTCGACCGCGACGCCACGCTTCAGCAGCAACGCCGCCACGTCGTCGGCACCGGCCTCGTGCCAGTTGACCGACGCGAGATCAGGCAGCTCCGTCCACGCCCCGATGGCGGCGAGCCGTCGCTCGACATCGGGTTCGGCCCATGCGCCCGTCGTCACGCCGACCGGCACTCCGGGGCTCGACGCGCGGACCGCCGTCACCCAGCGAGCGACATCGTCGGCGGCGAGGCTGTCTCGACCGGCGGCATCCTTCGGGTGCACATGCACCTCATCCGCCCCCGCAGCCACCGCGCGCGCGGCATCGTCGGCCACGACCGAGGCATCCGCACTCAACCACGGGTGCTCGACCGCATCACGCGCGCCGTTCACGCACGCCTGCAGCAGTGGACGTGCAGACCGGGCGGGCGGGTCGGAATCCGCCGCGGTCATCGGCCGATCAGCTCGCGCGGGTGCAACTCGTAGGAAGAGGCATCGGTCGACGGGCACTCTTCAGTGCGCACCGTGTGCTCGACCTGACGCGCGACCGCCGCGCTGCGGCCGACCTTGACCGCCTCGGCCTCGCTCATGAAGCTGCTGCCCAACGTCTGCGATTCACCCTCGATGCGGTTGAACCAGATGCCGTTGCGGTGGAACGTCTCGATGTCGCCTGCAGCCATGGCGGGATCCCTTCTCTCACATTCCTTTCTACGTGAGACCACCGACACGACAGAGGGGCTTGACAGCCCCCGCACCATCGCCCGAGCGAGACCGGTTCAGACCGGAAGACCCGCCCGACGCACTGCGTCACCCATCGCCGCGAACGCCTCTTCCAGGATCGGGCGCGGAGTCGCGAAGACCACCCGCACGTGCCCCTCGGCACCGCGTCCGAGCAGGCGCCCCTCGGTCAGGACGACCCCGGCCTGCTCGCGGAAGAACTCGGCCGGCGGCCCCGGAATACCCAGCGCCGATGTGTCGATCCACCCGATGTACGTCGCCTCGGGCACACGGTACACAGCGCCTGGCAGGTGCTCTTGCGCCAGGGCTGCGAGCTGCCGACGCGAACCGTCGAGGTAGTCGGTCACCTCCGTCAGCCAGGACTTGCCCGACCGGTACGCCGCCGTCGAGGCCACCACGCCGAGGGTGGCCGCACCGTGCTGGACCGCGAAGCCGAACCGCTTGTACAGCTGCTGGTCGGCCTCGTTAGAGGTGATCAGCTGCGCGGTCTTCAACCCTGGGATGTTCCAGGCCTTCGAGGCGCTCGTACCTGTGACCGTGTGTGCGGCCGTCGCCTCCGACACCGACGCGTAGGGCACGAACGGCGCACCGTCATAACGCAGCGGGGCGTGGATCTCATCCGCGAACACCCGCCCGCCGCGCCGTTCGACGATCTGTGCGATCGCCTCCAGCTCCTCACGCCCGACGATCGTGCCCGTCGGGTTGTGGGGGTTGCAGAGCACGAGCGTCCGCGCCCCGGCGGCGAACGCCTCATCGATGCGTTGCAGGTCGTGCTGCCAGCGTCCGTCGACCTCGACGCCGGGGACCTCGATCACCGGGTGCCCTATCGCAGGCAGATACGTCAGGAACGGCATGTACGCGGGCGTGGGCACGATCACGGGCGAACCCGCCGGCGCATACTCCTGCACCGCCACACCGAGGGCCGCCATCACGTCCGAGACCGGATGCACGCGTTCGGGATCGACCGCCCAGCCGTACTCGTCGCGCATCCACTCGGCCGTCGCCTCACCCAGCTCCGCAGCCTGCGGGGGTGACAGGTAGCCCAGGTTCTCGTCGTCGATCGCGCGATGCAGTGCCTCCGCGATCTCGGGCGCCACTCCGAAGTCCATCTCCGCCACCCAGGCGCCGATCCGTCCTGGGTGCAGACTCCACTTGCGGCTCTGCGGCCGGTCGAGGAACAGGCGGGTACGGGCGTCGAACGGGTGCGCGGGAGAGGCGGAGGTCATGGTCTGGGTTCCCGCCGAGTCAGCCGGCGGCGTCGATACAGGAAAGACGCAGGACGCGGATCTCGGACACGGGGAACTCCATTCGCAGCGGGACCAGTCCAATCTACGGACGCCCACGCCCCGCCGCATTTCGCGTGTCGATCCGTGACACCCTGCTCCGCCCCGCGGCACGCCTGCCTGCCCGCTCGCCCGCCGGGACGCCTGCCGGACGCGATTGCCGGAGGATCGGACGGATGCATGAAGATACGCAAGAACTCCTCATGCATCCGTCCGATGTTCATGCATCTGTTCGGGGAAGGCCGGGAGCCGGGGGGCCGGAGGGCCGGGAAGTCCGGCCGTCCGGATCAGGCGACGTCGAGCACCCAGGTCACGCCGAAACGGTCGGTGAGCATGCCGAAACCTGCCGACCACGCCGATGCGGCAAGCGGCTCGATCACGGTCGCGCCCTCGGCGAGCCCGTCCCAGTACCGCTGGACCTCGTCGAGCGAGTCGGCGCGCAGGGACTGGAAGAAGGTGCGATCGGTGATGGTCATTCCGTTGTCGCGGCGCGTGGTTCCCGCTGTCGTCGTGGGGTCCTGCTCGTCCTCACCCGGGATGTCATACGCCATCAGGCTCACGGCACCGTCCAACTGCCCGAACACGACCTTGTCGAACCCGGGAACACCCTCGGGCATACCGAACTGTCCATAGGTGGCGACCGTCACCTGCCCGCCGAACACGGACTGGTAGAAGTCAAGCGCGTGCCGGGCGGTGCCGCGGAAGTTCAGGTGCGTCGTCGTGGTGATGGTCATGGTCTTCTCCTCGTCACGGGCCCCGCCGATCGGGACCTACTGACGACCACGATCACAGGAGTAGCGGTCGGTTCCTGTCCTCTACTTCGGGCAGACTGAATCGCATGACCGGGAGTTCGTCACGCATGCTCGCACTGCTGTCGCTGCTGCAGACCCCACGCGACTGGCCGGGGTCCGTACTGGCGGAACGCCTGGAGGTCAGCCCGCGCACTGTACGCCGCGACGTCGACCGGCTGCGCACGCTCGGCTACCGGATCAGTGCGATCAAGGGACCTGACGGCGGCTACCGTCTCGCGGCAGGGTCGGAGCTCCCGCCGCTGCTGTTCGACGACGACCAGGCCGTGGCGATCGCGGTCGCCCTGCAGACGGTTCCCTCGAGCGGGATCGACATCGATGAGGGCGCCGCCCGAGCCCTCGCCACCGTGCGCCAGGTGATGCCGTCCCGACTGCGACATCGAGTGGACGGCATCCGCTTCGCCGATACCGCCGCCGAAGTGCGCGTCGAGCCGGCCGTCCTGGAGGCGGCGAGCGCAGCCGTCCGCGACCGGCAGATGCTCCGCTTCGACTACGGCCCCGACCGCGACCGCCCGGCCCGTCGCACCGAGCCGCACGCGGTGGTAGCTCGCGAGGGACGGTGGTACCTGCTCGCCTGGGACCTGGAGGCCGACGACTGGCGCACGTTCCGCCTGGACAGGATGACACCGCGGATCCCGACCGGCCCGTCGTTCACCCCGAGACCCATGCCCGCCGCGGATGCGCAGACATACCTCGCCGCCCGGGCCAAAGGGTCGACGACCGAAGACCGATGGCCGTGCGTAGGCGAGGTCGTGATCGCGCTCCCTGCCCGCGATATCGCTCCCTGGGTCGGCGACGGGGAGCTGGAGGAGCTCGCCGACGGGTCATGCCGCGTCACGGTCGGATCCTGGTCGTGGGTGGGGGTACTCGCCTCGGTCGCCCGGTTCGACGCGCCGTTCGCCGTCGTCGGACCGGAAGCGCTGCGGGAGGCGGCGGGAGTCCTGGCGCAGCGCTTCACCGCGGCGGGCGACTCGTCCTCCTGAACCACCCATTCGCGGAAGGTATCCCCATTTCCCGGAAGAACCTCCTCGATCGCGGCCACACCACCTCCCCGTTCGCTTGACTGGCTCGAGGACGAAGGATCTGCGGGGAGATGCATCAGGCCCTCACCGCACATATCTAGTACTTCTACTAGTTACACCGTAGAGTCGAAGGATGGGGACAGTGACGAAGACGGAACTCAATCAGCAGACCGCGCGGGTGCTGGCGCGCGTCACCGCGGGCGAGCATCTGACGGTGACGGATCGTGGGCGTCCGATCGCGGAGCTGACGCCGCCCGCTGAGACGGCATGGACACGCATGATCGCCAGCGGGCGCGTGACGCTCCCGACCAAAAGTGGGCCTCTCACCAACGCCCCGGTTCCCGACACGATGTCGACCGCAGAGGTCCTTCGAGACCTCCGCGCGGACAGCGCGTGATCTACCTCGACGCCTCGGCTGCTGTGAAGGCACTCGTCCTCGAAGCAGAGACCTCGGCGATCGTCGAGGCCTTCGGCGCCGGAGCGGAATTCGTCGCCTCCCGACTCCTCGCCGTCGAGCTGCACGCCGTGGCAGATCGACGTTCTCTTGATCACGGAAGCGCTGATGACCTGCTCGATCGAGTCGCGCTCGTCTCCCTCGACGATGACACGATGGCCCGAGCCATCCGCCTCCGCAGCGGCCTGCGCACTCTCGATGCCCTGCACCTGGCAACAGCGATCGAGCTGAGCGACGTGGTCACGTCCGTTCTCACCTATGACGACGAACTCGCGGCGGCGGCACGCGCGCATGGACTTCCTCTCGCTGACCTCTCGTGAGCGCAGTGCCGCCGTCCTCCGTGACCGACTCTGACTCCGCAGCCCGCGCGAGAGCGTCCCCACCCGCGCCGGTAGACTGAACCTGCCCCGCCGGCCCCTTCCTTTGGAGTGCGCGTGACCACCGCCCCTGCACCTTCCCCCCAGCACGTCCCCGACTCCGTCGAGAACGCGATCGCGACCCCCGAGAAGGAGCAGCCGTACGGCGCCCTCGGGCTCAAGGACGACGAGTACGCGCGCATCAAGGAGATCCTCGGCCGCCGCCCCACCTCGGGCGAGCTGGCGATGTACTCGGTGATGTGGTCGGAGCACTGCTCCTACAAGTCGAGCAAGAACTACCTGCGCCGCTTCGGCCAGAAGGTCTCCGACGAGATGAAGGAACGCCTCATGGTGGGCATGGGCCAGAACGCGGGCGTCGTCGACGTCGGCGAGGGCTGGGCCGTGACCTTCAAGGCCGAGTCGCACAACCACCCATCGTTCATCGAGCCGTTCCAGGGCGCGGCCACGGGCGTCGGCGGCATCGTCCGCGACATCATCTCGATGGGCGCCCGCCCCGTCGCCGTCATGGACGCGCTGCGCTTCGGGGCGATCGACCATCCAGACACCGCCCGCGTCGTGCACGGCGTGACCAGCGGCATCAGCTTCTACGGCAACTGCCTGGGCCTTCCGAACATCGGCGGCGAGACCGTCTTCGACAGCGTCTACCAGGCCAACCCGCTCGTGAACGCGCTCGCGGTGGGCGTGCTGCGTCACGAAGACCTCAAGCTCGCCAACGCGACCGGCGTCGGCAACAAGGTCGTCCTGTTCGGCGCCCGCACCGGTGGCGACGGCATCGGCGGCGCGAGCATCCTGGCCTCCGACACGTTCGCCGACGGTGGCCCGACCAAGCGCCCCGCTGTGCAGGTGGGCGACCCGTTCGCCGAGAAGGTGCTCATCGAGTGCTGTCTGGAGCTCTACCGCGGCGAGCTCGTCGAGGCGATCCAGGACCTGGGCGCCGCCGGCATCTCGTGCGCGACCAGCGAGCTCGCGGCCAACGGCAACAGCGGCATGAAGGTGTCGCTCGACAACGTGCTGCTGCGCGACCCCACGCTCACGGCCGAGGAGATCCTCATGTCGGAGTCGCAGGAGCGCATGATGGCGATCGTCGCCCCCGAGAAGCTCGACGCCTTCCTGGCCGTCGTGAACAAGTGGGAGGTCGAGACCTCCGTGCTCGGCGAGGTCACCGGCGACGGACGCCTCATCATCGACTGGCAGGGCGAGCGCATCGTCGACGTCGACCCCTCGACCGTCGCGGTCGACGGTCCCGTCTACGACCGCCCGGTCGCCTACCCGACGTGGATCGACGCCCTACAGGCCGACGCCGCCGAGAACCTGCCGCGCGCGAACGACGCGGAGACGCTGCGCGAGCAGTTCCTCGCCCTCGTCGCCTCCCCGAATCTCGCCGACACGAGCTGGATCACGAACCAGTACGACTACTACGTGCTCGGCAACACGGCCCTGAGCTTCCCCGACGATGCCGGCATGATCCGCGTGGACGAGGAGTCCGGCCTGGGCTTCGCGGTCGCGACCGACGCCAACGGCCGCTATTGCCAGCTCGACCCGTACGCCGGCGCACAGCTCGCGCTCGCCGAGGCCTACCGCAACGTCGCCGTGACCGGTGCCGTGCCGACCGCCATCACCGACTGCCTCAACTTCGGCTCTCCCGAGAACCCCGAGGTCATGTGGCAGTTCGGCCAGACCGTCGACGGCCTGGCTGACGGCTGCTACGAGCTGGGCACCCCGGTCACCGGCGGCAACGTCTCGTTCTACAACCAGACCGGCGACGTGCCGATCCACCCGACCCCGCTGGTCGGCGTGCTCGGCATCATCGACGACGTCTCCCGCCGCATCCCGTCCGGCTGGCAGGACGAGGGGCAGAACATCTACCTGCTCGGCACCACCTCGACCGAGCTCTCCGGTTCGGCGTGGGCCGAGGTCGTGCACCAGCACCTCGGCGGTCTGCCCCCGAAGGTCGACCTCGCGGGCGAGAAGCGCCTCGCCGGCCTGCTCGCCGCGGCCCGTGACGAGTGGCTCATCTCCTCCGCGCACGACCTGTCCGAGGGTGGCCTCGCGCAGGCTCTGGCCGAGGGCGTCATGCGCTTCGGCGTCGGCGCCCGCGTCTGGCTCAACGAGATTATCGAGCGCGATGGCGTGGACGCCGCGACGGCACTGTTCTCCGAGTCGACCGGCCGCGTGATCGTGACCGTTCCGCGCGAGGACGACGTGAAGTTCCGCGGACTCTGCGAAGGCCGCGGCTACCCGGTGATGCGCATCGGCGTGACCGACAGCGAGGGCGCGAAGCTCGAGGTGCAGGACGTCTTCACCGTGACGGCCGCCGAACTCCGCGAGCGTTCGCAGGCCACGCTGCCGTCGTACTTCGGCCCGACCGTCACCGAGGCGGTCAGCGCATGAGCAACGACGGTCTCAGCGAGGACTACGGCGACCTCGGCGAGAAGCGCAACCGGCGCATGCGCATCGTCGCGTGGACCGTCATCATCGCGCTGATCCTCGGCGGTGGCGGCGCGACCGTGCTGACGCTGCTCCTCGGCTGAGTCGGGAACAGCAGACTCGGGCTCCGATCGAGCGGCACTCCGTCGGCGCGGTCAGCCCTGCGCGTGGAGCCGGCGTGGTTCCGCCACCCCGTCCACGGAGGTCAGCTCCCAGACCTGATCGCCCTCCGGGATGAGCGGCTCGAGCCACTCCGCGACGGTCTCGAACACCGCATCCTCGAGGTCTTCCCAGCTCCACCCCTGCGGACGCGGCGGTACGTCGGGCTCCCACCCCTCCTCGCCCCAGTCGACACCGAAGAGCTGCCGCTCGTCGTCGAAACGACGGTCGAGCACGAACGCGTCGTCACCCGTGAACCGCACCCACACATCGAACGGCCCCTCGCCGTCCTGCCCTAGGAAGAGGTCGATCGCGACCGCGTCGGTGGCCGCGTCCTGGAAACGCCGGAGCTTCCCGGCGACGTGGTCGGATGACGCAGCCAGGACGCGCATCAGTCGCGCACGGTAATCGCTGGTGTGCATGCCACCAGAGTAGACAGCGATCCGTCACGACGGGCGAATACCCCGCACCGTCAGGCGCCGACCTCAGCGCGTGAAGAGGTAGTGGACCAGGTCGACGATGCCGTCGGGGCCGCGGCTCTCCCGCCCGAGCGAGTCCACGATGATCGCGCCCAGGATGGCGCGTCCGATCTGTGCGACCGGGGCGTCCTCCGGCAGTTGACCGTCGCGTATCCCCCCACGCAGCCGTTCGGAGAGATGCTGCTCGACCCCGAGGCTACTCCCGAGATGCGCGCCGACCGCCGCGTCTTCGGCGGCAGCGGCGACGAGTGACTGCAGCAGCGCCTGACCCTGTGCGGAGGCGAGGATCGAGAACACCGACTGCAACCAGGTCTCGACGTCGGAGGACAGGTCACCCGTGTCTGGTACGACGAAATCGACGGGGATGAGCCGCCCGTCCACGAGGCAGTCGGCGATCAGGGCACCACGCGACGGCCACCAGCGGTAGATGGTCTGCTTGCCCACCCCGGCTTCCTTGGCGATGCCCTCGATCGTGAGCCGGTCGTACCCCTGCGCGTGGAACAGTCGGGAGGTCGCATCGAGGATCGCTTCGCGCGCCGCCGTGCTGCGCACGGGGCCGCTTCGATGCTCGTTCGCCATCCGTTCAGGATAGCCACAGATCGCTAGACGAGACGTGCCGTATGATCTTCGAGTCTGAAGGAGACCACTGTGGCATCACTGCTGTACCGTCTGGGTTCGTTCGCTGCGCGCAAGGCATGGACGGTGATCGTGTCGTGGGTGCTGATCCTCGGCCTCGGCATCGGCGCGTTCCTCACCCTGGGCGGCACGCTGAGCAACAGCTTCGACATCCCCGGCACTGCGTCCGGAGCCGTGACCGATGAGCTCGCCGACAAGCTGCCCGACACCGCCGGCGGCACCGGAACGGTCGTGTACAGCACGAAGGACGGATCACCGTTCACCGACGAGCAGAAGCAGGCGATCTCGGACCTCGCCGTGAGCGCCGAAGACCTCGACGGCGTCGCGCGAGTGATCGATCCGTTCGACGCCCAGAAGCAGCAGGACGAGCAGGCGCAGAAGCTCGCAGACGGCCAGACACAGGTCGCCGACGGCCGCACCCAGCTGGATGCCGCCCAGACGCAGCTCGACGACGGTCGCGCACAGCTCGAGGCCGGGCTCACGCAGCTCACGAACGCTCGCGCCCAGGCGGAGCAGTCCGGAGCCGGATCCGCACAACTCGCAGCCCTCGATGCCCAGATCGCCGCCGTGAACGCGCAACTGGCTCAGGTCTCCGCGCAGAACGCGCAGCTCGACCAGTCCCGCATCACCCTCGATGACAACGCCGACCAGGTGGAACTGGGTTCGACCCTGCTCGACCTGGCCGACGGCATCGGCGTGGTGTCCGACGACGGTTCGACCGCCATCGTCAACATCTCGTTCGTGGACCCGCGCCTCGAACTCTCCGAAGAGGTGAAGCAGGACGCCATCGACCACTTCGCGTCCTCACCCATCGACGGCGTCGAGGTCGACTTCGGCACCGACATCGCGCAGGGCGTGCCGGAGATCTTCGGTGTCGGCGAGGCGGTCGGCCTCGCGTTCGCCGCGATCGTCCTCATCGTGATGCTCGGCTCCCTCATCGCCGCCGCCCTCCCGATCGTCACCGCCATCGTGGGCGTGGGCGTCGGCGTCACGGCCTCCCTCGCCTTCTCGGGCGTGGTGAACATGGCGTCGGTCACACCGGTATTGGGCGTCATGCTCGGTCTCGCCGTCGGCATCGACTACTCGCTGTTCATCGTCAACCGACACCGCAAGCAGCTGCTCGCGGGAGTTCCGGTGCGGGAATCCATCGGCCTCGCGACGGGCACATCCGGCACGGCCGTCGTGTTCGCCGGCACGACCGTGATCGTGGCCCTCCTCGCCCTCAACGTGACCGGCGTGCCCTTCCTCGGCCTCATGGGCACGGTGGGCGCGGTGTGCGTCGCCGTGGCCGTGCTCGTCGCCATCACCCTCGCCCCCGCCATCCTCGGCCTCGTCGGCACGCGCTTGCTCAGCCGTCGCGCGCGCACCACGATCGGCGAGGAGCACGCCGCGGGCAAGCCGGTGAAGCGCATGTCGACGCTCCGCGCCGTCGTCACCGCGCTCGTGAGCGTCGTCGCCCTGCTGATCATCGCGATCCCCGCCATGTCGATGCGACTCGGACTGCCCGACGGATCGAGCGAGCCGAGCGACTCGACCAGCTACCGCGCCTTCCAGACCGTCGACGAGCAGTTCGGCGAGGGCGCGAACGGCCCCCTGCTCGTGACCGCGACCCTCGACGAAGCGGTCAGCGACGACGACCTGCTCCCCACGCAGGTGACGATCGCGCAGGCCATCGCCGACCAGGACGATGTGGCTGCGGTCGCCCCGATCGCCACCTCCGACGACAACACGCTGCTCGCGTTCCAGGTCGTGCCGAAGGAAGGCCCGAACAGCGCGTCGACCGAGCGGCTCGTGCAGGACCTCCGCTCCATGTCGCCCGTCGCGGAGGGGGTCACCCTCGGCGTCGCCGGTCAGGCCGCGATCAACATCGACATCTCCGAAGCCCTGGCGGGGGTGCTGCCGCTGTACCTCGTGGTCGTCGTCGGCCTCTCGCTGCTCATCATGATCGTGGTGTTCCGGTCGCTGCTCGTGCCCATCATCGCGACGGGTGGCTTCGTGCTCTCGCTGTTCGCGACCTACGGCCTGATCGTGGCGGTGTTCCAGTTCGGTTGGGGTGCCGAGATCATCGGGCTGCACAGCACCGGGCCTATCCTGAGCTTCCTGCCCGTGATCCTCGTCGGCATCCTGTTCGGGCTCGCGATGGACTACCAGCTGTTCCTCGCCTCCGGCATGAGGGAGGCTTTCGTGCACGGCGCCTCCGCCCGCGATGCCGTCGCCCAGGGCTTCCGTGCCGGGCGCTCGGTCGTGATCGCCGCGGCCCTCATCATGGTGTCGGTCTTCGGCGGGTTCATCTTCTCGGAGTCGACGATCATCCGCTCGATCGGATTCGGGCTCGCGTTCGGCGTGCTGCTCGACGCGTTCGTGGTGCGGATGCTGTTGATGCCCGCGCTCATGCACCTGCTCGGACGCTCGGCCTGGTGGCTGCCGCGCTGGCTCGACCGCATCCTGCCCAACGTCGACATGGAGGGCGCAGCGCTCGAACGCGACCACCCCGGCATGAAGGCCGTGGCGGTGCCGACGACCACCGACTCGGTGCCGACGACCCGCACCTCCGACTGACGGCACCCTCGACGTTCGAATCGCGTGAATGGTTCCATCTGGCCCTCAGATGGAACCATTCGCGCGATTCGAACGCGCCCCGGGATGGGGTGCCTAGAGTGGGCAGATGACCGCCGATGTCCGGGAACGCCTGCTCCCACTGCGCGCGCACGCCGAAGCACGCGTGCGGGCGACTGCGGCGGTACTGGACGAGCTCACCCACGACCGCGCAGGCTCGAACGACGACGACGAGCACGACCCCGAAGGCGTGACCCTGTCGTCGGAGTGGTCCCGCCTGACCGGCCTCGCCGAGGCGGCGGCATGCGAGCTGCAGCAGGTCGACGACGCACTGGCACGAGTGGACGCCGGCACCTACGGCATCTGCGCGAACTGCGGGCGCCCCATCCCCGCGGGGCGCCTGGAGGCACGACCGTTCGCCGAGTACTGCGTCGCGTGCGCCGAGAAGCTCGGCCGATAGCCCCTGACGGCGGCGACGATCGCGAGTAGCATCCCACCCATGCCCATCACCCTCGAGAACGTCGGCATCGCGGTGCGCGACCTGGAAGCCACCATCTCCTTCTTCACCGACCTGGGCCTCACCGTGCTCGGTCGAGACGAGGTAAGCGGAGAGTGGGCCTCGACCGCGGTCGGCCTCGACGGCAACCACGCGAAGATCGCCGTGCTGCAGACCCCCGACGGACACGGCCAGATCGAACTGTTCGAGTACATCCATCCGGACGCGATCGACACGGAGCCGACACGGCCGAACGAGATCGGCATGCACCGCATCGCCTTCTCGGTCGACGACATCGACGAGTCGCTGGCCATCGCCGCCCGACACGGATACCGCCCGCTGCGCGGTGTCGCGAACTACCAAGACGTCTACAAGCTCACCTATCTGCGCGGCCCGAGCGGCATCCTGCTGATGTTCGCACAGGACCTCACGAAGAGCTGACCATCCCGCACCTGCGAGTCCCGCGCTGGACCGTCAGCCCCTCGATATGGCCTCCGCGATCGCGCTGCCCAGGTCGGTCGTCGAGGCCGTGCCGCCGAGATCGGGGGTGAACGGCGCAGCGTCCGCTCCTCGTGCGAGCACCTCTTCGATCGCGGCGAGCACGGCGGCACCGGCCTCGTCGTAGCCGAGGTGTTCGAGCATCATGGCTCCGCACCAGATCTGGCCGATCGGATTCGCGATGCCCTTGCCCGCGATGTCGGGCGCCGACCCGTGCACGGGCTCGAACAGGCTGGGGTAGCGGCCTTCGGGGTTGATGTTCGCACTCGGGGCGATGCCGATCGTGCCGGTGCACGCGGGGCCGAGGTCGGAGAGGATGTCTCCGAACAGGTTGCTCGCCACGACCACGTCGAACCAGTCGGGGTGCAGCACGAAGTTCGCGGTGAGGATGTCGATGTGGAACTGGTCGCGCCGCACCTGCGGGTAGTCGGCACCGATCGCGGCGACCCGCTCGTCCCAGTAGGGCATCGAGATCGAGATGCCATTGCTCTTGGTGGCCGAGGTCAGATGCTTCGCGTCGCGCTTCTGCGCCAGGTCGTAGGCGTAGCGCAGCACCCGGTCGACGCCGGTGCGGGTCATCACGGTCTCCTGCAGCACGAACTCGCGGTCTGTGCCCTCGAACATGCGCCCGCCGATGGACGAGTACTCGCCCTCGGTGTTCTCGCGCACGACGTAGAAGTCGATGTCACCCGGTACCCGACCTGCCAGTGGAGAGACCACGCCGGGCATCAGCCGCACCGGCCGCACATTCACGTACTGGTCGAAGGCGCGACGGAACTGGATGAGGCTCCCCCACAGGCTCACGTGATCGGGCACGACATCGGGCCAACCGACCGCTCCGAAGTAGATCGCATCGAATCCGCGCAGAGTCTCGAACCAGTCGTCCGGCAGCATCTGTCCGTGCTCCTGCCAGTACGCGGCGCTTGCGAAGTCGAACTCCTCGAACTCGAGCGCGATGCCGAAGCGGTCAGCCGCTGCCCGCAGCACGCGCAGCCCCTCGGGCATGACCTCGGTGCCGATGCCGTCTCCGGCGATCACGGCGATGCGGTGGGTGGTCGTCATGGGGTTCCTTCCAGTGGAGGTTCGAATGGCGCAACTTGTTGTGAATCGTGGTCGGATGCGACCATTTGCGCGATTCGAAGGTCAGGGCACGTCGGGGTGGTGGCACGCGACGCGGTGAGAGGCGCCGTGGTCGTCGAGAGCGGGGACGACCTCGGCGCAGATCTCCGTCGCCTTCCAGCAGCGCGTGCGGAAGCGGCATCCGCTGGGCGGCGACACCGGGCTCGGCACGTCACCGGTCAGCACGATGCGCTCGCGCGCCCGCTCGGCCCGCGGATCCGGCACCGGGATCGCCGAGAGCAGCGCCTGGGTGTACGGGTGCATCGGCCGCTCGTACAGCTCGTCGACGGGGCCTTCCTCGACGAGCTTCCCGAGGTACATGACCCCGACGCGGTCGCTGAGGTGCCGCACGACCGAGAGATCATGCGCGATGAAGAGGTACGTGAGGCCGAGGTCGCGCTGCAGGTCGTCGAGCAGGTTCAGCACACCGGCCTGCACGCTGACGTCGAGCGCACTCACCGGCTCGTCGAGCACGATGACCTCAGGCTCCACGGCGAGAGCCCTCGCGATGCCGAGTCGCTGCCGCTGTCCGCCGGAGAACTCGTGCGGGAAGCGGTCGGCGTGCGCGGGGTTGAGGCCCACCTGCGCCAACAGCTCCTCGACGCGACGGTCATGGTTCCCTCGGTGCAGGCCATGGATCACGAGCGGTTCAGTGAGCGTGGCCCGCACCGACTTGCGGGGGTTCAGCGACGCATACGGGTCTTGGAACACGAACTGCACGCGACGACGCAGAGCGCGCAGGCGTGCCCCCTCGACCCGCGTGATGTCGTCGTCCCCGAGAAGGATCGCTCCGCCGTCGCTCGACTGCAGCCGCGCGACGCTGCGCCCGAGCGACGACTTCCCGCACCCGGACTCACCCACGAGCCCGAACGTCTGCCCGCCCTCGATCGACAGGCTGACGTCGGACACCGCCTGCACCACGTCGCGTGTCCGTCCGAACAGCCCGCCGCCGACCCGGTACTCCTTGACGAGGCTCTGCACGGTCAGACCGGTCCTCACGACACCACCTCAGACTGCCATTCGTCGACGCGCACGCATGCGGCCGTGTGTCCGTCTCCGACCTCGACCGACGCAGGCACCGCCACATCGCACCGGCCCACCACCGCATGCGCGCACCGCGGTGCGAAGCGGCATCCGACCGGCCAGGCCGTGGCTACCGGGGGCTGCCCTGCGATCTGATACAGCCGTTCGTCGCGCGACACCCTGCGGTCGATGCGTGGCAACGATGCCAGCAGTCCGGCCGTGTAGGGATGCGCTGTCTCGTAGAACAGCGGATCGACGTCGGCCGTCTCGACCAGTCCCCCCGCGTACATCACGAGCACCCGGTCGGCGGTGCCTGCCACCACGCCGAGGTCGTGCGTGATCAGCAGCACCGTCGTGCCGGTGCGGTGCTGCACCTCGCGCAGCACCTCGAGCACCTGCGCCTGCACCGTCACGTCGAGCGCGGTCGTGGGCTCATCCGCGATCAACAGATCGGGTTCGTTCGCGATGCTCATGGCGATCATGACCCGTTGCCGCATGCCGCCGGAGAACTCGTGCGGATAGCGGTCGACGCGCAGCTCGGGCGAGGGGATACCGACGAGGTCGAGCAGCTCGATCGCTCTGGCGCGGCGCTCGGCAGCGGTCGACTCCGGTGTGTGCACCCGCACCGCCTCCACCAGCTGCTCGCCCACGCGCATGACCGGGTTGAGCGCGGTCAGCGCATCCTGGAACACGACCGCGATGTCCTTGCCGCGGACCTCCCGAAGCTGGTCGTCCGCGAGTCCGACGAGTTCCCGGCCGCGGAATCTGATCGACCCGGTGACGACGGCCTTCTTGGGCAGCAGTCCCATGATCGCCATCGCGGTCATCGACTTGCCAGAGCCCGACTCGCCCACGATCCCGACGGTCTCCCCCTCGCGCAGCACGAACGAGACACCCTCGACCGCCTTCGCCAGCCCGGCATCGGTGCGGAAGCTGATGGACACGTCCTCGACCTCGAGGAGCACTGGCGCCGCGCTCACAGGTTCTTCCCCTGAGGGTCGAGGGCATCGCGCAGCCCGTCGCCGATGAAGTTCACGCACAGCACCGTCACCAGGATGAACAGGCCGGGGAAGTACAGCAGGTACACCTGGGGTGTGCCGACGTAGCCGGCCGCCTGGCTGAGCATCGAACCCCAGCTGGTCTGCGGGGGCTGCACTCCGAACCCGAGGAAGCTGAGGGTCGACTCGGCGATGATGGACGAGGCCACCGCCAGACTCATCGCGACGGCGATCACGCCCGCGAGGTTCGGCAGCAGGTGCGAGATCACGATGCGCGGCCCCGATGCTCCGATGCCTCGTGCCGCATCGATGAAGTCCTTCTCCCGGAGCGACAGCACCTGCGCGCGCACCACCCGGGCGATGTACGTCCACCCGAGAGCGGTGAGCGCGAGCACGATCGTGGTGGGCGAGGGGCCGAGCCCCTGCAGGATCACCGCGAGCAGGGCGATCGCCGGCACGATCAGGAACAGGTCGGTGATGCGCATGATGAGTTCGCCGATCCATCCGCCGACGTAGCCCGCGATCGCGCCGAGCGCGGTACCGACGACCGTGGCCAGCAGCGCGACCGACAGGCCGATCGCGAGCGACACCTGTCCGGCGAACAGGATCTCGCTCAGGTAGTCGCGCCCCAGCTCATCAGTACCGAGCCAGTGCTCCGGCGACGGCGGGGTGGGGCCGAGCAGCAGATCCTGCTGCCCCTGCGAGTAAGGCGCGATCACGCCGGCGCCGAAACACGTCACCAGCAGGATCACCAGCACGACGAGGCTCACGACGCCGAGCCGGTGCCGGAGGAAGCCTTTCAGCAGCTGACGGGTGGGAGCCTTCTGCGGATCCTGCTCGGCGAGCAGCTCCTCGCTCCCGGCGATGCCTGCACCGCTCATGACAGCCTCACTCTCGGGTCGAGCACCGCATAGGCGATGTCGGCGATCAGGTTGCAGACGACGACCGCCACGGCGACCACGAGCATCCACGGCAACAGCACGAACACGTCACCCGCCACGAGCGACTGCAGGAAGAGACGACCCATGCCGGGGATCGCGAAGATCTGCTCGGTGACCACGAGGCCCCCGATCAGGATCGCGGCATCGAGCGCGACGACCGTGACGAAGGGCGCCATCGAGTTGCGCACCGCGTGCTTCCAGATGACCTGGCGTCGGGGAACGCCCTTGGCCCTCGCGGTGCGCACATAGTCGCTCGACAGCGCATCGAGCATGGCCGCACGCCCGAACCGGCTCCATGACGCGACGAGCGCGATCATCAGGGCGGCCACCGGCAGCACCAGGTGGCGGATGTAGTCGAGCACACCGGTCTCTCCCGGTGAGTTCAACCCGATGAAGAACAACGGGGGTTCGCTGAGCCCGAACTGCTCCTTCGGCCACACGGCGAGGGTCTGGATCAGGATCAGCCCGAACCAGAAAGCGGGCATCGCGATGCCGATGTACGACGCTCCCGTGAGCAGGTTGTCACCGAGCGAGTACTGCCGGACGGCGGAGTACACGCTCACGCCCCCGGCGATCAGGATCGCGACCAGGAGCCCCCAGAACGCGAGCTGCAGTGTGGGCCACAGCGCCTCGCCGATGAGCGGCAGCACGGGGGTGCCGGTACGGGTGCTCACACCCCAGTCGCCCGTCACCATCGCCCGCAGCCAGAGGAAGTACTGCTCGGGGATGGACCGATCCAAGCCCAGCCGTTCGACTTCGCGTGCGATGACCGAGGGGTCGTGCGCCTGGCGCAGTTTCGCGAGCGGGTCGAACGTCGCCCTGACCGCCCAGAACAGGATGAACGAGGCGACGAGGATGACCGGCACCGAGTACAGCACCCGTCGTGTGATGAAGGTGATCACGTCGTCGCCTCGTTCCTGTCCTGACTGTCGAAACCGACCGGGCTCAGCCCGCCAGGCCCCATTCGGCCAGGTTCCAGAACGGACCCTCGACCGGGTTGATCTGCAGCGGGCCGCCGACCTTGTCGCTCCACAGCAGCACGTTCGGCACGGTGTCCAAGGGCAGGGAGGGGACGTTCTCCGCGATCAGCGCGTCCGCGTCGTGCGACGCCGCGACGCGGGCGTCCTGATCGAGCTCGCTGTCGACCTGTCCGAGCAGGTCGTCGAGGCCGGGGATGCTCGTGCGGTAGAAGTTGATGCCGGAGAAGCCGTTGGCCTCGCTCGGGATGTTCACCGACGAGAAGGTCGAACTCAGCGTGGGGTCCGGGAAGGTATCCACGAGCGCCCACAGCCCGGCCTGGAAGTCGCCCTGCGGGGCGATCGTGCCGAACAGGTCGGCCGGGGTCACCTGGTCGATCGTCATCTCGAACCCGGCATCGGCCAGCTGCGACTGCAGCACCTGCACCGTGAGGTCCCGACGCTTGTTGCCGGCGAGAGTCTTGATCGAGAAGGTGGCCGTCTCACCATCCTTCGCCCACACGCCGTCGGCGTTCTTGGCCCATCCGTCGCTCGTCATGAGCTCGTCGACCTTGTCGAGATCGAGCGTGTAGGCGGAGAAGTCGTCTGCGGCGAACGGAGCGACCATCGGGGTGTTGAAGCTCTGCTGGGCCTTGTCGATCCCGAGGCTCCCGAACAGGCGCTTCACGATGGCGTCGCGGTCGATGGAGTAGGCGAGTGCCTGTCGCACCGCGACCGAGTCGAAGGGGGCGACGGCGTTGTTCAGCCAGATCGCTTCGAGGTTGCCGCTGCGGGCGTCGACCTGCGAGGTGATGCCGGGCAGCCCCGCCTCGATCTGCGTGAGGGCGTCGAGCTGCGGCGAGGGGTAGAGCGCGCTGACCTGCCCGCTCTTCAGCGCCTGGAACGCCGCCGTGGTGTCGGGCAGGAACAGGAAGGTCACCTTGTCGAGGTGCGGCTTCTGGCCCCAGTAGTTCTCGTTAGGCACCAGCGTGACCGAGGTGCTACGGGTCCACTTCTCGATCTTCCAGGGACCTCCGCTGAAGTCGTAGCCGTCGGACATGAGAGCACTGCGGTCCTTGCCCTGGAGCAGGTGGGCGGGCATCAGACCGTACACGCTGAACAGGGTGCGCCACCCCGCGTAGGCCGAGCTCAGGGTGATCACGGCGGTCTGCGGGTCGCTGGCGTCGATCGACGAGATCCGGTCGTAGCCCGTCTTGTCGAAGATGTCGTCGCCGTCGCGGACCTGCAGCGCCGTGTATTCGAAGTCGGCCGAGGTGATGGGCTCGCCGTCGGACCACACCGCATCCGGATTGATCGAGTACGTGATGGTCTGGGTACCGTCGTCCGCGACCTCGGCGACCGGCTCTCCGGTGACGAGATCTGAGGGCACCGGCACCCATTCGTCATCGACCTGGCGGGTCTGGAAGACGCTGGGCAGCGTCGGGGTCTGCATGATGTAGCTGCCCCAGATGGAGCCGGCGCAGGTGGCGATCCAGTCGGCGCAGTCGGGCTCCTGCTCGGCGCCGATCACGAGTTCGCCGCCGTCGACGACGGCGACGTCGCTGGGCGCGGGAGTCGAATTCGACGTCGTGCAGGCGGTGAGCGAACCCACCAGCGCGGACACGGCGAGCGCCGCGACGAGGACGCGACGGGATGAGGGTACGGCGGTGCGGAGGGGTGATTTCGACATGGACGGATCTCCAGTGATCGAGCGACTGAGGGGGCAGTGCGAACGTGCTGTCGTGCGGGTAGTGGTCTGACTCTAGAGCCGACCGGAAGAGATAGCAAGCACTTTAGTCAATGTTCGTGACTAGGAGCGAGATCAGCATTGTCCCACCGCTCGCCGGCCAGAGTCCGCAGAGCCAACTGCTGCATGCGGCGCTGATCGTGGATCGCTCCGTTCAGCCCGGTGGGCTCGTGTCCGCCGTCGAAGATCTCGAGCACCGCATCTCCACCCTTCGTACGCAGCCGATCGACGTAGCCCTGCACGCCGATCACAGGGGTACGGGTGTCGATCGAGCCCTGATTGACCCAGACAGACGCCGTGACCTCGTCGAGATACGAGATGGCGGAGAAGCGCTCCACGAGCTCAGGGGGCACCCAGGAGGTCCACACCGTGCGCACCGCGGGATTCATGGCCTCGATGGTCACCGACCAGTCCGCGACCGCGACGTGCGCGAGCCCGCCCGCGAACAGTTCGGGGAGCCGCCCGATGCTCAGCAGCGTCATGTGCCCGCCGTACGAGGCTCCCGTGATGAAGGTGGAGGCCGGATCGGCGAGGCCCTGTGCGCGCAACCACGCGATCGCCGCGGCGACGTCCTCGATCTCGCGATCGCCGCCCGCATTCCAGAACCCCTCCCGGAAGGCGCGCCCGAACGTCACCGAACCTCGGTAGTTGAGCGAGGCATACGCGAAGCCCGCGTCGATCCAGGCCTGCGCCGAGGGGTTGTACGCGTCGACGGCCACGAGCATCGGTCCTCCGTGGATCTCGAGCACGGTGCCGAGCGGTTCTCGCCCCTCGGGGGACCCGGACCACAACTGCACCCTGGTGCCATCGGCGCTGGCCACGAGGGTCGAGGTGAGCGGCCGGCCCGGCGGGACCGGCGCAGGTGCGATCAACGGCGTCTCGGCACCGTCGGAGGCGACCTCGGTCACGTGGATCGGCACGTCCCAGCTCGAGCGCAGAGCCCGGATCCTGCCATCGGGCGCATAGTACGACGTCCAGTAGAAGGGATGCACGCTGGCGATGTCGGGCTCCGCGAAGCTGCCCCCTTCGAGCACGACCCGCACCGACCCGTCGGCCTCGTCGAGTTCGAGCAGTCGGTGGATGCCGCCGTCGACATGCAGGACCAGGATGCGACCCCCCGCGGCGTTCCAGTCGAGCGCGATCACCTCGCCGGCGAGGTCGGTCAGATCGAAGTCGCGCCGTTCACCGGTGCGCGGATGCCAGAGGACCGGTCGCGAGAATCCGCTGCGCTCGGTGTTGAGCAGCAGCCGATCGTCGCCGGTGACCGGAGAGAACCGCACGGCGCGCACCGGACCGTCGGGAAGGTCGTCGAGCGTCGCCACGGTCTCGCCGGTCGCACCGTCCACGACCGTGATCAGCGGGCGACGGATGCCGGGGTTGTGGTCGGTCGTGTCGATCGATACGAGTGAGGCATCGGCAGCCGGCAGCCCGAACCACGCCTCGACGGGGTTCGAGTAGACCACCCGCGGTTCACCCCACGGGGAAGCAGGGATCATCAGCACGTGGAAGCCCTTTTCATCGACGACCGTGGCCACCAGCGCGGAGCCGTCGAACGACGTCGCAAGGCCGCGGAGCACGAAGGGTTCGCGCCCAGGGGTGAGCTCGACCCGGGCGGTTCCGTCGATCGACGTGGCAACGAGCGAACCCACCTCGGAACCGCCGCCGTCATCGAGGTCGATGATCCATCGCCCGTCGTTCGTGAGGATCGCGCTCGTGCTCACCTCGAACGGCAGGAGCTCGCCCGGAGCTTCCGGCGAGCGCCAGACCCGGCCCCGCGCACCGTCAGGGTGGTTCTCGACGACGAGCGCCAGGTCGACCGCGCCCACGGACGGCCGCACCGTCAGCAGGTACGGAGCCGCGAAGCGCTCCTCGAGTGCCTCGGTCGCGGATCCTTCCGGGGTGTGCAGCATCCTTGCTCTCCTCACCATCGTCATCGACGTCTTCGCCAATGGCGTTGACTATAACACTGGCTATGCTGCCTTGGACAGTGTTGTACGCATTGTCGACGGCACTGACTGGCTGCCTGACCAGTGTGGGGTACCGTGATCTCTGCGTGACCGAAACCGGTGGCGTGCGAACGGAGGAACTCGATGGCGACTCGGAAGGCCGCGGACTCGGCGAAGACGCCCGCCCGCACGAAGAGCACCACCACCACCCGACCCCGGCGCGCACGGGACTCGCTCAGCCGCGAGATCATCGTCGCCGCCGCCGATCGCGTCGTGGAGCGCGACGGGCTCGACCGCCTCACGTTCCAGGCAATCGGCGAAGAGCTCAGCGCCCACCCCACCTCGATCTACCGCCACTTCCGCGACAAGGACGAGCTGCTCCTCGCACTCATCGACACGCTCCGCGCCCGCTCCTACAGCGGCGCGATGGTGCGCACCGACGACTGGCTCGCCGACCTGCGCACGCAGGCGCACCTGATCCATGACCACTACATGCGCTATCCCGAGTTCGCACTGCAGATGGCACTGCGCCGCCCGACCGACCTCTCCTCGATGGAATACTCGATCGGCGCGCTGCGCCGCGGCGGGTTCGACCGCGAGCAGGCGACGCTCTACGCACGTGCGCTCGGCCAGCTGATCCGCTCGGCGTCCAGCATCCAGGCCGCCCTCACTGCCCTTCCCGCCGACGTGCAGGATGCCGACGAGCTCACCTGGCAGATGGATCTGCGCAAGATCGACGCCGAGGAGTTCCCGGAGATCGCGTGGGCCGGCGAGACGCTCCCCGACGTACGGGACCCCCGCGCCTGGGAGACCGCCCTCGACCTACTGCTCGAAAGCATCGCGCGCCACGCGCCGAGCGCCTGACGCCTGGCGACCCCGGTCAGCGCGCTCGCGCGTCCGTCAACTCATCGAGCATCCCGACGAGCAGGTCGATCCGCTCGAGCATCGACTCAACCGAGACCCACTCATGGTCGGCATGCGCGCCGGCCCCGCGTGGCCCGAGTCCGTCGAGAGTGCGCGCTCCGACGGCGGCCGTGAAGTTGCCGTCCGAGGCACCACCCGCCGAGACGGCCTCGATCGGCGGAAGCCCCAGCCGTTCCGCGACCCGTCGCGCGCACGCGAGCAGCTCCGCGGACGAGCTCTCCTCCATCGGCGGACGGTTGATGCCGCCGACGACCTCCACGCTCACGCCGTCGGTGTGCGGATCGAGCTTCTGCATCTCGTCATCCACCCGTTCCAGTTCCCCGAGCGTCCAGGCGCGCACATCGACGCGCACCTCGGCATGCTCGGGAATGACGTTCGTCGCGGTGCCCGCCCGTGCGACCGTGGGGCTCACGGTGGTGCCGCGATCATCGTCGGCGAGCGCGGGCAAAGCCAGCACGTGATGGGCGAGCTCGGTGAGGGCACTGCGCCCCTTCCACGGCTCGAGACCGGCATGTGCCGCGCGCCCGGTCAGCTCGACGCGGTAGATGCTGCCCCCGCGGCGGGCGATCTTCAGCGCACCGTCGAGGCTCGGCTCCAGCACCAGCACGCTGCCGGCGCGGGCGGCCTCACGCTCGATCAGAGCACGCGAGGTGAGCGATCCGACCTCCTCGTCGCTCGTGAGCAGCACGGCGACCCCGGCCGGGTTCGCGATGCGGGCGAGGGCCGCAGCCATGATGACGATGCCGGCCTTCATGTCGAAGACCCCGGGGCCTGTCGCGATATCGTCCTCGACACGGAACGGGCGCTCCGCGATGGTGCCCTTCGGGAAGACCGTGTCGAGATGACCGAGCAGCAGCACGGAAGGGGCGTCTCCGCTCGTCCAGAGCATGTGCTCCACGCCGTCGACGGCTTCGACTGTGCCCGGGGTTCCGAGCACAGGGTCGAGCCACGACCGCACCAGAGCCTGCGCGGCGGCGAGGCCCGTCGCGTCGCCCGTGGGGGTCTCGATCGACACGAGCGCGTCCAGGCGCTCGATCGCCTGCGCACGCGCGGTCACGCAGCCACCTCCCCGGTGAGAAAAGCGCGAAGCGCGGAGGCCGTGGCCCGGGGAGCCTCTTCCGCCAGATAGTGATCGGCGTCGATCGCCGCCCCGGCGACGCCCGGCGCGTACGTCGCCCAGGCTGCCCGCACGTCGAAGGTACGGCCCACGTAGCTGTGGGCGCCCCAGAGCGCGAGCACCGGGAGGTCGAGCACGCGGCCCTCCGCCCGGTCCGCACGATCGTGTTCGAGGTCGATCCCGGCTGCGGCGCGGTAGTCAGCCCCCGACGCATACACGGTGTCGACGTCGAAGCACCGGAGATACTCGCCGTATGCGTCGGGAAGCGCATCGCCGTCGTGGCGACGTCCGACGAAGCGGCTGCGCAGCCAGGTCTCACGATCGGCCGAGATCAACGCCTCAGGCATGCCGTCGCCTCGGGCCAGGAAGAACCAGTGGAAGTACGCGGTCGCCATCTGGCGGTCGACGTTCTCGAACATGTGCAGCGTCGGCACGATGTCGAGCACGGCCAGCGCGGACACCGCGTCCGGATGATCCAGCGCCAGCCGATGCCCGACCCGGCCGCCGCGATCGTGCCCCACCACGGCGAACCGCTCGTGACCGAGTTCCCGCATGAGGATGACCTGGTCGTCGGCCATGTCTCGTTTGGCGTAGCTCGCGCCACGGGGCTTGTCCGAGTCGCCGTATCCGCGCAGGTCGGCGGCGACGACGGTGTGATCCCGCGCCAGGTCGGCGGCGACGGCGCTCCACATGGCCTTGGTCTCCGGATAGCCGTGCAGCAGGAGAACCGCAGGACCGGAACCGCGCACCTCTGCTGCGATCCGCGTGCCGTCGCAGTCGATGGTCATCGACGTGGGGACTGTGGTCATCTTCGTCCAACTCTCCGTGCTCGACATGCAAGTCAGTTGCGTTGACTATATCAATGACCATTGGTTCCGGAAGCCCCGTCGAGACACACGCGATCTCTGTGACCGTGCGGCGAGACACCACAGGCCAGGAGAAGCCCGCCGAGAAGTAGGCTGAACGCATCATGGACGAGTTCATCCAGGGCTTCTGGAACTTCGCGCAGCACTACTGGTGGCTCATCTTCCCGATCATGGGAATGGCCGGTGGCATCGCGAAGACCTGGGAGCGCAGCTCCAAGCGACGACACGAGCGCCGCCTGGAGACCCTTCGCATGAAGGCGCAGCTGAAGACCGCCGAGATCGAAGCGCGCGCGCTCACCCAGCAGGCCAAGCGCCGCGGGCCCTCGGTCGTCGACACCACCGCGTCCGTGGCCCCGAACGACCTGGTCGCGCGCCTGTTCGCCGAGCACGACGAGATCACCGCACGCTGGCTCGACTACGAGCTCGACGTCGCGAAGCTGATCGCCTTCCCCGCCATGAGCGATGGGCGCCAGCCGCTGACCGCCGCGTTCCTGCGCGCCAAGAAGACGGCGGATGCGCTGCGCCCCGCGTCCGCCGACGCCAAGGTCTCGGAGCAGCAGGTCACCGAATATCTCCAGGCCGTCGGCGACTACGCGGTCGCGTTCGAGATCGCCGAGAAGGATGCCAGGCGCCTGCGGGATTCGACCTTCACCGAGCCGGAGCGCAAACGCCTCGAACGCGCGCAGCAGCTGCTGAAGGTCGCGGTCGACGAATCGGCCACGCAGGCCGAGCGCAACGTCGCCTACAAGCGTGTGCGCGAGGAGCTCGACGGTCTCATCCTGCTCTCCGACGACGCGGTCACCGTGCTGGAGAAGCAGGTGGCGAAGGAGCTTCCTGCGCAGGCGAGCACTGCCACCGCGACCCCTCCCGCCGAACCCGGAGCCGAGCAGGAGCCCGAGCACATGCCGGAGCCGATGCCGGTCGCCGACCCGCTGCGCCCCGCAGCCCCGCGCGCACTCCCGCGCGACGACGCATGACTCCGGAGAACGTCACCGGCCCGGTCGCGCACCACGCCGAGGCGCCCGTCTGGTGGCCGGGCTGGGGCGGACTCCGCTGGGTCGACGGCGACGCCGGCGATCTTCTGTCGCTGCGACCGGATGGCGTGTCCCGTCAGCACATCGACGACGAGTACCTGGCTTTCGCCCGCCCGCGATCCGGTGGCGGTCTGGTGGCGGTCGGCGCCCGCACGCTCTACCTCGCGGACGACGTCGATGGAGAGGTCCGGGCGGCCGCATCGCTGGGCGACGACCCCGGCGTGCGCATGAACGATGGATGCTGCGACCCTCGGGGACGCCTGCTCGCGGGGTCGATGGCCTACGACGCGGCGCCCGATGCCGGGGCTGTGCTGCGCATCGACACCGACCTGACCACGGGCACTGTTCTCCCGCGGGCGACGATCTCGAACGGCATCGGCTTCTCGCCGGACGGCCGACGCGCCTACTACGTCGACACCGCGACGCATCGCATCGACGTGTTCGACGTCAGCGAGGGCGAGCTGCGAGGCCGTCGCGCCTTCGTCACGATCCCCGAGGAGCAGGGGTCTCCCGACGGGCTGAGCGTCGCCGCGGACGGCAGCGTCTGGGTGGCCCTCTGGGGCGGCAGCGCGGTGCACGGCTACGATCCCGCTGGACAGCGCATCGCGACGATCGAGCTCCCGGTGCCCCAGGTCAGCGCCTGCACCTTCGGCGACGACGACCTCGGCACGCTGTACATCACGACGTCCGCGCAGGGCCTCGAACCCGGCCACGGCACAGAGGCGGGCTCGCTCTTCGCCGTGCGACCCGGCGTGCATGGCCTTCCCGTGACACCGTTCGCGGGCTGATCCCGCCGCGAGAACAGGCACACTCGCCAGAACAGGCCACTTCCCAGCCAGGTCACCTGATGCGGCGTGATCGCCTGAGCCCACGCCGCCCCACGCGCCTCACTCCCGGTGACCTCTACCCGGGACACGGTGCACTCAGCAAAAGGAACCGTGCCCCGGGCACAGGCCGCCGGGGCGAGCGGAGTCAGCCCAGGTGCACCCGCTCGGTGCGCTGCTGCTGACGTCCGAGACCCTCGATCTCGATCGTCATCTCGTCGCCGTCCTGCAGATAGGGGAAGCGTCCGGAGAGCGCGACGCCCTGCGGGGTCCCGGTGTTGATCACGTCGCCGGGCTCGAGCACCAGATACTGACTCAGCTCGTGCACGATCTGCAGCACGGAGAAGATCATGTCCGCGGTCGACGAGTCCTGCCGCGGGTCGCCGTTCACGAACGACCGCAGCCGCAGCGCCTGGGGGTCGACCTCGTCGGCGGGGACGAGTGCGGGCCCGAGCGGGTTGAACGTCTCGGAGCACTTGCCCTTCGACCACTGCCCGCCCGACACGTCGAGTTGATACGCGCGCTCGGAGACGTCGTTCGAGATCGTGTAACCGGCGATGACCTCGCGCGCGGCGTCGGGAGAAGACAGGTAGCGGGCGGTCTTGCCGATCACGATCGCCAGCTCCACCTCCCAGTCGACCTTCTCGGCTCCGGGCGGCAGCAGCACGACATCGTCCGGTCCGACCACCGTGTTGGGGTGCTTGAAGAAGACGACCGGATGCTCGGGCGGCTCCGATCCGGATTCGGCCGCATGGGCCGCGTAGTTCTGCCCGATGCAGATCACCGCTGTCGGACGAGCGACCGGGGCCCCGATACGCAGCCCGTCGACGTCAGCGGTGACCAGTTCACCCCGGCCGAGCGCGGAGCGCACGCGACTGATGCCGTCGGCGGCGAGGAACGCGCCGTCGATCTCGGCGGTGAGCGGAGACAGGTCGTACACGACGCCCGCCTCCCGCACGTAGGGACGTTCGTGGCCGGACGGGCCGAGTCGCAGGAGTTCCATGGGGGCCTTCCAGGTCAACGCGCGGCGGCGAAGGCGGGGTTGACGATCGGCACGGACTCGCCGGCCAGGTAGCGGATGATGTTGTCGGCCGCGTGCACCGGCAGGTCTGCCAGCGCTTCGGGCGAGTACCAGGCGGCGTGCGGTGTGAGCAGCACCTGATCGAGGTCGCGCAGCGGCGAGTCGGCGGCGAGCGGCTCTCCCGCGAACACGTCGAGGGCCGCGGCGCCGAGGTGCCCCGCGCGCAGTGAGGCAGCAAGCGCTTCCTCGTCGATGAGCGGACCACGGCAGGTGTTCACCACGACCGCCCCCGGCTTCATGGTCGCGAGCGCGGCTGCGTCGATCAGGTGCCGGGTGTCGTCGGTGAGCGGCACATGCAGAGTGAGGATGTCGGCCCGTGCGACGGCTTCCGCGATCTCCACGGGCTCGCACCCGGCTTCGCGCACAGCATCGGCAGGGGCGAAGGGGTCGGCGACGAGGACGCGGAAGCCCAGCGCGCGACAACCACGAGCGACCATCGAGCCGATGCGTCCGAAGCCGATCACCGACACCGTGGTGGCGGAGGGGCGCACGGCAAGCGGGCGGGCGTCGACCGCCTTCCAGGTCCCGGCGCGCACGGCGCGGTCGTAAGCGGACAGGCCGCGCGCCTGGGACATGATCATCGCGATGGTGTGCGCTGCGACCTCTTCGATGCAGTAGCTCGGGGTGTTCGCGACGGCGATGCCACGAGCGGTCGCGGCCTCGACATCGACCATGTCGTACCCGATGCCGACACGGCTGATGATGCGGAGGTTCGGCATCCGGTCCATCACATCACCCGTGATCTGCGCCCACTGCACGACCAGTCCTTCGGCATCGGCGCCGAGAGCGGCGATGTCGTCCGGGCTTCCGGATGCGGCGCGATCGGCGCGCAGCCCTGCCTGTCGGAGCGTGTCTTCGATGACGGTTCCCGGCAGGTCGCAGTCGCTGACGAGGATGAATGACTCGGTCATGGATGCGATGCTATAGCATCTAGCGAATCGTCGCACCGCGATGCGGGTCATCGGCCCTTTCGCTGCTCCGAAATCCTGGGCCGCTCGCTCGGGCGCCCGCGCGTTCACGCGTGAGGGTTCCCGAAACCCTCCGAATCTCCGTCTGAGCAGGGGGATCACCCACCGTGTTCGCCAGACTGGGGAGATCGAAGGGGAGTAGTTCCGGGCTCGCGAGAGCCTGAGGCCGCATCGACATACTGACGTTCACGATGATCGTCCGGTGCCCCTGTCTCCCGGATGAACGAGACCTTCGGCCCATGCGCGGCCGGAGCTCTGTCTTGTCCTCCCTCGGTCGCGCCCGACCGAAAGGACCGTTCCCCATGCCACGCGCATTGATCGGCCGTCTCGCCCTGTGTCTTCTCATCGCGACCCCCGCCCTGGTGTTCCGCACACTGGGCTTCCACCCGAATCCCGTACTGGACCTCGTCGTCTTCGGGGCGGCGGTCGTGGCGGCGAGCTTCGTGCTCGCCTGGGCCGCCGAGGCCGCGCAGAAGGACATCTCCGGCGCCCTCGCGATCGCCATCCTCGCCCTCATCGCCGTGCTCCCCGAATACGCCGTCGACCTGTACTACGCGTTCCGCTCCGGCTCCGACCCCGAGTACGCGCAGTACGCCGCCGCGAACATGACGGGATCGAACCGACTGCTCCTGGGTTTCGGGTGGCCGCTCGTCGTGATCGTCGCGCTCCTGGTCGCGAACCGCGCACGCCGCGGCGAAGCCCGGCGCCTCGCCCTCGAGCTCCCCGTCACCGCACGCCTGGACGTCGGCTTCCTCGCGGTGCTGGCAATCCTCGCGTTCGCCATCCCACTGCTCGGGAACATCCCGATCTGGTTCGGCCTGGTGCTCATCGGGGCGTTCGTCACCTACCTGTGGCGGGCCGGCCGCGCGGAGGGCGCGGACCGCGAAGAGGAGTTCGTCGGAGCGGCCGCACACATCGCCGGCATGCCGACCCGCGTCCGACGGATCACCGTGATCTCGATGTTCGTCGTCTCGGCCGGCATCATCCTCGCGTGCGCCGAGCCGTTCGCGACCGGTCTCGTCGATTCGGGTACCGCGCTCGGGATCGACAGCTTCTTCCTCGTGCAGTGGCTCGCGCCCCTCGCCTCCGAGGCGCCCGAGTTCATCATCGCTGTGCTCTTCGCCGTCCGGGGCATGGGTGCCGCCGCGATCGCCACCCTCATCGCGTCGAAGGTCAACCAGTGGAGCCTTCTGGTCGGCTCGCTCCCCCTCGCGCACTTCTTCGGTGGCGGAGGGTCCGATCTGCCGCTCGATGCCCGGCAGATCGAGGAGTTCGTGCTCACCGGCACCCAGACCGTGATGGGCGTCGCGATCCTCCTCGCCCTCCGATTCCACCTGGGATCGGCCATCGCCCTGGCGGCGATCTTCCTCGTGCAGTTCTTCGTGACCGACACCGGCGGCCGTTACGTGCTCTCCGCCGTGCAGCTGATCATCGCCGCCGGGTTCCTGATCGTCCACCGTCGACACATCCTGCCCACCCTCGCGGCGCCGTTCCGTCGATCGCAGCCTTCGCTGGCCACGACCGCGGGCGGATCCGCAGACGGTGCCGGAAGTCGCGGATGACCACCCTTTTGCTATAGCGTTTAGGGATGACTGTGCGCCGCGCTCTGATCACGGGGGCGAGTTCCGGCATCGGGACCGCCGCCGCCCTCGAACTCGCCCGCGAGGGTGCTGCCCTCTGGATCACGTATGCCGGACGGGAGACCGAAGCGCTGCGCATCGCGGAGGAGTGCCGGGCGGCAGGGTCGCCCGAGGTGCACGTGTCGCGCCTCGACCTGCGGGAGCGCGAGTCGATCGACGCGCTCGTCGGTGAGATCACGGACGCATGGGGATCGCTCCATGTGCTCGTCAACAACGGCGGAGTCTGCCCGTACACGCCCTACGACGACATCGAGTTCGACGAGTGGGACATGGTGCTCGAGACCAACGCCCGCGGCACCTTCTTCCTGACCCGCGGGGCGCTCCCCCTGCTCCGGGCAGCAGAAGGCGACCGCTCTGTGATCAACATCGCGTCGATCGCGGGCCAGGTCGGCGCGCTGCAGACCGGCATCCACTACGCCGCGAGCAAGGGCGCGATCCTGGCGATCACGCGCAGCTTCGCCCGGCACCTCGCTTCGGAGGGCATCCGCGTCAACGCCGTGACCCCCGGCCCGGTCGCGAGCGCCATCACGGACCAGCTGCAGGGGGCGGGGCGCGAGAAGCTCGAATCGGGCATCCCCCTCGGCGCGTTCGGGCAGCCGGAGGACGTGGCCTGGATCATCGCATCACTCGCCTCAGAGCGAGCCCGCTTCATCACCGGCGCCACCTACGACGTCAACGGAGGAGTTCGCATTGACTGACCACGCACCCCTGGATCGCTCTGCCCTCGAGACCGTGCAGGCGCAGCTCGACGCCTTCAACGCACACGACCTCGACGCATTCGTGGCCACCTATGCCGAGGACGCCGTGATCACCGGTGTCGCCGCCGAACCCGTCATAGGCGCTGCCGCGATCCGTGCGTTCTACGAGCCTCGGCTGCAGAACCCCGAGCTGTCGTGCGTCATCGAGACCAGCGTGCTCTTCGGCACCCGGTGGGTCGTCGCACAGGAGCAGGTCATCAACGCCGGCGTCGCCACCGAGACCATCGCGACCTTCGACGTGGTGGACGGGTTGATCGCTCGGGCGTCGATGCTCAAGGCCTGAGGAGGGGGTTCTCCGCAAGCGGACCCTCGAGGAAGCGATGCACTGCGTCGGCCAGCTTCGGTTCCAGCCGACGCAACGGGTGCCTGCCCCCCGCTTGAGAGCCACGGCCGATCACTCGTGCTCGGGCAGGACAGGCGACGACCAACCTTGGTCACGACCGAGCTGCGCAGCGCGCGACACGGAGCCCGCACCGAAGCGATCGCGCAGGGTGTCGAGTACCGTGTCGAGGCGCGCTTCGTCGCCCCAGTCGATCGGCAGCTCGGGCGCCACGTTCCCTGCACGGTCGAGCTGCGAAAGCGAGATCCCGAGCAGGGTGATGCCACGCGCAGTGATCTCGGGCTGCGCTGCGGCGAGCAGTCCGCGAGCGAGGGTGAGCAGCACAGCGGTGCGGTCGGTCGGAGCGCGGAGCGAACGGGAGCGGGTGGCTTTCGTGAAGTCGCCGAAGCGCCGACGCAGCACGACTGTCCGGCACACGCGATCGCCGTCGCGGAGTCGCCTGCCGAGACGGTCGATGATCTGCGTGAGGATGAGGTCGAGTTCCTCGGCCGAGCGTGGACGAGTGCCCAAGGCACGCTGCGAGCCGATGGATCCCCGACGCCGTGTGGTGTCGACCGGCCGCGGGTCGCGCAGCCGGGCCAACGCGTGCACATGCGCACCCGTCGCTTTGCCCAGCATCCGCTCGGCGGTCGCGGCCTCCAGCTCAGCGAGCTCGCCCACGGTGCGGATGCCGTAGCGGTGCAGCTTCTCGGCCGTGACGGTGCCCACACCCCACAGCCGCTCGACCGGGAGCGGAAGCAGGAACTCCTCTTCGCGGTCGGGCTCGACGACCAGCAGACCGTCCGGCTTGCTCACGGCACTCGCGACTTTCGCGAGGAACTTGGTGCGCGCGACGCCCACCGAGATGGCCAGCCCCGCCTCCGCCCGCACGCGCTCACGCAGCCGCGTCGCGATCTGCTCAGGGCTCCCGGCGATCCGCCGCAGGCCTCCGACCTCGAGGAAGGCCTCGTCGATCGACAGCCCCTCCACGAGCGGGGTGGTGTCGCGGAAGATCGCGAACACGTCCTTGCTCGCTGCGGAGTACGCGTCCATGCGCGGCGGGACGACCACGGCATCGGGGCAGAGCTCGCGCGCCTGCCGGCCTCCCATCGCCGTGCGCACCCCGCGCGCCTTCGCCTCGTAGCTCGCCGCCAGCACGACCCCGCCGCCCACGATCACGGGTCGGCCCCGCAGTTCCGGGGCGTCGCGCTGCTCGACCGACGCGTAGAACGCATCGAGGTCGGCGTGCAGCACGGTCGCTTCCCCACGCATCCTGCTCTCCTGTCGACGAGCGGATCGTCGCACGGACCGGGGACATCCGTGGGCGTCGCGCCCGCCCTGCACGCGGTGTCGGTGCCGGCAGGTAGGTTCGGCGCGTGCCGGAACCGGTGATGCAGTGGTGGGCGCGACGGCAGTTCTCCCGCGGTCGCGCGATTCCGTATGAGGTGGGGACCTATCGCGCCGGGTGGGCCGCCTACCCGGAGCTGATCCGCCAGTATCACCCCGAACTGAACCACGGCATCGCACTGTCGCAGATCCCGCTGGCCGCCGACGTGCTCGTGTGTTGGGAGTGCCCCGTCGGCCACCGGTTCGCTGCCACACCGACCGAGCAGCGCGAACGTCCTGGTCGCGTCCGGCGCCGTTCCGCGTGGTGTCCGGACTGCTCCGCGCTCGCCCGCCCGCAGCCGGTCGTGCTCGGGGAAGCTCGCGCCATCCCCCGGAAGCCCCGTCGCTCCGCGCCTGCGCTCTGCACCAAGACGCCCGACCTCCCCTCGGGGACCGCTTTCGCGAGTGAGTGCGCGCCGAAGCCCGCCTCGGCCGCAGAGGGCCGCCTGCGGTCAGGGCTCAGTGCCGCGATCGAGTTCGACACACGCGTGAACGCCGTCAAGGTCTCGCGCCCGTTCTTCCGCCACACCGAGGTCTGGCCGGACATCGTGCTGCCCGAGCTGCGGGTCGCGATCGAGTACGACACCGTCGGCCGACACGGCCTGGAGCACGTCGGCAAGCGGCAGGATGCGGATCTGCGCAAGGACCGCGCCCTGCGTGCGGCGGGGTGGGAGGTGATCCGCATCCGGACAGGGAAGCTCCAGCCTCTCGGCCCGCATGACCTGGCGCTGTCATCCGTCGGAGCGAAGAGCATCGCCAGGATCATCGACGAGCTGCGCGTGATCCGGGGCGCGCTGATGGTGGACGCGTATCTGCGGTAGACGCCCCGTCAGCCCTCGAAGCGCTCCCGCAGAGCAGGGTCGATGGCGATGTCGCCGAAGGACGCCGTCCATGCCCCGTCGACCGCGATCGACTGCCCCGACAAGTAGGGCGCCTCGTCGGAGAGAAGGAACGCCGTGAGTGCGGCCACCTCTTCCGCGCGGGCGATCCGACCCATGGGCGGCCCCTCGGCGAGGGCACGCTCCTCGGCGGCGGGGTCGGCAGCGCGGGCGATCTGCGCCTCCAGATGCGGGGTGCGCACGCCACCGGGAGCGACCGTGTTGGCGCGTATGCCCAAAGCGCCATACGACACGGCCACACTGCGGGTGAGGGCGTCGATGCCGCCCTTGGCGAACTCGTACGCGGCATGGTCGGTGAAGCTCGAGCGCCCGTGGATGGATCCGATGTTGACGATCGCGCCCGCGACGCCCTGATCGACGAACGCGGAGACGGCGGTCGAGCAGCCCCAGATGTAACCGAAGCCGTTGATGTCGAGCACCTCGCGCACCACGGACTCGTCGAGCTCGTGCAGGGGTGTCCGTTTCGTGATGCCGGCGTTGTTGACCCAGCCGGCGAGCGGGGCCCTGGCGCGGGCAGCAGCAGCCGCGCGCTCGTGCGTCGAGCGATCCGACGCGTCACCGAGCACCACCTCGGCCACGATGCCGTCTTCGACCGTGCCCGAACCCGCAGAGCGCTCGAGTCCGACCACGGTCCATCCGTCAGCCGTGAGGCGTTCCGCGATGGCACGGCCGATGCCCTTGCCACTGCCGGTCACGACGACGCTGCGCGCAGATTCTGTCATGTCAATCCCTCTCGAATCGGAACACGGCGGGGTCCAGAGCGAAGCCGAGTCCCGTAGCATCCGTCGGGCGAACCAGGCCCTCGAACGACGGGCCGCCGAGAACGAAAGACGGAGCAGGGTCGTAGGGGTTCACCCCTCTCGCGAACGTCTCCACGCCGATGCCGAGGTGTGCGGTGACCTCGGGATACACGTGCCCGGAGACCGGGACCCCGCGCTCCGCGGCCCATGCGATCATCTCGCGGGCGGGCGTCACACCACCGATCGCCACGACGTCGAGCCGCAGCGCTTCGACACCCCCGACCTCGACCAATGCTCTCAGCACCGCGGGATCGGTGACCTCGTCGCCAACAGCGACCGCCAGGCCCGACTCCTGGCGGATGCGCGCGACGCCTGCCGCGTCTTCGGGAAGCAGCGGGTCTTCGAGCCACGCGAGCTGCGGGTCACCCCACTGCGCGATCTCCTCCAGTGCGGCATCGGCATTCCGCCAGCCGAAACCCACATCGACGACGAGGCCGGTGGCGGCGGGGAGTTCGGCGTTCAGGGTCGCCAGGAGTTCTCGCATGTATGCCGGATCAGGAATGCGGGAGATCTTCACTGCGGACCAGCCGTCAGCCTGCGCGAGGACCTCGTCCGCGACTTCCCGAGGAGCCCGGTCCGCAGACGGATACGCGGCGACCAGCATCGACTCGCGAGGAGCATCACCGGTGCCGAGCATCTTCCACAGCGGCACACCGGCGCGACGGGCGGCGGTGTCCCACAGCGCGATGTCGACCAGCCCGATGGCACGTCGCACCAGGCCCACGCGGCCGACGATCGCGCTGCCGCGCAGCATCCGCTCCCACGTCGCCGCGGGGTCGTCGGCGTCCGCACCCAACGCGTGCGGGGCCACGAGACGGTCGGTGATCTCGGCCATCGGCGCCTCCCGCGAAAGGCAGTACGCCACCCCGGTCGTGCCGTCGTCGGCCGTCACCTGCACCGCGGAGTACTCTCGCCGCACGACCGTCATCGCGCCGAGCTGCAACGGCGCAGGGAGAGGCAGTACGGCGGTGGCCGTGTCGATGCGCGCGATCGTGGTCATTCGGGCTTCTTCGCCAGCGGCACGCCGTAGTCGACCATGAAGCCGCCGTCGACGTAGAGGGTCTGGCCGTTCATGTAGCGCGACTGGTCAGAGACGAGGAAGCTGACCGCGGCCGCGATCTCACTCGCCTCGGCCAGGCGCTTCGCCGGGATGCGGGACAGGATCGTGTCCAGGCTCAGCGTGCCCTGCTCGACGCCCTGACGGAAGACGCCCGTGTCGACGTAGCCCGGGGCGACGGCGTTGACACGGACACCGCGCGCCGCCCATTCGGCTCCTGCCGTGGAGGTGAGTCCGATGACGGCGGCCTTGGTCGTGGCATACGGCGCGCGCCCCGCGGAGCCTCGCGAGGAGATGGAGGAGATGTTGACGATGCGGCCCTCACCCCGGTCGAGCATCCGCTTCCCGGCAGCCTGGAGCGCGGAGAACACCCCGTGCAGGTTCACGTCCACCACGGCGGACCACTCGTCCCACGTGAGGTCTTCGATGCCACGGTGGCGCTGGATCCCGGCGTTGTTCACGAGCACCTCGATGGGTCCGAGCTCCGCCTCGATCTCTCCGAAGACCCGGTCCACGGCGGCATGGTCGGTGACGTCGAGCTCCCGCCACAGGATCCCGGCGGGGTTCTCGCCCGCGGTCAGCCCGGGGACGCGGTCGGTCGCGACGACGAGGTAGCCGTCCGCGGAGAGTCGCTGTCCGATCTCCCAGCCGATGCCGGCCGAGCCTCCGGTGACGATGGCGACGGGGCGCGCGGTCATGTCTCTCCTCTACCTCGGGGATTTGCTATAGCAACTCTATCCCGTTCGAATCGCGCAAATGGTTCGATATCGACCGGAAGTGGAGCCATTCGCGCCATTCGAAGGCGGGACTACCCCAGCAACCCACCCACGACCGACACGGCGTGGGACTCCAGGAGCTCCAGGGCGCCGGGAGCCAGGGGCGTCTGCCAGGACTGATAGGCGCCGCGGTCGTAGGCCTCGCGGGTCGGGAGGTACACGAACCCCGGGCCGTTCGTGAGGTTCATCACCACGATCGGCGTCTGGGGGAACCGCTCCCGCAGGGTCGTCTGCAGCCGCGAGTAGGCCTCGCCCGGATGCCCCACGATCACGGCGTCTCCGAGCCGCCAGGCCCACACCGGATGCGACACGGTCGGCCCCTCGATGTAGCCGTCGCGGAGGTTCCGCGCTCGTCCGAGCCGCTCCTCCCGCGAGCGCGGGTCGATGTCCTTCCACTCCTCGGCGAGCTCTTCCAGGGTGGGCAGGTCGCGCAGCGGCAGCTCGACGGCCGAGACGACTCCCGCTGCCTCGTCGCCGCCGTCCGCCGGGGTTCCGGTCCAGATCGCGAGCGGAGCCCCCGACTCCACGACACCGTCCAGCGTCAGCTCCTCGCCGGGCACCGGCAAGCCGTCCAGCGCCGCGAGCACCGCGTGCCCGAGCGAGCGTCCGTGCCGGTCGGCCACCGCGACGTCGCCCGTGTACTGCTCCCGCGGGGCCAGCTCGCCCGAGGCCCCCTGCACGAACAGGCACGGTGCACCGGTCGCGGCCTCCACGATCTCGCGCATCGCGCCGACGTAGTCCGGCGACACCTCGCGGTTCTGCCAGGCCAGGGTCGTCGGATGGCAGGCGTAGTTGACCAGCGTCGCCCGCAGCTCCCCGTCGATGCTGATACGGCCGATGGTCACCGTGTCGTCGGCGGTGCCTTGGGGGTTGTATCCCACAAGCGCGCGGCCGTCGAGGTCGAGCTCCCGCTCCGCCGCGAGGGTGCAGGTACCCGTGGTCCACTCGATGAGCCCGGGTCGGGCGTTCTCCAGCGCTTCACGCCCAGCCGCGATACCCGCGGCGGATAGCGCCTCCAGGTACCCGGGGATGAGGTCCCCGCCCGGCAGATGCGCGTCCGCGGCGCAGAGCACGGCCCCGGCGTGGGTGTGCGAGAGGGAGAGCATGAGCTGGTCGGGCTCGAGGCCCAGACCGTCGAGGATCGCCCCGCGCACGCCCTGCTCGTCCGCGACCCGGCGCCACCATGTGCCGTCCACGGCGAGCAGCACCCGCGGCCGCTCGTCCGCGGCCACCACGGCGAGCGCGGTCAGCTCGAACGGCCGGTGCGCCCCCTCGGACCGCTCCCAGTCGGCCGGGCCCCAGTTCTTGGCGCGGATGCCGACGGGCGGCGTGATGTCGCGCCGGGCGACGCCGATGCGCGCCCGCGTGCGGGGGATGCGGATGCGGTCTCCGAGGTGCGTCGCCGCTGCGGTGTCGTTCACGCGTGGTCCTCCCTGATGTCCATGATGCCGTCCGTCACGCGCTCGCCAGCACGTCCGCGATGACGACGCGCGGTCCGGCCTCCGGGAGCGCCGTCTCGACGCCGCGTTCGACCGTGTCGCTGTAGAGCAGCGTCGACGGCTCGGCGAATCCGTCCGCCAGCCGCAGTCCTCCGCCGACGAACTGGCTGCCGGTGACCCGGGCGTGGTTGACGCCCGTGCCGATGTCGAGGTGCGCCGCGCCCTTCGGCACCGTGGAGGTCACCCCGCTCACCCGCCAGGTGACGACGCCGGCGCCGGCCGCCCTGCTCAGCAGAGCGCCGTCCGCGCGCTCCGTGGCGAGCTCGACCCCGTCCAGAGCGATGAGCTGATCCCGCACCGCGGTCGCGGTCAGGCGCACGTCGCGCACGGCACCGCCGCGGATGGTGACCTTGGCGGCGCCGACCTCGAAGGGCGCACCCGCCGCCGGGCCGCTGAGGCGGCAGTCCACGAACTCCACAGGCCCGGACCCGCGGGCCTTGACGCCGTCGATCCCGGTGATCGTGCAGTCCACGAAGCGCACGGGAGCCGCGACCGGGGTCTGCACGAGCACCTGGTCCTTCGGCAGCGCGAAGGTGGAGTCCGAGATCACGGTCGGTCGCGACGAGCGCTGCGACCGCTGTCCGATCGCCAGAAGTCCCGCGGTGCACCCGCGCACCTGGGCACCGTCGGCGTTGATGGTCATGGTCGCCTGCGGGTCGAAGGTCGAGCGGCCGATGACCCGCACGTTCTCCAGCGTCAGATCGCTGATCTTGGTGCCGGCGACGAACCAGGAGCAGACGTGGTCGCGCACCGTGATGCGCTTGGCGGCCGTGCCCCACTGCGCCCCGGAGTTGGCGATGTCCATGAGCCCCGAGTTGCCGATGAAGGTGAGGTCGTGCTCGTACTGCCCGTGCGTGGTGAACGGGTTGCCGCCCTGGTCGTCACCGTCGCCGTGACAGTTCTCGACGAGGCAGTACGCGCTGGCGGTGAGGTCGTTCAGGTGCCGGGCGTTCGACGACGTGCAGTCGCTCACTCGTCCGTAGAGGCTGTAGATCTGCTGCGTGAGGTAGCCGGCGCCGCCGTAGAACACCGTCGGCGGGTTCTCCACCGAGCAGCGCTCCGTCGTGAAGTGCGTGTTCCACCGCCGCATGATGACGGGCCACCAGGTGCGGCTCGCGTGCACGTCGGCGACGTCGCAGTGGATCGCGTACTCGAAGGCGATCGGGTGCGAGCCGGTGAGCTCCCGCGAGTCGGGGAAGGAGCCGTCGGTGGGACCGTCGAAGGGCCCGGCGCCGAGGAAGCGCATGTTCGCGATCCGCACACCCGCGACCGGGTCCATCTGCCGCCAGATGAGCTTCCGTCCCTTGTCCAGCGGCCAGCCGTTGAGGTAGTCGATGCGGATGTGCATGCCGTCGATCTGCTGCGTCACCTGCACGAACCGCTGCAGCTCGCGCTCATCCGCCCCTCCTCCGGCGACGGGATCGCACTGCACGGCCCACCAGGAGTCGACGGGGAAGCGGGAGGCATCCGGCACGGCGACCGCATCGGTCAGCTCGGGCCAGGCCTCGGCCAGCGCGTGCTCGACCGTGACGTCCTTCGGCACCCCGCTGAAGAACATCACGGCACCGAACGGGTTGTCGTGGCTGTTCGGCTCGATGCCGTCGGTCGTGATGACGTGTCCGCCGAAGTCGAGCTCGAGATACGACCGGTTGAAGCGATGCCTCCGCTGGAACAGCAGGTCGGTGCTCGCCTCTATCCGGCGGATGCGGGGATCGTTCACCATCGCGGCGAGCGCATCGTCGGCCGCGGTCTCCGGTCCCGTGATGCCGAAGACCCGGAAGTCGACCGTGCCGTCGTGCTGCAGCAGCCAGCGGCTTCCGCGCTTCCCGGCGACGACCGTGCCGCCGTTCGCTTCGATCTGCCCGTCTTCGCTGCCGACGTAGACGAGCAGCCCGGCGTCGCCCGGCGTGCGGTACCCCGCGACGATCGCGACCTCGCCGTCGCGAGCGCGGAGGCGGGAAAGCTCGGCGACGGACTCCGCTCGCGTGAGATCCTTCGCTCCGGCCACGACGGTGGCCGCCTGTGCGGGCGTCGTCGCGGCGAGGGAGCCCGCCGCACCGAGCGCGACCGCACCGAGTCCGGCCATGAGGGCACGGCGACTCGAGGAGCGCACGCTCTCGTCTGCCACCAGCGGAGTCCGTGCGCTCATGACAGCTTCTTCTCGGCCAGCAGCACCTCGGCGGGAACCGTGAAGTCCGTGCGCCGGCTCAGCACGAACGCGATGGTCGCCCCGAGCAGCGTGAGCCCGGCGATCAGCAGCAGCCCCCAGATCGCGGAACCCGTGGTCTCACTGATCCACCCGATCGCGTAGGGGCCGGCGAAACCCGCGAGGTTGCCGACGGAGTTGATGAACGCGAGTCCGGCCGCGGCGGCCGTTCCCGTGAGCACCATGGGCGGCAGGCTCCAGAACAGCGGTGTCGTCGAGAACAGCGCCGACATGCCGACGCACAGGGCGGCGAGCGCGAGCACCGGTGTGCCCTGCGCCGCGACCGCCGCCATGAGCGAGAGCGCGGTGATCGACAGCGTGATGCCGATCTGCAGCGGGATGTTGCCCTGCTTCCTGGCCGCGCGCTCCCACGGCAGCATGACCAGCGCCGCGCACAGGTTCGGCAGCGCGACGAGCCAGCCCGTCGTGGTGTTGGAGAAGTCGCCCATGCTCTTGACGATCGTCGGCAGCCACATGCCCAGTCCGTACGCACCGAACACGACGCCGAAGAACAGCACGATCAGGGTCCACAGGCGCCCGTTGCTGAACACTTCGCGCAGGCGCAGGCGCCCGTGCTTCTGCTCGGTCGCCGCGGTCTCGGCGGCCAGGGTGTCGGTGATCCAGCGCTGCTCCGTCGTGTCGAGCCAGCGCGCGTCCTGCGGGCGATCGGGCAGCCAGAAGAAGACCACGAAGGCAAGGAGAACGGCGGGGATGCCCTGCAGCAGGAAGACCAGCTGCCAGCCGTCGAGCCCCCACATCCCGTGGAGTTCGAGCATCCACCCCGACAGCGGCGCGGCGACCGCGTTCGCGATCGGGTTCGACAGCACGAACACGACCAGCACCTGCGTGCGGTACTGCCGGGGGAACCACAGCGTGAGGTAGAGGAGGACACCGGGGAAGAAGCCGGCCTCGGCGATGCCCAGGATGAACCGGGCGATGGCGAACTGCGTCGCATCCTGCACGAACGCGGTGAGGGCGGCGACGAGCCCCCAGGAGACCATGATGCGGGCGATCCACTTGCGGGCGCCGAACCGCTCGAGCAGAAGGTTGCTCGGCACCTCGAACAGCAGGTAGCCGATGAAGAAGATCCCGGCGGCGAATCCGAAGGCCGCCTCGGTGATCTGCAGCGCTGTCGTCATCTCGAGCTTGGCGAACCCTGCGTTGTTGCGGTCCATGTAGGCCACGAGGTACAGCAGCCCGAGGAAGGGGCCGAGGCGCCAGATCGCCTTCTTCATGGCGGAGGCGCCGACCTCCTCGGGTGTTCGAGTATCGGGGGCGGTTCGGGTCCCGGACATGACAACTCCTTCGTCATCGGTGGATGGGCTTGCTATAGCATCTAGCAATTACGGAGCCGTGTCCACCCATGGACGAAATGCCATAGCATCGATCGAACGATTGCGCGCCCGCTCGACCAGACGGCACCGCGGATCGAGAAGGGCAACCGAATGCGCAGCGTCTCGGATCAGAACATCGCCGAACAGGTGGCAGACGAACTGCGCACGGCCATCCACTCCGGAGAACTCGCGCCCGGCGAACGTCTCGTCGAACGCAAGCTCGCCGACCGGCTCGGGGTCAGCCACATCCCTGTGCGCGAGGCTCTGACCCGCCTCGCGGAAGAGCGCCTCATCACACGGGAACCCCGTCGTGGCGCCCGAGTCGCCGAGCTCACCGCGCAGGACCTGGAGGAGATCTCCAGCCTGCGGATCGTGCTCGAGCAGTTCATGGCCATCCGGGTGCAAGAGCGGTGGAACGAGGAATCCGCTGCGCGGCTCGGCGCGATCATCCAGTCCATGTCCGCTGCGGCGCCCGGTGACATCGCCGAGGTGCTGCGCCAGGACCGCCTCTTTCACGAGACGCTCGCCGACCTCGCCGAGCACCGATTCCTCGACGAGGTGAGCGGCCAGCTGCGCGGTCGCATCACGGGCTTCATCCAGGCAGCCAACTCCGCGCTCGATCCTGCCGAGCAGGAGGAGCATGTACGCAGCCACCAGCAGATCGTCGATGCGATCGCGAGCGGCGACCCCGAACGGGCACGCACCGTGATCGCCGAGCATGTCACCAGAGCCGTGCAGCGCATCACACCCTCCGTCTCGGCCGAGTGAGCCGCGCCATGACCCCGAAGACCATCGTCCTCACCGGAGCCTCCGACGGGATCGGAGCCGCCGCCGCACGACAGCTCGCAGGACCGGCCCACCGCCTCATCCTGGTCGGGCGGTCCGCCGAGAAGACCCGTGCCGTCGCCGAGGAGACCGGCGCCGAATGGTTCACGGCCGACTTCGCCCGCCTCGACGACGTGCGAGCGCTGGCCGGGAAGATCACCGACGCCGTGGGCGACGCCGGCATCGACGTGCTGGCGAACAACGCGGGCGGCATCTTCGGCGACCGCACTCCGACCGTCGACGGGTTCGAGAAGACCATGCAGGTCAACCACCTGGCGCCGTTCCTGCTCACGAACCTGCTGCTTCCCCGGCTGCTGCGGACCGGCGGAGCGGTCATCAACACGTCGAGCATCGCCCATCGCCTGTTCGGGCACCTCGATGTCGACGACCTCGACAACGCCCGCCGGTTCAGTCCGAACAAGGCCTACGGGGATGCGAAGCTCGCCAACGTGTTGTTCGCCAAGAGTCTGCACACGAAGTTCCACGCCGACGGACTGAGCGCCGTCGCTTTCCACCCCGGCACCGTGCAGACCAACTTCGCTTCGGACTCGTCGAGCGTGATGCGGCTGCTCTACCGCACGCCACTCAAACACCTCATGCTCATCGGCGCGGACAAGGGCGGTGCGACGCTGCGCTGGTTCATCGAGGGAACCCCCGACGAGACCTGGTTCTCCGGCGCCTACTACGACGAGCGTGTGCTCACCACGAAGGTGAACCCGCAGGTGGACGACACCGCCCTCGCCGAGGCCCTCTGGCAGCGCAGCGCCGAACTCGTCGCCCTCCCCTAGCCCCACGCCCGGGAAGCCCTCCGCTCCCGTCGCACTTTCTGTCGCTTCACGGGCGTCAGAGCGACAGAAAGTGCGACGGGAGCAGGAGGAATCACGCGCCCGGGGTCAGACCGCGAGGTTGGCGGTGTCCACCACGCGAGGGCCCTCGGCGGGGAAGGCCGTGCGGGTGACACCGGACTCGACGTTGCCGGTGTGCAGCAGCGTGGAAGACGAGCCGAACGCGGCGTCCGCCAGCTCCAGTGCTCCCCCCTCGAAGCGGTTGCCGACCGCACGGTAGTGGTTCGTGCCCTTCGTGACCGAGACATGCGTGGCCGAACCCTCGGCACGGAAGGTGCTGTCGGAAAGCGTCAGATGCAGCTCGCCATCACCGGTGCGTGCGACACCGGCGCCGCCCTTGTTCGCGACGTCCGATCCCGCGATCTCGACCGTCTGGCGCTCGCCCCTGGCTGCCGCGATACGCACGTTGCGGAGGGTCGATCCCTCGAAGCGCAGCCGCTCGGACGACGACACGACAGGCGCCGCATCGTCGGCGGCGGTGAGCGTCGAGCCGCGGAACGTGACTGCGCCCGCACCGGTGATCTTCATGCCGCCCACCCGGTCGAGCACGGTGTCGACGAACGTGACCGGCGTCTTCACCGTGGCGTTGGTGAGCTCCCCCGGGGCCACGAACGTGAAGTGCGAGTCGGCAATGGTCGTCGGCCGCGCCGAGTTGTCCGAGGCCTGCGTGATGATCAGCGTGTCGGATGCCGTGCACCCCCGCAGCTGCGCGCCGTCGGCGTTGATCCACAGCATTCCGGAGCCCGCGAGCGACGGCTTGCCGATCACCTGCACGTCTTCGAGGGTGAGGTCGGTGATGCGCACGCGCGCCACGAACCACGAGCACACGTGCTTGCGCACCGTGATGCGTTTGGCCGCCGAACCCCACGCCGCCCCGGAGTTCGCGAAGGTCATCAGCCCGGAGTTGCCGGTGTACGTGAGGTCGTGCTCGTACTGTCCGTGCGTGACGAACGGGCCCTGGTCGTCGCCGTCGCCATGGCAGTTCTCGACCAGGCAGTAGGCGCTCGCGGTGAAGTCGTTCAGATGGCGGGCGTTCGCGGTGTGACAGTTGGCGACGTAGCCGTAGAGGCAGTAGATCTGCTGCGTCAGGTAGCCCGCTCCACCCCAGGTGACCGAGGTCGGGTTCTTCAGCGTGCAGCTCACGGTCGAGTAGTACGTGTTCCAGCGGCGCTGGATGAGCGGCCAGAACGTGCCGGTGCCGTCGATGTGGTCGACGTCGCAGCGCACCGCGTACTCGAACGCCAAGGGGTGCGAGCCGGTGTACTCGTCTGTGCCCGTGCCGAGGAACTTCAGGTTCGACACCGTCACGTCCTGCACCGGAACGACCCGTCGCCAGGTCATCGTGCGATCCTTGCCGAGCGGCCAACCGTTCTTGTAGTTGATGCGGATGTGCGTGCCGTCGACGATCTGCGTCACCTGCACCAGCCGCTGCAGCTCGCGCTCCCAGCGACCCGAAAGCGCGTTCACCTCGGCCGCGTACCAGTCCCCGACCGCGAAGAACGAGGAGTCGGCGACAGGGAAGATGTCGCCGAGATCGGGCACGACCTCGCCGAGCTTGGCCTCCTGCACGGCATCGGTCACCTCGCCGCGGAAGAACATGACCGCGGCGAACGGGTCGTCCTTCCCGGCGTTCTCGATGCCCACGGTCGTCATGAGGTGGCCCCCGAAGTCGAAGGCGATGTTCGACCGGGAGAATTTGTGGCGGCGCACGAAGTTGAGGTCGGTGTGCGCCTCGATGCGGTGGATGCTCGCATCGTTCACCATGGCGTCGAGGGCGTCGTCGGCATTCACGCTCGCATCCATGATCCCGAACACACGGAAGTCGACGACTCCCTCGTGCACGAGTACCCACGATCCACCCTTGGGGCCCGCGAGCACGGTGCCTCCGTTCGCGGCCGGAGCGTCCTTCTTCACGAAGCGGTACAGCCCGGCACCGCCATCACCCGGCGTCGCGTAGCCGGCGGTGCGGGCGAGGTCGCCGTCCTTGCCCTTCCGGTTCGCGAGCGCCACCGCGGTGCCGCCGTTGGCGACGCTCTTCGAGCCCGAGGAATCCTGGGGCGCCACGGGGCCGGCCGCCTGCGCCGGAGTCTGCGCAGTGACCGCCGCGACGCCGCCGATCGCCGCCGCACCGAACCCCGCGAGCAGCATGCGCCGGCTGCGCAGGGCCGCGGTCTCGTTCCTCTCACGTGCCGACTGGTCCTGCAGGGCAGTGCTCGACTCCAGGGTCGTGCTCATCTTCCGGGTGGTCTTCAACTTCTGGGCCATGCTCATCCTCCTTGCGGCGTCGTCGCCGCGGTCAGGCGTCCGGCTGATTGCCGGGCCGCATCATCCGATCGATCCCCAGTCCCCAGAGCTGCATCCGAGCGGATCGCTCAGAAGTAGTCGCCCGCCGTGAAGTGGCGGATGCCGTCCAGCCGGGCCGCGCGCCGCAGCGGACGGATCATGCCGGTGCGGTCGTCCTGCCGCACCGCCCGCGGCGCGAACGCCCGGAGCGCGGATTCCTCCTCGGGCAGCGCGGGGACGGCGAGCTCACACGACGTCACCCCGGCGCGCGCCCAGTCCACGGCGACGGCGGAGAGCAGTTCGTCGCGCACACGCCCGGAATCCGGGATCACGGCGCTCTCCAGAAGCACGCCGAGGTCCCCTCGGTGCTCGGCGATCAGGTAGCCGAGCACGGTCGACCCCTCGATGCGGCGGTACAGCGTCGCGCCCCGCATCCGCACCTCCGCCATCGCCGCGTCGCGGTCGCTGCGCACCGGGGCGAGGAGGACGCGGCCGGCACGCGAGCGCTCGTAGACATCACGCAGAGAACGGAAGCTTCCGAGCCCGACCGTCTCACGCTCGACGCTCCCCGCCGCGCGTCCCTCGACACCTCCCTCGACGCGTCCCTCGACACTTCCCTCGACTCTGCGGAGCGCGGGATCGTGCCAGGGCCCGGTCAAGGTCCGCGCCATGGAGAAGCTCTCGAACCCGCTGGAGCGGTACACCTCCGGGGTGCCGGTGAAGAGCAGCGCCCATTCGGCGTCGCCCGCCGCATCCAGGGTCGCGGCCACGAGGCGGCGGGCGAGCCCCTGCCCTCTGGCACGCCCGGCGACCGCGACACTGCCGATCGCGTGCACGTCCGCCACACCGCCGTCGTCCTCCCGCAGCCGCTTGGGCAGACCGTAGATGGATCCGCAGACCCCTCGATCGTCTTCGGCCACGAGGGTGTGCGCCAGCCGATCGCCATCGATCAGCCACTGGTCGGGAGCCAGCGGTGGAGTGAACGCGGTCGCCCACAGCGTCGTCAGGTCGGGCTGGTCCTCGGCGCGTGCGGCGCGGATCATCGGGCCGCTCATGCCTGACCTCTCGAGATCTCAGCAGCGTGGATCGTGTTCGCCACGACCGCCCGTGCGCTGGTCCAGGAAGCGACTGTCGCACCCTGCGCGGCGGCATCGAGCAGCGCGCGGATCAGGCCGCGGAATCCGAGCTCCGTGTTCGCGTCGTCGACGTCGAGCGCGAGCGAACGGATGCCATCGGCGGTCACGACCTCCAGCGTGTACGCGTCCGGTCCGGGAGTCCCGGTGACCAGCACCTGCACCGGCACCTCGCGCTGCGCACCGGGAACCCGCAGCAGGCCTTCGATGCCTGCCGCATCCTCCGACACGGTGTTCGATCCCCGCCGCACGCGCGTCCATCCGGATCCCGACACGAGGGTCGCGCCCGGCAGCAGGACGTCGATCATCTCCCAGGCATGCACACCGACCGTCACGGCGGTGCCGCCGCCCTGTCGCGGATCGTCCTGCCAGGAGCGATCGGACGGCCCAGCCCCCGGTTCCCGTCGCACTTCCTGTCGCTCTGCCGCGGTCTTGGCGACAGAAAGTGCGACGGGAGCATCGGATGGGCGGCGGCGGAAGGCCGCGTTGTCGTGCTGGGCATGCACACGGAGCGCGAGCACCTCGAACTCGACGGGGCGGATGGAGGTGGCGAGGGCCGTGAGCGCGGGGGCGAAGCGCAGCACCGAGCTGGTTCCGACCGGGACGGACGATGCCGCGAGCGCACGGTCGAGCTCGGCGAGCTGAGCCGTGGTCGCCGCGATCACCTTGTTCGCGAACACCGGTGCGCGCCCGCTGTCGAGCGCCCGCAGGAAGGGCACGATCTCGTGCGGACGCGGTGTCGCGATGACGAGGTCCGGTCGCAGCACCGCCAGCTGCTCGACCGAGGCCACCGCCGCCCCACCGAACCGCGCCGCGAACTCTCCTGCCGCCGCGGTGTCTGCATCGTGCACTCCGACGACCTCGGCCCCGAGCGCTCGAACGTTGGCGGCGTCGGTGTACGGGTGCGAATGCGCGAGTCCGGCGAAGGCCACACGCAGCGGCGTGCCGCTCATGCCATCGAAGACAGCTGGTCGCGGGTGATGGTGTGCGCGAGGGGGCGGCCAGCGGCGAAGGCCTCGACCTCGTCGACGACGATCCGTCCCTGCCGCAGCCGCCCCTGGTGCGTGCCCGCCGCGCGATGCGGGGTGACCAGCACCCCGGGCAGCGTCCGGAACGGGCTGTCCGCGGCGAAGGGCTCCTCGTCGAACACGTCGATCGCCGCGCTGAGCCGCCCGCGTCGGAGCTCGTCGAGCAGAGCGGTCTCGTCGACGAGCCAGGAGCGCGCGGTGTTGACCAGGCCTGCTCCGTCGCGCATCAGCGCCAGCTCGCGGCGACCGATCATGTGGTGGGTCTCCGGCAGCGTGGGGGCGTGCACGGCGACGATCTGCGCGCGGCGCAGGGCCTCCTCGAGCGGCACGAGCTCGGCGCCGAGAGCAGTGGCCTCGGAAGCGCCGAGCGTCGGGTCGACCAGCAGCGGTTCGGCCCCGAGCGCGCGGATGAGGTCGAGGTAGGCCCGCCCGGTGCGCGAAGCTCCGATCACCGCGATGCGCGTGCCGAGGATCTCGCGCTGCACCCCGACCGTCGCCGCGTCGTACCAGCCGTCGCCGGCGCGCAGGGCGTTGTGCATCTCGGGCACGCGGTGCAGCAGCGCGAGCGTGAAGGTGAGCGACACCTCGGCCACCGGTCGCGCCATCCCCGCGCCGGCCTGCGTCACGACGACGCCGCGGTCGAACAGCTCATCGGTCGCGAAGGGCTTGATCGTGGCCCCGGTGTGCGCGACCAGTTCGAGCTTCGGCAGCGCCGAGAGCACCGCGGCGTCGAAGGGACCGACACCCCAACTGGTGATGACGATCCGTGCATCACGGAGTTCCGCGTCCGCGAGACGGTCGACGCGCACGAAAGCGCCACCGAGACGAGCGGCGACCGCGCCCAGATGCTCGGCGTCCGCGGACGAGAAGAACTCCGCGAAGAGCTCTTCCGAGACGACCGCGACCACGGCCGGTGCGCTCGCCGCGGCGTTCATCGCAGCCAGTCCTCGAGGTTCTCGGCGATGAAGGCGTCGTCGTTCAGAGCCGGGTACGCCCGACGCACGCGGGCGATCTCCTCGGCCTGTCCCGGCGAGAGCCCCTCGGCGGGGTCGAGGCACCAGATCCCCTCGAGCAGCCCCTGCTGACGCAGCATCTCGTGCACGCCCGCGATGACCCCGTGGAAGTCGTTGCCCGGATCGAACACCGCCTGATTCACGTCGACCATGTCGGAGGCGACGAGCCCGAGCTCGCGATAGGCCTCGGCGTCGCCGGCCATCGCTCGCTGCGCACGATCGAGCAGCGCGACCGCCGCCCGGGTGCCGACCGCCCACTGGCCCAGGAGCCCGCCGACGAACCGCAGGGTGCGGGATCCGTCGGGCGAGTCCACGTGGAACTCGGAGAGCAGGTCGGCCACGATGGCGTCGTCGTTGCCGGTGTAGAGCGCGATCTCGTCGGCACGGCCGGACGCAGCCACCCCGCGCACGAGCTCGAGCGTGCGATAGCGGTCGAACGGGGCGGCCTTGACCGCCACCACCGAGGGGATCGCAGCGAACTCGCACCAGAAGTCGCGGTCGAGCACGGGTCCGCCGATCGCGGTCTGCAGGTAGAAGCCGACCAGCGGCAGCACCTCGCCGACCGCGCGGGCACGCTCGAGCAGCGCACGCTCGTCGGCCCCGGCCACACGCGGGCTCACCAGCACGGCGTCGTAGCCGAGCGAACGCGCGAGCTCTGCCTCGGCGACTGCCTGGGCGGTGTCGCCGGCCACCCCGGCGATGCGCACGAGCGTCGCATCGTCGCGGGCGTCCATCTCCTCCGCGGCGAGCGCGAGCACCGGCTCGAAGAGCGCGTGCTCCGGGTCGCGGATCTCGAACTGCGTCGTGTGCACGCCGACGGCCAGGCCACCGGCCCCCGCGTCGAGGTAGTAGCGGGAGAGAGCCCGCTGGCGCCGCTCGTCGAGGGAGCGATCGGCCGTGAGGGCGAGCGGGTGCGCGGGGATCACGGCCCCGCGGGCGAGCGTCGCCGCGGCTTCGGGGCGCAGCGACGGCACGGTCGCGGTGCGTTCGGCAGAACCGGCCATCAGAACTTCCCGTCCCGCACGGCCCACTTGGTCGGCTTGGCGATCATCGGCAGCCCCTTCTCGATCCATTCGGCCTGCATCCCGATCAGCGTCTCGGCGGACACGGCCGGGTAGCCGAACAGGGCCATGCACCGGCGCGCGTCGCTGAGCAGCGCGGTCGACTGGGGCTCGTCCACGACCTCGACCTCGCGGTCGAACAGCGTGCCGAAGCGGCGGGCGATCGACTCGACGCTCAGCAGCTCGGGGCCGGTGAGGTTGATCGTGAACGGTGCCGTCGACGCGTGCACGAGACTGCGCAGCACGACCTCGTTCGCGTAGCCCTGCCAGATCACGTTGACGTTCGCGGTGGCCACCGAGACCGGCTGCCCGGCGTGCACGGCACTGCCGATGTCGGCGAGCACCCCGTAGCGCAGGTCGACCGCGTAGTTCAGGCGGATGATCGCGACCTTGGTGCCGCGCTCCTGAGCCCCGAACTCGAACACGCGCTCACGGCCGAGGCACGACTGCGCGTACTCGCCGATCGGCGCGGGCTGCACCTCTTCGGATGCTCCGCCCGACGACGCCGGCAGGAACGGGTAGACGTTGCCGGTGGAGAGCACCGAGATCGAACTGTCGCGGTAGCGGCGGGCCACGCGGTCGGGCAGGGCGGCGTTGACCTCCCACGCCCAGGAGGCGTTGGTCGCTGCACCGAACTTCGCACCGACCATGAACACCACGTTGGGAGCGTCCGGCAGCGAGGAGAAGTCGTCGTTCTCGATCAGGTCGAACGGGACGACCTTGACACCGGCGGTCTCCAGGCGCTCACGGATCGCGGCATCGCCGAAGCGGGAGACCGCGTAGACCGCGTCGTCCTGTCGGCCGGCAGCATCCATCCCGCGGCGAGCGAGCATGGCCAGTGTGGGGCCCATCTTGCCGCCCGCGCCCAGGATCACGAGGTCGCCCGCCCCGCGCGCGAGGTCGTCGATCAGGGCGGCGCTCGGTGTCGCGAGCGCCTCCTCGAGCTCCGCCTCGGAAGTGAAACTGTGCTGAGTCATGTGGTGCTTTCCCTTCTTCTCAGCCCTTGATGCCCGTACCGGCCACGCCCTCCTGCACGTACCGCTGAGCGATGAGGTACGCGAGGAAGATGGGCAGCAGCGCCACGACCGAACCGGCGAGCATGGTGCTCAACGGAACGTTCTGCTGCTGCAGCGACGAGATGCCGACGGTGAGTGTGAACATCGCGTTGGACTTCGCGATGATGAGCGGCCACAGGAAGTCGTTCCAGTGCCACAGGAAGACGAAGATGCCGAGCGTCGCGAGGATCGGCTTGCACAGCGGCAGCACGATCCGCAGGAAGATGCGGAACTCGCCGGCGCCGTCGATGCGGGCAGCCTCGAACAGCTCGTCGGGGAGCCCCGAGATGAACTGCCGCATCAGGAACACGGCCTGCGCGTTCGCGAGCGAGGGCAGGATCAGGCCCCAGTAGGTGTCGACGCCGCCGAGGTTCGCCATCAGGATGAACGTCGGGATGAGCGTCACGTGGAACGGCACCATCACCATGGCCAGGAACGACCAGAACATCACCTCTTTGCCACGGAAGCGCTTCTTGGCGAAGGCGTAGCCGGCGAGCGCCGACAGGAACAGCACGGCGACGACCGAGACGAGCGAGTAGATGAGGGTGTTGCCGAGCCAGCCGAGGATGTTCTGCCCCGCGAGCACCTGCTCGTAGGCGTCGAAAGAGATGTCCTGGAAGGGCAGCAGCGAACCGGGGAGCTCGACCACCATGCCGGGCTTCAGGCTCAGCACGACCATGGCGTAGAACGGGAAGAAGCTGAGGATGCCGGCCAAGCTCAGCCAGACCCATCGGCCCACGATCCCCCACCCGGTGGGCTGGAGTGCGCGATACGCACGGCGCTGCTTCGGCGACGTCTTCGGGGCCTTCGGGGTCTTGGACGTCTCGGTCGGCGTCGGCGGCTGCATCAGAGCGGTCATTTCTGCTTTCCGATCACCAGGCGCTGGATGAGCGCGACGACGAGGGTCATGACGAACAGGGCCACACCGATCGCGGCCGCATAGCCGTAGTCGAAGTAGCGGAAGCCCTGGTCATAGAGCATGTAGACGAGCGAGTAGCTGGCGTTCGCCGGCCCGCCCTGGGTCATCACGTAGATGACGTCGAACACCTGGAAGGCGGCGGTCGTCTCGATCACCGCGAGGAAGAAGAAGGTGGGCCGCAGCACCGGGAGGATCACGTAGCGGAAGCGCTGCCAGGCGTTCGCGCCGTCCATCAGGGCGGCTTCCTCGAGCTCGCGCGGCACGTCCTGCAGCGCGGCGATGAGGATCATCATCCCGTAGCCGAATCGCGACCAGACGCCGACGACGACGATCGCGGGGATCACCAGCACGGTGCTGCCGAGCCAGGAGCCGCCCAGGCCCAGCGGAGTCATCAGCGCGGACCAGGGGCCGTTGGCGGAGAAGATCCAGACGAAGATCGACCCGGCCAGCACGAGCGAGGTGATGACGGGGAGGAAGAAGATCGAGCGGAAGAAGCGCGCGCCCCGGAAGGCCCGACGCACACCGAGCGCCATGACGGTCGAGAGCACGAGCGCTATCGGCACGGCGAACACCGTATAGATCAGCGTGGTACCCATGGCCCGCCAGAACAGCGGGTCGGCGATCATGCGCTGGAAGTGGTCGAGACCCCGCCAGGAGATCTCGCCGGTGATGTCGTAGTCGAAGAAGCTCAATGCCACACCGGCGATGCTGGGGCCGAAGCGGAAGGCGATGAACAGGAGGAAGGCGGGGAGCACGAACAGGAACGCGATCCGCGCCTCGCGTCGTGCGATCAGCCTCGTCACCCGCCCTGCGGGCTTCTTCGCCGTGGTTGCCGTGGTCATCAGTGCTACCTCACGTGGGGAGAGGGACAGGGTGCGGGGGCATGCGGAGCTCGGGTTCCGCATGCCCCCGGTCGACTACTTCTCGATCGACTACTTCTTGATCAGCTACTTCTTGATCAGAGGCGCCGCAGCCGTCGCGGCATCCTTCAGCGCCGCCTCGGGAGTCTTGTCTCCGAGGAGGGCGGCCTGGATCTCGGGCGCGAGCACGCCCATCAGTGCGCGGGACGACGCGTTGAGCTCGCCCACGGTGGTGTCCGGAACGTACTTCTCGACCTCGCCGAGCAGCGGGTCATCCGCGTACAGCGGCTCGGTGGTGCTGAGCGCCGAGAAGTAGCCGGCTGCCTTGAGGTAGGGCTCGACGACGTCCGCGCCGGTGGCGTATTCGACGAACTTCGCTGCCGCGTCCTGAGCCTTCGAGCCCTTGAGCACCGAAAGCGAGCCGACCGTGCCGTATGCCACGGACTCCTTCTCGGTCAGCGGCGCCAGCACCTTGACGTTCTCCTCGCCCCAGAACGGCACGACCTCGTTGACCGCGTTGTTCCAGGTGCAGGCGACCTTGCCCTGAGCGACCGCGGTCTGCTCGAGCGGCACGTTGGTGGTCAGCGCCTCGGGGTCGAGGGCACCCGCCTCTGCCAGGTCGGTGAGGAAGGTGAGCGCCTGCACGCCCTGCTTGCTGTCGAAGCCGACGTCGCCGTCCTTCGTGTAGACCGCGCCACCGGCCTGCCACAGCAGCGGGTAGTACGTGAGGTTCAGGGTGTTCTCGGCCGATGCCGGGTAGTTCAGGGCGTACATGCCCTTCTCGGTGAACTTCGGCGCCATCGCGGTGATGTCGTCCCAGGTCTCGGGGTACTCCGTGACACCGGCGGCCTCGAAGGCGGCGGCGTTGCAGATGAGCGGCTGGGCGCTGGTGAGGATGGGGGCGCCGAGGATGTCGCCGTCGAGCGTGACCGACTTCTTCACGTTCGGCAGCAGGTCGTCCTGACGCTCCTGGCTCAGCAGGTCGTTGAGCGGAGCGATGGACTTCTGGTACGCCGCGAGCTGGTCGGGGATGAGGTAGACGACGTCGGGACCCTTGCCCGCGGCGATCGCGGTCTGCAGCGCCTCGTCGCGGTTGGCCCACGGGAAGATCTCGTACTTCACGTTGACGTTCTCGTTCTGCTTCTCGAAATCGGCGATCGTCGAGTCCCAGAAGTCCTTGTGCACCGCCTCGTCGGCGATGACCGGGTAGAGCCAGACCGTGATGTCCTGCTCACCCTCTGCGGTGTTGCCTCCGCCGGCCGAACATCCGGCCAACAGGGTGGCGGCCGCGAATCCCGCGACGACGCCGGTGATCTTGCTGACGCGCATGGTGCTCCTTTGCTTATACCGTGCTGAGTACGGTTCATTATGACACTGCGATGGGATAATTCGTCAAGTACAAGTTCGCAGGCCCGTGTTTCAGCGGTGTTTCCGGTTCGAGAACAACAAAGCTTGATCTGAGAATTCGGTGTGCTAATTTGATCGCACCCGACGTTGATCGCAACGAAGCCGGAGAAGAGGGGGCAGCACATGGCCGTGACAGGTCCGCTTTCGATCGTTGCCCGATCCGCGCTGCAGCTGCGTGATTCCGGGCCCGCCACCGTCAACGACCTGTCTCGTTCCCTCGAGATCTCGCGCACTTCCGTCGAGAACGCCGTGACCGCCCTGAGCGACTCGGGTCTGATCGTCGACGCCCCCGCACAGAACGCCGGCGGCGCTGGTCGACCGGCCCGCCGCTACTCGTTCCACGCCGCCGCAGGAACCGTCGTCGGCGTCGACATCGGAGTCGCGAGCGTACGCGTCGTGCTGGCAGACCTGGCCGGACGCGTGATCGCACAGCGCAGCTACCCGGGTGTCGCCGAGCAGCCCGATGGCGCATCCAAGCTGGCTGCCGTGATCGGCGATGTGCGGCAGACGCTCTCCGCGGTCTCGATCCCCGCCTCGAAGGTGCGCGCGGTCGGCGTCTCGCTCCCCGGCATCGTGGACGACACGGGGCGCGTCACCACGTCGGTCGTCATTCCCGAGTGGTCGGGGATCGACATCGGCTCCCAGCTGCGGCAGGCGTTCGGCTGCCCCGTCGCGGTGGACAACGGCGTGCGCCTCGCGGCCGTCGCCGAGCATCATCTCGGCGTCGCGCAACTCGTCGACGACGTCATCTACCTGTCTGTCGGCAACCGCATCGCGATGGGGCTGATCCTCGGCGGACGGCCGCGCCGCGGAATCCACAACGCCGCGGGCGACATCGGCCGCCTCGCCTTCCGGGGACTGAACACCGAGACGGGCCAGATCACATGGCGCACCGCCCCGACCGCCGCCGAGGTCTTCGCGAAGGCGCGCGGCGGTGACGCGGCCGCGCAGCAGGAGCTCGACGGATTCATCGACGAGCTCGCCCATGGCATCGCGACCCTGATCATGACGGTCGACCCGGCCATGATCGTGATCGGCGGCGGACTCTCGGCCGCGCATGAGCAACTGCTCGACCCACTGCGCGCGGCACTGCCCGGCCACCTCGGCCTGCCGTTCCAGGTGCCGATCGCCGAAGCGCGCCTGGGGGCGGAGGCCGCGGCTCACGGAGCGGTCGTGCACGCGTTCCAGCGGCTCGCCGCCGAGATCTACGGCATCGAGGACATGCCGGCTCCGCCGATCATCCCCCTGCGGGTCGCCTCTTCGGAAGCCGCTGACCCGACCGATGAGACAACCGAGGAGAAGCAGTGAGCACGTTGAAGGTCGGACTCATCGGCGCGGGCGGGATCTCCCGCGTGCACGCCGACGCCTGGCGGGCGCTCGGGGCGGAAGGCTACGTCACCTCGCTCGTCGGCGCAGAGGAGATCGCCGCGGAATACGGGTTCGAGCTCGTCGACGATGTCGACACCCTCATCGGTCTGGTCGACATCGTCGACATCGTGACCCCGAGCAGCACGCATGCCGACTTCGCCCTGCGCGCCATCGCCCGCGGCCTCGACGTGATCTGCGAGAAGCCGCTCGCGGAGACCGCCGAGATCGCAGCGACCGTCGCCCGCGCCGCCGAGGAAGCGGGCGTGCGCCTGTTCCCCGCCCATGTCGTCCGGTACATGGGCGAGTACGCACAGATCAAGGCGGGCATCGACGCCGGCCGCATCGGCACGCTCGCGGTGCAGCGCTTCAGTCGCGCCGGCTCCGCCCCGCAGACCCCGTGGTTCTTCTCGGAGCGCGCGGGCGGCGGGATCATCCGCGACCTGATGATCCACGACATCGACCAGGCGGTCTGGTTCGCCGGCCCCGTCGAGTCGGTCTACGCGGTGCAGAACCCGCCGACCATCGACGACCGGGTGCCCGCACCGGTGACGGCGCACGTCGTGCTCACGCATCGCAACGGCGTCATCAGTCACATCCACGGCAGCTGGATCGCCCCGGGCATGCCGTTCCGCACCAGCGTCGAGGTCGCGGGGTCGAAGGGGCGCCTGCGCTACGACAGCGCCGAGGACAACGCGCTGCGCGTCGACGCCGTGCTCCCGGAAGGCGACACCGACTACCTCCCGCCGATGTCTCCGCAGGAGAGCCCGTACTTCGCCGAGATCGCCGACTTCGTGGCCGCGCTGCGCGAGGGGCGCGACGCCAGGGTCGGTCCGGCGGACGGCATCGAGGCCGTCGCCGTGGCCGAGGGCGCGTACGCCTCGATCGCCTCCGGCGGCCCGGTCGCCCTGCCCGTCGCCACCCCTGCACCGTCCGCACGCACGACCGAGGAGGCCACTCGATGACCGCCACCACCCCGCTGCGGATCGCCGTCCTGTCGTTCGCGCACACCCATGCCCTGAGCTACGTGCACGCGCTCAACGCGATGCCGGATGTCGAGCTGATCGCCACCGATCCCGACGGCGCCACGGCCCCCGACGACGCGCCCCGAGGAGCGGCGTTGTCCGCCGAGCTCGGTGTCGCGTACGTCGAGACCTACGACGAGGCCTTCGCCTGGAAGCCCGATGCGGTCGTGATCGCCGCAGAGAACTCCCGACACCGTGCCCTCGTCGAGCGCGCGGCCGCCGCCGGGGTGCACGTGCTGTGCGAGAAGCCCCTGGCCACGACGGTCGAGGATGCGATCGCGATGCGCGAGGCGTGCGAGCGTGCCGGCGTGATCCTGATGGTCGCCTATCCGGTGCGATTCGCCCCGAGCGTGCGGGAGGCGATCGCGGACCTGCGCAGCGGTCGCCTTGGCACGGTGCTGGGCGTCACCGGGATCAACAACGGCAAGCTGCCGCAGGACCGGGCCTGGTTCACCGATCCGGAGCTGGCGGGAGGCGGCGCACTCGTCGACCACGTCGTGCACTGCGCCGACCTGCTCGACGAGCTGCTCGGCGAGCGTGCCCAGTCCGTCCGCGCCGTGTCGAACGGCATCCTGCATGCGGAGCGCGACCTCGAGGTCGAGACCGGCGGCCTGGTGACGATCCAGTACCCGAGTGGGGCCATCGCCACGATCGACTGCTCCTGGAGCTGGCCGATAAGCTCGGCCACCTGGGGCGGACTCACCCTGCAGGTGATCGCCGAGCGCGGCACCGTGACCGTCAGCCCCTTCGCCAAGGGTGTTGCCGGGCACGATGCGCACGGCGAGACGTGGAGCCCTGTGGGCGCCGACCTCGATGCGCTGCTGCTCGACGAGTTCGTGCACGCCGTGCGGGAGGGCCGTCAGCCGCAACCCGACGCCGGCGTCGGCATCCGCACGGTCGAGATCGCCAAGGCCGCCCAGGCTTCGGCGGCTCGCGGCGGCGAGGTCGTCACGCTCGCCTAGCCGCTCGACGCTTCGACCATCGTCCATCAACCCTGGACAAAGGTCGCCATACGGTGTTTACTTGTGCGGGCCGCACGCCCGATCACCCGACTGCGGTCGGGGCGCCGCGAGTCGGCAGATCAGGATCCGCTCTCGACCCGAACGAGAGCGGATCCTGATAGCCGCCGGCCTCAGGCATCGGTCGACGCATCCGGCTGGACCGCCGGGCCTGGCGCCCAGCTTCGAGGAGTATGCTGACCCCTTGGGTCGTTCGGCCCGACGAGTCCCGAAAGGTGGTGATGGCGATGTCCGGTGATAGTTACGACGCCGCCTTCGCTGCGTCGCGACTCCCTGCGCTAGCGCGTTGACCCTCTGGTCCCCTTTCGCACGTCCTTCCCCGCAGCCGTCGGCGGCGTCATCCGCCCCCTGACGAACCGCGCACGGAGTTCTCCGCTGCCGTGCGCCTGCGAGAACGGAGCCGATCATGGCCCTCATCGACAACGGCGTGTACGTCCACGGACGTCGCGTGGAGACCCCCAAGAACCTGGACGAGACCTACCGGATGCTGGACGCTGCCGGAGGCATCGCATGGATCGGTCTGTACCGACCCAGCCCCGAGGAAGTGGCGTCCGTCGCTCGCGAGTTCGACCTGCATCCGCTGGCCGTCGAGGATGCCCTGTCCGGCCACCAGCGGTCGAAGGTGGAGCGCTACGGCGACACCCTGTTCGCGGTCCTGCGCCCCGCCCGGTACCGCGACAAGGAGGAGTCGATCGAGTTCGGAGAGCTGCACCTGTTCGTGGGCCCCGATTTCGTGGTGACGATCCGGCACGCGGAATCGCCGAACCTCGCCGCCGTGCGCGCCCGCATGGAGGCGAACCCCGAGCTGCTCGCGATGGGACCGGAGGCCGTGCTCTACGCGATCCTCGATGAGGTCGTCGACGGGTACGAGCCGATCGTCGCGGGGTTGCTGAACGACATCGACGAGATCGAGGACCAGCTCTTCGGCGACGGCGACGACGACAGCGCGCTCTCCCGCCGCATCTACGAGCTGTCCCGCGAGGTGATCAACTTCCAGCGGGCGGTGCATCCGCTGAACGGCATGCTGGAGTGGCTGCGTCGGGGCTCTGCGAAGTACCGCATCGACGAGGAGCTGCAGCGCTCCCTGCGCGACGTGCTCGACCACACGATCCGTGTCAACGAGAAGATCGACTCGTTCCGGGCGATCCTGGAGAACGCGTTGACCGTGCACTCCGCGCTGGTCGCCCGGCGTCAGACCGAGGCCGGGCTGGCACAGAACGACGAGATCAAGAAGATCTCCTCCTGGGCGGCGATCATCTTCGCGCCGACGCTCGTGGGCACCGTGTACGGGATGAACTTCGACGTGATGCCCGAGCTGCACTGGGCCTTCGGCTACCCGATGGCCATCGGCGCGATGCTCGCCTTCGCGGTCGGCCTGTTCGGGGTCTTCAAGTACAAGAAGTGGCTCTGATACGAGAAGTGGCTCTGACGCAGACGGGAACCCCAAGGGCATTCCTCGGGGTTCCCGTCCTGTGCTGACGCGGTCTTCGGCGATGAACTACATGCCGCTGCCGTCGAAGAAGAGAGCGAGAGCGGGGGCGGTGTCCGCCACTGTGGACAGGTTCGCCAGCAGCAGCAACCCGAGTGCGGGAAGGAGCATCGGGAGTGCGAGTGCACCCGCGAGAAGCACTCGACGCGGTCGCTTGTCGGCCTTGGGCATTCGGGCACGGCGCACCCAGAGAGCCACCGTGGCGGTGATGACCCCGACGATCGCGACGACCAGGCACGTCACCAAGACCGCGTGATAGGCGCGGAAGTCGTTCACGAGGGCTGTCGTCACGGCGTCGGGCGTCCCGGCGGCGAGCTGCGCCGTCACCTGTCGCACCCCGGGGGTGGCCTCCGCGGGAAGGAACGTGAGCACGGAGGACAGCGGGGCGAATGCTCCTTGCACGTTCGCCATCACCACGAGGAGGGCCAGGACCGGAAGACCGACCCCTGCCACGCCGACGGCGCTCCACCCCGCCCTGGCTGCACCGGAACGGGACCGAGCGGCGTGCGACCAGATGCGGACGCCCGCGACGATCAGCGCGGCGAGAAGCGCGACCCCCAGGACCGCCTTCACGATGTGGAACACGGCCCAGAACGTCACCGCCCCCGAGAGCGCCGGCCCGTCCGTGCCGGTGAGCACCCACTGCTCGAATCCTTCGGCGATGCCTGCGCCGAGGTTGGACATGGTCACCTGCCCACCCGACGACCATGCCGCCACCGCGCCGGGTGCGGCCATCACCGCCGCGCCCAGGCCGATCGCGGCCGCACCCCACAGCGCGGTCTGCCGCCGCGACATCGTCGGTTCTGAAGACACTACGGACATGCCTGTCCCTCTCTCGCAAGGAGGCCGAACGCCGGCCCCCTTAGGAGGCTAGGGATCGTCCCCGCCCGCCGGCGTCATCCTCTGTGACCGCTTCGAGGATCCGGGGTCATACGTCAGAACGACATGCGGCCGGAGATCGAATCCCCAGGTTCGCTCGGCGAGGATGAAGTGTGAACTCGTCTGCATCATCGCCTGCCCGCATCCGATGGGTGGGCGCGGCCGTTCTCCTCGTCTTCGCCCTGACCGTGGCACTTTTCACCTGGCAGGAAGGATCGGTGCTCCTCCTCTCTCTTGCTGCGGTCACTCCTGCCGCCGTGGCGACGATGTTCGCGGCACGCTGGCTGGATCGGAAGAATCGGCCGGGGTGGGCATCGACCGTGATCGCGCTCGTCTGGGGTGCGGGTGGCGCCGTGCTGCTGGCCACCTGGGGCGGCTCCTGGCTGGCAGAGGCGGTCGTCTACATCGATGCCCAGGGCACGCTGCGCGAGCGGATTCCCAGCAGCTGGGTCCTCACTCCGCTCGTCGAGGAGACGGCGAAGGCTATCGGTGTCCTCCTCGTGATCCTCGCCGTAGGACGCTCTCGCTTCGGCGGCGTTCTCGGCGGCGCCATGGTCGGCGCCCTCGTCGGTGTCGGCTTCGGGTGGTTCGAAGACGCCGCGGCGATCGCCACGGACATTGCCGCGAACGATCTCGGCTACGGCATCGGCACCTGGATCGTGCGCACGCTGACCTCTCCCACGCACGCCGCCTTCACGATCTGGACCGGTGCGGGAATCGGTCTCGCGATGACGGTGCGCCGCCGATGGGCCCGCCCCCTTGTCGCGATCAGCGGGTTCGCCATCGCCTGCATCGCACACGGCACCGTCAACCACGCGAACCTCGTCGGCGACTCCCCGATGGCCTCGTTCATCACCGCGGTGGCGACGGCCGCCGGGTGGGTGCTGCTGACCGTCGCCATCGCCGTCGCCGCGCGGCTGTGGCTCACCCGCAGGGGCAGCCGGATCGCCTTGGACTCGCCCACCGTCTCCCAGCCGCGGTCCGATTCCATAATCTAAAGTTTTACTCCTGCCCGCTTGACGACAGGAGCTTCCGATCATGAACCGACGCCCGGTCGCGCTCGACGCACCCTCCGCCCGCCGGCGACCTATGAGACGCGCCATCCTGCTCGCCCTCGCCGCGGTCGTGCTCGGTGCTCTCGGCGTCCTCGCCTGGAAGCTGTTCGCTCCCGCTCCGTCAAGCTACGACGCCCTCGACGCGACCGACCGCGAGATGCTGCGCCAGCTGTCCGAGCAGTACGACGTCACGGCCTCGCGCGGGGACGCGGTGTGGACGGACGGCTACCAATACGAGCAACAGCCCATCGTGTTGCTGCGCACGGACGGGGAGAAGAGTCCGATCTGGTCACACGCCTTCCTCGTCAACATGAGCGGTGTCACCGACACCACCGGCATGGCCAAGATCGACGTTCCCGGCGCGACACACCTCGACGATGTGCGGATCAGCGACTCGTTCGGCGCAGGTGATGCCGCGCTCCACCTCCCGGCGAACTTCAGCCCCATCGAGGTCGACGGCCGCGAGGTGCTGGCCTTCAAGTACCACGACGCGATGCTGCAGACCGAGAGCACGACGTCCCAGGGGTTCCAGCGCTTCTCGATGCACGAGAACTTCCACGTCACGAAGCAGGGCATCGACTCCACCGCCGCAGGTGCGTGGCCCTGGGAAGCCGGCGGCCTGATCGAGGACTACCCCCACACGGAGGAGCACTACGAGCTGTTGCGCGTCGAGGCTCGAATCTTCGACCGCGTCGAGAACGAGACCGACCCGCAGGTGCTCTCCGCGCTCGCGACCGACCTCGCGAACGTCAGGATGGCCCGGTACACGACCTGGCCGACCCTGCGCCTGGAGATCGAGCTCGAAGCCATCGAGGGGACGGCGACCTACTTCGAGCGAGCCTTCGACCGCGCGCGGGGCCTGCACCCGAAGGTCTCCACGTTCGCCGATGGACTCGAGCTCTTCATCTCAGACCCCGAACAGAACGTGGTGCTCGAGCGCGACTACGCCTACTTCACCGGAGCACAGCTCGGCCTCCTGCTCGACACCGTCGCACCGGAGTGGCAGCAGAGCATCGAGCCCGCGCCGAGCGGGGAAGCGGCGACCCCCTTCGCGACCTTGCAACGCGCCACCGGGGTGACCGTCGCACCCGACGAGGCAGAGCTCCGGGCCATCGTCGACCGCTACCTCTGAGGCGCTTGTCCTGTCGCGGGCGCACCTCGTCGAGGGTGGCCATGCAGGTCACGGACCCCACATCTGGCGGATGAGGTCCCCTGATGCGCCGCCCTACTTCACGACGATCACCGGGAACGACAGGTCACCGGCACCGGCGTGCACCGGGATCTGCAGCTGCACCTTCTGCGCCGAATCGAGCGTCAGTCTCCATCGCAGGCCCTTGTCAGAGCGCTCGATCTCCCCTGTCGAGGGCACCGGAACCTGGAAGCCGTCGTAGTCGGTGAGGTCGATTTCCACCACGGCCTCCCCTCCCGACGCCCCTGCGTTCGTGAGGTCGAGGAGGATCAGGCTGTCGTCAGCGCCCGCCTGTGGGGCGATCTGCACCGAGTACGACATCGCCGACGCTGTATGGACGGAGAATCTCGTCGGGGCCGTCACGGCCGACGTGTCCGATCCGACGAACGTGCGCGCCGTCACCTCATAGTCCCCTTGCGGAAGCGGGGCCTTGGTCGACCATCGACCATCCGTTCCTACCTGCACGAACCGAAGGAACGGCGTGAGGTCGCCGACGAAGACGTGCACACGCACCAGAGACCCGGGGACTCCCGTGCCCATGATGTTCGTGCTCGTGGCATAGACCGTCGATCCGGCGACGGGAGTGACCACGATCGGCAGCGCTGGGGATTCGCGGATGAGGACCGGGGCGGATGCGCTTCCGCCCGTGAGCGTGGCCTCCCCCAGGGCTGCGTCAGCGGGAACATCGAAGACGGTGGCGAAGCGACCGGCACCGTCGGTGCGCACCTGCTCGACAGCTTCGCCGATCTTCAGGTCGACGGTGCTCCTCGCCGGGTACCCGCTGCCGTTGACGCGGAACGGCTGCCCGGTGAGGGCGACCTTCGAGTAGACGCCGATCGTGGGAGTAGAGCTTGCTCCGGCGTCGACGAGTCCTGCCCCGACCCGGTCCGCGCTGAGCCCGGCGAGCGGATCCGCCGTTTCCGTGATGCGCTGGGTCAACTGGTCCGGCGTGAGACCTGGAGTCTCCGAGAGGATGCGGGCGGCGACCCCGGCCACGTGCGGCGACGCCATCGACGTTCCGGGATACAGCGCGTAGACGGAGCCGTCGTCCTGGCGTGGCACTGCTGACCACACGAAGCCCGGCGCGGTCACCGTGACCTTGCCCGCACCGTAGTTCGAGAATCCCGCACGCACGATCGCGCCCGTCGCCTCGTCCTGATCTGCGGCAGCGACGGCGATGACACCCGGCAGCGCGCCAGGTGCCTGAAGACAGGAGGAGTTCACCGGCCGAGGCTCGAGCGTCCCGTCGTTCGGACTCATCTCATCCGTGGTCATGGTGGCGAGATCCTGACCCTCATTGCCGACCGCGGCGACGTTCAGCACGCCCTGGTCGTGGGAGTAGGCGTATGCGCGACGGAGCGCTTCGAGAGCCGCACCCTGTGAGTCGACATCAGCGCACCAGAGGTACCAGGGGTCGACGTAGTAGCTGTGGTTCACGATCGGGATGCCGTGGTCGGCAGCCCACATGGTCGCGCAGATGCTGGCCTCCGGGTAGATGCGGCCGTCATCGTTGACGACCTTGATCGATGCGAGGCGCGCATCAGGGGCGACACCGACGATGCCGGTGCCGTTCGCCGCTCCCGCCACACTGCCGGCGACATGTGTTCCGTGCGCGCTCGCGCCGTCGGACCCCGGCTGCCACGCCTCCGGCCTCGTGTCCGGTACGCCGTTGACGGTGCAGCCGACGGACAACGCCGGGTCGATCTGGCCGGCGAGGTCCGGATGTCCGGTGTCGATGCCGCTGTCGGCGATGCCGACGACCACCCCCTTCCCCGACGGTGATGTCGCCCCGATGGCGACGGTGTTCCACGCGGTGCCCTCGGCCGGCATCGTCGTCGGCTCCGTCGTGTCGCCGGAGATCGGTGGCGCGGGTGCGGTCGGCGTGTCCGGATCGGTCGACGTTCGGGTCGGGCCAACGGACTGGACCCAGGCGAGACTCTCGAGCTGAGTGGGGAAGTCGCCGTCGGGTGCGCGGGCGACCGTCACCCCGATCTCGGGATAGGAGATCAAAAGCTCCCCGCCGGCGCCTTCGATGGCCGACCGCAGCGCATCCGCGCTCGGCGCTCCCGGTCTCGTGTTCACCACCCAATTCAGTGCGGACTGCTCCGCTGCGGCGACGGGCACGGCGGCCGTCAGCGGGGCGCTCATCGCGAGTGCCGCGCCGACGGCGAGGACTGCACAGGTACTGCGGACGATCATGCGACTGGTCATTCAGGTCTGCCTTTCCGCAACGCTCGACGGAGAACTGCCGAGTCGAGGACTCTCCTGCGTACAGGAGTGGAAAGGCGGAATACCGTTACGCGAGGCGGATGACGTCTCTGCGGATGGCCGGGACTCAGCAGATCAGCTGTCGGAGCGGCTGATCTCGTCGAGCAGGTCGTCGAGGGTGCCGAAGTCGATGGTCTCCGAGCCGTCGAGGTCGCGCACCTCGACGCCGTCGACCTCGAAGTCCTCGTCGAGTTGCACGAGGATGCGCGACTCGGGGAACTGCTTCGGCGCGAGGAAGGCGAGCAGCACCGCGTCGGCGAACACGACGACCGAGGTGGCCTCGAGATCATCGCGCAGGTCGATCTGTTCCGCGACGGGCTCGTCATCGACGGCATCTTCGATGTCGGCGACGATCTCGTCGATCACCGAGCGCCACCGAGACTCTCCGACCGAGAGAGTGCGAGCGACTGCCGCGACCAGCGCCTCATGATTCACATCATCGCTCTGGACGTCATCCAACTCCGGATCGACGTTCACGTTGACGGTCGTACCGGCGGCGTCGATGATCGCGCGTCCGTACACCAGCCCGTTCTCGGCGATCGGATCCTCGAGCAGTCCGCTCTCGACGATGCGGGCCAGGAGAGTGTCGAGTGCAGGCGAAGTCATGCCTCCAGTCTTTCGCATCTCGCTCGTGCGGGGGCTGCGAGCCGTGAGATCCCGAACGGGCGTCCCCCGCGTCACACCTCGACGGCGACCGAGCCCCCGACCACGACGTGCGCTTCCGCGTTGCGTCGCGTCTTCGCCCAGCCGTTCTTCCGGCGCATGATGCGCAAGAAGGCCCGCGCGATGCAGATGTACATGTAATACACGTAGAGCCAGACACCCAGCCCCCACATCAGGGCCGTGAACCAGCTGGCCTGCGGCTCGCAGCGCACCTTGTAGACGAATCCCCAGACAGCGAACGGGGCGATCGAGAACACCGAGAGAAGTCCGACGAGGCCCAGGACGCTGCCGAGCGCGAGCTGCACCTGAGCGGGATCCTGGATCAACAGCGACACCTGCGCGCCCAGCAGGATCGTGAATGACAGCGCGCCGAGCATCTGCAGGAACGGGAGGACGAGGTAGTAGCTGGTCTCGATCACACCCGCGCTGTCGACATGAGGAGACTTCACCACTTCGGCGATGTACTTCACGCACTGGATGTTGCCCTGCGCCCAGCGCGTGCGCTGCGTGAGGAGGCGGCGGATGGACGGGAGCGCCTCCTGGTTCACGTGGGTGTCGTAGACGTGCTTGACCTGGAAACCGGCGAGCACGACGTGCACGCCCAACTCGTAATCCTCCAGGAGAGCTCCGTGCCACGGTTCGCCGAACCTCTCGCCGATCGCGTCGAGAACCGACAGGCGCGTGAACTGTCCGTTCCCACCGAGCCCCACGGTTCCCGTCTTCGCGCGCAGGGACTGCATCGCTGCGATGGTCGTGCGGAACTCCAGGTCCTGCATGCGCAGCAGGAAGCGGGCGAAGGTGTTCGCGAACCGGCCGCTGTTCGGGTAGGGCTTCTTGTCGTCGCGGTTCTTCATCCACACCGCGATCTGCGCCGCACCGACCGCAGGATCGCCGAAGGTGTCCTCCGCCGAGCAGATCTCCAGGGCGTTGGGCTCCATCTCGCCGTCGGCATCGATCACGACGACGACGATCCGATCATGGTCGGCGTCTTCGGGCAGCCAGCTCAGCAGCTGATGGTAGGCCGCATTGAGGGCGTCGCCTTTGCCGGTGCGGGCTTCCGGACGGCGGCGCTGCACCAGGTGCACGTGCGAGTCCTCTGCGGCCCACCGCGAGACGATCGCCGAGGTGGCGTCTTCGCTGTCGTCGTCGATCACCCAGGTGTGCGCACCGGGGAAGTCCCGACGGGCACGCGAGATGGTGGTGTCGATGACCGCCTCCTCGTCACGGCACGGGATGAAGAAGTGCCATTCGAAGTCGGCGGGATCCCCCGGGATCGCCTTCGGGTACCGGAGGTACGGAACGAGGATGAAGACGACGTAGGTGACGAAGGCGACACCGAGAAGAATCGTGAAGGCGTTGAGTATCGAGAGCATGGAACGGCCTTTCAGGTCGCGTCAGCGCGCGCCGTTTCGGTGGTAGTGAGGCCCCTCGGTCTCTTCCGGCACGACGCGGCGACGGCGACGCGGTCGCACGCCGACGATGAGCAACAGGGCGGCGAGCCCGAGCGCATAGCCGATGATGCCGACGACGGAACCGACGAAGACATGGCTGACCTCGTAACCCGGGTCGAGACCCCAGGTCTGCGTCGACCATCCGATGATCGCGAGCCGGAGGAGGTTGACGACGAAGATGACGGCCCACATCGCCAGGATCCCGAGCATGCTGCGACTCCATGGCACTCGGGTGCTGGCGAGGATGACGGCACCGACGACCGTCAGGGGAACGCCGATCAGCAGCGTGGTGCACTCGACGGTGACGCGAAGGGCGATGAGCTCATGCTCGGGCGTCCGCACGAAGTAGTGCTCGGCGATGGGAAGACGCTGACCCTCGACGAAGGGGGAGAGAGCCCAGGTCGCTGCCGAGGCTTCGAAAGAGCGGAACGCCTGGTTGACCCAGACGAGGGCCAGCACCGCGAGGATCAACAGCGACGCCGCGAGGATTCGAGCGGCACGGTCGCCCTTCGGCCCGCCGAGCGCGAACCGCACAGGAGGTCGGAGTTCTCTTCGCGGGTCTTCGACGATCGTGCTGCTGGCCATGACTACCTCTCACTGCGGGTGGTGCGAAACGGGGCGAGGAGAGGACCGCCCTGGAAGGACGGCCCTCTCCTGTTCGCCGGGGCGCGCCTTAGCGGGCGCTCCCGTAATAGGTGACACCGGGGAAGGCGAAGCCGTCTCCGTTGCCGTTCCAGACACCGGTGAAGGTGATCACGACGGTCTGGCCGGACGCCAGCGGACCCTTCCAGTCGATGGTGTTGCCACTGACCACGACGGTGCCGCTGTTGGCCGTGACGCTGGACGGGTTCCAGGTGGAATCATCCAGCACGCCGGCCAGGGCGTACTCGATCTCCGCATTCGCCGAGTCGACGTTGCCGTTGTTGCCGAACTCCATCCGGTACGTGACCGCCTGACCCGGCTGCGGGTCGGTCGGGTTCGAGTTGAACGTGTACTGGAAGAACTCGCGCTTGACGGTGTCGGTGTCGGTGGCGCAGACGTTCGCTGCGTTCGATGCGACAACGCACGCCTGGTTGGTCAATGCCCCCGGCGCTGCCGACTGGTTGACTTTGGCGTTCACCTTGAGCGTGACCGACTGCCCTGCGGCGAGGTCGCCGAGGTTGGCGGTCACGTTGCGCCCGGAGGCCGTGACCGTGATGCCCGCAGGACCGCTGCCCGACACGAAGTCGAGACCGGCCGGGAGCGGATCGCTGACCACGACGCTCTTGGCGGCACCGTCACCGGTGTTCCGCACCACGATGTCGTAGGTCAGGTTCTGACCCAGCTTGACGTCACCCTGCTGGTCGTCCTTGGTGATCGTCAGGACGGGCTTGGTCTGCTTGTCGATGGTCGTGTCGTCCCAGTCGCACGCCTGGTTGGACGAGGTCGCGACGGCACAGGCGTTGTTGCGCAGGTTGCCGAGCGGAGTCGACGTCCCGACCGTCGCCTTCACCGTCAGAGTCGACGAGGCACCGGGCGCGAGAGACGGGATCGTGCCGCGCACCTGCTGTCCGGAGACCGTCACCTGACCCGAGCTACCTGCCGTGTAGGAGGCGGTGATACCGGTCAGACCGGCGGGCAGATCGTCGCTGATGGCGACGTTGGTCGCCGTCGCATCACCGGTGTTCTTGACGACGATGTCGTAGGACAGCTGGTCGCCGATGACCGCCGCGTCGCGGTGGTCGTTCTTGTCGACGGTCAGCACGGGCTTGGTGGGCTTGTCCACATCGATGTCGATGCTGTGCAGGTCGCTCGGCACCTTGGTCCACGTGGGGACCAGGCCGAGGAAGGCACCCTTCGACCGCATCGTGACCTGGAACTCGACCCTGGAGACCGTGCCGTTGATCTGCACGGTGCCGCTCTTCGCCGCGAAGTTCGTGGAGGTGATGGTGTTCGAGGTGACGTCGAGGTTGCCGGACGACGAGCTCAGAGTCACGCCGGAGGTCTTCAGCGTGTACTTCGCGGAGCTGTTGACGACACCGCCGATGGCGTACACGTCGCCACCGAGCTTGTCGAGCGTGATCTTCGGGTTCGTCACCTGCTGACCGAAGTCGACTACGACGTTGCCGCGGACGCACTCGATGCCGTTCTTGCAGGGAAAGCCCTCGTTGAGACCGATCACGTTCAGCCCCAGCTCACCGCCGTCGCGGACGGTGGCGAGGTTGACGACGTCGCCGGAGCTCTTGACCTGGATCTTGTCGGTGGTGGTGATGGTCGCCGTGGCACCGGCCGCGGAAGCGGTACGGGTGTCGCCTGAACCGGACCAGCCGTTGACGTCTGCTGCCGTGGCCGCGGGGGCCGCCGCGAGGGCGCCCACCGCCAAAGCGGCGAGCAACCCCCCGGCCAGCGCACCCCGGAGGATGGATTTCTTCTTCACTGTGGTTTCTTCCTCTTGAGTGAGCCGAGCGCGGTCAGTCGGTGGCCGTGGAACGACGCCGCAGGGCGAGTGCCCCGAGAGCGCCGACCCCGATCACACCGGCGCTGGCGAGTCCGACGCCGGCATCGATCACCGGCACCGGAGGGCGCTGCGCGAACTGGTGTGCGTAGTTGTACGTGAACCGGACGTCGTCCGTGAACACTCCGCCCGTGTAGACGACCTTGGCGCTGTTGGTGATCGTCGGTCCCCAGTAGCCGTCGGCCACCGTGAACGACGCCATCGGCTGCACGATCCGCGTGCCACCGTCGTGCGTGACGTTGAACGTCCACACGACGTTGGAACCGACCAGCGCGCCCCCTTCGGTCGCCGAGGCGAACGTGGTGTTCGCCGGCACCGGAAGGATCACCTTGTAGACGCCGTCGATCTGCTCGTCGTTGACGAGCTGTACGATGGCGCCTTCCTTGATCTCCGATCCGGGAGTGACGCCGGTGGCGGCCGTCTGTGTAGCGCGACCGAGGTAGCCGCGGACCTGCACGGGAGAACTCACCTTCTCGGTGCCAGTGGTGCTCGTGGTCGTCGTCGACGAATCCGGTGTGACCGGCTGGTCGTCGGCCATGGCCACTTGCCCGCCGAGCACTGTGCCTCCCACGATCAGCAGGCCGATGCCGGCGGTGCAGGCAGTCTTGAGGATGCTCTTCATCTCGAGCCCCTTCCTTCCATTTGAGTGACGCGCAGAGTGCATCGCCGCCGATAGGACCGCGGATCGAACGTTCGATTACGCCCGTGCAGGAAACGCCTCAACGGCACGGCCGGCGTCGATCCCGCCCAGCCGGGACGGCCCGGCGCAGCACGCGCCGACGGACCGTGAGCAACGCTCCAGCCCCCATGGCTGCCGCGCCCACGATGACCCAGGTGAGCACCGACTCCGGACCGGTCATCGCGAGGAGGCCGACGGCGGCGAGAGGCGTGGTGAGATCGCTGCTGTACATCAGGACTCCTCTGCGGCGAGACGGACGACGGAATGGATGTGCGTGGCGATGCGTGCCGTGGCCTTGCCGTCACCGAACGGCGACGGCAGGGCGCTCAGCTTCTCCAGGGTCCCCTCGACATCGGCGAGCACAGCCGCCGCCTCGCTCGCGAGCGTCTGCGGTGTGACGAGCTTCGTGAACGATCCCAGCGCCTCAGGGCGTTCCGTCGAATCGCGCACGACGAGCACCGGTCGCCCGAGCACCGTGGCCTCCTCCTGGATGCCGCCGGAGTCCGACACCAGCACTGCCGCGTGCGCGGCGAGGGCGAGGAAACGCTCATAGCTGTACGGCTCCTCGGCGATCAGGGCGTCGAGGAGATGCTCCGCGTCCAGTGAAGTGAGCATCGCTCGCGTTCGAGGGTGCACGGGGAAGACGACAGGCCATCCCGAAGCGGCGATCTCGTTGAAAGCGTGCAGGGTCGAGATGAGGTTGGCCGGGGTGTCCACGTTCTCCTGACGATGCAGGGTCGCGAGCACGTAGCGGTCGGGGTGGACCCCGAGCCTGACGAGCTCGTCGACGTCCGCGGCGACGTCAGAACGCTGCATGCGAACCGCCTCGACCACGGGGTTGCCGGTGACGAGGATGCGCTCGTCACCGATTCCCTCCTCGAGGAGATTGGCCCGGTTGGTCTCGGTCGCGGCGAAGAGGTCGTCGGAGATGTGGTCGACCATCACCCTGTTGTGCTCCTCCGGCATGCGACGATCCCGAGCCCGGAGGCCGGCCTCCACGTGCCCCAGTCGCACCCCCGCCGCGTTGGCGGCGAGCGCGGCGGCGAAAGTCGCGTTCGTGTCGCCCTGGACGACGACGTACTTCGGGTCGAGCTGGGTGATCGCCTGTGCGATCTGCTCGGCTGCTCGGCCGATCTGCGCAGCGCGGGGGAGTCCACCGACATGCAGCTGGAGATCAACGCGCTTGATGCCGCACGCCTGCAGGAAGACACGGGACATGCCGGGGTCGTAGTGCTGGCCCGTGTGGACGATGTAGGCGGCGTCGCCGAGGCTTCGCACCAGCGGGGCGAGCTTCACGATCTCAGGGCGGGTGCCGAACACCACCATCACCGAGGATTTCGGAAGCTCGGCGGACGAAAGGGATGAAGAGGATGTCATTTCTGGGTACTCCGATCAGCCCCCGGGGTATCCCCGGGGACGACGTGTGTGAGGGGATCTAGCGGTTGGACCTGCGGCGCACACCGACGACGATGAGGAATGCCCCACCGGCGAGGAGGATGACCGCGGGGATGGCCAGCGCGAACGTTGCACCGGTCTGGGCAAGAGCGGCAGGAGCCGGAGTCACCGTGGTGACGGCACACGACCACGAGGCGTCATCCGCACACGCATGCACGGCGGTCAGCGGAGGCAGTGCCGGCAGCTCGGACAGGTCGGCATTCTCAGGAACGGGCATGCCCGCCTGCTTCGCCGCGCTGCGGAGGGATTCGTTCATGACCTCGTCGTAGGCGACCGTGGCACGGTTGACGATCTTCCCGTTCAGGGTGGCCGGAACCTGAGCCCGGAGACTCATCGTCGCCGACTGGCCAGGGAGGATCTCCTCCACCATCCACCCGACGCGGTCCTTGACGGCGACGCCGCCCGTCGAGGCGGAGATGAACCGCGTCCCATCCGGAAGGTCATCGACGACCGGGATCTGCGTCGCGGTGCCAGGACCGGTGTTCACGACCGTGATCGTGTAGTCGAGGATCGCGCCGGACTGTGCGGCGGCCTGCGCCACCGTCTTGCTGATCTCCAGAGAAGCGAGCGCGGGGATCGCCGTCACCGCACATGCCTGCGCGACGTCGTCGATGCAGGGCGTGAGGATCGTCGGGTCGGGCGTGCCCGCCGGGACTCCCGCCGGGTTCTGCACCGTGGCCCTGTTCACCAGCTGCGCCTCGTCGAGTCCGCCCGGGGTGGTTCCGACGACGTGCAGTTCGACCTGACCGCCTGCCGGTACCTCGGCCACCGTCCAGCGGACGGTGTCGCCCTCGATCACGCCGCCCTGGTCCGCGGAGACCTCGGTCAGCGTGGCCGGAAGCTGATCGACCACCGGGACATCTGTGGCGGAAGCGACGCCCGAGTTCGCGACGACGACGGTGTAGGCGAGAGCCTCACCATGTCCGGCGACCTGCTTGTCGACGACCTTCGACAGCGAGAGCGCCGGCAGCGCGGCCACGACGGTGGTGGCACACGCCGCAGACGGGTCGTCGGCACACGGGGTCGTGCTCGTCGGAGCCGGAGTGCCCACGGGCGAGTCGACGGGGTTCTTCACGCCGGCGCGGTTCACGAGGGTGGTGCCCGCGCTGGAGCGATCAATGGCCCCCGTCACGTGGAGTTGCCTCTCGGCACCTGCCGCGAGGCTGTCGATCGTCCACGCGATCGTGGAGCCCTCGATCGCGCCGCCCTGGTCGGCAGACACACTGGTGAGGCCCCCCGGAAGCACGTCCGTGACAGGTACCTGGCGAGCCTCGGCATCACCGGTGTTCTTGACTGTCACGGTGTACTCGAGCTGGTCACCCGGCACCGCAGCACCCTTGTCCACGACCTTGGACACGGACAGCGCAGCGTACGTGGGCTCAGGAGTCGGGGTCGGCGTGGGAGTCGGCGTCGGCTCCGGCGTGGGCGTCGCGGTCGCGGTGACACCGAAGGCGTATCCGTCGATGAAGCCGGACTGAGTGCCGCCCAGAGCGAAACGTGCGACGTCGAACACGATCTCAGTGATCTGCTTTCCCGTCACCGTGAAGCTCCCGCACCCACCGGGCTTGCTCGCCGCAGTGCACTTGATCGCGGCGTCTCCCCGGTAGTAGCCATCCCCTCCGTCGGTGAATGTCGCTCCGCGAGAGACGGTGGCGCTCGATGCACCGCCGTCAGCAGAGGAGAAGCGGATGCCATCGGCGGCCGCGACCCCGCCGCCGAACGGGCTCGTGGACGCAGTTCCTGCGCCGAATTCGGCGATGTGGATGGCGGGGTCGTCCACGGGTCGATCGAAGCGGACCGTGATCTGCCCTTCCCCACACCGCTTCGACGAACCGCAGTTGTTCTTCGAGTGGATCCCGACGACCGGAAGATCCTTCGCTGACACCCCCTCGGCGTACATCGCATCGGTTCCGCTCCACGCGCTGAGGGACTTGCCGTCGTCGGCGAACGCACGATCACCCCCGCCGGAGATCGTGGCCGTCGCGACGGTGCCGTCGGCGAGGGTGAAGGTTGCGGTCTTGGCGTCTCTGACGCTGGCGGATCCTGCGGCTGCGGCGGGGAGCGCCGTCGTCGCGACGGCACCCAGTGCGAGCAGGAGTCCGAGCATGAGAGTGCCCGATCGTTTCCACATGCGGTTTGGTTCCAATCTGATTCCCGGTCGTCCGATCGCGCACTCGTCAGAGTGCCGGACAGATACTGGACGGCTGCGAAACACATCCATTACGCGTGCTCACGAAATCAATCGACGATGGTCACCTGGGCCGAGGCGCTCTCGGAAACCCCGGCGGTGTTCGACTGCACGAAGTCGAACGTGATCACGGTTCCGGACGCCACCGGATAGGAACCGACATCGATGCTCGCCTGCCAGGTCCCGCTGCTCGCACACGTTCCGACCGCCGCCGTGACGCCGAAAGCCGACACGGTGACATCGGCGCCGGCTGCGCACCGGATGCTCGCGGACACCCACGGTGTCTGGGACCGCGAGACCTGAGAGGGGACGGACAGGATCACCGGAGCGCCGGGGGTCTGTGCCGCGGGTGGAGCGGGCGCGGCAGGAGGGGGCTGCGGGGCCTCGACGGGAGTCGAGGCCTGCGGGGCAGGAACGGGGACATCTTGCGGCGGAGGCGTCGGGCTCGCTTCGCTGGGGACCGCGGTCGGCAGAAGCGTCGGGAGCCGGTCGGACTCCGCTGCATCGAGCCTTTCGGCCGCTGCATTGGTCTCGACCGTCTCGACATCGCTCGTCATCGTCGAGGTGATTCCCGCGGAAAGCGTCACGACCGCGACGGCCGCCGTCATCAGGATGCTCGTCTTGGTCGCCACGAGCCCGACGGCAGGCACAGTGATCGTCGCCGGCATGGGTGATGCGCTGGCCGATATCCCGGACGTCGTGAGCGTCTGCCACAGCTGAAGGCCCGTGCCGACGCCGATGCCGGCGGGGAACAGCACAGTCAGAATCCGCGAACTCGCCCGACGCGCCTCGTCAGCCTTCGCGGTGCAGTCGGCACACGTCGCGAGATGAGCTTGCACCCGTCTGTCATCGCGCGCGGTGAGGCGTCGACGGGCATGAGCACCCAGCTTGCCGAGCGTCCATCGACACTCCTTGGAGGCTGGCGGTCTGGACGTCAGGTGAGCCGAGATCCAGGCCTGACGGAGCCCCTCTCTGGCACGGAACGCGAGCACTGCCGCCGCGCGTTCGCTGATCTCCAAGCGCTTGCCGATCTCGAGCATCGACAGGTTCTCCACCTCTGCCAACCACAGCACGTCCTGCCAGCGCGTCGGCAGGGTGAGGATCGCCTTCGAGACGAGCGCGGCATCGAAGTCGGAATCCGCCGCCTGGTCCGTCGAGGCCGGATCCTCGACGGCTTCGATGTACTCGATGGGCACCTCGCGTCGGGAGCGTCCCCAGCTGATCGCGAGATTGCGCATCGTGGCGAAGAGGTAGGGCTTGAAGGCTGTGGTCGGCCCTTTCCCCGTCTGGATGGCCTGGTAGATCCGCGTGAACGATTCCGCCACGAGATCGTCGGAATCGGCGGACCACCAGTAGGTACGAGCGACCGCCCTGGCAACCTGTGAGTAGCGTGCCCAGAGCTCAGCGTAAGCACGTTGGTCGCCGGTACGCACACGAGCCAGGAGATCGGAGTCTCGATCCCCTGGCTGGGTGATGTCATCTTCTCTGTTCATGGATTCTCCCTTTCCCCCCAGGGATCTCAGGACGGGATGGAAACGCCGTCCTGCACGAGTCATGCCCGAGTGGGCCGGGCGGGTGCACCCGGCCCACTCGGGCGATGGAGTCAGCGCGAACGATTGAGCCGTCGTCGCATCACGAGACGCGTACCTCCGATCAGCAGCAGGCCCGCGAGGAGCAGAGTCGAGGTGGCGGCCTGCATGCCGGTAGCCGCCAGGTTCATCACCTCGGGAACACTCGGCGTCGGCGGCGGTGGCGTGACCGTCTTCGTCAGCGGGTTGGTGACTGCGACGGTGACCATGTCACCGCTCACCGTGAAGTGGGCGGGCGAGATCACCGGCTTGCCCCAGGTGAGTCCGTCGATCGGTTTCGGAGCACGTTCCCGCACAGTGACTTCGGCACCCACAGGGAGCGCGGAGCTTGAGACAGGGGTTCCCGCTTTGAGAGCGAGCTCGCCGGAACCCGCCTCGAACCCCGGGCCGGCCGGGTACGAGTACTCGAGCACGTACTCCGTATCCGTCGGGACGAGCGAGGTGGCCGCAGCTGGACCGTCGAGGGTCTTCAGCGCCGAGAAGGGCAGGGTGCGCACCGTCGCCGTGTTCGTGAGTGTGACGTCGATCGTCGCCTCGCCCTTGATGACCAGGGTCTGCGGCGAGAACTCCGGTGCGGCCCACTCCAGATTCCACGGAAGACCCTCGAGCGACTCGGTCAGTGCGATCGTGCTGCCCTCGGCGAAGGACGGGCTGACCCACGGCTTGCCGACCTGCACGGCGAACTCGCCCGAGGTGACGATGCCCTGCGGGTCGGTGGCGGTGTACCCGCCGCGGTAGGTGACATCGCCGAGGTTCGCCGTGTCTCCGAGGACCTTCTTGTCGATGGTGAAGGTTCCGACCCGCGTTCCGGTTCCCGTGCCCGACCCTCCGTGACGGGTGACCTCCGCGGTGGCAGTACCCGTGCTCTCCGTGCCGATGCGGATCGTCGCGTCGTTCTTGTACACGCCCGCTGCACCGCCGTCGGTCACCTTCGAGAGGTAGTGCACGTTGTAGAAGTAGCCCTCGCGGGCTGTGAACGTGACCGTGGTCCCATCTGCGGAGACGGCGTAGTCGGAAGAGGGCACCTCGGTGAACGGACCCGGGACCACCAGCCCGCTCGGGAGCGTCTGCAGCTCATTGGCCGCCCAGAGGCTGGGGTAACGCTCGCCGGTGGCCGACTGTGCGACGAGCTCCTGGTTGGCGCCGATGGTGTCGGTGACGACCACTTCCTGCCCGCCGATCATTCCCTTCGCCCCGGCAGCGACCGCGACGTCCCAGAAGATCGTGTCGGTCCCGTTCTGATACTCGCCGCTCTTGAAGTTCCAGCGGCCGGTGAAGTCGCAGTCCTCCTTGCAGATGAACGGATCGGGCCGCACATCGACCGTGGCTGTCGCATCCCCGAAGTCGTAGGTCACGGTCTTCTGCTCGGTCACCTCCGTCGTGACCGTCGCCCAGAAGGAGAAGCCGCCGGAAAGACCGCGCGGGTGGCTGCTGAGGTAGGTGCTGTCGAAGTCGCACACCAGTTGGCTGGCAGTGGTCACGCAGTTCCCCGCCGCGGTTCCATCGGAGTCGAGCAACGGGAAGGAGTCCGGCAGCCCACGCAGATCATCCGGGAGGTCGACCACGAACCCGGCGGGGCTCACGGGGTTGTCGGGGAGGGACCACCGGCCGGTCAGCTCGGCCTTCGTGCCGCTCGTGATCGCGCTCTCCGTGAACGTGATCGAGTCGACCTTCGCTTCGGTGGTGTACGGAGGTGCCGCAGAGGCAGCGAGCGGGGCGGTGATCGCTCCCGCCGCTGCCGCGATCAGGACGACAGCAGCGGCGCCGAGTCGGATGATCCGGCGGGAGTGGGATGGGGAATGCCCGCGGGCGGGCGGCTGGTGGTTCACAGGACTTCCTCCGGTTTGTCGAATGGCGGGCAGGTGCACAGCACGCCATGCGGAATAGGACAGGGGATGTGTGTCCCGATAACGGCCGTCCCGGCCATTTGGAGGTGACCGATAACGTCGTTGCACTGTTGCTCCAAACCGAGCCGGTTCTCGCGGCTCGCCGCAGCGGACTCGAGGTCTGGGGCCCGGAGTGCAGCACCGAGGTTAGGCAGCCGTCGCCGAGCGAACACGAAGCAGCAAGCCGTGAATATTCGCGACATATCGATGTGCTGGCATTCATGCCGCCGCCCGGTCACCCCATGGAGAATGTGCGGCGGGTCCGGGGAGAACCCGCCGCACGGAGGGTCGACTTCTGGGGAAGCATCGACGATTGTGGGGAACCGCCGTCGGGGCGGACGGAGTATTCCGTGAGAAGCGCCCCATCGAACCCTCGAAGCTATGACTGCACGAATGCCGATCCATTACGCGCGATGGTCGTCATTTCTCGTCGACGCGACCCCCGGGGCTGGCCGGCTGCCCGCCCCGTCCGGCCGATAGGCTCGGTGCCGTGCCGAACGTCGAGCCCTCCTCCCCCGCATCCGCCGTCTCCGACCTCCACCGCATCGCCGCGGCTCTCGCCGATCCGCAGCCGCTGAACTGGGTGATCACGGGCGACTCGATCACCCACGGCCTGGTGCACACGCAGGGTGGACGCAGCTACCCGGAGCACCTGCACGAGCTGATCCGCGGCGAGCTGGAGCGGGTACGCGATGCCGTGCTCAACACCGCGATCAGCGGCAATCGCATCGTCGACCTGCTCGACGACTGGGAGCGCCGTGTCGCGTCATGGCGGCCCGATGTCGTCACCCTCATGATCGGCACCAACGACGCCTCCGACGGCGGACCGCGCGAGGTCATCACGGCAGACGACTACGCGGCGTCCCTGCGCGACTTCGTCGCCCGCGTGCGTGAGCTCGGCGCGGTTCCCGTCCTGCAGACGCCGCCGGCGATCGACGTCCGCAATGCCCCGGAACGGGCGCGCATCGGGGAGTTCGCCGAAGCGGTGCGTCAGGTCGCCGCGAGCGAGGACGTGATCCTCGTCGACCAGTACGCCCGCTTCGCCGAGCTCGGCGCCGGCTCCGTGCCGTGGGGGCTGATGAACGACCCGTTCCACCCGAACACGGAGGGTCACGCGGCTCTCGCCCTCGAACTCGCGCGCGGTCTCGGGATCCGACCGGAAGGTCCCCGCGCCCGTACGTTCGCGCTCCTCGACGGGCTCGTCGCCACCGCTCGACTCAACGGTTAGGCCGCCCGCACGCCCTCACCCGCGGTGGACGAAAGACCTCTGGACGCGATGCTCAGCACCGCACTAGGTTGAGCGCATTCGCAGTCGTCGAGAGGTGGGGGCATGTCTCACGTGGTGGCAACAGGGGCCGGCAAGGCCATGATGGAGCGTCGGAACGACCCGACGCACGACTACATCCTGGGCCTCACCGGCAAGGAGAGACCACGGGTCCTCTTCGTCGGCACCGCCACGGGCGACGACACCGCGTACATCGTGAGCTTCTACTCCACGTACGACTCCGACCGGTGCGCGCCCCACCACCTCCCGCTGTTCCACCGCGCGGTGGACGACCTCGCCGGGTTCGTGAAGGGCTTCGACGTGATCCACGTCGGCGGCGGCAACACCGCCAACATGCTCGACGTGTGGAAGCGGCAAGGCCTCGACGAGATCATGCGCGAGATGTGGGAGGACCCCGACTCGAACGTCGTCTTCACGGGCGGCAGCGCCGGCGGCATCTGCTGGTTCGAGGGCGGCACCACCGACAGCTACGGACCCACGCTGCAGGTGCTACCCGAGGGACTCGGCTTCCTGCACGGCAGCTTCTGCCCGCACTACGACGCCGAGGACCAGCGGCGCCCGCTGTTCCACGCATCGCTGCTCAGCGGGGAGCTCTCGACGGGGTACGCGGTCGGAAACCTCCAGTCGCTGCACTTCGAGAACTCCGAGTTCGTCACCGCGGTGAGCCCGGTCGACGATGCCCTCGCTCTGCGCGTCGAGGCCGTCGACGGGAAGATCGTCGAGACCGAGCTGCCCACCGAGATCCTCAGAGGCAAGGCTCCGATCGTGAAAGGGCCGTCATCATGAACGACAACGTGTGGATCCTCGTCGCCGAACTCGTCATCGTCGTCCTCGCGATCTTCATGGGGACCCGCACGAGCGGGATCGGCCTGGGCGTCTGGGGGCTCGTCGGCGTCGCGGTCCTCGTCTTCGTCTTCGGCGAGGCACCGGGCAATGCTCCGGTCGACGCGGTTTTCATCGTCATCACCGTGATCACCGCCGCGTCGACCATGCAGGCGGCCGGCGGCATCGACTGGATGGTGTCGGTCGCGGCGAAGGTGATCAGACGCAGACCCCGATCGGTCGTCTTCCTCGCCCCTGCGATGTCGTTCCTCTTCACCGTGGGCGCCGGCACCGGCAACATCTTCTATCCGCTGCTGCCCGTCATCTACGACGTCTCGTACCAGCAGAAGATCCGCCCGGAGCGGGCGCTCTCGGTGTCGGCCGTGGCCTCGCAGGTGGGTATCCTGTGCTCGCCCGTGTCCGCCGCGACCGCCTCGATGGTGGTGCTGCTCGCCCCGCAGGGCGTCGACCTCGGCGGACTGCTGCTGATCATGTGGCCCGCATCCATCGTGGGTCTCTTCGTGGCGGCACTCGTGATGATGCGTCACGGCAAAGACCTGGAAGACGACCCCGAGTTCCAGAAGCGCCTTGCCGATCACCAGATCAAGCCGCCGGAGACCGACGCGCACGAGAAGAAGCTGCCTCCCACCGCGGTGCTCTCGGCCTCGCTGTTCCTCGCCGGCGTCGGAGTGATCGTGCTGTTCGGCCTGTTCGAGAACCTGCGCCCGGTCATCGGGACCGATGACGCGGGCGACCCGGTGCGCCTCAGCGTCACGGTCATCATCGAGGTCGTGATGGGCATCATCGCCGCCCTGATCTTCGTCTTCTGCAAGGTGAAGGCGGCGGATGTGCCCAAGCAGCCCACGTTCCCCGCCGGCATCGTCGGAGCCATCGCACTGTTCGGCATCGCCTGGCTGGCGAACACCTTCGTCGCCGCGAACCAGACGCTCATCGTCGACGGCCTCGGCTCCGTCGTCTCCGGGTCGTCGGCCTTCCTCGGCGCACTGCTGTTCGCACTGGCACTGTTCGCGGTCGCGATGCTCACGACGAGCCAATCGAGCGCGACGAACGCGATCGTGCCGATCGGCATCACGATCGGTCTCCCCGCCTCGCTCCTGGTGGGCCTGTGGCCGGCGGCGATGGGCATCTACACGCTCCCGGCCAACGGCAGCCAGGTCGCCACCGTGGCGTTCGACCAGACGGGCACGACCAAGATGGGCAAGTTCGTCTTCGACCACTCGTTCCAGCTGCCGAACCTCATCTACGTGGCCGTGGCGATCATCGTGGGCGTGCCGCTGTCGTTCCTGTTCACCTGACCTGAGCGGCCGGCGACGACATGACCGACGGCCTCGATCGGGCGACACTGCGCCAGTTCCTCCTGGGACTGGCGCAGGGCATGAACGCCTCGGCCGAGTCGGTCGACCGCATCCGCGACGTCATCGCAGAGGTGGCGAAGGCCTACGGCGGCGACGACGCGGACTTCGTGGTGCTGCCGACGATCATCCTCATCGAGAGTGGTGAGTCCGACGAGTCGCGCGTCGCGATCCGTTCGGCGACCAACGCGTCGTTCCGCTTCGACCAGATCGCCGCCCTCTACGAGCTGATCGCCCAGGCGAAGACCGGCTCGGTCACCCCGCTGGACGGCATCAGACGCCTGAACGAGATCGGCGCGATGCGCCCGCGGCTCGGCTGGATCACCCGCACGTTCGGACATGCCGTGCTGACGACCGGGCTCTCTCTCCTGCTCGCCCCCACGTGGCAGGGCGTGATCGTCGCGTTCGTGCTCGGAGCGGTGATCGGATTGCTGAAGCTGGTCCGCTCTCCGACGCTGCAGCTGATCATGCCCGTGGTCGCGGCGTTCGTGTGCGCCACCGCGGTCTTCCTCCTGGCCGAGGTGATCGAGATCGGGGACCCGATCCGCCTGCTCATCGCCCCGCTCGTCACGTTCCTGCCCGGCGGCGTGCTCACCAGCGCCACCGTGGAGCTGGCGGCGGGACAGATGATCTCCGGTGCCTCGCGGCTGGTCTACGGCTTCGTGCAACTGGCACTGCTGGCGTTCGGCATCCTCGCCGCCGGCACCGTCGTGGGGGTCGACTCGTCCTCGTACGAAGCACTCGACGGAGGCTCGCCGCTGCCGTGGTGGGTGGCGCTCGTCGGTATCCTCGTGTTCGCACTCGGGAACTATCTGCATTTCTCCGCACCACCGTCCACTTTCGGGTGGGTCCTTCTCGCACTCGTCGTCGCCTACACCGGCCAGTGGGCGGGCACGGAGTTCGTGGGCGCGACGGTCGGCGGGTTCGTCGGCGCCGTCGCGATGACCCCCGTCGTGCTATGGATCGCGACCCTCCGCCATGGAGCACCGTCGCAGCTCACCTTCCTCCCGGCGTTCTGGCTGCTGGTCCCGGGAGCTGCCGGGCTCGTCGGGCTCACGGAGGCGGTCGCGACCGACGGCGGACTCTCCGACTTCACGACGGCGCTGGTGTCGGTCATGTCGATCGCGCTCGGCGTGCTCATCGGCACCGCGCTGTACCGCGTCGTGCACCACGGCGCCGAGGAGATCGTGCAGTTCGCCGTCGCCCTTCCCTCCGCCTCGGACGAGAGCACCCCGGCCCCGAGTCTCTGGTCTCGGCTCACTGCACCCTGGCACCGGATCGGTCACCGCTAGCGGTCTCGGGCACGCTCCTCATCACCGGCATCGCTCGTTCTGACGGGCGTCGCTTGTCCCGCCGAGATTTCGGCATATCGTAGAGGGAGGGGACCTGGGGAGGTACGGGGTGTCGGCATTTGTCGCGCAGGGGGACGGACATATCCCGCGAGTGTCGGCGCACGCCATCAGGCGTCCGCGTCTGAGCGCCGAGTTCGAGACCGAGACGCCTCTCACGCTCGTCCGCTCCGCCTCCGGCTCCGGCAAGACCACTGCACTGGTGGATTGGGCGGCCACGACATCCGCCCATGTCGTGTGGCTGACCGTGACGCCCGCGATCACGAGGAGTGAGGCACTTGCCCAGGCGCTGCTGCGTCTCCTGCCCGGATCCGACCGGCGGGACGACGACGAGGGCTGGGCCGCCGTGACCACGCGCCTGCACGAGGCGGATGGCCACCTGGTCGTGGTCCTCGACGATGCTGCGGACGTCGAGCGCGAGGGCGCGTTCGCGCTGTGTCGCGCGGTCGGTTCCGCCGCCCGCACACGGCTGATCGTCGCCACGAATCGACCCAGCGCGTTCGACAGCAAGGGGCTCGATCTCTTGATCGACACGACGCTCGTGACTCCCGAAGACCTCATGTTCGATGATGAGGAGATCCGTCGCGCGCTCGACGTCGACGAAGAGACGGCGGCTGCGACGCGAGAGGCCACAGGCGGGTTCCCCGCACTCATCCGCGCCCTGGCGCTGCGGGGAACCGTCATGGATGCCGCGTCCTTCCGAGCTGCCGCGACCGTGATCGAGGACTACATGCAGGACAGGCTCGCCGAGTGCGGCTTCGACCCGCAGACGCTTCAGAGTCTTCTCCGGATCAGCATCACCGATTCCGTCGACGTTCCACTCGCCACAGCTCTCACCGGCGATCCGGACATCACGAACGCGCTGGACCAGGCCGAGACGTTCGGCTTCGGTCGCTGGGCCGCCGACGGCCGCAGCTCTTTCGAGCTCACGCCCCTGACGCGCGGGATGCTGCGCCGCGAGCTCCGCACCGCACTCCCGGAGGAGGTGCCCGGGCTGAGGCGCATCGCCGCGGAGGGCGCCGTGCGCCGTGACCTGCCCCTCGAAGGTCTGCGTCTCGCCGTGGAGGACGACGACCTGCGTCTCGCGACCCACGTCACGATGTCGGGGTGGAACCGTCTGCTGCATCGCGACCGAAAGGGTGTCGTCGAGCTCCTCGGCGATGTGCCGGTGGCGCGACTGAAGCAGGAGCCGCTGGTGGCCATGCTGCTCGGGATGAGCCTCAAGCCCAGCCGTCTCCGGCGCCAGCGGGGGCTCCAGCTGCTGCGCATCGCGGTGGCGGCGGCGAACGCCCGCAGGACCACGCTCTCGGCCACGGAGCGGATCTTCATCTGGGCGGCCGAGAGCGCGTCGCTGCGCGCCATCGGACGGCCGGAGCGCGCCGCACAGGTGGCCGCCCGATCGCTGGCACTGTTCAACGAGACCCCCGAAGCGCAGTGGCAGCAGTACGCCCGCGACATGCCGCTGCTGTGCACGCACCTGGGCATCTCCCTCTACTACGGCGGGCAGCAGGAGGAGGCCATCCACCTCTGGGAGCAGGCCACCGCCCTCGCCGCCGCACACGGGGGCAGCAACGCCTTCCACGGCATCTGCCTTCTCGCCGGCGTGCACGCCCTGAACGGAGACCTCCCGGAGGCGAGGCACTACGTCTCCCTCATCCGAGACGGCGGCTGGGACCAGGCGCTGCTCGACAGCTACCGCGGCACGTTCTACCGCGTGGCCGAAGCCATGCTGGCGGTCGAGGACGGCGATCTCGCCGCCGCGAAGCAGCACATCCGGCATTTCGAGCCGTATCGCGCGACCAGCGAGCACTGGACGACGATGGCCTCCGTCGAAGCATGGATCGCTCTGCATGAGGGCGACGCCCCCGCGGGACTGGAGCGCCTGGAATCGTTCGTGCGTCTGCGCGGCAAGGAGGCGGGTGCACCGCACGTGCGCCAGGCCCTGTCACGCCCCCGGATCTTCCTCCATCTCGCCCTCGGCGACCTGAACGCGGCCAAGGCCGTGGTGCAGCGGGATGCGATCCCCGACCGTTTCGCGACCGTCCTGAAGCGCGCACGCCTGGCCCTCATCGACGGCAAGGCGGCCGACGTGGTGCGGCTTCTGGGGCAGACCCGCCTGCGCCCGACGAACGCCAGGGAACGCGCAGAGGCCTCGGCGGTGCAGAGCGCCGCCCTGCACCGGGTGTCGCCGGCGGCCGCGCAACCGTCGAGCGAGGCGCTGAACGCCCAACTCGCCGATCGGGGCCTCACCACTCCCCTTGTGCTGCTGAGCGCGGAAGACTTCGGCACGGTGCGGGCCGATCTCGACCCGACCGGCACTGGGACGTTCCCGCTGCGATCCGCGCTGCCGTCGTTCGCGGCCCGACCGCGTCTGTCGTCACGCGAGCAGGTCGTCCTGCGCGCTCTCACCTCCGGCGCGTCTCTGCCGGCGATCGCCCTGGAGCTGCGCGTCTCGCAGAACACCCTGAAGACCCAGCTGCGCAGCATCTACCGCAAGCTCGGCGCGCGCAACCGCACCGAGGCAGTGGAGCAGGCCGCGCGTCACGGCCTCCTGCCGGAATAGCCCCGGCTCAACCCGCCGAAGGGATGGAAAAGGCCCCGCTCGTCGAGTTCGACGGGCGGGGCCTTCTTCATGACCGTCAGGCCTGGGTGCGGCGTCGACGCAGGATCAGCAGCACGGCACCGCCGAGCAGCAGAGCGATCGCGAGCCCCAGCACCCACGGTGCGAGCATTCCACCGGTGAGGGCGAGCGGCGTCAGCACCGGGTTCTCCGTCGTGCTGGGCGGCGGCGTGATCGTCTCACCGCCGGGAGGCGTGGCCGTGCCCACGGCCGCGTTGCGGAGAGTCGCACCTGCCGCGTTCGCATGCACGGTCACGGAGTACGTGATCGTCACACTCTCACCCTCGGCGAGGCTGCCCGTCCAGCGCAGCTGCGTACCGTCGACCACGGGTGCTGCCACCGTCCGCTCGCCGACGACCGCGGTCGCCCCGGGCTTCAGATCGGCGTGCCGCAGCACTCCGGAGAGGTCATCCGTGATGACGACCTCGTCCAGGCCCGTCTCACCCGTGTTGGTGCCGACGAGCGTGTAGGTGACGGTGCTGCCGGTGGCGACGGCCGTGCCCGATCCCGGGTTCGCGGTCTTGACGAATGCGAAGCCGGGGGTGCCGACCGGGTTCTCGGTCGTCACGGGCGGAGGCGTGAGCTCACCACCACCGGGCGGGGTGGCGGTACCTGCGACCTTGTTCGCGATCGTCGCGCCGCCCGCGTCGCCGTTCACGGTCACCGAGTAGGTGATCGTGACGCGCTGTCCGATGGCGAGCGCACCCGTCCAGGTGAGTCCGTCACCGTCGACCACAGGGGCGGCAGCGAAGCCGTCGACCACGGTCGCCGTGGCGTCGCCGTTGTAGGCGGCATGGTCGAGCACGCCGGACAGGTCGTCGCTGATGCGCACGGGGTCCAGCGCCGTCTCACCGGTGTTCACGCCGGTCACCGTGTAGGTGATGACGCTGCCGGGGTCGACCCTGGTGCCCGAGGCGGGATCAGCCGACTTGCGCAGCTCGAAGCCGGGCTCGTTGACCGGGTGCTCCGTCGTCGCCGGAGGGGTCTCGATCGGGGGCACTCCGCCCGGCGGGGTCGCCGAGCCTGAGGCCGAGTTCTCGAGGACGGTGCCACCGGCGTCGGCCTTCACGGTCACCGAGTAGGTGAGCGTGACGGTCTCTCCGACCTGGAGCGCGCCCGTCCACGACAGACGCTCACCGGCGACGGCGGGTGCCGCCGCCGCGGTGTTCCCGATCATGGCCGTCGCGTCGCCGTTGTAGTCGGCGTGTGCGAGGACTCCGGAGAGGTCGTCGGTGATGGCGACGGGATCGAGCACTGTCTCGCCGGTGTTCACGCCCGTCACGGTGTACGTGATGACGCTGCCGGGGTCGACCGCGGTGCCCGCTGCCGGATCGGCGCTCTTCGAGACCGAGAATCCGGGCACGTTCACGGCGTTCGTCGTGGTGCCGGGCGGAGGGGTGATCTCCTCGCCTCCCGGCGGGGTCGCCGTCGCCGTCGCACTGTTCTCGATCACGGAGCCGACGCCTTCGGCCTTCACGGTCACGGAATACGTGACCGTGACGGTCTGACCGACCGCGAGGGCGCCCGACCAGCTGAGCTTCGCGGCGTCGAACGCCACTGCTCCTGCCGGCGCTCCGGCGATCACCGCGGCGGCGTCCTGGTTGTAGGACGCGTAGGGCAGCACCTTGGAGAGGTCGTCCGTGATCGCGACCGGGTCGAGCGCCGTCTGGCCGGTGTTGACGCCGGTCAGGGTGTACGTGATCACGTCACCGGGATCCACGGCCGTCCCTGCGACGGGATCGGCCGTCTTGGCGAACGTGAAGCCGGGCTGGTTGACCGGGTGCTCGGTGGTCGCCGGCGGGGGCGTGATCGGCGTGCCAGGGGTCGTCGGGCTCTCCGGGTCGCTCGGATCCGTGGGGATCAGCGGGGTCGCCGTACCGGTCACCGTGTTGGCGATCGTCTCGCCGCCCGCGTTCGCGTCGACCGTCACCGAGTAGGTGATGACGACGTTCTGACCCGGACGCAGCGTGCCGCTCCAGGACAGGGCTCCGTCTGCCACGCGGGCGTCGCCGCGGGTGGCCTGGACGTCGTCGTTGTACGAGGCGTGGGCCAGCGCAGGGCGCAGGTCATCGGCGATCGAGGCAGGGTCGAGCACGGTGTCTCCCGTGTTCGTGCCCGTGACGGTGTAGGTGATGACGCTGCCGGGGTCGACGCGCGTGCCCGTCGCCGGGTCGGCCGACTTCGCCACCGTGAAGCCGGGGGTGGCGACCGGGTGCTCCGTGGTGGAGGGCGGAGGCGTCACCGGGGTGCCCGGCGTGGTCGGGCTCTCAGGGTCGGTCGGGTCGGTCGGGATGAGAGGGGTTCCCTCACCCGTGACGGTGTTGCGCAGCAGCACACCCGTCGCGTCCTGGTCCACCGTGACCGTGTAGGTGATGGTCACACGCGCACCGGGAGCGAGCGCGCCCGTCCAGGTCAGCGTCGTGCCGGCGATGTCGACCGCGCCGGTCGAGGCCGTCACATCGCCGTTGTACTGTGCGTGCGCCAGCACGGCGGACAGGTCGTCGACGATCGTCGCGGGGTCGAGGGCGGTGTTGCCCGTGTTGACGCCGGAGATCGTGTAGGTGATGGTGTCGCCCGCGCGCACGGCGGTGCCGGAGGCGGGATCGGCGGACTTCGTCACCTCGAAGCCGGTGTCCACCACCGGGTGGTTCGTCTCCACCGCGGGAGGGACGATGGGCGTGCCCGGGGTCGTGGGACCGTCGGGGTCGCTCGGGTCCACCGGGATGCGAGGCGTGGCCGTGCCGGTGGCGGTGTTGTGCAGCAGTGCCTTCTGGACATCCGCATCGACCGTCACGGTGTAGCGGATGACGACGGACTCGCCGCGCGGAACGGCACCGGTCCAGGTGAGCGTGGTGCCGGAGACGGAGGCGGATCCGCGGCTCGCGGTCACGTCTTCGTTGTAGGCGGCGCTGTCGAGCACACCGGACAGGTCGTCGACGATCCTCGCCGGGTCGAGGTCGGTGTCACCGGTGTTGGTGCCGGTGATGGTGTACGTGATGGTGTCACCGGCGGAGACGGCCGTGCCCGAGGCGGGGTCGGCCGACTTGCTGATCGTGAAGCCCGAGCCGACGACCGGGTGCTCGGTGGTCGTCGTCGGCGGGACGATCGGCTCGCCCGGCACCTGCGGGCCCTCGGGGTCACCGGGCTTCGGAGTGGTCGGCGTCGCCGTGCCGCTGACGGTGTTCTTCAGGACCTTGCCGGACGTCTCGGGTCCGACGGTGACGGAGTAGGTGATGGTCACGGCCTGTCCCGGCTGCAGCGCGCCGGTCCACGAGAGGGAGTTTCCGTTGATCGTCGCCGCGCCTGAGGTCACCGGGGTTCCCCCGACGGTGGTCGCGATGTCGGAGTTGTAGGTGGTGTGGGCCAGCACACCCGACAGGTCGTCGGCGATCGATGCGGGGTTCAGGACGGTCGCGCCGGTGTTGGTTCCGGTGACCGTGTACGTGATGACCTGACCGGGCTCCACGACGGTGCCCGATGCCGGGTCGGCGGTCTTGACCACCGTGTACCCCGCCACGGGGTGCTCGGTCGTGACGGTCGGCGGAGTGGGCGGAGGAAGGGTGCCCGGCGGGGTGCCGGAGGCGGTGACGCTGTTGGCGATCCGCTCACCCTCTGCGCCCTCGTCGACGATCACCGAGTAGGTGATGGTGACCACCTGGCCGGGCTCGAGCGCGCCGGTCCAGGCGAGGTCGTCACCGGTGACGGTCGCGGCCCCGGAGGTGACGGTGGTTCCGTCGATCTTCGTGGCGATGTCGCCCTGGTACGTCGCGGCCGTGAACACGCCGGAGAGGTCGTCGGCCACCCGCACGGGGTCGAGGCGCGTGTTGCCGGTGTTCTCCGCCTCGACTGTGTAGGTGATGCGCTGGCCGACCTGCACGGGCGCGCCCGGGGCCGGGTCGGAGGTCTTGCGCAGCGCCAGATCCGGGGCGAGGCGGACATTGGTGAACGTGCACGTGACGTCGGTGCCGAGCGAACCGGAGGGCTGGGTCACCTGACCGTCAGCGGTCACGGCGACCGGCACTGTGGAACCGTCCGGATTGACCTGGACGCAGACCAAGGACTCGGCGTATCTCGTGCGATCCGTCGTGCCGGACGCGGCCTCGCTCAGACGGAAGACGTCGCCCTGGTTGGTGAACACGGGGCCGGCGTAGTCGGGCTGCAGTCCGGTGCGCTCACCGCGCGTGACGGCGTCGGTCTGGGGGACCTGATACCCGGTGGGCGACTGCACGCGCAGGGCGAACTGATCCGTGGGCAGGTGGCGCCCCTCCGGGAGGTCCTTCTTCAGCGTGAGGGTGTTCGGGAACGTGCAGCTCGCCATGTCGGTGGGCTGGAAGGTTCCGAGCGAGGTCGTGTTGACAGTGGTGCCACGCGGCAGGTCGACCTCGATGATGCGGTTTCCGCCACCGGACACCGAGACGAAGATGTGGCCGAGGTTTCCGAACGCGATGCCGTTGCCCTGGACGCCCGCACCCATGTCGTGCACCTGCTTGGCGTCGATCGTGGCGGTGCTGGGGGTGAGCGAGGTGGGCAGGTCGGAGGAGTAGATGAAGTTGTCGGCCACGAGCACAAGCTGACCCGAGGCGCTGAACGCCATGTCGCCGTTCGCCCCGAAGGCGCTGCTGCCCGCGGTCGGGCGAAGCGTGCCCACCTGCACGAAGGTCTGCGGCGTGACGCTCTCGTTCCAGGCGTAGAGGTTGATGGCACCGCTCACCGTGCCGCTGGCGAAGTAGTAGACGCCCGTCACCGGGTGCACGGCGCCGCGCAGCACCGACGAGTTCAACGAGAACGTCGTGACGGCCGTGGTGTCGGTCACCCGATCGTGCTTGGCGAGCGTCTTCGTGCCGGCGGCGTTGGTGACGGTGTACGCGTAGCGGCCGTTCGAGGAGATGCCGAGGGCGTTGTTGGAGTGGTTGACGCCGAGCGTGGTGGCACCGAGCGTTCCACCGTTGCCGGGTGCGCCCTGATCGTTCACGACGAACTCGCGCACCTCGGTGGCGCTCTGGACGTACACCGCTCCGGGCGTGCAGAGGAACGGATCAGCCGCGGCGGCAGGAGCGGCGGTCAGGGTTCCGCCGATGAAGACCATCGACGAGGCGACGAGCGCCGTGCTGACGGCGCTCCCGATCAGCTTCTTCGCACGGCCCCGCCAGCGGCTGAGCCGCTCGGACGGAAGGCCATCGGATGTGTGGTCCTTGCGGGCAACACGGAATCCCATGACTGTCTCCCCATTCATCGCTTCACCGCTGCGCGTTCGCACACGGAAGCCCCCGCCCCCTCAGGCGACCGCCGAGCACCACTCGGGCATGGTGAACTCGGTCCGGGCCACCGCCAGCCTGGCCTGGCCGCGAGGTGCGTTCCGGACGACCCCAGGATTTTCACCCCGACTTTTCACCCCATCACCCCCCGACCTACGGCACCATCGACCCCTGACTCACGTCCACCTGGGCGCCAGGTTCCCGGGGCGGAGCTGATTCAGCTCCGACCCCAGCAATCGCGGAGTCCGCACCCCTCTTCGATGCCGCCTACTGGCGCGACCCGATCTCGTCGATCGGACGCGTGCGCATGGTCGCAGCGGTCCCGATCCGCATGGCCGCCAGGGCGAGGGCGCCCATCGCACCGATGATCGTGAGCGACCCCAGCACGGGCAGCACGGGCAGCGGCTGCCCCGAGATGCCCATGCTCACACCGATGAGCGGAGGGATCGCGACCACGACACCGAATACCATCGCGATCACCGCGACCAGCACGGCCTCGATCCGCATCATCGCGCGCACCTGCCCACGCGAGGATCCGATCAGCTGCAGCAGAGCCAGCTCGCGCGTGCGCTCTCCCGTCGCCATCACGAGCGTGTTCACCACGGCGATCGCGATGTAGCCGAGGATCACGAGCAGGGCGATGAGGTTGACCCACCCGTTCTGCGCCTGTGCTCCCGCCCCCGCGGCCTCCTGCCCAGAGCCTTCGCTCACGAGCAGACCGCTCGCACCCAACGCTGCACGGACCCCGTCCGTTACGCCCGCGTCGACCGCCACGAGCGCGAAGGCATCGAGGCCTGCCGTGGTGTGGCTCCTGACCGCATCGGCGGCCATGGTGAGATCGCCGAAGCCGAGACCGCGCTCGTACACCGCGACGACTGCGGCCTCGAAGGGCGAACCGTCGCCCAGGTATCCGATGACCGTTCCGCCGATGTCCAGACCAAGCGCCTGCGCGGCATCCGTGCTCACCGCGACCGTGGTGGTGCCGTCGAGCTGCGCGAGCGCCCCCTCCCGCACCCGCAGATCGAGGCTGTTCGCGATGTTCGTCGGATCGATGCCCTGCAGCACGTGCTCGTCTCGTTGAAGCTTGCCTTCGAAATCGAAGGAGTCCACCACCGCCGCGCTGAGGGCGACCCCCGAGACCTCGGTCACCCCTGGTGTCTCGCGGATGGCCTCGATCATGTCGGGCGAGAGGCCCGCCGGGGCCGTCACGCGCAGGTCGGCGATCACGCCGGCTGTGGCCTGCGTCGCCGCCTCGGCCGCGATGATCGACGGCGCCCCGATCTGCACGAGACCCAGCCCGATGCCGAGGGCGATCGGCAGGATCGCGGAGGCGAGGCGCCTGCTGTTCGCCGCGGCGTTCGCCGAAGCGAGGAAGCCGGCGGATGAGAGCCGACGCAGCACCGTTCCGATCAGGCGGACGCTCAGCGCCACCAGCCACGGGCCGAGCACCGCCAACGCGACGATCAGCAGCATGGCTGCACCGGCCGCCGCACCGGCCGCGATCTGTCCGCGCACCACGAGCGGCACGGTCGAGACCGAGATGCCCGCGGCGGCGAGCACGATGCCGGTGATGATGCGTGGCAGTCCGATGGCGGGCGCACCCGTCGCCGACTCCCGCAGCGCCTCGACCGGGTCGAGCTTCGCGACCCGGGCGGCGGCGATGCGCGCAGCGCCCCAGGCGGAGGCGAGCACGAGCAGCACCGCTCCGACCGCAGGAAGCGGCCCGACCGCCAGCGCGAAGTCGCCCGGGATCACACCCCCGGCCACGAAGGCCGACTGCAGCGCGGTCGACAGCAGGTATCCCGGCACGATGCCGAGCAGCACGGCGACCGCCGACACCCACAGCACCTCACGGGCGACGAGCGCGTGCACCTGGGAGGGGCTCGCACCGACCGCCCGCAGCAGGGCATAGTCACGACGACGCGACTGCACCGACAGCGACAGCGTGCCCGCCACGATGAACATCGCCACGAGGATGCAGGTGCCGACGAACGCGCTGCCGATGGCCACGAGCGTGGACCGCGCCGCGCCCGAGTCGAGGAACTCCACGTCGCCGCGCGCGTCACCCGTGCGGGCGACCAGGTCGGGGTAGGCCTCGTGGATCGCGGTCGCCGTCTGCTCGGGATCCACCCCGGAGGCGAACACGCCGAGAGCCCGCGCGGCACCCCCGTGCGGGTCGAGCTGGTCGATGCGACGCTCGCTCAGGAAGACATGTGCGCCCCGTTCGGGTGCGACCGGAGCGGCGACCTCGCCGACGACGCGGTACTCCGACGGCACGCCGCCGTGGGCCAGGACGACCGTGTCGCCCACGGCACGACCGCTGCCGGCCGTGACGACGACCTCATCCGCCGCCGCCGGTTCCTGCCCCTCGTGCAGCTCGAAGCCGGTCAGCGCCGTGGCGGGCCAGGGGTGCGCCTCGACCACGACGGCACCGGCCGCATCCGCTTCCTGCACGACGAGAGGAACCGTGACGTCGGCGACGACGCGGTCGACTCCCGGAAGGGCGGCGATGTCGCGCACCGCGTCGACCGGCAGCGGCGCGCGCTCCCGCAGCGGAACCGGCAGGTCCTCCGGCACATCCACCTGCTGTGGCGCACCGACCACGACGTCGACCGCGGAGTAGCGCTCGGGCGCCAGCCCTCCGCGCATGCCGGATTCGACGAGCACGCCGAGGCCTGTCACCAGTGCGCTCGCGACGAACACCGCGACCGCTACGCCGACGAAGCTTCCGCGGTGGTGGCGAAGATCGGCACCGACGAGCCGGCCCAGGCCCAGCGAGCCCGACATCACCACTCCCCCAACGCGCTCATGCGATCGTTGATCTGCGCAGGGTCTGCACCGTCGAGATATCCCGCGAAGGCCCCGTCTGCGAGGAAGATGGTGCGATCCGCGTGCGCGGCCACCACCGGGTCGTGCGTCACGACCACGACCGTCTGGTTCAGCTCCCTGGCCGTGTGCGCGAGGAGGTCCAGGACCTGCTTGCCCGATCGGGAGTCGAGGGCGCCGGTCGGCTCGTCGCCGAACACCACATGGGGTCGGGTGATGAGCGCACGTGCGATCGCCACCCGCTGCTGCTGACCGCCGGAGAGCTCGGACGGGCGGCGGCGCCGGAACTCGGTGAGACCCACGGCGTGGAGCAGGAAGTCGAGCCACTGCGCCTCGAGACGACGGCCGCCGAGCCGCAACGGCAGCGTGATGTTGTCCTCGACGTTCAGAGCCGGCAGCAGGTTGTACGCCTGGAAGACGAATCCCACGTGATCACGACGAAAAGCCGTGAGCTGGCGCGGCTTCAGCCCCGAGATCTCGGTCCCGCCGAGGTGCACGGTGCCGCTGCTCGGCCGGTCCAGCCCCGCAGCACTGTGCAGGAGCGTGCTCTTGCCCGAGCCCGAAGGGCCCATGATCGCGGTGAAGGTGCCCTTCGCGATGGCGAGGTTCACACCCCGCAGCGCGGTCACGCGGCTGGCACCGGAGCCGTAGGTCTTGACGACGGACTGCAGCCGCAGCGCTTCGGAGGGCCGTGCGTCGATGGCCGTGGCGAGTGGTGTGGAGGTCATGATTCGAAGCTAGGGACGGGTGGATCGGCATCCCATCCCGCCTCCTGCCGCATCGATGGTGGTGCTGGCTATACCGTGCCGTCGCGGCCGCTCGGGCAGACTGTGAGAGTGAAGGACGGATGGATGCGACGCTGGATGCGCGCGTGGGGATTCCTGGCCGTCGAGGCCGGAGTCTCGATCGCATCCGTCCTGTTCCTGAGCGTGGGCATCGTCCTGCTGCCCCTCATGATCATCACCGGCGGCGTGCTGGTCATGCCCGAGGCGGTGCAGGGTCTGCACCGGTGGACCGATGTGAACCGACGTCGTGTCGGCGCCTACCGGAGCGAGCCGCTGCCGCCGATCGGCCACGTGCTCCCGCCGGCGTCGACCATCGAGGACCGGCTGCGCTTCGCGTTCTCCCGCGCCACCGGCCGCGACGTGCTGTGGCTCGTGGTGCAGGGCCTCCCCGTGCTGTTCCTGTCCCTGCTGACGATCTCGCTGCCCGTCGCGGCAGTCAACACCCTCGCCATCACCTACTACTGGCAGTTCGCTCCCGTCGACGACCCCGTCGGATCGGTGTACCCCGTCACGTCGTGGGAACTCGCCGCCACGATGCCGCTGCTCGCCGCGGCGTACGCGATCCTCTCGGTCTTCCTGATCCCCGCCGTCGCCCGCCTGGTGTCGTTCGTGTCGGCGAAGCTGCTCGCGACTCCGGAGAAATCACGCCTCGCCGCCCGCGTCGACGCCCTGACCCTCAGCCGCGCAGCCGCCCTCGATGCCCACGCGGCCGAGCTGCGGCGCATCGAGCGCGACCTGCACGATGGCGCGCAGAACCGGCTCGTGAACGTGGTCATGATGCTCGGCATCGCCGAACGGGCGCAGGAGACCGGGGGCGATGTGCTCGAACCTCTGCGACGAGCGCAGGATGCCGCGACCGACGCGCTCGCGGGCCTGCGCCGCACGGTGCACGACATCTATCCGCCGATCCTCGACGAGCTGGGGTTGGAGGGTGCCCTGGCGTCGCTCGCCGGACGCAGCGTCATCCCGTGCACGGTCGAGGCGAACGAGGTCGGGCGGGTCCCGGCTGCCGTCGAGTCGGCGAGCTACTTCGTGGTGGCCGAGGCGCTCACGAACGTCAGCAAGTACAGCGAGGCGACCCGTGTCGCGGTGCGGGTCGAGCGCGACGGCGAGCTGCTGCTCATCACGGTCGAAGACGACGGTGTGGGCGGCGCGGTCGAGCGCCCAGGCGGTGGGGTCGCCGGCATCCGCCGCCGCATCGAGGCGTTCGAGGGCGTCCTCGACGTGACGAGCCCGGCCGGGGGACCCACCATCCTGAGAGCGGAGCTGCCATGCGGATCGTGATCGCCGAAGACGACACCCTGCTGCGTGAGGGGCTGGCGCTACTGCTGCGCAGCGAGGGGTTCGAGGTGGTCGCGGCCGTGGACAACGCCGAGGACCTCCTCTCCCGGATCGACGAGGCCGATGCCGCGGTGGTCGATGTGCGGATGCCGCCCACCTTCACCAGCGAGGGCTTGAAGGCCGCCGCCGAAGCCCGTGCCCGTCGCCCCGGCTTCCCCGTGCTCGTGCTGTCGGCGTACGTCGAGGATCGCTATGCCGGCGAGCTGCTGGCAGCAGGGGCCGACGGTCTCGGCTACCTGCTCAAGGAGCGCGTGGGCAAGGTCGCCGCGTTCATCGACGCCCTGCGCCGTGTGGCCGCTGGTGGCACGGTGATGGATCCCGAGGTGATCTCGCAGCTGATGAGCCGCCGTCGCGCCGACGACCCGGTGCAGACGCTGACTCCGCGCGAGCGCGAGGTGCTCGGCCTCATGGCCGAAGGCCTCGACAACGGCACCATCGCCGAGCGGCTCTTCGTGACCGAGACGGCGGTGAGCAAGCACATCGGCAACATCTTCGCCAAGCTCGGCCTCGCCTCCAGCGACAGCGGCCACCGCCGCGTGCTCGCCGTCCTCGCCTACCTCCGCAGCTAGCCCCCCTCTCTCTCTTCTCTCCCTCCCCGGCGCCGAGACCCACACTCGCCGCCGAGACCCACGGCTCTGGACGCCTGCGGGCGTGGGTTTCGGCGCGCGCGATGGGTCTCGCCGTCGCGCCCGAAAAGAAGTTTCAGTATTCGGTGTTGCTAAGTACCGGTACTCAGTGTTACTTTGTACCGGTACCCAGCAACACTGAGTACTGAACGAAAGACAGAGAACGAAAGGAGGGGACCTGATGGGAAAGCAGATGACCGAGATGCTCAAGGGCACCCTGGAGGGCATCGTGCTGGCCCTCCTCGCCGAGCAGCCGGCCTACGGATACGAGATCACCACACGGCTGCGGGAGCACGGCTTCACCGACACCGCCGAGGGCACCGTCTACGCCCTGCTGGTCAGGATCGAGCAGAAGAAGCTCGTCGACGTCGAGAAGGTGCCGAGCGAGAAGGGCCCGCCCCGCAAGGTGTACACCCTCAATGCTCAGGGCCGCCAGGAGCTGGAGGAGTTCTGGACCACCTGGAGCTTCCTCCGCACGCACATCGAACGACTGCACACCACGAACACCACCGACACCACGAACAAGGAGAACTGACATGGCCGCGAAGTGGATCGAAGCGCTCACCGGATCGCTCGAGCAGAAGAAGCAGTACAAGCAGGCCAAGGCCCGCATCGACGCCCTCCCCTCGCCGTACCGCGAGGTGGCGAACGCCCAGTACCGGTACTACCTGTACTACGGCGGCATCACCGACGGCGACACCATCGTCACGATGTTCCTCGACCTCGCCGACCTGTGGGAGCGCGCCGCAGTCGACGGCACCCCGGTCAGCGCCATCGTGGGCGACGACCCCGTGGAGTACGCCGAGGACTATGCCCGTGCCTACGGCGGCACGCAGTGGATCGACAAGGAGCGCGCTCGCCTCATCAAGGCGTTCGACGACGCGAAGAAGAAGGAGGAATCATGACGCACACCGCCATCTCGGTGCACGGCATCGAGAAGTCGTACAAGGATCTGCACGTGCTGCGCGGCGTCGACTTCGAGGTCGAGAAGGGCAGCATCTTCGCCCTCCTCGGCTCGAACGGCGCGGGCAAGACCACCATGGTGCGCATCCTCTCCACCCTGCTGAAGTCCGATGCCGGCACAGCGACGGTGCAGGGCATCGACGTCGCGGCGAACCCGGTCGGAGTGCGCGAGCGCATCAGTCTCACCGGGCAGTTCGCCGCCGTCGACGAGATCCTCACCGGACGCGAGAACCTGGTGCTGGTCGCGAAGCTGCGGCATCTGCCCGACGCGGGGAAGGTCGCCGACGACCTCCTGGCCACGTTCCGTCTGACGGAGGCCGGCGCGCGCAAGGTCGGCACCTACTCGGGCGGCATGCGTCGCCGGCTCGACATCGCGATGAGCCTGGTCGGCGACCCCGAGGTCATCTACCTCGACGAGCCGACCACCGGCCTCGACCCCGAAGCCCGGATCGAGGTATGGGGCGTGGTCAAGGAGCTCGCGAACACCGGCACGACCGTGCTGCTCACCACGCAGTACCTCGATGAGGCGGAGCAGTTGGCCGACCGCATCGCGATCTTGCACGAGGGCCGCATCATCGCGAACGACACTCTCGCCGGACTCAAGCGACTGCTCCCGGCCGCGAAGGTCGAGTACGTCGAGAAGCAGCCCACCCTCGAGGAGATCTTCCTCACCCTCATCGGCCCCTCATCCGGAAAGGAGAAGGCAGCATGACCACGCACTTCGCCGCCGACACGGCGACACTCACCGGCCGCTCCATGCGGCACATCTTCCGCAGCCCCGACACGATCATCACCACGGCAGTCACCCCGATCGCCCTGATGCTCCTGTTCGTGTACGTCTTCGGTGGCGCCCTCCAGCAGAGCACCGGCGTCGACAACTATGTGAACTACCTGCTGCCGGGCATCCTGCTCATCGCGATCGCGTCGGGCATCGCCTACACGGCGTTTCGACTGTTCACCGACATGCAGAGCGGCATCTTCGAGCGGTTCCACTCCATGCCGATCGCCCGATCGAGCGTGCTGTGGGCCCACGTGCTCACGTCGCTCACCGCGAACGCCATCACCCTCGCGATCATCTTCGGAGTCGGATTCCTCATGGGCTTCCGCACCGGGGCGAGCGTCTGGGCCTGGCTCGGAGTGATCGGCATCCTGATGCTGTTCACGCTGGCACTCACGTGGCTGGCGATCATCGCAGGCCTGAACGCCAAGACGGTCGACGGCGCGAGCGCCTTCTCGTATCCGCTGATCTTCCTGCCGTTCATCAGCTCGGCATTCGTGCCGACCGACACCATGCCGGCACCGGTGCAGTGGTTCGCCGACAACCAGCCCGTCACCTCGATCGTCAACACCATCCAGGCGCTGTTCGCGGAGAAGCCGGTCGGGACCGACATCTGGATCGCTCTCGCCTGGTGCGTCGGGATCCTCGTGGTCGCCTACGTCTTCGCGATCATCTCGTACCGGAAGAAGGTCAGCTGATCGACGCCAAGCGAGACGGAACGCTCCGACCGGGGACTTCTCCCCGGCGGGGCGTTTCGCCGCGCTCGGCGGTCTGCACGATTTCAGGAGGATACCGGGTATGCAGAGACCATCAGCAGATATGCCGCTGTGATCGCGACAAGACTCAACCCCATCATCACGGCACCGATGATGTGCGGTGAGGTCCTCCTCAGCAAAGCGAAGACGAACAGCAGGACCTGACTGGCAACGAGGACGATCAACACGACCTTCAGACCGTCCGCTGCGAAGTTGGCAACGTCGTCCCTGCACGATGACACGCACCCATCCATCCTCATCGCCGTGAGATAAATGAGGAGCATTCCGCCACAAGCGACTGCAATTTGAGCCACCATCCAGAGCGTTGCTGCAAAGTAGCGACGTGGCGGCACACGCCGAATTGGCCCCCAGCCACTCGTCGAAGTCATGAGAAGTCAGTCATCATGTACTGAACGAACGAACGCGGACCCGACATGTAGTACTTACACGAACTGTGTATCGCATTGTCAATTGGACTTCCAGCCTGGCAAGCCCAATCCTTCGCAAAGCAGTACGAGCGAATCTTCGGTACCCATTGAGGGTTGGGGCTGGTGCTTCCCTGAGGCCATCCCCAGGACTTGTATTCGGATGCAAGATAGTCCAAGCTAGCTTGCCCCCTGGCGAAGATGCCCTGGCCAGTGGCCATCGAATCCGAAGAGTTCCACCCGGTTCCTGCCTTCCATGTTGGATCGCCCCAGACCACGACCGCCCGGATCATCGAGCGCGCCTTTGCAGACAAGGTGGGGTAGAAGCCGCCGCCGAACTTGATCTCCGAGCCCGGCGCGAGCGCGGTAAGTATCACTTGCGCCCCTTGAGAGTGCCCGGCGAGGACCACGGCAGGAAGTGTCGCGCAACGGGAAGCCATCCACTCGAGTTCCGCCTGCAGCGCGAGCACTCCGCTGGTGACGCTCTGCTGATACGCACCCGCGTCAGAAGCAGGATAGTTCAGGCGTTCAACGTAGAGCCCGTACTCATTCCACGGATCCTCCGGAAGTAGATATGTGGCCGTGAACTGCCCGACGACGTCGCCCATACCTCCGCTCGTCCACCCGTGACCCGCCTGCGTGCTCCCCGAACCCGCGGGAGCAGACGTCCCACGCACACCGATCATCACAGCCCACGCACACTGGTTGGTGGTATTCGTCGCGCTTGCGGCGGTCCCCCCGCCAAGTACCGCCACCGCCGCCAGTGCCAGCGCCAATACGGCAGCCTTTCCCCTTCGCGCCCCCCAGCGCAATCTCCGGTCAACACTCATACTCGCTCTTTAGTTTGTCTAAACGATTGCTTAATCAGCATCGTGTTCGCGGGGCCGAGAGACGAGAGCCTCAAGTCGAGGTGTGAGAGCCTTGAGTCGAGAGATGCGAGCCTTGAGTCGCTTTTGCCTGGTGCGTCGGGATCCTCGTGGTCGCCTACGTCTTCGCGATCATCTCGTACCGGAAGAAGGTCAGCTGATCGACGCCAAGCGAGACGGAACGCTCCGACCGGGGACTTCTCCCCGGCCGGGGCGTTTCGCCGCGCTCGGCGGTCTGCACGCCTTTCCCTCTTCTCCCGTCGCACTTTCTGTCGCTCACAGATCCTGAAAGCGACAGAAAGTGCGACGGGAGCGGATGCGGGGGGCACTCGCGATCGAACCCAGGGCCTCAGACCGTGCGAAGCGCCGCCGTCGGCGACAGCCGCGCGGCGCTGATCGCGGGGTAAAGCCCGGCGATCACCCCGACCACCAGCGCCACGACCGGGCCACCGAACAGCACGACCGCGGGGATCGTCACCGCCTGCCCCTGGACCGAGGCGTAGACGACGACCCCGAGTGCCCCGACCGCGGCTCCGGCGAGGCCCCCCAGCCCGCCGAGCACGATCGCCTCCGCCACGAACTGACCCGCGATCTGCCCCGAGCGCGCGCCGAGCGCACGTCGAAGACCGATCTCGCCGCGACGCTCCAACACCGCGACCACCATGGTGTTCGCGATGCCGATCCCTCCGACCAGCAGAGCGATCGCCGCGAGGCCGACCGCGAGGCCGGACAGCGAGTCATCCGCAGTGTCCCGCGCGCCGGCGAGGTCGCCGAGCCCGTTCACCTGCACATACGGAGACGAGGGGTTCGCAGCGCGGGCGATCGCATCGCGGACCTTCTCCCCCGTCGCACCGTCGGCCATGCGCACGTAGATCGCGGCGATCCTGCCGTCGCTCTTCTTCGCCACGTGCCCGGCCGCCCATCGGTCCCCGAGGTACGCACTCGCGTCGATGGATTCGGCGAGGCCGGCCGCATCGAGGATCCCGATCACGGTGTACCACTGCTCGCCGATCCACACCCGCACGCCCGGCTCCGTGATGCCCATGCGCGCCGCAGCCGCCGCACCCAGCACCGTCACCGGCAACGAGCGGTCGGTCTCGTCGAACCAGGAGCCCTTCGCCACGGATCCCTCCACCGACGACAGGAAGTCTGGACTCGCCGCATAGGCGGTCAGCCCGTTGCCCTGACTCTTCGGCATGAGGTCGTTGCGGTACACGCCCGTGTCGTCCGGCACCTTCTCGAGCACCCCGATCCGTTCCACGCCGTCCACCCGCTCGATCATCCCGGCGGCCGTCTCCGGCAGCGCGACCGGCTTGTTGTCCGGTCCGTAGCCCGGCTGCACGACGATCATGTTCGCGCCGAGGGAGTCGAGTTCGGCCAACAGCTGGGCCTGGTTCGAGGCGGCGATGCCCGTGATCGCGGTGAGCGCCGCGATGCCGACCGCCACGCCGAGTGCTGACAGCGCCGTGCGCATCTTGCGACTGCGAGGACCGATGAGTGCCGTGCGGATGCTGTCCGCGACACTCAGTCGTGGCATCCGCTCCCCTCGGCGTCTCATGCAGCGACCTCTTCATTCACGCGCGAGCCGGTGTCGCTCACGATCCGGCCGTCGTGGATGCCGACCTGCCGCTGCGTGCGCTCGGCGATGTGCGGATCGTGCGTGATGATCACGACGGCCGTGCCGGAATCGGCGATCGAGGTGAGCAGCTCGAGGATGCGATCGCCCGTGGTCGAGTCGAGCGCACCGGTCGGCTCATCGGCGAACAGCACCGACGGATCGCCGACGATCGCCCTGGCTATCGCCACACGCTGCTGCTCGCCGCCGGACAGCTGACCGGGTCGGTGCTTCATGCGGGCGCCGAGGCCCACCCGCTCCAGGGCCGCTGCCGCACGCCTTGACCGCTCGGCCGCCGGCACGCCGGAGTAGAGCAGACCGAGCGCGACGTTGTCGAGCGCGCTCAGCGCGGGCAGGAGGAAGAACTGCTGGAACACGAAGCCGATGCGGCGAGCGCGCAGCACGGCACGCTCGCGTTCGGGCAGAGCCGCGGCGTCCGTCCCATCGATCAGCACGGTGCCGCTCGTGGGGTCGTCGAGGGTGCCCATGATCGAGAGCATCGTGCTCTTGCCCGATCCTGAGGCTCCGACCACGGCCACCAGCTCACCGCTCTCGATCGCCAGGCTCATGCCGTGCAGCACGCGCAGCGGCGGGTTGCCCGGGTACTCCTTGATCACATCGACGAGTTCGACCACCGTGTCGGGTGTCATCGTGCCACCACCACGGCATCGCCTGCAGCGAGATCGCCGCCCGTGATCTGCACCTTGGTGTCGGCGATCAGCCCGACCTCCACGGCGACGCGCTCGATCTTGCCGCCCTTGCGCAGCACGTCGAGGGCATATCCGCCGTCGGTGGTCGCGACGAGGGCGGTGACCGGCACGACGAGCGCGTCCTTCACCTCCGAGGTCGCGAACACGACCTTCACCGCGCGCAGACCGATTCCCGCGGCGACGGCCGGGTCGTCGAACTCGACGTCTGCGGTGGGCGGAGTGGTCTCGCCCTCCTTCTCGGTCGGCTGCCCGCCGGGGTCGACGGCGGTCACGGTCGCCGGCGCCTCCGTCCCATCCGGCAGGATCACGGTCACCTTCGTGGCGGGCAGGATCTCGCGAGCCTGTGCATCCGTCAGCTTGGCGACCACGCGCAGCGTCGTGCTCGTGTAGCTGAGCGGACTCGACCCCGCCGGGTCCCCCAGCTTCGCCGTGACCGACTCCACCCGCACGGATGCGGCGCTGATCGCGACGACGTCACCCAGCTTCACGATGCCGTCCTGCGGCACCCCGAGCGACTTCTGCCAGGCCTTGACGTTGGTCTCGGTGACAGCGGTGAACTCGTCGTCGATCGTCATGTTCTTGCCGAAGCCGAGATCGGCGAGAGCCTGTTCCAGCTGCCTGACATCCGGCCCTTCATCCACTCCGAGGCCCAGGTCGCGCCAGAACGGACGGTCTCCCCGCATCGCGATCACCGGCTTCCCGTCCACCTCGTAGATCGCCTGCCCGACGCCGATCTCCTCGCCCGCCGCCGGCAGGCGGGTGATCGTCCCGGCACGGCCCGGCAGGGCGACCGACGCCCCGTAGCTCAGGGTTCCATTGAGGCGCAGATCGGAGGTGAGCGTGGTGAGCTCCGCCTCGACCGTCACCGGCGCCTTCGCTTCGTCCGGCGACTCGGCCACCGAGCTCCAGGGCTGCAGCACGGCCACGGTCACGGCGGCCGCCACGAGCAGCACTCCGACCGGGACGAGCACCTTGGTCAGCCGGCGGCTCATTCGTCGCCTCCGGAGGGAATGGTGGATGTCGCCGCGAACATGCCGTCGAAGTACTCGCTCATCACCGCGAACCAGTCGAAGTCGACGGCTTCGATGCTCTCCTGCGTGAACATGGGGGGCATGTCCCCCGTGGTCTCCGCGCAGGCTTCGAGAAGCGTGCGCGCCTCGTCTTCGCTGATGCCCTTCGGCACGGTGAGCATGCCGTCGGTGTCGGGGTCGGCGAAGTCCGTGAAGCCGTTCTCCCTGGCGCAGGAGGCGAACGCGAGCCCGGACTCCATGATCTCCTCCGGTGAGATCATCTTCGTCTGCGAGCCCTCGCCCGTCATATCGGGCTCCGGTTGCGTGAACTCGGGGACCTTCTCTTCACAGGTCTCCCACGCGGCGCGCTGTCCGCCCTCCTCCGGGTAGCCCGATGCCGCAGTCGATGCGAGCCAGGTACCGTCTTCGTCCGAGAAGACCATCGTCATGGCGAGGTCCTCGTCGTCGCCCGAGTCCGCTTCGACCGACATCATGCCGCCTGTCGAGGTGCCGCTCGCGGGATCGTCGGGCATCAGCATGCCCACCTGTCCCCCCTCGACGATCTTCGCGGTCTGCCCCTCCTCGGTGAGGCAGCTGACGAAGCGGGCGGCCGCCGCATTGTTCGCCCCGTCCTTCGCCTTGTCGTCTCCCGATGGCGCACTGCACGCGGCGAGCGCGAAGAGTGCGAAGACAGCGGGGATCGCCGCCCACGATCGGACTGCTCTCGAATCGAACATGAGGTTCCCTTTCTCGCGGTCGCAGCTCCTCCGCGACGTGCAGTCAGTTCTACGGAGGCGGTGGTTTGCTGTGGGTATGACGGCGCCTAACCGGAAACTAACCGCGGCACACGCACCCTCGGATGACGGAGGTGCCATGCGACTGCTGCTGGTGGAAGACGAGGCCGACCTGGCCGATATGCTCGCCGACGGCCTGCGCCGCGAGGGCTACCTGGTGGAGGTCGCGCGCGATGGAGCCGCAGCCCTGACCTCCGCGGCCTCGAACGACGTGGACGTGATCGTGCTCGACCGCGACCTACCCGTGCTGAGCGGCGACGCGGTGTGCCGCACCCTCGTCGCGCAGGAGTACCCGGCACGCATCCTGATGCTCACGGCCGCCGGGACTCTGAGCGACCGTGTCGAAGGCCTCGACCTCGGTGCCGACGACTACCTCGCCAAGCCGTTCGCGTACGTCGAGCTTCTGGCCCGCATCCGCGCGCTCGGCCGACGCGGCGGTTCTGCGCGGACGAGTGCCGTGCAGGAGTTCGCCGGAGTGCGCCTCGACAGCGCTCGACGCATCGTGGAGCGCGACGGCAGCCCGATCCGACTCACGCTCAAGGAGTTCGGGGTGCTCGAGACGCTTCTCGCCGCGGAGGGCGGCTACGTCAGCGCGGACGACCTCCTCGACGAGGTGTGGGACGAACCGCAGGAGCGCACGCGTGGTGTGGTCAAGATCGTGGTGCACACGCTTCGGCGCAAACTCGGCTCGCCCGAGGTGATCCACTCCGCGGCAGGACACGGCTATCGGGTGGGGACGACCGCATGAGACGCATGAGCTTCCGCACCCGACTGGTGATCATCATCACCGCGGTCTTCATCGCCGCCGGTGCCGCCCTGCTCACCGTGCAGTACCTGGTGGTGCAGCAGCTGTTCTCCTCCGCGATCACCACCACCGAGGCCAGCTGTCTCCCGATGGCCTCGGTGCTGCAGGTCGAAGGCGGGTCGATCGCGACCGACGGATCCGACGTCAGCGGGGTGACGCCGCTCCCGGACAGCAGCAGCGTCGTCTGGGGGCAGGCGAGCACCGGCTGCGGATACTACGCCGGCACCATCGACGCCGAGCTGGCGGTTCCTGCCCAGACGCTGACCTTCGATGCTGTGGAAGGCGCAGTGCTGCAGCAGTCGAGCTTCCTCGCCGACGAGGTGGGCAACGGGCTGCTGCTGTGGTCGGTCGTCGTGCTGGTGGCCTTCACCGGGGTGGCCGCCGCGCTCGCGTTCTGGCTCGCGCGACGTTCGCTCGGCCGCATCGGCGAGGTCACGGCCGCCGCGCGCGACATCTCCGAACGCGACCTCGGCCGACGCCTCGACCTCCCGGGGCCCGACGACGAGATCAAGGAGCTGGGCGACACGATCGACGGGATGCTCGACCGACTGCAGTCCGCGTTCACCGCTCAGGACCGCTTCGTGGCGAACGCCTCGCACGAGCTGCGCACTCCGCTGACCACGACGCGGACCGCGCTGGAGATCCCCCTCGAACAGGGTGCGGTGCCGGCCGACCTGCAGGCCAACATGCAGCGGGCACTGCGGGCCACCGAGCAGAGCGAACGACTCATCACGGCGCTGCTCGCCCTCGCGCGCGCCCGCACGGGCCTGGAAGAGGTCGAGCCCGTCGAGCTGAGCGCCCTCATCCGGGATCAGGTCGACGACCTCGACGCTCAGGACATCGAGGTGCACCCGACGCTTCGGGAACTCACGGTGCAGGGAGATGCGGTGCTGCTGGCGAGGGCCGTGCGCAACCTGCTCGAGAACGGCGTGCGCCACAACGCGCAGGGCGGAGAGCTGTGGGTGCGATGCCGACGCGAGCGGGGACGCGCCATCATCGAGGTCGAGAACACCGGCGCTCCGATCGCCCCTGCGACGGTCGAGCTGCTCACCGAGCCGTTCTACCGCGGCGATGCCAGTCGCACCTCCGCCGGCCCCGACGGCACGGGGCTGGGCCTCGCGATCGTGCACAGCATCGCGAAGACCCACGGCGGGGAGGTGCGCCTGCGCGCGCGGAAGGGCGGCGGCCTGATCGCCGCGATCGTGCTCCCGCTCTGAGCGCCGGGTCCCCGTACACGAGCGTTCCCGTCGCACTTTCTGTCGGAATGGCGCAGCCAGAGCGACAGAAAGTGCGACGGGAACGAATCACCCGGGCGGAGCGGAAGGGGGGTGTCAGCTGGTGACGGTCCAGTCGAACTGGTCGCCGTACTTCTTCAGCCACTCGTCGACCGCGTCGGCTTCCTTGCCCTCGCCGTACTCGTTGACCACGAGATCTTCGAGCGCGCCGTACTGCTCGTCGTCCAACTTGATCTTCTCGATCAGCGCGGCCGCCTCGGGGAACTCCTCGGCGAAGCCCTTGGTGCCCAGGAAGTGCAGGCGCTCGGCCTCGCCCATCGCGCCCTTCGGGTCTTCGAGGTCCTTCACGGGGAAGGCGTCGTTGGCCCAGAACGGACGCCACAGCGTCACGACGATGTCCTGTTCCTTGTCGGTCGCGGTCTTCAGCTCGGTGAGCATCGCCGCGGTCGACGAGGTGACGAGCTCGTACTCGCCGTCGAGCCCGTACTCGGGGATCATCTTCTGCGCCTGGGCGGTGAGTCCCGCGCCCGGCTCGATGCCGTAGATCTTGCCGTCGAACTCGCCGCCCTTGCCCACGAGGTCTTCGATCGAGTTCAGCTCGGAGTACTCCGGCACAGCGAGGGTCAGCTTGGCGTTGTCGTAGTACGCGCCGAGGTCCTCGATCTTGTCGCCGTACTTCTCCATGTAGGAGGCGTGCGTGAGCTCCGGCCACGCCGACGGGTACATGTCGACATCGCCCTGAGCGAGCCCGGTGTAGAGCGGACCGGCCTCGGTGAGGGTCTTCATCTCGACCGTGTAGCCGATCTTCTCGAGCTGGTCCTGCAGCAGGTAGGCGGTGCTCAGACCGTCGGTCCAAGAGGGCAGGAAGCCCAGCGTGATGGTGCCCTTGTCGTCGGAGCTGCCGTCGCCGCCGCCCGTGCCGCCGGCGCCGTCGCTGCTGCAGCCCGCGAGGGTGAGCGCCGCTGCGGCGCCGAGGGCGGTGATTGCGAGGATCTTCTTCTTCATGTGATTTCTCTCTCTTGCGTTCCGTATGGGTGTTGTTCCGTAGGGGATGGGACTCAGTGCACGAGTTCCCGATTCGCAGCGTCCTCCTTCGCGGACGCTTCAGGGGTGGGAGCGGATGCTGTTCCGCCACCGTTTCCGTGCGGGGTACGACGCCGCGCGAGCATGCCGAGCAACGAGGAGCGGTTCTCGCCCGGCGCGCCCAGAGCTGCGGTGACGCGGTCGAGGAAGACCGCGATCAGCACGACACCGAGGCCGGCCTCGACGCCCTTGGGGATGTTGATGGTCGAGATCGCCTCGACCACCATCTTCCCGAGGCCGTCCGCGCCCGCCATACCGGCGATGACCGCCATCGACAGCGCGAGCATGATGACCTGGTTGACGCCGGCCATGATGGTCGGCATCGCGAGCGGGAGCTGGATGCCCCGCAGGATCTGGCCCGGCTTCGCGCCGAACGCCTGCCCCGCCTCGACGGTCTCGGAGTCGACACCGCGGATGCCGAGCTCGGTCAGTCGCACGCCGGGAGGCAGCGCGAAGATGACCGTGGCGACGAGGCCGGGGACCACGCCGATGCCGAAGAACACGATCGCGGGGATCAGGTACACGAAGGCAGGCATGGTCTGCATGAAGTCGAGCACGGGCTTGAGCACGGCCCGGACGGTGGCGTTGCGCGCCGACCAGATGCCGAGCGGCACCGCGATCAGCACCGCGATCACGGCGGCGACGAGCACGAGCGCCAGGGTCTGCATCGCAGGAACCCACAGATCCATCGCGACGATCAGTCCGAACGAGACGACCGTGCCCACCGCGAGCTGCCACGAGCGCACGACCCAGGCGATGAGGGCGGCGATCACGATGATGACCGCGAAGTGCGGAGTGAGCAGGACGCGGGTCAGGCCGTCGACGAGGAAGCTCATCACGAACGAGATCACGTCGAGCAGGCCGTCGAGGTTGTCCTTGATCCAGTCGACGCCCGATTCGATCCAGGTTCCGACGGGGATGCGGAAGCCGTCCATCAGCGCACCTCCTCGGCGGTCGGGGCATCGACCGGGTCGGCGGTCCACCCGTCATCGAGCACCGCATCGATCTCGGCCTGCGGCATCGGCTGGAGCGGAAGCGTGATCTCCTCGGTCGCGCCGGGCCCGGGGCCGAGGGCGGCGAGCAGCGTCACGCGCGGGATCACCCCGACCAGGCGTCCGTCGGCATCCGTGACTGCGAGCGGCAGCGGAGACTCGACGGCCGGCACGAACAGGTTCATCAGCACGTCGTCCTCACGCACGCTCTGCAGCACCGGTTTCATGATCGAGTCGAGGGTGGTGGCGCCGTTGCGCACGAGTTTCACCGCGTCGCGGTCGGTCACGACGCCGACGAGCTGCCTATCCTTGCCGACGACGTACGTGGCCGACATGTAGGCGTCGCGCATCTGGCGCAGGGCCGTGCGAGGACCTGCGGTGTGCGGCACGACGGGCCGCGGACGCTCCATCACGTTGGCCGCAGTGAGCACGCGGGCGCGGTCGACGTCCTGCACGAACTGCTCGACGTAGTCGTTGGCCGGGTCCATCAGGATGTCCTCCGGCGTGCCGATCTGCACGATGCGGCCATCGCGCATCACGGCGATGCGGTCACCGAGGAACATGGCCTCGTTCAGGTCGTGCGTGATGAACACGATGGTCTTCTGGAGCTTCTGCTGCAGTTCCAGCAGCTGCTCCTGCATCTCGCGCCGGATCAGGGGGTCGAGGGCGCTGAACGCCTCGTCCATCAGCAGGATGTCGCTGTCGGCGGCGAGGGCGCGGGCGATGCCGACGCGCTGCTGCATGCCACCGGAGAGCTCGGACGGGAGCTTCTCGCCCTGACCTTCCAGTCCGACCAGCGAGAGGATCTCCTCCGCCTTGGCCAGGCGCTCGGCCTTCGGGGTGCCCTTGAGCTCGAGCGGATACGCGACGTTCGCGGCGACCGTACGGTGCGGCAGCAGCGCGAAGTGCTGGAACACCATCGAGATGCGGTCGCGACGGATCTCGCGGAGCCGCGACGACGGGATGCCCGTGATGGGGTCGCCGTTCACCGTGACGGTGCCGTCGGTCACATCGTGCAGCCCGTTGAGCATGCGGATGATGGTGGACTTGCCGGATCCCGACAGGCCCATGATGACGAAGATCTCCCCGCGATTGACGGAGAAGCTGGCGTCGATCACCGCGGCGGTGCCGGCGTCCGCGACGGCGGACCGGCTCTCACCGGCCTTCAGCCGACGGACGGCGGCGTTCGGATTCTTACCGAAAACCTTGAACAGATTGCGCGCTTCGAGAGCGATTTCGGACACGTTTCCCCTGCGGCTCGCCTTCGGGTGGCTGAGCCTGCTTCGGTTACGCCCGGGTGATCCTCTCAAGGCCGTTCGACATGTCTGCTGTGGCGGCACGGACGGCGGATTTCGGATCCGCCGCGATAGAGCATCGACCGTACGTCCACGCCTCTTCGCAGCACAGCTCATCGAAAGAAGGACGTGGTCGCGGACTGGTCTTCGGGCCGTCAGGCCCACAGACCAACGTAACGAAATGGCCGATCAGGGGCAAATCCCGGTCGTGCGAAGCAGTCTCGTTTCGGTGGCTGACCGGGGGATTGCACGGGTCGTTGACAATCCCTCCTGCGATGATTCCGCGGTCAGGAATCCGAGGCCTGCGGGCTCCGGATGCTACGAGTCACGGTGAACTTCGGCGTGCGCGCGAGCTGGGTCGTCGGCCCGATCACCCGGGCGAGCTCGGCTCGATATCCGAGGCTCGAGTTGTACACGGTGAACAGCTCGCCGCCGGGGCGGAGCACCCGTGCAGCGGCCTCGAACAGGCGGGTCGCCGCGCCGGTGTGAACACTCGCGCCGAGGTGGAATGGCGGGTTCAAGAGCACCACGTCGAAGGAGGCGTCGGGAAGCGCGGAACCGGCATCGTCGTGGGTCACCGTGACCCGGTCGGCGACTCCGTTCGCCACCGTCGTCGCGCGGGCGGATGCCACTGCAGCGGCCGACCGGTCCGTGGCCGTCACCCGCGCTTCGGGATGGGCGAGCGCGTAGGACACGGCGAGCGCACCGGTGCCGCAGCCGAGGTCGAGCACGCGTGGGACCGCAGCGTCGTGAACACCTCCCCAGGGATGTTCCTTCTCCGGCCCGTTCAGAGGCGCATCGGGGCGGTCCGGTGCGTTCTTCCCGGGTCGTGCTCCGGTGAGGCCGAGCGCCTCCAGCAGCACCCGGGTTCCGATGTCCAGGCGCGGGCCGGCGAAGGCACCCCCATGGGCGACCAGCGTCAGTCCGTCGTGCTGTGCGGCGACAGGAAACGGCGGGTCCGCGGGGGCGGGTCTCGGTTCCGTGGCCACGATCAGCCGCGACTTCCGCTCGGCGCGTTGGGCCTGCACGTGCGCGAAGCTCCGCCCCAGCACCTCGTTCTGGCCGAGGGTCATGTGCTTCACGCGGCCTCCGGCGACGAGCACCACGTCGGGAGCAGCCCAGCGGGCCACAGCGTCGGCGATCTGCTCAAGTTCCGCGAGCGACTTCGGCAGTTGCAGCAGCACCAGTTTCGCGCCGGTGAGCAGGTCGGCATCGAGCTCGTGCGGGTGGAAGTGCGGGCCGAAACCCAGACCATCCGACTCGACCACGGCGTGTTGCGTGGAGACACGCCGTGCCGCAGCGGGTTCGTCTCCGTTTCGGCCGTCCGCAGCAGCGAGCCCGAGCTCCTCGGCGTTGCGCTGCAGTGCCCGTCGACCGGTCGCGAGATCCTGATGCACCCGGATGCCGTGCCGCCCGGCAGCCGCGAGGGCCAGCGTGATCGCACCGTACTCGTCGCCGATCACGACGGTCTCGGACCCTGGAACCTCGAGTGCGAGCGCCCATTCCACGAGCAGCAGGTCGGTCGCATCATGGGCCTGGAGGTTGTCCGCCTCGACGTCGGGCCAGCGGCGCAGGCGACTGTAGGGGAACTCCGGCACCAGCCCACTGTACGCGGGCGTCGTAAGGATTTCGCATGCGTTGTTTTCGCCCGATTCACAACTTTGTGAATCGGGCGTACGCTCCCGCGCATGACCACCGTCATCGCCACCCGCGACCTCACGAAGCACTACGGCCACACGCACGCACTCGACGGCCTCGATCTCACCGTCGAGCAGGGCCAGGTGCACGGGTTCCTCGGCCCGAACGGCGCGGGCAAGTCGACCACCATCCGCATCCTCCTCGGCCTCGCGCGGCGCACCGGGGGTGAGGTCGAGGTCTTCGGCGAAGACCCCTGGGATCGCGCCGTCGACCTGCATCGACGCATCGCCTACGTGCCAGGAGACGTCAGCGTCTGGCCGAACCTGTCCGGGGGCGAGGCCGTCGACCTGCTCGCACGACTGCGCGGCGCCCGCGCGAAGGACGCCGCCTACCAGCACGAGAAGAAGCGCCTGATGGACGCGTTCCAGTTCGACCCGCGCAAGAAGGGCCGCGCGTACTCGAAGGGCAACCGGCAGAAGGTCGCGCTGATCGCGGCGTTCGCCGTGCCCGCCGACCTCTACATCCTCGACGAGCCGACCAGCGGACTCGATCCCCTGATGGCGGTCATCTTCCAGCGCGAAGTCGCCCGCGCCCACGCGAACGGCGCGACCGTGCTGCTGTCGAGCCACATCATGAGCGAGGTCGAGCAGCTCTGCGACCGGGTGTCGATCATCCGCGCCGGCCGCGTCGTGGAGACGGGGACCCTGTCGGAACTGCGTCATCTCACCCGCAGCGACGTGTCGTTCGTCTCCGCCGGCGCCACCCTCGAACAGGTCGGCCGCATCCCGGACGTACACGACCCCGAGCAGCACGGCGACCGCATCCGCCTCTCCGTCGACAGCGATCGCACGGCGACGGTGCTCCCCGCCCTCGCCACCCTCGGCATCAGCGACCTGCGCGTCGCTCCGCCCTCGCTCGAGGAGCTGTTCCTGCGCCACTACGGCGACGACCTCGCCGGACTCGAAGCGGCCGAGGAAGGTGGAGCGGAGCACGAAGAGCCCTCCACCCGTCGTGGCCGTCGCGCGGTGAAGGATCGTGCGTGATGACCGCCTTCGGCGTGCTGTTGAGACAGCGACTGCGGCGTGATCGGCTGCAGCTCACGCTGTGGATCGTCGGCACGGCCCTGATGGCCTTCGCCGGATACGCCGGTGTCAGCCAGTCGTACTCCACTCTTGCCGACCGGCAGAACATCCTCGCGGCTGCGCTGGCGAATCCGGTGATCCTGATGTTCCGCGGGCTGCCGTCCGGTACGTCCGAAGGGGCGTTCCTGGCTTTCGAGGTGCTGCCGTGGCTGGCGTTCCTCGCCGCCCTCATGAGCACGTTCCTCGCCGTGCGGCACACGCGCGGCGACGAGGAGGCGGGACGGGCGGAGCTCGTCTGGGCCACCCCGGCCGGACGCCGCCTTCCGACGGTCGCGACGATCGTGCACGGGGCGCTCGCGAACGTCGCCCTGGCCGTTCTCACCGCGCTCGCGCTGATCGCCACCGGTCTTCCGCTCGCGGGGTCGGTCCTGGCGGGGGCGGCAGCGGCATCCTGCGGCGTCGCGTTCCTCGGCGTCGGCCTCCTCGCCGCGCAGCTTCTGCGCACCTCTCGGGGTGCGAACTCGCTGACGGTCTGGGTGCTCGTGGCGACGTTCCTGATCCGCGGGATCGGCAACGCGGCGGGCACCCCGAGCGACGATCTGACGAGCATGACGAGCGCGTGGCCGGCGTGGCTGTCCCCCTTCGGATGGGTGGAGCAATCCCGCCCCTACGACGCCGACCTGGTCGGGCCGATGCTGCTCGGCCTGGCCTTCGGACTCGTGCTCGCCGGCGCATCCGTCGCCCTGCAGTCGCTGCGAGATATCGATGCGAGCTTCGTCGCGGAGCGCCCCGGCAGGGTCTCGGCACGGCCCCCGCTCGCCTCCCCGCACGCGCTGGTGTGGCGGCTCACGTCCGGGGCGATCGTGGGATGGGCGGTCGGCGGGGCGATCACCGGCATCCTCGCCACCACCCTGAGCGGACTGGTCGACCGGATCTCGGGCGAGAACCCGGCCGTGGCCGACATCCTGACCACGATCGGCGGAGCGACGGGCGGACTCGACGAGGTCGTGGTCACCGTGTTCTTCACCCTTCTCGGCATCCTCGCCGCGTGCTGCGCCGTGCAGATCGTGGTGCGCGCGCGGCAGGAGGAGGCGCGCGGCACTGCGGAGGCCGTGCTGGCGACCCCGGTCGGTCGTGTGCGCTGGCTCGCCGACTACGTGATCGTCGGCGTGCTCGCGGTGCTGATCGTGGTCGCCGCCGCGGTGCTCGCCGGATGGGTCGGCATCCGGGTGAACGGCGGCGCTGATTCGCTGTACCGCATCGTCGCCGTGGCAGGAGCGGGGCAGGCCCTGGCGGCGGCGGTCTTCGCCGTGCTCACCGCGCTCGTCTTCGTGCTGCTCCCCCGCGCGACGACAGCCCTCGCGTGGAGCCTCGTCCTGCTGGCGACCCTGTTCGGGCTGTTCGGCCCGTTGTTCGGACTGCCGGACTGGACGATGAACCTCTCGCCCTTCGGCGTGACCCCGATGGTGGACGGCAGCGGCGTGGACGTGCGCGGGCTGTGGTGGCTCGTGCTCGCTCTCGTCGCGGGAGGCGCAGGAGCCCTGACCCTGATGCGACGCCGTGAGCTCGCCCCCTGAGCCGAGGAGGAGCACGATGCCCGACCTCGACGACGCCCCCTCCCGCGACTCCCACCGCGGGATGGAACCCGCCGAGCAGGCCGCCGCCATGATGACCGCCGCCGGGATGCCGCGGATGCCGGCGCGCGTGATGATGGCTCTGGTCGCCGCTCCCGAGGGCGGGTACACGGCCGCCCAGCTCGGCGAGCGTCTGGGCGTCTCGGCCGCCGCCGTCTCCGGAGCGGTGCGGTACCTGCAGCAGCTGCACTTCATCCAGCGTCGATCACACCCCGGCGACCGGCGCGACCGCTACGAGTTCGTGCACGATCCGTTCTACAGCTCGATCGTGGGGAACATGCCGGTGTACTCGCGCCTCTCCGAGTACATCGACGAGATCGCGGCGGAGCACGACGACGACCAGGACGCTCACGACCGCGCGATCGAGCTCGCCGAGTTCTTCCGCTTCCTCTCCTCCCGCATGTTGCAGATCGTCGAGGACTGGCGCGCCCTCCGCCGCACCCCCTGACCCTCACCCCACTCC